>NZ_JADKSC010000009.1:0-5553 GCF_015350855.1 Curtobacterium sp. VKM Ac-2889 | reverse complement strand
AGTGCGTCTGGTCCTTGAGAACTCAACAGCGTGCACATTGTCAATGCCAATTTATTGATTGACCTCGTGCCTGGTCGGCTTGCTGACTGGGTCATGAAGCAATTCCTTTTGGATTGAAGATTGTCAGTAGACAGTCAACAGTCAGAATCAACTCGGTCTGATGCCTTCGGGTGTTGGGTCTGTATTTTTTTACGGAGAGTTTGATCCTGGCTCAGGACGAACGCTGGCGGCGTGCTTAACACATGCAAGTCGAACGATGATGCCCAGCTTGCTGGGTGGATTAGTGGCGAACGGGTGAGTAACACGTGAGTAACCTGCCCCTGACTCTGGGATAAGCGTTGGAAACGACGTCTAATACTGGATATGATCACTGGCCGCATGGTCTGGTGGTGGAAAGATTTTTTGGTTGGGGATGGACTCGCGGCCTATCAGCTTGTTGGTGAGGTAATGGCTCACCAAGGCGACGACGGGTAGCCGGCCTGAGAGGGTGACCGGCCACACTGGGACTGAGACACGGCCCAGACTCCTACGGGAGGCAGCAGTGGGGAATATTGCACAATGGGCGAAAGCCTGATGCAGCAACGCCGCGTGAGGGATGACGGCCTTCGGGTTGTAAACCTCTTTTAGTAGGGAAGAAGCGAAAGTGACGGTACCTGCAGAAAAAGCACCGGCTAACTACGTGCCAGCAGCCGCGGTAATACGTAGGGTGCAAGCGTTGTCCGGAATTATTGGGCGTAAAGAGCTCGTAGGCGGTTTGTCGCGTCTGCTGTGAAATCCCGAGGCTCAACCTCGGGCTTGCAGTGGGTACGGGCAGACTAGAGTGCGGTAGGGGAGATTGGAATTCCTGGTGTAGCGGTGGAATGCGCAGATATCAGGAGGAACACCGATGGCGAAGGCAGATCTCTGGGCCGTAACTGACGCTGAGGAGCGAAAGCATGGGGAGCGAACAGGATTAGATACCCTGGTAGTCCATGCCGTAAACGTTGGGCGCTAGATGTAGGGACCTTTCCACGGTTTCTGTGTCGTAGCTAACGCATTAAGCGCCCCGCCTGGGGAGTACGGCCGCAAGGCTAAAACTCAAAGGAATTGACGGGGGCCCGCACAAGCGGCGGAGCATGCGGATTAATTCGATGCAACGCGAAGAACCTTACCAAGGCTTGACATACACCGGAAACGGCCAGAGATGGTCGCCCCCTTGTGGTCGGTGTACAGGTGGTGCATGGTTGTCGTCAGCTCGTGTCGTGAGATGTTGGGTTAAGTCCCGCAACGAGCGCAACCCTCGTTCTATGTTGCCAGCGGGTTATGCCGGGGACTCATAGGAGACTGCCGGGGTCAACTCGGAGGAAGGTGGGGATGACGTCAAATCATCATGCCCCTTATGTCTTGGGCTTCACGCATGCTACAATGGCCGGTACAAAGGGCTGCGATACCGTAAGGTGGAGCGAATCCCAAAAAGCCGGTCTCAGTTCGGATTGAGGTCTGCAACTCGACCTCATGAAGTCGGAGTCGCTAGTAATCGCAGATCAGCAACGCTGCGGTGAATACGTTCCCGGGCCTTGTACACACCGCCCGTCAAGTCATGAAAGTCGGTAACACCCGAAGCCGGTGGCCTAACCCTTGTGGAAGGAGCCGTCGAAGGTGGGATCGGTGATTAGGACTAAGTCGTAACAAGGTAGCCGTACCGGAAGGTGCGGCTGGATCACCTCCTTTCTAAGGAGCATCTGGTCAGTGCTGGTCGCCCATTGTGGGTGGTTGGTTGCTGGTCCAGGCGCCTGTTTCGGACCGAACGTGTCCGACGGGTAGCTCATGGGTGGAACATTGACAGTGCAGTTGGGAGTGATGCTTCCGACCTCAGTACGCTCTGCTTGCAGGGTTGGGACGGGTCGGGGGTGGAGCGCTCAGCTGGTGCACGTTGTTGGGTCCTGAGGGACCAGGCTTCCTGCTGCTACGTGAGTGGTGGTGGGGGTTGGGCCTACGGGTCCTTCGTCGGGCCAGTGTGATCCTGCTGTTGTGGTGGGGGAGTGCTGGTGCCGATCGTATGTTGAGAACTACACAGTGGACGCGAGCATCTTTGATTCGCGTCATCCATGATCAGCCTTTGGGTTGTTGAGTGGTGACGTTGGATCGCAATTTTAATCTTTGTGGTCAAGTTTCTAAGAGCAAACGGTGGATGCCTTGGCATCTGGAGCCGATGAAGGACGTAGAAATCTGCGATAAGCCTCGGGGAGCTGATAATCGAGCTGTGATCCGAGGATTTCCGAATGGGGAAACCCCGCCAGGCGTTTTGCGACCTGGTGACTCCCGCCTGAATATATAGGGCGGGTAGAGGGAACGTGGGGAAGTGAAACATCTCAGTACCCACAGGAAGAGAAAACAACATGTGATTCCGTGAGTAGTGGCGAGCGAAAGCGGATGAGGCTAAACCGATCATGTGTGATAGCCGGCGGGCGTTGCATGGTCGGGGTTGTGGGACACGTCACTCAGTTCTGCCGGACTGGGGCGGTTACAGCGCATCATAGTCGAACCGGTTTGAAAGCCGGGCCGTAGTGGGTGCCAGCCCCGTAGACGAAATGGTGTTATGGCCGGATGTGTATCCCAAGTAGCACGGGGCCCGAGAAATCCCGTGTGAATCTGTCAGGACCACCTGATAAGCCTAAATACTCCCAGATGACCGATAGCGGACAAGTACCGTGAGGGAAAGGTGAAAAGTACCCCGGGAGGGGAGTGAAATAGTACCTGAAACCGTTTGCTTACAAACCGTCGGAGCCTCCTTAGTAGGGGTGACGGCGTGCCTTTTGAAGAATGAGCCTGCGAGTTAGTGATATGTGGCGAGGTTAACCCGTGAGGGGCAGCCGTAGCGAAAGCGAGTCTGAATAGGGCGTTTGAGTCGCATGTTCTAGACCCGAAGCGAAGTGATCTATCCATGGCCAGGTTGAAGCGACGGTAAGACGTCGTGGAGGACCGAACCCACTTCAGTTGAAAATGGAGGGGATGAGCTGTGGATAGGGGTGAAAGGCCAATCAAACTTCGTGATAGCTGGTTCTCTCCGAAATGCATTTAGGTGCAGCGTTGCGTGTTTCTCGCCGGAGGTAGAGCTACTGGATGGCCGATGGGCCTCAACAGGTTACTGACGTCAGCCAAACTCCGAATGCCGGTGAGTGAGAGCGCAGCAGTGAGACGGTGGGGGATAAGCTTCATCGTCGAGAGGGAAACAACCCAGACTACCAACTAAGGTCCCTAAGCGTGTGCTAAGTGGGAAAGGATGTGGAGTTGCACAGACAACCAGGAGGTTGGCTTAGAAGCAGCCACCCTTGAAAGAGTGCGTAATAGCTCACTGGTCAAGTGATTCCGCGCCGACAATGTAACGGGGCTCAAGCACACCACCGAAGTTGTAGATTTCGCACTATAGACAAGCCTTCGTGGTTCAGTCGTGCGGAGTGGTAGGAGAGCGTCGTGTGGCGAGTGAAGCGGCGGAGTGATCCAGCCGTGGACGCTACACGAGTGAGAATGCAGGCATGAGTAGCGAAAGACGGGTGAGAAACCCGTCCTCCGAAAGACCAAGGGTTCCAGGGCCAGGTTAATCCGCCCTGGGTAAGTCGGGACCTAAGGCGAGGCCGACAGGCGTAGTCGATGGACAACGGGTTGATATTCCCGTACCGGCGAACAACCGCCCAAGCTAATCCAGTGGTGCTAAGAGTCCTAACCCGGTACAACCGGATCCCTTCGGGGTGATGGTGGCCGGTCTAACGCTCGACCCCATGCTGGTGCGGTTAGCGTATGAACAGGTGTGACGCAGGAAGGTAGCTGAGCCAGGCGATGGTATCCGTAAGGTGAACCTGGTGTAAGGATGTAGGGCTGACGATAGGCAAATCCGTCGTCTGTGTGCCTGAGATCCGACGCGTACCCGTAAGGGGAAATCAGTGATCCTATGCTGCCGAGAAAAGCATCGACGCGAGGTTGCAGCCGCCCGTACCCGAAACCGACTCAGGTGGTCAGGTAGAGAATACCAAGGAGATCGAGAGAATCGTGGTTAAGGAACTCGGCAAAATGCCCCCGTAACTTCGGGAGAAGGGGGGCCGGACACGTGACCGGATTTACTCCGTGAGCGTTGAAGGCCGCAGAGACCAGTGGGAAGCGACTGTTTACTAAAAACACAGGTCCGTGCGAAGTCGCAAGACGATGTATACGGACTGACGCCTGCCCGGTGCTGGAAGGTTAAGAGGAAGGGTTAGCCTTTGGGCGAAGCTCTGAATTTAAGCCCCAGTAAACGGCGGTGGTAACTATAACCATCCTAAGGTAGCGAAATTCCTTGTCGGGTAAGTTCCGACCTGCACGAATGGCGTAACGACTTCCCAGCTGTCTCAACCGCGAACTCGGCGAAATTGCACTACGAGTAAAGATGCTCGTTACGCGCAGCAGGACGGAAAGACCCCGTGACCTTTACTACAGTTTGGTATTGGTGTTCGGAGTGGCTTGTGTAGGATAGGTGGGAGACTGTGAAGCGGGCACGCTAGTGTTCGTGGAGTCATTGTTGAAATACCACTCTGGTCACTTTGGATGTCTAACGTAGGACCCTGATCGGGTTCATGGACAGTGCCTGATGGGTAGTTTAACTGGGGCGGTTGCCTCCCAAAGAGTAACGGAGGCGCCCAAAGGTTCCCTCAACCTGGTTGGCAATCAGGTGGCGAGTGTAAGTGCACAAGGGAGCTTGACTGTGAGACTGACAGGTCGAGCAGGGACGAAAGTCGGGACTAGTGATCCGGCAGTGGCTTGTGGAAGCGCTGTCGCTCAACGGATAAAAGGTACCTCGGGGATAACAGGCTGATCTTGCCCAAGAGTCCATATCGACGGCATGGTTTGGCACCTCGATGTCGGCTCGTCGCATCCTGGGGCTGGAGTAGGTCCCAAGGGTTGGGCTGTTCGCCCATTAAAGCGGTACGCGAGCTGGGTTTAGAACGTCGTGAGACAGTTCGGTCCCTATCCGCTGCGCGCGTTGGAAATTTGAGAAGATCTATCCCTAGTACGAGAGGACCGGGATGGACGAACCTCTGGTGTGTCAGTTGTTCTGCCAAGGGCACCGCTGATTAGCTACGTTCGGACCGGATAACCGCTGAAAGCATCTAAGCGGGAAGCCGTCTTCGAGATGAGATTTCCATGCACCTTGAGTGTGAGAGGCTCCCAGCAGACTACTGGGTTGATAGGCCGGATGTGGAAGCGGGGACTAACGACCCGTGGAGCTGACCGGTACTAATAAGCCGAAGACTTGATAACACACTGATTTCCGTGCACTTGTTGCACGGGCTCGCGTCCACTTTGTGGTTCCCGACAGACGATCGGGAATCGAAACTGAATACACCGCTCTGCCCTCTTCACGGAAGGCAGTAGTCGGGACAGCTTTGAGACCAATGTATGATCTGGTCGAGAGTGTTCCGGTGGTCATAGCGAGAGGGAAACGCCCGGTCACATTCCGAACCCGGAAGCTAAGCCTCTCAGCGCCGATGGTACTGCAAGGGGGACCTTGTGGGAGAGTAGGACGCCGCCGGACTTAACGTA
>NZ_JADKSC010000008.1:0-15662 GCF_015350855.1 Curtobacterium sp. VKM Ac-2889 | reverse complement strand
GGACAGGAGGCCGGGTGCTAGCGGGCACCGGGCCTCCTGTCCGTCAGGAACGCGCGTCTAGTACGTCGACGCGATCAGGTTCTCGGGGACGTCGCGGGCGGCGTCCTGGTCGACGAAGAAGACGGTGCGCTTGCGGCCCTGCACGCCTCCGACGGGGACGTCGTCGACCGACGCGCCGGCGAGGGCGAGCCCCAGCACCGACGCCTTCTCGGCGCCGGACAGGATGACCCAGACGCGCTGCGAGGCGTTGATCACCGGGTAGGTGACGGTCAAGCGCTGCGGCGGCGGCTTGGGGGAGTCGTCCACCGACACGACAGCGCGGTCGGTGACGGTGAGCTGCGGGAACTCCGGGAAGAGCGACGCGGTGTGTCCGTCCGGGCCGACACCCAGCAGGGTGATGTCGAAACGCGGAGCAACGGCACCCTCGGGCGCGGCGTCCTGCAGCTCACGCTCGTACTGGCTCGCAGCGGCCTCGATGTCGAGCCCGCCGTCCGAGGCCGGCATCGGGTGGATGTTCGACGCGGGGATGTCCACGTGGTCGAAGAAGTCGGTCTGCGTGCCGGTGGTGTTGCGGTCGGCGTCGTCCGACGGGACCCAGCGCTCGTCGACCCACCAGACGTGCACCTTCGACCAGTCGACGCTCTCGCGCGCTGGCGACTGGCCGATCGCGGCGAGGACGAGGGACGACACCGAGCCACCGCTGATCGCGATGTCGGCGCGCTCCTGCTCGTCGAGCACGTCGATGATCTTGGTGATGAAGCGTGCGGCGACCGAAGCGCCGAGGGCCTGCTTGTCGGGGTGCACGAGCACCCGCCGTTCGTTGGTCACGTGACTCCCGTGTTCGTGGCGGCCGACCGGTCGTCCGACCGCCTTCGGTCCGGTCGGACCGCCTGCACCAGACAGACGGCCCGACCGTGTGGGGTGTGGATCAGCGGGCGATGGTCTCGCGCAGCTGGGGCACCCCGTGCTTGACGACGTCTCCGAAGAGGACGTCCGGGTCGAGTCTACGGAGTTCCTCGGCCAGGCAGTCACGCAGGTTGCGGCGTGGCAGCGACAGGTCGTGCGTCGGCTGCCCGGGCATCGAGAGCGTGGCGACGTCCACCAGGGAACGCTCGAGCTCGATGGTCCCGGACTCGCGGACGAGCTTCACGCCGTGGATACCGCTCGACCCCGTCGCACGGGGCGACGTGACGACGGACACCGGCACCCGGAGCTGCAGCTGCAGCCAGGCGGCGAGCAGGATCGTCGACGGGCTGTCGGACGCTCCGGAGACCTCGACCGCGGTGATCGGCTCGTACGGCGGCTGGTCGAGCGCCGCGGCGAGCTGGTTCCGCCACAGGGTGAGACGGGTCCAGGCGAAGTCGGTGTCACCCGGCACGTAGGACGCGCCGAGGGCCTCGATCGCACCGTTCGGGTCCTTCTGCGCGGCAGCGTCGGTGATCCGGCGCTGCGCGATGCGGCCCAGGGCCGACGCCGCGGGCTGCTCCGGAGCCGTCTGCGGCCACCAGGCCACGACGGGTGCGTCCGGCAGCAGGAGCCCGGTGACCAGGCTCTCCTCGTCGGTCGCGGTCTCGCCGTACGCACGGAGGACGATGACCTCGCTCGCACCCGCGTCGCTGCCGACACGGATCTGCGCGTCGAGGCGCCCGGGGGACTTCGTGTCACCGCTGTTCTTCGAGACGATGATCACGCGCATCGGGTGCTCGCGGGACGCTTCGTTCGCCGCCTCGATCGCCTCTTCCTCGTGGCCGAGGGCCGTCGAGATGATGAGGGTCAGCACCCGGCCGAGGGCGACGGCGCCGCCCTCTTCGCGGATGCGGACGAGCTTCTTCTGGATCTTCGACACCGTGGTGTCGGGCATGTCGATCTTCACGGACGCCTCCAGGTCCGACCGTCGCGGGCGAGCAGGGCATCGGCGGATGCCGGACCCCACGTGCCGGGACGGTACTGCTCGGGCTGGCCCTGCGTGGCCCAGAACTCCTCGATGGGGTCGAGGATCTTCCAGGACAGCTCGACCTCCTGGTGCCGCGGGAACAGCGGCGGGTCACCGAGGAGCACGTCGAGGATGAGTCGCTCGTACGCCTCGGGGGATGCTTCGGTGAACGCGTGGCCGTAGCCGAAGTCCATCGTCACGTCGCGCACCTGGGTGCCGACGCCCGGGACCTTCGATCCGAAGCGGAGCGTGACGCCCTCGTCCGGCTGGACGCGGATCACCAGGGCGTTCTGCCCGAGCGGGGACTGCGAGTTGCCGTAGACGTCCTCGGGGACGCGCTTGAACACGATCGCGATCTCGGTCACACGACGGCCGAGACGCTTGCCGGCGCGCAGGTAGAACGGGACGCCCTGCCAGCGACGCGTGGCGATGTCGAGCTTGATCGCCGCGTAGGTCTCGGTGCCGGACTCGGGGTCCATGCCGCCTTCCTCGAGGAAGCCGAGCACCTTCTCGCCGCCCTGCCACCCACCGGCGTACTGCCCGCGGGCGGTTGCGGTGGAGAGGTCATCGGGCAGACGAACGGCGGAGAGCACCTTCTCCTTCTCGGCGCGCAGGTCCGCGGCCTTGAACGAGACGGGCTCCTCCATCGCGGTGAGCGCGAGGAGCTGCAGCAGGTGGTTCTGGATGACGTCGCGCGCCGCGCCGATGCCGTCGTAGTACGCGGCTCGTCCGGCGACGCCGATGTCCTCGGCCATCGTGATCTGCACGTGGTCGACGTAGTTCGAGTTCCAGATGGGTTCGTACATCTGGTTCGCGAACCGGAGCGTCAGGAGGTTCTGGACAGTCTCCTTGCCGAGGTAGTGGTCGATGCGGAACACGTCGTCGGGAGCGAAGACGCTCTCGACGATCGCGTTGAGCTCGCGCGCGGTGCGGAGGTCGGAGCCGAACGGCTTCTCGACGACCACACGGCTCCAGGAGCCCACGCGCTTCTCGGTCAGCCCGGACAGCTTGAGCTGCTCGGTGACGACCGGGAACATCTTGGGTGGGATGGACAGGTAGAACGCGTGGTTGCCCAGCGTCCCGCGCTCGGCGTCGAGGTCGTCGACGGTGCGCTTCAGCTCGCGGAACGCCTCGGGGTCGTCGAACGAGCCCTGCACGAAGCGGATGCCCTGTTCGAGCTGACGCCAGACGTCCTCGTCGAACGGGGTGCGGGAGTGCTCCTTGACGGCGTCGTGCACGAGCTGGGAGAAGTCTTGGTCCTCCCAGTCGCGACGAGCGAACCCGACGAGCGCGAACCCCGGGGGCAGGAGCCCTCGGTTGGCCAGGTCGTAGACCGCGGGCATCAGCTTCTTGCGTGACAGGTCGCCCGTCACACCGAAGATGATGAGCGTGCTCGGTCCCGCGATCCGGTTCAGTCGACGATCCGTCGGCAGCCGGAGCGGGTTGTGCTCCGGGGTGATTGCCACCGGTGACATGAGTCGGTGAACTCCTTACGAGTCAGGGGGAGACGGCGGCCGCGATCGCCGCGGTGGCGGCGAGGACGTCCGACGTGGTGAGGGTGAGGACCGGTCGGCCGTGTTCGGCGAGGACACTCGCGTCACCGGCCGCCTGGGCCTGGAGGAGCTGCCCGAACGTGAACGGCCGACCCGGGATCGCCAGGTCCTCGGCTTCGTCGGCCACGATCTGCAGGAACACTCCCGTTGCGGGGCCGCCCTTGTGGTACTGGCCGGTCGAGTGCAGGAACCGCGGGCCGTACCCGAAGGTGACGGGGCGTTCCGTGCGCGCCGCGATCGCGTCGCGCAGCGACTCGAGGCCGCTGTTCGCGGTGCGGTCGACGTACGCCTGCACCGACACGTAGCCGGTCGGGTCGAGTGCGGACACCAGGCCCGACACGGCTTCCGAGAGCGTCGCACCGATGGCGAGTCCGGGCGTCGCGCGGACGGCGATGCCGTCCTCGGAGAACGCCGGCTCAGCCGCGGCGGGGCGGTCGTCGAGCAGTGCGCGCGTCGCGACCTTGGCGGCCTCGACGTCGGGCTGGTCGAACGGGTTGATGCCGAGCAGGCGACCGGCGACCGCGACGGCGTACTCCCAGACGAGGATCTGGCCACCGAGCGTGCCGGTGATCTCGACCTCGCCCTCGGCCACGTGACGCTCGTCCTCGCGCGAACCGACCAGGCGGATGACCTGGACGTCGGGCAGGCCGGCGGTGACCTCGGGGGAGTCCGCGTGCAGCACGACGGGCAGCAGGCCGCGGCCGTCCTTGCCGGTCGACTCCGCGATCAGCTGTTCGACCCAGTCGCCGAAACCGACGATGTGCGTGCCGTCGGGCACGATGGCGATCTTGTCGCGCAGCGGCTCGGTGCCGGCGAGGACCGCACCGAGCACGAGCCCGGGGTTCTCGTCCAGGTCGACCGAGAGCAGCGCGGAGATGGCGTCGGCTTCGTCGAGGAGCTCGGCGATGTCCGCTCCGGCGAGACCGGACGGCACGAGGCCGAAGGCGGTGAGCGCGGAGTAGCGGCCGCCGACGGTGGGGTCGGCAGTGAAGACGCGGTACCCGGCGTCGGTCGCGGCTGCCTCGAGCGCGGAGCCCGGGTCGGTGACGACGACGATGCGGCCGGCCGGGTCGATGCCGGCGTCGCGGAACGCCTGCTCGTAGACCCGGCGCTGCGAATCGGTCTCGAGCGTCGAACCGGACTTCGACGAGACGACGAGCACGGTGCGCTCGAGGTCGGTCGTCACGGCGGCGTGGACCTGCGCGGGATCGGTCGAGTCGAGGACCGTGAGGGGGACACCGGCCGTGCGCGTGATGACCTCGGGTGCGAGCGACGAGCCGCCCATGCCGGCGAGGACGACGTGGTCGACCCCTTCGGCACGGAGCGACTCGCGCAGCGCGGTCACCTCGGCGACGAGCGGGCGGGAGACCGAGACGGCCTCCACCCAACCGAGGCGCTTCGACGCCTCGGCCTCGGCGGTGGCTCCCCACAGATCGGCGTCCTGGGCGGTGATGCCCGAGGCCACCAGGTCAGCGACGAGCCGCGGGACCACCTGTTCGATGGCCCGCGCGGCGTCGCCGCTGGCTGCGATGGAAACCGTCACTACTTGGCGCCCTCGAGCGCTGCCTTGACGGTGTCGACGAGCTCGCCCCAGGAGACGTTGAACTTGTCCACGCCCTCCTTCTCGAGCAGCGCGACGACCTCGTCGTAGTCGACACCCTGCGCGGCGAGCTGGTCAAGGACCTGCTGCGCCTGGTCGAAGGTGCCGGCGATGGCGTCGCCGTGGATCTCACCGTGGTCGAACGTGGCGTCGAGCGTCTTGCCCGGCATCGTGTTGACGGTGTTCGGGGCGGCGAGCTCGGTCACGTAGAGCGTGTCGGGGAGCGACGGGTCCTTGACACCGGTCGAGGCCCAGAGCGGACGCTGCGTGTTGGCACCGGACTCGAGCAGGCCCAGGGCGCGCTCGGAGGCGAACGCCTCGGTCCAGACCTGGTAGGCGAGCTGCGCGTTGGCGATGCCGGCCTTCGACTTCAGGGCCTTGGCCTCGTCGGTGCCGACGGCGTCCAGGCGCTTGTCGATCTCGGAGTCGACGCGCGACACGAAGAACGACGCGACCGAGTGGATCTTGGAGAGGTCGTGGCCGGCGGCCTTGGCCTTCTCGAGCCCACCGAGGTAGGCGTCGATGACGGCGCGGTAGCGCTCGAGCGAGAAGATCAGCGTGACGTTGACGGAGATGCCCGCGCCGATGACCTCGGTGATCGCCTCGAGACCCTCGAGCGTCGCCGGGATCTTGATGAGGACGTTCTCCTTGCCGACCTTCTCGAACAGGAACTTGGCCTGCTCGATGGTCTTGGCGGTGTCGTGCGCCAGACCCGGCTCGACCTCGATCGAGACGCGGCCGTCGAAGCCCTTGGTCTCGTCGTAGATCGGCTTGAAGACGTCGGATGCGTTCGCGACGTCCTGCGTGGTGATCGCGAAGATCGCGTCGGTCACGTCGGTGCCCGCAGCGGCGAGCTCCTTGACCTGCGCGTCGTAGCGCTCGCCCTTGGCGAGGGCCGACGCGAAGATCGTCGGGTTCGTCGTCACACCGACGACGTTCTTCTGCTCGATGAGCTCGGTGAGCTTGCCGGTCTCGAGGAGCTCGCGGGAGAGGTCGTCGAGCCAGATGCTCACGCCGACCGCGGAGAGGGCGGCGGTGGGGGTGTTCTCAGCCATGTGTTTCTCTTCTTCTTTCATCGACGGGTCCGTGAGGACCGTGAGTCGGGGTTTCGGGGACGGGAGGCCCGTGGCGGAACCGAGCCGGGCCTCCCGGAAGAAGGGCCGGATCCGGAAACCGGACCCGGCCCTTGCAGGTCAGGAAGCTGCGATCGATTCCTTCGCGGCGGCCACGACGTGCTCCGTCGTGAAGCCGAACTCCTTGAA
The DNA here is from genome assembly GCF_015350855.1 of Curtobacterium sp. VKM Ac-2889. Lineage (NCBI taxonomy): Bacteria > Bacillati > Actinomycetota > Actinomycetes > Micrococcales > Microbacteriaceae > Curtobacterium > Curtobacterium sp. VKM Ac-2889. Next base: position 9,314 of record NZ_JADKSC010000008.1, on the reverse strand, counting down.
GAGCGTCTGGTAGTCGGCCGAGGCACCGAAGTGCTCGATCGAGACGCTGCGGCCCTTGTCGCCGACGATGTCGCGCCAGCTCATGGCGATGCCGGCCTCGACCGACACGCGAGCGGTGACGTCCTTCGGGAGCACCTGGTCCTGGTAGTTCTCGGACTGGGCGCGGAACCACTCGATCGACGGGGCGCTCACGACGCGGGCGTTGATGCCCTCGGCCTTGAGCTGCTCGCGAGCCTCGACCGCGATCTGGACCTCGGAACCGGTCGCGATGAGGATGACGTCCGGGGTGCCGTTGGGCGCCTCGGCCAGGACGTAGGCGCCCTTGGCGACGTTCTTCGCCGAAGCGAAGACCTCGCCCGAGGCGTCGCCTTCGCCACGCTCGAACACCGGCAGGTTCTGACGGCTCAGCGCGATGCCGGCCGGGCGGTCGGTGTGCTTGAGCATCTCGAGCCACGCGTACGCGACCTCGTTGGCGTCGGCCGGACGGACGACGTCGAGACCCGGGATCGCACGCAGCGACGAGACCTGCTCGATCGGCTGGTGCGTCGGGCCGTCCTCGCCGAGGGCGACGGAGTCGTGGGTCCAGACGTAGATCGCCGGCGCCTGCATGAGCGCGGCGAGACGGACCGCCGGACGCATGTAGTCGCTGAAGATGAGGAACGTGCCGCCGAAGGGGCGGGTGTTCCCGTGCAGGACGATGCCGTTGAGGATCGAGCCCATGGCGTGCTCGCGGATGCCGAAGTGCAGCACGCGGCCGTACGGGTCGGTGCTCCACGTCGAGGTCGAGGCCTCGGCCGGACCGAAGGACTTGGCACCCTCGATCGTGGTGAGGTTCGACTCGGCGAGGTCGGCCGAACCGCCCCAGAACTCGGGCATCAGCGGCGCGATGGCGTTGATGACCTTGCCGGAAGCGGCACGGGTCGAGACGGCCTTGTCCGCCGGGAAGACCGGGAGCGCTGCTTCGAGGCCCTCCGGGAGCTCCTTCGACTGGACGCGGTCGAACAGTGCCTTCTTGTCGGCGTTGGCTGCGGCCCACGCGTCGAAGGACTTCTGCCACTCGGCGTGCTCGGCCTGGCCCTTGGCGACGGCGCCGCGGGTGTACTCGAGGACCTCGGGAGCGACCTCGAAGGTCTTGTCGGTGTCGAAACCGAGGATCTCCTTGAGGCCCTTGATCTCGTCGGCGCCGAGCGCTGAACCGTGGATCTTGCCCGAGTTCTGCTTGGTCGGCGACGGCCAGCCGATGATCGTCTTGAGGACGATGAGCGACGGCTTGTCGGTGACCTGCTTGGCGGCCTCGATCGCGGCGTGGAGCTCCTCGGCGTCCTCGGAGTACTCGCCGTTCTTCTTCCAGTCGACGATCTGGACGTGCCAGCCGAGCGCCTCGTAGCGCTCGGGGACGCTCTCGGAGAACGCGATGTCGGTGTTGTCCTCGATCGAGATCTGGTTCGAGTCGTAGAACGCGATGAGGTTGCCGAGCTGCTGGCGACCGGCGAGCGAGCCCGCTTCGTTGGTCACGCCCTCCTGCATGTCACCGTCGCCGGCGATCACGTAGGTGAAGTGGTCGAACGGCGACTGGCCGGCCGGGGTCTCCGGGTCGAACAGGCCGCGCTCGAAGCGCTGGGCGTAGGCGAAGCCGACCGAGGACGCGAGGCCCTGGCCGAGCGGGCCCGTGGTGATCTCGACACCGTCGGTGTGGCCGTACTCCGGGTGACCCGGGGTCTTCGAGCCCCACTTGCGCAGGTGCTGCAGGTCCTCGAGCTCGAGCCCGTAGCCGTGCAGGTAGAACTGCACGTACTGGAGGATCGAGGCGTGACCGGCGGAGAGGATGAAGCGGTCGCGGCCGATCCAGGTGGCGTCGCTGGGGTCGCGACGCATCACCTTCTGGAAGAGCAGGTGGGCGAGCGGAGCAAGGCTCATCGCGGTGCCGGGGTGACCGTTGCCGGCGGCCTCGACCGAGTCGGCGGCGAGAACGCGGGCCGTGTCGACGGCCTTCCGGTCGATGGCGTCCCAGGTGAATTCAGCCACTTGGATGTTGACCCTTCTTGATGCGACATGTGCGAGGGCTCGTGCCATCGCACGGACATGTGGCCATCCCGGGGCCGAGTCGTGTCGCCGTCTAGCGGCGGCCGACCGGCTCATCGCGGCCGACGTCATCGGGGCGCGCACTGCGGGAGGGCGTGTCCAGCATAGTGACCCGGTACTCAGAAGGGGTTCAGGTGACCCCCGATGTTCACACCGGGGTGGCCGACGACGGTCGATCCGGGCGTGTCGAACGCGTCCCGATCACGCCGGGATGTCGGAGCGGGGCACCGTTGCGGCGCTTCCATCCCGTAAACTGATCGGGACCCGTGGACATTCCGGGTCAGCGCATGCCCGGACGCCGCCGCAGTCGTCCACCGAGTGTGCGAGCTGATGCGAACAGACTGAGGTTCCCTTGCCGACTGCCACCGTGACCCGGCCCGACACCGATCGACCCCGATCGCCGCTGTCCCGCAAGGTCCGTGCGTACGTCTCGTTGACGAAGCCGCGCGTGATGGAGCTGCTGCTCGTCACCACGGCCCCGACGATGTTCCTCGCCGAGCGCGGCGTCCCCGACCTGTGGCTCGTCTTCTGGACGATGCTCGGCGGAGCGATGTCGGCCGGTTCGGCGTCGGCCTTCAACTGCTACATCGACCGCGACATCGACCGGCTCATGAAGCGGACGAGCACCCGGCCGCTGGTCACCGGCGAACTCTCCGACCGTGAAGCCCTCGTGTTCTCGTGGATCCTCGGCGTCCTGTCGACAGCGGTGCTCGGCTTCCTGGTGAACTGGCTCGCCGCGGCGCTCAGCGTCATCGCGATCCTGATCTACGTGTTCGTCTACACGCTGTGGCTCAAGCGCCGCACGCCGCAGAACATCGTCTGGGGTGGCTCGGCCGGCTGCATGCCCGTGCTCATCGGCTGGGCGGGTGTCACCGGATCGCTGACGTGGACCCCCGTCATCCTGTTCATGGTGATCTTCCTCTGGACGCCGCCGCACTACTGGCCGCTGTCGATGAAGTACCGGGACGACTACGACGCCGCCGACGTGCCGATGCTCGCCGTCGTCCGTGGTCGGACCGTCGTCGGCCTGCAGGTCGTCCTGTACGCCTGGGCGACCCTCGTCTGCTCGCTCCTGCTCATCCCCGTCGGGCACATGGGTCCGCTGTACACGGTGGTCGCGCTGGCCGGTGGCATCTGGTTCGTCGTCGAGTCGCACCGCCTGTACTCGCGGGCGATCCAGCACGTCGAGCACGTGCATCCGATGCGGGTCTTCCACAGCTCGATCACGTACCTGACGCTGCTCTTCATCGCGGTGGGCATCGACCCGCTGCTGCCGCAGGTCTTCACCTTCTAGGGCGGTCGCGCCGGCGCCGTCGCAGGCGCGTGCTCGGTCCGCAGGACGCCGTCGTGTCCGGTTGACGCCGTCGTGTCCGCAGGACGCCGTCGTGTCCAGTTGACGCCGTCGTATTGGCAAGACGCCGTCGTGTCCGCAGGACGCCGCCACCCCGACGAGACGCCGCCGAATCCGGCGGCGTCTCGCGCGTTCGGCGGCGTCTCGGCAGGACACCGGCGTCTTGTGCTCGGCACGCGGCGGCCTGGAGGCGCGGTGCGGGCCCGCCACCGGCCTCCCGTCCGCCGCGGGGAGGGTCTGCCGCGGCGCGGACCCGACTGGCTGGGGACCGCACGTGGTGCGGACTCGGTCCGACGGGGCGCCCGGCCGGCCACCACAAACGCGACACCCCACGAGTCGAACGACTCGTGGGGTGTCGGAGAACGGGTGTCGAGCGCGCGACGCGCCCGGGCGTCAGGCGTCGATGGGTTCCCGGACGGCGTCGCGACCGGCCGATGCCCGCGTGGACAGCACCACGGCCGTGACGGCGCCCACGAGGAGCCCGGCGAGCACCATGTGCGTGCCGACGAGCCCGACGGGCAGACCGGTGCGTGCCTGCGTGAGGCCGACCGCGATCTGCAGGAACTCGACGACGAGCAGCAGCAACGGCCACTTGCTCGGCCTGCCCAGGCGGACGGCTCCGATGACGAGCACCAGGGTGAGCGCGAAGAGGGCGTACGCCGGCCAGGCGTGCACGTGCTCCATGACCGCGGGGTCGAACCCGGTGCGGTGCAGGCGTCCGCCGTCGACCGCTTCGTCAGCGCCGGCGTGCGGGCCGCTGCCGGTGGTCAGGATGCCGACGAGCACGGTCACGACGACGGCGGCGACGGTGCCGCGGACGACGCCGGTGTACCAGCCGGGGACGAGCCGCTCGGCCGTGCGGGGGCCGTGCACGGTGCGGTAGACCAGGGCAGCGGTCACCGAGGTGAGCGCGGCGGAGACGACGAAGTGCAGTCCGACCACGAAGGGGTTCAGGTTCGTCCACACGCTCATGCCGCCGATCACGGCCTGCACCGGGATCGCGACGCCCTGAGCGAACGCCAACCAGAACAGTTCCGGCCGCGTGCGGAGCATCCGGACGACCGCCAGGAACATCGCGACGGCCACGATCACGAGCACGAAGGTCAGCAGACGGTTGCCGAACTCGATGATGCCGTGGACGCCCATCTCCGGCGTGGAGACCAGCGAATCCGCCGTGCACTTGGGCCAGGTGGGGCATCCGAGGCCCGACGCAGTGAGGCGGACCAGGCCGCCTGTGCCGATCAGCACGACCTCGACCACGAAGGACGCCCAGGCCAGTGCGACGACGCGGCGGTCGACCGCACGGGGGAGCGACCACCACCGTCCGGTCCGGAGATCCTGCTCGACGGGGGATCCGACGCGTGTCACGAGGGTGGTGCCTTCCTGTTGTTCCGTGCAGTGAACCTGTAGGATTCGAGGGTTCAGCAGCAGTCAAGTCTAGGCAGGCGCCGGCTCCGAATGGGCCGAGATCGCCGATCACTCCACGGACTGCGTGGAACCATAGTCGTTGCGAGGGAGCAGCACCGGGTCCGCATGTCAGCGGTCCACGGTGGAATGGCGTCCAGACGCCACGGGTTGACACCTGTAACGCTGTCCCGCGAGAAGGAAACGAGGAGACCATGTCCGACGTGCTCATCGACCGTCCCGAGCTCGAAGGGCTCGGCCAATACGAGTTCGGCTGGTCCGACTCCGACTCGGCAGGGTCCTCCGCCCGTCGTGGGATCTCGGAAGAGGTCGTCACCGACATCTCGAACCTCAAGGACGAGCCCGAGTGGATGCTGAAGAACCGCCTCAAGGGGCTGTCGCTCTTCGGCCGCAAGCCGATGCCGACGTGGGGTGCCGACCTGACGGGCATCGACTTCGACAACATCAAGTACTTCGTGCGCTCCACCGAGAAGCAGGCGCAGTCGTGGGAAGACCTCCCCGAGGACATCCGTGCGACCTACGAGAAGCTCGGCATCCCCGAGGCCGAGCGCCAGCGCCTGGTCGCCGGCGTCGCCGCGCAGTACGAGTCCGAGGTCGTGTACCACCAGATCCGCGAGGACCTGGAGCAGCAGGGCGTCATCTTCATGGACACCGACACGGCGCTCCGTGAGCACCCGGAGCTGTTCGAGGAGTACTTCGGCACCGTGATCCCGGCCGGCGACAACAAGTTCGCCGCGCTGAACACGGCCGTCTGGTCCGGTGGCTCGTTCGTCTACGTCCCCAAGGGCGTCCACGTCGAGATCCCGCTGCAGGCCTACTTCCGGATCAACACCGAGAACATGGGTCAGTTCGAGCGGACGCTGATCATCGCGGACGAGGACTCGTACGTCCACTACATCGAAGGCTGCACCGCCCCGATCTACAAGTCCGACTCGCTGCACTCGGCCGTCGTCGAGATCATCGTGAAGAAGAACGCCCGCGTTCGCTACACGACGATCCAGAACTGGTCGAACAACGTCTACAACCTCGTCACGAAGCGTGCGATCGCGCACGAAGGCGCGACGATGGAGTGGATCGACGGCAACATCGGCTCCAAGGTCACGATGAAGTACCCGTCGATCTACCTCGCCGGGGAGCACGCCAAGGGCGAGACGCTCTCCGTGGCCTTCGCGGGCCCCGGCCAGCACCAGGACGCCGGCGCGAAGATGATCCACATGGCGCCGTACACGACGTCCTCGATCGTCTCCAAGTCGATCGCCCGTGGCGGCGGTCGTGCCGGGTACCGCGGCGAGGTCCGGGTCGACCCGGGCGCGCACCACGCGGCCAACACCGTGCGCTGTGACGCCCTGCTCGTCGACACGATCAGCCGGAGCGACACGTACCCGGCGATCGACATCCGTGTCGACGACGTGCAGCTGGGGCACGAGGCCACGGTCTCGCGTGTCAGCGAGGAACAGCTCTTCTACCTCATGTCCCGCGGCATGGCCGAGGACGAGGCGATGGCGATGATCGTCCGTGGTTTCATCGAGCCGATCGCCCGCGAGCTCCCGATGGAGTACGCACTCGAACTCAACAAGCTCATCGAGATGAGCATGGAAGGATCCGTCGGCTAGATGTCCAGCACCACCCCTCCCCACATCGACCAGCCGATCGAGCCCGCTGCCGCAGCGCAGGGCGGCACCCAGCACGGCGCCGGAGCCCACTCCGACGGCGGCTGGGACGCCCCCGACAAGAAGGTGCCGGTCCAGACCCGCTCCGAGCGGTTCCAGTCCGGCGACGTCGAGGCGTTCCCGAAGGTCACCGGCCGAGAGGTCAACTGGAAGTTCGCGCCGCTGACCAAGCTCCAGCCGCTGCTGGACGGCCCGCTCGACGGATCCGCCTACCCGTACCTCGCCCGCCAGTCCGAGGGCGCCGACGTCGAGTGGGGTCGCAGCGACGATCCCCGCGTCGGCACCGCCGGCCTGCCCGAAGACCGCGCGGCGGCCGCGGCCTGGAGCGCCCGTGACGCGGTCCTGGCGATCACGATCAAGGCCACCGAAGCGCACGAGTTCATCACGGTGACCCGCTCCGACTTCGGGTCGCAGCCCCGCGCCGCGCACACGGTCATCACGGCCGAGCCGAACGCGCAGGGCATCGTCGTGCTCGACAACCGCGGCAGCGCCCTGCTGAGCGAGAACATCGAGATCGTCGCGCAGCAGAACGCACGACTGACCGTCGTCAGCCTGCAGGACTGGGACGACGACGCGGTGCACGTGTCGACGCACTTCGCCGAGGTCGGGCGCGATGCCTTCCTCAAGCACGTCGTGGTCTCGCTCGGCGGCGACGTCATCCGGGTCAACCCCTCGACGCACCTCGGTGCGCAGGGTGCCGACACCGAGATGTACGGCGTGTACTTCGCCGACGCCGGCCAGTACATCGAGCAGCAGGTCTACGTGAACCACGACGCGCCGAACACGCGCGGTCGGGTCAACTACAAGGGTGCGCTGCAGGGCCAGGGCGCGCACACCGTCTGGATCGGTGACGTCCTGATCGGTCGCGCCGGTGACGGGACCGACTCGTACGAGCAGAACCGCAACCTCGTGCTGACGGACGGCACCCGTGCCGACAGCATCCCGAACCTCGAGATCGAGACGGGCAACATCGAGGGTGCCGGTCACGCGAGTGCCACCGGTCGCTTCGACGACGAGCAGCTGTTCTACCTGCAGTCCCGCGGAGTCCCGGAAGAAGAAGCGCGGCGTCTCGTCGTGCTCGGCTTCCTGGTCGAGGTGATCCAGAAGATCGGTGCGCCCGAGCTCGAGGAACGCCTCATCGCCGCGGTCGAGCAGGAACTCGCCGAGGGCCGTTCGGTCATCGCGGCACCGGCCGAGTCCGGCGCCGAGCCGGCCGCCGCACCGCAGACCGCCGCTCCGCAGGCCAACGCCTGATGGCCGAGAAGGTCTGCGCCGAAGCCGACATCGCGGTGGACAGCCCGATGCGGGTGGTCGTCGGTGGCACGGCGGTCGCGATCGTGAAGGACTCGTCCGGCACGGTCCACGCCATCGGCGACACCTGCACGCACGGCGACATCTCGCTGGCCGAGGGCTTCGTCGAGGGTGACTCGCTGGAGTGCTGGGCCCACGGGTCCCGCTTCTCGCTGACCACCGGCAAGCCGCAGAACTTCCCGGCCTACGAGCCCGTCCCGGTCTTCCGGGTCGAGGTCCGCGACGGCGACGTCTACGTCGACGTCCAGGACGTCGTCCCGGTCGACTGAGCACCCCAACACTTCCCGCGGCTGACGCCGCACCACAGCTGCAACCGAAGGAACGCAATGTCCACTCTGGAAATCCGTGACCTCAAGGTCTCGATCGACACCGACCAGGGCACCAAGGAGATCCTGAAGGGTGTCGACCTCACCATCAACGAGGGCGAGATCCACGCGATCATGGGGCCGAACGGCTCCGGTAAGTCCACGCTGGCGTACACGATCGCCGGCCACCCCCGGTACAACGTCGTCGGTGGCACGATCACCCTCGACGGCGAGGACGTCCTCGCGATGAGCGTCGACGAGCGTGCCCGTGCCGGCATGTTCCTGGCGATGCAGTACCCGGTCGAGATCCCCGGCGTCACGGTGTCGAACTTCCTCCGCACCGCCAAGACGGCGATCGACGGTGAGGCCCCGGCCCTGCGCGGCTGGATCAAGGAACTCCGTCAGTCGATGGCCGACCTGAAGATGGACTCGTCGTTCGCCGAGCGCAACGTCAACGAGGGCTTCTCCGGTGGCGAGAAGAAGCGCCACGAGATCATGCAGCTCGAGCTCCTCAAGCCGAAGTTCGCCGTCCTCGACGAGACCGACTCCGGCCTCGATGTCGACGCGCTGAAGATCGTCTCCGAGGGCGTCAACCGTGCCAAGGCCGCGACCAGCCTCGGTGTGCTGCTCATCACGCACTACACGCGCATCCTCCGCTACATCAAGCCGGACTTCGTGCACGTGTTCGTCGCCGGCAAGATCGCGGAGCAGGGCGGCCCCGAGCTGGCCGACCGCCTCGAGAACGAGGGCTACGACCGCTACGTGCAGGCCGTCGCGGCCGCCGAGGCGCAGGCCTGATGATCGCCGCGCTCGCTCCCGACAAGTTCGACGAGGTCGTCGAGGGCCTGAAGGAGGTCCAGGACCCGGAGCTCGGCGTGAACATCGTCGACCTCGGCCTGATCTACGACCTCGCCTGGGACGACGACGCCAACGCCCTCGTCATCAGCATGACGCTCACCAGCGCCGGCTGCCCCCTGACCGACGTCATCGAGGGAGACACCGCGAACGCCCTGGACGGCATCGTGGACGCCTTCCGGATCAACTGGGTCTGGATGCCGCCGTGGGGTCCGGAACGGATCACCGACGACGGACGCGAGATGATGCGCGCCCTCGGGTTCGCGATCTAGGCGCGACCCACAACGGACGGGAGGCGCGGTGCCAGCTGGCACC
>NZ_JADKSC010000007.1:0-31586 GCF_015350855.1 Curtobacterium sp. VKM Ac-2889 | reverse complement strand
TGGGGGGCCTCGCCCTGCCGCTCGCGCGCCGCCGCGACGTCTGACGCGCCCACCCCACGGCCGGGAGGCGCGGTGCCAGCTGGCACCGCGCCTCCCGTCGTTCGCGGTGTGGGTCCGCAGCGTCACTAGGCTCACAGCGTGCGCTCCGTCCCCGCCCTGCTCCTGCCCGCGATCGCGGGCGTGCTGCTGCTGGCCGGCTGCGCCGGGCCGCCGCCCGTCGACGAGGCGGCGCTGCACGCCTGGGAGAAGCGGCAGATGGCCGCCGAGTCGGACCGGGACCTCGGCGCGATGTTCGCCGAAGAACCCGCCGGGCAGAGCGCGACGGGGAACGACGACGAGATCGACCGTGGCGTCACGATCACGTTCGCGCACCCGGAGACGGTCGACCACCTCGAGTTCTCGTGCTTCGGTGACGGGCACATGAGCGGTTCGGTCATGGTCGTCTCCCGGGAAACGTCGCGGAACCACATCATCGAGGCGATGCCCTGCGGCGACGGGGAGCAACGCATCGACCTGCGGCGAACCTGGCGTGCCGACGTCGACAGCATCTCCTTCAACGGGTTCGACAGTGACCGCGACAGCGCCTGGAACGTTCGCGTGATCGGCGCAACGCCCGGCGCGGACTGATCGCCCGAGCGTTCAGGACCGCCGGACGTCGTACCGGTGCAGGGTGACGCCGTTGTCGGAGCGCTGCTGCTCGATCAGGTCGAGCTGCACGAGCGGACGGTGCCCCGAGAGCGGCGGATCGAACAGCGGCCGACCGGCACCGAGCACCGACGGGTGCGTGAAGAGCATGACCTCGTCGAGCAGCCCGGCGTCGAGCAGCTGACTCGCGATGCTCGGCCCACCGACGCCGATGTCGCCCTCGCCTTCGGCACGGATCGCGGCCAGCTCGGCGATCGCGTCGCCGTCGCCTCCGATGACCCGGGTGTCGTGGTCGGCGGTGGTCCGCGTGCGGGACACCAGGATCTTCGGCTGCGCGGTCCAGATCTCGCCGTACTCGCGCAGGTACTCGGGCATCGACTCGTCGTGCCGGGCATCGGGCCAGAACGGGTCCATCATGTCGCGCACGACCCGGCCCTCGACGGACAGGGTCATCGCGGCGGCCCGGGCGTTGAACTCGCGGTGCAGTGGCTCGTCGATGCGCATCCAGTCGGGGCCGTCCAGGCCGTCGTGCTCGCCGGGTGCCCGTTCGACGAACCCGTCGACGGAGACGTTGATCCAGTAGACGAACCTCGCGGGCATGGCATGACTCCTTCGTCGGGCCGAGCGTACGCGCGCGCTGCCGACCAGCGCCATCGAGGGGCGCACGACACCGGTGTTGCCGAGGTGCACCGCGACCTGCGCGTGTTCGACCCGCGAACACCGGTGTTGTGGCGCCCCCGCGCACCGCGCCCCGATCCGGGAAACGCCGCTCGGCGACACGGATACCCGTCGGGATGCGAAGATGCATCGTTGGTGCCGGAGCCGAGGACGAGGGTTGGATGATCCCGACGGAAGAACACGACGCGAGCGCGCCGCTGCTCGACGGTCGGTACCGCCTGGAACAGGCGATCGGTCAGGGCGGCATGTCCGTCGTCTACCGCGGCGTGGACGAGAGCCTGCACCGCCCGGTCGCGATCAAGCTCTTCCACGCGGGCATCGTCGACATCGCCCGGCAAGAGGCCGAACTCGGCGTGCTGGCGTCGCTCGAGCACCACAACCTCGTCAGCCTGCTCGACGCCGGGGTCGTCACCAGCCAGGACGGCACCCAGCAGCGCTACATCGTGATGTCGCTCGTCGTCGGGCAGGACCTCGAGGAACGTCTGAGCGTCGGCCCGCTCGCCTCGCGCCACATCGCCGAGATCGGCTACGACATGGCCGAGGCGCTCGACTACATCCACGCCAACGCCGTCGTGCACCGCGACATCAAGCCGTCGAACATCCTGCTCGTCGACTACGGCAACGCCTCCGAGCGGGCCCGCGCACGCCTGACCGACTTCGGCATCGCGCTCGCCGCCGGCGTCGAACGCCTGACCGCCGACGGCGTGACCACCGGCACCGCCGCCTACCTCAGCCCCGAGCAGGCGCGCGGCGGCGAGGTCGGCCCGCCGAGCGACGTCTACTCGCTCGGCCTCGTGCTGCTGCAGTGCTTCACCCGCCGCCGGGAGTTCCCGGGCTCGCTCGTCGAGTCCGCCGTCGCGCGGCTGTCCCGCGACCCCGTGGTCCCCGAACCCCTGCCCGAGCACTGGAAGCACCTGCTCCGCGCCATGACCGCGCAGGATCCCGCAGCCCGTCCGCTCGGCCCCGAGCTGGTCACGATGCTCCGCGACGTCGTGATCGCCGAGACCGCCGCCCCCGACCACGTGGTCGAGCCGACGGACGAGACAGCCCCGGTGCCGACGCGGTCCGAGACCGATCGCCCGGCGACCCTCGACACGCTGCCGAACGAGTCGCTGCAGCGCACCACGACCATGGCTGCTCGGCTCTTCGACGCACCGATCGCCCTGATCGAGGTGCTCGACGAGGACCGCGAGTGGTCCCAGTCGTACATCGCCGAGGGCATCGACGAGGCGGCCCGGAGCATCAGCTTCACCAACGGCTTCGCGCCCGTGCCCGTCCCCGTCGTGATCCCCGACGGTTCCGCACACCCCGAGATGCGCAACAGCCCCCTGGTCACCGGCCCGCTCGGCATCCGCTTCTACGTCAGCGTCCCGCTTGTCCGGCACGACGGCGCGCCGATCGGCACCCTCGCCGTGCTCGACACCCGACCGCGGCAGGCCACCGAGGACGACCTCGCCAACCTCCGCGACCTGGCGGCGCTCGCCGTCTCGCAGCTCGAGATCCGGCAGGAGTCCCTGCGCACGACCAGCGACTCGCTGCCGGTCCCACGGGTGGGCGGCGACCACACCGCCTGACGGGAGGCGCGGTGCCACCCCGCACCGCGCCTCCCGTCCGCCCGTGGTCGCGTCCACCGCCACGCCACGCCGCGCCGCGCCGGCGCCGTCCGCCGAGCGGTCACGATCCGTCGGCTGACGCGCTCCCGCCCGACCCTTCGTGACCGCTCGCCCGCCGGTCGGCGGGGTGTCGTGACCCCTCGCGGTGGTGCGTGTTCGCGCGCGTCGGCTCGCACTGCCGAGCGGGCGAAATGCCGGGGTACCTCCGCGGGCTGACGCGGGTGTTTCGCCCGCTCGCGGTGGTGGGGGTTCGCGTGCGTGGGTCGGGGTTGCCGAGCGGGCGAAATGCCCGGGTGCCTCCGGGAGCTGACCCGGGTGTTTCGCCCGCTCGCGGTGGTGGGGGTTCGCGTGCGTGGGTCGGGGTTGCCGAGCGGGCGGAATGCCGGGGTGCCTCCGCGCATGAACCCGGGTGTTTCGCCCGCTCGGCCGGGGGGGCCTCAGCCGAGGCGGGTCGCGGCGATGCCGCCGTCCACGTCGATGGTGGCGCCGTGCACGAAGGACGCCTCGTCGGAGGCCAACCAGCGCACGGCGAACGCGACGTCGACCGGCCGGACGGGTGCGCCGGCCGGTGTGCCCGCCGTCATCTGCGCGAGGACGTCGTGCGAGTCGGCGTTGCCCGGCGTGGCGGTGGCACCGGGGGAGACCGTCGACACCCGCACACCGTGCGGGCCGAACTCGGCGGCCCACGCCCGGGTCAGCTGCTCCACGGCCGCCTTCGTCGCCGGGTACAGCGCCGTGAAGGGGACGCCGACGCGGGACATCCACGAGCCGATGTTCACGATGACACCCGAGCCGCGCTCGACCATGCCCGGAGCCAGGGCGCCGACCAGGACGTGCGGTGCTCGGACGTTCGTGGCCCAGAGCGCTTCGGCGTCGTCATCGGGGAGCAGCGCCGTCGGGCCGACCGGGTAGACGCCGGCGTTGTTGACGACGATGTCGACCCGGCCACCGAGGGCCGCCGTGGCACTGGCCGCGAGGTCGCGGACGGCGTCAGGGTGCGCGTTCAGCTCGCCGATGACGGCCACGGCGGAGCCACCTGAGGCGGTGATGGCGTCCACCACGGCCTGCGTGCGCTGTACGTCACGGCCGGCGACACCGACCGTCGCGCCGGAGGCGGCGAGGACCCTGGCGACGGCTTCACCGATGCCGCTCGAGGCGCCGGTCACCAGCGCGGTCCGGCCGGCCAGTCGGTCGTCGGAGGTCAAGGAGTCGAGGAGTGCTTCGTTGGTCTGCATGCTCCGATGCTCGGTCCGGCGAGGCGGTCGGCGATTGCACAGGACTCCGGACTGCTTGCCGGATCCAGCACGGGCGTTCAGCGCATCCATCGGGTCGACAGAATGAGTACATGGACGACGTCACCTCGGACCGACTGGACCGCGCGCTGCAGAGCGTCCTGGCCCACGTCGACGACACGGAGCGCGCCGGACGGCTCGGACTCCGCCTGGCCCGGGTCGACGCGCCGACCGACCTCGGGTACCAGCGCTACACGCCGTCGGTGTCGGTGGTGCTCGCGGGGCAGAAGCGGTCCATCGTCGGGGACGACGACCAGCTCTGGGGTCGCGAGCGCTTCATCATCACACCCGTCGACCTGCCGGTGATCGCCGGTGTGGTCGCCGTGGAAGAACCGGCGGGATTCGTCGCGGTCGTCTGGCAGCTCGACCCCGCGGTGGTGGCCGAGGTCGCGACGGCGATGTCCCGCCCGCACCAGGACGAAGCGCCGCCGGCCCGACTCGGCAGCTGGACACCAGCGCTGGCGGACGCGTTCGCGCGACTCGTCGGATTGCTCGACACTCCGGAGGACATGGCGGTCCTCGCCCCGCTCGTCACCCGCGAGGTCGTGCTCCGGCTGCTGCAGACCGACCAGGCCCCGCGCATCCTGGCCGCGATCGGCAACCGGGACGGCGACGTGGTCGCGGCCGCCACGGCCCTGCTCACCGATCGGCTGGCGGACCCGTGGTCGGTCGCCGACCTGGCCGCGGCGGTCCGGACGAGCGAGTCGACCCTGTTCGCACGCTTCCGGCAGGTCACCGGGATGAGCCCGGTGCAGTACCTGCGGCGGCTGCGGCTGGGAGAGGCCCGGCGGCGGATGATCGTGCTCGGGGACACCGCTGCCCAGGCTGCTGCGGCGGTGGGGTACCGGAGCGCCTCGCACTTCTCGCGGGACTACCGCGCCCTGCACGGTCGTCCACCGGCTGCCGACGCCGGTCGGGCTCGTGAGCTCATGGCGCGGGGCGAGGTCGCGATCGCCTGACGCGTCAGTCCTCGGTGAGTGCTGCCGCGTAGGCGCTGACGGAGCGGTGGTAGCGGGGGAGCGTCGGCTCGACGGCCTCGATCGCGACGCGCAGGGCCTCGGCCGAGCGTCCCGCGCTGTGCAGCGCGAGCGCGAGGAACACCCGCGGTGCCGCCCCGGTGGCGGGGTGCTCGGGGGCGTCGCGGAGCATCGCGATGGCGGCCTCGACCCGGCCGAGGTTCCGCAGCGTCGAGGCGTGCTGCACGACCATCCGCGCCGCGCGTTCGGGGTCGACGGTGTCGAGACCCGCTGCGGTCGCGGCGGCGTACTGCACGTCGGCCTCGGCCTCGTGGCCGCCCGAGTCGAAGGCGCCGCCGAGCTCGAACGCGCCGAGGGCCGGGTGCGGGGCGTCCGCTGCGAGGTCACGCATCCGCTCGATCCGCTGGTGGTCGTCGATCGTCTCGTCGTCCCACAGCGTCGCGACGCGTGCTTCCCAGTCCCCGGTGCTCATCCGGCGAGCGTACCGCCGTCGGTGATCGTCGCGCGGAAGGAGCGGACGAGCGGTGCGCCCGGCTGCACGACCGCGGGGATGTCCCACGCCAGGGCCGAGCCGATCGCCGGGTACTCCTCGGCGCGGACGAACCAGGGGTCGTGGTGGTCGAGGGCCTCGATGCGGATCGTCGCCGGCCCGCCGTCGAACACCGCGGACCAGGAGATCCAGGGTGCGACCGAGCCGTGCACGGCGGTCTCGCCCTCGGCGTCGGCGGTCCGGACGACGACCCCGGTGCACTCCGGGAACCGCCAGGAGAAGCCGCCGTAGCCCGCGCCGACCCGGCCGTTGCTGCCCGGGCCGCCGAGGTGCACGGGGGAGTCGCCGGGGGCGCGGAACGACGACGACCAGGACAACTCCCACCCGGTTCCGACCGAGCGCCAGCGCAGGGCGCGGTCCTCGTGCAGGACCACCGCGCGGTCCGGACCCCGCCAGACCAGCTCCTCCGTCGACCCGTGTCCGTGCTGCGCAGCGTGCACGACCTCGACCGAACCGTGGTCGTCGCGCCAGACGTAGCCGGGGCCGTGAACGTAGGTCCGTCCGCCCCAGCAGTTCACGCCGTCGACGTCGGGGATCGCGACGCCGACCCCGCAGTGCCAGTCGTGGTCGCCCGGGTGGTGTGCGCTGACCACGGTGCCGCCGAGGGTCCGGACCGGGTGCAGGTACGGCCGAGGGGACGACGTGGCGATCGTGCCGGCCCCGTCGCGTTCGACGGCGACCGTGACGTCGTCCACGCGGAGCTCCTGCAGCGTCTGGTCGCGGGCCGTGTGCGCCCACGGTGCCCCGACTTCCGAGAACAGCGCGCGGGCGTCGGCGGCGCGCTCGATCGTGGCCTCGACACCGGTCACCACGGGGCGCCGGGTCGGCCCCTCGCCCTCCCACGTCACCCAGGGGTGGTCGAGCTGCACGGGTTCGGTCGCGCGGACCGCCTCGAGCACCTCGACGAACGCTCCCGTCGAGACGAGCGGCACGAGCAGTTCATCGCCGTGGGACCGGTGCGCCAGCAGGTTCTCGAGCAGGTCGGTGCGCTCCAGGCGCGTGGTCGCGCCGTCGATCGTGACGTCGTCCGTCGTGTAGTGCAGCACGCCGTCCCCCGTCGCTCCCCGCACCCGCACGGTCGGCGGGACCTCGGTGGTGGCGCAGAGCGTGAGCGCGGCAGTGGCCTCGAGGCCGGCGGTCGTGGTCACCCGGACGGCCGAGGTGTCGTCGCCCTCGATGGCGTTCGCCCGGTACAACTCGACCTCGACCCGCGCGACGTCGGCGGTCCGGCGGCAGCCGACGAGCGCCAGGGCCGTCGCCACGGCGTGGGCGAGCGGGTTGGTGACGACGCCGTCGAGCACGTCCACGCCGCCGACCCGACGGCGCCCCGCCCAGGGGGAGCGGTCCCAGTACGCCCGGTCGCGGGTCCACGTGCCGACGGCGGCCGCAGACCGGACGGCACCGACGAGCGCCCCGTCACGGAACGCCGGCAGCGCGGCGGAACCGAGACTCTGGAACCCCACCTGCACGACCCTGCCGGTCCGACGTTCGGCCTCGAGCAGCACGTCGAGGGCGTCGCGCGTGGTGACCGGAGGCTTCTCGAGCAGCACGTCGGCGCCGGCGTCGAGCGCATCGAGGGTGAGTGGCAGGTGCGCCGCGATCGGAGCCGCCACGACGACCACGTCCACCGGTCCGAGCCTGCGGGCCGCTGCCACGTCGGCCACGACGGGCACACCGGCGTCGGCGGTCGTGCCGAGCGCGGGGTCGACGACGGCGGTCACCGTGCAGACCCCTGCTGCCACGAGCCGGTCGATGTTCGCGCGGTGGTGCAGGCCGTAGCCGCGGGCTCCGACGAGCACCACGCCCGGCAGTGTCACCGGCCCATCCCGATCACGATGCGTGCCGAGCCGGGGGCTCGCCCGGTGACGTGGACGTGCTCACCCCGCGGTCGGTCGGTCCCGCCGAGGAACGCGTAGTCCTGTCCCGGGGTGTAGCCCGCCGGCTGGCCCGGACCGGCGCCGTTGCCCGGACCGAACGTCACGACGTCGGAACCGACGCGGTAGCTGCCGGTCCCCTCCGCCAGGACCCGCTCCCCGGTGACGGCGTCGGTCTCGACGCCCGTGAGGGTCCCCCCGGTGCGGAACGTCAGCTGCAGGGACCACGGCACCTCGGCCCCCTCGGTCACGACGTCGAGGACGACGGCGTCCGGGGTCACCGCGACGTCGACGGTGGTGCTGAGGACCACCGTGTCGACGGACCTGGCGCCGAACGCCATGGCGGCGGAGAACCGACCTTCGTCGGCGAGCGGGTAGCGGCCGTCCGGCTGGCGAGCACTCGCGGGAAGCGGCTGGTGGTAGCCGGCGGACACGGTCTCGGTCAGCCGGAACCGTCCGTCGCCCAGGGACTCGAGCGCGGTCGGTCGGAACGGTCCGAGGCCGAAGAACTCCCGCGAGAGCCGCACGTCGGACAGCACGACCGACCCGACGACGACCCGCAGGAACGTCGGGCTGTTCGCCAGCCCCGACCGCACGTGGCCCTGGGCCGGGACGTCGGAACCGGCGAAGAGCACGACACTGCGGTCGGGCTCGCGGACGTGCACGAGCCGTGCGTCGGCGAAGGTGTGCACGGCCGGCGCCAGGGCGACGGGTTCCGGCAGTGGACGCCCGAGCAGTGGATCGGTCATCGACCGCGCGGCGACGGCGGCGGGCTGCCAGGTCTCGGCCACGGCGGCGCGGGCGGCGACCGCGGCCAGGTCGCCCCGGCCGTCGAGCACCGCGACGTGCCAGAGCAGCGGCGCCAACGGCCCGATCCCGAAGGGCTGTGACTGGTCCTGCCGTCGGGACTGCACGGTCTCGACGGTGTCGTCCGGCAGCAGGAGCGTGAGCGTGGCGTCGAGCGAGCGGCGCACCGGGTCGAGCAGGGCGGGGCGGTCGAGCACGGCGGCGAGCACCAGGAACGACGGCCCGGACACGGCGGACGCGTAGTTCGGGCTCCGCTCCGACCACAGACCGTCGGCGTCGATGTCCGGCCCTTCGGCCAGCCACGCGTCGATGCGGTCGAGCAGGGCCGCCGCCGGGTGGAGTCGGTGCACCCGGGCGAGGGCGGCTGCGATCTCCCACCGGTGGTTCGGGGTGTGCACCCCACCGGTGAGCAGTGCGGGGGTCGCCCGGTGCACGATCGCGTCGAGGTCGTCGGCCAGCGCGGCCGCTGCCGGCACCGTCGCCCGGTGCGGTGCGAGCAGTTCGAGGGCGTCGCAGACGTCGTTGACGGTGAACGCGGAGTCCGGCGGGGAGAGCACGTTGTCGCCGCCGACGAACGTGCCGCCGGGCGACTGCCGGGTCGCGAGGTGCCGGACCCAGCCTCGCGCGGTGGTGAGGTCGTCGTCTGCGGGGTGAGCCGGGCCTCCAGGCCGTTGCCGGACCCACGCACCGACCAACGCGAGCGCACGCGCCATCAGTTCCCGGTGCTGCAGCGTGGCCGGGTCGTCGTCGGCCAGCCGCAGGCGGGCGACCTCGGCGTCGGCGGCCGGGCCGGCCAGGTCGAGGAACCCCATCAGTCCTTCAGACCCGCGTTGAGGTCGGCGCCGTTCACGTACTTCTGGAACACCAGGTAGAGCAGCACGAGCGGGATGATCGAGATGACCGAGGCGCCGAGCAGGACCGTCCAGTTCACGTTCTCGGCACCGACGATGCTCTGCAGGGCGATCTGGATCGTGAACTGCTTCGGGTCGTTGAGCACCAGGAGCGGCCAGATGTAGTCGTTCCACCGCCACTGGAACGAGAAGATCGCGAGCGTCAGCATGATCGGGCGGGAGATCGGCAGCATGATCCGCCAGAAGATCCCGAACTCACTCGCACCGTCGATCCGGGCCGCTTCGACCAGGTCGTCCGGCACGGTGATGAAGAACTGCCGGAACATGAAGATGCCGGTGGCCGTGATCACCGACGGCACGATGATGCCGGCCAGCGAGTCGTACATGCCGAGGTCGCGGATGACGATGAACGTCGGAGCGAGGATCACCTCGGTGGGGAGCATCGTCGTGGCGAGGATGCAGACGAAGAACACCTTCAGCCACCGGTTGTCGTACTTCGCCAGCGCGTACCCGGTGGCCGCACTCGCCAGGACCGTCAGCACCGTGGTGACCAGGGCGACGATCACGGTGTTGCCGAAGTACTGGGCGAAGTCGTAGCTGGACCACGCCTCGGCGAAGCCCTCGACCGACCAGTTCTTCGGCAGCAGGGTGAGCGGGTACGAGAACAGCTCGCCGCCCGGCTTGAACGCGCTGAGCACGAACCACAGCACCGGGAACCCGAACGCGATGATGAACACCCAGAGCAGGGCCGTGGCGGCGATGGCCTGGGGACGCGGCGTGGCGTCCACAGCCTTCGAGCGGCCGGCCCGTCGGGCCCGACGGCCGCTTCCGGTCTTGTCGGTCTCGGTGGGGAGCGTGGCGGTCATCGACGGGACTCCGTCCGGCGGTTCACGGCCAGCTGGATCAGCGCGATGGCCATGAGGATGAGCATGAGGACCATCGACGCCGCGCTCGCGTAGCCGATGTGGGCGTTCTGGAACCCGTTCGTGTAGATGTACTGCACCAGCAGGTTGTTGTCGGTGCCGGGGCCGCCGCCGTTGAGCGCCTGCACGGTGGCGAACTCCTTGAACGCACTGAGTGACGACAGCAGGATCACGATGAACGACGTCGGCGCGATGCTCGGCAGGGTGATGTAGCGGAACTGGTGCCAGGCGCCGGCACCGTCGAGCGATGCGGCCTCGTAGTACGACTGCGGGACGTTCCGGATCGCGGCGACGAACAGCAGCATGTTGAACGCCGCCCCGGCCCACGCGGTGGCGAAGACGACGACCAGCAGCGACAGGTCGGCGTTCGACTGCCACGGGACGGCCTTGCCGCCCAGGGACTCGATGACGAAGTTGGCCAGCCCGAAGTTCTCGCCGAACATCCACCGCCAGATCACACCGGTGACGATGGGGGAGATGAGCCACGGAACGAAGAACACGATGCGGGCGACGCTCCGTCCCTTCGCCGCGGGGCTCGTGAGCATGAGCGCCATCGAGAGCGACAGGACGAAGCCGAGCGGCACGGCGACGATCGCGTACAGGAAGGTGCGACCGAGGGCGGCGTAGAAGGTGTCGTCGGCGAACAGTTCGAAGTAGTTCGCCAGGCCGACGAACTTCGGGTCGACGACGCCGTTGTAGTCGGTGAACGAGTAGCCGAGGCCGATCACGGCGGGCCACACGAAGAACACCACGAACAGGACGGCGTTCACGCTGACGAACAGGATCGGGGCGAGGACGGGCTTGCTGACGCCGGAGCGGCGGCGCTTCGTCGTCTTCGCGGCTCCGGGCCGGCGGGGCGGCACCGGGGTGGGGACGGCGGTCTGCACGTCACCGGCTGCGGTGGGGATGCTCACGATGATCCTCTTCGTTCGACGTGGTGCTGCTGTGGAAGGAGAGACAACGGGGCCGGACGCATGCGCCCGGCCCCGTTCCGTCACCCCACGTGCTCCTCGTAGTACTTCGTGATCGTGTCGAGCGTCTCCTTGGCCGACTGCTGCCCGTTGATGAGCTTGCCGACCTCGGCCGTGGTCGGGTCGGTGCCGATCTCCTTGCCCTCGACCGCCCACTCCGACGCTGCCTTGGCGTACGAGCTCGAGATCGGGTCGGCCGCCTCGATCTCCTTCTGGTACAGCGCGAAGGAGTCCTTTGCTGCCTGCGACTTGAAGGGGTAGGTGATGTCCAGCCCGGACTCGACCGGCAGGAACCCGTTGGTGGTCACGAGCTTCGCGTAGTTCGTCGGGTCGTACATGTAGTCGATGAACTTCTTCGCCGCGGCGCCGCGGGTGTCGGAGTTCTCGAACCCGACGATGTTGCCGCCGTAGTTGATCTCGGTGGCGTGGGTCGGGTCGGCCGGGGTGGCGGCGCTGGCCCAGTCGAAGTCGGTGATGTTCGACGCGAAGTCCGACGACTGCCAGACACCGGAGAAGTACGCCACGACCTGGCCGCTCTTGAACAGGGCGTTCGGGTCCTGGCCGCTCGTCCACACCGACTTCGGCATGACCGAGTCGTCGTTCATGTCGGCGAAGTCCTGCAGGGCGTCGACGGTCTTCGCGTCGGTGGGGAAGGAACCGTCCTTCTCCTGCTGCATGAAGTCGGTGCCCTTGGTGAACATGTAGGCCCGCAGGCGCGACGGCGACGAGTCGAAGACCAGGTCGTACTTGGCGCCGGTGTCGGCCTTCACCTTGTCGGCGGCGTCGAGGAACTCGCTCCACGTCCACGCCTTCGCGGGGTCGGTCGGGTACGCGACGCCGGCCTTGTCGAACAGCGACTTGTTCACGAACAGTCCGGCCGCGGTGACGTCGGACGGGATCGAGGTGACCTTGCCGTCCTTGTCCTTCGCGATGAGGTCCTGGTCGATCCCGTTCGCCTTGTCGCTGACGATCGAGGCGAGGTCGACGGTCTTGCCGCTCCAGATCGGGTCGATGCCCGCGGCCCGCACCACGTCGGGCAGCGAGTTCGCCTGCGCCGACTCGCGCAGCTTGGTCTGCAGGCCGTCGTACGGCAGGTTCACGATCTTCACCGCGACGCCGGTCTGCTTCTCGTAGGCGGTCGCGAGGTCCTGGTAGCCCTTCTCCTGCGCGGACGAGGTGGAGAGCCAGAAGGTCAGCTCGTCCACCTTGCCGCCGTCCCCGGACCCGCCGGAGGCGCAGCCGCTCAGGAGCGCGAGCGCGGCGATCCCGCCGGCGAGTGCGAGCATTCTCTTGGATGACTTCATCGTCACTGCTTTCGTTCGGGACCACGTGCATGTGCCGTGGGCGAGCGTTCGGGGTGTCTCGGCCGAGGACCCCAGGTCTACACGACCCCCGCCGTTCTGGCAAGCGCTTTCCTGAGGGTTGTTCTGACAACGTGACCTGTGGTCTCGACGGCGTGACCGGCCGCTCGGAACCCCGCCCTGGTCGGCGGGAAATCGCTATCCTCGCCACAGGCCGCGCACGGCGCGGACCCTGACTGGAGGCACGACATGCCCGAGCGAGGCACCGTCACCCTGGCCGACGTGGCCGAGCGGGCAGGGGTGTCGCTCGCGACCGCCTCGCGGGCACTCAACGGCAGCACCCGCAAGGTCCGGCAGGAGTCGGTGGACCGGGTGCGCGCCGCCGCCCGGGCCCTGCGCTACACCGCCAACGTGCAGGCGCAGGCCGTCGCTCGGGGGTCGACCACGACCCTGGCGCTCGTCGTCGGCGACATCGCCGACCCGTACTTCGCCGCGATCGCCGCCGGCGCGATCCGCGCCGCCGACGACGCCGGGCTCGTCGTCACGATCACCTCCACCGGCGGCGACCCGTCGCGCGAAGTGGCGGTGCTCGACGTGGTCGCCGGACTCCGCCCGCGAGCCGTCGTGCTGGCGGTCAGCCGTCGGCTCGGGATCGGCTCCGGATCCGCGACGGGCTCCGGCCCGTCCGAAGTCGCGGCGGCGGTCGGTGGCCTCGTCGCCGCGGGGGCGGGGGTGTCGGCGCTCGTGTCCGACCTGGACGGAGCCGCAGCGGGCGTCCCGGGCGTGCACGGCGTCGTGATCCGCAACCTCGGCGGGGCCGCGGCGCTCGCCGGGGCACTGGTCGAACAGGGGCACGACTCGTTCGCCGTGCTCGCCGGGGACCCGGACCTCGTCACCGCGCACGCCCGGGTCGAGGGGTTCGTCGCCGGCCTCGCGGCCCACGGTCTGCGCGTGCCCGACGACGACGTGGTGCCCTCCGAGTTCACGCGCGACGGCGGGTACCGGGCGATGGTGTCGCTGCTGGACCGAGCTGCCGAGGGTGGGGCCGCGGTGCCCCGGTGCGTCTTCGCGGTCACCGACCTGATGGCCGTCGGGGCGGTCGCGGCGATCCGGGAGCGCGGGCTCGTGCCCGGGGTGGACGTCGGCGTCGCGGGGTTCGACGACGTGCGGATGCTCGCCGACGTCGTGCCGGCGCTCAGCACGGTGCGGCTGCCGCTCGAGGAGATCGGCGAGCGGGCCGTCCGCCGTGCGCTCGGGCTCGAAGCCGACGGTGCCGTCGACGGCGAGGTCGTCCTGCGCGCCAGCACCGCCCGCTGACCTCGCCACCGCGCACCCCGTGGTGTACGGTTCCGGCAAGCGCTTTCCACGACGACGGAGAGCGGGCCACAGCGAGCAAGGGAGCACGCGTTGACCACCACGCGCACCATCGGCATCATCATGAACGGCGTCACCGGGCGCATGGGCTACCGGCAGCACCTGGTCAGGTCGATCCTGGCGATCCGCAATGACGGCGGCCTGCTGCTGCCCGACGGCACGCGCGTGCAGCTCGAACCGATGCTCGTCGGTCGGAACGCCGCGAAGCTCGAGGAGATCGCGACCCGGCACGGCCTGCAGCACTGGACCACCGACCTCGACGCCGCCCTGGCGGATCCCCGCTGGCAGGTCTTCGCCGACTTCGCCGTGACGAGTGCCCGTGCCGACGCGCTCCGCCGCGCGATCGCCGCCGGCAAGGCCGTCTACACCGAGAAGCCGACGGCCGAGACCTCCGCCGAGGCCCTCGAACTCGCCCGGCTCGCGGCCGAGGCCGGCGTCCCGAACGGGGTCGTGCACGACAAGCTCTACCTGCCCGGGCTGCGGAAGCTCCGTCGCCTGCTCGACTCCGGGTTCTTCGGCCGGGTGCTGAGCGTCCGCGGCGAGTTCGGGTACTGGGTGTTCGAGGGGGACTGGCAGTCGGCGCAGCGCCCGAGCTGGAACTACCGCCGGCAGGACGGTGGCGGCATCGTCGTCGACATGTTCCCGCACTGGAACTACGTGCTCGAGCAGCTGTTCGGCCGCGTCGAGTCCGTCTACGCCCGCGCGGTCACGCACATCGAGCAGCGCACCGACGAGCAGGGTGTGCCGTACCCGGCGACCGCCGACGACGCCGCGTACGGCGTGTTCGACCTGGCCGGCGGCGTCACGGCGCAGATTAACTCGAGCTGGGCGGTCCGGGTGGACCGTGACGAGCTCGTCGAGTTCCAGGTCGACGGCACCGACGGCAGCGCGGTGGTGGGGTTGTTCGGGTGCCGCATCCAGCCCCGCACGGCGACGCCGAAGCCCGTCTGGAACCCCGATCTGCGCGACGACGCCGACTACCGCAGCCAGTGGCTCGAGGTCCCCGACAACGAGGTCTACGGCAACGGGTTCCGCGCCCAGTGGGAGGACTTCCTGCAGGACCTCGTCGCCGGGCGCCCGCACCCCTACGACCTGCTGTCCGGTGCCCGCGGCGTGGCGCTGGCGGAAGCCGGTCTGCGTTCCAGCGCCGAGGGCCGGCGTGTGGACCTGCCGGAGCTGACCCTGCCCGCCGGGGCTGAGCCGCGCCTCCCGGTCGAGACGCCGGAGGTCGCCCAGCGCACCGAGACCATCGGGGCGTCCGCATGACGCACCTGACCCTGCTGGCGCCCGACGGCACCACGAGCCGGACGCCGCTGGGCGCACCTGCCGTCGACGCCACTGCCGTGCCCGCGGCACCGCTCACCGAGCGCATCGTCTACGCGGCCGCCCACGTCGTCCCGCGCACCGCCGCCGACAACACCCCCGGAGCCCCGGCCGACCTCGACTGGGACGCCACCCTGGCGTTCCGCCACCACCTGTGGTCGTGGGGGCTGGGTGTGGCGGACGCGATGGACACCGCGCAGCGGAACATGGGACTGGACCCGGCGGCGACCCGCGAGCTCGTGACGCGCTCCGCCCGCGAGGCGCAGTCGGTCGGCGGCCGCATCGTCGTCGGCGTGAACACCGACGACCTGCCCGACGAACCCGTCACCGAGCAGCAGGTCGTCGACGCCTACGCCCGGCAGCTCCACCACGCCGAGGACGCCGGGGCGGGCGTGGTCCTGATGGCCAGCCGCCACCTGGCACGACTCGCGCTGGACGATCCGGACACCTACCGCCGCGTCTACCGTCGGGTCGTCGAGCGGGCGAACGCCCCCGTCGTCCTGCACTGGCTGGGGGAGGCGTTCGACCCCGCCCTCGCCGGGTACTTCGGCGGGCACCGGGGTCCCGACACGGTGCTCGACATCATGCGCGACGCCGGGCCGGTGATCTCCGGCATCAAGATGAGCCTGCTCGACGCGACGGCCGAGGTGGCACTCCGCGCCCGGCTGCCCGAGACCGCCCGGATGTTCACGGGCGACGACTTCCACTACGTCGACCTGATCGCTGACCGCGACGGCGTGCACTCCGACGCCCTGCTCGGGGCCTTCGCCGCGATCGCACCGCTCGCCTCGGCCGCTGTGCGTGCCCTGCCCGACGAGGCTGCCTACCGCTCGTTGCTCGGACCGACCGAGGCCCTGTCCCGACACCTCTTCAGTGCCCCCAGCTGGCACTACAAGACCGGCATCGCGTTCCTCGCCTGGCTGAACGGGCACCAGCCGGCCTTCGCCATGGTCGGTGGCCAGCACGCCGGCCGCTCGCTGTCGCACCTGTCCGAGACGGTCCGGCTCGCGAACGCCTGCGGCGCCCTGCAGGCCCCGGACCTCGCCGCCGCGCGCTGGCACGCCCTGCTCGCGGTCAACGGGGTGGCGACGACCGCCGGGAGGCCCGCCCCACCCGCCGTCGACCGCACCGCAGCCGGGGTGGTCGCGTGAGCACGCCGTCCGGCACGGCCGCGCAGGTCGGTGCACCCGTGCCGGTGGCGCCGGGGTCGCCCGCGCCGCACCCGCGGCTGTCCGTCAACCAGGCGACGATCAAGTACGCGACCCTGCCCGAGGCGCTCGACACCGTCCGCCGTGCCGGGGTCGGGGCGATCGGCACCTGGCGCGAACCCGTCGCCGAGCTCGGGCTCGCCGAGGCCGTGCGCCGGGTGGCCGACTCCGGACTCCGGGTGTCGTCGCACTGCCGTGGCGGGTTCTTCACCCTGCCCGAGGGGACCGCACGCCAGCGGGCACTCGACGACAACCGCCGGGCGATCGACGAGACCGCCGCCCTGGCCGCCGCGGGTGCTCCGGGGTCGGCGCCCGTCCTCGTGCTCGTCGCGGGCGGCCTGCCAGCGGGCTCGCGCGACCTCGGCGGTGCGCGTGCGCGGGTGGCGGACGCCCTCGCCGCCCTCGTGCCGCACGCACGCGACACCGGCGTGCAGCTCGCCGTCGAACCCCTGCACCCGATGTACGCCGCCGACCGCGCCGTGGTGTCGACGCTCGCGCAGGCCCTCGACCTGGCGGCCCCGTTCCCGGCAGCGGCCGTCGGCGTCGTCGTCGACACCTTCCACGTCTGGTGGGACCCGGCGCTCGCGGCCTCGATCGCCCGCGCCGGTGCCGCCCGCCGGATCGCGTCGTACCAGGTGTGCGACTGGACCACCCCGATCGCGGCCGACCCGCTGCTCTCACGCGGCTACCCGGGCGCCGGGCACGTCGACTTCGGGCCGGTGACCGATGCGGTGATGGGTGCCGGCTACTCCGGCGACGTCGAGGTCGAGCTCTTCAACCAGGCGATCTGGGACACCCCGCCCGCCGAGGCCGTCGCCCGCGTCGTGGCGTCCTTCGCCGAAGCGGTCCCGCTCCCGCGCTGAGGCGGGCGCTGGCCCCCCCCCGCACGGTGCGGGGCGGGCGCGCCCCGGGCCTCCCGTCCGCCCTGATCGTGAGCACAGGACGTCGGGCCGGCTCGACGGACCCGACCATTCCTGCTCACGAAGCGGGCGCGAGCGCGCGCGACCGCGCACGAGTCCTACTCGTCGGCGGGCAGCGGCTCGGCGTGCTCGATGCGGGCGCTCGCCGTGGCCATGTGCTCGTCCATCGCGCGCTGCACGGCGGGCACGTCGCGGGCGCGCAACGCCTCGAAGACGGCGCGGTGCTCGTGGAACGCGGCCTCGGTCGCCTGCCGGGTCTGCACGCGGCGCGCGACCCACACGCTCAGCATCGAGCGCAGACTCTGCAGCAGGTCGGCGAGCACGTCGTTGCCGGACGCCCGTGCCAGCAGGACGTGGAAGCGGACGTCGGCGTCGATGAAGGCCTGCGGGTCGTCGAGCGTCGCCTCCTGCCGGACCAGGTACTCGCCGAGCTCGGTGATCTGCTCGTCGGTGGCGCGCTGCGCGGCGAGGATCGCGGCCGTGCGCTCCAGCGAGGACCGGATCTCGAGCAGTTCGCGGGTGCGGTTCGACGCGAGCATCAGACCCCACGACAGGGTCGTCGGCAGCAGGTCCGAGGTGCCGCCGCGCAGGTACGTGCCCGATCCGGGTCGGATCTGCACGATGCCCAGGATCTCGAGGGCGGCGAGGGCCTCGCGGACCGCCGAGCGACCCACGCCGAGCCGCTCGGACAGGACCCGCTCCGCCGGCAGCCGCGACCCGGGGGCCAGCTCGCCGGCGGTGAGCAGCGACACGAGCTGTCGGGCGACCACCGAGGCGGGTGACCCGACGGGCACGGACTCGAGTTCGAGTCGGATGTTGAGGGGGTCGTCCGGGCTGAACGCGGGCATGCAGTGAGCGTACCGGTCGGTCAACCGGTTGCGGCGGGAGCAGTGCCAGCGCGCCGGGCGGACGGCCTCGTCCGAGCCGACGCGCGAAATGGTCAACCGGTTGACAAGTTGATCGAGCGCGACGCACACTGGATCAGGCGCACCGATGCGCCCGCTCCCGATCCGCGCAGCAGCCCGGACCACCCCGACGCAGCCGACCGGGCAACCCGGCGCAGCAGCCGGGCGGAGTCGTACCACCCCCACCGAGCAGGAGTCATCGTGGACATCCCCGCCACGCGAGGCATCCCCACCTCGGTCGTCGAGAAGACGGCCATCCGCAAGATCGCGATCCGCATCGTGCCGTTCGTGGCACTGATGTTCTTCATCAACTTCCTCGACCGCACCGCGATCTCCTTCGCCGCCCCCAACGGCATGGAGGCCGACCTCGGCCTGACCGCCGCCCAGTTCGGCTTCGCGTCCGGTGTGTTCTTCATCGGCTACCTCGTGCTCGAGGTGCCGTCCAACCTCGCGCTGCACAAGTTCGGCGCCCGGATCTGGCTCGCCCGCATCATGATCACGTGGGGCATCGTGTCCCTGCTCTTCACGTGGGTGCAGAACTACCCGCAGCTCGTCGGTCTGCGCTTCCTGCTCGGCATCGCCGAGGCGGGGTTCTTCCCCGGCGCGATCCTGTTCCTGTCGACGTGGGTCCCGGCTCGCCACCGCGGCAAGATGCTCGCGCTGTTCTACCTGGCCCAGCCGCTCACGAGCGTCATCGGTTCCCCGCTCGCCGGCTGGCTGATGACCCACGAGGGGATCCTCGGCGGCCTGGCCGGCTGGCGCTTCATGTTCCTCTGCGTCTCGATCCCGGCGATCATCGTCGGCGTCCTGTGCCTCTTCGTGCTCAAGGACAAGCCGTCGCAGGCGAAGTGGCTCGACGAGGACGAGAAGGTCTGGCTGGAGACGACGCTCGCTGCCGAGAGCGCGGCGAAGGGCGGCGGCGACGGTCACGGCAAGGGCGGCCTGCGTGCGGCCTTCGGCTCCGGCCGCGTCTGGATGCTCGCCGCCGTGTACTTCGGCTTCATCTACGGCCTCTACGCACTCAGCTTCTTCCTGCCGACGATCATCGACGGCTTCCAGGAGCAGTTCGGCACCACGTTCGACCTGTTCCAGAAGGGCCTCATCACGGCCATCCCGTACGTGCCGGCCGCGGTCGTCCTGTACTTCTGGTCGCGTGACGCCTTCCGTCGTGGCGTCCGGGTCTGGCACATCGCCGTCCCGGCCCTGGTCGGCGGTCTGACGATCCCGGTCGCGCTGTACATGAACAGCCCGGCGGCCACCGTCGCCGTCATCGCGATCACCGCGTGTGCGATCTTCGCGGCCCTGCCGAACTTCTGGACGGTTCCGACGCAGTTCCTGACCGGTGCCGCCGCAGCCGCGGGGGTCGCCCTCATCAACACCGTGGGCAACCTCGGTGGGTTCGCCGCCCCGTACATCACGGGCGCGGTCAGCGAGTGGACCGGCGGGTACCAGGTGCCGATGTTCATCGTCGGGTTCTTCATGGTGCTGTCGAGCGTGCTGATGTTCGTCCTCGGCCGGAACACCAAGCGCAACGAAGCGGCCGCCGCCGCCGCCGCGACCGGAGCCGAGACCGCAGCCGCGGCCACGGACGGACCGACCGCCATCGCGAAGGAGGCCGGCGCATGACCCGCCTGTTCAACGACCCGGCGGACTTCGCCGACGAGATGGTCGACGGCTTCGTTGCCGCCAACCGCGCCCGGGTCCGCAGGGTGCACGGCGGCGTCGCCCGCTCCACCACCAGCCCCGAGGGGACCGTCGCGCTCGTCGTCGGCGGTGGCTCCGGCCACTACCCGGCCTTCGGCGGCCTCGTCGGGCACGGCCTGGCTGCCGGTGCCGCGATGGGCAACCTGTTCGCCAGCCCCAGCGCCCAGCAGGTCACCGCCGTGGCGAAGGCGTCCGAGCACGGCGGCGGCGTACTGCTGAGCTACGGCAACTACGCCGGCGACGTCCTCAACTTCGACGCCGCGGCACGGGCGCTCGAGGCACAGGGCATCGACGTCCGCACGGTCCGCGTGACCGACGACATCGCCTCGGCGCCCGCCGACCAGGCGCACCAGCGCCGCGGCATCGCGGGTGACCTCTGCGTGTTCAAGGTGGCCGGCGCGGCCGCGGAACGCGGCGACGACCTCGACGCGGTCACCGCGATCGCGACCCGCGCCAACGACCGCACGCGCAGCTTCGGTGTCGCCTTCTCCGGCTGCTCCCTGCCCGGCGCCGACGAACCGCTCTTCACCGTCCCCGAGGGCCGGATGGCCATCGGCATGGGCATCCACGGCGAACGCGGCATCGCCGAGGCCGACGTCCCCACCGCGGACGGCCTGGCCGACCTGCTCGTCGACGAGCTGCTCACCGAGCTGCCGTCCGGCGTCACAGCGGACGGTGCGCGCGTCGTCCCGATCCTCAACGGCCTCGGCTCCGTCAAGTACGAGGAACTCTTCGTCGTCTTCGGTGCCGTCCAGCGGAAGCTCACCGAGGCCGGCATCGTCGTGGTCGAGCCCGAGGTCGGCGAACTCGTCACCAGCTTCGACATGGCGGGCGTCTCGCTCACCCTGTTCTGGCTCGACGACGAACTCGAGCAGCTCTGGGCCGCGCCCGCCGACGCCCCCGCGTACCGCAAGGGCGGCGCCGTCCCGCAGCAGCCGCTGCCGGCCGAGGTGCTCGAAGCCGGCGTGGTGGTGCCCGTGACGCCCGGCACCGAGGAGTCCCGGGCCGCAGCAGTCCGCGTCGCGGGCGCCGTCTCCGCGATCCGCGCCACGATCGACGACCACGCCGACGAGCTCGGCCGCATCGACGCCGTCGCCGGCGACGGCGACCACGGCATCGGCATGCAGCGCGGCTCCACCGCCGCCGACCGTGCGGCACAGGACACCGCCGCCCGTGGCGCCGGCGCCGGTTCGGTCCTCGCGATCGCCGGTGATGCCTGGTCCGACAAGGCCGGCGGCACGTCCGGTGCGATCTGGGGTGCTGCCCTGGAGGCCATGGGTCGCGTCCTCGGGGACGAGTCCCGTCCGACATCCGCCACCGTCCAGAGCGCGGTGCACGCCGCCACCGAGGCCGTCCTGGCATTCGGGGCCGTCCCCGGCGACAAGACCATGGTCGACGCACTCGTGCCGTTCGACCAGGTCTTCTCCGCCCGGGTGGACGCCGGCGACGAACTCGTCGACGCCTGGTCGGCCGCGTCGGCCGCAGCGCAGACCGCGGCCGACGCCACGGCCGACCTGTTGCCCCGGATGGGCCGTGCACGCACCCACGGTGCGGACGCCGTCGGCACCCCGGACGCCGGCGCGGTCTCGTTCGCGCTGATCACCGCCGCGGTCCGCTCGACCATCGCCCTCCCCGCCTGACCCCCACCACGAAAGGCACACCCGCATGAGTGAGCAGCAGTTCCGCATCGTCGTCGGTTCGGACGACGCCGGCTTCGACCACAAGGAGGCCATCAAGGCCGACCTGGCGAAGGACCCCCGAGTGGCCTCCGTGGTCGACGTGGGCGTGGACGCCGACGGCCACACGGCCTACCCGCACGTCGCCGTCGACGCCGCCCGTCTGGTGGCGAACGGCGAGGCCGACCGCGCGATCCTGGTCTGCGGCACCGGCCTCGGAGTCGCGATCGCGGCGAACAAGGTCCCCGGCATCCGCGCCGTGACCGCGCACGACTCGTTCTCGGTCGAGCGCTCGATCCTGTCGAACGACGCCCAGGTCCTCTGCATGGGGCAGCGCGTCGTCGGGGTCGAGGTCGCGCGCCGGATGGCGAAGGAGTGGCTCGGCTACACCTTCGACCAGACCAGCGCGAGCGCGTCGAAGGTCCAGGCCATCTGCGCCTACGACGGCTCCGCGCCGGTGGGGACCGACGCCTGATGACCGCGACCGCGGCGGCCGCCCCCGTGACGATCGGGGTGTCGCTCAAGATGTACTTCTCGCACGCCCGGACGCTCGAGTGGGCGGCCGCCGTGGCCGACATCGCCCGGAGCCACCCGGCGGTGCGCTCCGGCGCGGTCGAGCTCTTCGTGGTGCCGACGTTCCCGTCGCTCGTGCCGGTGCGTGCGGTGATCGGGGACGCCCCCGTGACGCTCGGCGCGCAGGACCTGGCGTGGGCGGACGAGGGCGCGTTCACCGGCGAGGTCTCCGGCGTGGAGCTCCGGGAGATCGATGTCGACCTCGTCGAGATCGCACACGCCGAGCGACGCTCCCTGTTCCACGAGACGGACGACGAGATCGCGGGGAAGGTCCATGCAGCGTTCCGCAACCACCTGCGCCCCCTGATCTGCATCGGTGAGGCCGCGCGCGCCGCCGCCGACGACCCCGCGGCCGCGATCGCCGAGGTCACCGCGCAGCTCGACCGGTTCACCGCCACGGCCACCGCCGACGGTCTCGCCGGACCGCTCATCGCCGCGTACGAGCCGGTGTGGGCGATCGGTGCCCCGCAGCCCGCACCCGACGAGCACATCGTCGCGGTGCTCGGTGGGATCGAGCAGCACCTGGCGACCCGGCCGGAGCTCGCCGGCTCCGTCGCGATCTACGGCGGCAGTGCCGGTCCGGGCCTGCTGACCCGCGGTGCCGGACGCATCGGCGGCCTGTTCCTCGGCCGCTTCGCCCACGACCCCGAGGCGATCCGCACGATCCTCGACGAAGCCGAGGCGCTGGCCGCGACGCAGGACGGAGCACCGGCGTGACCTCCCTGCTCGGCCTCTCCACCTACGCCTACTTCTGGCGCATGTCCGACCGCGTGCCGTCGCCGATGTCCCTCGACGACGCCCTGCGCGACGCCGCGACCCACGACGGCGTCGATCTCTTCCAGATCTGCGACCACCTGCCGCTCGACACCGCGACCGATGCGCGCCTGGCGTCGATCCGGTCCCTGGCCACCGACCTCGGTATCACGCTCGAGGTCGGCACCCGTGGCACCCGGCCGGAGCACCTGGCCCGGTACCTGCACGTCGCGCAGCAGCTCGGCGCGACCCTCGTCCGGAGCATGTGGACGAGCGGCGACGACCAGCCCGACGCGGCCGAGACCGGACGACGCCTGCGGCAGGCGCTCCCCGCCTACGAGCGCGCGGGCGTGACCCTCGCGCTGGAGACCTACGAGGTCGTCGCCACCGCCGACCTCGTCGCCGTCGTCGAAGCGATCGGCTCCGACCACCTCGGCATCTGCCTCGACCCGGCGAACACCGTCGCCCGGCTCGAACACCCGGCCGACGTCGTGGCGATGACCGCCCCGCACGTCGTCAACTGGCACGTGAAGGACGCAGCCTTCACCCGCTCACCGGGCTGGGTCGGGTTCCAGTACACCGGCGTCCGCACCGGTGCCGGACTGCTCGACCACGACGCCGTCCGCGCCGCGATCGAGCCCGACGCCCGGGGGATCAACCGTGTCATCGAGTTCTGGCTGCCGTGGCAGGACGAGCACGCCGGCGCCGAACCCCTGCCGGGGGAGACCCCCGCACAGACCACCACGCGCATCGAGGCGGCGTGGACCGAACACACCATCGAGTACATCAGGAGCAAGGAATCATGACCGACACCGTCACCACCCCCCACACCGTCGCTGCCGGATCCGGCACGGCCGACGTCACCGTCGCCGTGATCGGTGCCGGCGGCAAGATGGGCACCCGCGTCTCGAACAACTTCGCGAAGAGCGAGTACACGACCCTGTACAGCGAGGCCTCGCCCGCCGGCCAGGAGCGCATCCGGGCCCTCGGCCGCGAGATCACCGACAGCCTCGACGCCGCGAAGGCCGCCGACGTCGTCATCCTCGCCGTGCCCGACGTCCTGCTCGGCGCCGTCTCCGAGCAGCTCGTCCCCGTGATGCAGCCCGGCGCCACGATCCTGACGCTCGACCCCGCCGCCGCCTACGCCGGACTGCTCGCCAAGCGCGAGGACGTCCACTACGCCGTGGCGCACCCGTGCCACCCGTCGGTGTTCCTCGAGCGCACCACCAAGGCCGAGTGGGACGACACCTTCGGTGGCATCGCCGCCCCGCAGGAGGTGATCGCGGCCTTCGACGCGTCGGAGTCGCTCGGCGACCAGGACGAGCGCGCCAAGGCCGTCGCCGAGGCCGTCATCACCACCATGTACGCGCCCGTCATCCAGGTGCACTGGGTGACGGTGAAGCAGCTCGCCGTGCTCGAGCCGACCCTGGTCGAGACCATCGCCTGCATGATCGGCGACTTCCTCAACGACGCCCTCGAAGAAACGGTCACCGGTGTCGGCGTGCCCCGCGAGGCCGCCCGCGCCATGCTCCACGGCCACACCTGGATCGCGCTGACGAACGGCCTGCGCGGCTCGAACCCGTTCTCCGACGCCTGCCACATCGCGATGGGCTACGGCCGCGAGAAGCTCATCAAGGAGGACTGGAAGCAGGTCTTCGACGACAGCGAGCTCGACTCGGTCATCGCGAAGATGCTGAAGATCGACGCCGTCCGGCGCTGATCACCCGCGGTCCCCACGGACCGGAACGCCCCGCCGACCCCCTTCCGGCGGGGCGTTCCCCGTGCCGCCACGGCTGCTCCTCGCCAGCCGCCCTGGAGGCCCGGTCCGGCCCCGTCAGACCGTCTCGCGCCCGGCGAGCAGTGCGCCCAGCGCTGCGGCGCCGCCCGCCGCGTCGGGCACGGTCACCATCCGCGCCTGCCCGCCGCGGAGCCGTGCGACCAGCCCCGGCCCGGACCGCACGACGTAGGCGACGCCGCGGCCCGAGATCCGGTAGCCCCAGCCACCCCACTGCCCGGGGGACACCTGCTCCCACCCGCACGACTCGATGCGCTCCAACGGCACCCGCATGAGCGGGATCCTCGTCCACGTGGACGTGAGCCGCATGCCCCGTCGGTCGACCGTGAGCTCCACCCGCGCCAGCACCAGCACGGCGAGCCCCGCGAGCACCATGGCCAGACCGGACACGACCGCCGTGGTCACGCCCGCCGACACCGTCCAGACCGCGGTCCCGACGCCGAGCAGCACGACGAGCGCCCCGAGCAGCGCGAACAACCGGCTGCCGACGCGTGCACGCCAGGCCACCCGGGTGTCGGGCCCGACGGTCAGGGGTGCGACGTCGTACGCCGGCACGGGGGCAGCGACCCGGAACAGTGCGAGCACGGGGACGGTGGCGACCACCACGGCGACGAGCAGGAACGGCACCGTCCACCACGGGGACAGGGTGCCGTCGCCGGCCGTGTTCGTCCAGGCCAGCAGGACCCAGGCGGACCCGAGGGTCCCGGCCAGCAGGTTCGCGACGAGCAGCACGGTGGCCGCGGTCCGCTTGTCGTGCCACCGCAGCGCGCCCATCGCGAGCCCGACGGCCATGAGCGCCACCGTCAGGGTGACCCAGAACGCCGTCCAGGGGGAGCCCCAGCCGTCCGCTGTGCCGTCCGTCCGGAAGTGGATCGCGATCCGTGACGGCATGGCGGGCGCCGCGAGGACCGCGGTGAGCACCAGTCCCACCGCGACCAGGAGCCCTGGTGCCACCACCGCCAGCCGTGTGCCCGTGGTCATCGGTCGTGTCGTCATCGTGCCCCCTTGATCATCGTGAACAGGTCGTCGAGCGGGACGCCGAGGGTGTCCGCCTGGTCGCGCAGCTCGTCGACGAGCGTGCGCAACCGGTCGAACGAGGCGTTGCCCGACCGCAGGACCGTCGCACCGCGGCCACGCCGCAACTCGATCAGTCCGTCGTCCTGCAGCAGCGCGTAGGCGCGCAGGACAGTGTGCATGTTGACGTCGACCGAGGCCGCGAGGTCGCGCGCTGCGGGCAGTCGCTCGCCGTTCCGGAGCTCGCCGCGGGCGATCGCGTGACGGATCTGGGTGGCGACCTGTTCCGCCAGGGTCGCGCGGGCCCCCGGGTCGACGGTGATCAACATGTTCGCATTCTATGCGAACAATCCCGCTCGCCACCAGGGGTCACCCGCCCGTCGAGACCCTGCTCGGACGCCGTTTGGCCGCGGAACGCAGGACGCGGTTCCGGCGGGCTCCGGCACGCGTACCGTCCGTCGCGATGACCGAATCGACCACCACCAGCACCCCGTCGAACTACGAGTCCGCCGACGGGGTGGACCCCCTGCGCGTCACCACCTACCGACAGGTCCGGAAGGCCGCACGCCGCGGGCACGCACTGCCCGGCGAGGTCGGCGAACCGTCGCTCGCCGACCTCGTGAACGCCCGGAAGAACGGCATCGCCGAGTCCCGCTGACCCCGCGTGGCCGTGCGTGCGGGCGGGCGACCGGTCAGCCGTGCGCGACGGACTCCACCAGCGCGTCGAGCGCCCGGTCGAGTTCCGGCAGCGTCACGGCGCCGTAGCCGAACACGATGCCCGCCGGTGCGCTGCCGGGCGCGAGCCCGTACTCCTCGAGCGTCGCCACTCGTACCCCGGCGTCCGCCATCCGCTCGGCGACGTCGGCCCCGGTGGTCGGACCCGACCACGTGACCACCGCGTGCAGTCCGCCGTTCAGGGCACGGGCCTCCAGTCCGGTGACGTCGTCGAGCCGGGCCGCGATCCGGGCTCGGCGATGCGCGTAGTCGCGGCGCACCCGACCCAGGTGCCGCCGCAGCGCACCCGTGCGCAGCAGGTGGGCCAGTGCCGCCTGCACCGGCTCGGCGACCACCGCGCCGCGTGCACGCCGCGCCGACAGCACCGCCTCCGCCACCCGTGCACCGATCCCGGCACCTGCTGCGGAGGGCAGGACGACCCAGGCGCACCGCAGTCGCGGGTCGAGCGTCTTCGAGAACCCGCCGACGTGCAGCACCACGCCCTCGGCGTCGAGTGCGGCCAGCGCGGGCACGGGCGTCCCGCGATGCCGGAACTCCGAGTCGTAGTCGTCCTCGACCACCACCGTGCCGGTCGCAGCCGCCCAGGCGAGCAGCCGACGGCGCCGGGCCACCGGCATCACCGAGCCGAGCGGGTACTGGTGGGTCGGACTGACCAGCACCGCGTCGACCGGCCCCGCAGCCTCGAGCGCGTCGAGGTCGAGGCCGTCCTCCCCGACCGGGACGGCGACGAGGGTCCCGCCCGCGCTCGTGATCGCCCGGTGCCCGGTGCGGTAGCCGGGGTCCTCGACGCCGAAGACGGGTGGACGACCCAGCAGGCTCCGCAGCGCCTCGGTGATCAGCGACAGCGCCTCCGAGGTCCCCGCGGTCACGAGCACCCGGTCGACCGTCGTCGTGAACCCGCGGGTCAGGCCGAGCTGGGCGACGACCTGTGCCCGCAGCTCGGGGGAGCCGAGCGGCTCCGCGATCGCGTTCCGGAGCGGTGCCGACGCCGCTGCGCGCCAGGCGGCCCGCCAGTCCCGCTGGGGGATCGCGGTCACGGCGGGGATGCCCGGCCGGCAGTCGATGCGCACCGCGGGCGACGGATCGGCCAGGACGGCGTCGGCGGCGAAGGCGACGGGCGAGCCGGGCCCGGCGCCGCCCGCCACCGACCCACCCGGCGTCCGGCCGTGCACGTCCGCCGCGACCCGGGCCACCGCACCGTGCCGCGTGCGCAGGTACCCCTCGCCGTCGAGTTGTTCGTACGCCGCGACGACGGTGCCGCGCGCCACCCCGAGCTCTGCCGCCAGCGCACGCGTCGACGGCAGTGGATCGCCCTCGCGCAGGGTGCCGTCGTGCACCGTCGCGCGGACCCGGGCCACGACACCGGACACCTTGCTCGACTGGTCCACCGTGATCACTCCGAACTGGTCCACGCATCGGACCACTGGCGACCCTAGCGTGAGCGCATGCCCACCCCGAACGCCCAGCCGCACCCCACGGAACCCGCCGCCGACGGTCCCTCGCTCCGCGTCCGCCGCCTGCGCGACCGCCAGTCCGACGACCCG
This sequence comes from Curtobacterium sp. VKM Ac-2889, assembly GCF_015350855.1. Classification (NCBI taxonomy): domain Bacteria; kingdom Bacillati; phylum Actinomycetota; class Actinomycetes; order Micrococcales; family Microbacteriaceae; genus Curtobacterium; species Curtobacterium sp. VKM Ac-2889. The sequence continues at coordinate 3,580 of NZ_JADKSC010000007.1, read as the reverse complement.
GGAGTCCTCGACGCGATCCTCGCCGAGGCCCACGTCGCGCACGTCGGCATCGTCCGCGGCGGCCACCCCGTGGTCCTGCCCTTCCTCTGCGCCGTCGGGGACCTCGGCGACGGCCCGGTCATGCTGCTGCACGGCTCGACCGGAGGCGGCCTGTTCCTCGACGCCGGGGCCGAGGGTGTCCCGGTGGCCGCGACCGTCACCCACCTGGACGGCCTGGTGTTCGCCCGCTCCACCAACGACAGCTCCGCGAACTACCGCAGCGCGATGATCGCCGGCCGCGCCACCGTCGTCCCGACCGACCTGCGTGCCGAAGCGCTCTGGCAGGTGGCGGACCACCTCATGCCGGGTCGCCGAGCCGAGGTGCGCGAGATGACCGCGAAGGAGGTCCGCGCCACCCAGGTCCTCCAGCTGCCCCTCGACCGCGCGAGCGTCAAGGTCCGTGCGCACGGGGTCGGCGAGGACCCGGCCGACGGCGAGGACCACACCGTCTGGGCGGGCGTCCTGCCACTTGCGGTCCGCGCCGGTGTCCCGATCTCGGGGGACATCTCGGGGGACAGTCCGGTGGACGCGTCCGTCCTCGCGCTGTCGGCTCGCCTCGACCGTCTGGCCGCCGACCGGGAGGCCCGGATCGCCGCCGCCATGCGGGTCGCGTCGGTCTGAGCCCGTCCCCACGGCCGCACGCCGGCTCCGGAACAGCCGTGCGCGTCGTCGGAGTGGCCTGCGAGCGGTGATCGTTCCTGTGACCAGCTGCAGGAACACTCCGGCGCTGCCCAGCCGCGGACACCGTCGTGACCAATACGTTACTTTCCGGACCGCCGAGTGGTCCCGACCCGGAAGGACCCATGGGACGCCACACCCTGCCTGCAGCAGCCGACGACCGTCAGCCCACGCGGACGCACACGCACCCCGCGCGACCGCACACGCACCCCGCGGCCGATCCCGCGCCGCTGACGCCGGACACGCAGCAGTCCCGTCCCCGCGGACGCCGCTCGGCCCTCGGCCCCGCAGCCGCCCGTTCCACCTTCGTCGAGCACCCGAAGCCGGCCCGGACCGTGCGGATGCAGCCGCGTCCCGCCCCCGTCGCGTCGTCGGCCGGCAGCGCGGTGCTGAGCCGGACGGCCACCCTGCGTGCCGAACGAGCGCTCGACCCGCGGCACATCCGTCGTTCCGCGAACGCGAAGCGCGCCGCGATCCTGCTGGCCCCCGCCATCGCCGTGACCTCGAGCCTGACGCTCGCCCTGCCCGCGAACGCCGACACGCTGCCGGTCGACACCCGCTCCGGCACGACCACGGCACAGGACGCCCAGACCTTCACGGTGGCGCACGACGTGCAGGTCCCCGTGGTCTCGACCGACGGCATGACCACCACCACGACGATCGTGTCCTACCCGACGCTCGACCTGCGGTTCGGGGTGACGACGGCGCAGGCACAGTCCGCGTTGTCCGCCGCGCTGTCGGCCGGCGGCGACCGGGCCACGATCCTGGCGACCGCCCTGCAGTACATGGGGGACCCGTACGTCGAGGGCGGCGCGAGCCACGAGGGCATCGACTGCTCCGGGCTCACGATGGTCGCGTACCAGGCGGTGGGGATCCAGCTCGTGCACTACGTGCCGACGCAGGACGCCGTCGCCACCACGATCCCCGAGTCCGAGGCGTTGCCGGGCGACCTCGTCGTGTACGACGACGACGACCACGTCGGCCTGTACCTCGGCCAGGGGCTCGTGCTGCAGGCACCGCACCCGGGCGAGGTCGTCGACATCGTCCCGATGTACTCGGCGGCGCACCACTTCGCCCGCGTCCTGCCGGCCGGCAGCTGACCCGGCGGACCGCGCTGGGGGCCTGGTGGTGACCTGCAGGACCACCCGGACGGGGCGTCCCCACGGATCACGGGCCTCCCGTATCCTGGAGTGATGGCTTCCGACACCCGCACCCCGTTCGAACAGCAGCAGTCTGCTCGTCCGCAGGTGCGCCCGCGCACCGAGGGCTGGAAGCAGGCCACCGACACCGACGGCCGGCCGCTCCTGCAGTTCGCGTCGCCGAAGCGTGGCAAGCCGCCTGTGCACCTGGCCGACCTGACGGCCGAGGAACGCGAGGCCCGCGTCAAGGAGCTCGGTCTGCCCGGGTTCCGCGCCAAGCAGCTCGCGACCCACTACTTCCAGCACTACACGTCCGACCCGGCCAAGATGACCGACCTGCCCGCCGCCCAGCGGGAGCAGCTCGTCGCCGGGATGCTGCCGCCGCTCCTCACCGAGACCCGGCGGCTCGCGACGGACAACGGCGACACCATCAAGTTCCTCTGGAAGTTGCACGACGGCGCCCTGGTCGAGTCGGTCCTGATGCGGTACCCCGGCCGGATCACGCTGTGCGTGTCGTCCCAGGCCGGGTGCGGCATGAACTGCCCGTTCTGCGCCACCGGCCAGGCCGGGCTGACCCGCAACATGTCCACCGCCGAGATCATCGAGCAGATCGTCCGGGCCAACGCCGCGATCGCCGCCGGTGAGCTCGGGGGCGATCCCCGCAAGGGCGGCAACGACCGCGTCGACGCCGAACGCGTGACGAACATCGTGTTCATGGGCATGGGGGAGCCGCTCGCGAACTACAAGCGGGTGATGGACGCGGTGCGGTTGATGGTCGCGCCGCAGCCGAACGGCCTCGGCATGAGTGCCCGCGGCATCACGGTGTCGACCGTCGGCCTCGTGCCGGCGATGATCAAGCTCGCGGACGAAGGGATCCCGCTCACCTTCGCGCTGTCCCTGCACGCCCCCGACGACGAACTCCGCGACGAGCTCATCCCGGTGAACTCGCGCTGGAAGGCCGACGAGGCGATCGACGCCGCCCACAACTACTACGTCAAGACGGGCCGTCGTGTCTCGATCGAGTACGCGCTCATCAAGGACATGAACGACCACGCCTGGCGAGCCGACCTGCTCGCCGAGAAGCTGAACAAGCGTGGCAAGGGATGGGTGCACGTCAACCCGATCCCGCTCAACCCGACGCCGGGCTCCGTCTGGACCTCGTCCGAGGTGCACGTGCAGGACGAGTTCGTCCGCCGACTCAACGCCGCCGGCATCCCGACGACCCTGCGTGACACCCGCGGCAAGGAGATCGACGGGGCGTGCGGGCAGTTGGCCGCGGCCGAGTAGGTCGGTCCGGTCAGTCGGTCCGGTCCAGTTGGTCTGGTCGTCTGGTCGTCTGTTCATTCGGAAGGCACGGTGCGGGTTCGCACCGTGCCTTCCGTCGTTCCCGGGGTGCGTCCACCCCGTCGATCACCGGAAACCCGGGGGACAGCTCCCGTTCACCGGAGTGCGACACGCCCGGGAGGAAGGACGGTTGGCGGGCCCCCTGGGGCCTGTGTAGAGTAATCACTCGTTGCCGCTGAGGCGGAGAACGGAACGGCCGAGACGGTCACAGGGTGCAAGCCCTGGATGCGCAGTCCGGACGGGGTCCCGCTCAGGCAACATCCCCCGAAGAAATCGAAGTGATTCGATGTGTCTGACGGTGGAACAAGACGAATGCCTCTCTGGCGGAATCCTTTTGTGGGTCGAGCGGGGAGTGCGTCTGGTCCTTGAGAACTCAACAG
>NZ_JADKSC010000006.1:0-71485 GCF_015350855.1 Curtobacterium sp. VKM Ac-2889 | reverse complement strand
GACGACGACGAGGACACCGTGTGGATGGCGGGGGTCGCGGCCTGGGCGGAGGAGATGCCGAACGCGGCACCGCCCAGGACGAGGGCGCCGGTGGTGGCGAGGGTGATGGAGGTCTTGAGGCTCTTGCGCATCGTGATCAGTCCTTTGCTCTGGAGGCGCTCCGGCCGGTGGCCGAACGTGCACTGTGCACGCGCTGAGTACCGGCCAACTGTGACCGGAGAGCGCCCTGGGCTTTTGCCCTGTGCAAGTCATTCGGCGCCGCTGCCCGAACGGTTTGGACGAGTTTCCTGAGGTGCAGCAACCCGGTGTTTCGTACCGTGTACCCATGGCTCCAGCACACATCTCCACCACCGACCGGCTCCGGGCGGTCGACGCCTGGTGGCGCGCCGCCAACTACCTGACGGTCGGGCAGATCTACCTGCTGGACAACCCGCTGCTCACCCGGCCGATCGAACCCGACGACGTCAAGCCGCGGCTGCTCGGGCACTGGGGGACCTCGCCCGCCCTGAACCTCGTCTACGCGCACTGCAACGCGCTGATCGCGGAGACCGGTCGCGAGTTCCTGTACATCTGCGGCCCGGGACACGGCGGCCCGGCGATGAACGCGAACGCCTGGCTGGACGGCACGTGGAACGAGCTGTACCAGGATGTCGACCTGCAGCGGTTCTTCCGACAGTTCTCGTTCCCCGGCGGCATCCCCTCGCACGCCGCCCCGGAGACCCCCGGGTCCATCAACGAGGGCGGCGAGCTCGGCTACTCGCTCTCCCACGCGTACGGTGCGGCGCTCGACAACCCCGACCTCGTCGTCGCGTGCGTGGTCGGCGACGGTGAGGCCGAGACCGGTCCGCTCGCCGGGTCGTGGCAGGCGCACACGTTCCTCGACCCGGTCTCCGACGGAGCAGTCCTGCCGATCCTCAACCTCAACGGCTGGAAGATCGCGAACCCGACGGTCCTGGCACGCATCCCCGACGAGGACCTCACCGCGTACTTCCGCGGGCTCGGGTACGACCCGATCGTGGTCGACTCCCGCCGCGTCGACGACGACCCGTACGCGGTCCACGCTCTGTTCGACGGCGCCCTGCGACGCGCCCTCGCCGGCATCGACGACATCCAGGCCGCCGCACGTGCCCAGGCCGCTCGTGCCGCCGCCGGCCAGCCCGCCGGCGCCGCGGCCCTGCGTCCGCGGTGGCCGATGATCGTGCTGCGCACCCCGAAGGGCTGGACCGGCCCGAAGGTGGTCGACGGTGAACAGGTCGAGGGGACCTTCCGTGCACACCAGGTGCCACTGCCGGCCGTGCGCGAGGACGACGGTCACCGCGCCCAGCTCGAGGAGTGGATGCGCTCGTACCGCCCGGAGGAGCTCTTCGACCAGGACGGCCACCCGGTCGGCATCATGACGTCGATCCGCCCGACCGGCGACGAGCGGATGAGCGCCACCCCGCACGGCAACGGCGGCCGGCTGCGGACCGCGCTCGACCGCCCACCCCTCGAGCCGTACGCGGTCGAGGCCGGCACCGAAGCGTCCGCCACGGGCACGCTCGGCCCCTGGCTCGCCGCCCTGATCGAGAAGAACGCCTCGACCTTCCGGCTGTTCGGTCCGGACGAGACCATCTCGAACAAGCTCGACGCCGTGTTCGACGTCACCACCCGCGTCTGGCGTGCCCAGCGTGCGCCGGGCGACGAGCACCTCTCCCCCCGCGGCAGGGTCACCGAGGTCCTGTCCGAGCACCTGCTCGAGGGCATGCTCGAGGGGTACGTGCTGTCCGGTCGGCACGGGATGCTCAACACCTACGAGGCGTTCGCCCACATCATCGACTCGATGGTCGGGCAGTACGCCAAGTGGTTGGAGTCCTCGACCGACATCGACTGGCGGGCACCGGTGTCGAACCTGTCGCTCCTGCTGTCGTCGCACGTCTGGCGGCAGGACCACAACGGCTTCTCCCACCAGGACCCCGGGTTCCTGGACGTCGTCGCGTCGAAGCAGCAGGACCTCGTGCGGATCAAGCTGCCGGCCGACGCCAACACCCTGCTCGCCGTCGCCGCCCATGCCATGGAGACCACGGACCGCATCGAGGTGATCGTCGCGGGCAAGCACCCGGAGCCGGTCTTCCTGTCCCTCGAGGACGCCGTCGCGCACGCCGACGCAGGACTCGGGGTCTGGGACTTCGCCGGCACCGAGCAGGCCGTCGGCAGGGTCGACGTCGTCCTCGCGTGCGCCGGTGACGTCCCCACCGTCGAGGCGGTCGCCGCCACGGACATCATCCGGAAGCACGCACCCGGGGTCGGTGTCCGCGTCCTCAACGTCGTCGACCTGCTGGCGCTCGGCGACCCGCGCAAGCACGAGCACCCGATCCCGGACGAGCAGTACGACGCGCTCTTCCTGCCCGGCACGCCCACGGTCTTCGCGTTCCACGGGTACCCGACGCTCGTGCACCAGCTGACGTACCGCCGGAACGGGCACGACGACCTGCACGTGCACGGGTTCCTCGAGCAGGGCACGACGACCTCGCCGTTCGACATGCTCATGCGCAACGAGATGGACCGCTTCGCCCTGGCCCACGACGCCCTGACACGGGTGGACGCCGAGGCGCACGCCGACCTGCTCACGAAGCTGTCCGAGGCGCGTGACGCTGCACGGACGTTCGCGTACACGAAGGGCGAGGACCACCCGTCGCTCGCGGGCTGGGAGTTCGCGGGCTGGCCGCAGGACGAACCCGCCAGCGGTGGGACCGGCGGCGACCCGGGTGCGGGCGAGACCGAGGCGTCCGCGCCCGGCAACTGACGCACTCCTCCACAGGCCGGGAGGCCCGGAGCACCCTCCACAGGACCGGTCACGCCCGCCGCGTGACCGGTTCCGTGCTGTCAGGGTTCCGGCATGGACATCGGCTGGATCAGTGCGCTCGTGTCGGTCACGAGCGCGTCCGTCGCGCTGGGTGCGCTCGTCGCCTCGGTGCTCGACGGGCGCGCAGGACGGCGAAATGCAGAGTTCTCGGTGCACCGCGACCTGTGGTGGCAGCGTTGGTCGTGGGTCGCCGACCGGGCGACCTCGGACGACGAAGGAACGCGCGCGGCCGCCGGTGTGATGGCAGCTGCGCTGGTGAGCCGCAGTTGGACGACCGCGGACGACCGCTGGGTCGGCCGGGCGCTCGACGACCTGACCGCAGCGACGATCGAAGGAGCGAACGATGATCTCGAAGCTGAGTGACAAGGACTTCAAGCGCTGGCTCGACGGACGTGAACTGACGACGCCCGCACTGCTGGCAGACCCGCACTACGGGCCCATGATGCGGGCGAAGGGCGCCGAGGAAGAGCTCCGTCAGGCGCGGATCGAATGGCGCGAACGGCAGGAGCGCGCACGAGCGCGGAAGCTCAAGGACGAGGCGTCCTTCGGTGAGGGCTGAACCGACGCCATGCGAGCCTGCCACGCTGGGACCGTGACCGAACTCGTCATCCCGGCCCCGAGCCTCCCGACCGTGCCCACGACGACGGGCGCGCGGTTCCCCGTCCGCCGTGTGTTCTGCGTCGGCCGGAACTACGCGGCGCACGCCCGCGAGATGGGCCACGACCCGGACCGCGAGCCGCCGTTCTTCTTCACCAAGCCGGCCGACGCCGTCGTGGTCGACGACGCCGACACCCCGTACCCGCCCCTGACCCAGCAACTGGAGCACGAGGTCGAGCTCGTCGTCGCGATCGGCACCGGCGGCGCGGACATCGCCGTCGCCGGTGCCCTCGCCCACGTGTGGGGCTACGCCGTCGGCATCGACCTGACCCGCCGTGACCTGCAGGCCGAGGCGAAGCGACTCGGGCGCCCGTGGGACACCGCGAAGGGCTTCGATGCCTCGGCACCGATCGGCGCGATCACCCCGGCGGACGCGGTCGATCCGACCAGCGGCGCGATCGAGCTGACGGTGGACGGGGAACTCCGGCAGGCGGGCGACCTGGCCGACCAGATCTGGTCGGTCGCCGAGACGATCGCGGCGGTCTCGCGGTCGGTGTCGCTCGCGCCCGGCGACCTGCTGATGACCGGCACCCCCGACGGCGTCGGCGTGCTCGAACGCGGCTCGGTGCTCATCGGCACGATCGCCGGTGTCGGCGAGGTCCGGACCCGGATCGTCTGAGCCACGTGTCGCCGATGTGTCGACGGGCTGGGAGCCTTCGCAGGCAGCACGGGTAATCCTTGGGCATCGTCGCGGGTGGGGCCCGCGGCGGACACGGGGCGGCGCATCGCGACGGGGCGACGCGGACACCCCGGGACTGCCGGAGGTACGACCGTGCTGGAACACGACCTGCTCGCCACGTCCTGGACGTGGGCGGGCGACGAGAGCGTCCGCGACCGCGTGCACGCGGTGGGGTCCGCCGGGTTCGCCGGCCTGTCACTGTCCCTCGACGACCTGCACGAGGTCCGTGCCACGACGGGCTTCGCCGAACTCCGCCGCATGCTCGACGGGGCCGGCATCGTCTGGGTCCAGCTCGGACCGCTCGACCGGTGGTGGACCTGCGCGAGCCGCACCCAGGACGAAGACGCCGATCGCGGGGTGGTGCTCGAGGCCGCCGCGACCCTGAGCGCCTGGCAGGTGGTGGTCCGTGCCGACACTTCGTTGCCCGGAGCCTCCCCTGCGACGATGGCCGACGACTGGGTCGCGCTCGCCGACCAGGCCGAGGCCGTCGGGGCGCAGATCGTGCTCGAGCCGGAGCCGTGGTCCAACCTGCCCACGATCGAACGGGCCGCACGCTTCGTCGCCGCTGCCGGGCACCCGAACGGCGGGCTGCTCCTCGACGCCATGCACGCGCTCCGCGGCGGTTCGACCCTCGCGTCGATCCGGCAGGGCGTCGCACCGGGGGTCCTCGCAGCCGTCGAGCTGAGCGACGGACTGCTGCACACCCCGAGCGGGATGACCCTGGCCGAGGAGTCCCGGACCGCGCGGTACCTGCCCGGTGCCGGGGCGTGGGACCTGCCCGGCCTCGTCCGGACGGTGCGTGAACTCGGGTTCGACGAGCCGTGGGGCGTCGAGGTCCGGACCCCGGCGCACCGTGCGATGCCCGTCCGTGACGCGCTCCGCACCGCCGTCGCCGCCACCCGTGCGGTGCTCGACGCCGCTGACGCCTTCGGTGCCCCGGCTGCCCCGGCGATGCCCTCGACGCCCGCACCGACGTCCGCCGTCGACTTCGAGCCGCCGCAGACCGGCCGCCACGACCCGACGAACGGTGCGCGACGTCGGGACGCCGACACAGGGACGCCCGCGTAGGTTGCTGGGCATGACCGATCAGGCAGCACACGACGACGACCTGCTCCGCCGTTCTCAGGAGTCCATCGACGAGGCCAAGGCCGCCGCGGCCGAGGTCGTGGAGCCGGACGAGGACGCGCTCATCGACGAGGACGCCCCCGTGGCCGACCACGCGGAGCCCGCCGACGGACCCGCCCCCGCGGCGTGACCCGGTACTGACCCGGTACTGTCCCGAAAGCACTCCCCACACCGACGGAATCGCCGGGCGACCATCCAGGTCGCCCGGCGATTCGTTCGTCTTCGCGTGTGACGATCCGCTCACTCGGTGCGTCCCACCAGTGGACCCACCGGTTGCGCTGCTGCGCGCCCGGTGCGGGGCCGTGCGGCCGGTCTCCCTGAACCGGCTGGCCGCGTGCCCCGGCGGCGGTCCGTGCGCTCCCTGATCCAGCGTGCGGGCCGTCGGGTCCGCCGACCCGTTCCGCCACCACGGAGCCGCCGGGCCGCCGCGCGGGTCAGGCCACCGTGCTCGTCAGTCGTCGTCCTCGTCGGCGAGGAAGTCCGCGTACCGGACCTCGGTCTCCGTGGTGCTGCTGCGCGGTTCGACGATCCGCTGCGACAGGTCGTCCCCGGTGATCGCGACGCGTTCTGCGGCCGTGAACGGCGGCAGGTACTTGCTCGAGTTCATCCCCTGAGCCCCCTTCGTCTCGGCGAACGTAACAGTCCGTGGCCGGACCCCGGCGTCGTTGCCGGAATCGTCCCCCGCCCGAGCGTCGCACGGGGGACGGAATTTCGCCAGGGGCGGACCCATGCGGATGCATGCGCTGGCCGCGGCCGGCCAGCGCGTCAGGACTCCCGCACGACGTCGTCCGGGTCCTTGTCGACCCGCCATCCCCGCCACGACGGTTGCCGGAGCCGCCCGTCACCCGTCCACTCGGCGAACTCGACCTCGCCGACGCGCTCCGGCGTGACCCAGTGGGCGTCCCGCGCGTCGGGCCGTGGGACGTCGACGAACGGTGAGGTCTTCCGTGCCAGTGGTGCGAGGACATCGCCGATCTCGTCGAGGTCGCGGTCGCGGAACCCGGTGCCGACCTTGCCGATGTACTCCAGTCCGTCCGGGCCGGGTACCCCGAGCAACAGCGATCCGATCCCGCCGGCACGCCGACCGCTGCCCGGCTTCCAGCCGCCGACGACGACTTCCTGGGTGGCGTGGTGCTTGCGCTTCAGCCAGGCTTCGGACCGACGGCCCTCGGCGTACTTCGACGACCGCTTCTTCGCGACGACGCCCTCGAGGCCCTGCTCGCGCGAGGCGGCCAGCACCGCGTCGAGTTCACCCTGCACCGCCGGCGGCACGTCGATCGCACCACCCGGTTGCACGACGGTCTCGAGCGCCTGGCGCCGGGCGTCGTACCCGAGCCGAGTCAGCTCGTGCCCGTCCGCCTCGAGCACGTCGAAGAGCAGGAACCGGACCGGGGTGGTCTCCTGCGCGCTCCGGACCTCACGCGCCTTCGTCAGCCCCATCCGGTTCTGGAGCAGCTGGAACGACGGTCGGCCGCGGTCGTCGACGGCCACGATCTCACCGTCGAAGACCCCGTCCACCCCGGCCCGCTCCCCCAGTTCCTGCAGTTCCGGGTACTGCGCCGTCAGGTCGTTGTCGTTGCGGCTGCGCACGGTGACCGATCCGTCGCGGACGGTCGCGAGCGCCCGCACCCCGTCCCACTTCATCTCGAACGCCCAGTCCGCCGGGTCCAGCCGGGTCTCGCCCTTGTCCAGGGTCGCCTGCATCGTCCGGCGCTCCGACGGCGGGGTCTCGGCGTCCGCCGCCCGGGTGATCCGTCGCCGCCCGTCGGACCCGCCGGGTGCGGTGCGCGCCACCGCCGGCCCGGCGCCGCTGCCGCCGCCGTCCGCCAGCCGTTCGGGTTGTTCCTTCGTGCGGTGGATGAGCCAGTTCTTCTCGTCGCCCCCGCCCCGGCCGCGGGTGTGCAGCAGCGCGAGGCGGCGAGCGCCGCCGGTCCGACCGTGCAGGGTGACGATGACCTCCTGCCCCTCGCGCCACTTCTCGAGCTCGTAGGTGCCGTCGTCCCAGATCGTGACCGTGCCGCCGCCGTACTCGTCCTTCGGGATCGTGCCCTCGAACGAGCCGTACTCGAGCGGGTGGTCCTCGGTCTGCACGGCCAGGTGGTTCTTGCCGGGGTCGGTCGGTTCGCCCTTCGGCAGTGCCCAGCTCACCAGCACGCCGTCGTGCTCGAGCCGGAAGTCGTAGTGGTCACGGGTGGCGTGGTGCTCCTGGACGACGAAGGTCGGTGTGCCGTCCTTCCGCACCGTCGGGGCACCTTCCGGCACGGGTTCCGGCGTCTTCGAGGCGTCCCGCTTGGCCCGGTAGGCGGCGAGCCGGTCGCGGGCGGGCTGCTCGGCGTCGTTCGCCCGCTCGGTGCGGTCGCTGTCCCAGTGACCGTGGTCGTCGCGCCCGACGGCCAGCGAGGCGGAGGCGACCGGGTGCAGGAAGTCCCCACGGGCCTCCAGGCGTTCGAGGACCTCGTCCAACGTGAGCTGCGCGAGCCCGCGTTCCTCGAGTTCCTTCCAGGTGCGTGGTGCCGCGACCGTCGGCCGTTCGCGGCCGCGCAGCGAGTACGGGGCGATGGTCGTCTTGTTGCCGTTGTTCTGCGACCAGTCGACGAAGACCTTGCCCGTCCGCTCGGCACGGCTCATCGACGACAGCACCAGGTCCGGCAGGTCCGTCTCGAGGGCCTTGGCCAGCTCGTGGGCGACGTCGGAGACCTGCGCCGTCGTCGCCTTGCCGTCGAGGGCCGCGTACAGGTGGATGCCCTTGGAGCCGGACGTCACCGGGTACGGGTCGAGTCCCATGCCGTGCAGGATCTCGCGCGCGGCCACGGCGACCTCGACGCACTCGGGCAGCCCGACGCCGTCACCGGGGTCCAGGTCGAGCACGAGCCGGTCCGGGTGCTGCTGCGCACCGCGGGGACCGAACCGCCACTGCGGGACGTGCAGTTCGAGCGCGGCCTGCTGCGCCATCCACACCAGGGTCGGCAGGTCGTCGACGATCGGGTACTCGTTGTCGTGCTCCGAGTGGTGGATGGTGTGGTGCCGCACCCAGTCGGGGGCCGAGTCGGGCAGGTTCTTCTCGAAGAAGACCTTGCCGTCGACGCCGTTGGCCCAGCGCTTCCGGGTCACGGGGCGGTCCTTGACGTGCGGGATCATCCACGGCGCGACCCGCTCGTAGTACTCGATCACCCGACCCTTCGTGGTGCCGGTCTCGGGGTAGAGCACCTTGTCGGTGTTCGTGAGCGCGAGCCGCCGATCGCCGACCAGGACGACGGTCTTGCGCGAGGCGGGACTCACAGCGCCACCCCGGTCGCTCCCGCCACCGTCAGGGTCGTGCCGGACGTGTACGACGACTCGGGCCCCGCCAGGTACACGTAGGCGCTGCCGAGCTCGACGGGTTGGGCGGGACGGCCGAACGGGGTGTCCTGGCCGTACGCCGCGATCTCGTCGCCCGGGTAGCTGATCGGCTGCAGGGGCGTCCACACCGGGCCGGGCACCACCGTGTTCGCCCGGATGCCCTTCGGCGCGAGCTGTCGCGCGAGGCCGTTCGTGTACGTGATGATCGCGGCCTTCGTCGCGGCGTAGTCGATCATGCGGTCCTGCGGCTGGTACGCCGACACCGAACTGGTCGTGACGATCGAGCTGCCCGGCGCCATGTGCGGGACGGCAGCACGGACGAGCCAGAACAGCGAGTACAGGTTGACCTTCATCGTCCGGTCGAAGTCCTCGGTGCTCTGCTCGGTGACGTCCTGGTGCACCTGCTGGTGGCCGGCGACCAGCACGAGCGCGTCCAGGCCACCGAGCTCGCTGACGGCGTCCTGCACCAGGACGTCGCAGAATGCCTCGTCCGTCAGGTCGCCGGGCAACAGCACGGCCTTGCGCCCGAGGTCACCGATGACGTCGCGGACCTGTTCGAGGTCCTCGCGCTCCTCGGGCAGGGCGTTCAGGGCCACGTCGGCGCCCTCCTTCGCCATCGCGATCGCCGCGGCGCGCCCGATGCCGGAGTCCGCGCCCGTGACGAGCACCCGGTAGCCGCGCATCCGCCCGGTGCCCAGGTAGCTCGTCTCGCCGTGGTCGGGGGCGGGGTCCATCGCACTCGCCAGCCCGGACCCCTGCTGGGTCTGCGCGGGGAACGGCGGACGGGGGAACTGGTCGCGCGGGTCCTGCTTGTCGAGCTGGCTCATGGGCCCATCGTGCTCGCGCCGGCCTCGCGGCGGTCCAGCGAACCGGACATCCGTGGAACGATCCCCCGGACGGCGGACCTGTGGAGGAACCGTCGGCTCCGGGCACGCACGCGTGCGGGCGGGCATCATGTGCGCATGAGGTCGATCTGGAAGGGCTCCATCGCGTTCGGGCTCGTCAACGTGCCCATCAAGGTCTACGCGGCCACCGAGACGCACGACGTGTCCCTGCACCAGGTCCACGACGACGACAAGGGCCGCATCCGGTACAAGCGGGTGTGCGAGTTCGGCCACGAGGTCGAGTACGCCGACATCCAGCGCGCCTACGACGACGGTGACAAGACCGTCGTGCTCACCGCGGACGACTTCAAGCAGCTCCCCGAGGAGCAGTCGCACGAGGTCGAGGTGCTCGAGTTCGTCCCCGTCGAGCAGGTCGACCCGATGATGTTCGAGAAGACCTACTACCTGGAGCCCGACTCGCGCTCGCCGAAGGCGTACGTGTTGCTGCGCGAGACCCTGGCGAAGACCGACCGCCTGGCGATCGTGCAGTTCACCCTGCGGCAGAAGACCCGGCTCGGGGTGCTCCGGGTGCACGACGAGGTCATCCTGCTGCAGGGGCTGCTCTGGGGCGACGAGGTCCGCGCCGCCGACTTCAAGACCCTCGACACGACGGTGAAGGTCAGCGCCAACGAGCTGAAGATGTCGTCCTCGCTCGTCGAGAGCATGTCCACCGACTTCGACCCCGACCGCTACACCGACTCCTACCAGGAGGAACTGCAGCAGCTGATCGACGCCAAGCTCGAGGCGGGCGACGACATCGACACCGAGAAGACCTTCGGCGCGCAGGACGACGAGGACGACGACGACGAGGGCGGTGACGTGCTCGACCTGATGGCCGCCCTGCGTGCGTCCGTCGACAAGAAGCGGACAGGAGGCTCGGGGTCGCGTTCGTCGTCGGCCGCACGGTCGTCATCCGGTTCCGGCTCGGGCACGTCCGGCTCCGGCAGGAAGGCACCGGCGAAGAAGGCACCGGCGAAGAAGGCTGCCGAGAGCACGACGGAGAAGGCCCCCGCGAAGTCGGCGCCGAAGAAGACACCGGCGAAGAAGGCCCCGGCCAAGAAGCCCGCCGCCAAGAAGCAGGCGAGCTGACCACTCCCGGGTCAGGCCGCGGTCGACCCGCCGCCCGCCAGGCGCTCGAGCGTGGTGAACACCTCGGTGTACTGCTGGCGGAGCGCTGCCCACCCGGCGCCGGTGTCGATCGACTCCGGGTCCTCGACGGGCACCGCGTACCCGTACTGCGCCCGCGGGACCGGGTCACCCGGCAACCGGAGCTCCTGGGTGAACGCGCCGCTCGCCGCCTCGAAGGTCAGGGTGTGCGATGCGATGTTCCGGCCCCAGTCCGCGGACGGCCACGACATGAACGCGACGTGCCGCATCCCCTCGGCGGGGTCCGTCGCCGAGACGTAGCAACCGTGGTGGTCCTCCCCCGGGGACAGGATCGTGTACGTGCCGTTGTCCCGGTAGACGAGCAGGGCCTCGGCGAAGGGCTTCGGTGCGTACATCGCGGTGTAGCGCAGGGCGTGCACGAACTGCGGCCGGCCCAGCGGGACCGTCACGAGCGCGCTGCGGGCCGGCCCTTCGCTCGCTGGCGGCTCGCCCGGGGTCGACGCCGCTGCACCTGCCGGCAGGTGGGCGACGTAGAGCAGCTCGGCGTCCTCCGTGCCGGTGCTGCGGCCGTCGTGCACGATGCGCGGCTCCTCGACCAGGGCCTGCCCCGGCCCGACGACCCGAGTGGCCTCTTCGGTGACGTGCGTCAGCGCACCGCGCACCACGAGACCCGTCTGGCGTGCGTCGTGCTGGTGCCAGCCGGTCGACGCACCCACCGGGAGCGTCAGCCGCCGCACCTCGTACGTGCCGCCGTCGGGCCCGTCGACGGTGGCGACGAGGGTGGTGGTGGGCTCGGGGTGGGGCATCGGGGTCCTCTCGGTGGTGCGTTCGCCAGATGATCGTCTTGCACCCACCTGGGACGGTGGTCGAAGGACGACGCGGATCCGTTCAGCCGGCGCGCGAGGCACGTGTCACGAGCCGGAAACACGGGTCCGCGACACTGGGCACATGACTCCAGAAGAGCCTGGGGCCTTGTCGTCGCCACCCGCGACCGATGGCCCACCCGTCACCGTCTCCGTCACCCGCCTGGTCGAACCCGACCGCATCCCCGAGGCCACCCGCTGGGTGCAGTCCGGGGTGAACCTGGCGAACCGCTACCCGGGCTTCCTCGGCTCCGGG
Source organism: Curtobacterium sp. VKM Ac-2889 (assembly GCF_015350855.1). Taxonomy (NCBI): domain Bacteria; kingdom Bacillati; phylum Actinomycetota; class Actinomycetes; order Micrococcales; family Microbacteriaceae; genus Curtobacterium; species Curtobacterium sp. VKM Ac-2889. The sequence continues at coordinate 59,733 of NZ_JADKSC010000006.1, read as the reverse complement.
TGGGTGCGTTCCCGGGCGCAGTCGCGCGAGTGGCACATGCTCTACCGGTTCGCCGACCACGACTCCCTGGCGACGTGGGAGAACTCCGACGACCGGCTGCGGTGGCTCGACCTGGGCCGTGACCTGGTGGTGGAGTCCCGCGTCGAGAAGCGCACCGGCATCGAGGGGTGGTTCGACGTCCCGCAGGACGCTCCGGCCTCGAGCGCTCCCCCGCGGTGGAAGCAGTCCGTGAGCATCTGGCTCGGCTTCTTCCCGGTGAACCTCGCCTTCACGTACCTGATGGCCTGGCTCGTCCCCGCGTTCGCGCACGTCGCGATCCTGCCCCGGGTGCTCATCACGACCGTCGTGCTCACGCCGATCATGACGTTCTGGGTGCTGCCGTTCGTGACGAAGCTGATCCGTCCGTGGCTGCTCGCACCGCCGAAGCAACCGCAACAGCAACGGCAGCAGCCGGTCCGGCAGCCGCGCGGCTAGATCGACGGGTCGCTACGGGGTCCCGAGCACCGACAGCTGATCGAGCCGCTCGAGGATGACGCCCTCGCGCAGTGCCCACGGGCAGATCTCGAGGGCCGGCAGGTCGAAGATGTCCAGGCACGCCTCGGCGACGAGCGCGCCGGGCACCACCTGGTGTGCGCGGCTCGGTGAGACACCGGGCAGCGCCGCGAGCTCGTCGACCGACATCGTCAGCAGCTCCGGCAGGCGCTGCCGCAGCACCGCGCCGTCGAGCGCACGGGGCACGAGTGGTCCGGCGGCGGACGGCGCGGCCCCGCAGACGCGGGCGATCGACCGGAACGTCTTCGACGTCGCCACGGCCCGGTCCGGACGCCCCGAGCGGAGCAACCGTCCGGCGTCACGGGCGATCTCCACGCGGATCTCGTGCCGGATGCGGCGGACGTCGTCCTCGGTCGGGGTGCCGGCCGAGAAGTAGGAGCGCGCCAGCCGGGCGGCACCGATCGGCATCGACCACGCGACGTCCGGTGCCTCGTCGGCACCGCCGGCGATCTCGAGCGAGCCCCCGCCGATGTCGAAGACCGCCAGGCGACCGGCGGACCAGCCGAACCAGCGGCGCACGGCCAGGAACGTCAGCCGGGCCTCGTCCGAGCCGGACAGGACGGCCAGCTCGACCCCGGTGGAGGCCTCGACGTGGGCGAGCACGGCCTCGGAGTTGCCGGCGTCGCGCACCGCCGAGGTGGCGAACGCGAGCATGTCCTCGCAGCCGCGCTCCTCGGCGACGCGGACCGCGTCGGCGACGAAGGTGGTCAGGGCGTCGATCCCCTGCTGGGTCACCGCGCCCGAGTCGTCGAGGTGCTCGGCCAGCCGCAGCGGCTGCTTGAACGAGGACGCCGGCAGCGGCGCAGCGCCGCCGTGGGCGTCCACGACGAGCAGGTGGCCGGTGTTGGACCCGATGTCGAGGACTCCCACGCGCATGGACCCAACGCTAGTGGGCCGCGCAGTCACCCCACGGCCAGGAGGCGCGGGTCACGCCCGCAGGAACGCCTCCAGCTCGGCGGTGGTCGGGTACGAGGCCTGCGCGCCCGGCTTGGTCGCGGCGTACGCCCCGACCCCCACCGCGAACCGGGCGGCGTCGACGAGGGTGTCCCCGGTGGCCAGGCGCAGCGCCACCGCACCCATGAAGGCGTCGCCGCAGCCCGTGGTGTCCACCGGCTCGACCCGCACGGCGTCGATCGACACCGGCTCGGCACCGCGATCGTGCACGACGCAGCCGGCACCACCACGGGTGACGATCGACCGCGCGACACCGTGGTCCCCGAGCGCGGCGGCCTCGTGCTCGTTCACGAGCAGCACGTCGGTCAGCTCGAGCAGTTCGGCCGGCACCGCGCCGAAGGGCGACAGGTTCGTGAGCACCGTGACCCCGGCGGCGTGCGCAGCCCGGGCGGCGGCGAGGACGACGTCGATCGACACCTCGAGGCAGAGCCCCAGCACCGTGGCGTCGGCGAAGGCGTCGGTCGGCACGTCCTCCGGCGTCAGCGTGCCGTTCGCCCCGGCGGAGATCACGATGGTGTTCTCGCCTGCGGCGTCGACCGTGATGACGGCGGTGCCGGTCGCCGTTCCCTGACGGACGGCGACGTGCGTCGTGTCGACACCCGCAGCCGCGACGGAGTCGCGGAGCAGCGCACCGTTCCCGTCGTCACCGACCGCACCGATCATGCGCACCGTGCCCCCGAGCCTCCCGGCAGCCACCGCCTGGTTGGCGGACTTGCCGCCGGGCAGGATCGCGAGGTCCGAGCCCTGCAGGGTCTCACCGGGCTGGGGGAAGCGCTCGGTGCGGACCACCAGGTCCGCGTTGAGCGACCCGACGACGACGATGCTCTCGGTCAACGGACGGTCTCCTTCTGCGGGGCGACGGACGTGGTCTCGGCGCCCTCCGGACGGGGGATGAGGAACGAGATCGCGAGCGCGACGGTCGTGATCGCGGCCCCGAGCAGCATGCCACCGGAGTACCCGGCGGTGCCCGCGGAACCGCCGACGCCGAGCGCGATCTGCAGCGCGGGCAGGACGGCGAAGCTGACGCCGGCGCCGAGGTTGAACGCACCGGCGTTCAGGCCGGGCAGGAAGCCGGGGTTCGACTCCGGCGACAGCACGATGCCCAGGCCGTTCAGGATGATGTTCGCGATGCCGGCGTAGGTGATGCCGATCAGCACGGTCGCGGTGACCAGCACGGGCAGGGAGTGCACCCCGACGAGCGCCATCAGGACGGTCGAGACGATGCTGCCGATCAGGCCGAAGCGCAGGACAGCGCGGTACCCGATGGTCGGGGCGAGGCGCCCGGCGAAGGGTCCGACGATCCAGCCGACCAGCGCGTACGGGGTGAGGAACACGAGCGAAGCCAGGTCGGGCTCCATGCCGAAGCCGGCGTCGCCGTTCTGCGCGAGCGACGTGACCAGGCCGTTGACGACCGCGAACACGCCCGTCATCGTCAGGAACGTCGTCGCCAGGAGCGCCCAGGTCGCACGGCGTTTCAGGAACCGGGTCTCGACCAGGGGTTCCCGCACCCGCGACTCGACGGCCCAGAACACCGCGAAGGCGACGAGCGCGACGACGACGCCACCGACCACGAGCACGGGGTTCGCCGCACCGAGCTTGCCCGCCTCGTTGAACGCCGTCAGGAGCGCGCCGACGCTCACCACCAGTGGGACGACACCGATCCAGTCCATCCGGGTGCCGGCGGAGGGCTTCGACTCGACGCCCCAGACGGCGACCAGGAACAGGGCGAGGACGGTGACGACGGCGATGACCCAGAAGATCCCGCGGAACCCGAAGTTCGTCGCGATCCACCCGCCGGCCAGGGCGTCGACGCCCGCGATGCCGCCGTTCACCGCGGTCAGCAGCCCGAGCGCGGCGCCGTAGCGCTTCGGGTCGCTGATCTCGTTGCGCAGGACGAGCAGGCAGATGGGGACGACCGGACCCGTGACGCCCTGGATGATCCGGCCGGCGAACAGCATCGGCACGTTCACCGCGAGCGCGGCGACGATGCTGCCGACGAGCATCACGGCGAGCATGCCGAGCAGCACGCGCTTGCGACCGACGATGTCGGAGAGCCGCGGCAGGAACAGCGAGAACAGCGCCGCGAGCGTGAAGTACAGGGTCTGCGACAGGCCGATGGTGGCGTCGTCGGTGTGGAGCTCGCGCGCCATCGTGACGAGCGCGGGGCTGAGCATGCTCGCGTTCAGCTGGAACGCGATGCACGCGGCGAGGAGCGCGGCGGTGAGGGCGCCGATCGACTTCTTCGTCGAGGTGGTGGTCATGGGGTTCAGTGCTCCGGGGTCGTGGTGATGCCGGCTTCGACGGCGTCGGCGGCGGCACGAGGGGTCCAGCCGGTGTCGGCCGTCTCGCCGATGCGCTCGAGCGCGTCGACGACCAGGTCCCAGAACCGGCCGTGGTCGAGCTCCATCGCGGCGCTCGTGCGGCAGTCCTCGGGCGCCGGGGCGCGGAAGTCGGCGACGGTCATCCCGAGGGTCAGGGCGCCCTGGGTCTCGACGTGGATCGGGACCTTCACGGCACGGACGATCGTCGGGTCGATCACGTAGGCGACGGCGCAGGGGTCGTGCACCGGCGGGGCGTCGAAGCCCTGGGCGTCCTTGTAGGTCTGCCCGAAGAAGTCGAGCAGCTCACCGACGAACGCGGCGGGGGCGGTGCCGACACCGGCGATGCGCGCGGCGACCTCGGGGGTGGCCAGGGCCTGGTGCGTCAGGTCGAGACCGACCATCACGACGTCCCAGCCGGCCTCGAACACGATGGCCGCGGCCTCGGGGTCGATGACGATGTTGAACTCGGCGACCGGGCTCCAGTTGCCGACGTGCACGCCGCCGCCCATGAGCACGACCTGCTTGACGCGCTCGACGATGCGGGGCTCCTTGCGGGCGGCGAGGGCGATGTTCGTCAGGCCGCCGGTCGGCACGAGAGTGACCGTGCCGGGCTCGTGCGCCATCACGGTGTCGATGATCAGGTCGACGGCGTGGCGCTCGTCGAGGTCGAACGACGGCTCGGGGAGCATCGGGCCGTCCAGGCCGCTCTCGCCGTGGATGTCCGGGGCGACCTCGATCTGACGCAGCAGCGGGCGGGCGGCACCGGCGGCGAACGGCACCCCGGTGATGCCGGCGATCCGCGCGACGGCCAGGGCGTTGCGGGTGACCTTCGGCAGGGTCTGGTTGCCGACGACGGTGGTCACGGCGAGCAGGTCGATCGCCGGGCTGCCGTGGGCGAGCAGGAGCGCCACGGCGTCGTCGTGGCCGGGGTCGCAGTCGAGGATGATCTTCGCGGCGGGCTGGGTCGCATCGGGCACGCTGGGCGCTCCACTTCTTCGGGGAATCGAGGTGAGTGCTCGACGTGGTGGGGATCCACGGGCCGGCAGAACGCTGGCGACGCGGCGCGTCAAGCGTTTGACATCGAAACACGTCAAACGCTTGACGTCAAGTTCGAGCACCGCGCTCGCTAGCATCGACGGGTGCCCTCCCCCGCCGCCCCGAGCCGTCGTGTGACCGCTGCGATGGTGGCCGAGCGTGCGGGCACGAGCATCGCCACGGTCTCCCTCGTCGTGAACGGCAAGGACCGCGGGCGGGTCTCGGCTCCCATCGCCGCGCGGGTCCGCGACGCCGTGGACGACCTCGGCTACGTCGTCGACCACGCCGCGAGTTCCCTGGCGCGCGGCAGCGGTGACCTCGTCGTGTTCATCGCCCCCGACCTGTCGAACCCGTTCTTCGCCGAGGTCATCCGTGGGGTCCGCGACACCCTGGGCGACCGGTTCCAGCTCGTGCTCTCCGTCACCGAACGGGGCGCGCAGCCCGTCGCGGCCGACGTCCGGCGCTTCGAACGGCTCCGGCCCGCCGGCATCCTGGTCGATGCCCCCGCCGCCGACGAGCCGATGTCGGCGAGCGTCCCCGTGGTGCTGCTCGACGCCCCCGGTGGCCCCGAGGCCGTCAACTACGACCTCTCCACCGGCGTGCACGAGCTCGTCGCACACCTGCACGACCAGGGGCACCGGCACGTGGGCTACCTCGACGGCACCTCGCGGGCGGCGACGTTCGGCGTGCGCCGCGACCTGTTCGAGCAGGCCTGCGCAGACGCCGGCATCACCGTCTCCGAGGTCACCGCCCGTGCCGACCTGACCGTCGAGGCCGCGGCCTCGGCCACCGAGCACGTCATCGAGGCCTGGCAGGACGACGACGTCACCGCCGTCGTCGCGGCCGCGGACACCCTGGCCTACGGGGTCCTGCGGGTCGCTGGCGCGCTCGGCATCGCCGTCCCCGGCGCACTCGCGGTCGCGGGCTTCGACGACCTGCCGTCGTCGTCGGTCACCGCGCCGGCGTTGACGAGCGTGGCACTGCCCGGCGCTGACCTCGGTCGGGCTGCGGCACTGCGACTCCTCGCGACGCTCGACGGCACGGCCGCCGAGCCCGCGGCCCTGCCGACACGGCTCGTCCCGCGCGCGAGCACCGGCGCGTAGCGCCGGGCGACCGCGACCTCACGCGCTCAGCGACGGCGCACGCGCGCTGGAACGCGTGAGGTGTCGCTCGGCACGAAACGCCGGCTGCGGCAGTGAGCGCGACCGGACGACCGACGGGAGGCGCGGCACCAGCTGGCGCCGCGCCTCCCGTCAGCACGCCGTCGTCTCCACAACGCGCCCCGCGATCCGCTGGACGCCGCCGGATCCGGCGGCGTCTCGCTCAATCCGAGGCGTCCCGGCGGGACGCCGGCGTCTCACCACCCGACGAGACGGACTCCGACCCCGCCGTCCGGGCCGCGCGCTGGGCCCGCTCGAGCTCGTCGGCCTCGTCACCGCCGACGGCCTCGCCACGGGCGACCATGCCGGCCGTGTCGGACAGTGTGATCTGCGGCAGGAACAGCGCGAGCAGGAACGCCACCGCGATGAACGGCAGCAGGTACCAGAACACCGGTGCGAGCGAGTCGGCGTAGGCGTTCACGACGCCGTCCTGCACCGCCGGCGGCAGCCCTGCGACGGTCGACGGGTCGATGCTGCCCGCCGACGACGCCGCATCGGTCGCCGAGCCACCGGCACCGCGGAACACGTCGGTCAGCGACGTCGTGAGCCGCGCGGTGAAGAGCGCGCCGAAGACGGCGGTGCCGAGGGAGGCACCGACCTCGCGGAAGTAGTTGTTCGTCGACGTGGCGGTCCCGACCTGCTCGGCAGGAACGGCGTTCTGCGCGACGAGGACGACCACCTGCATGATCAGGCCGAGCCCCGCACCGAAGACGAACAGGTAGGCGCAGATGAGCCAGATCGGGGTGTCCGCCGCCAGCTGGGTCATCGCGAGCATCGCGATGGCCACCAGCACCGTGCCGACGATCGGGAACATCCGGTAGCGGCCGGTCTTGGTGATCAGGACACCCGATGCGATCGAGGTGCCGATCAGGCCGGCCATCATCGGCAGCATCAGCAGGCCGGAGACCGCGGCCGAGGTGCCCGAGGCCATCTGCAGGAACGTCGGGACGAACCCGATCGCCGCGAACATGCCGATTCCGAGCACCAGGCCGATGCCGGTCGCCAGCAGGAAGGTGCGGTTGCGGAAGAACGACAGCGGCAGCACCGGGTCCTGCGCGCGGGACTCGACGAACACCAGGAGTGCTGCCGAGACGACGAGACCGGCGAACCAGGCCCAGGTCTCGGGGGCGTCCCAGCCGTGGTCCTTGCTGCCGCCGAACTCCGAGAAGAACACCAGGCACGTGGTCGCCGCGGACATGAAGAGCACCCCGAGCACGTCGATGCGCTTCGTGGCCTTCTTGTTCGGCAGGGTCAGCGCGAACCACGCCACGAAGAACGCCGCGATGCCGACCGGGATGTTGATGTAGAACGCCCAGTTCCAGGTGAGGTGGTCCACGAAGAAGCCACCGAGCAGCGGGCCGCCGATGGCGGACAGACCGAAGATCGCCCCGAGCGGGCCGAGGTACTTGCCGCGCTGCGACGCCGGCACGATGTCCGCGATGATCGCCTGCGACAGGATCATCAGGCCACCGCCACCGAGGCCCTGCATGGCACGGAACGCCACGAGCTGCGTGAAGTCCGTGGCGAACGCGCACCCGGCCGACGCGATGGTGAACAGCGCGATCGCGATGAGGAACAGGTTGCGACGGCCGAGGACGTCGCCGAACTTGCCGTAGACGGGCATCACGATCGTCGAGGCCAGCAGGTACCCGGTCGTCAGCCAGGCCTGGTGCGCGACGCCGCCGAGCTCCCCGACGATGGTCGGCATCGCGGTGGAGACGATGGTCTGGTCGAGGCTGGAGAGCAGCATCCCCGCGATCAGGGCGGAGAAGATGATCCAGATGCGACGCTGCGTCAGGAGCAGCGGTCCGTCGGAGCCTGGGCGGGCACGCTTGGTGGTGCCCGGCGCGGTGGCGCTCATGTGGTGTGTTCCCGTTCGGTCGTGGTGACCGCCCTGAGCAGGCGGAGGTTCTCGGTGAGCAGCGCGTCGAACGTCGGCCCCGTGGCCTCGTCGAACGCGTCGTCGAAGTACTCGGTCGCGGTGACCTTGAGGAGCGCCGCCGCGGTCTCGGTGACCAGACGCGGTCGGCGGTCGGCGGGGTCGTCCCACCCGAACCGCCGTCCGAGCGCCACGGTGACCCGGGCGAGCTGCACGTCGGTCGCCGACAGGAACCGTGCGACGAGCGCCGGCTCCCGCTCGAACACCCGGCGGACCAGGGCTTCGTCGGCGCGGGCGATGCCGACCCGGTGGAACTGGTCGATGGCCAGCGCCACGATCGAGTCGAGGGGGTCGAGTCCCGCGGGGACGATGCCGCCCGCGGCGTAGGCGTCGATCGCCTCGACGTCAGCGTTGAGCTCGATGCCGAGCACGGCGTCGTCCTTCGACCCGAAGTGGTTGAAGAACGTGCGGCGCGACACCCCGACGGTCTCGCAGAGCTGCTCGATCGTGAAGCCGTGCAGCCCGTGCTCGACCGTCGCCCGACGCGCCTCGCCGATCATGCGTCGGCGGAGCGCTCGGGTGCGTTCGGTGGTGCTCACCGAGCAAGAATTGCACTCTCGTGGTGAAAGTGCAATGTGGACCGGGTCGAGTTACAGGGTCTTCTCGAAGCAGAACGACCACGGCATCGTCGCGGCGTAGGGCTCGTAGACGTCGATCTGGTCCCAGCCGGTCTTGCGGTAGAGCGCCACGGCGTCGGGCTGCTTGTCACCGGTCTGCAGGATGAGCCGCGGGGCGCCGAGTTCGCGACCGACGCGCTCGCACTCGTCGAGCAGTGCGGTGGCCGCACCCTTGCCGCGCGCGGACGCCAGCACGATGAGGCGCTTCAGCTCGACCTCGTCCCCCAGACGCCGGACGGCGATGTGCCCGACCGGTTCGCCGGACTCGTCGACGGCCAGGATCGACGTGACGACCGTCGACGGATCGACGCTCAGCGCACGGCTGCGCTCGGCGGTGACCGCCGGGTCCTCGCCGGCGTTCGCCGACCCGTAGCGCTCGTGCATCTCGTCGTCCATGCGGGCGCGGAGCACCACGCTGCGGGGGTCGTCCCAGGACACGCGTTCGATCGTGATCACGAGCGTCGATCCTGGCACGGGCGACCGACGTCGCAGAAACCGAGGACGGCCGTCGAGCACGACCGGCGCCACCCGTCAGGCGCGCCGCCCGTCAGGCGCGCCGACCGAGTGCCGCGAGCGGACCCTCGCCGGCGCGGAACGCCGCGAGCACGGCCGCAGCGTCGTCGTACACCTCGGCCGCTCCGGCATCGCGGAGTTCGTCACCGCCGATGCCACCGGTCATCACGCCGACGCACGTCACCCCCACCTTGCCGGCGGACTCGACGTCCCACATGGCATCCCCGACCATCACAGCGTCGTCAGCGGAGACCCCGACCTTGTCGAGCGCCACCCGGATGATGCCGGGGTCCGGCTTCGCCTGCTCGACGTCCTCGGAGCTGGTCTCGGCGGTGACCCACTCGCCCGCGTCGAGCAGGTCGCGCAGGCGGGCGAGTTCGTGCTCGGGGGCGCTGGTCGCCAGGACGACGGCGTGCCCGGCCTCGGCGACGGCCTGCAGGAGCTCGCGCGCACCCGGCAGCAGCCGGAGCCGCGGCATCTGCTCGGCGTAGTAGGCGGTGTGGAACTGCTTCGCGGTGTCGCGGGTCTCCTGGGACGCGTCCGGCAGCAGCGTCTCGAGCAGCTTCGCCGAGTCCATGCCGATGGCGCGGTGGATGCGCCAGGCGTCGACGGACTCCCCCGCCGCCAGGAACGCTCGCCACCACGCGTCGATGTGCGCGTAGTTCGAGTCGGCGAGGGTGCCGTCGATGTCGAAGAGGACTGCTGTCGTGGGTGCGTCGGCCATCCCTCCATGCTGCTCGGGAGGCCCGGATCGCCTCCCAGGGGCAACCCGCGTCCGTCAGAGGGTGATCGTCTCCCCCGCGGGCAGGATCAGGACCGGGACCGGCCCGAGACCGTCTGGCCCGAGGAAGCGCGCGGCGGACTGCTGACCGAGCTCGCTCAGCATCGCCTCGTGGATCTGCACCGCCCGCTCGGGTGCCACGGCGCGGACGTAGTCGACGGCCTGGGCGGTGTTCGTCCAGGGGCCGCTCGTCGGCAGCAGCAGGGTCGGCACCGGGACGCCGGGCTCGAGGTACGCGTCGCCCGGGTGGAAGACCGCGTCGTCCACCAGGTAGCCGACGTTCGCGGTGGACGGGATGTCGGGGTGGATGACCGCGTGCTGCTCACCGAAGACCCGGACGGAGAACGATCCGACGGTGATCGTGTCACCGGCGTGCACCGCTGCGACGCGTCCGTGGTGTTCGCCGAGCTGCTCGACGACGGTCTCCGGGCCGCGCACGACGAGGTCGGGGTCCGCGGCGAGTCCCGCGCGGAGCGCGTCGATGTCGAAGTGGTCGGGGTGGTCGTGCGTGACGAGGACGCCCGCGGCACCGCGGACGAGGTCGACGGCCTCGGGCGTGAAGACCCCGGGGTCGATGACGAGGGTGACGCCGTCCTGCTCGAGGACGACGGTGGCGTGGTTGTACTTCGTCAACTCCATGCCGTCGACCGTACAGCGGTGTTGTAGAAGTCCTGCTGTGCCGGAGGTGCGGGCGCGTTCAGCCCGCCCGGCGCGCGACCCGCTCGAACAGCTCGGGCAGGCGGCTGAGCAGGGCGCGCTCCTCGGCGTCGGTCTCCTGACGGAGCGCCTCGGCCAGCCAGTCCGTCCGGGCGTCCGTGTCGTGCTGCAGCGCGGCCCGGCCGGCGTCGGTGATCCGGATCACCGTTGCCCGCCGGTCGGTGTCCGACGCGGTCCGGTCGACGAACCCGAGCCCGGCCAGTTCGCCGACCGTGCGGGACTGCCCCTGGTGCTTCACGCCACGGCGTCGCGCGAGTTCCGCGATGGTCATGGGGCCCTCACGCTGCAGGAACCCGAGGGTGGTGGCGTGCGTGGCCGGCAGCGCGTCCGCCTCGCGTCGTGCGGCGCGCACGAGGCGTCCGATGGACTGCCGCAGTTCGGCGGCGAGCGCGTCGATCGGGTCCATGCCCGGAACGCTACCGCGCGGTGATCGGCGGGCCGGGACAGTGGGGGACGCGGTCCGACAATCCGCACAGCTGACAGCCGGTTGGATCGATGGATGCCCCGTGTCTCGGTCGTGATCCCCGTGCGGGACGACGCCGTGCACCTGCGCCGGTGCCTCACCGCCCTCGCGGTCCAGACCCGGCCCGCCGACGAGGTGGTCGTGGTCGACAACGGCAGCACCGACGACAGCGCGGCGGTCGCCCGGGGCGCCGGTGCGGTCGTCCTCACGGAACCGGTGCGAGGGATCGCCCGGGCGTCGGCGCGCGGCTACGACCGTGCATCAGGGGACGTCATCGTGCGGCTCGACGCCGACTCCGTCCCACCGCCGTCCTGGATCGCCGACGCGGTCCGGTTGGTGGCCGACCCCGAGGTCGTCGCGGTGACCGGGCCGGGCCGGCCTCGTGGCGGTGGCCCCGTGGTGCGACGGCTGTGGGACGCCGTGTACATGGGCCCGTACTTCGTCCTGATGTGGAGCGCGCTCGGGCGCCCGCCGCTGTTCGGGTCCGCCATGGCGATGCGCCGGTCGACCTGGGCCGCGGTCGCCCGCAGGGTGCACCGCGGCGACGCCGAGGTGCACGACGACGTCGACCTGAGCATGCAGCTCGACCCGGCCTGGCGGGTGGTGGCCGACCCCGTGCTCACGGTGCAGGTGTCCGCGCGACCGTTGGCGGGCCTCCCGTCCGTCTGGGTCCGGACGCGACGTGCCTTCCACACGTTCCGCGTGAACGGCCGACGGGCGAACCCGGTGCGCCGGTGGGCGCGACGGCTGCGTGCACGGTCGCGGTCGCCGCAGTGGTGGCGCAGCCGCTGACCGACGGGGTCGGGGGACAACGAATCGGTGACGGTCTCAGCCACCGCGGCCCCCGGTCGGTACGTTCGTGAGCGACGGTCATCACCTGACGCGACCGGACGAAGGGGAACCATGCGCCACACGATCGTGCTCACTGCCCTGGTGGCTGCGGGTCTCGCCCTGACCGGCTGCGCCCAGGCCGGACCGGCCGGACCGGCGAGCGCCACCGCGACCTCCGCAGCCGACCCGACGACGGCGCCGAGTCCCGACCCCACGAGTTCCGAGGACGCGGACGACGACGACGACACGGCCACCGTCCCGGCCAGCTGCACCGACCTGATCACACCCGGCAAGTGGGACGAGGCGTTCGCTTCGGCACCGCTCAACGACCCGTCGGTCGTCGGCGACCCGATCGCGATCCCGAAGAGCTCGTTCACCCCGGCACTGCAGGGCGACGGCAAGCGCCTGTACTGCGTGTGGCGGGAGCCGCAGGCCGACACCTCGTACCTGTCCATCGCGGTCGACGCCGTCGACCCCGCGGCCGCCCGCGACGCGCTGGAGCAGCTCGCCACGAAGGGCTACGACTGCGACGACGAGTCCGACGGGTTCCTGTGCCAGAAGGTCTCGAAGAACTCGCAGTACCCGGTCACGGACGGCGACACGTACTTCGCGCGGGGCGACATCGGCATCCACATCCAGCAGTCGAACATCGAGACGACCGATCTGCTCGACGACGTCGTGGCGCACGTCTTCACGGACTGACCCAACCGGTCAGCGGGCCGGACGAGACCGCACGTGGGCTCGTTCGCCCTGCGGCCCGTACAGGCACAACACCTCGGTGACGGAGTCGGTCACGTTGCCCATCCAGTGCGGGGTGTGGGTGTCGAACTCGGCGACCTCGCCGGGCCCGAGGTCGAGGTCGTGCTCCCCCAGCACGAGCCGGAGCCGTCCGGACAGCACGTAGAGCCACTCGTAGCCCTCGTGCGTCTTGAGCGACGGTTCGCCACCGGGGGTGTTCGGCGGGAACAGCTGCTTGAACGAGCGCACCCCGCCGGTGCGCTTCGTCAGCGGCACGACGACGCGGCCTCCGTGCACCTCGGGCTTCATGTGCACGCGAGGGTCGCCCGTCTGCGGTGCGCCGACCAGGTCGTCGAGGGGCACCATGTAGGCCCGGGCGAGGGGCAGCAGCAGTTCCAGCGTGGGCTTCCGCTGCCCGGACTCGAGCCGCGACAGGGTGCTCACCGACACCCCCGTCTGTTCGGACAGCGCGGCGAGCGTCACGTCGCGATGGACGCGCAGCGCGCGGAGTCGGGGGCCGACCCCGTCGACGACCTCGGCTGTCGAGCGCGGGGCGGTCGCGTCCCGGTTGCCGTGTCCCATGGCGCCCATGTTGCCATACCGGCAAACTTCGTTGCTGTCGCAGTCGCTCCCGCCGCATGATCAGCGCATGCCCGAACACTTCGACGTCATCGTCATCGGCGGCTCGGCCGCCGGCCTGTCCGCCGCCCTCATCCTCGGCCGCTCGCGGCGCTCGGTGCTCGTCGTCGACTCCGGCGAGCCCCGCAACGCCCCGGCGACCGGCGCGCACAACTACCTCGGCCACGAGGGCGTCGCACCCACCGAGCTGCTCCGCATCGGTCGCGACGAGGTCGCCGCCTACGGCGTCCGGGTCACGGCCGGGAGGATCGTGGCCACGTCCGCCACGACCGGTGACGGTCACGACACGGTCGGCTTCTCGGTCACGCTGGACTCCGGCGCGGTCGTCACCGCACGCAGGCTGGTCGTCGCCTCCGGCGCCGTGGACGTCCTGCCGGAGGTCCCGGGCCTGGCCGAGCAGTGGGGGCGCGGGGTCGTGCACTGCCCGTTCTGCCACGGGTGGGAGATCCGCGACCAGCGGATCGGGGTCCTGGTCACGACGCCGAACGGCGCACACCACGCGCTCATGTTCCGGGCGCTGAGCGAGCGGGTGACCGTGTTCCTGACCGATCCGGCACTGATGGACGACACCGCCCTGGCCGGTTTGGCCGCCCGCGGCATCTCGGTCGTCGAGGGCCCCGTCGCCGCCGTCGTGTCCGAGGGTGACCGGCTGACCGGCATCCGGCTCGGCGACGGTTCGTCGGTCGAACTCGATGCCCTGGCCACGGCGAGCCGGCCCGAGGCACGGGTGGGCTTCCTGTCCGGGCTGGGCCTCACCGCCACCGACCAGTTCATGGGTGACTTCCGGTTCGGGACGGCCCTGACCGTGGACGCCACCGGGCAGACGGCGGTTCGGGGTGTCTACGCGGCCGGCAACGTGACGGCCCCGATGGCGACGGTCATCGCGTCGGCGGCTGCCGGCACCCAGACAGGCGCGGCGGTGCACGGCGACCTGGTGCAGGCCGACCTGGCGGAGGCGCTGGCCGGGGTCGGTGCGGGCGTCGGTGCGGCCGATGTTTCGCGCTGAGCGACAGTCCGTGGGGCCTGGCGGGCGTGCAGTGTCGGTGAGCGCGAAACCCGGGCTCGGTCAGTCGACGCGGTAGCCGGCCTGTGCAGCCAGCAGCGGCGCGAGCGTGTAGAGCTGGTCGGCGCCGATCGTGGCCCCGCGGAACCCCTCGAGCCGTTCGACCCGGTCCAGGTCGGCTCCGCGCAGGTCGACGTGGTCGATGCGGGTGTTCGACCCCTCGGCGGCACGGATGCTGCTGCCGTCGAACGACACCCGCAGCAGCTTCGCGTCGGCGATGTCGAGCTCGTCGATGACGCAGTCGCGGAACACCACGTCGGTGATCGTCGAGCCACGCAGGTTCACGAACCCGAACTTCATGCCGACGAACTCGACGCCGTTCAGCCCGGAGTCGTACAACTCCGCCGACCCGACCCGCCCGCCGGAAACCCGGACCTCGCGCCACGTACTGCTCGATGCCCGCAGGATCGGGGCGTCCAGCGAGTCGATGATCGAGTCACGGACGCGGAGCCCACGGAAGTCGGCATCGTCCCCCCGGAGCGTGTCGATGACGCACTCCTCGATCTCCAGGTCGGGCAGCCGCTCGCCGGTCAGGTCGAGGACGTCGATGCGCTTGCCCTCGATGCGGTCGCCCGTCAGGACGTCACCGGGAGCTGGCGCCCAGTCCTCCAGGTTCATCGGTTCGGTCAGGGTGATGCGCGGGGCGTCGGTGCCGGAGGAACGTGCCATGCACCCAGTCTGTCGGTGACCGCCGACCCCGCGGGCCCCGACCGGGATCAGGACCGGGGTCGGGTGAGGACGCTGTCCAGCCGGTAGTCCTTCGCGGGGCCGCGCGCTTCCCACCGCACGCTCCAGCGGTCCTGGTCGCCGTCGAAGGCCCCGGTGTAGTCGTCCGGAGCGCAGGCGTGGGCGACGCTCGTGCCCCAGACCCAGTCGTGGAAGACCCGACCGTCGGAGAAGTGCACGGTCCAGCCGCCGTCCGGGCCGCGCCGCAGGACGAGGGTGCGCGAGACCGGGGTCGTCCGGCCGTCGAACGTCATCACGCCGGACTCGTCCCAGCGCACCTCGTCGTCACCGACCCGGGTCAGGGTGGTGGTCCCGGTGACGGTCCCCGCGGCACCGGCGCGGTGGTCGTGCACGGTGCGGTGGAGTTCCCACACCCCGAGCAGGTCCGTCGGCAGCAGCACCCGCCCAGGCTAACCGCGCAGGGCCTCCGCCCGCGCGGCTCGGCGCTCGTCCTCGCTGATGACCCCGCGGGCGTGCAGCTCGTCGAGTTCGAGGAGCCGCTGTTCCGGCGAGGTCCGGCGCGCACCGTGCGGGCGCCGACTGCGGACGACCGCGATGCACACGGCGGCGATGACCGCCACGACGACGAGCACCATCAGCAGGGTCCAGACGAGGTCGTAGACCGGCGGGATGAGGGGGTTGCGGAGTTCTTCCGAGGCGATCATCGTCCGCGCAGGGCTTCCGCTCGGGCGCTGCGGTGTTCCTCGTCGGAGATCACGCCGCGGGCGTGCAGGTCGTCGAGTTCGGCGAGGCGCTGTTCGAGCGGCTTGTCCGGTGCGAACGTGCGGCTCTGCATCGCCTGGTACGCGATGTCCTCCTGCATGGTGAGCGGGTTCTGACCGCGGTCGGCCATCCGCTTGCCCCGGTAGAGCGCCAGGACGGCGATCGTCAGGGTCGTGAGGATCGCCAGGGCGACGACGACCCCGAAGGCGATGCCGAACCAGCCGTCGAACAGATCGGGCATCCCCGAGCCACCCGGCCCGTCGATATCACCGAACGCTGAACCACTGAGCACCATCGCGCTCCCCCTTCTCACAACGACGAGCGAAGCGTAGCGCGAGACGGGGAACACGAGCGGCCGTTCCTTCCCAGAACGCCCGCGATGGAAGGTGGAAACGGGCGTTCCTGGTCGGAACTCCCGACCCGGTACGCCCGGAAGCACCCGGTACGCCCGATCCGACCCGGCAGCGCGAGCCGCACCCAGGGCGACCACCCCACCCCAGCCAGCCCGACCCCGCTCAGCCGCGCAGCGGCCCCGACCCCGGCACGTTCGCACCGTCCGCGAAGCCAGCCACGAGTGCACGCAACGCTTCTTCGGAGGTGTGTCGGGCCTCCCATCCGAGCACCGACCGGGCACGGTCGGTGCGCATGATCGGCACACCGGCCGCGATGTCGATCCACCCGGCGTCCGTCGGCTGCAACCGCAGCCGCCACGTCAGCGTCACGATCCCGCGCAGCAGCCCCAACGGGATCCGCACGGCGCCGAGCATGCCGAAGGCCCGAGCCAGTCTCGGCGGGTTGAGCACGGGCGTCGCGGCGATGTTGAACGCCCCCGCTGCCCGTCGGTCGACCGCGCGCCAGTAGGCGTCGGCGACGTCGTCGGCGTGCACGGCCTGGAACACGAACGGGTAGGGCAGCGGCAGCACGAGCCAGCGGATCCACCGCACGATCGACATCGGCACGAGGTGTCCGAGGAACAGCCCGCGGATCTCGGCGGCGGCGTCCCGCTGGAAGATCAGCCCCGGGCGCAGCCGGGTGACGGTCACGGCGGGGTGGTCGGCCTCGAACGCGTCCATCGCAGCCTCGTTGGCGGCCTTGTGGATCGAGTACGTCGCCGTCGGGATGCCGTCCGTCGGCCAGCTCTCGTCCACGGGAGTCCGCTTGCCGTCGACGTCCACCCCGCGGTAGGCACCCACCGAGGACGCCACCACCACCTGGGGCACCTCGGCACGTGCGACGGCAGCCAGGACGTTCGCCGTGCCCGTCACGTTCGTGCGGTACTGCACCGGGATGTCGTGCGTCGGTTGCAGCGCCCACGCCAGGTGGATGACGGCGTCGGCACCCTGGAACACGGCGGCGAGCTGGTCCACGGCGTCCGCGGCACCGACGTCGACGGCGTGCCAGACGGCGGCGTCGTACGGCTCCGCACGCAGGTCCGGCAGCCGCCGGGCGACGCCGACGATCTGGACGCCGGTGGCGTCACGGCCGGCGACAACACGGCCAGCGGCGTCAGGCCCGACCGCGTCACGGCCACCGGCGTCTCCGTCGCCGTCGGCGCGCACCGCCGCGAGCCGACGGAGCACCGCCGTCCCGACGTTGCCGGTCGCGCCGACGACGACGATCCGCATCAGGCTGCGGCCATCGCGGGGTCGAGGACGACCTTGACGCAGTCGTCCTGCTTCTTCTGGAAGACCTCGTACATGTGCGGGGCGTCCTCGAGCGAGACACGGTGCGACGTCAGGTCGAGCGTACCGAGCGGGTCCGACGGGTCCGAGACGAGCGGCATGATGTCGTCGATCCAGCGCTTCACGTTGCACTGGCCCTCGCGGATGGTGATCTGCTTGTCGAAGAGCGTCATCATCGGCATCGGGTCGGCCATGCCGCCGTAGACACCGCTCAGCGAGACGGTGCCGCCACGACGGACCAGGTCGATCGCCGCGTGCACGGCCGCCAGGCGGTCGACACCGGCGGTCTCGATCGCCTTCTGCGCGAGCTTGTCCGGCAGCAGGCCGGCGGCGCGCTGCGCGAAGCCCGCCATCGGGTTGCCGTGGGCCTCCATACCGACCGCGTCGACGACACCGTCGGGGCCGCGGCCGTCGGTCAGGTCGACGAGCTCGGGGACCATGTCCTTCGTCAGGTCGAACACCTCGGCGCCGTGCTTCGCCCCCAGGTCACGGCGGACCTGCTCGGGGTCGACGGCGAGCACGCGGTAACCGAGGTGCTTGCCGATGCGGGCGGCGAACTGGCCGACCGGGCCGAGGCCGAGCACGGCGAGCGTGCCGCCCTCGGGCACCTGGGCGTACTGCACGGCCTGCCACGCGGTGGGCAGGATGTCGCTCAGGAACAGCCAGCGGTCGTCGGGGGTGCCGTCGTCCGGCACGACGATGGGGCCGTAGTCGGCGTGCGGCACGCGCAGGTACTCGGCCTGGCCACCGGGGACCTGGCCGTACATCTTCGTGTAGCCGAACAGCGAGGCCCCGGTGCCGTACTCGGTCACCTGGGTGGTCTCGCACTGGGACTGCAGGCCGTGCTGGCACATCCAGCAGTGGCCGCAGGAGATGTTGAAGGGGATGACGACGCGGTCGCCGACCTTCAGGTTGGTGACGCCGGACCCGACTTCCTCCACGACGCCCATCGGCTCGTGGCCGAGGACGTCGCCGCGGTCGATGTACGGGCCGAGCACGCGGTACAGGTGCAGGTCGGAGCCGCAGATCGCCGAGGAGGTGATCCGCACGATCGCGTCGGTCGGCTCCTGGATGGTCGGGTCGGGGACGGTCTCGACGGACACCTTCTCGGTGCCCTGGTAGGTCAGTGCGCGCACGTTGCGTTCCTCTCGTGGTCGCTTCGAGCCGGCCTGGAGGCACGACTCGCGTTCCCCTCCTCGGTACGCGTCCGACCCGTGGACGCTCCCAGCCCCGGGTCCCCCTCGCGCGGGTCGGCGCGCGGACGGCGGCGCGTCGCTCGGCAGACGCCGGCGCGCCGCTCGGCGAACGCCGGTCAGCCCCGCAGCCGGTCCCGCTCCGTCGGTGGCAGGTGCTCGGTCGCCGTCCGGCGGGCCGCCGGGCTGAGGAACCGGCCGCTCTGCTCCAGGAACGCCACCAGCGCCGCCTCGGACGCCCGCTTCCCCGTCTCGCGCAGCACCAACCCGAGCGCCGTCTGCACCGTCTCGCTGCGCTCCCGCACCAGGCGTCCGGCGATCCCGAGCGGCACCTCGGCGTCGCCCTGCTTCACGAATGCCAGGGTCGCCACGACCGCGATCCGCCGGACCATCGCCACGTCGGACTTCGCCAGCGCGAACAGCGGGCCGGTCGAGGCGCCCAGCAACGGTGCGCCGACGAGTTCCTCGGCCGCCAGGTCGACGAGCACCGGGTCCTCGAACCGTTCGGCCTTCGCCGCCGACAGGTACTCGTCGGTGAGCTCCGGGTCCGGGTACGCCCGCATCGCCTGCACGAGCAGCAGGACCGCGACGAGCTTCGCGCCGTCGTCCTCGCTCCAGAGCAGCGCCGAGCGTTCCCCCTCGTCGAGGTCGTGGAACTGCCGGGCGACCCTGCGGGCCGCGGCGACGTCGCCGGTGGTCCGGGCGAACGCCGCCAGCACGGCCTCCGCGTCACGCCCTGCCTGGAGGCCCGTCACGCGGCCGCCCCGTCGCTCACGTCGGCCTGCGGTTCCCTCGGGCGCCCGCGGCTGAGCACGATGACCGCGACGACCACCAGGAACGCCGCGAACAACCAGGTGCCGACCTGTGGATCGACCAGGCGTGCCAGGACCGCGCCGCCCGGTGAACAGACGGCGGCGGTGATGCCGACCGTCAACCCGACGCGCAGGTCGACCGCGCGGCGCCGCAGGTTCGCGACCGTCCCGGACACCGACGTCGGCACCATCGTGAGCAGCGACGTGCCCTTCGCCAGCAGGTCACCGGCGCCGAGCACGACCTCGAGGCCCGGCACGATGACGACCCCGCCGCCGACCCCGACCAGCCCGGACAGCACACCCGACAGCAGCCCGAGCAACAGCAGGACGATCGCCTCGACGACCCCGAAGTGCACCTCGCCACCGCGGGTCGGCACCGTGGTGAACAGCGAGACGAGCACGACGGCGATGAACCCCACGAAGATCCACGGCAGCACGCGGAGCGGCAGGGCACGGAGCAGCCGTGCGCCGATCGGGGCGCCGATGACGCTGCCGATCGCCAGGGTCAGGGCCGCGAACCAGTGCACCTCGCCCTGCACGGCGTACGCGATCGCCCCGACGACGGCCGCGGGGGCGATCGCCACGAGCGAGGTCGCCGAGGCCCGACGTTGGTCCATCTGCACGAAGGCCATCAGCGCGGGCACCACGATGACCCCACCGCCGACGCCGAACAGTCCGGACAGCACCCCCGCAAGGACCCCGATCGCCACCAACACGATCCCGGTCCCGCCACGCTTCCTCATCCCGCCCAGGCTATCCGCGCCGCGGGCTACGACGCAGCCAGCGCCCGCTCGTCCTCGTGCACGAGCTGGTGCACCCGCTGGTACGAGACGCCGAGGACGACCGCGATGTCCCGCAGGGTCAGGCCGTCGTCCTGATCGACCCCTGCGACGAAGGCGATCCGGGACAGCGGGCTCCTCGCACCGTGCGAGGCCCTTCATCGAGTGAGCAGAAAAGGTCGAGTGCCCTCGAGCCACCCGACCTTTTCTGCTCACTCGATGCGCGGGGCGAGGACGCGTGCGACACACGCGACGTGCGAACGACGAACGACTCCCCGCCCGCGTCAGCGGAAGTGCATGTTCTTCAGCGGGTCGACGAGCACGCCGTTCCGCCGCGTCTCGACGTGCACGTGCGGCCCCGTCGACTGCCCGGTGTTGCCGGACTTGGCGATCTCGGTGCCGAGCTTCACGATCTGCCCCTGCTTCACCTCGATCTTGCTGAGGTGCGCCGTCAGGACCGTCGTCATGCCGTACGTCACGACGATGTAGTTGCCGTAGGCCCCGTCGTTCGCGACCGTCCGCGTCACGGTGCCCGTCCCCGAGCCGTACACGGGAGTCCCGACCGGCACGGGGGCGTCGGTGCCCTGGTGGTAGCGCGGGACGTGCCCGGCGCCGCGGTCGTCGCCGTACCGCCCGGTGATCTTCGTGCCGTTGACGGGCCAGGCCAGGCCGGTGACCGGTCGGCTCGACCAGACACGGGTGTCCTTCGCCCCGTAGAGCACCACGTTGCCGTCGACCTGCACGAGCAGGTTGCCCGATCCGGCGGTGCTGGTGCGGGAGCTCCAGATCGCGACCTTCTTGCGCGACGCGTCTCGGGTCCAGATGACGAAGTTGCCCTTGGTCTGCAGCTCGGCCCAGGCGCCCGGGTGGCCGCCGGTCCGCGACTGCCAGACGACCCGTCCGCTGACCTTCTGCACCAGGTTGCCGTCGGTGCGCATGTTGAGGATCCGCGTGTTCGAGGTGTCGGAGCGCAGGACCGTCCCGCCGAGGATCCTGTTGCCCGACGCGACGCGGTCCTGGAACCCGGTCCAGCCCACGACGACGGCCTTGCCGGCGAGCAGGGCCATCGTGCCGTCGGCGCGGACCTTGAACGCCGTGGAGCTCGCGGTGCCCGCCGATGTCCAGCGCACCAGGCGCTTGCCGTTCCGGGTGATGTCGAGGGCGCGGTCCTTGCGCACGACGGCGATCGCCCCGGAGTTGCCGGCGGTGTTCGACGCCCACAGCACGCGGTTGCCGATGCCGTACTCGACCAGGTTGCCGTCGCCCTGCATGATGAGCTTGAACTGGCCGTTCGGCGACGTGACCTGGTCGCCGGGCAGGATCTTCGTGCCGGCGGGGACCGAGCCGACCCAGACGGCAGAGGCCGCTGCCGGCTCGGCCGTCGCGACGACTGCCCCGGCCGCCAGGGCCAGTGCCATCACGGCGCCGGCGATGCGTGGGAGTCGGCGCGCACGAGCGACGGTCGACGGAGTGGTGGTCATGGATCCCCTGCCTCGGGCCGACCACACGAGCGCGCGGCCGTTCGGCGCTCGTCCTGCACGAGTCGCCGAACGATGTTCGCTTTTCTGCACGGGGTGCACAACCCCGCGGACGGGGGGTCTCCAGCACCGGACCGGTCACCGCGGGACAGGATGGGGGCATGCCGACGCCGAATCCTGCCTTCGTCCAGCCCCCTGCGCAGACCACTCGACCTGACCTGCGGGGCACGTTCGGGATGGCGGCCTCGACGCACTGGATCGCGACGGCGACCGCCCAGTCCGTGCTCGAACGTGGTGGCAACGCGTTCGACGCGGCCGTCGCCGGGGCCTTCGTCCTGCACGTCGTGGAGCCGCACCTCAACGGCCCGGGCGGTGACCTGACGGCGGTCTTCGCGACGGCCACGAACCCCGAGCCGACGGTGCTGGTCGGGCAGGGTCCGGCTCCCGAGGGTGCGACACCGGAGCACTACCGCGCCGAGGGGCTCGACCTGGTCCCCGGCTCCGGCGCGCTGGCCGCGGCCGTCCCCGGCGCGGTCGACGCCTGGCTCCTGCTGCTCCGTGACCACGGCACCTGGGAGCTGGCCGACGTCCTCGCACCGGCCGTCGAGTACGCCCGCGACGGCCACCCGGTCACACCGGCGGTGGTCCGGACGATCACGACCGTGCGGGACCTGTTCGAGGAGCACTGGCCCACCTCCGCCACGCAGTGGCTGCCGGGAGGCGCGGTGCCGGTCCCCGGGGACCTGGTGCGCAACGAGGCGCTCGCCACCGTGCTCGACCGACTGGTCGACGCCGGTTCCGGCGCCGGCAGCCGGACCGGCCGCATCGACGCGGCTCGGTCCGAGTGGGCGGAGGGGTTCGTCGCCGAGGCGATCGACCGGTTCGTCCGCGAACCGCACCGGCACGCGTCGGGCACCGACCACGCCGGCGTCATCCGCGCGTCCGACCTGGCCGCGTTCCGGGCCTCGTACGAACCCGCGACCACCGTGGCGTTCCGGGACTGCACGATCGCCAAGACCGGCGCGTGGGGCCAGGGCCCGGCACTGCTCCAGACCCTGCGGCTGCTCGAACCGCTCGACGACGCCCTGCTCGACCCTTCCACCGAGCTCGGTGCGCACACGATCGTCGAGGCGCAGAAGCTCGCGCTCGCCGACCGCGAGGCCTTCTACGGCGACGGCGAGGTCCCGCTCGACGTCCTGCTCTCCGACGCCTACGCCGACGAACGCCGCGCCCTCATCGGCGAGCGTGCGTCGGCCGAACTCCGGCCCGGCACGATCGCCGGGGTCGAACACGCCCTGCCGCCGATCCGCATGTCCTCCGGCTCCGCCGCGGCGGCGGGCGTGGGCGAACCGACCGTGCAGGTCGCCCGCGACCGTGACGGCGACGTCCCCCCGGCTGCTCCGGTCGAGGACCGCGGTGAGCCGTTCGTGACCCCCGACGGCGAGACCCGCGGCGACACGTGCCACATCGACGTCGTGGACCGCTGGGGCAACATCGTCAGCGCGACCCCGTCCGGCGGCTGGCTGCAGTCCTCACCGACGATCCCGGAGCTCGGGTTCTGCCTCGGCACCCGCCTGCAGATGACGTGGCTCGAACCGGACACGGCCTCGACCCTGCGCCCCGGCGAGCGCCCCCGCACCACGCTGACGCCGACCCTGGTGCTCCGCGACGGGCAGCCGGTTGCGGCGCTCGGCTCCCCCGGCGGTGACCAGCAGGACCAGTGGCAGCTGCTGTTCCTGCTGCGCTGGATCGTCGGCGGGTACTCCCCGCAGCAGGCCATCGACGCCCCGGCCCTGCACACCACGTCGTTCCCGGGGTCGTTCTGGCCGCGCACCTGGGAGCCCGCGGGCCTGGTGGTCGAGGACCGCCTGGGCGACGAGGTGATCGCCGCGCTCGAGGCCCGCGGACACGTCGTCACGCGTGGTGGCGACTGGAGCCTCGGCCGGTTGACGTGCGTCACGCGCGACCCGGACACCGGTGTCCTCGGCGCCGCCGCGAACCCCCGCGGCAACCAGGGGTACGCCGCGGGACGCTGACCGGCGCTCGTTCCTTCCCAGGACACCCGCGCTGGAAAGTGGGATCGACCAGGGACGCCCGAGCCCGGCTCAGAGCGTCGGGACGACGACCGCGCGGCCCGAGAGCTCGCCGGCCTCGAGCTTCCGGTACGCCTCGAGCGCGTCGGACAGCGCGTACCGCTCGACGTCGGGCACGATCTGCGCGGCGCGGTACATCGCGACGACCTCGTGCAGGTCCTCGATGGTGCCCCAGTAGGTGTTCGTGATCGTCGACTCGTACGGCGTCGCGAAGAAGTTCCACTCGGTGGTGCCGCCCGCGATCCCGACGACGGTGAACCGGCCGCCGACCGCCATCGAGGCCTGCGCGACCCCGATCGTGGGAGTGGCTCCGACGAAGTCGAACGCCGCATCGACACCGCGTCCGCCGGTGATCTCGCGGATGCGCTCCGCCTGGTCCCGGCCACCGGGGACGGTGATCGCGCCGCGGGCGGCCGCGCGGTCCATCGCGTCCTGCTTCATGTCGGTCGCGATGACCGTGGCGCCGGTGAGCGCCGTCAGGATCTGCACGGCGATCTGCCCGAGGCCACCGAGCCCGACGACGAGTGCGAAGCGACCGCCCCCGGCCAGGTTCGGCAGGGAGTTCTTGATCGCGTGGTACGGCGTGAGGGCGGCGTCGCTGAGCGGTGCGGCGGCGACCGGGTCGGCGTCGCCGAGCGGCACGAGGTTCCGCGCGGGGACGCTCACGTACTCCGCCATGCCCCCGTCGCGCCCGAGGCCGATGCCCATGTAGGGGTTCGTGGCGGCGTTCTCGCAGTAGGTGTCCTGGCCCTTCGAGCAGTACGAGCAGTGCCCGCAGCCGACCGGTCCGTAGACCAGGTAGGCGTCACCCTCGGCGAAGCCCGTCACCCCGTCGCCGACAGCCTCGACCCAGCCGGAGTTCTCGTGGCCGAGCACGAAGGCGGGGGCCTGGGCTCCCGGCTGCCCCTGCTGGAACTCGCGGTACACGGCGACGTCGGAGTGGCAGGCACCGGCGCCGGCGACCTTGAGCAGGACCTCACCGGGTCCGGGTGCGGGCTTCGGGACCTCGGTCAGGGACGGGAAGGTCTGGTACTGCTCGAACACGACGGCGCGCATGGGTGTCTCCTTTGATCGCCCTTCACGCTACACCTGTCGTCGTGGACGACATGTGTCGTCCAGTTGCCTCGAGGCCGCGTCCGCCGCCGAACAGACCGCGGTCGAACCGCGCCCCGCCCGGGCGCGACCGGCTCGCGGCCATACCCATCACCACGAGCCAGCCGATCGGTCCGGTGAACACGAGGAGCAGGATCCACAGCCCGGTGTGGTCCCGGTCGTGCAGCCGCCGCACGAGCAGCGACCACCGGGGCACGATGGTCAGGATCGTCGGGACGAGCAGCACCAGGTCCCACCCGTCCGGCCAGACCTCCCGGTTGCCGGCCCCCCAACCGAACGACCCGTCCCGCCCGCGGTCGACCAGGTCGAACGAGACCTGCGGTGAGGGGACGGCTCCGAACGGGTCGACGTACAGCTCCCACCGCCCTCCGGTCCCGTGCACACCGACGCCCCAGAGCGCGACCCCGGCCAGCGCGAGCTCGAGCGCGATCACCCACCAGAACTCCGAACGGCTCGCCCGTCCGTGGAACCGCCATCCCTGCGTCCAGAACCGCAGCCAGGCGACCACCGGGTTCGTCACGTCGGCCGGACCCTGTTCGAGCACGGACCTGCGGAAGTTCACGGCCTCACTGTCCCCCATGCGCCCGATCGTAGGGCAGACCTGCGTCTTCACCGTGAGCCGGTTGCGAGAACGAGCGTTCTCGGATTGACTCGGGAGCGGTGGTCCCACTCGGGACCACTCCCCCACACGAAAGGAGCGGGCATGCCCACTCGCACCGCACGCACCGCCTGGAACGGCGGCCTCGAGGACGGTTCCGGCCAGGTCGAACTCTCGAGCTCGAAGGTCGGCACGTACGACGTCTCGTTCCCGAAGCGCACCGCCGAGGACGCCGGCGGCACCACGAGCCCCGAGGAGCTCATCGCCGCCGCCCACTCGGCCTGCTACGCCATGCAGTTCTCCGCCGTCCTCGGCGAGGCCGGCGGCACGGTCGAGGCCCTCGACGTCAAGGCCGACGTCTCGCTCGGCCCGGACCCGGACGGCGGCTTCCGCCTCACCGGCATCGTCCTGACCGTCAGCGGCGAGGTCTCCGGCATCGACGAGGCCGCCTTCCTCAAGGCCGCCGAGGACGCCAAGGCGACCTGCCCCGTCAGCAAGGCACTGACCGGCGTCGAGATCACGCTGCACGCGACCTTCGAGCAGTAGGCGCGCGAAGCAGGAACCGTCACGACGTGACGGACGGGAGGCCCGGTGCCAGCTGGCACCGGGCCTCCCGTCCGTCGCCCACCTACGCTGGGTGCCGTGCCCCGATTCCTCGCCACCCCGACCCTCGTCGCCCTCTGGCTCGGCCTGCTGGCCGTCGTGGTCGGGGTCGTGTTCGTGTTGACGGCGCCGTCGGCCTCGGCGGAATGGTTCGCGTACGCGCCCCTGGCCCACGTCACGTTCGTCCCGAGCGTGCGCCCGTGGCAGCTGACGGTCGGACCGGTCCTCGTGCTGGTGGGCGCGGTCGTCGCGGCGTTCGCCCTCGGCAGACTCAGCGCGCGCCGCCGGAGCTGATCCGGACGCGTCCAGCGGACGTCCGGACTCAGCTGCCGTCGACTGGCACCATGGCGGGATGGCCGAGCAGCACCCCCCGGGCCCGCACAAGCCGGGCCGCCCGCCCCGGCCACGCCGGCGCAGTCTCGCGCAGCACGACCTGCGCGACGCACGGGCCCGGCTGCGCGGCACGATCTACGAGCACGTCGAGCCCGACGCCAAGGGGCGCGACCAGTACACGGCGACGCAGATCGTCGACTTCTGCCTCGACCTGGCCGAGGTCATGCTCGCCTCCGGTGCCGACACCCGCAGCGTCGAGACGGCCGTCGTCGCGGTCTCGACGAAGTGGAACCTCGCCCCGCTCGACCTGGACTTCTCCGGCAGCTCGGTGACCATCCAGTACGCCCCGGCCGACGTCCCGCCGCTCGTCAAGGTCCGGACGGTCAGCTCCGACGGCTCCGACCTCGACCGGTTGGCGCGGGCGAACCAGATCGTCGACGACCTGATCCACGACGAGCGCGACATGACCTCGGCGGTGAGCGCCCTCGTCGCGGTGCTGCGGATGCCGCCGCGCTGGCCCACGTGGCTCGCCGACGTGGGGCTGTCGATCCTGGGCACCTCGATCGCGATGCAGGCCGGCGGCGGGTGGCGAGCGGGCATCGGAGCGTTCGTGCTGATGTTCGGGATCATCCTGTCGGGGCGCTGGCTGACCGGCCGCGGCTACCCGCAGTTCTTCGTGTCCGGGGCGCAGGGGGCGGTGGCGTCCGTGATCGGCACCCTCGCGATCGGCGCGGGTGTGCTGCACCCGGCCGGCGCCGCGACCATGGTGGCGGCGCTGGTGGTCCTGCTCCTGCCGCACGTCGCGCTCGTGACCTGGGCCCAGGACGCGATCTCCGGGTTCCGGGCGATGGCGGTCGCCCGCGCGTTCTACATCGGGCTGGTCATCGCGGCGATCGTGGTGGGGGTGCCCGCCGGGATCGCGATGACGAAGTGGCTGCACCTCGAGGTCGACCCGTCCGGCATCGTCACGCAGACGCTGCCGTTGTGGGCCTCGCTCTCGCTCACCGTGGTGTCGGCCGGGGCGAACTGCTTCGTGCAGCAGGCCAGCGCGCGGGTGATCCCCGTCACCGTGGTGTTCTCGGTCGCCGCGGGTGCGTCACTGTGGGGGCTGCGGCAGCTCGGCCTGCCGCTGCTCGGTGCGACGTTCCTGGCGGCGGTCCTGCTCGGCGTGCTGTCGACCTACGCGGCGGTCCGGATGCGGACGGCCGTGGCGGCGATCGCGGTGCCGGCGTTCTGCGGAGCGCTCCTGCCCGGTGTCGCCGTGTCCGACGCCCTGCTGAACTTCATGTCCGGTTCGTCGAGCGCGGCCCTCGACTTCGTGGCGGCGGTGTCCGTGGCGCTGGGGATCGGCGCGGGCCTGGTGCTCGGTGGGCTCTTCGCGACACCGGGTGCCCGGCGAGCACTCCGACGCACCCGTCGGGTCGTCGTGCACTCCGTCCACAACGACACCAGGGCACTGCGGGTCATCCGGGACACCGGGTACGACCCCGGCGACGGGTCGGTGCCGCGCGGGTCGCGGAGCGGTGGTGCCGGCGGCGCTTCGTGAGCGCGGCGGGGTGCGCTCGGCGCGTCGTGAGCGCGGCGGGGTGCGCTCGGTGAGCAGAAGACGTCGGGTGCGGTCATCGCACCCGACGTCTTCTGCTCACTGAACGGGCTCGGTCGACGTCAGCCGGCGTCCGAGACCGCGCTCGACACCGCGGTCGGGGCGTCGTACTCGCCGTCCGGGATCGCGCGGAGCGCCTCGAGGACGTCGTCCGGAGCGCCCTCCTGCTCGGCGGTGGAGACCACGTCGTCCTTCGAGGCCGGGTAGTCGATGCCGCTCAGGTACTTCTGGACCTGGATGGGGTTCGGTGCTGCCATGTCGGTTCCTTCCGTCGGGTTACGACACCCGGGGTACCCGCGGTGCGCTGCACGACGACGCAAGGAACGCGCTCCGTGGACGAACCGCCGGTCAGAGTTCCCAGCTGCCCGAGCCGTCGTCGTCCCACATCGCCAGACGGCGGGCAGCCTGCGGCTCGTACCGATCCATCCAGCCGCGCTCGAACCGGGCGACGGCGCGGTCGAACGCCGCCACGAGGTCGAGCTCGGCACGCAGCAGGGCCTGCAGCTGCAGCCCCTCGTACAGCGCGATGAGATGCTCGGCGCCGCCGAACGCACAACGCCGGGGCACCAGCACCCCGGTACGGGTGGCGGCACGAGGGGGGACAGACCCGGACGTCGAGCCGGTTCGCGGCCGTCCGTGCGACCATGCGGGCATGACCCCGAACGACCCCACAGCCCAGGGACTCGCCACCATGGCCTCCGCCGGGTTCGAGTTCGGCGGCGATCCCGACCAGGTGGCGCACGACGTCCGGGCCATGTGGGAGCAGCTCGGCCGGCCCGTCGGCGCCTTCGAGGCGGCGGCTCGGGCCATCGCGGTGCTCCCCCAGCGCCCCGAGGTACCGATCGCCGACCAGGCCCGGCGCCGCGCCTTCGAGCAGGCGATCGGCATCAACCCCGTCGAGGTCGAGCTGGCCGCCGCGATGTCCGCGCGCGAGCTCCTCGAGCGGATGGCGCGCTCCGTCACCTGCTGACGCGACCAGACGCCGTCGACCCGACCACACGGACGACGGGAGGCGCGGTGCCCACCGGCACCGCGCCTCCCGTCAGAGTCCTGTCAGAACAGGTGCCCTACGGCGTCGGCATCCCGCCGTCGACGTGCAGCGTCTCGCCCACGACGTACGACGACTCACCGCTCGCCAGGAACACGTACGCCGGCGCGAGCTCTGCCGGCTGGCCCCAGCGACCCAGGTAGGTCTGCTCGCCCGCGCTCGGCAGCGCCTCGGGCGGCTGGCCGCCGGCCGGCTGCAGCGGCGTCCAGATCGGGCCGGGAGCGACCGCGTTCACGCGGATCCCCTTCGGCGCGAGCTGCGCGGCCAGGCCCTTGGCCATGTTGTTCACGGTCGCCTTCGTGGCCGCGTAGTGCACCAGGTGCGGCGACGGAGCGTACGCCTGGATCGACGTCGTGTTGATGATCGTGGAGCCGGGCTGCAGGTGCGGCACGGCTGCCTTCGTGATCCGGAACGTCGCGTAGGCGTTCGTCTTGAAGGTCTCGTCGAACTCCTCGTCGGAGATCTTGGTGATGTCGTCGACGTTCTGCTGCTTGCCGGCGTTGTTCACCAGGATGTCGAGGCCGCCGAGCTGCTCGACGGCGTCGGCCACGAGCTGCTCGCAGACCTGGAGCGAGGTGATGTCGCCCGGCAGCGCGACGGCCTTGCGGCCGGCTGCCTCGATCAGGCTGACGATGCGGTCGGCGTCCTCCTGCTCCTCGGGCAGGTACGAGATCGCGACGTCCGCACCCTCACGGGCGTAGGCGATGGCGACGGCGGCACCGATGCCGGAGTCGCCACCGGTGACGAGCGCCTTGCGGCCGGTCAGACGACCCGAGCCCCGGTAGGTGTCCTCACCGTGGTCGGCGGGGACGTTCTGCGCCATCTCCGCGTCGGTGCCGGCACCCTCGAGGTACTGCTCGTCGGGCTTCTTGTCGGCGTACATCTTCGTGGGGTCCTGCATCACGTACTGGTCAGGCCCGGTCTGGTCGTTCTGCTGGTCCGTCATGCCGCCGACGGTACGCAGGGGGTCGCTGCGGGCCGTCCAGGAGGCTGTCCCCCGGTGCGCGGAGCGGCCTGCGCCCGCCGTCCGCTCCGGTCCGGGGCCGCAGGTGCGTGATCCTCGTTTGTCACGGTCCGGTGACGGGCCGGCCCCGATTCGGTAACACCTGTCGTTCTGCCCCGACCGAGGTCGTACCGTCGAACGGTGACTCCTCGGACCCTGCTGGCGCTCGGCGCCGCCGTGCTGGCCTTCTCGGCCGGTGCGCTCGCGTTCGACGGCACCACCGGGCTCGGCGTCGACGTGGCCGTCGCTGCCGAGACCTCGCACGACGCCGCTCCGGTCCACGTGACGAACGCGGACCTCCGCCGTGTGGACTCGATCGAGCTCGACGCCGAGGCCCTGGTGCTCCGAGACGGCGACGACACCGTCGTCGAGTCCTCGATGCGCGACTCCGGCCTGACCGTGAGCGTGCTGAACCGGCTGCTCGGCACCCCGTCGCGGACGCAGACGGCCGAGGGCGACGGCGGGGCGTGCTTCCCCGCGGGCACCACGTACACCTGGGGCGGCGCCGTCCGCGTGGCAGCCCTGACGACCGACGCCGCGGCCGGCAACGCCGTCGAGATCCGGGTGTTGCGCGACGCGGTCCGCAGCACCTTCGGCAGGCAGATCGAACTGACCGGCCCGGACGGCGTCCGGGTGGGCGACGACATCGGGGACGAGATCGCCGACGCGCCCCGCTCCGAGCGCGTCTCCTTCGGATCGGACGACTCGCGTGCCTGGCAGCTCCTGCTCCGCGAAGGGTGGGCGGACCGGCACCACGACGACGGTGACGACCACGAGTCGGGCAAGCGCACCGACGATGCCGGGACCAACGGGGTCTCCGCGCTGACGAACGAGACGACCGTCACGGTGCTCGGTTCACCGATGCCCGTCCACGCGCAGCGCAGCTGCTGACAGCGAGCAGAGCGCAGCTGCTGAACCGGTTCAGACCCGCAGGGTCGTGATCACCGGGAAGTGGTCGCTGGCGAACCAGGTCTCGGGGCCGTCGTGGTCGATCACCACGCGGTCCACGGCGTTGATGCCCCGGGTGAGCACCCAGTCGATCCGCTCGGCCGAGTCGACCGGCGGCTGCCAGTCGTTGAACGTGGCGGTGCGGTCGGACGGGTCACCCGCAGCCAGCCAGGCGTCTTCGAACCCGGCTTCGGCGAACACCCGCGATGCCGTGCCGGTGCCCGCGGGTTCGTTGCAGTCCCCGGCGAACACGACCGGCCCGGTGGTGCCGGCCAACCGTTCGGCGATGAGCGCGGCGCTCCGGCCCCGGACCTCGTCACCGTGCGGTCCGGGCTCGTGGTCCAGATGTGTGGTGAGCAGGGTGAACGCGGGACCCTCGGCGTCGAGGAACCGGGCGTGGTTCGCGATCCGCGGGTACAGGCTGCCCCAGGTGTTCGAGACGGGCTCGTCCGGGGTGTCCGACAGCCAGAACGACCCCTCGTCGGACGGGCGGAAGCGGTCGCGGCGGTAGAAGACGGCCGCGTGCTCGCCGGCGTCGCCGCCCTCGCGCCCCTGCCCGACGTCGGCGTGGTCCGGCAGACCGGCACGCAGGTCGTCCATCTGGTGGGCGAAGGCCTCTTGCACGCACAGCACGTCGGGGTCGTGTCGACGGATGACGTCGAGCACGACCGGTAGTCGGGCCGGCCAGTCGTGCGCGGGGTCCGGGTTCTTGATGTTGTAGGTCATCAGGACGATCGGGCGTGCGGCGCTGGTCACTCCACGAACCTACCGACCGGTCCCCCGGCGGGTTCCCATCAGTTGATGCAGGTGCCCTCGGTGCCGTAGTTGTGCACGTCGGTCGACTTGGGCGTCGGTTCCTTCGCGGGCTTCTTCGTCGGCTTCGAGCCCGAGCCGCCGGTCGCCGGCGTCGAGGCCCCGGCGCTCGGCTCGGTCGCGACCGGCTTCGCGGTCTTGCCGTCGGTGCCGAGCACCAGGGTGACACCGGTCACGCTGGCGGTGCGGACGGCGACGGCGCCGGGGACCGCGGACACGACGGCCTTCGCCTGCGCCTCCTGGCCGGCGGGGTACTGCACCTGCGTCGTCTTCGTCGTCGCGGACGAGCCGGCCGGCGGGACCTGGAAACCGCGGGCGGTCAGGACCTGGCCGGCCGCGGTCGCAGCACCCTCGACCCCGCTGCCGTTCAGCACGGTGACCGAGGTGTTCGCGGGCTGCGCGCGGCGGGCCTTCGTGTACGCCTCGGGCTGCCCCACCAGGCCCTGCACGAACGCGGGCAGTCCGACGGTGTCGACCTCGACGATGGACAGCGGCGAGCCGTTCACGTAGATGGTCGGGGTGCCGAGGGTCGGGATCGTGGCCGACTGGATGTTGCCGGGCCGCAGGTTGCGCATCTGCGAGGCGAGGTCGATCAGGTCGGTGTCGGTCTGGATCGATCCACCGACGGCCTTGAGGATGTTGCCCATCTTCACGGGGTTGAGCAGCGTGCCGGCCGACGTGACCTTCCGTGCCTCCTGCGACAGGAAGTACTGCTGGCGCACGTTGCGGTCCAGGTCGCCGTTCGGCAGGCCGTGGCGCTGGCGCACGAAGGACAGCGCCTCCTTCGCGTTCAGCGAGGACTTGCCCGCGGGCAGGTTGACGCCGGAGTAGGGGTCGTTCGTCGCCTGGTTCAGGCAGACCTCGACCGGTCCGAGCTCCTTGACCACCTGGTAGAAGCCGAGCAGCGAGACGCGGACGTAGTGGTCGATCTGCAGGCCGCTCAGGTTCTCGATGGTCTTGATGAGCATCTTCGCACCGCCGGTGTCCCCACCGCCGTTGAGCGTGCCGTAGTAGAAGGCGCTGTTGAGCTTGCCCTTGCCGACGTCGGGGATGTCGACGTACGAGTCACGGGGGAACGAGATCATCGTCGCCTGACTGCCGTCGGCGCTGATGTGCAGCACGATCATCGTGTCGGTGTTCGTCGCACCGCCGTCGTCCTGGGTGCTGAGTTCGGCGAGCTGCTCCGGGGTGGCGTTGTCCGGACGGTGGTCGTCGCCGACGAGCAGGATGTTCTGCGCCTTGCCGTCGACGTCGTCCTTGGTGTCCTTCTTGCCGGTGATCGCGTTGACGATCGTGACGCCGTCGGACAGCTGGTTGTACGCGTAGCCCGCGTACCCGACGCCCAGCAGGAGGGCCATCGTGAGCACCCCCGCGACGGCCGGGAACACCACGCCCGCCCGACGCTTCTGGCGCCCGTGGCGCGGCGTCGCGGCACCGCGGCGTGCGGGCTCGGTCGTCTGCTCGGGTTCGTTGCTCACCGGGAAACCATAACCGGCGAGTGGACGGACGACATGGGATGCGCCTGGAAGGTCACCCCGTAGTGGCCGTCACCACCTGAGTGACGGAACGGTGTCCGCGGTGCTGCCACGGGCCTCCTGTCCGTCACCGGTCGCGCTCGTGACGCTAGTCGCGCGACGGGAGCAGGTGGATCGCCTCCATGGCGAGCTCGGCGGCGATCGGGTCCTTCGCGACGACGGCGTCCTTGAGCTTCGTCAGCTCGGGCAGGATCACGTCGGCCGGCAGGAGCTCGGCGAGCTCCGGCACGCGGAGCTTGAAGGAGAGCCCGTCCGTGGTCGACGCGCAGAGCTGCACGAGCGACGGGTTGCCGCACGCGTCGGCCCACATCGCGTAGATGCCGGCACCGTCGCGCGCGACCTTGTCCTGCTCGTCGGCGCTCACCCGCGCGTGCACGTCGTCGAGCATCTTCACGATCTTCTTGCGCTGCGCGTCCGTGAACCGGGGCACCGCGAGCCGCACGACGCCGCCGTAGATCACGCCGAGGGTGCGGTACGCGTCGAGGAGTTCTTCCTTCGTCGGCGCCGCGACCCGGGTGTAGCGGTTCGGCGCCATCTCGATGAGGCCGGCACGGGCGAGTTCGGCGAGGGCTTCGCGGATCGGTGTGCGGGACACCCCGAGCCACGCGATGAGGTCGTCGTCGTTGAGCCGTTCCCCGGGTTCGAGCGTGCCGTCCATGATGGCGTCGCGGATCTTGTCCTGCACCGTGTCACGGAGGAGCTTGCGCTCTGCGGCGGGCTGCGTCGAGGGAACTGGCATGGGCCTAGCGTGTCACATGTCAGGGCGCGTGCGCGAGAGGCGCGAGGGCCACCAGGCCCGGTGCCCGAGGTCGTACGCCAGTGCCGGCACGAGCAGCGACCGGACCACGATCGTGTCGAGCAGCACGCCGAACGCGACGACGAACGCGATCTGCGCGAGGAACAGGATCGGGATGACGCCGAGGGCCGCGAACGTGGCGGCCAGCACGACGCCGGCGGACGTGATCACCCCGCCGGTCACCCCCAGGCCGCGCAGGACGCCCTCGCGCGGACCGTGGCGCAGTGCTTCTTCGCGCACCCGGGTCATGAGGAAGATGTTGTAGTCGACGCCCAGGGCCACCAGGAACACGAACGAGTACAGCGGCACGCTCGGGTCGGCGCCCGGGAAGTGGAACACGTGGTCGAAGACGAGAGCACCGACACCGAGGGCCGCCGCGAACGAGACGATCACGCTGCCGATCAGGACGAGCGGTGCGACGACACTGCGGAGCAGGAGCATCAGGATCAGCAGGATCACGACGAGCACCACGGGGATGATGAGCGTGCGGTCGCGGATGCCGGTGTCGTTCGTGTCGACCGCCGTCGCGGTGACGCCACCGACGATCGCGCCCGGGTCGACCCGTTCGACGGCGGTGCGGAGGTCGCGGACGGTCTGCTCGGCGGCGTCGGAGTCTGCGGCGTCCGACAGGGTCGCCTCGAGCAGGACGTCGCCGCGGGAGACGGTCGGCGCGGCGCTGCCTGCGGTGTCCCCGGTCACCGGGACGGTGCCGGCGGGGCTGTCCTTCGCCGCGGCCACGACACCGTCGACCCCGTCGACCGCCGTGATCGCGTCGACGAGCTGGTCGAGGTCCCGCTCGGCGCCGATCACCTGCGCGGGGCTGCCGGAGCCGCCGGGGAAGTGGTCGGCCAGCACGTCCTGCCCGTCGCGTGCCTGGGACGACCCGATGATCAGGTCGCTCTGCGGCACACCGTCGGCCTTGAGCCCGAACAGGCCGGCGCCCATCGCGAGCAGTCCGACCGTGCAGACGATCCACACCACCCGCGAACGACGGGCGACGAGCCGGCCGACGCGTGCCCAGACACCTCGGGCGTCGGGGCCGGTGAGCACGGGGTGGGCGCTGCCGTGCACGGGACGGAGGGGCCAGAACGCCGCACGGCGGAACGCGAGCAGCAGCGCGGGCAGGAGCGTCAGGGCGGCGAGCAGGCTGAACGCGATGCCGATGGCGGCGACGGGGCCGAGCGCCTTGTTCGAGTTGAGGTCGGACAGCAGCAGGCAGAGCACCCCGACGATCACCGTGCCGCCCGAGGCCAGGATCGGCTCGAGGCTCCCGCGCAGCGCGGCCTTCGTCGCGTCCCAGCCGGTGCGGTGGTCACGCAGGGCCTCACGGAAGCGCGCGGTGTACAGGAGCGCGTAGTCGGTCGCGGCACCGATCACCAGGATCGACAGGATCCCCTGCACCTGCCCGTTGACCGTCACGATGTCGGCCTTGGCGAGCCACCAGACCACGAGGATCGAGGCACAGAGGGCGAACGTGGCGGTCCCGAGCACCAGGACCGGGAGCAGGGGGGATCGGTAGACGATGATCAGGATCACGAAGACCGCGGCGAGCGCCACCCCGAGCAGCAGCCCGTCGATGCCGGCGAAGGCCTCGGTCAGGTCGGCGGTGAACCCGGCCGGACCGGTGACGTACCCGCGCAGACCGGACGGCAGCGCATCGTCCACGTCGGCCCGGACGGCTTCGACCGCGGCGCCGGTCTCGGCGTCCTGGGTGAGCGTCGCGACGATCTCGACCGCATCGCCGTCCTTGCTCGGGATCACCGGGCTGACGGCCTCGACGTCCGCGCGGTCGGTCAGCGTCGCGGTGAGCGCCTTCGCGTCGGCGAGGTCGGTCGAGGTCAGTCCCCCGTCACGCTCGAGGACGATGATCGCGGGTGCCCCGGACTCGTCGCGGAACTCCGAGGACCGCTCCTGCACCTTCGTGGCGTCGGCGGAGGCGGGCAGGAACGAGGTCTGGTCGTTGGTGGAGACCTCGGAGATCTTGCCGAAGAACGGACCGCCGACCGAGGCGATGCCGAGCCAGACCACGATGACGAGCGCGGGGAGGACGATGCGGAGGAAGCGGGACACGTCGGCGAGCGTACACCGATCGTCAGCATGCTGATTACTTGACGATCGCGCGCACCGCTCACCGTAGAATCACGACATGGAGGACACGACCGAGCAGTGGCCCCTCGGACGACTGCTGTCCGCGGCCGCACGCTCCGTCGAGCGGGACTGGGACGAACGACTCCGGGCCATCGGGCTCTCGCACGCCGCGGTGGTCGCGATCGACATCCTCATCAGGACCGGCCCGACCGGCGCCGACACCATCGCCCGCACGGCCCGGGTCCAGCCGCAGACGATGTCCCGCACCCTCGAGCGGATGGAGCGCGACGGCCTGGTCGAGCGCACCCCGCACGCCGCGGATCGTCGCCGCCGCGTGGTCAGCGTGACGCCGGCCGGCCGGTCGGCCTGGGAGACCGCGCGGCACATCGAGCGCGAGGTCCTGCCCGAGGACGCCGCCCTGCGGGTCGCGCTTCGAGAGGTCCTGGCGAAACCACCGCAGGACTGAAACGCTGTACTTGAAATACCACATGCGATAAGATCCTCGGGTCGGTTGCTCGCCGACCCGAACCCGCAGGAGTCCCCCGCATGTCCGAACGTCGCGCAGCCCGGGCGGCCGCTGACCACGCCCACCGCACCGCCATCCGCAGCACGCGCCGGCGACGGCCCTTCCTGGTCGCCCTGGTGGCGACGCTCGGCTCACTCGTCGGCATCGCCGTCGTGGTCGCCGTCGTCGCGAGTGTCTTCGTCGGCGGGCTCGCGCGGAGCTTCGACGCCGGTCGTGACACCATCGCCGACCCGTTCCCCGACGGAGCGCGGCCCAGCGCCACGGGCGGCGAGAACATCCTGCTCATCGGGTCCGACGCCCGCGCACAGGGCGGCCCCGAGGGTGCACAGCCCGAACTCGGCGGGCGGTCGGACACGCTGATGCTCGCGCACGTCCCCGCCGATCGACAGCACGTGTACCTCATGTCGATCATGCGTGACTCGTGGGTCGAGGTCCCCGGACACGGGCGGGCGAAGATCAACGCCGCGTACTCCTGGGGCGGGGTCGCCCTCACCACCCAGACCGTCGAACAGCTCCTGGACGTCCGGATCGACCACGTTGCCGAGATCGACTTCGCCGGGTTCGAGGACATGACCGATGCCCTCGGCGGTGTCACGGTCGACTCACCCGTGGCGTTCTCGGCGCGGGGCCACGACTTCACCACCGGGGCGAACCGGCTCGACGGGGCCGCCGCGCTCGCCTTCGTCCGGGAGCGCTACGCCTTCGCCGACGCCGACCACACCCGCGTCCGCAACCAGCAGGCGTTCATGCGCGGCGTCGTGGACGGGCTGCTGTCCCGCGACACCGTCACGAACCCCGGGCGCATCCAGGACTTCGTCACCGCGACGAGCGAGCACCTGTCGGTCGACGCGGGCCTGTCGTTCTCACGACTGGTCGGACTGGGCTGGTCGCTCCGAGGTGTCGGGGCAGACGACCTGGTGACCTTCACGGTGCCGACCGCGGGCTCCGGCACCTCGCCGGACGGGCAGTCGATCGTCAGGCTGAACGGGCTCGAGGTCCCCTCGCTGTCCCAGGCGCTCCGCTCCGACGACGTCGCCGGCTGGCTCACCGACAACCCGCAGTAGCCCCCGCCTCGCGCACGACGACGCCCCACGACTCGAGGTCGTGGGGCGTCGTCGTTTTCGGTCTGCGGAGAGATCAGGCGGGGAGCTGGAGCTCCTGGCCGGAGTAGATCAGGTTCGCGTCGTCGATGGTCGACGTGTTCGCGGCCCAGAGCTGCTTCCAGCCGCCCTCGATCTTGAGCTTCGTCGCGATCGTGTCGAGCGTGTCACCCGAGGCGATCGTGTACGTCTTGCCGCTCGTCTTGACCGGGGCCGGCTTGCTCGGCGCGGTCGCTGCCGGGGCCGGCGTCGACTCGGTGGTGCTCGGCGCGGCCTGCTGCGGCGCAGCCTGCTCGGCGGGGGCCGGAGCCGGAGCCGCCGGCTGCGGGGCGGCCTGCTCGGCCGGAGCAGGAGCCGGCGCGGGCGCCGGAGCGGCCGCTGCGGGAGCCGCACCGCTGGTGCCGCTCAGTCCGAGCTGGGCGGAGCATGCGGGCCAGGCACCCCAGCCCTGCGAGGCGAGGACGCGCTCGGCGACGGCGATCTGGGCCTCGCGGCTGGCGGAGGCGGGGTTGCCAGCGCCACCGTTCGCCTGCCAGGTGCCGAGGTTGAACTGCAGGCCGCCGTAGTAGCCGTTGCCGGTGTTGATGGCCCAGTTGCCGCCGGACTCGCACTGCGCGAGCTGGTCCCAGGTCGAACCGGACGCTGCGTTCGCGGGGGTTGCCGCGAGGCCGACACCGGTCGCGGCGATGCCGGCGAACGCCAGGCCGCCGACGATGGTGCGGGTACGGGAAAGCTTCTTCATGTGATTGCTCCACCGGGGTCACGAGCCGCATCTGCTGCGGGATCCACTGCCCACCCCGACCGATCGCGGTCAGTTGTGGGGTGCGCCACCGGGGGCAGTGGTCATCGGGCCGGCGGCACCTCGGTCGGCAACCATAGGAAACTCTTCACCGTTATCAAACTGAGACAAACGGTTCTACCCGTTCATGCTATGTACCCCTGGCGGAAACCTGTACGCCTCGATTCCCATGGCCATGGTCATCGACCCGTACCCGGGTACGTCACCTTGGCAATTCCCTGGCAATGACGACCGGGAGGCCCGGATCACGCCCGCGACAGGAGCGTGACGGCCTCGAGATGGCCGGTCTGCGGGAACATGTCGAGCACCCGGGCCCGTCGGAGCCGGAACGACGGCATGCGGGCCAGGTCCTTCGCCAGGGTCACCGGGTTGCAGCTCGAGTAGACGACGTGCTGCACGTCCGACTCCTCGAGCCAGGTCGACAACCGCTCGCCGATCCCGCGACGCGGCGGGTTCACCACGACGAGTTCGGGCACCGCATCCGGACGGGTCCGGAGGGCGTGCTCCGTGGCGTCGTCGGCGGCGAACCGGACGCCCTCGAGCCCGGCCTCACGCGCCGACTGCTTCGCCGAGCGGATCGCCTCGGCGCTCGACTCGATGCCGGTCACCGCACGGCCGGGACGAGCGGCGTGCAGCGCGAACCCGCCGACGCCGCAGTACAGGTCCCACATCGACGCGGGATCGAGTTCGTCGATCCAGGTCGAGGCCTGCGCGTACAGCTCGGTCGCGACGCCGGTGTTCGTCTGGAAGAAGCTCTGCGGCCGCAGGTGCATCGTGATCCCGCCGAGGCGCATCGGCAGGGTCTCCTGCTCGGTCAGCACGACCTCGCGGTCGCCCTCGGTGACGGCCTTGTGCTCGGGCAGCAGGTTGGCGGTCACGACGACCGCGTTCGGCAGCGCGGCGCGCAGGGTGTCGAGGTGCTGTCGGAGTCGCGGCAGCTGCCCCTCCGAACGCAGCACGAACCGGATCATCAGCTCGCCGTCGGGCGACTCGGTGACCAGGACGTACTTCAGCTCACCGCGGCGTGCGGCGACGTCGTACGGGATCAGCCCCGCGGTGGTGACGAACCCGGCCAGGACGGGCAGCGCGTGCCGGATGCCGGGGGTGCAGATCCCGCAGTGCCGCAGGTCGACCCCGCGCTGCCGGTGGTCGAGGATGCCGACGGTCGGGTGCTCGACGGACCCGCCGACGACCATCTTCGCCTTGTTCCGGTACCCCGACTCCGGGCTCGTGATCGCCGGTGACCAGGAGACCGCACCGGGACCCCCGGCGGCCTCGACGGCGTCGTGCAGGAGCTCGCGCGTCCGGAGTTCCTTGTCGAGGACCTGGTCAGCGTAGGGCTGGCCCATGAGCGTGCACGACCGGCACACCCCGCGGTCGAAGTAGTCGCACTGCATGGCCGAGTCAGGATACGGCAGCGTCCCGCGTCGTCGTGGCGATCCGGTACACCGAGGTCGTCGCCGTCAGGAAGAGCGTCGTGCCGTCGTCGCCACCGAAGCACAGGTTCGACGTGACCTCGGGGACGGCGACCTCGCCGATGCGTGCCCCGGCCGGGTCGAACACGACGACGCCGCGGTGGGACGACGACCAGACGTTGCCGTGCACGTCGACCCGGATGCCGTCCGGCGCGCCTTCGCCCGGCTCGAGCCGCGCGAACACCCGACCGTTCTTCAGCAGGTCGCCCCGGCGGTCGTACGCGCGGATGACCGGCTCGTCGCCCGACGAGCTCGCGATGTACAGCACCCGCTCGTCCGGGTCGAACGCCAGGCCGTTCGGCTCGTCGAGGTCGGTCGCCACGGGCCGCAGGTCCTCGCCCGCCGGTCCGCACCGGAACACCCAGTGGTCGCCGTACTCGCGGACGCCGGGGTGTCCCTCGCGCGGCTGGGTGATGCCGTAGGCGGGGTCGGTGAACCAGACACCGCCGTCCCGCGCGACGACGACGTCGTTCGGGGAGTTGAACCGGACGCCGTTCCACGTGTCGACGATCGGTGTGACGACCCCGTCGCGGTCACGCTCCACCCGGCGCAGGCCGTGCGAGCACTGCACGACGCTGCCGTCGCGATCGAGCGTGCGGCCGTTGGTGAACTCGACACCGTCGGCGTACACCGAGGTCTCCCCGGAGTCGGCGTGCCACTGCAGGATCCGGTCGCCGGGGATGTCGGACCACCGCAGCGTCCGCGTGGTCGGGATCCAGCAGGGGCCCTCGGCCCAGGTGCTGCCGGTGGCGATGCGGTCGAGCGCGTCGGGGTCCGGCACGAGGTCGTCGAGCAGCACGGGTTCTCCTTCGAACGGGGTGCCCACACTACTTTCCTCAGGCTGCGGCGGCGGCCTCACTGCGTCGTCGAACGGCCTTCTCGATCGCGGAGATCGCGAAGCCGAGCAGGATCGACGCCACGACGGCGACGGTCGTGACGAGGAAGGGCTGCTCGCGGCTCCAGCGCCCGGTGGCCGCGGCGATGCCGACGCAGTACGCGGCCCACACGACGTCGGCGAGCACGCAGCTGACCAGGAAGCGCCGGAGGTCGAGCCCGCTGTCCGCGCCGACCAGGTTCGTCGTCAACCGGCCCATCGGGATGAAGCGTCCGAGCACCGCGATGCGCCCGGGAGCGGCGCGGTAGCGGCCGTCGATGGCGTCGCGGGCCGCGCGGACCTTCGGACGCGCGAACCAGGACCGCGAACCGAGGTCGACGGAGCGCGCCAGGTGGTACAGCCCGAGATCGCCGAGGACCATGCCGATCGACGCCGCGACGACGAGGAAGAGCACCGGCACGAGCCCACCGTCGCCACCGACCAGGAGCGTGCCGATCGCGACGACGAGTGCCTGGCTGGGGAGGAAGACCGCCACGCTGCCGACGGCGAGCACCAGGCCGACCACGAGGAAGGCCCACGGGGTGCCGACGAGCTGGACGACCAGGTCCTGTGCTGCGTCCACGACTCACCCTCCACGGGCACCGGAGGGAGCGCACCGGCCTCCATCTTCGCAGGTCGGCGGCGCGCCGCTCACGTCCGGTCGACGATCGCCCGCATCGCCGCGGCCGCGTCGTCCGGCCGTCCGTCCACCACGGCACCGGCGAGCGCGAGGTGGAGGCCGACGTCGTGCCGGTCCGGACGGATGCTCCCGCGTTCCAGCAGGACCTGGCCCACGACCCGGTGCAGGCGTCGGTACAGCGTGTTGCCGGACAGGTCGAGCACGAGCGCGTGGAGCCGCACGTCCGCGGTCACGAAGTCGGGGCGGTCGTCGCGGGTCGCGGCGGCCGCGAGCTCGTCCGCGGTGGTGCGGAGCGCCTCCCGTCGGTCCGCACAGGCGTCGAGCGCCGCTCGCCGGGCTGCTGCGGCGGCCGCGGCGGGTTCGACCGCCGCGCGCAGCTCGCGGAGTTCGACCGCGACCCGGTCGCCGTCCGGGCCCCGCAGGCGCCACCGCACCACGCGCGGGTCCAGGACGTCCCACCGATCCGCATCGAGGACGGTGACGCCGACCCGGCGCCTGGCGGTGAGCAGGCCGAGGGCGACGAGGACACGCACCGCCTCGCGGACGATGCTGCGACTGGCACCCGTCCAGGCCACCATGTCGTCGACGCTCCGGCGGCTCCCCGCGGCCAGGGTGCCGGAGACCACGGCGTCACCGACCTGGTCGAGGACCCGATCGAAGGTGCTCGTCACCGCTGGGAGACCGGCGACAGCACGAGCTCG
Organism: Curtobacterium sp. VKM Ac-2889; assembly: GCF_015350855.1. Lineage (NCBI taxonomy): Bacteria > Bacillati > Actinomycetota > Actinomycetes > Micrococcales > Microbacteriaceae > Curtobacterium > Curtobacterium sp. VKM Ac-2889. The sequence goes on along the minus strand of NZ_JADKSC010000006.1, from coordinate 17,328 downwards.
TCCACGCGGACGTGAGCCGGCGCCCCGAGCACGAAGGCGACGGTCCGCCCCACGTCCTCCGGCTGGAGCATGCGCTGGCGGGCGGCCGCGTCGGGGACCTCCGGCCGCTGGTCCAGGAAGTCCGTCGCGACGTCGCCCGGGCACAGGTGTGTGGCACGCACGCCGTGCTCGGCCTCCTGCTGGTTCAGGCTCCGGACGACCGATCCGAGCGCGGTCTTGCTCGCCGAGTACGCCACGCCGGCCCCGGGCTGGAAGGACCACCCGGCGTACGAGGACACGACGACCACGACACCGCCGGACGAGCGGAGTGCCGGCAGCGCGGCGTCCACGACGGTGACGACCGCGGTGAGGTTCGTGTCCACGATCGCCCGGAAGTCGGTCAGCGACTGGTCGTCCCACCGGCGTCGCGGGGCGTTGAGCCCGGCCGCCAGCAGGAGTCCGTCGAGCCGGCCGTGCCGCTCGAGCACGACGTCACGTGCGGCGGCCACGGCTGCGGGGTCGTTCGCGTCGAGGGGCAGGACGTCCGCGGTCCCGCCGGTTGCCCGGATGGCGCCTGCGACCTGCTCGAGTCGGTCCGCGCGACGCCCGCTCAGCACCACGGTCCAGCCGTCCCGTGCCGCCGCCTCGGCACCCGCGGCCCCCATGCCGCTGCCCCCACCCGTGACCCAGAGCACACGCTGATCCGTCATGCTCGAATAGTATGCCTATTCAAGGCACCGACGACGGGAGCAACGATGCACCTCGACCTGACCGACCGCGTGGTCGTCGTGACCGGCGCAGCGCGCGGGATCGGCCGCACGCTCGCCGACCGTTTCGTCGACGAAGGGTGCCGCGTCGTCGCACTCGACCTGGCCTTCGAACCGGACTTCCCGCTCGAGCACGTCGTGTGCAACGTCGCCGACCCGGCGTCCGTGCGCGACGCCGTGGACGAGGTCGTCGGGCGGCACGGCACGATCGACGTCCTGGTGAACAACGCCGGCATCAACGTCACGGGCACGGTCGCCGAACTGCAGTGGGACGCCTGGCGCCGCTGCATGGACGTCAACCTCGGTGGCACGTTCCTGATGAGCCAGGCCGTCGCACCGGTGATGCAGGCGGCCGGGCGCGGTCGGATCGTCAACGCCGCGTCGTTCGCGGCGATCGTGCCGAGCGTCGGGAGCGCGGCCTACGCGGCGTCGAAGGCCGCGGTCGTCTCGTTCACCCGGGTCCTGGCGTCCGAGCTCGGCCCGTGGGGGATCACCGTGAACGCGTACGCACCCGGCATGGTGCCGACGGCGATGAACGGCTTCGCGACGATGCCGACCGAGGCACAGGACCGTCTGCTGGACACGCTGTCACTCCGCCGGTGGGAGACTCCGGACGACGTCGCCGACCTGCTCGTCTTCCTGGCGAGCGACGCCTCGGGGTACATCACGGGCACCCTGCTCGACGTCTCCGGCGGCAAGCTCGCGACCCAGATCCCCGCCCGCGCGCACGGTCGGACCTGAGCGGACTGCTGTCCGGACGCACAGGTTCTCCACATGGCTCGCTTCGTAAGCTGTGAGAGCCCAGTGAGCCGGACTGCCGCCCGACCCCGAGGAGGTGCCCGATGGTCTTCGTCCTCGTCGCGTTCGCGATCGTCGCCCTGATCGTCCCCGCACTGACCCCCGTCCTCGGGCGCCGCGTCTTCTTCGTCGCAGCCCTCGCCCCTGCCGCCGCCGCGGTGCTGACGATCGCCCAGACCGACGCCGCCCTGCACGGCAGCGTCGTCGAACGGCACCAGTGGGTCCCCCAGCTCGACCTCGACGTCACGCTGCGGATGGACGCCCTGTCGTGGGTCCTCGCCCTCGTGGTGTCGATCGTCGGCGCGTTGGTGCTGGTCTACTGCGCCTCGTACTTCGAGCGGGACGAACCCGGGCTCGGTCGGTTCGCCGGGGTCCTGACCGCCTTCGCCGGCTCGATGTACGGGCTCGTGATCGCCGACGACGTCATCGTGCTGTTCGTCCTGTGGGAGGCCACGACGGTCTTCTCCTACCTGCTCATCGGGCACGACGCCGCGAAGCGCGCCAGCCGTGCCGCCGCCATGCAGGCGCTCGTGGTGACCACCGCCGGCGGCCTGGCGATGCTCGCGGGTCTCGTGATGCTCTCGGTCGCAGCGGGTACGACGTCGCTGTCCGGGATCGTCGCCGACCCCCCGAGCGGCACGGTCGTCTCGGTGTCGGTGGTCCTGGTGCTGCTCGGAGCACTGACGAAGTCGGCGATCGTGCCGTTCCACTTCTGGCTGCCCGCCGCGATGGCCGCGCCCACCCCGGTCAGCGCGTACCTGCACGCCGCGGCGATGGTGAAGGCCGGCATCTACCTGGTGGCCCGGCTCGCCCCCGCGTTCGCGCTGCTCGACGGCTGGCGCGAGACCATCACGCTGCTCGGTGTCGCCGGGATGCTCGTCGGTGGGTACCGGGCGCTGCGCCAGACCGACCTGAAGCTCCTGCTCGCCTACGGCACCGTGGCGCAGCTCGGGTTCCTGGTGCTCGCCGCCGGATGGGGCGCCCCCGCGGTCGCCCTCGGCGGGGTCGCGCTGCTCGTGGCGCACGCCGCCTTCAAGTCCACGCTCTTCCTGGTCGTCGGCGCGATCGACCACGTCGCCGGCACGCGCGACCTCGGTCGGCTCAGCGGGCTCGGCCGCGCCCGCCCGTGGCTGGCGGTCGTCGCGGTGCTCGCGCTGGTGTCGATGGCCGGGATCCCGCCCACGATCGGGTTCGTCGCGAAGGAAGCCGTGCTGACCGGCTTCACCGAGTCGCTGCACGGCCCCGACGCCGGCTGGGCGTGGTTCGCCCTGATCGGCGTGACCGTCGGCTCGGTGCTCACCGTGGCGTACTCGCTGCGCTTCCTGTGGGGCGCCTTCGCCCGGAAGCCCGGCGTCGCGACCGCCGAGCCGCACGCCCTGCACGGCCTCGCCGTCGTCCCCTCGGTCCTCGCGCTCACCGGCCTCGCCCTCGGCCTGCTCACCCCGGTGGTCGCGCACGGCATCGAGCCCGCTGCGACGACCGCGGCGCTCGGCGGCGAAGCGGTCCCGCACCTCGCGCTCTGGCACGGCCTGGAGCCCGCGCTCGGCCTGTCCGCGATCACCCTGGTCGGCGGCCTCGCACTGTTCGCCCTGCGCCGACCGGTCGAGGCGATCCAGCACCGGCTCGCCGGGTTCCCGAGCGCCGCGGGCACGTACCGGCACGGGATGCGGCTGCTCGACCGCGGAGCGACCGGGCTCACCGCGAGCCTGCAGCGCGGCTCGCTCCCCTACTACCTGACGGTGATCCTGTCGGTGTTCGTCGCCGGGGCGCTCGCCAACCTGGTGCTCGGTGGTCCGTGGGAGTTCCACGTCCGCTTCGCCGACTCGTGGGGCCAGATCCCGGTGATGATCGTGATGTCGATCGCCGGCATCGCGGTGCTCACGGCGAAGACCCGGTTCGCCGCCGCCGTCCTGGTCGGCGTCACCGGCTACGGCCTCTCGGTGCTGTTCGTCCTGCACGGCGCGGTCGACCTCGCCCTGACGCAGCTCGTGGTCGAGACCGTCACGCTGATCGCCTTCGTCCTGGTCCTGCGCCGACTGCCCCCGCGCATCGCGACGACGAACCCGTCGCGGTTCCGCATCGTGCGGGCCCTGTTCGCCGGGCTGGCGGGGCTGACGCTCGCGATCGTCGTCGTCGTCGCTGCCTCGGCCCGCACCGCGCGTCCCCTCTGGCCGGACCTGCCCGCGCTGACGAGCTCGTTCGGGCACGGTCTCAACGTGGTGAACGTCGCCCTCGTCGACCTGCGCGGCTGGGACACCCTCGGTGAACTCACCGTCGTGGTCGCCGCGGCCACCGGTGTCGCGAGCCTGATCTTCGTGAACTCGCGCGAGGACACCCTGCCCCGGCTGCGCGACCTGCCGGAGACCCTGACCGCGAACGGCGAGCGCACCGACGGTGAGCCCCGCGCCTGGCTGCCGACGAGCGCCGCGATCCCGACCGGGCGTTCGGCCCTGCTCGACGTGGTCGTCCGGTTGCTGTTCCACGGCCTGATCGTCCTGTCGGTCTACCTGCTGTTCGCCGGGCACAACGCCGCCGGCGGCGGGTTCGCCGGTGGCCTGGTCGCCGGCATCGCGCTCGCGGCCCGCTACCTGGCCGGCGGACCGGCCGAACTCGGCGCCGCGGCCCCGGTGCGCGCCGGTCGCCTGCTCGGCCTGGGGGTCGCGACGGCCGCGATCACCGCGATCGTGCCGCTGTTCTTCGGCCGCGAAGCCCTGTACTCCGAGTTCTTCGAGGCCACCGTCCCGGTCCTCGGCCACGTCGAGTTCGTCACCGCCACGTTCTTCGACATCGGCGTGTACCTGGTCGTCGTCGGCCTGGTGCTCGACGTCCTCCGCAGTCTCGGGGCCGAGGTCGACCGGCAGCGCCTCGAGGACGCCTCGACCCCGACACGCGACACCACCGAGGAGTCCGTCGGCGACACCCTCGATGCCCCCACCCCGGAAGGGAGCGCCACGTGACCGTCACCCTCGTCCTCGTGATCGCCATGGCGGTGCTGTTCTCGTGCGGCGTCTACCTGCTGCTCGAACGCTCCCTGACGCGGATGCTCCTCGGCTTCCTGCTGCTCGGCAACTCGCTCAACCTGCTGCTGCTGGTGATGTCCGGTGCCGCGGGCGACCCGCCGATCGGCAAGAGCGCCGAGGGCATCACCGACCCGCTCCCCCAGGCGTTCGCCCTGACCGCGATCGTCATCACCTTCGCCGTCAGCGCGTTCCTGCTCGCCCTGATCCACCGGTCGTGGCAGCTGTCCCGTGCCGACGAGGTCGAGGTCGACGAGGCCGACGCCGCGATCGGCCGCGACCGCGACGAGCCGGCCGACGAGGACCCGGAGACCACCACCGACGCAGAACAGGAGGCGACCCGATGACCTGGCTCGTCCCGCTCCTCGTCCTCGTCCCGCTGCTCGGTGCCGCGGTCGCGCTCGGACTCCTCCGGCACCAGAAGCTCCAGCGCGCGATCACCGTCGTGGTGCTCGTCGTGGCCCTGGCCGTCGCCGCCACGCTCATGGTCCTGGTCGACCGGCACGGCACGATCGTGGTGCAGGTCGGCGGCTGGGACGCCCCGTACGGCATCTCGCTCGTCGTCGACCGGCTGAGCGCCCTGCTGCTCACCGTCAGTGCGAGCGTCCTGCTGCTCGTCCTGCTGTTCTCGATCGGGCAGGGCCTGGCCGCCGACGACGAGGACGCCCCGGTCACGATCTTCTACCCGACCTACCTGGTGCTCGCGGCGGGTGTGCTCGACTCGTTCATCGCCGGCGACCTGTTCAACCTGTACGTCGCGTTCGAGATGCTGCTGGTGGCGAGCTACGTGCTCATCACCCTGGGCGGCAGTGAACAGCGTGTCCGGGCGGGCACGACGTACATCGTCACGAGCCTGATCGCGTCGGCGATCTTCCTCGCCGCCATCGGCCTGGTCTACGGCGCCACCGGCACGGTGAACATCGCCCAGATCAGCGAACGCGTCGCCGACCTGCCGGAGCACGTGCAGCTGCTCCTGCACACGATGCTGCTGATCGGGTTCGGCATCAAGGCGGCGGTGTTCCCGCTGGCGTTCTGGCTGCCGGACTCGTACCCGACGGCCCCGGCACCGGTCACGGCGGTCTTCGCGGGCCTGCTGACGAAGGTCGGCATCTACGCGATCATCCGGCTCGAGACGGTGATCTTCCCGCGGCCACAGCTCAACGAGGTGCTGCTGGTGGTCGCGGCGCTGACGATGGTGGTCGGGGTGCTCGGCGCGGTGTCGCAGACGGACGTGAAACGACTGCTGTCCTTCACGCTGATCAGCCACATCGGCTTCATGGTGATGGGCGTCGGCCTCGGCACCGTCGCGGGCACGGCGGCCGCGGTGTTCTACACGGTGCACCACATCGTCGTGCAGACCACGCTGTTCCTGGTGTCCGGCCTGATGGAACGCGTCGGCGGGACGACCTCGACCCGGTCGCTCGGCGGACTGCTGAAGGCCGCACCACTGCTGGCCGCCCTGTACCTGATCCCCGCGTTCAACCTGGGTGGCATCCCGCCGTTCTCCGGCTTCATCGGCAAGCTCGGCCTGTTCCGCGCCGCCGCCGAGGACGGGTCCCCGATGGCGTACGTCACCATCGGCGCCGGCGTCGTCACCTCGCTGCTCACCCTGTACGCGCTGATGCGGGTCTGGGACGCCGCCTTCTGGCGGCCGAAGCCCGCGGCCGAGGCCGCGGCCCCGCACGCGACGAGCGCCGAACCGCACGCCCACCTGCGGTCGCCGGAACCGGCGCCGCTCACCGTCTCCGAGGAGACGGGCGAGGCGTACCACCCGGGAGGCTCGGTGACGGTCACCGACGCACCGCACGCGGCCACCGCCTCCAGTCCGACCACCGGCGCGACCGAGGCGGTCGGCGAGGCCCCCGAGAAGGTGCGCCTGCCGCGCATGCTCGTCGGCGTGACGACCGTCGCGGTGCTCGGGTCCGTCGCCCTGACCGTCGTCGCCGGCCCGCTCTACGGCTACGCGACCCGCGCAGCGGAGTCGCTGGAGTCACCCGACCGCTACGTGCAGGCCGTGCTCGGAGGTGAGCGATGACCGACGTCCGCCGCATCTCGAACGCCAGGCGGATCGCACTGGCGTGGCGCTACGACGTGCCCCTGGTCGCGGGGCTCACCGTGCTGTGGGCGCTGCTCTGGGGGTCGTGGACCCCGCTGACGCTGCTCTGCGGCATCGTCGTGGCGCTCATCGTCACCCAGGCGCTGCCGCTCCCGCCGGTCCCGTTGTCCGCACGGTTCTCGATCGTGCACGTGCTGCGGTTCCTGGTGGTGTGGTCCGGGCTGGTCATCGTGGCGTCGTTCCGGGTCGCCTGGGTCGCGTTCCGCCCGCGCGGTGTGCGGCGCAGCTCGATCACGCTCGTGCAGCTGCACTCCACGTCCGAGATGACCTTCACGCTCGCCACCCTCGCGGTCTCGCTCGTGCCCGGGTCGTACGTCGCCGACGTCGACCTGCGGCGCCGCCGGCTGCTGCTCCACGTGCTCGACACCGAGCGCCTGGAACAGGTCGACGACGAACGCCGGATGGCACTCCGGATCGAGGCCATGGTGATCCGTGCACTCGGGTCGAAGCAGGACGTCTCCGAGCTGTCCGAGCCGCTGCCGGAGGTGACCCGGTGAGCCCCGCCGTCGTGGTGATGGCCGTCGCCGTCGCGCTGGTGCTCGCGCTCCTGGGGGCGACGTTCGCCCTCGCGGTGTTCCGCATCGTGCGCGGTCCGACCATCCTCGACCGCATGATCGGCTCCGACATGGTGCTGACGACCGTGCTCGTGGTGATCGCCGCCGCGATGGTCGTCCGCCAGGACCTGACCGGCATCCCCGTGCTCGTGGTGATCTCGGCCACGAGCGTGTTCGCCACCGTCGCTGTCGCCCGGGCCGTCACCCCCTCGGCGGACCCGTCCGACGAGGGCCTGACCGCCACCACACCCGAGCGCGCCGAGGAGGACCAGTCGTGATCGAGATGATCGAGTCGTTCGTCGACGACGCCGGCCTCCGGGCCTGGATCGCCGTCGGGCTGTTGCTCGTCGGGTCCCTGCTGTCGCTCGGGGCAGGGGTCGGCATCGTCCGGTTCCCGGACCCGCTCGTCCGCCTGCACGCGATGGCGAAGCCGCAGGTGCTCGGGCTCGCCCTCGCGCTGGCCGCGATCGTCGTCGCGGTGTGGACGTGGACGGCGTTCTGGGTCGTCCTGCCGATCATGGTGTTCCAGCTGTTCCTGGTGCCGGTCTCGACGCACATGATCGCCCGCGCCGGCCTGCGAGCCGACGACTACCGGCACGAGGACCTGCTCGTCGACGACACGGAGTCCTAACGCAGGCACTTGACGGACGGGAGGCCCGTGGCGGCGTCGCCACGGGCCTCCCGTCCGTCAGGTGGTCACGTTCGCCGTCAGGCGGTCGCGACCCGGCGGGGCAGCAGCAGGTTGCCGACCGCGGCGACCACGACGATGGCGGCGGAGACCGCCGGCAGCAGCATCGCCGCTGCGGTGCCGTGCTGCTCGGCGACGTCACCCGCGATCGCGGAGGCGATCGACTGGCCGACGATGACCGCGGACCCGAGGATCGTCATGGTGGTGGCGGAGCGGCCGACGGGTGACCGGTCCGAGCCGAGGCTGTACTGGGCGACCAGGGTCGGCCCGATCCCGATGCCCATGACCGCGAGGATGACGCCCGCGGCGACGACGGAGTCGGCGCTGGCGAACGCGATCGCACCGCCGAGGAGCACGACACCGAAGACGAGCCAGCGCCAACCGAGGCCGAACGCCCGGGGGAACGCCGCCGACCCGAGCGCCAACCCGGCGGACCCGATGCCCATCAGGCCGTAGAGCAGACCGGCCTGCGAGGCCTCGCCGTGGGTCTCCATGAACGCGGTGAGCGAAGTGAGCGTCGAGCCGAAGAACAGGCCGATACCGAGGATGCCGACCACCACCACCACGAGTCGCGGGCGCAGGAGCTGCCGCGCGGGTGCCTGCGTCAGCTCCGCGTGCTGGCCGACCACGAGCTTGCCGGTCGGGTGCAGCGCGAATGCGGTGACGAACACGAACGTCAGGACCGAGGCGCCGGCGACGGCCACCCACGGCGCGATCGCGCTGGCGAGGATGCCGACCAGGAACGGCCCGATGATGAAGACGGTCTCGTCGGCGGCGGACTCGTAGGCCATGGTGCCGCTGAGGGTCTTCTCGCGCCGTGCCGGGGCCATCCGCTGGCCGATGATCGCGACGAGCCGCGTGCGGGACATCGGGGCGACCTGCGGGGCCGACGCACCGATGCAGAACGCGACCGCGAGGACCGCGAGGTCGGGCGCGGTGCCGCTGACGACGAACGGGAAGAACCCGAGCAGCGCCGCGTTCACCAGGCCGACGGGGACGAGCACCGCCCGCTGGCCGAAGCGGTCGGCCGCGGCGCCGACCATCGGGCCGAAGATCGCCGAGCCGATGCCGACGGCGGCGGAGTTGACGCCACCGAGGGCGACGGAGTCACGGGTGGCGACGACCAGTGTCAGGACGCCGACGACCATCATGGCGAACGGGAGCCGGGCGATGAACGCGACGGGGAAGTACCAACGGCCGGCGAGGGAGACGAGTGAGGCGTCGGCTGCGGCCGGAGTGGTGCCGGTGTCGCTGGTGGAACGGGTCTGGAGCATCGGGGTTGTGCCTTCTCGGCCCGACCCGGTTCGGCGGGGGCGGACCCATCGGGTGCCGCCGTTGTCCGCCGGGGAGCCGGCGGCCGGTAGATACACACTGCGTGTTCTGAACAGCGCCCATCGTACCAAGCGGGCGTCCGGGCCCCGGAGGAGTTCGGGCCGGGCTTGGTCCCGCCGGTCACGACACCCCGTCGGCCGGTCGCGGCGCGGTCGCAGACCGTCGCCTGCGGCGCCGCCAGCCGACAGTTCGCGACCAGTCGGCAGGTGACCCGCGACGTGTCGTGACCGGGCCGCGCGGGCCGGCCCCACGACGGAACGCGACGGAACGCGACCGGACGGCGGACGGGAGGCGCGTGGCGGCGTGCCCCGCGCCTCCCGTCCGCCGTGCCGCACGCCCAGGGCCCCGCAGCGGTCACGACACCCCGTCGGCCGGCCGCGGCGCGGTCGCAGACCGTCGCCTGCGGCGCCGCCAGCCGACAGTTCGCGACCAGTCGGCAGGCGACCCGCGACGTGTCGCGACCAGTCAGCTGAGATGACCGGGCAACGAGATGCGACCAGCCGAGGAACTGCTGCGGCGGGTCGCTCGGGTCAGGAGACCTCGCCCGCGCGGGCTCCCGCCCACAGGTCGACGTCGGTGATGCCGACGGAGTGCTCGTCGATGACGCGGAGCTCCTCGTCGGTGAACGACGTGTTCGACAGCGCGGCGACGTTGTCCTCGAGCTGCGACACCCGCGACGCACCGATCACGAGCGACGTCACCCGCTCGTCACGGAGTGCCCAGGCGAGCGCGAGCTGCGCGAGGGACTGGCCGCGGGCGGCGGCGACGTCGTGCAGGGCGCGGAGGTGCTCGACGACCTCGGGCGTGATGCTCGACGCGTCGAGGGACTTGCCCGCCGCCGCTCGGGAGTCCTCGGGCACACCGTTCAGGTACTTGCCGGTCAGCAGCCCCTGCGCGAGGGCGGTAAAGCCGATGACGCCGAAGCCGAGTTCGCCGGCCGTGTCGAGCAGCCCCTCGGTCTCGATCCAACGGTTGAGCATCGAGTACGAGGGCTGGTGAATGAGGAGCGGGGTGCCGAGGTCGCGGAGGATCTCGGCTGCCTGCCGACTGCGCTCGGCGTCGTACGACGAGATCCCGACGTACAGCGCCTTGCCCTGCTGGACCGCGGTGTGCAGGGCGCCCATCGTCTCCTCGAGCGGGGTCGACGCGTCGAGGCGGTGCGAGTAGAAGACGTCGACGTAGTCCAGGCCCGTGCGCTGCAGGGACTGGTCGAGCGAGGCGAGCACGTACTTGCGCGAGCCGCCGCCCTGCCCGTACGGTCCGGGCCACATGTCCCAGCCCGCCTTCGTCGAGACGACCATCTCATCACGGTACGGCCGGAAGTCCTCACGCATCAGGCGGCCGAAGTTCACCTCGGCGGCGCCGTACGGCGGGCCGTAGTTGTTCGCGAGGTCGTGGTGGGTGATCCCGAGGTCGAAGGCCCGACGGCTGATGGCGCGCTGGTTCTCGAACGGCATGTCGTCCCCGAAGTTGTGCCAGTAGCCCAGGGAGAGCAACGGCAGGTCGAGGCCCGAGCGGCCGGTCCGGCGGTACGTCATCGAGTCGTAGCGGTCGTCACTGGCGATGTAGGTCATGCAACGAGCCTGGCACTCGAAGACGGCCACGGCCTCGCGTGCTTCGCTTCGCGGACCCATGATGGGTGCACCAGACCACGAGGAGACGACGATGGCACGGACGACGAAGACCGAGACCACCTTCACCGACGAGGAGCGCGCGGCGATGCAGGAGCACGCCGCCGAGGTCAAGCGCACCCGCAGCACGAAGGGCACCAAGGCCGAGAAGGCAGCGGCCGACGCCGCGGCGGTCGAGGCGAAGATCGCCGAGATGCCCCAGCCGGACCGCGGCCTGGCGGAGCGCATCCACCGCCTCGCGCTCGAGGTCGCACCCGAACTCGCGCCGAAGCTCTGGTACGGCATGCCCGCCTACGCGCGCGACGGCAAGGCCGTGTTCTTCTTCCAGGACGCCGCGAAGTTCAAGGCCCGCTACGCGACGCTCGGGTTCCAGGACTCGGCCGCGCTCGACGACGGCACGTTCTGGCCGACGTCGTGGGCGATCAGCCCGGAGTTCTCCGAGGCCGACGAGGCACGGGTGGCCGAGCTGATCCGCCGCGCGGTCGGGTGACGGTGCTCGGGCTGGGGGCCGCTCCCGTCTTCGCCCTGCTGTTCCTGGTGCTGTACCTGCTCGGACGACGCCGGGACCCGCGGATGCTCCGCAACGGGGTGTTCCTGACCGCGGCCGTGCTGTTCGGGCTCGCGACGGTCGTGTCCGTGCTGACCGCGGTGGTCCCCGGGTTCAGCCTGCTCGTCGCCGTGGTGCTGTTGCTCGTGCCGCTCGTCGTGGTGGTGCTCGGGGTCGCCCTGGTCGCGAACGGCCTGCAGATGCTCCGGGCCGAGGGCCGCAGCGTCGGCAACCTGCTGTCGCTCGCCGCCGGGGTGGCCGTGTTCGTGCTGCCGGCGGTCGCCATCGCCCTGCTCGTCTCGGGGAGCGGTGAGGGCTTCACGCTCTGGGACGGCACGAAGATCGCGGTCGCCGTCCTGATGGTGTTCGTCTGCGGGTACTTCGCCCTGTCCCTGGTCGCCTTCGCCCTGTACTCGGTGGTCTACGGGCGGACGCGGCACGGCATCGTCCCCGACACGATCGTCGTCCTCGGCTCCGGGCTCGTGCACGGCGAGGTCCCACCGCTGCTGCAGAGCCGGCTCGACCGGGCGCTCGGCGTCTACCGGGCCGAACGGAGCGCCGGACGCCGGCCGCTCCTCGTGCCGTCCGGCGGGCAGGGCGACGACGAACCCCGCCCCGAAGGCACCGCGATGGCCGAGTACCTGGTGGCGAACGGCGCCGACCCGGACGACGTGGTGCCGGAGACCGCGTCCCGGAACACCCGCGAGAACCTGCGGTTCTCGCGGGACGTGCAGACGGCCGCCGGACGGGACGGCCAGATGGTCGTGGTCACGAACAACTACCACGTGCTGCGGGCCGCGACCCTGGCCCGTCGCCTCGACCTGCCGGCCCAGGTCGTCGGCGCGCGCACGGCCGCGTACTACGTCCCGAGCGCGTTCCTGCGGGAGTTCGCGGCCGTGATCGTCGAGCACCGCTGGCTCAACGTCGTCGCCTGCACGCCGTTCGTGCTGTTCACCGGGTTCCTGCTCTGGGAGTCGTTCCAGCAGCGGTAGACGCGACCCACGGACGGACTGGAGGCCCGTGGCGGGCCCGCCACGCGCCTCCGGTCCGAGCCGCCGTAAGATCTCGACCATGGTCGAGATCCAGCCGCCACGTCCCACCGACCTGCTGCCCATCGGCGAGATCGTGCGCCGCACGGGCGTGGCCGCCTCGGCCCTGCACTTCTACGAGCGCAAGGGGCTGATCCACCCGGAGCGCACCGACGGTGGCACGCGGATGTACCCGCGGCACGTCGAACGGCGGATCGCGATCATCCAGGTGGCCAAGCGCCTCGGCATCCCGCTCAGCGAGGTCGCCGAGCAGTTCGAGGCGCTGCCCGCCGACCGCATGCCCTCGCTGCGCGACTGGAACCGGCTGAACGAGCGGTGGCGCGCACGACTGCGGGCCCGCCAGCTGGAGCTCGAGCGCCTGCAGCAGGAGATGACGCAGTGCATCGGCTGCGGCTGCGTCTCGCTCGGGGCCTGCTCGGTCGTGAACCCGGGCGACACCCTGGGCGACGAGGGGCACGGCGCACGCCGACTGCTGCCGATCGAGGACGACGCGGCCGGCGCTGCCGGCGCTGCCGAGGACGCTGTCGCCTAACCCGCGCGCAGTCCGTCGTCGATCCGCTGCAGCAGCGCGAGCGCCTCGGCCGTGCCCCGCTCGTCGCCGCCGAGTGCCGTCCGGAGCTTGCCGGACCAGTGCCGGTAGAGCCGGTCGACGCTCTCCTGCGCCAGCGCGGTCGAGTGCAGCTGCACGGTACGGGCGTCGGCGGGGTCCTGGCGCCGCTCGACCATCCCCTTGGCCACGAGCGACCGGAGCGCGACGCTGAGGTTGCTGCGCTGCAGGGCGGTGGCCTCGGCGGTGGCGCTGGGCGAGGTGCCCGGGTTGCGGTTGATCCAGCGCATCACGAGCGCCTCGGTGCCGGTCAGCGGCACGATGTCGAGCGTCTCGGAGCCGTGTGGATCGATGTCACGCGCGATCCTGAGCAGGACATCCGCGAACTCGGCGAGGACGTGGTCGGACACGGCGGAGTGCATGTCCGTACTGTACCGATCTCCGGCGATGAGTTATGCTTTCATAACAATGACCACGGACACCGGAACCATCCGCGCGACGATCGCGACACCCACGACCAAGCAGCAGGGCATCACGACCGCGCTGCTCCTGGTGCTCGGCCTGCTCAGCGCCGTCGCCCCCTTCGCCACCGACCTGTACCTGCCGGCGTTCCCGCAGATGACCACCGAGCTCGGGGCGAGCGCCACCGCCGTGCAGCTCACCCTGACCGCGTTCCTGGTGGGCGTGACCGCGGGCCAGCTCGTGTTCGGCCCGCTGTCCGACCGGTTCGGCCGCGTGCCGCCGCTCATCGCCGGTGCCGCCGTGTGCGTGCTCGCCAGCATCGCCGCGGTGCTGGCGCCGAACATCGGCGTGCTCATCGCCGCCCGCCTGCTGCAGGGCCTCGGCGGTGCGGCCGGCATGGTGATCAGCCGTGCGGTCATCTCCGACCTGGCCACGGGCAAGTCCGCCGCCCGGGCGTTCTCGCTCATGATGATCGTCGGCGGGGTCGCCCCGGTCGTCGCACCGTTGCTCGGCGGTCTGCTCACGGGCCCGATCGGCTGGCGCGGCCTGCTCTCGATCGTGCTCGGCCTGTCGGTCGTCATGCTCGTCGCGGTCCTCGCCGTGATCCGCGAGACCCACCTGAAGGAACACCGCGACACCCTGCGCGCGGAACGCCGCGGCTCGGGCTCCGCACTCCGAGCCCTGCGCTCCCGCACGTTCCTCGGCTACACGGCCGTGTTCGGCTTCGCGTTCGCCGTGATGATGGCCTACATCTCCGCATCACCGTTCCTGTACCAGGACATGATCGGCTTCGGCACGGTCGGCTACGGCCTGGCCTTCGGGCTGAACGCCCTGGCGCTGATGGGCGTCAGCATCCTGTCCGCCAAGCTCACCGCGACCCGTTCGGTCACCGGGGTGCTGTCGCTCGGCATCGTGCTCGTGCTCGCGTCGACCGTCGCGTTCGCGCTGCTCGTCGCCTCCGGGGCGCCGGTCATCTGGCTCGCCGTGCCGCTGTTCACCGCGGTGGGCTCGCTCGGCCTGGTGCTCGGCAACGCCACGGCGCTCGCCCTCGGTGCGGTTCCGTCGGCCGCCGGCAGCGCCTCGGCCGTGCTCGGTGCGCTGCAGTTCGGGCTCGCGGCGCTCGTGTCCCCGCTCGTCAGCATCGGCGGCTCGGACACCGCGGCACCGTTGGCGATCGTGATGCTCGCCGCCTCGGTGGTGGCCGTCGTGGCGCTGCTCGCGGCGCGGGGCCGGACCAGCACGGCCCGCTGACCCAGCCCGGCGTCAGCCCCGCCGCGGCCGCAGGAACGGCACCCGCGGCATGAGCCAGTCGACCCACACCACCCGCACCCCCGGCGCCACGGCGAGCGCCCACAGGATCGAGGCAGCGGCGTCGGTCGGGTAGTGCACCGCGTCGATCGACACCGCGAAGAACACGATCACGATGGCCACGACTCCCAGCGTCAACGCCAGTCGGTGCCACCGGGTCTCGCGGAGCAGCCAGATCAGGGCGATGACGAACGCCGTGATGTAGACCGTGTGCCCGCTCGGGTACCCGGGGTCGGGCTGCACCGGGAACGGGTGCGGCAGCACGGCGACGTCGGGCCGGGCACGGTGCACGATCTCCTTCACGACGGCGGACGGCACCCACGTGATCGCGATCGTGCCGCCGAACGCCAGCGCCGGGCGCAGGTCGCGCGTGCGCCACCAGATCACGGCGACGACGACGACCGTGATCCCGATCGCCGGGGCCGGACTGATCACGTGGTAGACCGCCGTGGTGAACACCCCGGTGAACCCGGTGTGCAACGCGTTGAGGGCCGTGGACAGCCCGAGGTCCACCGTGCCCAGGGTGAACCCGACGATCGTGATGACGACGACCGCGACGACGGCGATCGCCACCGAGACGAGCGGGTACGGCGAGCGCTCGAGGATCCCGTACGCGGCGGGCTCCCGTCGGCGGGGACGGAGGAGCGGCGCGTCGTCGGTCATCAGACCATCGTGACAGCCCGACCTCGGCATCTGGGGTCGAGCGAGCCTCACGATCATCCGAAAGCGTTCAGCGCAGCGGTCGGGAGTAGACAGGACGCATGCCAACCGTTGCCGAGAACATCGTCGCCACCCTCCGCGCCAACGACATCCACCGGGTCTACGGCCTGCCCGGGGACTCCCTGAACGGCTTCACCGACGCCCTGCGCAAGGACGGCACGATGCGGTGGGAGCACGTCCGTCACGAGGAGGCTGCTGCGTTCGCCGCCTCGGCCGAAGCTGCCCTGACCGGTGACCTGACCGTCTGCGCCGGCAGCTGCGGCCCCGGCAACCTGCACCTGATCAACGGCCTGTACGACGCGAACCGTTCTCGGGTACCGGTCCTGGCGATCGCCGCGCACATCCCCACGGCGGAGATCGGCTCCGGCTACTTCCAGGAGACCCACCCGCAGGAGCTCTTCCGCGAGTGCTCCGTCTACGTCGAGTACGTCGCCGACCCGGTGCAGATGCCCCGCCTGCTCGAGATCGCGATGCGCGAGGCGATCGAGAAGCGCGGCGTCGCGGTGCTCGTGATCCCCGGCGACGTCCTGCTCGCCGAGGCGGAGGACGACCGCGTCACCCGCATCGAGCGGACCACCCCGCGGATCGTGCCGAGCGAGGCCGAGCTGCAGCGCACCGCCGACCTGCTGAACGGTGCCGACCGGATCACGATCCTGGCCGGAGCCGGCGTCGCGGACGCCCACGACGAGGTCGTCGCCCTGGCCGAGCGCCTGCAGGCCCCGATCGTGCACGCACTGCGCGGCAAGGAGTACATCGAGCACGACAACCCGTACGACGTCGGGATGACCGGGCTCCTCGGCTTCGCCTCCGGGTACCGCGCGATGGAGGACGCCGACGTCGTGCTCATGCTCGGCACCGACTTCCCGTACCAGCAGTTCTTCCCGGCCAAGGCGAAGCACGTGCAGGTCGACATCCGCGGCTCGCAACTCGGCCGTCGGCACCCGGTCGACATCGGCCTGGTCGGCACCGTCAAGGACACCGCCCTCGCACTCGTCCCGCTGCTGACCGGCTCGCACCCGACGAAGCACCTCGAGGACTCCCTGAAGCACTACCGGAAGACCCGCGAGAAGCTCGACGACCTGGCGGTCCCCGCCGGGAAGAAGAAGCCCCTGCACCCGCAGTACGTCGCCCGGGTGCTCGACCGGCTCGCCGCCGAGGACGCCGTCTTCATCCCCGACGTCGGCTCCCCCGTCGTGTGGGCGTCGCGCTACCTCACGATGAACGGCAAGCGTCGGCTGATCGGCTCGTTCGTGCACGGCACGATGGCGAACGCCGTCCCGCAGGCGATCGGTGCGCAGACCGCCTTCCCGGACCGGCAGGTGATCGCGCTGGCCGGCGACGGCGGGCTGACGATGCTCCTCGGCGAGCTCATCACGATCGTGCAGAACAAGCTGCCCGTGAAGATCGTGGTCTTCGACAACTCGTCGCTCAACTTCGTCGAGCTCGAGATGAAGGCCGCCGGCTTCGTGAACTACGGCACCGAGCTGCAGAATCCGGACTTCGCCGCGGTCGCCGAGGCGATCGGCATCAAGGGCTTCCAGGTCGACGTGTCCGACGACTTCGAGGACGCGATGGCCGCCGCGCTCGCGCACGACGGCCCCGCGCTCGTGTCGGTCCGCGCGAACCGCCAGGAGCTCTCCATGCCCCCGGCGGTCACGCTCGAGCAGGCGAAGGGCTTCACGCTCTACGCCATCCGCACGGTGCTGTCGGGTCGCGGCGACGAGCTGCTGGACCTCGCGTCCACCAACGCGCGCCAGCTGCTGTAGACGCGAGCGGACGACGGACTGGAGGCGCGGTGCCAGCTGGCACCGCG
>NZ_JADKSC010000005.1:0-310346 GCF_015350855.1 Curtobacterium sp. VKM Ac-2889 | reverse complement strand
GGTGGAGAACCAGCGGTGTGCGGCTGGTGAGCGCTCCGGGTGGTTCCCGGTCGTTGCAGGTGATTCGGCACCCTCTGCCCGTCGGATTGGGACGACTTCTCCGGGCCCGTCGCCCCTAGGCTCGGGGCATGCGGGGAACGACGATCCGACCGACCACCGAGGACGACTGGGAGCGGGTCCGTGCGCTGCGGCTCGAGATGATCCAGGACACCCCGAAGGCCTACGGGGAGCGGCTCGCCGACGCCGAGCAGCTGCAGGAACGTGACTGGCGGCGCCGCGGTCGCCGTGAACACGACGTCGGCGGGACGACCCTCGCCGCGATCGACGCCGACGGCACGTGGGTCGGGACGATGGGGGTGTACGTCCCCGGTCCCCGTGTCGGACCGCTCCTGGTCGGCGTCTACGTCGCACCCTCGCACCGGGGTCGTGCCACTGGTGTCGCCGATGCGCTGCTCGACGAGATCGAGGTGTGGGCGGCGACGCACGGGTCGGCCCTGCGGCTGCACGTGCACGAGGGGAACACCCGCGCGCAGGCCTTCTACGCCCGGCGCGGCTACGAGCCGACGGGCGCGACCGAGGCGTACGTGCTCGACCCGAGTGAGCTCGAGGTCGAGATGATCCGACAGCTGCGGGGATCGCTGTGACCGCCGGGGCGGCCGGGGCGGCCGTGCCCGCTGTGCGGTGGCTGCTGCTCGACGTGGGCGGGGTCCTCGAACTCGTCGACGACGCCGCGTGGCCCGGACACTTCCGGGCGCGGTGGGCCGAGCGGCTCGGGATGACGACGGACGACTTCTCCGCTCGGCTCGTCGCAGCCGACCTGCCCGACGCCTCGCGGCAGACCGGCGTCGTCGACCGGTACTGGGGTGCGATCGGCACGGCGCTCGGGCTGTCGGCCGAGCAGCTCGCCGTCATGCGCGCCGACTTCTGGGATGCGTACTGCGGCACCCTGAACGAACCGCTGTACGACTTCCTCGCCGGACTCCGCGGCACGATCGGCCTGGCGATCCTGTCGAACTCGGGCGACGGTGCCCGCGAGGAAGAGGAGCGGCGCTTCCGGTTCTCGGCGGTGTTCGACCCGATCTGCTACTCCCACGAGATCGGCGTGAACAAGCCCGATGCCGAGGCGTTCCGGATCACGTTGGACCGCCTGCAGGCGACCCCGGCCGAGGTGCTCTTCATCGACGACGTCCCGGAGAACATCGCGGCCGCCCGTGCACTCGGCATCGGGGCGCACCTGCACGTCGACACCGACGAGACGATCCGGGTGCTCGACGCGGTCGTGCGGGGGAGCGGCCGGCCGTGACCGTCGGCATCGTGTTCTTCGACGTCGACGGGACCCTCGTCACCCCCGGTTCCAGCAGCAGCTTCCTGGCAGCCCGGTTCGGGCACCAGCGAGCCCTCGACCAGGCAGAGGCCCGGTACGCCGACGGCGAGCTCACCAACCAGCAGGTGAGCGAGGTCGACGCCCTCGGGTGGCGCGGCACGGCCACTGCGACGGTCGAGCGGTGGCTCGACGACCTGCCGGTGTTGCCCGGCACCGACGCCGTCGTCGCCTGGTGCGCTGCGCACGGCGTCGAACCCGTGCTCGCGTCGCTCGCCTGGCAGCCCGTGACCCGCTCCTTGGCGCGGCGGTTCGGGTTCGTCGCGAACGGAGGGCCCCGGGTGGGGGAGCACAGCGGCGTCCACGACGGCTCCGTCGCGGAGCACTTCGACGAGTTCGACAAGCGGGACCGGGCGCTCGCGCTCGCTCGCGACCACGGTGTCCCGATCGAACGCTGTTGCGCCGTCGGGGACAGCCGCTCGGACATCCCGCTCTTCCGGGCGCTCCCGAGCGCGCTGGCGCTCAACGCGAGCCCGGCTGCACGTGCGGCTGCGAGTGACGCGATGGACGCGGACGACCTCTCGAGCATCCTCCCCTGGCTCGACCGCTGGCTCCGGGGACTCGCCTGATCGATCCGCTCCGAGGCGGATGCGGCATGATCGGTCCGTGTCTTCTGTGAACCCGACCGACGCGTACCGTGCCGCCCGCGACCAACTCCTCGCTGCGGACTCTCCCGAAGCGGCACGCGCCGGGTTCCGGTGGCCCGACGTCGGCGAGACGTTCAACTGGGCGTCCGACTGGTTCGACGTCATCGCGACCGACAACGTCCGCACGGCGCTCTGGATCGTCGAGGAGGACGGCCGTGAACAGCGGCTGAGCTACGCCGAGATGGCCGCACGCTCCGATCGGCTCGCCGCACGCCTGCACGGCTTCGGCGTGCAGCAGGGCGATCACGTCCTCGTCATGCTCGGCAACCAGCTCGAGCTCTGGGAGACCATGCTCGCCGTGATCAAGCTCGGCGCGGTCATCCTGCCGACGTCGACGATGCTCGACACCGCCGACCTGCAGGACCGTGTCGACCGGGGTTCGGTGGCGCACGTCGTCACGAACCAGAGCGAGACACACAAGTACGACGACGTCCGAGGCGCCTTCACGCGCATCGTGAACGGCGGCCACTCCGACGGCTGGACGGAGTACCCGAGCGACCTGGGCGAGCCCGCCCCTGAAGGCGAGGCACGCCCGCGGGTCATCACCCGCACCACCGACCCGTGCCTGGTCTACTTCACGTCCGGCACCACGTCGAAGCCGAAGATGGTCGTGCACACCCAGACGTCCTACCCGGTCGGGCACCTCAGCACCATGTACTGGCTCGGCGTCCGCCCCGGTGACGTCCACCTGACGATCAGTTCGCCCGGCTGGGGCAAGCACGCCTGGAGCTGCTTCTTCGCGCCCTGGATCGCCGAGGCCACCGTCTTCATCCACAACACCGCACGCTTCGACCCAGCCGGCCTGCTCGCCCAGCTCGAACGCGCCGAGGTCAACACGTTCTGCGCCCCGCCCACCGCCTGGCGGATGATGCTCCAGTCCGACCTCGGCGCGAAGCCGCGTGCCCTGCGCGAGGTCATCTCGGCCGGCGAGCCGCTCAACCCCGAGGTCATCGGCCGGGTCGAGGCAGCGTGGGGGCTCACCATCCGCGACGGCTACGGGCAGACCGAGACCACCGCGATCGTCGGCAACGCCCCCGGAGCCCCCGTGACCCCCGGAGCCATGGGCAAGCCGCTGCCCGGCGTCACCGTCACGCTGCTCGACCCCGTCACCGGCGAACCGGGCGACGAGGGCGAGGTCTGCCTGGACCTGACCGAGCGGCCCGTCAACCTGATGGCCGAGTACCTGGGCGACCCCGATCGCACGGCGTCGTCGATGCGCGACGGCTTCTTCCACACCGGCGACATCGCCGTCCGTGACGCCGACGGCGAGCTGACGTTCATCGGTCGCACCGACGACGTGTTCAAGTCCTCCGACTACAAGGTGTCGCCCTTCGAGGTGGAGAGCGCGCTGCTCCAGCACCCGGCCGTGGCCGAGAGCGCGGTCGTCCCGGCTCCCGACGATGCCCGCCTCAACGTCGTCAAGGCGTACGTCACGTTGGCCACCGGATGGGAGGCGTCGGCCGACACCGCCAGACAGGTCCTGGAGTACGCACGCACGGCTCTCCCCGCCTACGCGCGTGTGCGCCGGGTCGAGTTCGCGGAGCTGCCGAAGACCATCTCGGGCAAGATCCGTCGCGTCGAGCTGCGGGAGCGCGAGGAGCTGTCGGTGACCAACGGCACACGTGCCGAGGGGGAGTGGCGCGACGACGAGTTCCCCGGCCTCCGCGCGCCCCGCCCGCACGCCGGACCCGCTGCCGGCTGATCGACTGGCGGAGCTCACACATGGTCGTCGTCCTGCGCCCGTGGTCCTTGGACGACGCGGCTGCACTCCTCGTCGCCAGTCGGTCGGACCCGGATCTCGCGACGCAGTTCCCGGAGGTCGGGCTCGATGACGAGGAGCATGCCCGCGCGCACGTCACGGGCGCACTGCGGTTCGACGACCACGCGAGGAACTGGGCGATCGTCGAGGACGGGGTCGCGGTCGGCAACGTCGGTCTCTCGGCGATCGAGTTCCGGCACGGCACGGCGTGGGCCCACTACTGGGTGGCAGCCGATGCTCGTGGCCGAGGACTCGCCGCTCGTGCGCTGACGAGTGTGTCGAGCTGGGCCTTCGACGCCGGTCTCTTCCGCCTCGAACTCGGACACCGGACGAACAACCCGGCGTCGTGTCGGGTCGCCGCCGCCGCCGCAGGGTTCAGCGCGGAGGGCATCGAACGGCAGAAGCTCCGGTACGGCTCGGAGCGGTTCGACGTCGAGACGCACGCCCGCCTCGCGATCGACCCCGCGCCGGACCTGCCCGGGTTCGAGGTCAGGACGACGTCCTGACGGCTGCCCGGTCAGTCCCTAGGCTCGGCACGTGGAACTGATCACGGACGTCACGCGCGGCGACTGGCTGTTGGCCCGGGCCGGCGAGTTCGCCACGTTCGGCGGCGTCGCGGGCACCGGCTCCGAGGCGTACGCGCGGATCCTGCACCCGCTCCGCGCGGATCGCGAAGACCGCTCGACCGTGGACGAGTACGACGACCACCCGGTCATCGAATCGACCGAGTGGCGTTGGGCCGCCGTCGCCGAGCGCACCCGTCGGACGATCGATCCCCTCGTGTCGTGGCAGACGCTCAGCGGTCGGGACGACGAGTCGGACCTGCCCTTCGAGGACGGCTGGGTCGTCCATCCACCCGAAGAAGGCTGGTACGAGCCGACGCACCTCGCCGCGCTCACCGAGCTCCTCGCCGACGCGACGTCGACGCCGGACGACCTGGTCGGGGCGATCTGGGACGGATGGGGCGACCTGAACGGGACGTCGACGTTGGGCTTCGGGTGGCAGGGGAACGGCGAGCCGACGGCGGCCGAGCGCGCGGAGATGCAGGCGCACATGGCCCGGGCTCAGGCGCAGCACGGGCGGGAGCAGGCTGCGCTCCGGGAGTCGCTCGCGGGTCCGCGCTTCCTGTGGCCGGCCCGCGAGTGCTTCCTGCTCTCCATGTCCCTGCCGCAGCTCAGCGACCCGTCCTGGACGGACGACGCCCGCGTGGGCACGTACGTCGACGTCGGGCACACCCCGCAGATGCTCTGGCCCGAGGGGCACGAGTGGGTGCTCGCCACCGAGATCGACTGGGACTCGACGATCGTCGCAGGCTCACGGTCACTCGTCGACGCGATCCTCGCCGACGCCCGGTTCGAGGCGTACGAGGTCGACGCGGACGCTTCCCCGGGCTGATCAGACCGGTAGGGCCACCTCGGTGGTCACGCGCCGGACACTCCGGGTGGACGCGGCGACCACGGTGGCGACGACGATGACGACGGCGCAACCGACCAGGGTCGCGGGCGTGCCGACCGCGTGCGCCAGCGGTCCCACCAGGGCCTCGCCGAGCGGGACGGCGACGAACGATCCGACCATGTCGTACGAGTAGACCCGCGACAGCACGGCGCGGGGCACGTTCGACTGCAGTGCGTGGTCCCAGGCGATCGCGAACAGCTCGAGGGCGATCCCGCCCAGGGCGAACGCGACGAGCAGGGTCGGCAGGGCCGGGGCGACCCCGAGCGCCACGACGGGGAGCGCGGTCACCGCCATCAGGGCGACACCGATGCCGAGCGCACGCCGGGGCCGCCACCGCAGGGCGATCAGCGCACCGAGTGCCAGGCCGACGGTCTGCGCGGCGACGACGAGCCCCCAGGCCGCCCTGCCGAAGGAGTCGTCCGCGACGACCGGTCCGAGCACGGTCGTCGCGCCGACGAAGGCGGCGTTGAGCACTGCGAACTGGGCGACCACCGTCCAGACCCAGCGTCGTCCCGCGAACTCGACCCATCCCTCCCGGATGTCCGCGATCACCGACGGACGGTCGGCCGGTGCGATCGACGCGCGACGGGGCAGGCGTATCCGCGCGTACAGGGCTGCGGCGACGGCGAAGCCGGCGGCGTCGACCGCCAGCCCCCACCCGGCACCGACGAGCGCGACCATGCCGGCCCCGGCGGAGGCACCGACGATCGTCCCGGCGTTGATGCTCAACCGGATCACGGCGTTCGCCGGACGGAGGAGTGCCTCGGGCACGGTCTCGGGCACCATGGCCGCGGTCGTCGGCAGGCTCACCGCGGCGACCGCGCCGTTCAGGATGCTGAGCACGACCAGGAGCGGGACGGTCGCCGTGCCGGTCAGGACCAGCGCGGCGACAGCGGCCTGTGTCACCGCCGCGCCGAGCGACGTGGCGACGAGCACGACGTCGCGGGGCAGGCGGTCGGCGATGACCCCGCCGAACAGCAGGACCGCGACGTTCGCGACCGAGCGTGCGGCCACGACGAGACCCAGGTCGACGGGTGAGCCGGTGAGGTCGAGGACGGCGAACGCCAGGGCGATCGGCGCGACGGCGTTGCCGACGATGCTCACCGTGCGGGCTGCGAGCAGCCAACGGAACGGTGCGTGGGCGAGGACGCCCGTGGTCGGCGTGCTCACGGTCGCCGCATGGGGAACATCGAGACGGTCATCGACACCGGCACCGTGCCCGGGGTACGCGGGCGCTGCGCTGCTGCGTGGAGCAGGGCGGACGCCTGGCCGACGTGGTGCACCACGCGCCGCCACGTCTCGGGGCCGACCCACAGTTCGGCGTCGGTCGAGACGGCAGGGCCCGTGGTCCGCTGGTGCAGTCGTCGCCGGAGCTCCTCGACCTGCGCCTCGACGTAGACGAGCTGGTCCTCCACCGAGATGCGTTCCGGGTGCCCACCATCGGGGACGGCGTCGAGGTCGAACGGTTCGGACGACGACTCGTGCCGGTACCGCTTCGCCTCGCCGCCTCGGAGCCGCACGACCTCGACGACCGCGACCAGCCCCGCCCGTTCGAGCACCCGCAGGTGGTAGCTCGCGGTGGCCTGCGAGAGGCCGAGTTCCCGCGCGGCCTCGGCCGCGCTCATCGCGGTGCTCGTCACCAGCGACAGCAGGCGGAGCCGGATCGGGTGGGCGGTCGCCCGGAGGGACTGGAGGCTCGACATGCGACCATCGTCGCCGCTGCGGTCGAGACCGTCAAACGGCTCTTTGGGGGTTGCGCACCAGGGGCACCTCCGAGCCCCTGCACCGGTCTTTCGCGCTCAGCGACATCTCACGGGCCGCCGCGCGCGTGAACTGTCGCCCAGCGCGAAACAGCGCGACCCCCGCCCGCGTCACCCCGCCCCATCCGCGTCAGCCTGTGGGAGCACACATCTCCCCCCAACGGCGGACGCGGCGCCGACCACCGCTCCCGTAGCGTCGACGCCGTGATCGAAGTCAGCCATCTCACCAAACAGTACGGTCCGAAGACCGCCGTGGACGACGTCTCCTTCGTCGTGCGTCCCGGCAGTGTGACCGGCTTCCTCGGGCCCAACGGCGCCGGGAAGTCCACCACGATGCGCATGATCATGGGGCTCGACCGGTCCACGTCGGGCACAGCCACCGTGAACGGCCAGCCCTACACGAGCTTCCGCGACCCGCTCCGGCAGGTCGGCGCCCTGCTCGAGGCGAAGGCCGTCCACTCCGGACGCAGCGCCTACAACCACCTGCTCTCCCTCGCGGCGACCCACGGCATCCCGAAGTCCCGCGTGCACGAGGTCATCGACATGACCGGCCTCGACTCCGTCGCGAAGAAGCGCGTCGGCGGGTTCTCGCTCGGCATGGGGCAGCGCCTGGGAATCGCTGCCGCACTGCTCGGCGACCCGAAGACCCTGATCCTCGACGAGCCGGTCAACGGCCTCGACCCCGACGGCGTGCTCTGGGTCCGACAGCTCGCCCGCCGCATGGCCGCCGACGGCCGCACGGTGTTCCTCTCCAGCCACCTGATGAGCGAGATGGCACAGACCGCCGACCGCGTGGTCGTGCTCGGCCGAGGCAAGGTCCTGGCCGACGCCCCGATCGCGGAGTTCGTCGCCGGTGGCGGCGCCGCTGCCGGCACCGATGCCGCCGTCAGCCGTGTCATCGTCCGCACGCCGGACCCGAACGGCCTGTTCAACGCCATCGGCCCGAACGCCGCGGTCACCCAGCGCGAGGACGGCTCATTCCTCGTCGTCGGGCCCGACGCACCGACGGTCGGCAACATCGCCGCACAGGCAGGCGTCCCCCTGCACGAACTCACCCCGACCGGCGCGAGCCTGGAAGAGGCCTACATGGCCCTCACCCGCGACGACGTCGAGTACCGATCGGAGGGCACCCGATGAGCGCCACCACCTCGCCCACCACACCGTCGACCCGGATGTCCGGCTCGACCCGCCTGTCGTTCCCGCACCTGGTGCGGAGCGAGTGGATCAAGCTGCGCAGCATCCGGTCCACGTTCTGGTGCTACGCGATCCTGGTCGTCCTCACGATCGGCATGGCCGCGCTGATCGGGGCGAACACGAACAGCGGCGGCCAGGAGCTGCCGACGGACCTCGCCAACGGCACCTTCGTGAACGCCAACGCCGTGGGTGTCCTGCTCTCGTCGCTCGTCGTCGGCGTGCTCGGCGTCCTCATCATCACCGGTGAGTACGGCACGGGCCAGGTCCGCTCGACGTTCACCGCCGACCCGCGACGCACCGGCGTGATCCTGGCGAAGGCCACCGTCCTTGCCATCGCGACCTTCGTCGTCAGCGCCGTCGCCACCTGGATCGGCGTCCTCATCTCGCTGCCGCTGCTGGCCGGCAACGGCATCGAGCCGGAGGTCAGCGACCCGTCGGTGTTCCTGCCGATCCTCGGTTCGTCGGTCTTCCTGACCCTGCTGGCGCTCCTCGCGTACGGCATCGGTCTGCTCGTCCGGTCGAGCGCCGGCGGCATCGCGATCACGCTCGGCCTCCTGCTGGTCGTTCCGGGGGTGCTCGCACTCATGAGCGGACTGATGAAGGTCGACTGGCCGATGGACATCGCGGCGTTCCTGCCCGACTCAGCCGGCGGCCAGCTCTACGCCTACTCGTACGACGGCGCGAGCACGGTCGACAACAGCGGGGTCGTGCTGAACGGCTGGGGCGGCTTCGGCGTCCTCGCCGCCGAGGTGCTCGTCGTCGGTGGCCTCGCCCTGACGCTCGCGCGCCGTCGCGACGTCTGACGCGACCACCCCACGGCCGGGAGGCGCGGTGCCAGCTGGCACCGCGCCTCCCGTCCGTTTGTGCGCACGCCACGCGCGGGGCGCGCCGCCGAGTGGTCGCAACCGCCCGCTCACGTTCGCCGAGCGGTCACGTTCTGTCGGCTGACCCCGCTCCAGGCGACGGAACGTGACCACTCGGCATCCGGGCAGTGGGGAGTCGTGACCGCACTGACAGCCCGGCGCCGCGGCCGCCTGCCTGCCCGCCCACCCGCCGCTGACGCAGAACGGCCCCACACCGATCGGTGCGGGGCCGTTCTCGTGCGAGGGGTCAGCGGCGGCCGACGGCCTTCCACGCGAGCGGCAGGATGCCGGCGGCGATGAGGGCCTTGGCGACGCCACCGATGATGAACGGGTACAGGCCGGCGGCGAGCACCGACTGGACGTCGTTCGGGGCGCCGAGCTGGCCGAGCGCCACGGCGAGGTACGGCAGGCCGGTCACGAACGGGATCGCGCTCGCGAGCAGCATCGCGACCGCGGCACGACCGACGTTGCGGTCCCAGTTGCGGCGGGCGAGCCAGCCGACGAGCCCGGCGGCCGGGATGAAGCCGATGACGTACCCGAAGCTCGGCAGGGCCAGGGCCTGCAGGCCGCCCTGCAGGTCGGCGAAGAACGGGGCACCCGCGAGTCCGGCGACGGCGTAGACGAGCAGCGAGAGCATGCCGCGACGCGCGCCGAGCGTCGCGCCGACGAGAACGACGGCCAGCGTCTGCCCGGTGATCGGGACCGGCCACATCGGGACCTCGAGCTGCGCCATCGCGGCGGTGAACAGGGCTCCGCCGGCGACGAGGGCGGCGTCGGTGGCCAGCCCGTGCGTGCGCAGACGGTCGGCGAGGACTGCGCGGGGAGCGAACCCGGTGGCGTTCGTCATGGATTCTCCTAGAATGGACTGCTGGTTCCGTTCGGAACCATCGGTCCCGTCAGCGTAGCGGTGCACCTCACGCACACACCGTTGTGCAAACCCACCAACTGATTGGACGTCCACTGTGCTTGCCGTGCACGAACTCGAGATCCGCGTCGGAGCTCGTCTCCTCATGGAAGAAGTGTCCTTCCGTGTCGAGAAGGGCGACAAGATCGGACTCGTCGGCCGCAACGGCGCGGGGAAGACGACGATGACCAAGGCCCTCGCGGGCGAGACGCAGCCGAACGGCGGCACGATCGACCGCGGCGGGGAGATCGGCTACCTGCCGCAGGACCCCCGCTCCGGCGACCCGGAGGAGACGGCGCGGAAGCGCATCCTCGACGCCCGCGGGCTCGGTGAGCTCGTGGAGGGCATCCGCCTCGCCACGCTCGACATGGCGAGCGACGACGCGGCCGTTGCCGAGAAGGCGATGCGGCGCTACAGCCGTCTCGACGACCAGTTCAACGCGCTCGGTGGCTACGCGGCCGAGGCCGAGGCCGCCTCGATCGCGTCGAACCTGAAGCTGCCGGACCGCATCCTCGACCAGCAGCTCAAGACGCTCTCGGGTGGTCAGCGACGGCGCATCGAGCTCGCCCGCATCCTGTTCTCGGACGCCGAGACGATGATCCTCGACGAGCCGACCAACCACCTCGACGCCGACTCCGTCGTGTGGCTCCGCGAGCACCTGAAGACCTACCCCGGCGGCGTCATCATCATCTCGCACGACGTCGAGCTCGTCGAAGAGGTCGTGAACCGCGTCTTCTACCTGGACGCAAACCGCCAGACCATCGACATCTACAACATGGGCTGGAAGCTCTACCAGCGGCAGCGCGTCGCCGACGAGGAGCGCCGTCGCAAGGAGCGCGCGGGCGCCGAGAAGAAGGCCGCCACGCTCAAGGACCAGGCCGCTCGGTTCGGTGCGAAGGCCTCGAAGGCCGCCGCGGCGCACCAGATGGTCGCGCGTGCCGACAAGCTGCTCGCCGGCCTCGAGGACGAGCGCGTCGCCGACCGCGTCGCGAAGATCCGTTTCCCCACGCCGGCGCCATGCGGTCGTACGCCGCTGATGGCCGAGGGGCTGTCGAAGTCCTACGGCTCGCTGGAGATCTTCGCCGGTGTCGACCTGGCGATCGACCGCGGCTCCCGCGTGGTCATCCTCGGCTTCAACGGTGCGGGCAAGACGACGCTGCTGCGCATCCTCGCGGGTGCCGACCAGCCCGACACCGGTGAGATCCAGCCAGGCCACGGTCTGCGCATCGGCTACTACGCGCAGGAACACGAGAACATCGACATCAACCGCACGGTGATCGAGAACATGGTGTCTGCGTCGACGGACCTCAACGAGACCGAGGCCCGTCGGGTGCTCGGGTCGTTCCTGTTCACCGGCGACGACGGCTACAAGAAGGCCGGCGTCCTGTCCGGTGGTGAGAAGACGCGTCTGTCCCTCGCGATGATCGTGGTGTCGGGGGCGAACGTCCTACTGCTCGACGAACCGACGAACAACCTGGACCCGGCGTCGCGCGAGGAGATCCTCAACGCCCTGGCCGGCTTCGAGGGCGCGGTCGTCCTGGTGTCCCACGACGCCGGGGCGGTCGAGGCGCTCAACCCCGAGCGCGTGCTGCTGCTGCCGGACGGCACCGAGGACCACTGGAACAAGGACTACGCGGAGCTCATCGAGCTCGCGTAGCCGCCTGCGAGACGCCGTCGTGTCCACACGACGCCGCTGAGCCGTCGAGGCGCCGCCGGACACGGCGGCGCCTCGACGACGTGGGGGCGTGTCGTGATGACGACGGCGTCTTGCGCACCGGCCTCGGGGTCGGTCGGGCGTCGCGCCTCCCGTCCGCACGGTGCCGCGTTCGCGGTCCGGTGCGCTGTTGCGTGCTGGGTGCGCGCTTGTGGTGCTGCACGGTGCGGGGAAGCGCGCACGGGGTTGCGAGGTGCGCACGGTGCGGTCTGGAGGCGCGGTGCTGGTCGTGTGTCGCGCCTCCCGTGCGCACGGTGCCGCGTTCGCGGTCCGGTGCGGTGTTGCGTGTTTGGTGCGCGCTTGTGGTGCTGCACGGTGCGCGGAAGCGCGCACGGGGTTGCGAGGTGCGCACGGTGCGCTGACACGCACACACGCACACACACGCCAGCGCGTCAGCGACGGGACGCGATGAGCTCGTCCTCGATCTCGGCGTCGGTCTTCGGCTTGAGGTTCTTGCGGCGTTCGCGCTCGAGGGCACGCTCGCGCTCCTCGGGGTCGTCCTGGTTGAGGTTCCGGTACTCCTGCACCATCACGTACGCCAGGAACCCGAAGCCCCCGGCGGCGAACAGGAACCACTGGATGAAGTAACTCAGGTGCAGCCCGGTGTCGGCGTTCGGGCGATCCCAGCCGAGCGGGCGGGCCTCGGTCGGGGCGGGGGACTCCGAGGCGAGCTGCCCGTACGCACCGGTCCAGATGGGGTCGTCGACCTTGTTCGCCACGTCGGCCAGGGTGACCGACTGCACCTGGTCGGTGTCCTTCGGGTCGGAGCGGCCGGGGATGCGGGGTTCGCTCTGCTGCAGCCGGACGACGGCGGTGACCTCGCCGGACGGGGGAGCGGGAACGTGGTCGGGGGCGTCCTGCGCGTTGCCGGTCGGGACCCAGCCGCGGTCGACGATGAAGGCGCGGCCCTCGGACGTGACGAGCGGGGTGAGGACCTCGAACCCGGGCTGCCCGTTGTGCACGCGGTTGCGGACGAGCAGCTGGGAGTCGACGTCGTACCGGCCGGTGACGGAGACCCGGAGCCACTCCTGCTCGTCCTGCCAGCTCGACGCCTTCGGCAGCGCCCGGTCGAGGGGGACGGGCGTGTGGTCGTAGTTCTGCGCGACCTGCTCGTTCTGCCGGACGGCCTCGTTGCGGCGGTCCCACTGCCACATGCCGAACAGCGTGCAGACGATGGCGAAGGCGACGGCGATCGCGAAGTACCCGAGCCAGCGGCGGCTCCGGACGAAGCGCCAGCCGACGAAGGGCTCGTCGGAGCGGCTGATCGAACCCGAGTCCGAGCCCGACCCCGAGTCCGAGCCAAAGCCGGAGCTCGATCCAGCGGCGGCACGCTGCAGCTTGGCGGCGTGCTTGCGGCCGTACCGGGACTGCGGGTCGAAGCCGTCGGTCATCGCGAGGTGCCGGTGGCGCGCACCCCGACGTCGTTCTTCGGCGCCGCCACCGGGTCGCGCTCGTCGTCGAGGCGGTCGACGTCCTCGTGCATGCCGGTGACGCGCACCGGGAACGAGCGGGACCGCAGGTAGTCCGCCAGGAAGTCACGGTGCTCGTCGCACGCCGCCCAGATCTTCACACGGTCGATCGCGTGGATGCGGGGGTTGCGCCAGTTCACGCGCCAGCCGGCCGTCGAGGTGCAACCCGCTCGCGAGCACACCGGGGTCGATCCGGGCTCGGTCTGCAGGTCGAACGTCGCACCCATCAGCGGGGCCCCCACATCTTCGATCGGTCGCCGTTGCGCTGCCACTCGTCCTGGGCGTGCTGCGCCTGCTGGCGGAGGCGGTCCTGTTCGTCGCGGTAGGCCTGGGCCCGTGCATCCTCCTGCTGTTCGCGGAGGCGCGGGTCGACGGCGTCGTACAGCTCGATGGACCCGGCGGGGGAGATCATGTCGCTCTCGGTCCGGCTGCCGGCGTTCGCGATGACGACGGCGACCCAGGGGATCACCGCGGCGAGGACGATCGGGATGACCGCGAGCCACGAGTGCCAGGTCGAGTACACGAGCACGGCGGAGATGAAGAGGACCACTCGGATGGCCATCTGCCAGACGTAGCGGGACAGGCGGTGCGCCCGGTCCTGCTCCGGTGTGTCCGGCAGCGAGGTGATGCTCGTGTGCGTGCTCTTCATACAGATGGTCTCCGTCTACCCGTGGTCAAGCCTAATCCCGCCGGGCCGATCATGGGTGCGCCGCGCGCGAACCGGCAGGGTGGTCGGCTCCGGTACGCTCGTCCGGGCGTGTCCGCCGGGTCCCCGGCACCGCGTGCCGAGCAGAACCCACCGAACGGAGCGACCATGAGCACCCCCCGTACCGTCCTCATCACCGGCGGCAACCGCGGCATCGGCCGCGCGCTGGCCGAGCGGTTCGTCGCAGCCGGCCACCGGGTCGCCGTGACGTCGCGCAGCGGTCAGGGTGGTCCCGAGGGCGCGCTGACGGTGCAGGCCGACATCACCGACACGGCCTCCGTCGACGCCGCGTTCACGCAGGTCGAGGCCGAGTTCGGTCCGATCGAGGTCCTCGTCGCGAACGCCGGCATCACGAACGACCAGCTGCTCCTCCGCATGTCCGAGGACGACTTCACCAGCGTCGTCGACACGAACCTCACCGGCACCTTCCGCGTCGTCAAGCGCGCCACGAAGGGCATGATGAAGGCCAAGTTCGGGCGCATCGTGCTGATGTCGAGCGTCGTGGGTGCCTACGGCCAGATCGGCCAGGTCAACTACGCGTCCTCGAAGGCCGCCCTGGTCGGCATGGCCCGCTCGATCACCCGTGAACTCGGTTCGCGTGGCATCACCGCCAACGTCGTCGCGCCCGGCTTCATCCAGACCGACATGACCGCCGCGCTCTCCGACGAGCTGCAGGCCGAGTTCAAGAAGGCGATCCCGGCCGCCCGCTACGGCACGGTCGACGACGTCGCCGACGCCACGTTGTTCCTGGCGAGCGACGGCGCCGGGTACGTCTCCGGAGCGATCATCCCCGTCGACGGCGGCCTCGGGATGGGGCACTAGCCACCACCTGCGCGCCGTTTCGTGCCCAGCGACCGTCCACGGGTGCTCGCGCGCCTGACGTGTCGCTGAGCGCGAAGACCAGCCGGTCCGCTCAGCCGCGCAGACCGAGCGTCGCGAGCACGGCGGACAGGTCACGGTCGACGACCGCGACGTCCGCCTGCTCCCGCACGCGCGGCTTCGCGTCGAACGCGACCGACAGCGCCGCGACCCGCATCATCTCGAGGTCGTTCGCGCCGTCCCCGATCGCGATCGTCCGTGCCGGGTCGACACCGTCGGCGTCTGCCCACTCGCGGAGCGCGACGGCCTTCGCGTGCGCGTCGACGACGTCGCCGAGCACGCGGCCGGTCAGCACGCCGCCGCTGACCTCGAGCCGGTTCGCCCGGCAGTGGTCGAGGCCCAGCTGCTCGGCGAAGGGGTCGAGGACCTCGTGGAACCCGCCCGACACCACGCCGACGGTGCCGCCGGCGGCGTGCACGCCGCGGACGAGCTGGTCGGCGCCCCGCGTCACACGGACCGCCTGCTGCGCGCGGACGAAGACGTCCGCCTGGAGGCCCGCCAGGGTCGCGACACGCTCCCGGAGGCTCTCGGCGAAGTCGAGTTCCCCGCGCATGGCGCGCTCCGTGATCGCCGCCACCTGTGGCCGGGTCCCGGCGCTGTCGGCGAGCAGTTCGATCACCTCGTCCTCGAGGAGGGTGGAATCGGCATCGAGGACGACGAGGAAGCGGGGCACGCACCAACGGTACCGACTGGCGGAGGCTCGGCCGCGTCGGGGACGCGAGCCGTGCCTCCAGACCGTCCGTCCGAGGCTGCGCCCCGGGTGCGTCGTCACGCGTCGACGCGGACGCCCTTGCCCACCACGGTGATGCCGGACGCGGTGACGGTGAAGCCGCGTGCCTCGTCGGCCTCGCGGTCGACGCCGACCTGCGCACCCGGTGCGAGGACGACGTCCTTGTCGAGGATGGCGCGGTTGACGATCGCGCCGGCGCCGATGGTGGCGCGCTCGAACACGATCGAGTCGAGGACCTTCGCACCGGAGTCGATCGAGCACCACGGCCCGATCATGCTGCGCTCGACCTGGGCGCCCGACACCAGGCAGCCGAGCGACACGAGCGAGTCGACCGTGGAGCCGGTGTTCCCGTTCGCGTCGCGGACGAACTTCGCCGGCGGCAGGTTCGTCTGCTGGTTGAAGATCGGCCAGTCCTGGTTGTACAGGTTGAAGACCGGGACCGGGGCGATGAGGTCCATGTGGGCGTCGAAGAACGAGTCGATCGTGCCCACGTCGCGCCAGTAGTACTTGTCGCGGTCGGTGGACCCGGGGACCTCGTTGCGCTGCAGGTCGTACACGCCGGCGTCGCCGCGGTTGACGAAGTCGGGCACGATGTCGCCGCCCATGTCGTGCGCGGAGGTCTCGAGCTGGCCGTCGCGCAGGACCGCGTCGACCAGGGCGTCCGCGTTGAACACGTAGTTGCCCATCGAAGCCAGGATCTCGCCGGGGGAGTCGGCCAGGCCGATCGCGTCCTTCGGCTTCTCGAGGAACGCGTCGATCTTGGTCGGGTCGTCCTCGGCCACCTGGATCACGCCGAACTGGTCGGCGAGGCCGATCGGCTGGCGGATCGCCGCCACGGTGACACTGCGGCCGGAGGCGATGTGCGCCTCGACCATCTGGTGGAAGTCCATTCGGTACACGTGGTCCGCGCCGACGACGACCACGATGTCGGGGCGTTCGTCGCGGAGCAGGTTGAGCGACTGCAGGATCGCGTCGGCCGACCCGGCGAACCAGCGCTTGCCGAGCCGCTGCTGCGCGGGGACCGACGCGACGTACGAGCTGAGCAGCCCCTCCATCCGCCAGGTCTCCGCGACGTGTCGGTCGAGACTGTGCGACTTGTACTGGGTCAGGACGACGATCTTGTTGAGACCGGAGTTCACCAGGTTCGACAGTGCGAAGTCGATGAGACGGAAGTTGCCGCCGAACGGGACGGCGGGCTTCGCGCGATCGGCGGTGAGCGGCATGAGTCGTTTGCCTTCGCCACCGGCGAGCACGATACCGAAGACCTTCTTTGGAGCCATGCCGCTCACAGTAGGCGTCAGCACTGGGAACCGGTTACCTTGAACCAGTGCGAGTCGATCTGCTGACCAGGGAGTATCCGCCGGAGGTCTACGGCGGAGCCGGTGTCCACGTGTCCGAACTCACCGCCGCGTTGCGGTCGGGAACGGAGACGGAAGTCCGTGTCCGGGCCTTCGGGGCCTTCCGTGACGAA
This sequence comes from Curtobacterium sp. VKM Ac-2889, assembly GCF_015350855.1. NCBI lineage: Bacteria > Bacillati > Actinomycetota > Actinomycetes > Micrococcales > Microbacteriaceae > Curtobacterium > Curtobacterium sp. VKM Ac-2889. The sequence continues at coordinate 293,414 of NZ_JADKSC010000005.1, read as the reverse complement.
CCCGACGTGTGGGGCTACCGGACCCCTGACGGCCTCGGCCAGGCGAACGGCGCACTGCAGGCCCTGGGCACCGACGTGGCCATCGCGGCCGACGTCGAGGGCGCCGACCTCGTGCACTCGCACACCTGGTACGCGAACTCCGCGGGCCGGATCGCGCAGCTGACCTACGGCATCCCGCACGTCGTCACCGCCCACAGCCTCGAGCCCCTGCGCCCGTGGAAGGCCGAGCAGCTCGGCGGCGGCTACCGCCTGTCCAGCTGGATGGAGCGCGAGGCGTTCGAGAACGCCGACGGCGTCATCGCGGTCTCGAAGGCCATGCGTGCGGACATCCTGCGTTCCTACCCCTCGATCGACCCGGCGAAGGTGCACGTCGTCTACAACGGCATCGACATCGACGCCTGGAAGCCGACCGTCGACGAGGACGCCGTGCGTGCCCTCGGCATCGACCCGACGCGCCCGAGCGTCGTGTTCGTCGGACGCATCACCCGGCAGAAGGGCCTGCCGTACCTGCTCCGCGCCGTGGCGTCGCTGCCGTCGGACGTGCAGATCGTGCTGTGCGCCGGCGCGCCGGACACCCCCGAGATCCTGGCCGAGGTCACCGCGCTCGTCGAGGGGCTCCGCGCCGAACGCGAGGGCGTCGTCTGGATCGACCGGATGCTCGCGCACCAGGAGATCGTGAACGTGCTGTCCTCGGGCACCGTGTTCGTCTGCCCGTCGGTGTACGAGCCGCTCGGGATCGTGAACCTCGAGGCGATGGCGTGCGGGATCCCCGTCGTCGGCACCGGCACCGGGGGCATCCCCGAGGTCGTCGCCGACGGGCTCACCGGTCGCATCGTCCCGATCGACCAGGTGCAGGACGGCACCGGCACCCCGACCGACCCCGACCGCTTCGTGGCCGACCTCGCCGCGACCCTGGCCGAGGTGCTCGCCGACGAGGGGCTGGCGAAGCTCATGGGACGTGCCGGACGGCTCCGCGTCGAGACCGAGTTCACCTGGGACGCGATCGCCACCAGGACACGGCAGGTCTACGACCAGGTGCTCGGCCAGAACCCGTAGGCTGGTCGCATGCCCTCGGTCGTGCGCTTGTCAGACGTCTCCGTGGTCCGCAACGGGGCCACCATCCTCGACGCGATCTCGTGGGAGGTGCAGGACGACGAACGCTGGGTCGTGCTCGGCGCGAACGGCGCCGGCAAGACGACGCTGCTGCAGGTCGCCGGTGCCCAGACGTTCCCGACCTCGGGCGACGTCGAGGTGCTCGGCACCGAGCTCGGTGGGGCAGACCTGTTCGAGCTCCGCCCGCGCATCGGCTTCGCGTCGACCGCCCTGGCGCGTCGCATCCCCGTCACCGAGAAGGTCATCGACGTCGTGCTCACCGCGGCGTACTCGGTGACGGGGCGCTGGAACGAGGAGTACGAAGAGCTCGACGTCCGTCGTGCGCAGCGCGTGCTCGAGGAGTGGGGCCTGGGGTCCTTCACCGACCGCACGTTCGGCGACCTGAGCGACGGCGAGCAGAAGCGCGTGCAGATCGCCCGGGCGGTGATGACCGACCCGGAGATCCTGTTCCTCGACGAACCGGCCGCGTCGCTCGACCTCGGCGCCCGTGAGAGCCTCGTCCGCACCCTCGGCGGCTACGCCCAGAGCGCCGACTCGCCCGCCATCGTCATCGTGACCCACCACGTCGAGGAGATCCCGGCCGGGTTCACCCACGCACTGGTCCTCGCCGACGGCCACGTGCAGGCTGCCGGCCCAATCGACGAGGTCCTGACCGACCAGACCCTGACCGAGGCGTTCGGCATCGACCTCTCGGTCACCAAGGACGCCGGTCGCTACACGGCACGCGCCGCGTAGCGCTGCGATCCCGCCGTCTCTCTGGTATCGTGGACGGCTGGCGCAAGCCGACGACTTCCCGCGCAGTTCGCGCAATCCCACCACCGCTATCGAGGAATCTCCATGAAGACCGACACCCACCCCGAGTACCGCGCCATCGTCTTCCGCGACCTGGCCTCCGGTGAGACGTTCCTGACGCGTTCGACCGCGAACAGCGACAAGACCATCGAGCTCGACGGTGCGACCTACCCGGTCATCGACGTCGAGATCTCGTCCGCTTCGCACCCGTTCTACACGGGCAAGCAGCGCATCCTCGACTCGGCCGGCCGCGTCGAGAAGTTCAACCAGCGCTTCAAGGGCTTCAGCAAGTAAGCAGCCCCCACGCAACGCCGACGGGCGGCCCTCCTGCAGGAGGGCCGCCCGCTCGCGTTGTGCGGTGTCTCCGGCGGCCGCTGGCCCGGGCCCGCAAGACACCGGTGTTCGCGCGTCACACCGGGTTGTGCGGGTGTTCGGCGCACGAACACCGGTGTCCCGCGCGGGCTGTGCGGGGTCAGGCGCCGTTGCGGTGCGGCCAGCGGCCGTCGGCGGTGAACGACGGGTCGCGCTTCTTGCGCATGTAGTCCTGGAACGACGCGGCCTGCTCGGCGCACCAGCCGACCTGCTTGCGGTGGAGTGCTTCGGCGGAGATGCCGAGTTCGTCCGGGTACTTGCCCGCGATGGCCTGGGCGACACGCCCGGCAGCGATGGCGTCCGCGCCGGCGTCGTGGGCGTCGTCGAGGGTGACACCGTAGAGCTCGGACGCGGCTTCAAGCGTGCGCTTGCCCTTGCGGAAGGTGTCGAGCGCCTTGTCGATCACGAGCGGGTCGACGACGTTGCCGATGACGGGGGAGGCGAACCCGTGCCGCTTCGCTTCGCGGTCGAGGACGGTGAGGTCGTAGGGGGCGTTGTAGATCACGAGCGGGATGCCCCGGGCGAACACGGCTTCGATCGCGGCGATGATCTCGCCGACGACCTCGGCCGCGGGACGCCCCTCGGCCTGGGCACGTTCGGTCGTGTACCCGTGCACGGCCGCGGCGCCCTCGGGGATGGGGACGCCCGGGTCGGCGATCCACGCGCCCTCGACGATGGAGGCCCCGGTCATGTCGATGAGTCCGACGTGGGCCGTGACGATGCGGGCCGTCTCGACGTCGACCCCGGTGGTCTCGAGGTCGAAGACGCCCAGCGCGTGCCACCAGGGGCGACCCGTGAGGTCCTGGGACGGAGCGGGTGCGTCGAGCTGTGCTGTGGGGAACGTCACGCGGTCAGGCTAACGGGACGCACCGACACCCCCGACTACCGGGTCGGCGCGCCGACGTGCAGCCAGTAGAACGACTGCGTGCCCATGGTGAGCGTGACGGTGCCGTCCTCGTCGAACGACGGGAACGAGCTGCCGCCGAACAGGTCGTAGAGCGGGCGACCCGCGAACTCCGGCGCGGAGATCGTGACCGAGGTCGGGTTCGTCGCGAACGAGAACACGCACAGGACGTCCTCGGCGGACGGCCCGAACTGCTGCCCGGAGCCCTCCCACGAGCGGACGAAGGCGAGCACCGAGTCGTTGGAGGTCTCCTGCACGTTCAGGGAGCCGAGGCCGAACACCGGGTGGGCCTTGCGGGTGTGGATGACGTTGCGGACCCAGTGCAGCAGCGAGCGCGACTGGGCCAGCTGCGCCTCGACGTTGACCTGCGCGTAGTTGTACACGAGCGACTGCACGACGGGCAGGTAGAGCTTGCCCGGGTCTGCGGTGGAGAAGCCGGCGTTGCGGTCCGGCGTCCACTGCATCGGTGTGCGGGACGAGTCGCGGTCCGGCAGCCAGATGTTGTCGCCCATCCCGATCTCGTCGCCGTAGTACAGGAACGGTGAACCGGGCAGCGAGAAGAGCAGCGCGTGGATGAGCTCGAGCTCGGCGCGCGAGTTGTCGAGCAGGGGAGCGAGACGTCGGCGGATACCGATGTTCGAGCGCATCCGCGGGTCGTAGCCGTACCAGCCGTACATCGCCTGCCGGTACTCCTCGCTCACCATCTCGAGCGTGAGCTCGTCGTGGTTGCGGAGGAAGACGCCCCACGCGGCGCTGGCTGGCACGTCGAGGGTCTCGGACAGGATCGCCTTGAGCTCGGCGGCGTGCTGGGCGCGGAGCGAGTAGAAGATGCGCGGCATCACCGGGAAGTCGAACGCCATGTGGCACTCGGGCTCCTCGTCGGTGCCGAAGAAGGCTGCGGTCTCGCGCGGCCACTGGTTCGCCTCGGCCAGGAGCACCCGGCCGGGGTACTCGTCGTCGACCATCGCGCGGAGCTTCTTGATGAACTCGTGCGTCTCCGGCTCGCCCTCGCCGTTGCCCTCCTCCGACTCGAACAGGTACGGGATCGCGTCGAGCCGGAGGCCGTCGACGCCCATGTCGAGCCAGTGCCGGACGACGTCGTAGATGGCCTCGATGACGGCGGGGTTCTCGAAGTTCAGGTCGGGCTGGTGCGAGAAGAAGCGGTGGAAGAAGAACTGGCGCCGGACCGGGTCGAAGGTCCAGTTGGACTCCTCGGTGTCGACGAAGATGATGCGGATGTTCGAGTAGTCCTCGTCGGTGTCGCGCCAGACGTAGAAGTCGCCGTAGGGGCCGTCCGGGTCCTCGCGGGACTGCTGGAACCACTCGTGCTGGTCGCTGGTGTGGTTGATCACCATGTCGATCACGATGCGCATGTTCCGCTCGTGCGACTTCGTGACGAGCTCGCGGAAGTCGTCGAGGGTGCCGAACTCCGGCAGGATCGCCCGGTAGTCGGCGATGTCGTAGCCACCGTCACGCATCGGCGACTGGAAGAACGGCGGCAGCCACAGCGCGTCGACGCCGAGCCACTGCAGGTAGTCGAGCTTGCCGATCACGCCCTGGATGTCGCCGATGCCGTCCCCGTTGGAGTCGACGAACGACCGGATCATGCACTCGTAGAAGACCGAGCGCTTGTACCACTGCGGGTCGAGCGTCAGGCCGGGCAGCTGGATCGGGGCTGTGAAGGTCACCGTGCTCCTCGTCGTCGTCGACGGACCGCTCGACGGCCCGCCCCGGACACGATAGGCGCGAGATGCTGCGGGTGTCCGGGGATTCGTGCGGTTCGCTCCCTAGACTGACGCCGATGCAACCGCCCGTGCTCTCCCCGTACCAGTCGTTGATGGCCGCCACACCGGTCGTGCACCGGGCCGTCCAGGTCGACGGCCGGGCCACGCACTACTGGGTCTACGGGCCCGAGGACGCGGATCGCACCGTGCTCGCAGTGCACGGGTTCCGCGGGGACCACCACGGCCTCGAGACGATCGCCGCGCACCTGGAAGGTGTCCGCGTGATCGTGCCCGACCTGCCCGGCTTCGGCGTGTCCGATCCGCTGCCGGTGTCCGACATCGACGCGTACGTCACCTGGCTGACCGGGTTCCACGCCGCGCTCGGGCTCGGGCGCGACACCGTCGTGCTCGGGCACTCGTTCGGGTCGATCGTGGTGTCGGCCACCGTCGCCGCCGGTCTCGACACCCGGCTGCTCGTCCTCGTCAACCCCATCGCCGCCCCGGCACTGCAGGGTCCGCGTGCCGTCGGGACCGCGATCGCGATCGGGTACTACCGTGCCGGCGCGGTGCTGCCGAAGCCGATCGGGCTCGGGATACTGCGGAACGGTGCGATCGTCCGGGCGATGAGCATCGCGATGCTGAAGTCGCACGACCCCGTCGTCCGCCGGTGGGTCCACGATCAGCACGACCGGTACTTCTCGGCCTTCGCGAACCGTACGAGCGTGCTCGAGGCGTTCCGCACCTCGGTCACCCACGACGTGTCCGAGTACGCCGACCGGATCGACGTGCCCGTGTTGCTCGTCGCGGCGGAGCACGACGACATCACCGCCGTGCCCGAACAGCGTGCACTCGCCGAACGCCTGCGGGACGCCGAGCTCGTCGTGATCCCGGGTGTCGGGCACCTGGTGCACTACGAGACACCGGCTCCGGCCGCCGCCGCGGTGCTGCGCCGGATGGCGGACACGGCCGCGCGCCCTGGACGGGGCCGCGGCACCAGGGCGGGCCGACCGTCGGGGGCGGGGCGGGCCTCCCGGACGACCGCCGCGAAGGCGACCGAGGCGAAGACGGCTCCGGCGAAGTCGAACACCACGAAGCCGAACGCCGCGAAGGCGACCGAGGCGACGGCGAGCGACACGAAGGAGACCGACGCGTGACGCGCCTGCGCATCGGGATCGACTGCCGGTACGTGCGGATCGGTCGGCACGACGGCATCAGCCGGTTCACGGCCGGAGTGGTCGCGAACCTGCCGGACCGACACGACTTCGTGCTGCTCGTCCACGACGAGCGCCAGCTCGAGTCGCTGCCGCCGGACCTGCCGTGGGAGCTGCTGCCGGCACCGACGGACGCGGGGGAGCCGCTCGTCGCCCGGCGGGTCAACCGTCTGGGGCTCGACGCGGTGTTCTCACCGATGCAGACGATGGGGTCGCGCGGGCGCCGGTACGCGCTCGTCCTGACGCTGCACGACCTGATCTACTACCGCAACCGCACGCCCCCGCGGGAGTTCTCGTGGCCGCTGCGGCTCGGCTGGCGGGCGTTCCACCTGTCGTGGGCGCCGCAGCGGTTCCTGCTGAACGGTGCGGACGGGGTGGTGACGGTGTCGGAGACGACCGCCGGGCTGATCGCCGAGCACCGGTTGACGAGACGACCCGTGACGGTCGCGTACAACGCGGCCGACCCGGCGACGCCACGGGCGACCGGAGCGCCGCGCGAGCGCTCCCTCGTCTACATGGGGTCGTTCATGCCGTACAAGAACGTCGAGACCCTGGCGGCGGCGCTGCCGCTGCTCGGGGCGGACTGGACGCTGCACTGCATGTCGCGGGTGTCCGGTGCCGACCGGGCGCGACTCGAGGGGCTCGCTCCCGCGGGGACGATCGTCTTCCACGACGGCGCGACGGACGAGGAGTACCTGTCCGTGCTCCGTTCGGCCACGGCGCTGGCGACCGCGTCGTACGACGAGGGGTTCGGCATCCCGCTCGTCGAGGCGATGGGCGTCGGGACCCCGGTCGTCGTCAGCGACATCCCGATCTTCCGCGAGATCGGTGGCGATGCGGCCGAGTACTTCGACCCGGCGTCGCCGTCCGCCGTCGCCGCGGCCGTCCGGCGGGTCGAGGACCGGTGGGACGAGGCTTCGCTGCGGTCGATCGAGCGTGCTCGGCGGTTCCGGTGGCAGGACTCGGCGGAGCAGGTCGTCCGGGCCGTCGAGCGGGCCGTGGGGGACCGGCGGGCCTGAGGGCGGGCGCGGGCGGGCGCCGGCGCGGGCTCGGGGCGCTGGCGCGGTCTCGCGGTTCGTGGCGATGCGGAACGACGCTGCCGATGTCGTACGACGTCGACCGTGTCGTTCCACGTCGCCCGCCCGCAACGACCGCGCGACCACACCTCCTTCCGCTACTGCGGCGCGATCACCTGCACGTCCGCCCCGGGGAACACCTTCTGCGTCTCCTCGGTCACCCGCGACACGATGGGCGGCACCGCTGCTCCCCGCCCCGGGGTCCGCACGACGATCGACTGGTCCCGTGCGGTGTCGGACGGGTCGCCGCCGCGCTCCCACGAGCAGCGGACCGCGGTGACCCCGCCGATGCGGTCGAGCGTGTCCGCCAGCGCGAGTCGCTTCGCCGCGACCTCCCCGGCTCCTGTGACGCCGATCTGCAGGCTGCCGAGGTCGGCGATCGCGACGACGCGGACGCCGTTGCCACCGGACTCGTCGGCTGCTCGGCTGATGGCGGCGACCAGGTCACGTCTGGCAGCGCGGTCGAGCGAGGGGTCGGCGCGGACCGTCGCGACCGCGTCGTAGCTCGCGAACCCGGTCTTGGCCGGGGCGTGGTGCCGCACCTCGATGACGCCGGGCAGGTCGTCCACCCGCGTGTCGAACCGGTCGAGCGCGATGTCCGGCCGTGGGAACACCCCGCCGATGCCGTTCTGCACGGAGCCGATGATCGACCCGAGCACCACGGCGATGACCGCCGCCACGACGAGGACGCTCACGCCGATGACGAACCAGGTGCGGGCGCGGGTGCGCGTGGGGATGCTCGCCGTCTCCGGGCCGAACACGCGGTCGAGGTCGTCGTCGGACGGATCGGGGGCATGCCGGCCGTGTCGGCTGGTTCCGTCGTCGGACATCTGGCTCCCGTCACCCTGGGTTGCGGGTGGTCCCCGGTGTGCGGGTGCGTCGGAGCGTAGTCCCCGGTCAGCCCCGGCGTTCCAAGGGGTTCTGGTACTCGAACGCCGAGCCGCCGGTGGCGTCGGAGACGTCGTCGATCGGGTCGTCGAACCGGACGAGTTCGGCGTGGAAGCGCTCCGGGTCCCACCGGAACGAGTGGATGGACCCGTTCCGGATCGGGGTGTGGCCGCGGTCGGCCGTCCCGGGGGCTGCGGCGTTGACGACGCTGCGGATCACCGCGCCGTGCGTCGCGACCACCACGACGCCTCCGTCGAAGCGCACCGCGATCTCGCCGAGGGTCTCGGTGATCCGCGCGAGCAGGGCGGAGCGGGACTCCCGACCGGGGATGTCGTCGTGCGGGTACCGGGCGGACACTTCGTCGTCGGTCAGGCCCTCGGCCTCGCCGTAGGACCGCTCGGCCAGGCCCGGGTACGTCGTCGGGGCGTCGAGTCCCAGGTGATCGGCGATGATCGCACCCGTCTCGGCGGCGCGGGACAGCGGGGAGGCGACCACGGCGTCGAACGGCCGGCGGGTCAGGAGTTCGGCGGCCTCGGCGGCCTGCCGTCGTCCGGTGTCGTTGAGCGGGATGTCGGTGGAGCCCTGGATGCGGCGCTGCGCGTTCCAGTCGGTCTCGCCGTGGCGGACGAGGTACAGGAGGGTCGTCACCCGTCGATCTTCGCAGACGCGACCGGCGGACCCGTCCGGCTACTCGGACGAGCGCGAGTCCGCGCGCGACGCCGCATGCGACGCCGCGGGTGAGGCTGCGGGTGACGCCGCGGGCGACTCCGCGCGCGACGCCCCCGCCGCACTGAGCCGCTCCGCCAGGTGCACGAGCGTCTCGGTGGTGCCGGCGTCGAGCTTCACGGCCGCCCGGCGGTCGCTGCGGGTCTCACCGCGGTTCACGATGACCACCGGGTTCTTCCGGCGTGCCGCGTGGTCGACCAGCCGCACGCCCGAGTTCACGGTGAGGGAGGACCCGACCACGAGCAGCGCGTCGGCGTCGGCGACGATCGACACGGCCTCGCGGAACTTCTCGGCCGGCACGAACTCGCCGAAGAAGACGACGTCGGGCTTCAGGTCGCCGCCGCAGACGGAGCACGCGGGCACGACGAACCGTTCGACCTCGGTGATCTCGACGTCGCCGTCGGGCTGCAGCTGCACGGACCCGGGCTCGTCGATCCAGGGGTTCGCCCGGTCGATGGTGGTGGCGAGGTCGGAGCGGGAGAACACCTGCCCGCACCGCAGGCACACGGCGCGGTCCATCGACCCGTGGATCTCGACGACGCGACGGGACCCGGCGCGCAGGTGCAGGCCGTCGACGTTCTGCGTGATGACGCCGGCGACGATCCCGGCGTCCTCGAGCGCGGCGAGCGCCCGGTGCCCGTCGTTCGGCGTGGCGGCCGCGAAGCTCCGCCAGCCCAGGTGCGATCCGGCCCAGTACCGCTGGCGCTTCGCGGGGTCGGCGAGGAACTCCTGGAACGTCATGGGCTTCCGCACGACGCGTCCGGCTCCGCGGTAGTCGGGGATGCCGGAGTCGGTGCTGAGACCGGCGCCGGAGAGCACGGCGACGCGCTTGCCCGCGAGCAGCTCGACGACACGGTCGAGGTCGTCGGCGCTCACCGACCCGGAGGTGGCCCCGGAGGCCGCTCCGGTGGTCGGTCCGGTCGTCGACGCAGCATCATCCAGCACCCTGTTCACGGTACCCTCAACACCCGACCGTCCCGGTCACTTCCCGAGCGGAGCACCGGGGACGCCATCGCCGCACCACACCGAAACGAGCCCCGTGCACCCCGTCCGCATCGACTCCCTCGACGATCCCCGCCTCGACGACTTCGCCCGGCTCACCGACGTGGCGCTCCGTCGGGTCTCGGAGCCCGAGGGCGGCCTGTACATCGCCGAGTCGAACACGGTCATCGAGCGGGCGGTCCGCGCCGGTCACGTGCCGCGCAGCATCCTGGTGCAGGAGAAGTGGCTCGACAGCGTCCTGCCGCTGGTCGCGGAGCACGACGGTCCCGTCTTCGTCGGTGCGGACGCCCTGCTCGAGGAGCTCACCGGTTTCCGCATGCACCGCGGTGCGATCGCTGCGATGCAGCGTCCCGAGCTGCCGAGCGTCGCCGACGTGGTGCGGGACGCGAAGGTCGTCGTCGTGCTCGAGGACATCGTCGACCACACGAACGTCGGTGCCGTGTTCCGCAGCGTCGCCGGTCTCGGCGCCGACGCCGTGCTCGTCAGCCCGCGCTGCGCCGACCCGCTGTACCGCCGGAGCGTCCGGGTGAGCATGGGCACCGTCCTGCAGGTGCCGTGGACCCGCATCGGCGACTGGCCCGCGGCGGGTGAGGAACTCCGCGCACAGGGCTTCCACCTGGCCGCGATGGCACTGACGGACGAGTCCGTCGACCTCGACGCCTTCGTGGCGGACCTGCCCGACAGGGTCGCGCTCGTCATGGGCACCGAGGGGCAGGGACTGACGCCGGCCGCGATCGCGTCGGCTGACACGACCGTCCGCATCCCGATGGCACACGGCGTCGACTCGCTCAACGTGGCCGCGGCGAGCGCCGTCGGTCTGTGGGCGGTCACCCACGCCCGGCGGCTCGCCTCCTAGCGCACCACCGAGACGGTCGGGAGGCCCGGGGCGGGCTGGTCCGGCAGCATGCGCCCGGCACGGGTCACGAGGGCACGGTCGGTGTCCGGTCCGCCGACCAGACAGACGCCGACGGGCGCGCCGGCCACGGTCATCGCCGGTGCGCTCACCGCGGGGAGCCCGCCGACGCTCGCGAGCGCGGTCATCGCCGTGGTGGCGGTCCGGGTGCGCTCGAGCGCTCGGGCGTCCGCGCCCAGCAGCGGTGCGGGCCCGGGGACGGTCGGGAACAGCAGGGTCCGACCGGCGAGGGCACCGCGGATCGTCGTGCGCACGGCGTCCAGGGCGGTGACGGCGTCGGCGGTCGCGTCGGGGTCGTTCGCCCCGGCCGCGCGGAACCGGTCGCCGACCACGGCGCTCAGCGCTCCGGGGTGCGCGTCGATCCAGGGGCCGTGTGCTGCCAGGGCCTCGGCGGCCTGGACGAGCCGCAGCTGCTCCTGCAGGGCTCGGGGCTCCGGGATGCCGAGGTCGCGCAGTCGGACGGTGGCGACGGGTTCGTCGAGGGTCTCGACGAAGGCCGTGAAGGCCCGGGCGGTGTCCGGTTCGACGAGCGCGACGAGTTCCTCGGGGACGACGAGCACCGTCGCGTCGACCGCGTCGTCCGGTCCGGGCATCGGCGGGACGGTGGCGTCGAGGGCGGCGAGCAGCACCTCGGGGCTGCGGGTGAGCCACCCGACGGTGTCGAACGACGGCGCCAGGGGGAGCAGCCCGTCGCGGGACACCGTGCCGTGGGTCGTCCGGAGGCCCCAGAGTCCCTGGTACGAGGCGGGGACCCGCACCGAGCCCGCGGTGTCCGTGCCGATCCCGATCTCGACCATCCCGAGGCCGACGGCCGATGCGGATCCGCTGGACGAGCCTCCCGGCAGTCGGGTGGGGGCCGCGCTGTTCGGCGGCGTGCCGTGGTGCGCGTTCCGGCCGGTCAGGTTGTAGGCGAACTCGTCGGTGCGTGCGATCCCGCGGATCGACGCGCCGGCGGCGAGGAGCGCGGCGACCGCGGGGGCGGCCGTCGTCTCGACCGGTGCCTCGTGCAGGTAAGTCGGGTTGCCCGCGCCGACCGGCTGGCCGGGCACGGCGTAGAGGTCCTTGACGGCGATGGTCAGGCCGTCGAGCGGCCCCACGGCGGTGGGTGCGACGAGCGGGTCGCCGACGGCCCGCCAGACGGTGGTGTCGACGGCTTTCGGGCGGCCGGTGACGTGGGCCGCTTCGATGCGCCAGCGGGGTCCGGCGCCGGTGTCGGTGTCGGTGTCGCCTTCGCCGTCGCGGCGCCAGAGCTGGGTCTGGAGGCCCTGCCCACCCGCGGCGAACCGGGACACCGACACGACGAGGGCGCGGTCCTCGGTCAGGGGGCGGACCTCGACGTGCGTCAGCGACCGGGTCGCGACCCCACCCCGTGCCCCGCGGAACGCGCTGATCGCGTCGTGCCCGACGAGCAGGCCGCGGTCGTCGCCGCGCATCGTGCCGGGGGAGTCGACGAAGGCGGCGTCGAGGGCGTCGAGGTCGTTCGCCAGCAGTGCCGTCTCGTAGGCGTCGAGGGCTGCGAGCAGGCCGGCCGGGGCGTCGGGCGCGTCCGGCGTGGCCGGGGTGTGCGGCTTGGTCGACGTTCCGGGCGTGGTCATCGGACGGGCTCCTCGAAGTCGGCCTTGCGGATGCGGGCGTGGACCCCGGTGACCAGGTCCACCACCTGCGAGATGTTGAAGTCGGTCGCGGCGGACAGGTACGCGTACGCCAGGTGGCGTTCCATGCCCCAGCGCGCGCCGAGGATCGCGACGGCGTGCCGGACGCACTGCCGGACGGCCTCGTCGAGGTCGGGGTCCATGCCGGTGGGCACCAGGAACTCCTGCGTCTCGGCGACGGGCCAGACCAGGTCGCCGAAGCGGGCGGCGGCCTCGGCTGCCGGGGTCAGGTCGAAGCGGATGGTGGCGCGGAGCGAGGCCTCCATCGCGGTGAGCGCCACCTCGCCGTCGCCCTGGGCGAAGTGCGGGTCGCCGACGTGGGCCAGCGCACCGGGGACGAGTACCGGCAGGTGCAGCTGCGAACCGACCTGCAGCAGGTTGACGTCGATGTTGCCGCCGTGACGACCGGGCGGGACGGAGTGCAGCCGCTCGCCGGGGGTCGCGACGCCCATGATCCCGAGGAACGGTGCCAGGGGGAAGTGCGCGAAGCGGTCGCCCGCGGCGGTGAGCGGGATGCGGCCCCGTCGACCCTGGGCGGTGTCGACGACGTCGGCGAAGACGCTCACCGTCGTGCCGTCGACCGGGAACTCGCCGTGCAGGGCACCGCGGCCGTGCCGGTTCGAGACCACGCCGTAGTGCACCCGGGGCAGGGTCTCGAGCACCGTCATGGTCAGGACGTCACCGGGGCGGGCGCCGCGCACCGCGATCGGACCGGACACCACGTGGGGGCCGTCCGCCGTGGGGTCGCGGTGTCCGGAGCGGGCGATCGCGACGGCGTCGGTGAGGACGTGCTCCGGGGCGACACCGTGGTCGCCGAACCAGGCGACGGGGTCGCTGCCCTGGTCGGGCAGGATCCCCTCGTGGCTGACGGTGTCGATGGTGACGGACTCCCCGGCACCGATCGTCAGGGCGGGGACGTCACCGTCGCTCGGCAGCCGACCCCACAGGACGGTCTCCGGGTCGACGTGCAGGGAGTGGTCGCCGCGGACGGGCCCGGCGCCGGGCTGCAGGGTCGGGACCGCGGGGGCGGTGTTCTGGTGTGCGGTGGTGCGGTGTGCGGTGGTGCGGTGTGCGCTGGTGTGGTGTGCGGTGGTCATCGGTCCGTCCTCCGTTCGACCAGGTGGGCCACGTCGGCGAGGTGGTCGGCCATCGCCCGGGCCGCGCCGTCGACGTCGTGCTGCCGGATCCGCTCGAGGATCCGCTCGTGCCACTCGAACGACGACCGCCGCCCCTCGCTGGTGCTGTGCGACCGGGCGCGGACGTCCTGCACCCATCCGCTGCTGAGCTCGCACAGGGACACGAGCAGGGGGTTGCCCGAGGTACGGGCGACCTGCACGTGGAAGGCGACGTCCTGCGCGAGCGACTCCTCCGGGCTGAGGCCCGCGTGCGTGGCGGCGAGGATGCGTTCCAGGGTGAGCAGGTCGGCCGCACCCGCCCGCGCCGCCGCGAGTCCCGCGACCTGCGGCTCCACGACCGTCCGGAACTCGGCGACGTGCTCGGCCCGGTGGTCCAGGTCGTCGCGGTGGTGGTCGAGCAGGGCCGACGCCTCCTCCGGCCTCGGCAGCACGACGGTGCCACGACCAGGGGTCCGGGAGACCAGGCGACGGCGCTCCAGCTCCTGCAACGCCTCGCGGATCGTCGTGCGGGACACGGCGAGGTCCTCGGCGAGGGTGCGTTCCGGCGGCAGCTTGTCGCCGGGCTGCAGGTCGTCGAGCACGAGCGTGCCGAGGTGGGCGGCGGTCGCCGCACTCAGGGTCCGTCCACGGTGCATGCCATCGACCGTAGGGCCCGTTGGTCTGCTTGGTTCATTGGTACGACCAACTTTTACACGGCCGTCACATCCGGCGTCGGAACCCGAAACACGGTGGGCGAATGGTGGAGCACACCCCGCCAGCACCGACCGGAAGAGAGGTCCGACGTGGACCTGGTCCTCACCAATGCACGGCTGACCGACGGCCGTTCCGTCGACCTCGTGATCACCGACGGCCTGATCGCCAGCATCTCCGACACGCTCCCTGGTGCCGCCGCTCCCGCTGGTTCCGCCCGGGTGGTCGACTGCGCCGGCCGCGTCGTCATCCCCGGACTCATCGAAGCGCACCTGCACGTCGACAAGGCCCTGCTCGACCGGGAACGCCCGAACCCCGACGGCACACTCGCCGGAGCCATCGCCGTCACGGGCGAGCTCAAGCGCGGCTTCACCCACGCCACCGTCCGCGACCGCGCCCGCACCCTGCTCGACCAGGCCATCACGAACGGCACGACCCTCGTCCGCGCACACCCCGACGTCGACCCGATCGTCGGGCTCACCGGCGTCGAGGTCCTGCTCGACCTGCGCGACGAGTACCGGGACGCCCTCGACCTGCAGATCGTCGCCTTCCCCCAGGAGGGCATCGCGAAGGCACCGGGCACGCTGGCCCTGCTCCGCCGGGCGCTCGCCGCAGGGGCAGACGTCATCGGCGGCTGCACCTACAACGAGCGCACCCTCGCCGCGTGCCACGAGCACGTCGAGACCGTCCTGGACCTCGCCGAGGAGTTCGGCGTGCCGGCGGACCTGCACGCCGACTTCGCCGACGACACCTCCGACCCGCGGTACGCGCTCGCCGGGCACATCGCCGACCGTGTGGCCGCCCGCGGGCTGCAGGGGCGGGTGGCGCTCGGCCACGTGACCTCGGTCGCCAGCCTGCCCCGCGGCGAGCGCCGGGTGCTGTTCGACCGCCTGGCCGCCGCCGGGGTCGCCGTCGTGCCGCTGCCCGCGACCGACCTGCACCTCGGCGGCCGGTCCGACGACCACGACGTCCGCCGCGGGGTCGTGCCGGTCCGTGAGCTCTGGGACGCCGGCGTCACGAGCGCGTACGCGTCGAACAACGTCCGGAACGCCTTCACCCCGTTCGGGAACGCCGACCTGCTCGACGTCGGGCTCCTGCTGGCCCAGACCGGGCACCTGTCCGGACCGGACGACCTGCGACGGGTGCTCGCGATGGCCACCACCGGTGCCGCGCAGGTCGTCGGCGTCGCGGACACCCACGGCATCCGGCCCGGTGCCGCCGCCGACCTCGTCGTGCTCTCCACCACGGACCCGGACGGCGTGCTGCTCGACCGGCCGGACCGCGCCCTCGTCGTCAAGCGCGGCCGGGTCGTCGCCGAGACCACCAGGACCACCCGACTCACCACCAGCCGCACCACGAACCGATCGAAGGAACTCAGCCATGCGTGAACGGATCCCGCACGAGATCGTCGCCTCCGTCCTGGCCGGTGCCACGGCGTTCATCGGGGGCAACGCCCTGCACCTGCCGACCTGGGCGGTCTTCATCAGCTGGGCGGGGATGTTCCTGCTCGGCAGCAAGCCGACGCTGCGGAACGCCACCCGGCTCTGGGCCGCGATGCCGATCGGGTCGGCGTTCGGTCTGGTCATCGTCCTGCTCGACCAGCGGTTCGGCACGCTCTTCGGCGAGCGGCAGGCGGCGCAGAACACCGTGCTGGCGCTGCTCATCCTCGTCGTGAACTGCGCGCTGATGTACACCGGTCGCACGAAGCTGTTCGGGCTCGTCCCCGGGATGTTCCTCGGGTTCGCCTCGTTCTTCGCGACGTGCTTCGGCGGGTTCGGCTTCGACCCGGGGAACGCCTGGGCCGCCTGGGTCTCGGTCGTGCTGATGAACGCGCTCGGCCCGGTGTTCGCGTACCTGTCCCGTCGCCTGACCTTCGCGCGGCCCGAGACGACCGGCGCGGCCGATGTGGCCGACCCGGCCGTGGGTGCGCACCCCGCCAGCCCGGCCGCCCAGGCCCCTGCTCCGGAACGGCAGCCCGACCAGCCGGTCGCAGCCTCGGCCTAGGAGCGGACCGGTACGCTCGGGTCCCGTGTCACGAGTCGTCCGCCGCCCCCGCTCCGCCGTCCGGAGGCCGGTCACGATCTCGGTGGTCGCCGTGCTGCTCCTGGTGGCCGGGTACCTCGTCGCCGCGGCCGTCGTGCCGTTCGGTCCGGCGAGCGCCAGCACCACCACCTACTCGGCACCGAGGACGACTGCCCCGGCACTGAGCTTCCCGGGCTACGGCGCGACCGCGGTCGAAGCGACGGACTTCCCCGAGAGCCTGCGTACCAGCGGCGACACGAAGCCCCGGTCCATCGCGAGCATCACGAAGGTCGTCACGGCGCTCGTGGTGCTCGACGAGAAGCCGATGGCGCCCGGACAGTCGGGCCCGGCCATCCGCTTCACGAAGCAGATGGAGGGCCTGTACGCGAAGTACGCGGCGCAGAACGGCGAGGTCGCCCCGATGCCGGCCGGCCTGAAGCTCACCGAGCACCAGGCGTTCCAGGTGATGCTCATGAAGTCGGCCAACAACTACGCCGGCGCGCTCGCCATCTGGGCCTTCGGATCCCTCGACGCCTACGAGCGAGCGGCCGCGAAGTGGCTCGACGAGCAGGGCCTCGACGACACGACGATCCACGAGCCGACCGGCCTCGACCCGGACAACACCTCGACCGCGACCGACCTGGTCGAGCTCGGGCAGCTGGCGCTCGCGAACCCGGTCGTCAAGGACATCGTCGGCACGCAGGACGTCACGATCCCGACGGTCGGCGCGATCGAGAACTCGAACAAGCTCCTCGGGCTCGACGGCGTCGAGGGGATCAAGACCGGCACGCTCGACGAGGCCGGGGCCTGCCTGCTGTTCGCGGCGACGTACGAGCGTGGCGGCAGGCAGGTCACCGTCGTCGGCGTGATGCTCGGTGGCGTGGACCACGACTCCCTCGACAACGACGTGCAGCGGTTGCTGCGGTCCGTCGCGGACAACTTCCAGGTGGTGACGCTCACCCACCGGGGGCAGACCTTCGGCACCTTCTCGACCCCGTGGCAGGACGAGGCGGACGCGGTCACGACGAAGGCCGCCGAGGTGCTCGTGTGGGGGAAGACCACGGTCACCGCGAAGGCGACGCTCGAGCGGGTGACCTTCGGCACGAAGGGCGAGCGGGTCGGGCGGGTCCGGTTCCGCATCTCCGACCACGACCCGGTCACGGTGCCGCTCGCGCTCGCGCGGACGATCGACGACCCCGGCGTCTGGTGGCGTTGGACGAACCCGTTCCAGGGGGCGTGACGCTCGTCGGTGCCCGACCGTAGAGTCGGTCGGGTGACGACGATGACGACGTTCCCCCGGACCACCCCCTCCGCCCTCGACGTCGACGCCCGCGGAGTCCTCGCGTTCGTCGACGCCCTCGAGTCGACACCCGGCGTCGAGCCGCACAGCTTCATGCTGCTCCGGCACGGCCAGGTCGCTGCCGGGGGGTGGTGGCAGCCGTACTCGGCCGACCGCGTGCACCTGCTCTACTCGCTGAGCAAGAGCTTCACCGCAGCGGCCGTCGGCATCGCCGTGCGGCAGGGATTGGTCGACCTCGACGCGACCGTGCTGTCGTACTTCCCGGAGCTCGACGCCGACGTCACCGATGAGCGCAGCCGCCGGATGCGGGTGCGGCACCTGCTCGCGATGGCGAGCGGGCACCGCGAGGAGACGCTCGAACGGGCGGAGGCCCTCGATCCGACGAACACGGTGCGCGGGTTCCTGCTGCTCCCGCCGGACGAGGAGCCCGGCTCGGTCTTCGCGTACAACCAGCCGTGCACGTACACGCTCGCGAGCATCGTCCGGCGCGTGACCGGCGGGTCGCTCGTGGCCTGGCTCCGCCCGCACCTGCTCGACCCGCTCGGCATCGACGACCTCGCGTGGCGCCGCGACGACACCGGCGCGGAGTTCGGGTTCAGCGGGTGCTACGCCACGACCGACGCGGTCGCGAAGCTCGGCCAGCTGTACCTGCAGGACGGCGTCTGGAACGGCGAGCGGATCCTCGACGCCGACTGGGTCGAACAGGCCACGAGCACGCAGGTCGCCAACCCGGACGAGGCCAACCCGGACTGGTCGAAGGGGTACGGCTTCCAGTTCTGGATGGCCCGCCACGGTTTCCGCGGCGACGGCGCCTACGGTCAGTTCTGCGTCGTCCTGCCGGAGCAGGACGTCGTGCTCGCGATCACCGGTCAGACCGTCGACATGCAGGCGGTCCTCGACGCGGCCTGGCAGCACCTCCTGCCCGCCGTCGACGGCACGACCGACACGGATGCGGACACCGCACTGGAGGCCCGGCTCGCCTCCCTCGGGCTGCCACCGGTGCAGGGTGGTCGCCTTCCGGAGCACCTCGCCGACGTCGAGCTGCGGTCGCGTCCCGGCGGGATCCTCGACGCCGCCACGTTCGCGCGCGGTGCAGACGGGATCCGCCTGACGATCACCGACGACGGCCGGTCGGAGTCCGTGCCGCTCGGCGAAGGACGGTGGGCCGTCGAGGGCGCCCTCGCGGCGAGTGCGGCGACCGAGCCGGAGGGCACCGTGCTCGTCGCGGTCCGCTTCCTGGAGACCCCGCACCTGCTGCACCTGCGCATCGACCTCGACGCGGGCACGGTCGGGGCGAAGTGGAAGACCGAGCCGCTGCACGACGGTCCGATGACGCTCCGTCGCCCCGCTGACTGACCGGTGCCGACCACGGGGTGCGCACGACCCCGTTCGCGGCGCGCACGACGCGGTTCGCGCCCCCGTAGCGTCATCGCGCCCCGGTGAGCCGGGGCGCGATGACCGTGGTGTGTCGCGGCTGCGCAGGCGTGCGGACTCGAAGGGGCGTCGTCGGCTACGGGGTGTCGGAAGGGTGCTCGGTGACGATCTGCAGCTCGGGCCGCTTCGCCGTCACCCCGTCGCCGGACGAGGTGTGCTTGAGGCGGCGGACCACCCACGGCACCAGGTACTCCCTGGCCCACCCGAGGTCCTCGGCGCGGGCCTCGCGCCACGGGCGTGCCTCGAGCGGGTCCGGGTTGAACGGTTCGAGTCCGTGCGGCACACCGAGGGTGTCGAGCACCGCGGCGGCGATCGTGGAGTGGCCCATCGGGGAGTGGTGCAGCCGGTCCGGAGCCCACATCCGCGGGTCCCGGAGCACGCGGAGTGCCCACATGTTGGCCACCAGGGCGCCGTGCTTCAGGGCGATGGCGTGCAGGTTCTCGTTGTAGATCGCCGTCTTGCCGCGGACCATGCCGAGCACCGGGGTCATCCCGACGTCCGGGCCGGTGAACAGCACGACGGTGGCACCGTCGCGCCGCAGGTCCGCGACGAGCCGGTCCACCCGTTCGGCGAGTTCGTCCGGGTCCGAGCCGGGGCGGATGATGTCGTTGCCGCCGGCCGACACCGTGATGAGGTCCGGGTGCAGGGCGACGGCGGCCTCGGCCTGCTCGTCGATGATCTGCTGGAGCAGCCGCCCGCGGATCGCGAGGTTCGCGTACGCGAAGTCGTCCGTCTGGTGTGCCAGCACCTCGGCGACGCGGTCCGCCCAGCCGCGGTTGCCGCCCGGGACGGTCGGGTCGGGGTCCCCGATCCCCTCGGTGAACGAGTCACCGATCGCGACGTACCTGGTCCAAGGATGACGATCTGACACGTCCCGGACCCTAGTCTCGTGGCATGACGAAGGCCAACACGGACGCCGTCGGCTGGTCGGTGCCCGACGAACTGCTCGACCGCATCGCCGGGCGCGCCTCCGGGTACGACGCCGCGAACGCGTTCTGCACCGAGGACCTCGACGAGCTCCGCGCCGCCGGCTACCTGCGGATCGGTGTCCCCGTCGAGCAAGGCGGGGCGGGCCTCGGCCTCCGCGCCACCGCCGACGTGCAGCGCGCCCTCGCCCAGGCCGCGCCGGCGACGGCGCTCGGCCTCGGCATGCACCAGGTGTGGGTGCAGGCGGCGCGCGCCGTCCGTGCGCGAGGTGAGTCGTTCCTCCAGGCCGTCACCGACCACGCGGCGGACGACCAGCTGCTCGCCTTCGGGGTGAGCGAACCCGGCAACGACGCCGTGCTGTTCGACTCGTCGACGACGGCGGAGCCGGACGGCGACGGCGGGTACCGGTTCACCGGCACGAAGGTGTTCACCTCCCTCGCTCCGGCGTGGGACGTCATGAGCGTCTTCGGCAAGGACACCTCGGGGGCGGAACCCCGGCTCGTGCACGGCTTCGTGCTGCGGTCGGACGGCGACGTGGAACACCTGGACGGCTGGGACACGCTCGGGATGCGCGCGACGCAGAGCCGCACCACGAACCTGCACGGCGTGCACGTCCCGGCTGGCCGCATCGTCCGGTCACTGCCGGTCGGGCCGAACCAGGACCCGCTCGTGTTCGGGATCTTCGCCTCGTTCGAGCTCCTCATCGCGTCGGTGTACGTCGGGATCGCCGAGCGGGGGGTCGCGCTCGCGGCGACCGCCGTGGCGCACCGCACCGCGGCCGACGGCACTCTGCGGTCGCAGGACCCCGACGTGCGCCGGGCGATCGCCGACCTGCGCGGCGCGGTCGACGCGATCACGCTGCAGGTCGACTCGTTGGCGCGGTCGGTCGACGAGGTCGACGACCTCGGAGCCCGGTGGTTCCCGCTGCTCGTCGGCACGAAGGCGCGGGCCGTGGACACGGCGCAGCACGTCGTGGACGAGGCCATGCGCGTCGTCGGCGGCTCGGCGTTCCGGGCGTCGAGTGAGCTGGCGCGGCTGGCGCGCGACGTCCGGGCGGGGCAGTACCACCCGTCGTCGCGCGACTCCGCGGCGCGGACGATCGCCGCGTCGGTGCTCGGCCCGCTCGGCTGAGCGCTGCGCTCCGGGGCGCTTCCGGTGCGAGGGCGGCGTAGCGGCGTAGCGGCGCACGGTGCGGGGTCCGTCGGCCGGTGCGAGGTTGGCGTGGCGGCGCTCGGTGCGGGGTCCGTCGGCCGGTGCGAGGTTGGCCGATCGGTGTTGCCTTGCGGCGCCGCACCGTGCGACCAACCCGGCACCGAGTTGCGAAGGGCGCGCGGTGCCGCGGGCGATGGCGTGGCGGCGCTCGGTGCGGGGTCCGTCGGCGGGTGCGGGGTTGGCCGCTCGGTGCTGCCTTGTGGCGTCGCACCGTGCAACCAACCCGGCACCGAGTTGCGAAGGGCGCACGGTGCGACGGCGGGCAAACAACCGCGCACGACGGGACGAACCTCGCACCGTGCGGCCGTCGGCACGCCGGGCACGGCGATGTCGGTGGCGCCTGGCATCATCTCGGTGTGAGCAAGCAGGACGGACGGAACCGCCTCGTCTCCGACGCACCGGTGGACGACGTCTCGGCGACCGTGCTTCACGTCGACATGGACGCCTTCTTCGCCTCCGTCGAACTGCTCGACCGCCCCGACCTGCAGGGCCTGCCGGTCATCGTGGGCCACGACTCCGACCGCTCCGTCGTCACGGCGGCCACCTACGAAGCCCGTCGGTACGGCGTGAACTCCGCCATGCCGATGGCCGTCGCCAAACGCCGCTGCCCGAACGCCGTGATCGTCGAACCGCACTTCGAGAAGTATCGGGCGAAGTCCGCGTCCGTGATGGCGATCTTCGACCGGTTCACCCCGCGGGTCGAGCGGCTCGGCATCGACGAGGCGTTCCTCGACGTCGCCGGCGCGCTCCGGCTCTACGGCACGCCGTGGCAGATCGGCCAGGCGATCCGCCGCACGGTCTTCGCCGAGACCGGGCTGCACTGCTCGGTCGGTGCGGCATCGACCAAGTTCGTGGCGAAGCTCGCCTCCAGCCGGTCGAAGCCGGACGGCCTCCTCGTCGTGCCCGGAGCGGACACCGTGGCGTTCCTGCACCCGCAGCCGGTCTCCGCGCTCTGGGGCGTGGGCGGCAAGACGCAGGAGACGCTCGAACGCCGGGGCATCCGCACCGTCGGCGACCTGGCGAACACCCCGCTCGGCTCGCTCGTCTCGGCACTCGGCCCGGCTGGCGGGCAGCGGCTGCACGACCTGTCCTGGGGTCGCGACCCGCGCGTGGTCGACACCGGCGTCGGCGAGAAGTCGATCGGGCACGAGATCACGTTCGGCCGCGACCTGACCGAGCGCGACGACGTCGCTCGCGAACTCCTCCGCCTGGCCGACAAGGTCGCGGTCCGCCTGCGCCAGGCCGACGTGCAGGCCCGGACGGTGGCGCTCAAGGTCCGCTACACCGACTTCACCACGCTGACCCGGTCGCGCACCCTGGCGGAACCGACCGACGTCGCGAAGCGCCTGCACCGCGAAGCCGTCGAGCTGTACGACGTGCTGCACCGACCCGGCAACCAGATCCGGCTGATCGGCGTGCGCGGCGAGAACCTCGTGCCCACGGCTGCCAGCAACGCCCTGTGGGACGACGACGCGCCGTGGCGTGACACCGAGACCACCGTGGACGCGGTCGCCGCTCGCTTCGGCGCCGGCGTCCTGCGACCGGCATCCCTGGTCCGTCGGACCCCTGACGGGGGCGTCCCGCACGCTCGGCAGGACTGACGGTGGCGGTAGAATCGGGTTCAGTGAGCGCAGCGGAGTACGAAGACCAGCAGCCCGCCACGCTGTGGGCGGAGTCGGGTGACGACCAGTCCGGCGCCGGCGGCACATCGCCGACGCTCGACACGGCGCAGGCCGACGGTGACGCCGCCCGTGACGAAGCCGACGCCGCGGCCCTGGCCGAAGCGGCCGGCAACTCGGCGGTCCAGCACCTGTCGCCGGCGTTCCCGGACCGGGCCGCATGGGGCACGGCATCGAAGCTCCGCGCCTGGCAGATCGAAGCGCTCACGAAGTACTTCGAGAAGGAACCCCGCGACTTCCTGACGGCAGCGACCCCGGGTGCCGGCAAGACCACCTTCGCGCTCCGACTGGCGACCGAGCTCCTGGCCCGCGGCACCGTCGACCGCATCGTCGTCGTCGCACCGACCGAGCACCTGAAGCGCCAGTGGGCCGACTCCGCCGACCGCGTGGGCATCCGGATCGACCCGATGTTCAAGAACGGCGACGGCATGTTCGGCCGGCACTACCAGGGCGTCGCGATCACCTACGCCCAGGTCGGCATGAACCCCGAGGTGCACAAGCGCATCACCGAGGGCGGGCGCACCCTGGTCGTCCTCGACGAGGTCCACCACGGCGGCGACGCCCTGACGTGGGGCGACGGCATCAGGGAAGCGTTCTCCGGTGCCACCCGACGGCTCTCGCTGTCGGGGACCCCGTTCCGTTCCGACACCGCACCGATCCCGTTCGTGCAGTACGCCCCCGACGAGCAGGGCATCCGCACCTCGATCTCCGACTACAACTACGGCTACGGCCGCGCACTCAAGGACGGCGTCGTCCGCCCGGTGCTGTTCATGGCCTACGCCGGCCAGATGCGCTGGAAGACCCGGATGGGCGACGAGATGTCGGCCTCGTTGGGTGAGCAGGTCACGAAGGACATCACGGCCCAGGCCTGGCGCACCGCACTGTCGCCCGAGGGCGAGTGGATGCCGGCCGTGCTCTCCGCCGCCGACAAGCGCCTGACCGAGGTCCGCCGTGGTGTGCCCGACGCCGGCGGTCTGGTCATCGCCACGGACACCACCACGGCCCGCGCCTACGCCCGGATCCTGCAGCAGATCACGGGGGAGCGCCCGACCGTGGTGCTGTCCGACGAAGCCGCGGGGTCGAGCCGCATCAGCGCCTTCGCCGAGGACACCTCGCGCTGGATGGTCGCCGTCCGCATGGTCTCCGAAGGCGTCGACGTCCCACGGCTCTGCGTCGGCGTCTACGCCACGAGCGCGAGCACGCCGCTGTTCTTCGCACAGGTCATCGGCCGCTTCGTCCGTGCCCGTCGTCGTGGTGAGACCGCGAGTGTCTTCCTGCCGAGCGTCCCCGGCCTGATGGCCCTCGCCGCCACCCTCGAGCTCGAGCGCGACCACGCCCTCGACCGCCCGAAGGACGCCGACGACGGGATGTACAACCCCGAAGACGCCATGGTCGCCGAGGCCAACAAGGAAGACCGTGCGTCCGAGAGCCTGCTCGAGGTCCAGCCGTTCGAGGCGCTCGACTCGCAGGCGTCCTTCGACCGCGTCCTCTACGACGGCGGCGAGTTCGGTACCGGCGGCGAGGTCGGTTCCCTCGAGGAGCTCGACTTCATCGGCATCCCGGGGCTCCTCGAACCCGACCAGGTGCGCGACCTCCTGCGCGCCCGGCAGGCGACCCAGGCCAAGCGGTCCAAGGGTCGGACGGCCAAGGACGGCCTGCCCAAGGCGCCCGAGCCGGACCGCCCGATGTACATGACGATCAAGGAACAGCGGACCGAGCTCGCCCGGCTCGTGTCGATCTGGTCCCGTCACTCGAACGAGCCGCACGGATCGATCCACGCCGAACTCCGGCGCATCAGCGGCGGTCCGGCCGTGGCACAGGCGAGCATCGAGCAGATCCAGAAGCGCATCGACATCCTGCGCTCCCGCATCGGCGGACGTCGGTGACGGCCGCGTGATCGAGCCGGTCGACGATCGCACCTGGTACGTCAAACGCGACCCCGAGGCGTCGCCCGAGGCGATCATCGACCGCTTCGGCGGCGGCTACCGGCTGCGCCGCTTCTCGCTCACCGAGTCCCGCCGCACCCCGCACGGAGTGTTCACGGGCCCCGAACTCGCCGAGACCGCGTGGTGGCGGCTCCGCGACAGGCCGCGGAACTCATGACGCGCCAAGCCAAAGTCCGGTAGACCGGAGGAATGGCAGACTCGATCCCTCACGTCCTCGTCCTCGGCGGCGGCTCCGCTGGCTACGCCACGGTCAAGCAGCTCCAGAAGCACGCGGCCACGGTGCCCATGCGGATCACGCTGGTGGACCAGAACACCTACTACACGTACCTGCCGTTCCTGCCCGAGGTCGCCGGTGGCCACATCGCACCGAAGGACGTCACCGTCGAGCTGCGCCGTGCGCTGCGCAAGACCCGCGTGATCCAGGGCAAGGTCACCGCGATCTCCTCGGCCGACAAGACCGTCTCGATCGCGACCGCCGGCGGCGACGACCGCACCCTCGGCTACGACCAGCTCGTCGTCGCCCTCGGCTCCGTCACCCGCACGTTCCCGACCCCCGGACTCGAGGAGTACGGCGTCGGCTTCAAGAGCGTCGAAGAGGCCGCCTACGTGCGCGCCAAGCTCCTCGACAACATCGCGAAGGCTGCTGCCACGCGGGACGAGGACGAGCGCCGTCGTCTGCTGACCAGCGTGTTCGTCGGCGGTGGCTACACCGGCGTCGAGGCGATCGGTGAGCTGTTCGACGTGTCGCAGGCCGCCATCAAGACCTACCCGTCGCTCGCCGGCGAACAGCCCCGCTGGGTGCTCATCGACGCGCTCGACCGCGTCGCGCCCGAGGTCGGCCCGGAGCTGTCCAAGTGGACGCTCGAGTCGCTCCGTGCCCGCGGCATCGACGTCCGCCTGAAGACCACCATGCCGAGCGCCGAGGGTGGTGTCGTCAAGTTCTCCGACGGCGACGAGTTCGCCACCGGACTGCTCGTCTGGACCGCAGGCGTCAAGCCGAACCCGCTCCTCGACGCCTCCGACCTGCCGCGCGGGCCGAAGGGCCACCTCGCCGCCAACGCGAAGCTCCAGGTCGAGGCCGAGGACACCCACCAGGTCGTCGAGGGCGTCTGGGGCCTCGGTGACGTCGCGCAGGTGCCCGACCTGACCGCCGACAAGCAGCCGGCGTTCTACCCGCCGAACGCGCAGAACGCCGTCCGTCAGGCCGTGGTCGCCGCCGACAACATCGTCGCGACCATCACCGGCAAGCCGCTCGAGGAGTACCGCCACCCCTCCATCGGCACCGTCGCGTCGTACGGTGTGGGCAAGGGTGCCGCGAACATCAAGGGCATCAAGATGACCAACCTGTTCGCGTGGCTCGCGCACCGCGCCTACCACGTGTACGCGATGCCGACCCTGAACCGGAAGGCGCGCATCGTCATCGGCTGGATCACCGGCGCGGTGTCCGGTCGCGACGCGACCTCCCTGATCAAGGAGACCGACCCGCGACGCAACTTCGTCGAGGCGTCGAAGAGCTAGACGCACCCACGGACGCACGGGAGGCGCGGTGCCAGCTGGTACCGCGCCTCCCGTCCGTCCGTCACGTGCGTTCGCGCCGTGCTGTGTTCACGATCTGGTGCGGTGTTGCGTGTTCGGTGCGCGCTTGCAGCGCCGCACGGAGCGCGGAACCTCGCACGGGGTGGGGAGGTGTGCGCGGAGGACGCCCCGAGCGCAGCGATGGCGGCACTCGCCGGGAAGACACAACAGAAAATGCCCCCCGACCGAAAGGTCAGGGGGCACGCATTTCCTGTGTCCGAGAGGGGACTTGAACCCCTACGCCCTAATACGGGCACTAGCACCTCAAGCTAGCGCGTCTACCAATTCCGCCACCCGGACAGGGTGTCTGGTGTCTGTTTCCCGGGTTGAACCCGGCGTTCCTGCCGAGAGAAGACACTAGCACGGGTCTGAACGCGCGATGAACACGGGAGCGCATCCCGGGCGAGTCCTCGGTGTGCCGTCCCGGCGTCGGGGTCGGTGTCGACCGATACCGTGGAGCCATGACGAACCCGGAGCCGTCCGAGCACCAGTCCGTGTCCGAGCTCGAGGCGACCGCGGCGATCGCCCGCGACCTCATCCGCATCGACACGACGAACTGGGGCGAGGGGAAGTCGCGCGGCGAGGCCGAGGCGGCCCACTACGTCGAGGACAAGCTCCGAGCGCTGGGTCTCGAGCCGCAGTTGTTCGAGTCGGAGCCGGACCGGGTGAGCGTGGTTGCGCGTGTCCCCGGGCGGAACCGTGACAAACCGGCGCTCGTGGTGCACGGGCACCTCGACGTGGTGCCGGCGGATCCGGCGAACTGGTCGGTCGATCCGTTCGGCGGCGTCGTCAAGGACGGTTCGCTGTGGGGCCGCGGTGCCGTGGACATGAAGAACATGGACGCGATGATGCTGACGTCGCTGGCTGACGTCATCGAGCAGCACGGTGCGCCCGAGCGTGACCTGGTCATCGCGTACTTCGCCGACGAAGAGGCCGGGGGAGTCCTGGGTTCGCACCACGTGGTCGACCAGCATCCGGAGGTCTTCGCGGGAGCGTCGGCGGCGATCAGCGAGGTCGGCGGGTACTCGATCACGCTCGGTGACCGTCGCGCCTACCTGCTGCAGACCGGTGAGAAGGCGCTGATGTGGGTGAAGCTCGTCGCGCGGGGCACTGCGGCGCACGGCTCGCACGTGATCCGCGACAACGCCGTCACGAAGCTCGCGGCGGCGGTCGCGCGGATCGGCAGCGAGGAGTGGCCGGTCCGGCTCTCGGCGACGACGGACGCGATGGTCGCCGAGGTGGCGCGGTTCCTCGGCGTCGACCCGACGGTGACCGGTCCGGACGAGGTCGCGCTGGCCACCGGGTCGGCGTCGCGGTTCATCCACGCCGCGCTGCACACCACGTCGAACCCGACCGTGCTGACCGCGGGCTACAAGCACAACGTCATCCCCGACACCGCCGAGGCGCTGGTCGACATCCGTTGCCTGCCGGGCGATGAGGAGTCCGTGCTGGAACGGGTGCGGGAGCTCGCCGGACCCGAGGTCGAGGTGGTCATGTCGTTCCGCGACATCGGCCTCGAGCAGGACTTCGGCGGCCCCCTGGTCGACGCGGTCCGCGATGTCCTGGGGCGGCACGACCCGGGAGCCCCGGTCCTGCCGTACCTGCTGTCCGGCGGCACCGACAACAAGGCGCTCTCGACGCTCGGCATCGCCGGGTACGGGTTCGTGCCGTTGCAGCTGCCCGCCGGTGTGGACTTCCCGGCGATGTTCCACGGGGTCGACGAGCGGGTGCCGCTCGACTCGCTCGCGTTCGGCCGGCGGGTGCTGGGCGACCTGCTCGCGACGTACTGATATTGTTCGTGGTCGCCGTCGTGGCGGTGCCCTGACCGACCTCCCCCCGAAAGGCCCGTGCGATGCACATCCTCGAGGCGATCTTCCTCGGCTTCGTCCAGGGGCTCACCGAGTTCCTGCCCGTGTCCTCCAGCGCGCACCTGCGCATCGTCGGGCTGTTCCTGCCCGACGCGAAGGACCCGGGTGCGGCCTTCACCGCCGTGACGCAGCTCGGCACCGAGACCGCGGTGCTCATCTACTTCTGGAAGGACATCACCCGGATCATCGGGCGGTGGTTCCGGTCGGTGGTCAAGCGTGACGTGCCGAAGGGCGACCCCGACGTCCGCGTCGGCTGGCTGGTGATCCTCGGAACGATCCCGATCGGGGTCGCCGGGCTCCTGCTCAAGGACTCCATCGAGACGACGTTCCGGTCGCTCTGGATCGTCGCGATCGTCCTCATCGTGTTCGGTGTCGTCCTCGGGGTGCTCGACCGGGTCGGCCGCAAGGAGCGCCGGATCGAGCAGATGACGTTCCGCGGCGGTCTGCTCATCGGCCTGGCGCAGATGCTCGCCCTGGTGCCCGGGGTGTCCCGTTCCGGTGCGACGGTGTCGATGGGCCTCGCCCTCGGCTACACCCGTCCGGCGGCCGCGCGCTTCGCGTTCCTGTTGGCGATCCCGGCGGTGTTCCTGTCCGGGTTCTACGAGGCCGCGACGAGCCTCGGTGACCACGGATCGCCGTTCGGACTCGCCGACACGCTCATCGCCACGGTCGTCGCGTTCGTGGTCGGGTTCGTCGTGATCGCAGCGTTCATGAACTACATCAGCAAGCGCAGCTTCATGCCCTTCGTCGTTTACCGGATCGCACTCGGTATCGTGCTCATCGTGTTGTTGTCGCTCGGAGTGATCCAGCCGTGAGGGCCTGGCAGGCCCCATCCGTCCCCGACGTCCCCGGCGCCGCGCCCAGACCGGTCGTCCACGACACCGCCACGGGCAAGCCGGTGGACCCCGCCCGCGACGAGGACCGTGCCGCGCTGTACGTCTGCGGCATCACACCGTACGACGCCACGCACCTCGGTCACGCGGCGACGTACCTGGCGTTCGACACCCTCGGCCGCGCCTGGCGCGACGCCGGACTCGACGTCGAGTACGCGCAGAACGTCACCGACGTCGACGACCCGCTGCTCGAGCGCGCCGCTCGCGACGGTGTCGACTGGCGCGAGCTCGCTGCGTCCCAGGTCGACCTGTTCCGTCGCGACATGGAGTCGCTGCGGATCCTGCCGCCGGACGACTTCGTGGCCGTGACCGACGAGGTCGAGCGGGTCGCCGAGGCCGTGTCGTTCCTGCAGGAGACCGGCTACGCGTACGAGGTCCCGACCGACGACGCCGAGGGCGACGACCTGTACTTCGACGTCAGCCGGCCCACCGACGCGTGGACCCTCGGCGACGAGAGCGGCCTCGACCGCGAGACCATGCTGACCCTCGCCGCCGAACGCGGCGGTGACCCCGACCGTCCGGGCAAGCGCGACCCGCTCGACCCGCTGCTGTGGCGCGCCGCGCGGGACGGCGAGCCGGCCTGGGACACCGAGATCGGCCCAGGACGCCCCGGCTGGCACATCGAGTGCAGCGTCATCGCCGGCGACCGCCTCGGTCTGCCGATCAGCGTGCAGGGCGGCGGGAGCGACCTCGTGTTCCCGCACCACGAGATGAGTGCCGGGCACGCTGCGGCCCTCGCCCACCAGCCCCTCGCGAACGCGTTCGTGCACACCGGGATGATCGCCTACCAGGGCACGAAGATCTCGAAGTCGCTCGGCAACCTGGTCACCGTGCGTGGCCTGCTCGACGATGGCGCCGACCCCCGGGCGATCCGGCTGGCGCTGCTGTCGCACAAGTACTCCGACGACTGGGAGTGGTTCGCCACCGAGCTGACGAGTGCCGAGACGCGACTCGCGGGCTGGGACGCCTGGGCTTCCGGAGCATTGGCCGGGCACGCCGACGACGCGGCCGACGTCGCCACGCGCATCCGTGCGCGGGTTTCGGACGACCTCGACACGCCGGGTGCGGTCGCAGCGGTGGACACGGCGATCGCGGGCGGCACGGCGTGCACTCCCGAGCTCGTCGACCTGATCGACGCGCTGCTCGGCATCCGCCTGGCCTGAGCTCGGTCGGCTGGCCGGCCGTCGGCCTGCGTCGCGTGGTCGCGACGCGTCGCGTGCGTGCCGCCGAGGGGTCAGGAACCGTCGCCGAGGCGGGCCGCAGCCGACAGTTCGCGACCAGTCGCCGGAGGTGAGTGGTGTGTCGTGACCGTTCGCGGCCGCCGGACGGGAGGCTCGTGGCGAGTCAGCACCGTGCCTCCCGTCAGCGGAGTGGTCGCGACGCGTCGCGTGCGCGCCGCCGAGGGGTCAGGAACCGTCGCCCAGGCGGGCCGCAGCCGACAGTTCGCGACCACCCGGCGGACGCGAGCGGCGTGTCGTGACCGCACACCCCACGACGGACAGGAGGCACGGTGCCAGCCGGCACCGTGCCTCCTGTCCGTCAGTGGGTGACGGCTACTGCTGGGGTCGCCACGGCCCCTCGCCACCGGCGGTGCCGCCGTCCTTGCCGTCCTTGCGCTCCCGGCGACGGAGGTACTGCTCGAACTCCTGCGCGATGGCGTCGCCGGAGGCCTCGGGGGAGTCGACGGTGTCGCGTGCCTGCTCGAGCTGCCCGATGTACGACGCCATGTCCTCGTCGTCGGCGGCGAGGGCGTCGATGCCCTCCTCCCACTCGGTGGCGTCGTCGAGCAACGACCCGCGGGGCACCGTGACGTCCGTGAGCTCCTCGATCTTGTCGAGCAGCGAGAGCGTGGCCTTCGGCGAGGGGGAGTTGTGCACGTAGTGCGGCACGGACGCCCAGAGCGAGAGCGTGGTCAGCCCCGCCTTGTCCATCGCGTCGGCGAGGACACCGAGGATGCCGGTCGGCCCCTCGTACGAGGACTTGTCGACGTCGAAGGCAGCGCGGACGCCGGCGTTCTCACTTGACACGAACACCGAGATCGGCCGGGTGTGCGGGACGTCGGCGAGCATCGCACCGACGAAGACGACGGCGTCGATGGAGTAGACGTCCGCCAGGTCGATGATCTCCGAGCAGAAGCCACGCCAGGTGCGCGAAGGCTCGGGGCCGACCAGCACGAACACGTCGCGGTCGGTGGGGGAGCCGGTGGCGCCGATGACCGGACGCCCCTCGGCTCCGGGGCCGTGCAGCACGATCCGGGGCCACTGCACGCCGCGGTTGCCGTCGTCGTCGGTGCCGACGGTGGGCCGGTTGAACTGGTAGTCGACGTACCGCTCGCCGTCGAGCTCGCGGAGTTCGTCGAGGCCGAGCGACTCGACGATGCGACGCGCCAGACCGCTCGCGGCCTCGCCGGCGTCGTTCCAGCCCTCGAAGGCGACGACGAGCAAGCGGCCGTCGCTGAAGGGGGAGTGCTGTGGCACGGAGCGGACCTCCTGGTGGTGGAGCGGAGCGGGGCGGGAGCGATACCCCCGGCCGGACACGATTCAGGCATCCACTGTAGGCCCAGGGGGTGCCGGCGGACGTGCGCGTCCGCGCCCAGCGGAACGGCCCCGGTAGACTCGTCGCCCGTGACCGCGCATCCTCCTGCCCTCGTCCCGCCCGCAGCCGTGCTGTGGGACATGGACGGCACGATCATCGACACCGAGCCGATCTGGCAGCGGTCCCAGGTGGACCTGACGACCCGGTACGGCGCCGAGTGGACGGAAGCGGACGGCCTGTCCCTGGTGGGCAGCGGCCTCGAGCGCTCCGGCGAGCTCCTGCGGGCCAAGGGCGTCGACATGGAGGTCGAGGAGATCATCCAGTGGATGACCGACTACGTGATGGAGCACCTGCGCGACGGCGAGCTGCCGTGGCGTCCGGGTGCCCGTGAGCTCATCGAGGAGCTGCACGCCCGCGGCATCCCCACCGCCCTGGTGACGATGTCCCGGCGCAAGATGGCGCTCGTCGCCGCCGAGGCCCTGGGCGAGCGCGGCTTCCGCGTCGTCGTGGCCGGAGACGACGTCGACCGCCCGAAGCCGTTCCCCGACGCCTACCTGTCCGCCGCCGCGCAGCTCGGCGTCGAGCCCACCGCGTGCGTCGCGATCGAGGACTCCGCCACCGGCGTCGCGTCGGCCGTCGCCTCCGGCGCCGTCACGGTCGCCGTCGAGCACATCGTCCCGCTCTCCGAGATCGCCGGCGGCGACGTGCACCTGACCACCCTGGCGGGCGTCGACGTCGACCGTCTGGTCGAGTTGACGACGCCAGCACTGGCCGCACGGGCTGGAGGCGCGGTGCCGGACCCGGCGCACGCTGCGGACACCGAAGGGGTCACCCGATGAGCCACACCGACGACGCACGCGACTTAGCGGACGCGAGCAGCGCCTCCAGTCCGACCGCGGACCCGACCGCAGCCCTCCCGCACACCGCGGGCGGCGCACCCCACACGCCGCCGCGCGGCCCGTTCCGGGCCGGCGACCGCGTGCAGCTGACCGGTCCGAAGGGCAAGCTCACGACGCTGTCCCTCGAGACCGCCGGTGAGTACCACACGCACCGCGGGGTGCTCCGGCACGACGACGTCATCGGCCAGCCCGACGGCTCGGTCATCCGGGCGAGCACCGGCGACGAGTACCTCGCGCTCCGTCCGCTGCTCAACGACTACGTGATGTCGATGCCGCGTGGTGCGGCGATCGTCTACCCGAAGGACGCCGCGCAGATCGTGGCCTTCGCGGACGTCTTCCCCGGGGCCCGCGTGGTCGAGGCCGGTGTCGGCTCGGGGGCGCTGTCGCTGTTCCTGCTCCGCGCGATCGGCCCGACCGGGCAGCTGCAGTCGTTCGAGCGCCGCGAGGAGTTCGCCGCGATCGCCAGGGGCAACGTCGGCACCTTCCTGGGTGCTGTCCCGGACAACTGGTCCGTCACCGTCGGTGACCTGGTCGAGTCGCTGCCCGACGCGACCGAGCCGCAGAGCGTCGACCGCGTCGTGCTCGACATGCTCGCGCCGTGGGAGTGCGTGGACGCCGCAGCCGACGCCCTCGTGCCCGGCGGACTCATCGTCTGCTACGTCGCGACCGTCACGCAGCTGTCCCGCACGGCCGAGGCGCTGCGCGACACCGGACGCTTCACCGACCCGATGCCGAGCGAGACCCTGGTGCGCACCTGGCACGTCGAGGGGCTCGCCGTCCGCCCGGACCACCGCATGGTCGGGCACACCGGGTTCCTGATCACGGCACGACGTCTGGCCGACGGCACGGTCCTGCCGAACCTGAAGCGCCGCGCGGGCAAGGCGGAGTTCTCGGACGAGGACATCGAGGCCTGGACTCCCGGTGCCGTGGGCGAACGGGCGACGAGCGACAAGAA
The DNA here is from genome assembly GCF_015350855.1 of Curtobacterium sp. VKM Ac-2889. Classification (NCBI taxonomy): domain Bacteria; kingdom Bacillati; phylum Actinomycetota; class Actinomycetes; order Micrococcales; family Microbacteriaceae; genus Curtobacterium; species Curtobacterium sp. VKM Ac-2889. Next base: position 259,970 of record NZ_JADKSC010000005.1, on the reverse strand, counting down.
GCTCCGCAAGGTGGCCCGGCAGTCGGCGGCGCAGGCGCGCAAGGTCGCGGCGGCCGAGGCATCGTCGGCGGTGGTTCCGTCGGATGCCGCCGTGGCTCCGTCGGGGGCCGACGGGGTTCCGTCGGATGCCGCTGGGGCTCCGTCCGGGGCCGCCGAGGACGAACGGTAGGCTGACGGCGTGCCCGTCCTGCATCGAACGGAAAGAGGGTCCGTGCGCACCATCCCCGCACTCCTGGTCACCATCGGTCTCGCGGTGTCCCTCACCGCCTGCGCCTCGAACGGTGCCGGCACCACGCCCGCGAGCTGTGCCGCTCCCGGTGCCGCTTCCGAAGCGGTGACCGCCACCGGCAAGTTCGGCTCGGAGCCGAAGGTCACCGTGCCGAAGGGCCTCACCACCAAGGGCACCCAGGTGTCCGTGCTGAAGCAGGGCACCGGTCGCACCATCGACGACGGCACCCCCGTCCTGGTCGAGTACACCCTGGTCGACGGTTCCACCGGCCAGGTCGCCCAGACGAGCGGCTACTCGGGCCAGACCGCGCCGATCACCGCGGGCGCGAGCAACTACGGGGCCCTCGGCGACTCGCTGCAGTGCGCCCACGTCGGCGACCGCCTGGCGGTGGCCCTGCCGAAGAGCGCCCTGAGCAGCACCGGCGGCGCCGCTGGTACCGACTCGTCCAAGAAGACCGAGGACGCCGTGATCGCCGTCATCGACGTCAAGCGGGCGTTCGACGCCCGAGCCACCGGCACCCCGCAGCTCGCCGGCGACAAGATGCCCGCCGTCGTGCTCGCACCGTCCGGTGCCCCCGGCATCACGATCCCGTCGTGGAGCGCCCCGAAGTCGAACGAGACGCACCTGCTCCGCAAGGGCGACGGCCGCGAGCTCACCGCGAAGGACACCGCGGTCATCAAGTACACCGCCGTCACCTGGGGTGCCGACCCGTCCGTCGTCGGCTCCAGCTGGACCGACGGTTCCGGCGCGCAGGCGGTCCCGCTCACCAAGGGCCAGGTCGACGAGGGCGTCCGGAACGCGATCGTCGGGCACCGCGTCGGTGACCAGGTCCTGGCGATCGTCAACCAACAGGGGACCGCGAACGCCTACGTGATCGACGTCCTCGGAGCGATCTCGAACTGACCTCCTCCGACCGTCCACGGACCGCGGCGCGGGTGCACTCCGGTGCACCCGCGCTGCCGTAGGATCGGCTCGTGCCAGCGACCCGTGTGCCCCGTGTGCCCGCCGAGGAGCGGCTGTTCAGCCTCGTGCTCGCGCTGCTCTCGACGGAGTCCGGGCTGACCAAGGCCGAGATCCTGGCCAACGTGCAGGGGTACCGGCAGCGGTTCTCGACCGGTGGCGACAACGCCTCGCTCGAGCGTCAGTTCGAACGCGACAAGGACGACGTCCGCGAGCTCGGCATCCCGCTCGAGACCATCGAGACGCCGGGTGCCGCGGGCAACAACCAGACGCTCCGCTACCGGATCCCGAAGGGCGAGTACGACCTGCCCGTCGACGTCCGGTTCACCCCGGACGAATCCGCGCTGCTGTCGTTGGCCGCGATGGCGTGGCGCGAGGGCGCACTGTCCGCCGACTCCCGCCGCGGCCTGCTGAAGGTGCGCTCGGCGGGTGCCGAGGACGACGACGGTGCCCTGCAGCTCGGGGTCGACGCCTACGCCCCGCGGCTCCGCGCCCGGGACGCCTCGTTCGAACCGCTCCGCTCCGCGCTCGACCGCGGCGCAGCCGTCCGCTTCGACTACATCACGCCCGGGCAGCACGACGCCCGCCGGCGTGAGGTCGCCCCGCTCGCCCTCGTGCAGCACGGCGGTCGGTGGATGCTCGCCGCCCACGAGTTCGCGACCGACTCCGACAAGAACTACCTGCTGTCCCGGATCGTCGGACCCGTCACCCAGTACGCGGTCGGACAGCACACCGCGCCCGTCGGCGCGGGGGAGCGCACCCTCGCGGAACTCGAGCGGATCTGGGCCGAGCGCACCGCACGCATCGCCGTGGCACCCGGGTCCGACGCCGAACGCCGACTCACCCGTCGCCGCGACACCGAGACCGACGCCGACGGTGGGCTCGTGCTGCACCACGTCGACCCGCAGATCCTGGCCGAGGAGCTCGCAGCATTCGGTCCAGAGGTCCGGGTGCTCGAGCCGGCCGACCTGCGGGCACGGGTCGAAGAGCGCCTCCGCGCGCTCGTGCGCGACCACACCGACGACGACGGTGCCGCAGCCCCCGGAGAGGACCCCGTTCGTGGCTGACGCCCAACCCCTGCAGGCGCAGGACAAGCTCGCCTTCCTGCTCGCCCTGGTGCCGTACCTCATCGACCGCGAGCGTGTCTCGGTGGCCGAGGCCGCTCGGCACTTCGGGGTGCCAGAAGCCCGCATCCGCCGCGCCGTCGAACTCATCGCGGTGTCGGGGGTCCCGGGCGAGACGATGCAGTACCAGCACGGTGACCTGTTCGACATCGCGTGGGACGACTTCGACCAGAACGACATGATCGTCCTGACCAACCTGGTGGCGATCGACGACTCGCCCCGCCTGTCCGCTCGCGAGGCCTCGGCACTCATCGCCGGCTTGCAGTACCTGTCCGCGCTGCCCGAGGCCGCAGACCGCGACGCCATCCGCGCGCTCATGGCCAAGCTGTCCCGCGGTGCCGGGGGAGCGGCGTCGACCGTCGCCGTCGGGCAGGACCTGCACGACGTCGCCCTCGCCACCATCCGCCGGGCCATGTCGGACGGCCGCGGCCTGGTCTTCGAGTACGCCGGACCGCGCACGCAGGGCAGCACCCGACGGGTCGACCCGCTCCGCGTCGAGTCGATCGACACCGACTGGTACCTGCGCGCGTGGGACCTGGATCGACAGGCGCTCCGGACGTTCCGGCTCGACCGGATGTCCGGGGCCCGGGTCGACGACCGTCCCGCCGAGAAGACGATCGACCAGGTCGTCATCCCGGACACGCTGTTCCAGCAGGCCGCCGACGACGTCATCGTCACCGTGGAACTCGACTCCACGTCGCTGCCGTTGGTCGCCGACTTCCTGGCCGACACCGCCGACGCGCCCGACACCGACGGGCGTGTGCGCATCCGGCTCGCGGCGTCGCACGGGTTCGACGGGGTGGTCCGGCTCGTCGCGGGGTTGCCCGGCCGCGCGGTGGTGCTCGACCCGCCCGCTGCCCGTGACGCCGTGCGCGACTTCGCCGCCGCGGCCCTCGCCGCCGGCTGACGTCCGCCCCGGGGTCTCCGTCGGTCGCTTCTCGCCCGATCTCGCCAGGTGTGCCCGTTCCCGCTCGGTGGGCCGCGGGTGCCTGGTCGTTCCGGGCGTACCTGGTGCGTTGTTCCGACCAGGTGCGCCCGATCTCGCCAGGTACGCCCCGTTGCGCCCGCCCAACCGGCCACCCGCCGAACCCGCTCGGCCCGCCCGCACCCCGCCCACGCCGACCCCCGGCGGACTGTCGGTCCCGACCCCGTAAGATCGACCACATGGCTTCGACGACCGCGCGCGGGCGAGCGAAGCGGCAGGGGCGCCAGAAGACCGACGCCGAAGGCCGCATGTCGCTCGGGCAGCACCTCATCGAGCTGCGCAACCGCCTCTTCCGCGCAGTGGTGGCGATCGTCATCGGCGCGGTCGGTGGATGGTTCCTCACCCCGTGGGTGCTCGACTCGCTGCGGGCACCGGTGACCGAGCTCGCCAAGGTCGGCGGGCACACCGCCGAGCTGAATTTCCCGATGATCACCGGGGCGTTCGACCTCAAGCTGCAGATCGCGATCACCATCGGTGTCGTCATCGCGAGCCCCGTCTGGCTGTACCAGATCTGGGCGTTCATCGTGCCGGCGCTGATCCGGCGTGAGCGCCAGTACGTGTGGGGCTTCCTCGGCACCGCCATCCCGCTGTTCTTCGCCGGGTGCTACTTCGGGTGGTACATCCTGCCGCACGTGGTCGGCATCCTCGGCAGCTTCGTGTCCAGCCAGGACACCTCGATCGTCGACGCCAAGGCGTACTACGACTTCGTCATCAAGCTCATCGTCGCGGTGGGCATCGCCTTCGTCCTGCCGGTGTTCATCGTCCTGCTGAACTTCGTCGGCGTGCTGTCCGCCGCCGCGATCATCAAGAGCTGGCGTGTGGCGATCCTCTGCATCCTGGTGTTCTGCGCGATCGTGACCCCGAGCGCCGACGTCATCTCGATGTTCCTGCTCGCCGTCCCGATGGTGGTGCTCTACATCGCAGCGTGCTTCGTCGCCTGGATCCACGACCGCCGCGTGGCCAAGCGGCAGGCGAAGCTCGACGAGGAGTACGGCCTGTGAGCGGCACGAGCGCAGCTGAGCGCTTCGCCGCGGCCAAGGTGCGCAACCGGTCGCGCAACCTCGAGCTCTTCCGGACGGACCTGCGGTTCGACCTCGACCCGTTCCAGTTCGCGGCCTGTGACGCGCTCGACCAGGGCCGCAGCGTGTTGGTCGCCGCCCCGACCGGTGCGGGCAAGACGATCATCGCCGAGTTCGCCATCTGGCTCGCCATGCGGCAGCCGACGGCGAAGGTGTTCTACACGACCCCGATGAAGGCGCTCAGCAACCAGAAGTACGCCGAGCTCGTCGACGTCTACGGCGAGTCCGAGGTCGGCCTGCTCACCGGCGACACCAACGTCAATCCCCGCGCCCGCGTCGTCGTGATGACGACCGAGGTGCTGCGGAACATGATCTACGCCGATTCGGACCTGCTCGACGACCTCGCCTGGGTGGTCCTCGACGAGGTGCACTACCTGGCCGACCGGTTCCGCGGTGCCGTGTGGGAAGAAGTGATCCTGCACCTGCCGACCGAGGTCCGCCTGGTCTCGCTCAGTGCCACGGTGTCCAACGCCGAGGAGTTCGGCGACTGGCTGCAGACCGTCCGTGGCGACACCGACGTCATCGTCTCCGAAGACCGCCCGGTCCCGCTCGAGCAGCACGTCCTGGTCGGCTCGAAGATGGTCGACCTGTTCGACTCGAGTGGCGCGGCGGCGACGAACCGTGTCAACCCCGAACTGCTCCGCATGGTCGGCGGCGGCGCACGGAGCGAGCGGAACGGCGGCGGACACCGCGGTCGTCGTGGTCGCGGGGGCTACCCCGAGCGCCGTGGGCCGCGCACCGAGAAGGTGCACCGCGAGCAGATCGCGCACATGCTCGACGAGCGGATGCTGCTGCCCGCGATCTTCTTCGTGTTCAGCCGCAACGGCTGCGACCAGGGCGTCCGGAACGTCCTGCGGTCAGGGCTGTCGCTGACGACGGTGCCGGAGCGCAACGAGATCCGCGAGACCGCGGAGTACCACTGCCGCACCCTGCCGGACGAGGACCTCGCAGTGCTCGGCTACTGGGAGTTCTTGGAAGGCCTCGAGCGCGGGGTCGCGGCGCACCACGCCGGCATGCTCCCCGCATTCAAGGAGGTCGTGGAGAACCTCTTCCAGCGCAAGCTGCTGAAGGTCGTCTTCGCCACCGAGACCCTGGCGCTCGGCGTGAACATGCCGGCGCGCACCGTCGTGCTCGAGAAGCTCGAGAAGTTCAACGGCGAAGCGCGTGTGCCGATCACCCCGGGGGAGTACACCCAGCTCACCGGTCGTGCCGGTCGTCGCGGGATCGACGTCGAGGGGCACTCGGTCATCCAGTGGACCGACGGACTCGACCCGCAGGCCGTGGCGTCGCTGGCCAGCCGTCGCACGTACCCGCTCAACTCGTCGTTCAAGCCGACCTACAACATGGCGGTCAACCTGATCGACCAGTTCGGCCGGCAGCGCACGCGCGAGGTCCTCGAGACGTCGTTCGCCCAGTTCCAGGCCGACCGGTCGGTGGTCGACCTCGCCCGCAAGGTCCGCTCGCAGCAGGAGTCGCTCGACGGCTACCAGCAGGCGATGCAGTGCCACCTCGGCGACTTCACCGAGTACTCGGCGCTCCGCCGAGAGCTCTCGGACCTCGAGCGCACGAACGTCCCCGGGGGTCGAGAGGCATCGCACGGCGCCCGCCAGGAACGCCAGGCCGCGATCACCGCGGTCCGCCGTCAGCTGCAGCGCCACCCCTGTCACACCTGCCCGGAACGCGAGGCCCACGCCCGCTGGTCCGAGCGCTGGTGGAAGCTCAAGCGCGCCAACGACAAGCTCGTCCAGCAGATCCGGTCCCGCACGGGCGCCGTCGCGACGACGTTCGACCGGGTCACCGACGTCCTGCTCGAGCTCGGCTACCTGGTGGACGGCGGCAACGGTGAAGCCACCGTGGCAGCCGGCGGCCGTCGTCTGCAGCGGATCTACGGCGACCGCGACCTGCTCGTGGCCGAGTGCCTCGAGGCGGGTGTCTGGAAGGACCTCACCCCGGCGCAGCTCGCCGCCATGGCCGCGACGATCATCTACCAGCCCCGTCGCGAGGACGCGCCCGGCACCGAGCACGCGCTGCCCCGTGGTGCGTTCCGCCCGGCGCTCGACGAGACCCTGACGATCTGGTCACGCCTCGACGACATCGAGCGTGCGGCACGTCTGGCCGGCTCGCAGCCGCCCACCCCGGCGATGGCGGTCGGCATGTTCCGCTGGGCCTCGGGCTCGGCGCTCGACGACGTCCTCCGGACCCTCGACCTGCCCGCCGGCGACTTCGTGCGCTGGTCGAAGCAAGTCATCGACCTGCTCGACCAGATCCGGAACGCCGGCGACGACGACCTGGCCCAGACCGCGAGACGTGCGACGGACGCGGTCCGCCGCGGCATCGTCGCCTACGCAGCGGTCTGACAGGAGGCACGGTGCGGGTTCCGGAGACGACTGTGCGCGGGCTGCCCACGCGCGTCGGCCGCGGGGCGGCCGCGATCGGCCCGTTCGCCGCGTTGCCGCTGGGCACCGCGCTACCACTGGCCGTCATCGGCGGGATCCTGTTCGCCCTCGCGTTCCCGTCGCCCGGGTGGTGGTTCCTGGCCTACCCGGCGCTCGCCTGCATGCTGCTCGCGGTGATGGGGCAGCGTGCACGGCGCGCGGCGTGGATCGGCTACCTCGCCGGTGCGGCGTTCTGGATCCCCGCGATCTCGTGGGCCGGCCGCTACCTGGGCCCGGTCCCGTGGTTCGCGCTGGCGCTGTTGGAGGCCGCGTTCTTCGCCCTCGGCAGCGTGGCCATCGCCCTGGCGTACCGCTGGGTCGCGCGCGTGGTGCCGTCGACCGCCGGACGCGTGTGGGGCCTCCCGGCCGTCGTCGCCGCACTCTGGACCGGACGCGAGTGGTTCTCGGGGAGCTGGCCGTACGGCGGGTTCGCCTGGGGGCGGGTCGGGCTGTCGCAGTCGCAGGGGCCGTTCGCGCACCTGGCCGCGTACGTCGGCGTCCTCGGACTCACCTTCGTCGTCGTGTACTGCGTCGCGGTCGTCGTGTCGCTCGCGCTCGTGGCGCCCCGCGCGCCGGGCGTCACCCTCCGCCTGCCCGTGCGGGTGGCGACGGCGGGCCTGCTCGTCGCGGCGGTCCTGGCGGTGCCGGCGTGGCCGACGGCGACGAGCGGCACCATCCGGGTCGAGTCGGTGCAGGGCAACGGACCGGCTGGCTACTTCGACCGCGCGCAGCCCGGCGACGTCCTGGCGGCGCAGGTCGCGGCGACGGACGTGGACGCGAAGGGTGTGGACCTGGTCGTCTGGCCCGAGGCAGGTGCGGAGTACGACCCGCGCCAGCAGCCCGTCATCGCCTCGGCGCTCGACTCCGTGGTCGACTCGCTCCACGCTCCGATCGTCGCGGGCGCCATCACGCAGACGCCGTCGGGGGTCCTGCACAACACGTCGTTCGTGTGGACCGCGGACGGTTGGCAGTCCTCGTACGACAAGAAGCGCCCGGTGCCGTTCGGTGAGTACGTGCCCGATCGCTGGTTCTTCTCGAAGCTCGCGCCGTCGCTCATCGGTCTGCTGCAGCGCGACTACACGCCGGGGACGAAGCCGAACGTGCTGTCCGTGGCGGGGGTCCGTGCCGGCATCTCGATCTGCTTCGACATCGTCGACGACTCTCTGACCGCCGACATGGTGCGCGGGGGAGCGCAGGTGATCCTCGCGCAGACGAACAACGCCGACTTCTCGGGCACCGACGAGAACCTGCAGCAGCTCGAGATCGCGCGGATGCGGGCCATCGAGACCGGACGCTCGCTCGTGAACATCTCGACCGTCGGAGCGTCGCAGGTCATCGACCCGAGCGGCCGCACGATCGACCGGGTTCCTGAGTACACCGCGACCTCGATGGTGACCGACGTGCCGCTCGGGACGTCCACCACCCCGGCATCGATCCTGTCCGGGTCGATCACACTCCTGCTCGCCCTCGGCGGGCTGCTCGTGCTCCTGGCCTGCGCCCCCTGGGGGCGTCGCGCCCGCTCCTGATCCGACCCGCCGCGCCCAGCCACTGGGAACGGACTGTGAATGCGCCGGTACGGGATTGATGGGGCGTGGGACAGTGTTGTGGAGGGCAGACGAGCGAGAGGAGCACACACATGGCTGATCGGAGTCTCCGCGGCATGCGGCTCGGGAGTCAGAGTCTCCAGAGCGAAGAGGGCGTCGAGCTCTCGGATCGCAAGCGCGCGGTCTACCAGACGGATTCGGGTGAGACGTTCGACATCGTCTTCTCGGCTGATGCGGACGTCCCCCAGACCTGGTCGGAGCCCCGCTCCGGCCGCGAGGGCCGACTGCTCGGCGACGACGGGATCCCCGTCGAGGTCGCCGAAGAGGACGTGAAGGCACCCCGCACCCACTGGGACATGCTGCTCGAGCGCCGCTCGCGCGAGGAACTCGAGGAGCTCCTCGAAGAGCGCCTGCAGGTCCTCCGCGCACGACGCGGCGCCTGACACCCCACGCACGAACGACGACGCCCGCCTCGGTTCCCCGGGGCGGGCGTCGTCGTTCGTGCGTGCCGGCGTGTCAGCGCCGACCGGAGCCGTCGCTCGTCCGGTGACCGGAAGCGTCGTCGCCCGGCGTCGTCGGAGTGTCCTCGACCTGCTCGGCGGTCGCGTCATCGGCGGCCGCGATGTGGGCGTCGACGCTGCGGTTCGACTCTGCCAGACGCGCGTCGAGCTCGGACTCGGGGACGATGTCGGCGGCGGTGGCGTCCGCGCGCGGCATCGTCGTGTCGGCGGATCCACCCGCGGCGGTGTTCGCCAGGCTCTCGTTCGCGAGCTTCGAGATACGGGACAGGAAGTCCGCACCACCGGCAGCACCTGCAGCACCGGCGACCGGTCCGGCGCCGCCACCACCGCGGCTGGCGCTGAAGCCCTTGGCGATGCCGGACAGGGCCTCGGTGAACTCGCTCGGGATCATCCAGAGCTTGTTCGACGTGCCCTCCGCGATCTTCGGCAGGGTCTGCAGGTACTGGTAGGACAGCAGCTTCTCGTCGGGGTCACCGGTGTGGATCGCCTCGAACACGGTCGCGATGGCCTGGGCTTCACCTTCGGCACGGAGGACCTGTGCCTTGGCGTCACCCTCGGCCGCCAGGATCGCGGCCTGCCGCTGGCCCTCGGCCTCGAGGATCTGGGACTGCTTGGTGCCCTCGGCCTGCAGGATCGCGGCACGACGGCTGCGCTCGGCACGGAGCTGCTGTTCCATGGCGTCCTGGATGGACACGGGCGGCTCGATCGCCTTGAGCTCGACTCGGCCGACGCGGATGCCCCACTTGCCGGTCGCTTCGTCGAGGACGACGCGCAGCTGGCCGTTGATGTTGTCGCGGCTGGTCAGGGCCTCTTCGAGGTTCAGGCCACCGACCACGTTGCGGAGCGTCGTGGTGGTGAGCTGCTCGACGGCACCGAGGTAGTTCGCGATCTCGTAGGTCGCCGCACGGGCGTCGGTCACCTGGAAGTAGACGACCGTGTCGATCGAGACCACCAGGTTGTCCTCGGTGATCACGGGCTGCGGCGGGAACGAGACGACCTGCTCGCGCATGTCGAGCAGCGGCCGCAGACGGTCGATGAACGGCACCAGGAGGTTCAACCCCGGGTTGAGGGTCTTGTGGTACTTGCCGAGACGTTCGACGACGCCCGCGGTGGCCTGGGGGACGATGCGGATCGCCTTCGCCAGGACGACGATCACGAAGATGACGACGACGAGGATGAGGACGAGCAGTGCGATCGTCCCCGGGGAGATGCTGGTCACGAGGTGGCCCTTTCTGCGAGGCGCACGACCGCGGTCGACCCCTCGATCGACTCGACGACCACAGGGGTCCCGAGTGGCGGTGTGCGGTCGACGGAGTCCGCGGCGAACCGCGCGCTCCAGGTCTCGCCGTTGGCCAGGCGGACCTGGCCAGGGCTGGAAGCAGTGAAGGCGACCGCGACCGTGCCGGCGAGCCCGATGAGGCCCTCGACGTTGGTGCGATGCGGGTCGGCGCCACGGCCGAGGGCGACGAGCAGTCGCGGTCGGACGAGCGACAGCAGCACCAGGGCGGCCACCGCGGCGACGATGGCGGACAGCCACCACGGTGCGCCCAGGAGCGCGGCGACCAACCCGCCGGCGGCGCCCGCCGCGAGCATGATGAAGATGAAGTCGAGAGTGAAGATCTCGACCACGCCCAGGAGCAACACCAGGCCGATCCAGACGATGCTCTGGATCCAATCGATTCCGTTCACGCGATCTCCCTCCCTCGGTCGCGCGCGGCGGCTCGCTGCGTCGCGACAGCCGGTACAACTCCGTTCAACATATCAAGGACGTCCGACGACCGTGCAGGCGATTGGTAGGCTCGGTGCGCCCGACCGGCCGGAACCAGACCTGGAGAACACGACTGTGAGCAACCCCCTCGCCCCCGGATCCCTCACCGACAAGCGCGCCGTCGTCACCGGTTCGTCCCGTGGCATCGGCGCCGACACCGTCGGGTACCTGGCCGAGGCCGGCGCGAAGGTCGTCGTGAACTACCGCAACAAGGCCAGGCGGGCCGAGCAGATCGCCGAGAAGATCGTCGAGTCCGGTGGCTCCGCCCTGGCCGTCGGCGCCGACCTCACCGAGCACGACTCCGTGCAGGCCCTGGTCGACACGGTCGTGCAGGAGTGGGGCGGCATCGACCTGCTCGTGCTCAACGCTTCGGGCGGCATGGAGTCCGGTGTCGGCGAGGACTACGCGCTCCGCCTGAACCGCGACGCCCAGGTCGACATGCTGCAGACCGCCGTGCCGCACATGCCTGCCGGGTCGCGCGTGGTCTTCGTCACGAGCCACCAGGCGCACTTCGTCGAGACCGCCGAGACGATGGACGAGTACGTCCCGGTCGCCAAGAGCAAGCGTGCCGGGGAACTCGCCCTCCGCGAGCTCATCCCGCAGCTCGAGGCCGCCGGCATCGAGTTCGTCGTCGTCTCCGGCGACATGATCGAGGGCACGATCACGGCGACGCTGCTGAACCGCCTGAACCCCGGCGCGATCGAGGGTCGTCGGCAAGAGGTCGGCAAGCTCTACAGCGTGTCCGAGTTCGCGGCCGAGATCGCCCTCGCCGCCGTCGAGCCGATCCCCGCCGACCACACCAAGCTGGTCGGCGACGTCAGCGGTTTCGTCGGCTAACGTCGGGCGGGTGACCGCCAAGCCCGGCCTGCGCCGCACCTCCCGCATCCTGCTGCTCGACCCCGAGGGCCGCGTGTTCCTGATGGACACGAACTCGCCCTCGTCGGACGACGCCCACCGCTGGATCACGCCGGGTGGTGGGGTCGACCCGGGGGAGTCCCACCGCGACGCCGCGATCCGCGAGCTGCGCGAGGAGACCGGGATCGTCATCGACGAACCCGGTGAACCGGTCTGGTCGTGGGACTTCACGGTCGAGTGGGACCTCGCCGACCACGACCGCGGGCACGCCGAGTTCTACGTCGTCCGCACGCCCGGCTTCGAGCTGTCCGACGCCGAGTGGACCGACGACGAGCGCGTCGACATCCTCGCCTCGCGGTGGTGGACCGCCGACGAGCTCGAGGCGACCGACGAGGAGTTCGAACCCGCCGAGCTGCCGGACCTGGTGCGCCGGCACGGCGCCTGAACACCGCACCACGGCCTGACGGCCGACCCAGGACCGGACGGGAGGCCCGTGGCGGCCCCGCCACGGGCCTCCCGTCGGTACGCTGACCCGCATGCACACCGATCCGGTCGACGACGACCCCACCGGCGCCGACGCGCACCCTGCCGACCGGCACGGCCGGATCCGGGTGCGCGGTGCCCGCGCGAACAACCTGCGCGACGTCGACGTGGACCTGCCGAAGCGCCGGCTCACGGTGTTCACCGGGGTCTCCGGCTCGGGCAAGAGCTCGCTCGTGTTCGGCACCGTCGCCGCCGAGTCGCAGCGGATGATCAATGAGACCTACAGCGCGTTCGTGCAGGGGTTCATGCCCTCGCTCGCGCGTCCAGACGTCGACCTGCTCGACGGTCTGACCACCGCGATCGTCGTCGACCAGGAGCGCATCGGCGCCGACCCGCGCTCCACCGTCGGCACCGCCACGGACGCGAACGCGATGCTGCGCGTGCTGTTCAGCCGACTCGGTCAGCCGCACATCGGGGGGCCGAACGCGTTCTCGTTCAACCTCGCCACCGTGACGGCCGGGGGAGTGATCACGGTGCAGAAGGGTGCGGACGCGAAGGCCCAGAAGGTCTCGTTCACGCGGCTCGGCGGCATGTGCGCCGACTGCGAGGGCCGGGGGCTGGTGAACGACATCGACCTGACGCAGCTGTTCGACGACACGAAGTCGCTCGGGGACGGCGCGCTGACGATCCCCGGGTACGGGACCGACGGGTGGAACGTGCGGCTGTACGCCGAGTCGGGCTACTTCGACCGGGACACCCCGATCCGCGACTTCACCGAGCAGGAGCGGCAGGACTTCCTGTACCGCGAGCCGACGAAGCAGAAGATCGCCGGCATCAACATGACCTACGAGGGGCTCGTGCACCGGGTCCGCCGATCGTTCCTGCAGAAGGACCGCGAGGCGATGCAGCCGCACATCCGGGCCTTCGTCGACCGCGCCGTGACCTTCACGACGTGTCCGGCCTGCGACGGGACCCGGTTGAACGACACCGCCCGCTCGTCGAAGATCGCGGGCCGCAGCATCGCCGACGTCTGCGCGATGCAGATCACCGACGCCGTCGCCTGGCTGCGGGGCCTGGACGACCCGGGGGTCGGGCCGTTGCTCGAGGGACTCCGTGACCTGCTCGAGTCCTTCGTCGAGATCGGACTCGGCTACCTGTCGCTCGACCGCCCGACCGGCACGTTGTCCGGGGGAGAGGGGCAGCGCGTGAAGATGGTGAAGCACCTCGGCTCCTCGCTCAGCGACGTCACGTACGTGTTCGACGAGCCGAGCACGGGGCTGCACCCGCACGACATCGAGCGGATGAACGAGCTGCTCGTCCGGCTGCGCGACAAGGGCAACACCGTCCTGGTCGTCGAGCACAAGCCCGAGGTTATCGCGATCGCCGACCACGTCGTCGACCTCGGGCCCGGTGCCGGTTCCGGCGGTGGGACGCTCTGCTACCAGGGGTCCGTCGACGGGCTGCGTGCCAGCGGGACCGTGACCGGTCAGCACCTGGACGACCGCGTGACCGTGAAGTCCGAGGTCCGTCGTCCGGACGGGGCGATCGCGATCCGCGGCGCGTCGGCCCACAACCTGCACGACGTCGACGTGGACGTCCCCACCGGGGTGCTCACCGTCGTGACGGGGGTCGCCGGCTCGGGCAAGAGCACGCTCATCCACGGGTCGCTGGCCCGGCGCAACGACGTGGTCGCCATCGACCAGAGCGGCATCCGGGGCTCACGGCGGAGCAACCCGGCGACGTACACCGGCCTGCTCGAGCCGATCCGGAAGGCCTTCGCGAAGGCCAACGGCGTCAAGCCCGCACTGTTCAGCGCCAACTCGGAGGGCGCCTGCCCGGCGTGCAACGGTGCCGGTGTCGTGTACACCGACCTCGGTATGATGGCGGGCGTCGCGAGCCCCTGCGTCGAGTGCGACGGCAAGCGGTTCGACCAGTCCGTGCTCGGGTACAACCTGGGCGGGAAGGACATCGGCGAGGTGCTCGGCATGTCCGTCGCCGACGCGTTGGCGTTCTTCGCGGCGGGGGAGTCCGCACTGCCGGCCGCCCACACGATCCTCGCCCGGCTCGCCGACGTGGGGCTCGGCTACCTGACGATCGGCCAGCCGCTCACCACGTTGTCCGGGGGAGAGCGGCAGCGGCTCAAGCTCGCGACGCACCTCGGTGACCGGGGCGGCGTGGTGGTGCTCGACGAGCCGACCGCGGGCCTGCACCTGGCCGACGTCGAGCAGTTGCTCGGCCTGCTCGACCGGCTCGTCGACGCCGGGCGGACGGTCGTCGTGATCGAGCACCACCAGGCCGTGATGGCGCACGCCGACTGGATCATCGACCTCGGGCCGGGCGCCGGGCACGACGGTGGACGGATCGTGTTCGAGGGGACGCCCGCTGAACTCGTGGCGGCGCGGTCGACCCTGACCGGCCAGCACTTGGCTGTGTACGTCGGAGCCTGAGCCGGGGGACAGGCTCGGACGGCGAATCTGGGCGCCAGCCGTGTGTGAGGACTACCGTTCTGACTGACGCTCACGATCGGCTACCCGGCCTGGATCGGCGTCCTGACCAGAAGGAGCTCCACCATGACCAACCCCGGCAACGCACCCGCGACCAACAGCGGCAACGGAATCGCCGTCGGTTCGCTCGTCCTCGGCATCGTCGGCGTCGTCTTCTCGTTCCTCTTCGTGTGGGTCGGACTCATCGCCAGCATCATCGGCCTGGTCCTGGGCTTCGTCGCCCGTCGTCGCAACGCCGGTACCCGAGGCATGGTGCTCGCCGGCATCATCCTGAGTGTCATCGGCCTCGTGCTCTCGATCATCTTCATCATCGTCGCTCTGACGATCGTCGTTCCCGCGATGAACAACTGAGGCTGATCGCCGCATGACAGCGGGCGCGTGGCGGAGTCGCCACGCGCCCGCTGTCGATCTCCGGCGCCGCGTACGTGTCCAGGAACCCGGGCGTACCGTCCGGCGCATGAGCTACAGCCAGCCTGACCCAGCCGAAGAGACCACCCAGAGCGAGTCGCCGGAGCAGCCCGACACCGACCAGGGGAACCTGGAGGAACAGGGCGGCGAGCCGGCGGCGCTCGAGATCGACGCCGACGACGTCCCGACGAAGCCCGCCGACTGACGCCGTCGTCATCCAGTGAGCAGAAGAGGTCGAGTCCGGAGAACGGACCCGACCTTTTCTGCTCACTCAGCGCCGATCGGGTGTCCATGTGCGCGCCGATAATGCATATTATGTCAACTCAGGTGGACCGGACTCCAGAACGCCCCGCCTCCACCGGTCACAGTTCCCGACAGACGGATGCGGCAAGGACCAGCATGTTGACCTTCGCATCCGGGTCGTCACCGGCGTAGCTGACGTACACGTTCGGCGAGGTCCGGCCTCCTGAGAACCGCACCTGGGTCCACGTGCTCCGGCCCCGGTCGTCGCCACGGCGGCTGATGTCGTACCGCGTCCAAACCCGCTCGGCGTTGTCGAGCACTGTCCGTGGCGTCACTGCAGACGTGCTCGACAGGTTCACTTCCCGGCGGATCCCAGCATCACCGGTGGTGAAGCCGAGGACGTCGGTGTTCGAGCAGACGGAGTCGCCGGTCAGTTCCCCGAACGGCGCAGGCCGGGACTCCCCCTCGTCGTAGTAGTCCTTCCACTGCGACAAGCCACCGTTCGCCTCCATGAACGCGTTCACGACAGCGACGGTCCGTTCGTCCTGCTGGGTGGCGACGGCATCGGACGCGATGTACGGCCGGTGGCCTTGGCAGGCGGCAACGATGAGCACGAACACCGTCATGAAGACCGTACCGATCACCAGGTTCTTCACGGTCCGTCGACGACGAGCGGCGCGTCCCTCGAGCGTGTCGTCTTCCATGGCGCCCCTTCCCCCGCGGTTCAGCATGCCAGACAGGACGCGGGGCCGGCGCACCGTCAGAACGTCGCGACGGTCATCCCCGGAGAAGTGGCTGGCCGGTCCATCGCGACGAGCGCCTCGGGCAGGTCGTCGAAGCCGATGGTGCGGCCGATCGTCTCCTCCGGCCGGAGCCGCCCACTGACGACGGCGTCGAGCATCGCGCCGTACTCCCCGACCGCTGCGCCGTGACTGCCGAGCAGTTCGAGCTCGTCGGCGATGACCCGTCCCATCGGGATCGCCGGCGTTGCTTCGTCGTCGAGCAGCAGCCCGACCTGCACGTGTCGGCCGCGCGGACGCAGGGATGCAACCGCCGCGACCGAGGTGGCACGGCTGCCGTAGGCGTCGATCGACAGGTGCGCTCCCCCGGCGGTGCGGGAGCGAACCGTGGTCACCGCACCGGCGTCCATCAGCACCGTGTCGGCACCCAGTGCTGCGGCCCGTTCGAGCGCCGCCGCGGAGACGTCCACGGCGAGCACGTGCGCGCCGGCGGCCACGGCGACCATGATCGCCGACAGCCCGACTCCCCCGCAGCCGTAGACCACGACCCACTCCCCTGCGCTCACCCGCCCGCGGGCGTGCAGGGCGTGGAACGCGGTGCCGAAGCGGCAGCCCAGTGCCGCTGCCACCGTGAACTCCACGGCATCGGGCAGGGCGACGAGGTTCAGATCGGCGTGCGGGACCACCAGTGACTCCGCGTAGGACCCCTGCAGGTCGAAGCCGGGCTGCTGCTGGGCGGTGCACACCTGGGTCGCGCCGTCGAGGCACTCGGCGCAGGTGCCGCAGGCGAACACGAACGGGGCCGTGACCCGGTCGCCGACGGCGAAGCGCTGCACGTCGGTGCCGATCGACGCGACGACGCCGGCGAACTCGTGGCCGGGCACGTGCGGCAGCCGGACCGAGTCGTCGTGGCCCTTCCACGCGTGCCAGTCACTTCGGCAGACACCGGTGGCAGCCACCCGCACGACGACACCGTGGTCCGGGGCGACGGGCTCCGGCAGGTCGACGATCGAGGGGACGGAACCGAACTGGGCGTACTGGACGGCGCGCATGCCGCCATCCTGACAGACGGCGTCGAAGGACGACGGAGCCCCGACCCCGGAGGTCAGGACTCCGCCGCATCGTCGTGCTGCCGGTGACGGATCAGCGCTGTCGCCGCTGGTTCCGGTTCGTTCCGAGCATCGCGGCCCCGAGCGCCAGCAGCAGGAGTGCGACGCCGAGGACGAGCGGCGTCCCCGACGTGCCGGTGAAGGCGAGCCCCTGGACGCCCCCGCGCGCTCCGGGCGACGGCGCCACAGTCGGAACGGCCGTCGATCCGGACCCGCCCCCGGGCCCGGAGCCGGGGCCCGTGCCGGCGCCGGGAACCGTTCCGGGGTCGGGCCCGGGTTCCGGTTCGGGATCCGACGGCGAGTCACCGAGCAGCAGCCCGGCATCGACGGTGCGGTCGCGGGTGATCGATTCCTTCGCGCCTTCGTCGGAGCGTTCCCACGCGATCGAGACCGCGGGCGTCTCGCCGTCCTGGCCGGCGTCCGAGTCGATGGTGCCGTCGGTGCCGACGCGCTCCTTCGTGAACCGACGGCCGTCCGGAGCCGTGAAGGCCACGACGTAGTCCCCCGGGCGGAGTCCGTCGAAGGAGTACTCCCCATCGGGTCCGGACCTGGTCGCGCGTGCGACGTCGGTTCCGCGGTCGTCGACGCCGGACAGTCGGATCGGCACGCCGTCGATGCCCGGTTCGTCGGAACCCTGGAGGCCGTCGTCGTTGCTGTCCGTCCACACCCGGTCCCCGATGCTGCCGGCGACCACCCGCACGGTGGCACGGTTCGACAGCGCGGCGAGTTCGAGGTTCGAGGCGCGGAGCCCGAAGCGGTTCGTGTAGGTGTCGCCGTCCCGCTCCCCGTGGGTCCGCAGCACGACGTGGTGTCGGACCGTCTGTCCCGGCGCGACACCGCCGGTCCGTTCGATCCGCACGGCGGTGACGTCGGCGAGTTCCGCGGATCCGCACGCGGGGTCGCCGAGGTCTGCCGCCGCGCACCAGAGCGTGCTGCCGCCCGGCTGGTTGGACGCTGCCGTGCCGTCGAGCGAGATCGAGGCCGGATCGCTCGTGGTGTAGCGTACGGTCTCACCGGCGCCGGGCGCGACGTCGACGCGGTCGGCCAGCGAGACGGTCCCGTGGAAGGCGGAGCCCTGCGGGTCGCTGCGGTGCGGCAGGACGTCGATGACGTCGAGCCCGCTGATGCTCCGGGCGTCGCGGTTCGTGTAGAGCAGGTCCCACTCGAGCTGGTCCCCCGTCGCGACGACCGGTTCGGTCGCCACCTTCTCCACGCCGACACCGACCGCGGCGACGACCTGCACCGCTCGTTGGGTGTCGCGGCGGAACGCTTCCGAGCGGTCCGTCGGCGAGGCGATGGTCGCGTAGTTCTGCACCGGTCCGGCAGGCGCGAGACTCGACACCTGCAGCTCGTAGGTGATCGGCGGGATCCTCGTGTTCGGCTGCAGGCCGTCGAGCGTCCACGTGAGGCGCTGGCGGAGGTTGCCGGCGTTGTCCGTGATCGTGTCGAGCTCGGCCGGCCTGGACGCACTCTCGGGGATGTAGTCGGTGTGCATCGGCAGCACGTCGCGGACCGTCACGGTGGTCGCTTGCCCACCGGAGTGGCCGTTGGTGAGTGTCGGGTAGAGGGCGTACTCGAGGGTGCTCCCGGACCCGACGAAGCTCGTCTTGTCCGGTGTGTCCTCCGCGGTCGTGCCCGGGTCGACGATCTTCTTCCTGATGCGTGCCAGGTTCTCCGTGATCACGACGCTGTCGGCCATCGCTCCGGCACCGTTCTCCGGCCGGGCCGTGTCGTGGGTCCAGACGTCGGTGTGTTCGCCGAGCAGGGCGTGTCCGAAGTCGTACGCGCGGGTCCCCGAGGGTGCGTCGGCCACTGCGACGTACGTGTGCAGCACCGCTCTCGCCCCACCGTCGACGTCGCCGAGCGCGCGCACGGCGCCGACCGCGGCGCGACCGCCCGGAACCTCGTCCGGGCTGGCGAACCACGGTCCGTCGTCATCGCCGCACGTGTGGCCCTGCCCGGCCGCGGGGTTCGTCATGTCGTAGGCCGCGTACTCGATGCGCGGCCTGCTCAACCCGCTGGTCCACGCCGTCGCGCCCGGGGTGCCCCCGCGGGTGAGGCGCTGGGTCCCGCGATCGAAGGTGTCGCAGAGGATCGTGCCGGTCCAGCGGCTGTACCCGTCGTTGAGGACGGTGACGTCGCTCCGCAGGACCTGCCCCTGCGTCACCCACGGATCGCCCGCGCGGGCGGAACCCTCGACGGTGGTCCCGGCGCTGTCGATCACGCGCCAGAGTCGCTTGCCGGCGGTGCCGGACCCGACACCCACCAGGTTGCGCGACGTGCTGTTGTCGGCGAGGGGCTCCTCGCCGCCGGGGTAGTTCTGTGCGCCACTCGCCGACGTGGTCTGCAGGGCCGAGTACCGGTTGGTCGACAGGACCGAGCCCGGCGGGTAGGGCAGCCAGAGGCTCAGGTAGCCCGAGACGAAGTACGCCCTGGTGCCACCCGTGACCGGGCCGCCGCTGAGCGACTGGGTGGGGATGCGGTCCGGGTCGGTGACGGTGTCCGTGATCGTCACGTCGACGTCCGCGCCGGGCGAGGACTGCGTGCAGACGATGGTCCCCGAGTCGACCACGCTGCGCGGCCCGCCACCCCGTCCGCCCGGCAGGCCGTCGAAGCGCCAGGCGTTCGTTGCGTTCACGCCGCAGGCAGGCGCGGTCCCGTTCCACAGCACGGCGGTCGACGGCAGGTCGCCGAGGATCTCGGACACGTCGTCGGTGAAGGTCATCGGGCCGGCGCTCGCTTCGAACCCGAGCAGGCCCTGTCCGGCGACGACGGGCTCCCAGTTCACCGCGATCGGGTAGACGAGACGCAGGCCTCGCTCGCCGTCGGGACCGACGACGTCAGGGGTGAGCGAGGAACCGACGACGTCCTTGCTCAGGTTGTAGCGCGCGGCTGCCGAGACCGTCACGGTCGGCGCGACTGCCGTCACGACGCCGTTGTCCGCGTTGTCCGCCGTGGCTTCGACCGTGACCTCGATCTCGTCGCCGTGCCGCATGGTGCCGGAGACGTCGAGCACGACGGGGACCTCGACGAGGTTGCCCTCGGTCAGGTCACCGACCGAGCAGGTGAGTCGCTGCCCGTCGATGCGCGACGCGGCCCCGGTGCACGGCTTCGGCAGCCCCGCCCAGGTCGTGCCGGCCGGAGCGGTCACGACGAACCGTTGGTTGACGCTGTCGCCGTCGTTCACGCTCATCTCGACGCTGTACGTGATCGCGTCGAGTGTCCGCACGATGCCGTTCGTTCCGCTCGAGTCGCCCCCGGGCCGGTCGTCCGGGGTGAACGGGCCGTTGCCGTCCTTGGCGACCTTCGCAGCGAGACCGACCGTCCCTGCCGGACGGACGGTCGACGTCGCAGGGTCCGTCGTGGCCGTGCCCACCGCTCCCCCGGCCGGGGTCGCGCCCGCGGGGGCGGCGGCGGTGAGCGGGAGCGTCAGCGACAACGCCGTGGCGACGACAGCTCGGATCGGGATGCGTGTTCGCATGGGACTCCTCGTGCGGGCGGGTGCAGGGTGCACCCACTGCCCAGGAGTGTAGGAATCCATCTGGAATGCTGCAATGAATATTTCGTATTCGCTCTGACGCTTCCGCCTCGGTCGGCATCGAGGCCCGGTCCACCGGATCCCGATCGGACGTCGCCCCCGGCCGCGTCTCCGGTTGACTGGGACGATGACGGATCTGCGCTTCTCCACCGACCCCGCCGACCTCGACGTGGACCGCGTGCACCGCTGGCTCAGCGAGGAGTCGTACTGGGCGCGCGGGCGCGACCGGGCGACCCAGGACGCGATCATCGCCGGTTCCCGGAACTTCGGCGTCTACGACGCGGTGACCGGCGAGCAGCTCGGCTACGCGCGGGTGGTCACCGACGGTGTCACGTTCGGCTGGCTCTCGGACGTCTTCGTCGCCCCAGGGGCCCGGGGTCGGGGTGTCGGGGTCGCCCTGGTGCGCGGGGTGACCGAGGCGGTCGAGGCCCTCGGACTGAAGCGCTTCGCCCTGTTCACCGCGGACGCCCACGGCCTGTACGAGCGGTTCGGGTTCCGGCCGCTGCCCGATCCGGAGGGGTGGATGATGCGGCCCGGCCCGGGCTTCGGCGACGACGTGCACGACTGACGGAGCGCCGCCCTCAGTACTCGATGCGTCCCTCGCGGTTGTGGAACTCCCCCGTCGGCCCCTCGGTGCCGATCGTCGCGAGCGCGACCGTGGCGTCGGTGCCCTCGGTGATCGTCTGGTGCCCGCCGAACCCGTTGAACGCCGTCGCGGTGTAGCCCGGGTCGCTCGCGTTCACCCGGAACCCGGGCAGGTTCTTCGCGTACTGCACGGTCAACGCGATCACGGCTGCCTTCGACGCCGCGTACGGCACGGCCGGCACGCCGTACTCGTCGTGCCCGGGCGTGGTGAGCCAGCGTGGGAAGCCGACCCCCGACGCGACGTTCACGATGACGGGTGCTGCCGAGCGTCGCAGCAGGGGCAGCGCGGCCTGGGTCACCCGGACGATGCCGGTGACATTGGTGTCGAGGACGGTCGCCATCGCGTCCGCGTCGAGGTCGTCGACCCCGAACGAGTCGCCGAGGATCCCGGCGTTGTTCACCAGCACGTCCAAGGACGGGATCGTGGCGATCGCCGCGTCGATGCTGGGCTGGTCGGTCACGTCCAGCTGCACGACGTGGGCGCCGAGCGCCCGGGCGTCGTCGCCGCTGGCCGGGTCGCGCATGCCGGCGTGGACGGTGTGGCCGGCTTCGATCAGTCGGCGTGCGGTCTCGAGTCCGAGGCTGCGGTTGGCCCCGGTGATCAGTGTCGTCGTCATGTGCCCAGCCTGCCCCCGCCGGCCCGGCTCCCCCAGGCACGGTGCGACGGTGGGACCGGCAGTACCAGGACGGACTGGAGGCGCGGGGCGATGATGGTGGACATGAGCGAGTTCGCGAACGTGTTGCGTTCCTGGCGTGACCGGGTGCGTCCCGAGGCGGTCGGCCTGCCGGCCGGCCCCGGCAGACGGACCCCGGGCCTCCGCCGCGAGGAAATCGCCGCCCTGGCGGGCGTGAGCGTGGACTACGTCGTCCGCCTCGAGCAAGGCCGGGCGACGAACCCGTCGCCGCAGCTGCTCGCGTCGCTCGCGACGGCGCTCCGGCTGTCGTCCGAGGAGCGGGACCACCTGTGCCGGGTGGCCGGCGTCGCCCCGCCGTCCCGTCAGGTGGTGCCGCGGCACGTCACGCCCGGCGTGCAGCGTCTGGTGGACCGACTCGGCGACGTGCCGCTCGCGGTGTTCACGGCGACGCACGACATCGTGCTCTGGAACGACCTGTGGGCCGCGGTGAACGGCGATCCGACGCGGCACGTCGGCCTCGACCGCAACCTGGTCTGGCGGCACTTCACCAAGGCGCGCGACGGGGTGGACTGGGACGAGGAGCACCAGGAGGAGTTCTCGAGTGACCTCGCCGCCGATCTGCGGCAGGCGTACGGGCGCTACCCCGGTGACCGTGACCTGGCAGCACTCGTCGACCGGCTGCTGCGGGAGTCGCCGGAGTTCGCCCGCCGGTGGGAGACCGGCCGGATCGCCGAGCACCGTGCGAGCCGCAAGGTCGTGCACACGCCGGTCGGTCCGGTGGAGATCGACTGCGACGTGCTGACCGTGCCGGGTGGCGACCTGCGCATCGTCGTCTACACGGTCGTACCGGGCTCCGAGTCGGCCGCGAAGCTCGACCTGCTCCGGGTCACCGGCCTGCAGGAGCTCACGCCGCAGTGAACACCAGCGACGCGTTCTGACCGCCGAACCCGAACGAGTTGTTCAACGCCGCACCGAGCGGAGCCGTCCGCGCGGTGCCGGAGACGACGTCGAGGTCCACCGCGGGGTCGAGCTGGTCGAGGTTCAGGGTCGGCGGCACGGTCCCGGTCTCGAGTGCCCGCAGGGTCAGGACCGCCTCGACCGCCCCGGCCGCGCCGAACATGTGCCCGATCGCGCTCTTCGGTGCGGTGACCAGCGCTCCGGTGCCCACCGCACGGCTGATCGCGGTCGCCTCGCCGACGTCGCCGACCGGGGTGCCGGTCGCGTGCGCGTTCACGTGGTCGATGTCGCCCCCGGTGAGTCCCGCCATCCGGATCGCGGACCGCATGGCCCGTTCCTGCTCGCTGCCGTCGGTGCGCGGCGCGGTGATGTGGTGCGCGTCCGAGGTGATCCCCCACCCGGCGAGCGTGCCGTGCGACCGCTGCCCGCGTGCGGCGGCGTGGTCGGCACGCTCGAGCACGACGATGCCGGCGCCCTCGCCGAGGACGAAGCCGCGGCGGTCGGCGTCGAACGGCCTGGACAGGGTCGTCGGGTCGTCGCCGTCGGGCTTCGCGAGCGCCTGCGACTGCGCGAACGACGCCATGGTCACCGGGGTCACCGCGGCCTCGGTGCCGCCCGTGATGACGACGTCGGCCTCACCGGTCACGATGAGTCGCGCGGCGGTCGCGATGGCCTCGGCACCGGAGGCGCACGCCGACACCGTCGTGTATGCACCGCCCCGCGCCCCGTACGCGATGCTGATCTGCGCGGCGGCGCCGTTCGCCATGAGCATCGGCACCGTGCGCGGGGAGACCCGTCGGGCACCGGATGCTCCGAGCACGTCGTGCGCGTCGAGGAGCGTCTCCACGCCCCCGATCCCGGTGCCGATCACCACGGCGAGGCGGTCGCCCTCGACCGCGGGGGCACCCGCGTCCGTCCATGCTTCCTCCGCGGCGACGAGCGCGAGCTGCTGACTGCGGTCGAGGCGGTTCGCGCGGACCCGGCCCAGTGCCCCGTCGGCGTCGAGTGCCGCCTCGGCACCGACCCGGATCGGCACCTGTCCCCAGAGCACTCCGTCGCGGTGCAGGGAGCGGACGCCGGAGCGACCGGCCACCAGGGCGTCCCAGAGCGGTGCGACGCCGTGGCCGAAGGGTGAGACCGTGCCGTAGCCGGTGATGACGATGTCCACGGGAACTCCTCTTGTACGTTGAACAAGTTGAGTTGTACCACGTACAATTCGGACATGGCAACCACTGTGGACGGCTCCGGCACGGCACGCGGCGCGGCGACGCGGGCGAGGATCCTCGCGGCGACGGCCGGACTGCTCAGCGCGGGCGCACGCACCGTCACCGTCAGCGAGGTCGCTCGGGCCGCGGGCGTGTACCCGAACCAGATCACGCACCACTACGGCTCGAAGGACCGCCTGGTGCTCGACGCCGCGTTCGCGCTGTTCCTCCGCGACACGACTCGGCTGCAGGTGGCCGGTCGTCGCGCTCGGTCGTCGGAGTCGTTCCGCCAGGTCCTCGCCCGCACCGCCCTCGCGATGCCGTCGACACCCCTCGTGGTCCGCGCGCTGGCGGCTGCGGGTGACGACACCGCCCAGCGGGAGCGCGTCCGACTGCTGCTCGCGGTGCTGTTCCGGCAGTCCGAACGCTACCTGGAGCGCGTCGTCGCCGACCAGGGATGGACGAGCCCCGGCGGCGTCGCCCGTGACGCCCGCACGTTCTGGAGCGCCGTGTTCGGTGCCACCCTGCTCGCCGACGCCGGGGTCACCGGCGGTCCCTCGGACCTCGACCTGGCGGGCACGGTCTCGATCCGGTGACCGGGGCGCGCACCGCCGCCGGGGACTCCCCCGGCGGCGGTGTCACTCGCCGAAGCCGGACCGGACCAGTTCGACCAGGGCGTCGACCGCGGCCTGCGCGTCCTGACCGGTCGCGTCGATCGACACCGTCGCGCCCTTCGGCAGCGCCAGGGCCATGATCGCGAGCAGGCTCTTCGCGTCCACACCGTTGACGTGCACGCTCGCGTCGTACTTCGCCGCCGTCTTGACGAACTCCGCGGCGGGCCGGGCGTGCAGCCCGGTCTCGTTCACCAGCTCGACCGACGCGCTGACGCGGTCTGCGCCGGCTGCGTCGCCGACGGGACCTGCCCCGTCGGCCGGCCCCGTGCCTCCAGGCTGGTCACCGGACGGACGGGAGGCGGTGCTCGCGTCCGCCTCGGAACCCGCGGCTGACGCCGCAGCGGCCAGGACCGCGTCGGCGTCCCCGCCCGTCTGGGCGGCGACCGCCGCGGCGACCGTGCCCTCGACCAGCGGGGCCGGCGACACGTGCACCCGTGCGCGGACGTCGTCGTCGAGGAAGTCGAGCGCGGTGTCGGTCGTCAGGTAGGCGGAGCCGAGGTCGCACAGCACCACGACGCCGTCGGCCCCGGCGAGTTCCTCGATGCCGGCGGTGATCGCCTCGAACGAGGTGCCGATGCCGCCGTCGTCGGTGCCGCCCGCGGCGACGAGTGGCACGTCCGCGGCCATCTGCCGGGCGAGCTCGACGGTGCCCGTCGCGATCGCAGCGCTGTGCGAGACGACGAGGATGCCGACGGTCACGCGGCGTCCACAGCTGCGCGCAGGATGTACGCGGTCGACTGCGCACCGGGGTCTCGGTACCCGATCGCGCGGTCGCCGAGGTAGCTCGCGCGGCCCTTGTGCGCCACGAGCGGCTCGGTGTCGGCGGCCCCCTGCGCTGCGGCGTCGGCTGCGGCGGCGAGCACGGCCTCCGGGTCGGCGCCGGCGCCGGCAGCCGCTGCGGCGGCGTCGACCGCGGGGCTCCACGCGTCGACCATCGTCTTGTCGCCGACGGCGGCCTTGCCGCGGGACACCACACCGTCACGCGCGGCGGTCAGGACCGCGACCAGCGTGTCCGCGTCGAGCTCGGACGCGTCCCCTGCAGCCTGCGCGGCCTTCAGGTAGGCGGTGCCGAACAGCGGACCGGCCGCGCCGCCCACCGTCGAGATGAGCTTCGTCGCGACGGCCTTGAGGACGGCGCCCGGGGTGTCGAAGGAGCCGGCGTCGACGGATTCGAGCACGGCGCGGAAGCCTCGGTCGAGGTTCTCGCCGTGGTCACCGTCCCCGATCTCGCGGTCGAGCGTGACCAGCTCGGCACGGTGTTCGTCGATCGTCGCGGCGGTGCGACGGACCCAGTCGATGGCCCATGCGGTGTCGAGCGCCAATGCGGTTCCCTTCGTGTGTCCGGCCCGGTGGGGTCCGGTGTCGTGGTCCGGTGGTCGAGCGTCCGTTGCGGTTGCGGTTGCGGTTGCGGTTGCGGTCGCAGGCGCGGTCGCTCAGCGTCCCCAGCGCAGGGCCGGGGTCTCCACCGGGGCGTCCCAGAGGGCCGTGAGTTCGTCGTCGAGCACCGTGACGGTGAGCGAGAACCCCTGCATCTCGAGGGACGTGACGTAGTCGCCGACCAAACTACGCGTGACCCGGTAGCCGCGGTCGGAGAGCACCTCGGCGGCGCGTCGGTAGGCGATGTACAGCTCGGAGAGCGGTGTGCCGCCCATGCCGTTGACCAGCAGCAGCAGTGCCGATCCGGCCGGGGCGTCCAGGTCCGTCAGGATCGGTTCGAGCACGCGGTCGACCAGCTGGTCCGCCGGCGCCATCGCGATCCGCTCGCGGCCCGGCTCGCCGTGGATGCCGATGCCGAGCTCGACCTCGTCGTCAGCGAGTACGAAGGACGGCTCCCCCGCGTGCGGGACGGTGCCCGAGGCGAGCGCGAGCCCCATCGAGCGCGTGACGTCGTTGACGTGCCGGGCCACGGCGGCGACCGCGTCCAGATCGTCCCCGCGTTCCGCGGCGGCACCGGCGCACTTCTCCACCACGACGGTCCCGGCGACACCGCGACGACCGGCGGTGAACAGGGAGTCCTGCACGGCGACGTCGTCGTCCACCACAACGGACTCGACCCGGACGTCGTCCATCGCGGCCAGCTCTGCGGCGGTCTCGAAGTTCAGCACGTCGCCGGTGTAGTTCTTCACAATGTGCAGCACGCCGGCACCGCCGTCGACGGCCTTCGTCGCGGCGACGATCGGGTCGGGGGTCGGGCTCGTGAACACCGGACCGGGGACGGCGGCGTCGAGCATGCCGTACCCGACGAAGCCGGCGTGCAGTGGCTCGTGCCCGCTGCCACCACCGCTGACGATGCCGACCTTGCCGGCCACGGGGGCGTCGGCGCGGTGGAGGTGGATCGGGTCCTCGACCAGCACGACGTGTCCGGCGTGTGCCCGGGCGAACCCCCGGACGGTCTCCTCGACCACGGCCTGCGGGTCGTTGATGAGCTTCTTCATGCGGTGCCTCCACGGGTACGGGGTCGAGCCGTGGCGGTCACACCGCGCGTCGTCGACCGGAGTGCGCCCAATCTACATCGGCGGCACGGCCAGCCGTCCGGCGGGGATGCACGTTCGTGCAGCACACCGAGGACGCGTCACCGGCTCCGGATCGTGCTGGGGACACTCGTCCTGCACGTTCGTGCACGATCCCGCTCTCCGCTCACGAATTCACCACCCGGCCGTGAGCGTCGTCACTATGGTTGGCCTCAATCACTCAACGGGGAGTGCGGCGCACCACGGCCGGACCCCCACCTCACGCACTGGAGGTCACCGATGGACGACATCGGCGTCAAGTTCCTGTCCGAGCTCGTCGGTACGGCGATGCTCATCATCCTGGGTGGCGGCGTCGTCGCCGCCGTCTCGCTGGCGAAGTCCAAGGGCTTCGGAGCCGGCTTCCTCATGGTCACGATCGGCTGGGGCTTCGCGGTCTTCGCCGGTGCCACCGTGGCCTACAAGTCCGGTGGCCAGCTCAACCCGGCCGTCAGCCTCGCGCAGGCGATCCTCGGCAAGATCACCGTCGGCGAGATGTTCCTCTTCTGGATCGCCCAGGTGATCGGTGCGGTCATCGGTGCCGTCATCGTCTGGCTCGCGTACAAGCAGCACTTCGACGAGGAGCCCGACGCGGCCGCCAAGCTCGGTGTCTTCTCGACCGGCCCCGCGATCCGCTCGTACGGCTGGAACCTCGTCACCGAGATCATCGGCACCTTCGTCCTGGTCTTCGTCGTCCTCGCCTTCACCAACGGCGGGACCCCCACGGACCTCGGCGCCATCCCCGTCGCCTTCCTCGTGATCGCGATCGGTGTCAGCCTCGGTGGCCCCACCGGCTACGCCATCAACCCGGCCCGTGACCTCGGCCCGCGCATCGCGCACGCCTTCCTGCCCATCAAGGGCAAGGGCTCGAGCGACTGGGCCTACGCCTGGGTGCCGGTCGTCGGACCCCTGATCGGTGGCGCCCTCGCTGCCGGCCTGTCCGTCGCCCTGCTGCCCGTCGTCAGCTGACCCACCCCCACCCCGAAGGCGTGGGCGGCCGTTCCGCACGACCGACCACGCACCCGCACCGAACACACCCGTAAGGAGCACCAATGGCCGACTACATCGTCGCCATCGACCAGGGCACGACCTCGACCCGAGCAATCGTGTTCGACCACTCCGGTTCGATCATCTCGACCGGGCAGAAGGAACACGAGCAGATCTTCCCGCGCGCCGGGTGGGTCGAGCACGACCCCGCCGAGATCTGGGACAACACCCGCGAGGTGATCGGTCAGGCACTGTCGCGTGCCGACATCACGCGCCACGACGTCGCAGCCGTCGGCATCACCAACCAGCGCGAGACCGCCGTCGTCTGGGACAAGACCACCGGCAAGCCGATCTACAACGCGATCGTCTGGCAGGACACCCGCACGCAGGCCCTCGTCGACAAGCTCGCCGACGGCGACACCGACAAGTACAAGGCCATCGTCGGCCTGCCGCTCGCGACCTACTTCGCCGGCACCAAGATCATGTGGATCCTCGAGAACGTCGAGGGTGCGCGTGAGAAGGCCGAAGCGGGCGACCTGCTCTTCGGCACCACCGACACCTGGGTCCTCTGGAACCTGACCGGTGGCGTCGACGGCGGCGTGCACAAGACCGACGTCACGAACGCGTCCCGCACGCTGTTCATGGACCTCGAGACGCTGCAGTGGCGCGACGACATCCTCGCCGACTTCGGTGTGCCGAAGTCGATGCTCCCCGAGATCGTCAGCTCCTCCGAGGTCTACGGCCACGTCGAGTCCTCGAGCCTGCTGCGCGAGGTCCCGATCGCCGGCATCCTCGGCGACCAGCAGGCCGCGACCTTCGGCCAGGCCGCGTTCGACCAGGGCGAGTCGAAGAACACCTACGGCACCGGCAACTTCCTGATCTTCAACACCGGTACCGAGATCGTCCGCTCCGAGAACGGCCTGCTCACCACCGTCGGGTACAAGCTCGGCGACCAGGAGACGCACTACGCCCTCGAGGGTTCGATCGCCGTCACGGGGTCGCTCATCCAGTGGCTCCGCGACAACCTCGGCCTGATCGGCAGCGCCCCGGAGGTCGAGGCGCTGGCCAAGACCGTCGAGGACAACGGCGGCGTGTACTTCGTGCCCGCGTTCTCCGGGCTCTTCGCGCCGTACTGGCGTCCCGATGCGCGCGGCGCGATCGTCGGCCTGACCCGCTTCGTCAACAAGGGCCACATCGCGCGTGCCGCCCTCGAGGCGACGGCGCTGCAGACCCGCGAGGTGCTCGACGCGGTCAACGCCGACTCCGGCGTGGACCTGACCGAGCTCAAGGTCGACGGCGGCATGACCGCGAACAGCGAGCTCATGCAGTTCCAGGCCGACATGCTCAACGTGCCGGTCGTCCGCCCGGTCGTCGCGGAGACGACGGCGCTCGGTGCGGCCTACGCCGCCGGTCTCGCGGTCGGCTTCTGGGCCAACCTCGACGAGCTCCGTGCCAACTGGCAGGAGGACAAGCGCTGGGAGCCGCAGCTCGACGCCGCCGAGCGCGAGCGGACGCTCCGCCTGTGGAAGAAGGCCGTCACGAAGACCTTCGACTGGGTCGACGAGGACGTGCAGTAACACCGCACGCGCACGCTGACCGCGTGCACTGATCGCACCGACGGGAGGCCCGGTGCCGGTTCCAGGAACCGGCACCGGGCCTCCAGTGCGTTGCGTCTCCTGCGGGTCGGTCGCGGTCGGTCTGCCGGCACGTCGGCCCGTCGGCCCGTCGTCGGGTGGTTGCCGGTACGGCACGGTGCGGGTTTGTTCACCGGGTGCAGCGGTGACCGTCAGGTGCGCGCTCGTGGCGCAGCACCGAGCCGTCAGGCTCGCACCGGCTGGCGCACCGCGCACGGTGCGGCTCGCGCGGAAGCGGCACGGGATCGCGGACCGCGCACGGTGCGGACTGGAGGCGCGGGGTTGGCACACCACGGCCCTCCGGTCCGGCGTGGGGTCGCCGGTACGGCACGGTGCGGGTTTGTCCACCGGGTGCAGCGGTGACCGCCGGGTGCGCGCTCGTGGCGCAGCACCGAGCCGCCAGGCTCGCACCGGAGGACGCACCGCGCACGGTGCGCGGGGCGGCGTGGACTACGCGGCGGGAGCTGCGCCGACCCAATCAGCCAGTTTGCGCGCACCGGCGCCGGAGTCGATCGCCTCGGCGGCGACGACGAGCTGCTCGCGGAAGCGCTGCAGGATCGGGCGGTCGGCCTCGTTCGGGTCCTGTGCCAGTCGGAACGAGACGAGCCCGGCCGCGGCGTTCAGCAGGACGATGTCGCGGACGGGTCCGGTCTCCCCCGCCAGCAGTCGGTGGACGACGGCGGCGTTGTGCTCGGGGTCGCCACCGAGCAGGTCCTCCGTCCGGGCGCGGGCGATGCCGAGGTCCCGTGGGTCGAGGTCGTGTTCGGTCACACGGCCGCCGGTGACCTCCCAGATGTGGCTGTGCCCGGTGGTGGTCAGCTCGTCGAGTCCGTCGTCGCCTCGGAACACGAGTGCGGTCGCCCCGCGCGTCTGGAACACGCCCGTGATGATCGGCACGAGTTCGAGCTGGGCGACGCCGACGGCGTTGGCCTCGCACCGTGCGGGGTTGACGAGCGGACCGAGGAAGTTGAACACCGTCGGGACGCCGATCTCCCGCCGGACGGGGCCTGCGTGGGCGAAACCGGGGTGGAACGCGTTGGCGAAGGCGAAGGTCAGCCCGACACGCCGGAACGTGTCCGCGACACGCGCGGCGTCCATCGTGAGATCGAGTCCGAGGGCGGCGAGCACGTCGCTCGACCCGGACTTCGACGAGCTGGCCTTGTTGCCGTGCTTGACGACGGGGACCCCGGCAGCGGCGATCACGATCGCCGCCATCGTCGAGACGTTCACGGTGCCGACCACGTCGCCGCCCGTACCGACGATGTCGAGCGCCATCGGGTCGACGTCGAGCGGAACCGCGGCGTCGAGGATCGCGTCACGGAAACCGACGACCTCGTCGACGGTTTCGCCCTTCGCGCGGAGCGTCACGGCGAAGGCCGCGATCTGGGCCTGGGTGGCACGCCCGTGGACGATCTCCTCCATGGCCCATGTGGATTGCCTGATCGTCAGGTCCTCGCGCGCCATGAGCGCGCTGATCACCGCTGGCCAAGAAAGTGCGTCGGGCATGGATCGATCGTAGTGAATTCGAGAGACCCGCCAGTCTCCTGCGAAAACACTGTCGGGGGTTTCGGCCATAATGGAGGACGTGACTAGCACCTCTCTCTCCAGATCAGCCAGCGGTCCGGCCCTCAACAGGCCGAACGCCGTGGCCGTGGGGACGATCGTGTGGCTGGGCAGCGAGGTCATGTTCTTCGCCGGCCTGTTCGCGATCTACTTCACGCTCCGCAGCACGTCCCCTGAGCTCTGGGCGACCGAGACCACGAAGCTCGAGGTGCCCTTCGCCTCCGTGAACACAATCATCCTGGTGCTGTCCAGCTTCGCCTGCCAGTTCGCAGTGTTCGCCGCGGAGCGCTTCCAGGTGCACCGGACGAGCTGGAACCCGCGCCACTGGGGCATGACGGAGTGGTTCTTCGTCACCTACGCGATGGGTGCGATCTTCGTCTGCGGCCAGATCTTCGAGTACGCCAACCTCTGGCACGAGGGCGTCACGCTCTCCTCCAGCGCGTACGGCTCGGCGTTCTACATGACCACCGGGTTCCACGGCCTCCACGTGACCGGTGGCCTCATCGCCTTCCTGCTGACGCTCGGCCGCGGCTTCGCCGCCAAGAACTTCGGCCACAAGGAAGCGACCACCGCCATCGTGGTGTCGTACTACTGGCACTTCGTCGACGTCGTGTGGATCTTCCTCTTCGCCGTCATCTACCTTCTCAAGTAGGAACTGGACACCCCCCAGCACATGTTCAACAGAACCAAGTCCAAGAAGGGCCGCCGTTCACCGATGGCGACCGTGTCGCTCATCGTCGTTGGTCTCATGACCACCGGTGGCGCGTACGCACTGTTCAGCTCCACGGCGAACGCCGACGACAGCACGAGCACCCTCGCCACCTCGAGCCAGTCGCAGGTGAACGAGGGCGAGAAGCTCTTCGCGTCGAACTGCGCCACCTGCCACGGTCTCTCCGCGCAGGGCACGAGCGAGGGTCCGTCCCTCATCGGTGTCGGCGCCGCGTCGGTCGACTTCCAGGTCGGTACCGGCCGCATGCCGATGGCCGCACAGGGTCCGCAGGCAGAAGAGAAGCCCGCGCAGTTCACGGACGAGCAGGTCGACGCGCTCGCGCAGTACGTCGCTTCCCTCGGCCCCGGCCCGTCGGTCCCGTCCACCGAACTCACCAACGGTGAGGACGGCGACGCCGCCGAAGGTGCCGAGCTGTTCCGTATCAACTGCGCCATGTGCCACAACGTGGCCGGCGCCGGCGGTGCCCTGACCGAGGGCAAGTACGCCCCGAACCTCGAGACGGTCTCCGGCAAGCACATCTACGAGGCCATGCTCACCGGCCCGCAGAACATGCCGGTCTTCAACGACCTGAACCTGACGCCGGAGCAGAAGGCCGACATCATCACGTACCTCAAGTACGTGCAGGACAACAAGTCCCCCGGTGGCTTCGCACTCGGCTCCCTGGGGCCGGTCGCCGAGGGTCTGTTCATCTGGATCTTCGGACTCGGGGCGGTCGTCGCGATGACCGTCTGGCTGACCGCGAAGTCCAACTGATCGTCCGTGTCGAACGACACTGAAGGGAACACCATGGCAGAGCACGACGACGAGACGCTGAACTCGTCCTCGGCTGTCGAGAAGCACGGCACGACCACCTCCCCCGGGATCGCGGTCCTCCCCGTCGACCCGTTCGAGAACCCGGGCGAGCCGCCGCACCGTCCGCGTCGCACCGACGTCGACCCGAAGAAGCAGCGTCTGGCCGAGCGCCAGGTCGCCGCCTACTTCTACCTGTCGATCGTCGGCAGCGTCCTGTCGATCGCCGCGTACATCGCCTTCCCGATCGACCCGAGCGACTTCGGGACGGTCCGCACCGCGAACCTCTTCCTTGGCCTGTCGATCGCCCTCGCGCTCCTCGCCCTCGGTCTCGGTGCCGTCTACTGGTCGAAGTCGCTCGTCGTCGACCGTGAGATCACGGAGCTCCGCCACGGCACCCGCGGCACCGACGAGACCCGCGCCAAGGCGGTCGAGGCGTTCCAGCTCGCCGACAAGGAGTCGGGCTTCAGCCGTCGCAAGCTGATCCGCAACTCGATGATCGGTGCTCTGGTCGCGTTCCCGCTCCCCGGCATCGTCCTGGTCCGTGACCTCGCTCCGGCCGAGGACCCGAACGAGCTGCTCCGTCACACCTTCTGGAAGCAGGGCCTGCGCCTGACGAAGGACCCGACGGGTCTTCCGATCAAGGCCTCCGACGTCACCATCGGTTCGGTGTTCCACGTCATCCCCGAGGGCATGCTCGAGTCCGAGCACATGCTCGAGGAGAAGGCGAAGGCCTCCGTCCTCCTGATGCGTCTCGACCCGAAGGACCTCAACCCGTCCAAGGGCCACGAGAACTGGGGCTACGACGGCATCGTCGCGTACTCCAAGATCTGCACCCACGTTGGGTGCCCTGTCGCGCTCTACGAACAGCAGACGCACCACCTGCTGTGCCCGTGCCACCAGTCCACCTTCGATGTCTCGAACAACTGCGAGGTCATCTTCGGTCCGGCAGCACGCCCCCTCCCCCAACTTCCTATCGCGATCGACGACGACGGCTACCTGGTTGCCCAGAGCGACTTCCACGAGCCGGTCGGACCGTCCTTCTGGGAGCGTGAACGCTGATGACCAGCACCACCACCACCGCACCGAACACGTCGACGAACAAGCCGGCACCGGAGCGCGGATCCCGCATCATCGGCGGGGTCTCGAACTACATCGACGAGCGCACCAGCATCTCGGGCCTCGTCAAGGAAGTCGGCCGGAAGATCTTCCCGGACCACTGGAGCTTCATGCTCGGCGAGGTGGCGCTGTACAGCTTCGTCGTCGTGCTGCTCTCCGGGACCTTCCTGACGTTCTTCTTCCAGGCGTCCATGACCGAGGTCATCTACAACGGCTCGTACGTCCCGCTCAAGGGTGTTGCGATGTCGACGGCGCTGCAGTCCACGCTCGACATCTCGTTCGACATCCGTGGCGGGCTCTTCGTCCGTCAGGTCCACCACTGGGCAGCCCTGCTGTTCGTGGCGTCGATCATGCTGCACATGGCCCGCGTGTTCTTCACCGGTGCCTTCCGCAAGCCGCGTGAGCTCAACTGGGTCTTCGGCTTCCTGCTCTGGGTCCTCGCCATGGCCGAGGGCTTCACCGGATACTCGCTCCCCGACGACCTGCTCTCCGGAAACGGCCTGCGGATCATCGTCG
The DNA here is from genome assembly GCF_015350855.1 of Curtobacterium sp. VKM Ac-2889. Lineage (NCBI taxonomy): Bacteria > Bacillati > Actinomycetota > Actinomycetes > Micrococcales > Microbacteriaceae > Curtobacterium > Curtobacterium sp. VKM Ac-2889. Next base: position 225,484 of record NZ_JADKSC010000005.1, on the reverse strand, counting down.
GCATGATCGAGGGTGTCCCGGTCATCGGCGTGTGGATCGCCTACCTGCTCTTCGGTGGCGAGTTCCCGGGTACCGACATCGTCGGCCGCCTGTACACGCTGCACATCCTGCTGCTGCCGGCGATCCTCGTCGCGGTGCTCGGTGTCCACCTCGTGCTCGTCGTGATCAACAAGCACACCCAGTTCGCCGGTCCGGGCAAGACCAACGAGAACGTCGTCGGCGTCCCGATCCTCCCGGCGTTCGCCGCGAAGGCCGGTGGCTTCTTCTTCATCGTCGCGGGCATCCTGGCCCTCATCGCGTCGCTGTTCACGATCAACCCGATCTGGAACTACGGCCCGTACGACCCCTCCCCGGTGTCCGCCGGTACCCAGCCCGACTGGTACATCGGCTTCGCCGACGGCGCGCTGCGTCTGGTGCCGCCGCACTGGGAGGTCGTGTGGTTCGGCTACACGGTGTCGTTCAACATCCTGGCGCCGATCGCGGTCCTGGTGCTGCTCATCCTGGCGATCCTGCTCTACCCCTTCATCGAGGCGTGGGTCACGGGCGACAAGCGTGAGCACCACATCCTCGATCGTCCGCGCAACGCCCCGACGCGCACCGCGTTCGGTGCCGCTGGCATCACGCTCTACGCGAGCCTCTGGGCAGCAGCCTCGTCGGACATCATCGCGACGCACTTCCTGGTGTCGATCGAACACGTGATCCACGTGATCCAGGCGACGACGGTCCTCGGTCCGTTCATCGCCTTCTGGATCACGAAGCGTGTCTGCCTCGCCCTCCAGAAGAAGGACCGCGAGATCGTCCTGCACGGGTACGAGTCGGGCCGCATCGTCCGACTCCCCCACGGTGAGTACATCGAGGTGCACGAGCAGCTCGACGAGTACGAGCGGTGGAAGCTCCTGCAGTTCAACGAGTACAAGCCGCTGATGATCCGCCCGAACGCCAAGGGCAAGATCACGGGTCTGCAGAAGGTCCGCGCCGGCGTCTCCCGCTTCTTCTTCGAGGACCGCATCGAGCCGGTCTCGAAGGCCGAGCTCGAGGCAGCGCACGCCGCGCACCACGGCCCGAACCTCGAGGGTGGCCACCAGGCTCCCCAGGTCGGCCCCGGGGATCACTGATCCGAGGCACACGAAGCAACCCCCGTCACCAAGTGGCGGGGGTTTCTTCGTGCACAGGGCAACACGCCGCCCCCAGTTCACGGCTGGTTCACCGTCACGTGCTGGACTCGTCCAGGACGGTGTGGCAACGTGTTGCACCACGCATCCGCCAACGGAATGAGACCCCGATGGACAGCCGGACGGCCGAACACCCCAGGCCGAACCACTTCCTCCTCCACCTCAGCGACACGCACCTCGTATCCGGGGATCGTGATCTCTACGGCGATGTCGACTCCGCCGCGCGGCTCACGCAGATCGTCGCGGACATCGAAGCCTCGGGCACGCGTCCCGAAGCGATCGTCGTCACCGGCGACGTGGCCGACAAGGGCGAGCCGGGTGCGTACGCCCGCGTCCGCGCGATACTGGAGCCGGCGGCCGAGCGCATCGGTGCGCAGGTGATCTGGGCGATGGGCAACCACGACGAGCGCGGCGCCTTCCGCCAGGAGCTCTTCGGTCTGCAGCCCACCGACCGCCCGGTCGACTTCGTGTACGACGTCAACGGTCTCCGTGTGATCACCCTCGACACGAGTGTGCCCGGTCACCACCACGGCGAGGTCTCCCCCGAGCAGCTCGACTGGCTCGCCGAGGTCCTGTCCGAGGCGGCACCGCACGGCACCATCCTGGCGATGCACCACCCGCCCGTGCCGAGCGTGCAGGACCTCACCGTCCTCGTCGAACTGCGCGACCAGCAGGCCCTGGCCGAGGTCGTCGAGGGCAGTGACGTCCTCGCCATCATCGCCGGGCACCTGCACTACTCGACCAGCGCCGTGTTCGCCGGCATCCCGGTGTCCGTCGCCAGTGCGACCTGCTACACGCAGGACCTCACGGAGTACCAGGGCGGCACCCGCGGCCGGGACGGCGCGCAGTCGTTCAACCTCGTGCACGTGTACGGCCACAACGTCGTCCACTCCGTCGTGCCGATCGGGCACTACGCCACCGTCGGGCAGCCCGTCTCCGCTCTCGAGACCGAGGCGAAGCTCGCGGCACACGGCGTGACGATCCCCGCAGCCGTGGAGCCCGCACCGGTCACCTCGAGCATCCCGGTCTTCACGCTCGACTCGGTGCCCGTCTCCCCCGTTCACCGGTAGCACTCCGCACTTCGCGAGCAGAAGAGGTCGGGTCCGTCACGCGGACCCGACCTCTTCTGCTCACCAAGCGTGGGCGCGCGTGGGCGCGCATGGGCGGTCACGACTCCCCGCGGGTGGTGCGTCCCGTGGTCACGTTCCGTCGTCTGGCGGCCCGGCAAGCGACGGTTCGTGACCGTTGGGCGGGCGGCCGACGGGGTCTCCTGACCGCGCGCGGGCACGCACGTCCGGACGGCACGCCGGACGGACTGGAGGCCCGTGGCGGGCGCGCCACGGGCCTCCAGGCTCGCGGGATGGTCGGGACCCACCGCACGTGGTGCGTCGCGTGGTCACGTTCCGTCGTCTGCCAACGGCGAGGCCGACGGCTTGTGACCAGTCGGCGCGCAGGTCGCGGGGTGTCGTGACCGGTCGGCGTGCGGCTGCGGCCGACACGCGTGGCCGGGTTCCGGCTCCGGGCTCGCAGGCTCGCCCGGAGCGCCCCAGCAGGCCGCTGGCGCGTCGTACGCCCACCGTGGGACCGGGCTCGCAGGCTCGCTCGCAGCGCCCCAGCAGGCCGCTGGCGCGTCCTACGCGCACCGTGGGACCGGGCTCGCAGGCTCGCCCGGAGCGCCCCAGCAGGCCGCTGGCGCGTCCTACGCGCTGGGGCGCTCCCACGGCGCGGGGAACGGGAAGTACCGCTCCAGGAAGTCCGTCACGCGCTGCGTGCGCTCCTCGTCGCTGACCTCCGGGAAGCTGCCGTCGTTGAGGCAGAAGAAGTCCACGTTCCGCTTCTTCAGCAGGTCGTCGAGGGCCTTGAGTCCGGAGACCATGGTCGTGTCGATGTACCCGACGGAGGAGTTCTCCTGGATGATCGCCCGGCCGGTGAGCAGCGAGTAGTAGTGGTAGAGCGAGTTCGTCACCGAGATGTTGTCGGCGGCGCGGAAGCGTGACGCTGCAGTGGCCGCGAACTCGTCGGCGAACTCGTGCTCCATCTCGGTCATGATCGACGCACGCAGGGGCGTCGGCGCGTGCTCGAGGTGGCGGGTCGTCACCGCGCCGAAGCGCTGCTGCAGGAGGCCGCGGTTGACCCGGGCGGAGTTCTCGAAGCCGCTGCGTGCCGGGTTGTTGGAACCGAGGCCGATCCGGGTCGACGCGAGGATGAACTTCGTGACCGACCCCGGGCTGTAGAACACCGAGGGGTCGACCAGCCGGCCGAAGAACATGTCGTCGTTCGAGTAGATGAAGTGCTCGCTGATGCCCGGGATGTGGTGCAGCTGCGACTCGACGGCCTGCGAGTTGTGCGTCGGCAGCACGGACGGGTCGGCGAAGAACTCCTCGCTGCGGACGATCCGGACCTTCGGGTGGTCGGCGAGCCAGTGCGGCGCAGGCGAGTCCGTGGCGATGTAGATCTGGCGGATCCACGGCGCGAAGGTGTGGACCGAGCGCAGCGCGTACTTCAGTTCGTCGATCTGGCGGAAGCGGGCGGGAGCGTCGTCGCCCTCGCCCAGGACGGCGTTCGACTGTGCGGCCTGGCGAGCGCGCTGGTACTCGATGGCGTTGCCGTCGACCCACGAGAAGACGATGTCGATCGGGAACCGGATGTCCGAGACGTGGTCGTCGAACATGTGCTCGACGGTGCGCCAGGTGCGGCCGTAGCGCTCGATGTCGACGAGGACGAACTCGTCGATCGGCAGGCTGCGACGCATCAGGGCGTTCTCGACGGGTGCGAGGACCTCGGTGTCGGTGACGCGCCAGAACTCGAGCTGGACGCTGGTCTCGGCGCCGTAGCGCAGGCGTCCGAGGGGCTCGAGGCGCGGGCGGAACACACGGAGCACGGGTTCCTCGACGGAGCCGAGTCCGTCGTCCTGCACGAGCACTGCCGGCTTGCCCGGGGGCTTCGCGTAGAACGGCTCGTTGACGGCGGCCGACATCACGGCGCTCTCGGCTCGCTGGCGGTCACGCTCGTCCAGCGCGATCACCGGACGCTGGTCGTTCCCGCGGATGAGCAGGTGGTCGACGTCAGCCGCGGTGAGTGCGTCGTCGAGGAACAGCAGGTCCTCGATCATCGACTGCTGCGGCGTGAGGTGTCCGTTGATCAGGGTCAGTCGTCCCTTGCGGACGACGACGTCGGATCGGTCGAGACCGCCGGAGGACGGTCGAGGGTTCAGCAGAGGACTCTCGGTCACCGGCTCGGTCTCGTCGTTCATCCATGCCCTTCGGGTCGTGCGGCCGGGTCCTGTACCCGACCTGCCGATCCTACCGTCCGTCGGTCTCGCGGGGCACCTTGACCACGATGCCCACCACGATGAACAGTGCGGCGGCCACCAGCTGCAGGCCCGCCCACACCTGCCCCGGGATCGGCACCGTGACGAGCGGGTTCCAGCAGACCGCGACCGCGGCCATGAGCAGCGCGGCCCACCAGACCTTCCCCCGCACCGTGAAGACGAGCACGATCAACGCGAGGACGGTGACGCCCCAGCGGGCGAAAACGAACCCCGACGAGTCAACGATGGCGACGCACGCCAGGAGTACGATCGCAGCGATCAACCCGGGCGCCAGCGCCGGCCGGGTGAACGGCGGCGTCTCGCGTGCGCGGGCGGCCGGTGCGGCGGCGGCGGGTCGCGAGGATCCCGCGGGCACGCCGTGTTGCGACGACCCCACCGGGGGCCGCCCCTTGCGTGCGGCCATCAGTCCGAGTCGCCGTCGATGGTGATCGCCTGGATCGACCGCGACATCGGCGGCAGCTCACGGACCCGCTCGAGGGCCGGCACGAGTTCACCGACGAACGCGCGGTAGCCGTCCTCGGTCAGGTGCAGGCCGTCTTCGGTGAATCGGGCGTCCAGGTGGTCGCCGTCGGCCAGGGCGGGCCAGGCGTCGAGGTACTGGGCGTGGCAGGTGGCGACGAACTGGCGCAGGTGCCGGTTCGCCTGCTCGATCTTCGCGGCGTACTCGGACTGCCGCGGCAGGATCGAGACGAGCAGCAGGCGGACACCCGGCAGTTCACGGCGGAGCGTGACGAGCGCGGTCTCGACGTTGCGGACCACGTGCTCGGCGCTGGCGCGGTGGCCGCCGAAGTCGTTCGTGCCGATGAGCAGCACGATCACCTCGGGCTGCTCGGCGACGACGGCGTCGAGGCGCGTCAGCACGCCGTCGGTCGTGTCGCCACCGATGCCCTGGTTCAGCGTGTGCTCGTCGGGGAGCCAGGTGTCCCAGTCGCCCTGTTCGGTGATGCTGTCCCCCAGGAAGAGGACGGGGCTGCGGTCGTCGGTCATGCTGCCTCCTCGTGCGCCGGCTCGGGGGTCCCGGTCTGCTGCGTCCGGTTGCGCTGCGTGGACTCGGTCTGGTCGGACTCCCGCTCGGCGGCGGCGGTGATGCGCTCGACCATACCGGGGAAGATGATGCCGTGGAACGGCAGGATGCCGTACCAGTACAGGCGTCCGGCGAGTCCCTGCGGGAAGTAGATCGCCCGCTGGCGGTAGTCGCTGCCGCCTTCGGGGTTCGGCGTGACGGTCATCTCGAGCCACGCGCGGCCCGGCGACTTGAACTCGGCACGGAGCCGCAGGTACCGGCCGCGCTCGAGCCGTTCGACGCGCCACCAGTCGAGCGCGTCGCCCTGCTCGAGGCGCTGTTGGTCGCGACGGCCACGGTTCAGTCCGACGCCGCCGGCGATCTTGTCCATCCAGCCGCGGGCGACCCAGGCGAGCGGGAACGAGTACCAGCCGTTGTCGCCACCGATCGACTCGACGACACGCCAGACGTCCGCGGCGGAGGCACTCGAGTGCCGCTTCCGGTCGTCGACGTAGACGGTGTGCCCGGCCCAGTCGGGGTCGTTCGGCATCGGGTCGGCGGAGGCGCTGGAGAGCGTCGCGCTCCGCCAGCTGGTCTGCACCTGGCCGGTGCGCATCTTGTTGAGCGCGAGGCGGACGGCCCGACGGTACGAGGTGAGCCCGCCCTCGGGCTTCGGTACGACGTCGTCGATGTCGTGCTCGCGCTGGACGCACTCGAACTGCAGCGACTCGATGATGGGCGTCGCGAGCTTGCGCGGGATCGGGGTGACGACGTTGAACCAGTGCGCGGCGAGCCGCGGGGTGAGCACCGGCAGCACGGTGATCGGGCGCTGCGGCAGCTTCGCCTCGACCGCGTAGCCGTTCAGCATCTGGCCGTACCGCAGGACGTCGGGGCCACCGATGTCGAAGGTGCGGTTGACGTCGGCGGGGACGTCCAGGGCGGCCACCAGGTAGTAGAGGACGTCGCGCACCGCGATCGGCTGGATGCGGTTGCGGACCCAGCGCGGCGCAGGCATCCACGGCAGGACGTCGGTGAGGTGCCGGATCATCTCGAACGAGGTGCTGCCCGAGCCGATCACGACGCCGGCCTGGTACGCCACGGTGGGCACACCGGAGCCGAGGAGGATCTCCCCCACCTCCTTGCGGCTGCGGAGGTGCTTGGACAGCTCGCCGTCGGGGTGCAGCCCGCCCAGGTAGACGAACCGGCTGACCCCCGCCGTCTTCGCCTCGTGCGCCATGGTCTCGGCGGCCTCGTGTTCGGCCGACTCGAAGTCGCCGTCGGCGCCCATCGCGTGGGCCAGGTAGTAGACCGCCTCGACCCCGTCGACGGCGGCGCGGACCGCGTCGGCGTCCTGGAGGTCGCCTTCCGCGACGTCCACGTCGCTGCTCCACGGGACGTCCTGGAGCTTCCGGGGGTTGCGCACGAACACCCGGACGGAGTGGCCGGCTTCGAGGAGACGAGGGACGAGACGACCACCGATGTACCCGGTGGCGCCGGTGACGAGGACCTGCATGCCCTGCACGCTACGCGGCACGCCTGACGGGTAGGCTTGCCGGGTGGACAACGCAGCCTTCCCCGTCACCGCCGATGCCGTCCGCGGCCTCATCGACCACGCGATCCTGAAGCCCGAACTCACCCGCGCGGACGTCGACGCCCAGCTCGACGAAGCCGCCGCCCACCGCGTCTTCAGCGTCTGTGTCCGTCCGAGCGACGTCGCGCACGCCGTCGAGCGCCTGACGGGCACCGGCGTCGGTGTCGGCACCGTGATCGGGTTCCCGCACGGCACCACGTCGACCGCGGCGAAGGTCGCCGAGTCGCTGCAGGCCCTGGCCGACGGCGCCTTCGAGCTGGACATGGTGCAGAACATCGGCGCCGCGAAGTCGGGCGACTGGCAGCGCGTCGAGCAGGACGTCCGCGCGGTCGTCGACGCCGCCGGGGACACCGTCGTCAAGGTGATCCTCGAGACCGCCTTCCTGACCGACGACGAGATCGTCGCTGCCTCGCGTGCGGCGCAGACCGCGGGTGCCGCGTTCGTGAAGACCTCGACCGGGTTCGCCGGCGGCGGCGCGACCGCCGAGCACATCGCCCTGATGCGCCGCACGGTCGGTGCCGACACTGGCGTGAAGGCCTCCGGCGGCGTCCGCGGCCTCGACACCCTGCTCGAGATGGTCGAGGCGGGCGCGAACCGCATCGGCACGAGCGCCTCGGCCCGCATCCTCGACGAGGTCGCGCACCGCGCCGAGACGGGCGCCGCGTCGGCGCTCGGCGACGACACGACGTCCTACTGAGCGGACACGGCTGAGCCCACCCGGCTGAGTCCATCCCACCCAGCCCGACCCACCACGACCAGGCCGGCGCCCACCGGACGCGACGACGCGTCGGTGACGCGCACCGGGCCTCCAGACCGCCGCATCGGAGCGCGCATGTCCAGCACCGCACCCCAGTCCCCCGCCCTCGCCCTGGCCGTCGACCTCGGCGGCACGAAGGTCGAGGCCGCGCTCGTCACCGACCAGGGGGTCGTGCTGCCCGCGACGCGGTTCCGCAGCCCCACGGGGCCGCAGCGCACCTCGGACGAGCTGCAGGCCGCCGTCGACGAGGTCGTCACGGCCGCGCTCGGCGCACTGCCCGCGGACACGACGCTCGTCGGCGTCGGCGTCGGCTCCGCCGGCCCGGTCGACGAGGAACACGGTCTGGTCTCGCCGCTCAACATGCCCGTGTGGCGGGGCCACCCGCTGCGCGACCGGATAGCGGCCCTCGTGCCGGAGAACGTGCCGGTGACGCTCCGCATGGACGGCCTGGCGATCACGCTCGCCGAGCACTGGGTCGGGGCTGCCCAGGGCTCCGACCACGTGATGGGCATGATCGTCTCCACCGGTGTCGGCGGCGGGCTCATCCTGCACGGCCGCACGGTCAGCGGCCCGACGGGGAACGCCGGGCACATCGGCCACGTCGAGTGTGGCGGCTACGACGACCCCTGCGCCTGCGGCGGGACCGGCTGCCTCGAGGCGATCGCCAGCGGCCCCAAGACCGTGGCCTGGGCTCGTCGGCAGGGCTTCGCGGGCACCACCGGCGAAGAGCTCTCGGCCGCGTACGCCGCCGGCGACGACATCGCGGTCGCCGCGGTCAAGCGCAGCGGCCGTGCCCTGGGCCAGGCCATCGCCGCCGCCACCAGCCTGGTCGACCTCGAGGTCGTCGCGATCGGTGGCGGGTTCTCGCACGTCACGCCCGACCTGTTCGAGTACGCCCGGCAGGCCGTGGCGGAGCGTGTCGAGTTCGGCTTCGTCACGAAGGTGCGGATCGTGCCGACGGGACTGTCGCAGGACGGCCCGCTCATCGGCGCCGCGGCGCTCGTCCACCGCGCCGACGTCCTGCGCTGAGCGCGCACGCGCCGCGTCGCGGCCTCCCGGCAGGCTGCCGTCAGGTGGCAGCGTCATCGACGCGCTTCGCGCTCTCGACGTGACCGGTGACCGCCTGGAGGCGCGGTGCGGGCCCGCCACGGGCCTCCCGGCCGGTCCGGGGCTTGTCCACAGGCCTGTCGGTCGCGACCGCAGGTCGGGCAGGATGTGCGGGTGCCCCGCCCGCGACTGCTGACCAGTGACGACTGGCCGGAACCCGAACTGCGGGCGGCGGTCCTGGCCGGCGAACTGGTCGCGGTCGGGCCGTGCTGGGCCTCCCCTGCCGAACCGCAGACGCCGTCGTTGCGTGCCGCCGCGGCTGGCTGGGTGCTGCGCGACGCACGCTTGATCGCCTGCACGCTGACCGCCGCGTGGATCTGGGGTGCGGTGTCCCGTCCGCCGGCGCCGCTCGAGGCGTGCATCCCGCCGCAGGTCCGCGTGCACGTCGGCCCGGAGGTGCGCCTGCGCGAGGTCCGGATCGACGTCGACGACACCGTCGTCCTGGCGCGGCTCCGGGTCGCGCTGCCGGCGCGGACCGCGATCGACCTGCTGCGGATGCCGGGGCCGACTGCGGGTGCGTTCGGCGCCGCTGAAGCGTCGGCCGTCCACGGGTTGCTCGCGATCGGAGCGGTGAGCGCCGCGGAGCTGCGGACGCGCCTGACGGCCCTTGGCACGATCCCCATGGTGCGACAGGCCGAGCGGCGGTTGCGTGCGGTGCAGGACGGTGCCGGGGGTGCTGGGGGTGCTGGGGGTGCGATCCGGTAATGCTTGTGGGTGGGGTCATCGGTGGCGGGTGCAGGTGGTCACAACACCCCGCTCACGTCCGCCGAGTGGTCGCGACCTGTCGGGTGGCGGGGCCGCAGTCGACGGTTCGTGACCGGTCGACGATGCCCGCGCGACGAGTCGTGACCGGCGACGGGCGGAAGGAGCGGGTCGGAGCCGCCGCGCGCCTCCGTTCCGGCGCGTGCGAGCGGTCAGGGCACCCCGCTCACGTCCGCCGAGTGGTCACGATCTGTCGGTTGGCGGGGCCGCAGTCGACGGTTCGTGACCGGTCGACGGTGCCCGCGCGACGAGTCGTGACCGGCGACGGGCGGAAGGAGCGGGGCGGGGCCGCCGCGCGCCTCCGGTCCGGTGCCTGCGGGCGGTCAGGACACCCCGCTCACGTCCGCCGAGTGGTCACGGACTGTCGGGTGGCGGGGCCGCAGTCGACGGTTCGTGACCGGTCGACGGTGCCCGCGCGACGAGTCGTGACCGGTCCGCGGGCGGGAGGCGCGGGGCGGGGCCGCCGCGCGCCTCCGGTCCGGCGCGTGCGGGCGGTCAGGGCACCCCGCTCACGTCCGCCGAGTGGTCACGACCTGTCGGTCGGCGGGGCCGCAATCGACGAGTCGTGACCGTCCGAGAAACGGACCGGGAGGCGCTGGGCCCTGCTCCGGTACTAGCCGGCGCTGACGCGGTAGACGTCGTAGACGGCGTCGATGCGACGCACCGCGTTGAGCACACGGTCGAGGTGGATGGTGTCACCCATCTCGAACACGAACCGGCTGAGCGCCAGGCGGTCGGACGAGGTCGACACCGTCGCGGACAGTATGTTCACGTGGTGATCCGTCAGCACTCGGGTGACGTCGCTGAGCAGGCCAGACCGATCGAGCGCCTCGATCTGGATCTGCACCAGGAACACCGACTTCGACGACGGGGCCCACTCGACCTCGATCATCCGGTCGGGCTCGTTCATGAGCGACTTCACGTTGGTGCACGACGACTGGTGCACGGAGACGCCCTGGCCACGGGTGATGAAGCCCACGATCTGGTCGCCCGGCACCGGGGTGCAGCACTTCGCGAGCTTGACGAGGATGTCGGGCGCCCCGCGGACCAGCACGCCGCTGTCGCTGGTGCGCAGCTGGCGACTGGTGACCTGGCGGGGGAACGCGAGTTCGGGTTCGTCGGCCTCGGTCTCGGTCTGGACGTTCCCGAGGACCTTCTCGATCACCGACTGGGTCGAGACGTGGCCCTCGCCGATGGCGGCGTACAGCGCGGAGACGTCCTCGTAGCGCATCGACGAGGCGACCTCGGCGATGCTGTCCTGGCTCATGATGCGCTGGAGCGGCAGGTTCTGCTTGCGCATCGCACGCGCGATGGCGTCGCGGCCCTGCTCGATCGCCTCTTCGCGGCGCTCCTTGGTGAACCACTGCTTGATCTTGTTGCGCGCGCGGGGGCTGCGGACGAACTGCAGCCAGTCCTGCGAGGGGCCGGAGTCGGGGTTCTTCGACGTGAAGATCTCGACCACGTCACCGCTGGAGAGCTGGCTCTCGAGCGGGACCAGGCGACCGTTGACCTTCGCACCCATCGTGCGGTGGCCGATCTCGGTGTGGACGGCGTAGGCGAAGTCGACCGGGGTGGCGCCGGCGGGCAGACCGATGACCTTGCCCTGCGGCGTGAAGACGTACGTCTCCTTGGCGCCGATCTCGTACCGGAGCGAATCGAGGAACTCGCCCGGGTCGCTGGTCTCGGCCTGCCAGTCGGTGATGTGGGCGAGCCACGCCATGTCCTGGTCGTCGGTCGTGGACGAGGTGCCGGCGTCACGGCCGGCAGCGCGCTGCTTGTACTTCCAGTGGGCGGCGACACCGAACTCGGCACGCTGGTGCATCTCGTGCGTGCGGATCTGGATCTCGACCGCACGGCCCTGTGGTCCGAGCACCGTGGTGTGCAGCGACTGGTACAGGTTGAACTTGGGGGTCGCGATGTAGTCCTTGAAGCGACCGGGCAGCGGGGTCCACCGCGCGTGCACCGAGCCGAGCATGGCGTAGCAGTCGCGGACGGTCGGCACGAGCACGCGGATGCCGACGAGGTCGTAGATCTCGTCGAACTCACGACCCCGCACGATCATCTTCTGGTAGATCGAGTAGTACTGCTTCGGCCGACCCATCACGTCACCGCGGACCTTGGCGGCCTTCAGGTCCTTCTTGAGGGTGCCGATGACGTTCTGGACGAACTGCTCACGCTTCGGTTGGCGTTCCTTGACCAGACTGTCGATCTCGACGTAGAGCTTCGGGTGCAGGACCGCGAACGACAGGTCCTCGAGCTCGAGCTTGATCATCTGGATGCCGAGCCGGTGCGCGAGGGGCGCGTAGATCTCGAGCGTCTCCTTCGCCTTGCGCGTGGCAGACGCGGACTCGACGAAGCCCCAGGTGCGGGCGTTGTGCAGACGGTCGGCGAGCTTGATGACGAGGACGCGGATGTCCTTCGACATCGCGATGACCATCTTGCGGACGGTCTCGGCCTGTGCGCTGTCGCCGTACTTGACCTTGTCGAGCTTGGTGACGCCGTCGACGAGCATCGCGATCTCGTCGCCGAAGTCCACCCGCAGCTGGTCGAGCTGGTAGTCGGTGTCCTCGACGGTGTCGTGGAGGAGCGCGGCCGCGATGGTGATCGTCCCGATGCCGAGGTCGGCCAGGATCTGCGCGACCGCGACGGGGTGCGTGATGTACGGCTCACCGGACTTGCGCTTCTGCCCGTCGTGCGCGCGCTCGGCGACCGAGTAGGCGCGCTCGATGAGGGTCACGTCGGCCTTGGGGTGGTGCGACCGGACCGTGCGGATCAGGGTGTCCACCGCACCGGCCGGCTGCGCGCGCGAGAACAGGCGCGGCAGCAGTGAGCGGAGGGAACCGAGGTTGCCGGTGGTGTTCGGACCGATCGGGCTCGAGGGCTGCGGGGCGGAGCCCGGGCGGCTCGGCGCGGACGGCTCTTCGCGGGTGTCCGTCATGATGCGCCTCCCAGGACTCGGTCCGAGAGCTCGATCCGAGCTCGATCCGACAAGACTACGCGTCCCCGGTCAGCGCCCGTGACGCGGTTCGCCCTGGGCGTCGCGCTCCACCGGTGCCCCCGCCTGCTCCCAGGCGAGCATGCCGCCGGACAGGTTGACGGCCGGGACACCCGACTGCTCGAGCGCCGCGACGATGCGCGAGGACCGGCCGCCGGAGTGGCAGACGATGATGGCCGGCTGGTCGCCGCCGTCGATCTCCTGCCAGCGGTCCACGAACTCGGACATCGGCACGAGCGTGGCCTGCGGAGCGTGGACCTCGTCCCACTCCCCTTGCTCACGCACGTCGTAGAGCCGGGCCCCGGCATCGATGCGGCGCTGGGCCTCGGCGACGTCGATCTGCTGGATCTCGATGGGCATCAGACGCTCGCCTCTGCCGCGTCGACCTCGCGCCGGCGCTTCTCGGCCGCCGCGGTCTTCTTGGCGTCGGACTCCTTGATCTTCGGTTCGTTCTCGCGCAGCTGCGCGTACATCGGCGACGCGATGAAGATCGTCGAGTAGGTGCCGACGATGATGCCGATGAACAGTGCGAGCGAGATGTCACGCAGGGTGCCGGCGCCGAGCACGTACGATCCGATGAAGAGGATCGCCGCCACCGGCAGCAGTGCCACGACCGAGGTGTTGATCGATCGGACGAGCGTCTGGTTGACCGCGAGGTTGACCGACTGCTTGAAGGTGCGGATCGACTCCTGCGCGGTGTTCTCGCGCACCTTGTCGAAGACCACCACGGTGTCGTAGAGCGAGTACCCGAGGATCGTCAGGAAGCCGATCACCGCCGCGGGCGTCACCTCGAGCCCGACGATGCCGTACACGCCCGCCGTGATGAGCAGGTCGTGCAGCAGCGCCGCCATCGCGGAGAGTGACATCTTCCAGGTGCGGAAGTACAGCGTCATGAAGACCGCGGCGAGGGCCAGGAAGATCACCAGACCACGGATGGCCTGCGCGAGGACGTCGGCACCCCACGTCGCGCCGATGAAGGTCGCGGCGACCTGGCGCTCCGGGACGTCGTAGGCCTTGGCCAGGGCGTCCTGCACGTCGGTCGTCTGGGCGTCGGTGAGCTGCCCGGTCTGCACGCGGATGCCGTGCGTGCCGAGCTGCGAGACACGAGGGATGGTGTCGGCGACGACGCTCTCGACCGTGTCGGTCGCGATGCTCTGGTCGAGCGACTTGACGTCGGAGATCGTGAACTCCGAGCCGCCGGTGAACTCGATGCCGAGCTGGTACCCGCCACGCAGCCACGGCGTGACGAGCGAGATCACGATCATCGCCAGGGCGATGAGGTACCAGGTCTTCCGGCGCCCGATGATGTCGTACGACCGCTTCCCCGTGTAGAGGTCGCTGCCGAACTGGCTGAAGCTGGCCATCAGTCGTCCTTCCCGTCCGGCGTCGAGCCGTTGTCGCCGGAGGCCTGCTGGGCCTTCCGCTCCGCGATCGTCTGTCGGCGCTGCGCCTCACCGGCACTGCGCTGGCGCTTGCCGTCCACGACGGGTGCGCGGAACTGCGCACGCCCCCGGTAGACGGCACCGAGTGCTGCCGGGTCGAGCCCGCTGAACCGGTGGCCGTCCCCGAAGAACCGGGTCCGGGCGATGAGCTGCATCATCGGGTGGGTGAAGAGTGCGACTACCACGATGTCGATGAGGGTCGTGAGCAGCAGCGTGAACGCGAAGCCCTTCACGTCGGCGACCGCGAGCACGTACAGGGTGACGGCGGCGAGGAAGTTCACCGCGTCGGACGCCAGGATCGTGCGCAGCGCGCGCTTCCAGCCGGACTCGACCGCGCTCTCGAGGGCACGGCCGTCACGGAGTTCGTCACGGATGCGCTCGAAGTAGACGATGAACGAGTCCGCCGTGATGCCGATCGCGACGATCAGGCCCGCCACACCTGCCAACGACAGACGGTAGTCGACGCGCCACGACATGATCGCGATCACGAGGTACGTGATCACGGCGGCGATCCCGAGCGACAGCACGGTGACGAACGCCAGGGCGCGGTACTGGATCACGGAGTAGATGATCACGAGGATCAGACCGATCAGACCGGCGACGAGGCCACCGATGAGCTGCGCGGTACCGAGTGTCGCCGAGATGTTCTCGTTCGACTGCACCTGGAAGTTGATCGGCAGCGCACCGTACTTGAGCTGGTCGGCGAGGGTCTTGGCAGACTCGGCGGTGAAGTTGCCGCTGATCTGCGCCTTGCCGTTCGTGATCGCGGAGTTCGTCGTCGGTGCGGTGATGACCGAACCGTCGAGCACGATCGCGAACTGGTTCTGCGGCTGCTGGAGCGAGACGAGACGGTTGGTGACCGTGCGGAAGTCCTTCGAGCCCTCGCCGTTGAAGGTCAGGTTGACGGCCCACTGGCCGGTCGACGTGCCCTGCGAGTCGGTGGCGAGCCCCGAGGTGGCGTTGCTGATGTCGGCGCCGGACACCTCGACCGGGCCGAGGATGTACTTGCCGGCGCCGTCCTGGTCGCAGGTGACCAGGGGCTCGTCGTCGGGCGCGGTGGTGACGTCGCCCGGTGCTGCGCAGTTGTAGTTGGTGTACAGGTCCTGCAGCTTCGGCGTGACCCAGTTCAGGTCGCTCGCGTTCGTGGGCTTCGCGCTGGGCGTCGCCGCGAGCGAGGCGGGCGGCGAGTACGGCGTCGGCGATGCGGTGCCCTTGCCGTCGTCACCGACAGCGGAGTTGGTCGCAGCCTCGGTGTACAGGACGGGCCGGAACGTCAGCTTGGCCGCGGCCTCGATGCGGTCGATGGTGGCCTTGTCGGGGCGACCCGGGATCGAGACGACGATGTTGTTCGCGCCCTGCGTGTTGATCTCCGACTCGGAGACACCGGTGGCGTCGATGCGCTGGCGGATGATGTTCACCGCCTGCTGCAGCTGCTGCGAGGTGACGGAGTCGCCCTCGGTGTTCTGCGCCGCGAGGGTCAGCTGCGTGCCGCCCTGCAGGTCCAGAGCCAGCTCGGGTACCCAGCTCGCGCCCTGGTACCACTTGTCGGTGTCGTCCTTCGAAGAGCCGGCGAGGATCGACGCGGCGGTGTTCAGGCCGGCGAGGATCGCCATCAGGATCACCAACCAGGTGAGCGAGCGCAGCGCCTTCTTGACGGGTGTCGATCGTGCCACCGGTCGTCTCGTCTTTCTGTTCAGGACCGTCGGCACACCGTGCGACGGCAAGAGGAAGCCGCCGGATCAGACGACCCGGCGGCCGAGGGCGTCAGTCGTCGGACTTGCGCTTCGTGGCGTCGGTCTCGTCGGCACGCTCGCCGTAGACCGGCTCACCGTTGAGTTCCGCCACGGGCTTCGGCTCGTCCTCGGTGGTCGTGGTGGTCTCGACGTCGGAGGCGTTGTCGTCGACGACGCGCGACAGGGTCTGACGGTGCACGGTGACGATGGTCCCCGGTGCGATCTCGACGTCAGCGGTGACCTTCTCCTCGTTCACGGAGAGGAGCGTGCCGTACAGGCCGAAGGACAGCATGACCTTGGCGCCGGGGACCATCTTGTCCACGAGCTCGGCCTGCTGCTTCTTGCGCTTGCGGCTGTTGTAGAACATGAAGGCTGCGAACGCCACGACGATGACGATGAGGATGACTTCTTGACCCATGATGCGTTGCCTTCTCTGGTTGCTCGGTTTCGGGCCGTAGCAGTCTAGGGCACGCCGGTGTCCGTGGCATGTCACTCGACTGATCGGCGTTCAGTCGTCGGTGTCCGGGTCGTCGAAGAGCCCCGGCTGCCCGCCGTCGGCCTGCCCCGGGGTGAGGCCGAGGTGCCGCCAGGCACGTGGTGTGGCGATGCGCCCACGGGGCGTGCGGGTCACGAGACCGACCCGGACCAGGAACGGTTCGACGACCGACTCGATCGTCTCGGACTCCTCGCCGACGGAGACGGCGAGGGTGTTCAGACCGACCGGTCCGCCGTCGAACCGGGTCAGCATGGTCTCGACCACGGCGCGGTCGAGCCGGTCGAGCCCGAGTTCGTCGACGTCGTACAGGTCGAGGGCGCCCTGGACCGCCGCCATGCCGTCGGTGGTGCGGTGCACGAGCGCGTAGTCGCGCACCCGACGGAGCAGGCGGTTCGCGATGCGCGGGGTGCCGCGGGAACGCCCGGCGATCTCGCGCAGGGCGGTCCGGTCGATGTCGAGCTCGAGCAGGTGCGCCGCGCGGATCAGGACCTGTTCGAGCTCGTCCTTCTCGTAGAACTCCAGGTGGGCGGTGAACCCGAAGCGGTCCCGCAGCGGGTTCGGCAGCAGGCCGGCCCGGGTGGTGGCCCCGACGAGCGTGAAGGGCGCGAGGTCGAGCGGGATGCTCGTGGCACCCGCGCCCTTGCCCACCATCACGTCGATGCGGAAGTCCTCCATCGCCAGGTAGAGCATCTCTTCTGCCGAGCGGGCCATCCGGTGGATCTCGTCGATGAACAGGACCTCGCCGGGGACGAGCGACGAGAGCACGGCCGCCAGGTCACCGGCGTGCTGGATCGCCGGGCCGCTCGACATCCGCAGCGGGCGCCCCGTCTCGTGCGCGACGATCATCGCGAGCGTGGTCTTGCCGAGGCCGGGAGGGCCCGCCATCAGGATGTGGTCGGGCGTGCGCTCCTGCATGCCGGCGGCCTTGAGGAGCAGGTCGAGTTGCCCGCGGACCTTGCGCTGCCCGACGAACTCGTCGAGCGAGCGCGGACGGAGCGCGCCTTCGAACGCGAGTTCCTCCTGCGACTCGGCACCGGCGGACGTGATGCCGCTCATCGGCCGGCTGCCGCGGGTCGCAGGGCGCCGAGTGCGGCGCGGAGCAGCGCCTGGGTGCCCATCGCGGCGGCGCCTGGCTCGTTGGCGACGGCGTCGTCGACGGCGGCCTGTGCAGCGTCTTCGCGCCAGCCGAGGCCGATGAGCGCCGAGACGACGTCGACCGCTGCGGGGTGCACTGCGGTCCCTCGCGCCGCGGCGACGACGGCGGCCTGTTCGAAGGCCACGAGCTTGCCGGAGAGCGCGACGATGATGAGCTTGGCGGTCTTCGGGCCGATGCCGGAGACCTTGCGGAACGCGCCGTCGTCCTCGTTCGCGACGGCGTTCGCGATCTGCGCCGGGTCCATGTGGGCCAGGACGCCCATCGCGGACTTCGGGCCGACGCCGGACACCCCGCGGAGCAGGTCGAACACCTGCAACGCGTCGGTCGACTCGAAGCCGAAGAGCAGGTGCTCGTCTTCGCGCACGATCATCGCGGTCCGAACGAACACCTCGGACCCGTGGCGCATGGTCAGTGCGTGCGCAGGGGTCACGGTGACGGCGTACCCGACTCCCCCGACCTCGACCACCACGGCCGAGCCGGCGATGTCGATGCAGGTGCCCCGGAGACTCGCGATCATGCTCCGAGCCTAGGGCCGCCCACCGACGACGCGGACCTGCCACGCTGCGGGCGGGCCGCGGCTGCGGCCGCGCGGGCGAGCGGCGAGTCGGTGGTGCCGCCCTGGGCGTCCCGCCAGGCACGCTGTGCCGGGGTGAGGTTCGTGGCACGCGAGCCGGCGGCGTCGGGTGATCCGAGCCTCCAGGCATGGCACACGGCCAACGCGAGCGCATCGGCGGCGTCGGCCGGCTTCGGGGCCTCGTCGAGTCCGAGCACGCGCGCGATCATCGTCTGGACCTGCCGCTTGTCGGCGTTGCCGTAGCCGGTGACGGCGGCCTTGACCTCGGACGGGGTGTGCAGCCCGACGGGCAGGCCGCGGGCCGCCGCGGCGTGCAGCGCCAGGCCGGCCGCCTGCGCGGTGCCCATCACCGTGCGGACGTTCGCCTGCGCGAACACCCGCTCGACCGCGACCGCGTCGGGGTGGTGCTCGTCGATCTCGGCGGCGATGCCGTCGGCGATCCGGAGCAGCCGCTGCTCGAGCGGCATGTCCGGCGGGGTGCGCACGACCGTCACGTGGACGAGTCGTGCGCGCCGGTTCGGTGCGACCTCGACGACGCCGACGCCGCACCGGGTGAGCCCGGGGTCCACCCCGAGCACACGGAGCACGGCTACTCGCCCTCGTCCTCGTCGAGCTCGGCCTGGACGTCCGCGGGGATGTCGAAGTTCGAGTAGACGTTCTGCACGTCGTCCGAGTCCTCGAGCGCGTCGATCAGACGGAACACCTTGCGGGCGGTCTCGGCGTCGACCGGGACCTTCAGCCCGGGCACGAACTCGGCGTCGGCGGAGTCGTAGTCGATCCCGGCGTCCTGCAGCGCCGTGCGGGCTGCGACCAGGTCGCTCGCCTCGGTGATGATCTCGAAGCCACCGCCCTGGTCGATGACGTCCTCGACACCGGCGTCCAGCACCGCGGTCATCACGGTGTCCTCGTCCAGGCCGTCGGTCTTCGTGACCGAGATGACGCCCTTGCGCGAGAAGTTGTAGGCGACGCTGCCCGGGTCGGCCATGGTGCCGCCGTTGCGCGACATCGCGGTCCGGACCTCGGCCGCCGCACGGTTCTTGTTGTCCGTGAGGCACTCGATCAGCATCGCGACGCCGTTCGGGCCGTAGCCCTCGTACATGATCGTCGTGTACTCGATGGTCTCGCCCGTGAGACCCGCACCGCGCTTGACGGCGCGGTCGATGTTGTCGTTGGGGACCGAGGTCTTCTTCGCCTTCTGCACGGCGTCGACCAGGGTCGGGTTGCCGGACATGTCGGCACCGCCCATCTTCGCGGCGACCTCGATGTTCTTGATCAGCTTGGCGAATGACTTGGCACGGCGCTGGTCGATGACGGCCTTCTTGTGCTTGGTCGTTGCCCACTTGGAATGCCCGGACACGGTTCTCCTTGCGTATTGCGGAAAGTCCCGCTCAGTTTAGCGGTCCACGGGCCGTCCACCGGCCTGGAGGCGCGGCGCGGCTCCGTCATGCCGGCGCGGATCCGGTGGGCGGTCGCGTCCACCGCCCTACGATGGTCCGGCAGGGAACGAACCACCAGGGGGACGCATGACCGATCCGTTGTCCGCACTCGCCGCAGCCGTCACCGCGCTGCCCGAGGACCGCGCGTTGCGCCTGCGGTACGCCGAACTGCTCGCCGACGCCGGGCGGCACGGCGAGGCGATCGAGCAGGCGGGCACCGTGCTGCAGCAGGCACCGGACGACGAGCAGGCCGCCGGGATCGTGCGGGCGTCCGCCCTCGCCGCCGCGGCCTCACCAGTTGTCGGTCCGGAGAGCCCCGGCGAGGACGGGAGCGGCGAGGACGGCGGGGGCGAGGACGGCAGCGGCGAGCCGACGGCGGCCCCGGCGACGCCGACGCACGGCGACGGGATCGACTGGTCGGCGCTGGAGCGGTCGATCGCAGACCCGACCGAAGCGCCGTTCCTCGAGCGGGCGGTGACCGAGGACGGCGAGACGGTCGCGGCCGTGCCCGAGGACGCCGACCCCGTGGTCGAGGTCCGGCGCGAGACCGTCCGACTCGCCGACGTCGGTGGCCTCGAGGCCGTGAAGCGCCGGATCGACGAGTCCTTCCTGCAGCCGATGGCGCACCCGGAGATCGCGGCCGCGTTCGGCAAGCAGCTCCGCGGGGGCCTGCTCCTGTACGGGCCGCCCGGGTGCGGCAAGACGTTCCTGGCCCGCGCGATCGCCGGCGAGCTCGGTGCGCACTTCCTGTCCGTGACGCTGACGGACGTGCTCGACAAGTTCATCGGCGAGAGCGAGAAGAACGTGCACCGCGTCTTCCGTGAGGCACGGCGGCACGCCCCCGCGGTGCTGTTCTTCGACGAGATGGACGCGATCGGCGGGAAGCGCAGCGGCAACACGTCGTCGTCGTTCCGGAACGTGGTGAACCAGCTCCTCGTCGAGATGGACGGCGTCGACTCGCAGAACGACGGCGTCTACGTGCTCGCCGCGACGAACCACCCGTGGGACGTCGACGCCGCGCTGAAGCGCCCGGGCCGGTTCGACCGGATGGTCCTGGTCCGCCCACCGGACGAGGACGCCCGTGAGGCGATCCTCCGAGGACACCTGCAGAAGCGCCCGATCGAGGGCATCGACCTCCAGGACCTCGTCCGACGGACCCGTGGGTTCTCCGGCGCCGACCTCGAGCACCTCGTCACGACCGCTGCCGAGAAGGCGATGACCGACTCGATCCGGTCCGGTGCCGTGCGACCGGTGCGGATGCCCGACCTGCGCGACGCCCTCAAGGAGGTCAAGCCCTCCATCGGCCCCTGGGTGCAGGCCGCCCGGAACGTGGCCGAGTACTCGAACAGCAGCGGCGAGTACGACGACATGGCCGAGTGGTTGCGCGAGGAGCGCGAGCTCTGATGGTGGACGCCGTCGACGTCGTCGTCGAACGCGCGGACGCCCTGCTCGGGTTCGGGCGTCCCGACGAGGCCAGGACGGTGCTCACGGCGGCGGTCGCCGACGCACCGGACGACGTGCGGCTCTGGGCGAGCCTCGCCCGAGCCGAACGGGCGCGGCACGACCACGCGTCCAGCCGGGTCGCGGCGGAACGCGCGCTGGCGATCGACCCCGAGCACGCCGGCGCGATGTGGACCCGGATCAACGCACTCCTCGAGACCAAGGAGCGGGTCGAGGCCAAGCGCGCCGCCGACCGCCTGCTCGAACGCAGCCCCGACTGGGCGCAGGCGCACCTGCTCTGGGCCTTCGCGTACACCCGGTGGTCCCGGGCCAAGCGCACCATCACCGAGGAGCAGATCTGGCCCCTCGCCGACGTGCCGCGGGCCGCGGCCGCCCTCGACCGGGCACTCGAACTGGCCCCGCACGACGCCGTTCTCCTCGCTGACGCCGCCGGTTGCTACCGCGCCCTGGCCTGGACGGACGAGACCTACCGGGCGCGGGCGACCGCCGCACTGGACCGCGCCCTCGAACTCGACCCGAACGACGAGTGGGTGATGCTCGCGGCGGGATCGGTGCTGTCCGCGCCGGGGCGGGTCGCCAACGCGGCGCAGGTGCTCGCGCAGCACCCGAGGTCGTGGGAGGCCCTCCGCCGCGTGGACCACGGGGTCTGGAACCTCGTGTCCATCCCGGTGGCGGTCGTCACCTGGCTGCTGCTCGCCTCGGTCCTCGGCGCCCACGTCGCGGCGGGCGGCGGCGCGAACGTGGTGACGAAGACGCTCGGCTGGGGCGTGACCGGGGTCGGGGCCCTCTGGGTGCTGGTGGTCGAGGTGGGCTCGTTCGTGGCGTTCCCCCGCGGCCTCCTCCGCCGGACCGTGCGCCGCATCCCGCTCGTCCCGGTCGTCCTCGTGCTGACGGCCGTCACGTGGATCGTCGGCACCGCCGTCGCGGTGGTGCTGCTCGCCGGGATCGTGCCACCGGACGGCGACGCTGCCGCCGGGCTCGTCGCGGTCCTCGCCGTCGCCCTCCTGCTCGAGTCGGCTGCGCGGAGCGCGATCACGATCGCCCTCCGGCGGACGCAGGAGCGATCGGGGCTGTGGGCCGGACCGGTCGCCGAACGGGGACGCCGCAGAGAAGACGACAGCGACCGGACCGGAGCGCTCCTCGGGGGCCTGGCCGCCCTCGCCGCCTGGCTCCACGTCGCACTGTCGGCGCCGTCCGTCGCCACCTGGGCAGCCTGGTCGGTACCGCTCCTGCTCGCCGCGCGGGTGTTCGTGTTCCGGTACTCGGCGGAGCTCCTGCGCGCGGACGACGGACGACGCCGACCGCGGGCCGTGGTGGATGCCGTGCTCGCGGGCGTGTTCGCCACCGGGGCGGTGGGCGCCGTCGGCCTGCAGGTCGCGACGGCACTCGGCGTCCTCTGACCGACGGCCAGGGGTCTTCGCTCGGTGCTCGGTGCTCGGTGCTCGGTGCTCCGTTGTCGGTGCTCGGCGTCGCCGTGCTCCCGCGGTCAGGCGGTGCGGACCAGGTCCAGGAACCGGCGGTGGAAGCGGTCTTCGCCAGCGACCTCGGGGTGGAACGCACTCGCGATGACGTTGCCCTGCTGCACTGCGACGACCTGGCCGTCCGGCAGGGCGCCGAGGACGTGGACGTCGTCACCGCGCTGCTCGACCACCGGGGCGCGGATGAACACCGCGTGCACCGGTGCCTCGCCCAGGTCGGGCATCGGGATGTCGATCTCGAACGAGTCGTTCTGCGCACCGAACGCGTTGCGCCGCACCGTGGTGTCGAGCACGTCGAGGGTCTGCTGCCCGCTGATGCCGTCGGTGATCCGCGACGACAGCATGATCATCCCGGCGCAGGTGCCGTAGGTGGGAAGCCCACCACGGATGGCGTCGGCGAGGGGCTCGGCGACCCCGAAGGCGCGGGACAGCTTGTCCATCACGCTCGACTCGCCCCCGGGGATCACGACACCGTCGAGGGTCCCGATCTCCTCCGGACGACGGAGTGGCACCACGTCGGCGCCGAGCTCGGTCAGCGAGGCGATGTGCTCCCGGAAGTCACCCTGCAGCGCCAGGACCCCGACGCGGGGCCGAGCACCGCTCGTCGGACTACCAGCCACGCTCGGCGAGGCGGTGCGGTGCGGGGACGTCGGCGACGTTGATGCCGACCATCGCCTCGCCCAGACCTCGGGAGACCTCGGCGATGACCTTCGGGTCGTCGTGGAAGGTCGTGGCCTTGACGATCGCAGCGGCACGGGCCGCCGGGTCGCCGGACTTGAAGATGCCGGAACCGACGAACACGCCGTCGGCGCCGAGCTGCATCATCATCGCGGCGTCGGCCGGGGTGGCGACACCACCGGCGGTGAACAGGACGACGGGGAGCTTGCCGGTGCGGGCGACTTCCTGCACGACGTCGATCGGGGCCTGGAGCTCCTTGGCGGCGACGTAGAGCTCGTCGTCGCGCAGGTTGCGGAGCGCCGCGATCTCCTTGGTGATGGTGCGGATGTGCTTGGTGGCCTCGGACACGTCACCCGTGCCGGCCTCGCCCTTGGAGCGGATCATGGCTGCGCCCTCGGTGATGCGGCGGAGCGCTTCGCCCAGGTTGGTGGCACCACAGACGAAGGGGGTGGTGAACTTCCACTTGTCGATGTGGTTGACGTAGTCGGCCGGGGACAGCACCTCGGACTCGTCGATGTAGTCGACGCCGAGCTCCTGCAGCACCTGCGCCTCGACGAAGTGGCCGATGCGGGCCTTCGCCATGACGGGGATCGACACCGCGGCGATGATCTCCTCGATCATCGAGGGGTCGGACATGCGGGCCACGCCGCCCTGCGCACGGATGTCCGCGGGGACGCGCTCGAGGGCCATGACGGCGGTCGCACCGGCTTCTTCCGCGATGCGGGCCTGCTCGGCGTCGACGACGTCCATGATCACGCCGCCCTTGAGCATCTCGGCCAGGCCGCGCTTGACGCGGTCGGAGCCGGTGATCGAGGTGCCAGGGGTGCCGGAGGTGCTGGTGCTGTCGCTCATGATGCCGACCAGTCTAGTGCGCCCCGGGCCACCCGTCGGCGACGAGTCGACGGGTCTCGCCGAGCATCTGCGACATCGACTTCGTCCGGGCGATGATCGGGAAGAAGTTCGCGTCGGACTGCCACCGCGGAACGATGTGCTGGTGCAGGTGTGCGGCCACCCCGGCGCCGGCGACCTCGCCCTGGTTCATGCCGATGTTGAAGCCGTCGCAGTGCGAGACCTCGCGCAGGACCCGCATCGCGGTCTGGGTCAGCTCGCCGATCTCGCGCAGTTCGTCCGGCGTCGCCTCGTCGTAGAGCGGGACGTGCCGATACGGGCAGACCAGCAGGTGCCCGTTGTTGTACGGGAACAGGTTGAGCAGCACGTAGGCGTGCTCACCCCGGGCGACGATCAGGGCGTCCTCGTCGGACTTCCGTGGTGCTTCGCAGAACGGGCAGTCGTCGTCGTGCCCGCGACCCCGGCCCTCGCGGCCGGCGTCGATGTACGCCATCCGGTGCGGGTTCCACAGCCGCTGGAAGGCGTCAGGGACGGCCGCGCCGGTCGCGGCGTCCCGGATGACGAGCGGATCGTCGTCGGACCCGGAACCTGCGGCACCGGAACCCGCGGCACCGGACCCGAGCGGGCCCGAGGAGCCGGCCACGTCGTCGACGTGACCGGTCCCCGCGAGGCGATCCGGGCCTCCCGGCAGATCCGACTGGTCCCGCTGGTCCGTCATCAGACCTGCGAGCGCTCGCGGATCGCGGTGAGGATGCGGTCCACGGCCTCGTCGACGGGCACCGCGTTGTCCTGGCGACCGTCGCGGAAGCGGAAGCTGACGGCGCCGGCGTCGCGGTCGTCGCCACCGGCGATGAGCTGGAACGGCACCTTCGCCTTGGTGTGCGTGCGGATCTTCTTCTGCATGCGGTCGTCCGAGTGGTCGACCTCGGCGCGGACGCCGTGCGTGCGGAGCTTCGCGATGACCTCGTCGAGGTAGTCGCCGTACTCGGCCGCGACCGGGATGCCGACGACCTGGACGGGCGACAACCACGCCGGGAACGCACCCGCGTAGTGCTCGGTGAGGACACCGAAGAAGCGCTCGATCGAACCGAACAGCGCGCGGTGGATCATCACCGGACGCTGGCGCGAGCCGTCGGCGGCGGTGTAGTCGATGCCGAACCGCTCGGGCAGGTTGAAGTCCAGCTGCACGGTCGACATCTGCCAGGTGCGACCGATGGCGTCACGCGCCTGCACGGAGATCTTCGGGCCGTAGAACGCCGCACCCGCCGGGTCCGGCACGAGCTCGAGCCCGGACTCCTCGGCGACCTGGCGCAGGGTCTCCGTCGCGACGTCCCAGACCTCGTCGTCACCGACGTACTTCTCCGGGTCCTTCGTGGAGAGCTCGAGGTAGAAGTCGTCGAGGCCGTAGTCGCGCAGGAGCGAGAGCACGAACGCGAGGGTCGTGGTCAGCTCCTCCTTCATCTTCTCCTGCGTGGTGAAGATGTGCGCGTCGTCCTGGGTCAGGCCGCGCACGCGGGTGAGGCCGTGGATGACGCCGGACTTCTCGTTGCGGTACACCGTGCCGAACTCGAACATCCGGAGCGGCAGGTCGCGGTAGGAGCGGGGCTGCGACCGGTACGCCAGGATGTGCATCGGGCAGTTCATCGGCTTGAGGTAGTAGTCGGCGCCCTGGCGGGTGACGTTGCCGTCCTCGTCGTGTGCCTCGTCCATGTGCATGGCCGGGAACATGCCGTCCTTGTACCAGCCGAGGTGCCCGGAGGTCTCGAACAGGTCGCCCTTGGTGATGTGGGGCGTGTAGACGAACGAGTAGCCGTTCTCCTCGTGCCGACGGCGCGAGTAGTCCTCCATCTCGCGACGGATGATGCCGCCCTTCGGGTGGAAGATCGCCAGGCCGGAACCGATCTCGTCGGGGAACGAGAACAGGTCGAGTTCGGCGCCGAGCTTGCGGTGGTCACGCTTGGCGGCTTCCTCGAGGCGCACCAGGTACGCCTTGAGCTGGTCCTTGTCGGGCCAGGCGGTGCCGTAGATGCGCTGCAGCTGCGGGTTCTTCTCGGAGCCACGCCAGTAGGCAGCGGCGACGCGCATGAGCTTCGCGGCGTTGCCGATCCAACGGGTGTGCGGGACGTGCGGGCCGCGGCAGAGGTCCTGCCACAGCACCTCGCCCGACTTCGGGTCGACGTTCTCGTACACCGTCAGCTCGCCGGCACCGACCTCGACGCTCTCGCCGGAGTCGCCGTCGCTCGCTGCGCCCTTGAGGCCGATGAGCTCCTGCTTGTACGGCTCCCCCGCCATCAGCTCGCGTGCCTGCTCGTCGGTGACGACGACGCGACGGAAGCGCTGGGCCTGCTTGACGATGCGGTCCATGCCCTTCTCGATCGCCTTGAGGTCTTCGGGGGTGAACGGCTCGGCGACGTCGAAGTCGTAGTAGAAGCCGTCGGTGACGGGCGGACCGATGCCGAGCTTCGCGTCCGGGTTGATCTGCTGCACGGCCTGCGCCAGCACGTGGGCGGCCGAGTGGCGGAGGATGTCGAGCCCGTCCTGCTCCTGCAGGGTGACGGGCTCGGCCGTCTCGCCCGCCTGCACGTCCGCCGCGAGGTCCTTCAGGACGCCGTCGACGCGGATGGCGACGATGCCGCGCGCACCGTCGAAGAGCTCGGTGCCGGTCGTGGTCGTCGTCGCGGTCCGGGGCTCGGGTGCCTGGGGAAGCTCGGCGGGCGCGGGTGCGACTGACTCGGTCACGATGATGGGACTCCTCGATCGAAATGGTGCGTCAAGACTAGTGCGAGACGTGCTCGCGTGCGGACGGCCGCGGGCGTTGCTCGGTCGTCGGCGCTCAGGCCGGGACGGCGCCGAGCGTCGCGACGGGCAGCCGCGGCTCGAGGCGCTCGCGTCCGTTCAGGCCGTCGAGCTCGAGCAGCGCTGCGAAGCCGATCGCCTGGTAGCCGGCGCGCTCGAGCAGCGTGATGGTCGCGGCTCCGGTCCCCCCGGTGGCCAGGACGTCGTCGACGACGAGCACCCGCGTGCCTGCGGGCAGCTGACCCGGTCGCAGTTCGAGTTCGGCCTCGCCGTACTCGAGCGCGTACTGCTCGCTCAGGACCTCGCCGGGGAGCTTGCCCGCCTTGCGCACCGTGAGCACACCGACCTGGTGCTGGGC
The DNA here is from genome assembly GCF_015350855.1 of Curtobacterium sp. VKM Ac-2889. Classification (NCBI taxonomy): domain Bacteria; kingdom Bacillati; phylum Actinomycetota; class Actinomycetes; order Micrococcales; family Microbacteriaceae; genus Curtobacterium; species Curtobacterium sp. VKM Ac-2889. Next base: position 198,309 of record NZ_JADKSC010000005.1, on the reverse strand, counting down.
GGCGATGCCCCCGGCCAGTGCGAAGCCACGGGCCTCGATGCCGGCGACGGCGTCGAAGCCGGCCCCGACCGCGAACGGTGCCGCGAGTGCTTCACACACCCGACCGAAGGCGACGGCGTCCGAGAACACCGGCGTCACGTCGCGGAACAGCACCCCCGGCTTCGGGAAGTCCGGCACGAGGGCGGTGAGGCGTTCGACGAGTGCAGCTGCGGTTTCGGTCACCCGCCAACGGTACGGGAGGCCCGGGCTGCGTCCGACACGTCGGCGCACGGTGCGAGGCTGGTCGCCTCGTGCGGGCCCCACCGTTCGCTGCACCGTGCGGGTTCCGTCGGACGGTTCACCGAAGGTGGCTCGGTGCGAGGTTGTTTCCTCGCACCGAGCCGTTCAGGCCGCACGGGCTCCGGAAGGACGCACCGTGCGTGCGTGACGCCGACGACAGTGCTGGCGACAGTGCCGACGACAGTGCTGGCGACAGCGCCTGCGGTCAGCGCCACATCCGCATCGCGGCGCCCTGGGTGATCCAGTCGGTCTCGCGCTGTCGGCGTTCCCGCTCGAGGCGGGCCAGCGTGGCGAGGTCGATCTCGGGCCGCTCCTTGCGGGTGCGTCGGCTCCAGATGATGAGCGACATCCCGACGCGGAGTGCGATGCGGTCGGCGAGTGAGACCCGGCGGCGCACCGCGCGGGTATCGGGTGGACGGGTGGTGGTCTTCGTGGACACGGTGATCCCCTTCAGGGCATGGCAGAGCTGCCCGGGTGCCGGGCATGACGAAACCGCCCGGATCGCGGGCAGCGAGAATTGAATGCGTGAGAATGCACTCCGGGATGGTCCGGAAATGTTCGGACAACGATCGCGGAATGCGCGTCGACACCGAGAGCGTCGCACTGCCCACCGACATTCTTCCGGCGTCGTCCGTACAGATCGGACGGGACGCATCGACGTGCCGTCGAGCCGTTCGGTGGACGAACGAATCGGTGCTGCACGAGCCAGAGCGGCTCAGCGCAGGGTGCCCGGAGGCACAGATGTCAGGAGAGTGGGACGCTCCGGGTCAGCGGACGCGGGACGGGGAACCGACGCGTCCACGGATTCCGCGGAACGGAGTGGTCGTTGCGATCATCATGGTCGGCCCCCTTTCGGTCTCGAGCTGGTGGAGTCGTCCGGGCCGAATGTTCGACCCTTCGCGACGAGTGAACACTATCGGCACCGCAAATCGGAGCGCAACCCCTTTGTCGGAAAACGTCTGGAATTGCATTCCCGAACAGACCGATCACGGTGCGAGGTTCGTGTTCTCGCGCCGACTCGCCAGCTGCGTGCAGAGTTCCCGTCGTGCACCGGAGACGGGCCTGCCGGCTGCACCGTGCGCTGTCTGCGGACCGGTGGCAGCCTGCGTGCTCGGTGCGGGATCGCAGGCCTGCACGGTGCGGGCAACCTCGCACCGTGTGAGGGAGCACGTACGGAGCACGCACGGAGCACGCACGGAGCACGCACGGTGCACGCCGGAGGCCCGGTACCGAATCGGTACCGGGCCTCCGGCGTGCGTGCGAGCGGACTAGACCGCGGCGTGCTCCGCGACGCTCGCCGTCAGGGAGTCGCCCTCGACGTCGATCCGCACGGTGTCGCCCGCGGTGACCCCGCCCTCGACCACCAGGGTCGCGATGCGGTCGTCGACCTCGCGCTGGATGAGCCGACGGAGCGGGCGCGCGCCGTACTCCGGCTCGTACCCGTGCTCGGCCAGCCAGGCGACCGCGGCGTCGGACACCGACAGGACCATGTCCTGTGCGACCAGCCGGAGCGCCGTGTCCTGCAGCAGCAGGGACACGATCGACGCGATCTGGGACCGGTCGAGCTTGCGGAACAGCACGATCTCGTCGATGCGGTTGATGAACTCGGGCCGCATGACCTCGCGCAGCTTGCCCATGACGCGGGCCCGCAGGTCGTCCTCGGTGAAGCCGTCCGTGGCACCGACCGGGGAGAACCCGAGCGCTCCCGAGCGGGAGGCCAGGAACTCCGAGCCGATGTTCGACGTCATGATGACGACGGTGTTCCGGAAGTCGACCGTCCGCCCCTGCCCGTCGGTGAGCCGGCCGTCGTCGAGCACCTGCAGCAGCAGGTTGAAGACGTCCGGGTGGGCCTTCTCGACCTCGTCGAGCAGGATCACCGAGTACGGGTTGCGACGGACACGCTCGGTGAGCTGGCCGGCCTCGTCGTGGCCGACGTACCCGGGAGGGGCACCGACCAGGCGCGACACGGTGTGGCGTTCGCCGAACTCGCTCATGTCGAAGCGGAGCATGGCGGACTCGTCACCGAACAGCGACGACGCCAGGGCCTTCGCGAGTTCGGTCTTGCCGACGCCGGTCGGTCCGAGGAACAGGAAGCTGCCCACCGGACGACGCGGGTCGCCCATGCCGGTCCGGCTGCGCCGAACCGCCTTGGCGATCGCCCGCACGGCGTCGTCCTGGCCGACGACGCGGTCGTGCAGCTCGGACTCGAGCGCGGCGAGCCGCGTCTTGTCGGCCGAGCCGAGTCGGGTCACCGGGATCCCGGTGGCACGGGACACCACGGCGGCGATGTCGGCTTCCGTGATCGACGTGTCCGCGGATTCCGGACGGGAGGTCTGGCTGGCGTCCGCCGACGAGGCGGCGGTGATCCGGGCCTCCAGTCCGACGATCTCGTCACGCAGGTCGGACGCTTCCTCGTAGTGCTCCTCGGCGACCGCGCGGTCCTTGCGGGCGGTCAGGTCGGCGACCTGGGCCCGCAGTGCCTCGACGTCGACGTCGCCCGACAGGGCGAGGCGGCGGCGTGCACCGGCCTGGTCGACGAGGTCGATGGCCTTGTCCGGCAGGTGCCGGTCGGTCACGTAGCGGTGCGAGAGCTCGACCGCGGCGCGGAGTGCCTCGGGCGTGTAGGCCACGCCGTGGTGCTCCTCGTAGCGCGGGGCGAGGCCGGTCAGGATCGCGACGGCGTCCTCGACGTTCGGCTCCCCCACCGTGACGGGTTGGAACCGACGTTCGAGCGCGGCGTCCTTCTCGATCCGGCGGTACTCGTCGAGCGTCGTCGCGCCGACCAGGTGCAGGTCGCCGCGGGCGAGCCGGGGCTTGAGGATGTTGCCGGCGTCCATCGAGCCGCCCTCGCCGCCGCCACCGGCGCCGACGACGGTGTGGAGTTCGTCGACGAAGACGATGAGCTCGTCGGCGTGCGCCGCGATCTCGTCCATCGCCGTGGTGAGGCGCTCCTCGAAGTCGCCGCGGTAGCGGGTGCCGGAGAGCATGCCGGGCAGGTCGAGCGCGACGACCCGCTTGCCCTGCAGCAGGGCGGGGACGTCGCCGTCGACGATGCGCTGGGCGAGGCCCTCGACGATCGCGGTCTTGCCGACGCCGGGCGCACCGATCAGCACCGGGTTGTTCTTGGTGCGGCGGAGCAGGATCTCGACGGTCTGCTCGATCTCGTCGGCGCGGCCGATCACCGGGTCGACGTGCCCGTCACGGGCGCGCTCGGTCAGGTCGGTGCCGAATTGGTCGAGCGTCGGGGTGTCGCTGTCGGAACCGGACTCGGCCGTTCCGGTCGTCGCAGCGGTTCCTGGCATGGGGTGCCCCTCTCGTGCTGCTGCCGCGGCCTGCTGGGCGTAGTCCTGCATGACCTGCGGGGTGATCCCGGCGCTGGCGAGCAGCTGGCCGGTCACGGTCTCCTGGTCCATCACGAGCGCGAAGAAGACGTGCTCGGGGTCGGTGTAGGTGCTGCCGAAGCCCCGCGCGGCCTGCGTCGCCTCGACGAGGATGCGCTGGGCGGTGCCGGTCAGCGCCGGGCGGCCGGGCTGCTCGGCGAGCGGCTCGTGCGCCATCGGCAGGCGCTGCTCGATCTCCTCGGCGAGTCGCTGGGGATCGACCCCGGCGGAACGCACGACGGCGTCGAACGGTTCGGTGCGGACGAGCACGTGCAGGATGTGCTGTGCGTCGATCTCGCGCTGCCCCTGCGCGACCGCGAACTCGGCGGTGTGCTGGAGCAGCTCGTGGGTCCGGCGGCTGAGCAGCCGGGTGATGTCGACCGGTCGACCGAACGCGCGGACGCGCTGCTGGTCACCGGTGCGCTGTGCCGCGAGCAGGCGGGCGAGGAACTCGTCGAACGAGTCATTGCTACCGGTCGGGCCGAACGTCTCTGGCAAAGGGACCTCCTGGGGAACTTGAGTGCCTTCGGCTCAATGCAACGCAGGAGGGCCCGGGTCATTCCCGGGTGCCGAAAAAACTTGCGGCGACTCGACTCAGGTCCGCGCGATGGGTGCGGCGACCGCCTCGGTGATCCGTGCGAGGTCGGTCGGCGCCACCTCGACGTCGAAGCCGCGACGTCCGCCGGACACGAAGATGCTCGCGTACGACAGTGCTGACTCGTCGAGCACGGTGCGGAGCCGGGTCTTCTGGCCGACCGGACTGATGCCGCCGACCACGTAGCCCGTGCGCTTCTCGGCGAGGGCGGGATCGGCCAACGTCGCCTTCTTGCCCCCGACCGCCGCGGCGATGGCCTTGAGGTCGAGCCGGTTCGCTACCGGCACGATCGCCACCGCCAGTGCGCCGTCGACCGAGACGACCAGGGTCTTGAAGACCTGCTCCTCGCGGAGGCCGAGGGCGGCGGCAGCCTCTTCGCCGAAGTTGGTGGCGCTCTCGAGGTGCTCGTACACGTGCGGCGTGTACGGGACCCCGGCCGCCTCGAGCGCGACGGTCGCTGGGGTGCTCGGCGAACCTGCGGTCATGCCGTGATCCTCCCCCGCCGCACCTTCCGGTCCTCGACGGCACGCGGGCGTTACGCTGAACGGACCATGACCGCCGTCCTGCTCGTGCTCCGCGCCACCGCCGCGCTGGTGCTCGGTGACCCCGCCGCGGGGGTCCTGCCCCTGCTGGCGGTGGCGGCGCTCGGACTGACCGCGGTCGCCGTGACCGTGGTGGTCGCGCGCCTGCTCGTCGCGGTGCTGGCGGCCGTCATCGGCGTCGGATCGACGTCGATGTCCGATCCGACCGCCGTGCCCGACCTGGTCACCCGCATCGGGTGGAGCCACCCCGACGCCGACGGACACGTCCGCTCGCGGGCACCGGGGGTCGCGACCCCGGCCTGACCACCGACCGGTGGCCGGGCCGCACGCGCACCCCGCTGACCCACCACCGATCGGAACCGTCATGGACCTGTCCACCCTGCCCCTCGTCGGCCCGCTGCTGCACGGCGGCGCGGACCTCGTCGCCGCGCTCACCGCGGCGCTGTCCCCCGTCGCCGGCTCGTTCGCCGCGGCGATCGCCGTCGTGCTCCTCACCCTCGCCTCCCGCCTGGTGCTCGTGCCGCTGTCCGTGCTGCAGGTGCGGGCCGAACGGGACCGCCGGCGTCTCGCGCCACAGCTCGCGGCGCTCCGGGAGCGGTACGGCCGCGACACCCAGCGCCTGCAGCGGGCGATGCAGCAGCTCTACACCGACGAGAAGGTCTCGCCGCTGGCCGGCTGCCTGCCGGTCCTCGCGCAGGCACCCGTGGTGTCGCTCGTCTACGCCCTGTTCACGCACGCCTCGATCGGCGGCACCGCGAACGCCCTGCTGGACGCCACCTTCGTCGGGGTCCCGCTCGGGCACTCCCTGATCGTCACGCTCACGTCGCCGCTGTGGGTGCACGCCTGGGTGGTGCTGGTGTTGTTGGCGGTGCTCGCGGTCGTCGTCGAACTGAGCCGCCGGTCGAACCTGCACTGGAACCCGGTGGCGGCGCCGGAGCCCGGCACGCCCGGGGCCGCCGCGACGGTCGCCGTCGGCCGGTACGTGCCGTTCGTCACGGTCGTGTTCGCGGCGATCGCACCGCTCGCCGCCGCGCTCTACGTCGTGACGAGTGCGGCCTGGACGTACGGGGAACGCGCCGTACTGCGCCGGGTGGTCCGCTAGCCGCCCTGGCCCTCCTGCTGCGGACCCTGGTCGACCGGGTCGTACTCGGTGCCGCGACCCTGTTCCTCGTCGGCGGTCGGCACGTGGCGTTCCGTGCCGGTCCCGCCGGGGCTGGTCGCCACGTAGTCGGCCTCGCCGGACTGGGTGTCGTGGCTCAGCGGCTCGAGGGTCTCGGCGTCGGCGTCGTGCTGCGGCGTGGGGTCGGTGCTCATGCACCACGCCTACTCCCTCGTTCTGGGTGCGCGCGCACGGCCGGGCGGTGCCACGATGGACCTGTCCACGCGACCGGCAGAGCGGGAGTGCGCATGGCCCACGACGACGTGGCAGCGGAACGGGCACGGCTCGAAGCCGTCGCCTGGGGAGCAGGGTCGAGCCCGGCGGACGCGGCGCGCGCCCGGATCGCGCTGCAGGACCTGGAGCGCGGACAGCGACCGCGCAGGCGCCCGGTCGCGACGGCACGGGATCCACTGCCGGGAGGCCCGGGACCGGCCCGCACGTCGGCCCCGTCCGCAGCGCGGTCGGGTCCAGGGCCCGTGGCCGGGCCAGTGCCGGCTTCTGTACCCGCGCCCGCCGGCGCTGCGGCCGTGCCCGCTGCAGCCGACGCGCCGGAGCCGACCGACGGCGGTGGGGGCGACCACGTCGACGAGGCGCGGGGTGACGGCGGAGGCGAGCCAGGCCTCCAGGCCGTGCCGACCGCTCGCACCCGGTGGCGTCGGTGGCTGTGGACGGAGCGACGACGCGCCTGGATCGCGGGCGGCGCGGCGGCGGCGGTGGGCGTGGCGTTCGCGGCCGGGACGCTCGTCGGGACCTCGCAGCCCGACGTCGCAGCCGCGCCGAGCGTCACGCCGACGCCGGGGACGGTGACGCTCGAGCAGCTGCTCGACGTGCCGCAGACGTACGCCGACCAGCTGCCGGGGCCGGTCGCGGCGCCCGTGAGCCTGCACACGACGCGACTGGTCTTCACGAACCGGGCGCTCGACGGCGGGACCGCCGAGACCCCATGGAACGTCTGGGCCGGCATCGGGACGGACCGGTCGACGATCTGCCTGGTGGCGACGGCGGACCGCATCGAGTCGTCGACGGCGTGCTTCCCGCGGCAGGCGGCGTTGCACGGTTCAGTGTCGATGTCGGCGCAGTCCAGGAGCGGCACGTTGACGATCGAGCTGCGCGGGGGCGGGGTCCAGGGTCGGGTGACGAACGAGTACTGAGCGAGCGGTCGGGAGCTGAGTGTTTCGTTGGAGCGCTCCGACAAATGTGCTGGATGCCCTCGCGAGAGACGTTCCATCGTGCAACACTGGGTGAGCGCACTCGTCGTGGAGTCGTACCCACATCATCCACATCCGCCAGCGAGCGCGCCCCGCAGACCCTCCAGGTCACCGCCGTCAGAACGATCGGCACCGTCGCGCGCTCCACCGTGCCTCGGAGGAGGTCAGCAGCGTGTCCACCAACACCACCACCTCGGCCGTGTCGACCCACACGCGGCCGATCACCGTCACCAGCCAGTCGATCGTCGGCATCGCCGTCCTCGGACTGGCCACGTTCTTCGCCATCACCACCGAGCTCATGCCCGTCGGGCTGCTCGGCACGATGAGCGCCGACCTCGGCGTCAGCGAGGCCACCATGGGCATCGTCATCACCGTGTACGCCGCCGCCGTCGCGATCCTCGCGCTGCCGCTCACCGCGTTCACCGCGAAGCTGCCGCGCAAGACCGTGCTCGTCGCCACGCTCGTCGGCTACACCGTGTCGAACCTGATGGTCGCGCTCGCCCCGTCCTTCGCCGTGGTGTGCGCCGGACGCGTCGTCGGCGGCATCGCGCACGCGCTGTTCTTCTCGGTCGCCTCGGCGTACGCCACCCGGATCGTGCCGCCGCGGCTGGCCGGCCGCGCGATCGCGTTCGTGTACTCCGGCAGCTCGCTCGGGTTCGTGCTCGGCGTGCCCCTCGCGACCTGGGTCGCGCAGCACATCGGCTGGCGCCAGGCCGTGTTCTCCGTCGGGGTCGCCGCAGCGGCACTCGCGATCGTCGCCCTGCTGTTCCTGCCCGCCGTCCGCGGCGCCTCGTCGCCGCACATCGGATCGCCGAAGGCCTGGGCACGCACCGGGCTGCTGTCCGTCGTGATCGCCGACATGCTGCTCTTCGCCGGGCACTACGTCGTCTACACCTACATCGGGCCGTACGCGATCGACGCCGGGCTCGATGCCGGCATGGTGAGCGGGGCGCTGCTCGTGCTCGGTGGCACCGGTGTCGTCGGGCTCTGGCTGGCCGGCATGTTCGTGGACCGTGCGCCCCGGCAGACCCTGATCGCCTCGGTCGCCGTGATGTCCGTGGCCTTCGCGACGATGCCGTTCGTGCACGGCTCCCTGATCGGGACGATGGTCGTCGCGGGCGTCTGGATGGCCGCGAACGGCACCACGGGCACGCTCTTCATGGCCGCGGCGATCCGCGCCGGAGGCGTCTCCCCCGACATCGCCGGCGCACTGGTGAACGGCGCGTCGAACATCGGTATCGCCGGTGGTGCGGCGTTCGGCGGGCAGGCGCTCGGGATCGTCGGGCTGCAGTACCTGCCGTTCGCCGGCGCCGCGGTGCTGGTCGGGGCGCTCGGGGTCGTCGTGCTGGCTCGGCGTGGGTTCCCGGTGCACTCGCACGCGCAGGAGCACCTGTCGACCTCGTCCATCGAGGCCATCACGTCGTCGCTCGCGGTCGTCACCACGTCGGTGCCGGTCGTCGGGCGGGCGATCCAGACGGTGACGGGGTCGATCGGCGTCGTCACCGGGTCGGTGCAGCGGCAGCGGACGCGGACCCGGTAGCGCTGGCGGGTCGTCCGGCCGGTGGGTCGGCGGGGTGGTCGGTGGCCGAGTGGTCACGACATGCCGTTGGTGGGGCGTCGGGGGTGCTTGAACTGTCGTCTGGCGGGTCGGCGGGCGACGGTTTGTGACCCCTCGGCGGACGCCGGCGGCGTGTTGTGCGGCCACCGCCACCGCCACCGCCACTGCGCCCGCCGCGCGGTCAGTCCTGCAAGTGGTCCGTGCGGCGGCGGTTGCGCACCGCGCGGTAGGTCAGCAGGGCCGCCCCGATCAGCACGAGCACCCCGGCGGCGATGAGACCCGGGCCGAGGTCCGCGCCCGTGTACGCCAGCGGTCCACCGTCCCCCGCGTCGCCCTGGCCCGAGACCGGTGCGGAGCCAGAGCCCGAGCCGGCAGCGGGGCCGGTCGGAGCCGCCGAGGGAGAGCCACTCGGCGACGGCGACGGCGACGGAGCGGGAGCCGGCGCCGGACCGGCCGCTGCCCGCACCACGAACGCCAGCGGCGTCGCGGCCCCGGACTCCGGGGTGACGACGGTCGCCGCCTCGGCCCCCTCGACGTCGACCGAGACGACGTACTCGGTCGTGGGCTCCAGGCCGGTCAGGTCGAAAGCACCGTCGTCGTCCGTGACGACCGACACAGGATCGCCGGACTGCGTGTCCGTCGGAGCCGCGACGACCTCGACGTCCGGAACGGGCTCGCCGTTTGTGTCAACGACCGTGCCGGGTTGGTCGGTCGTGACCTCGGCTGCGGTTGCTGCGGAGGCGAACGGCAGGTCGGACGAAGCACGCTCGCCGGCGACGGCCGTCACACCGGTGTTCGAGGTCGCCCCGGTCGCCCCCGGCTCGGGACGTTCGGTCCGGACGGTGTACGTGCCCGCCGCGGTGGCGAAGACGTAGCGACCGTCGGCATCGGTCTCCGTCGATGCGACCACGGCGCCCGTGCCGTCGACGAGCTCGACCACCGCGCCGGCGGGCACGGATGCACCGTCGAGCGAGACCGCACCCGCTACCGTCGCGACGACGGCGGCCGGCACATCGATCTCGTCGGGGACTGCCGGTGCCGCGTCGACGTCGCCGGTCGTGATGGTCACGGGCGGCTCGTCGGCGACGGACACGTCGAGGTCGGTGTCCGCCGGCAGGTCCGAGCCGGTGTAGACGCCGTCGCTGTTCGTCGTGGTGTCGACGAGGACGTCCCCGGAGTCCGGGTCGGTGATGACGACCTCGAGGTTCGAGACCGGTCGGCCGTCCTCGTCGACCACGGTGCCGATGACCGACACGGTGTCCTCCGGCGACGTGAACGCGAAGTCGGCCTGCTGGTCCACGCCGCCCGGCGAGCCTGCCTGGGCGAGGGAGACCCTGGTCGGCTGGTCCGGGCCCTCGGCGCCGTCCGGCGGGGTGATCTCGACGCGGTAGTTCGCGATGACCGGCAGCTGCGGGAACGCGTAGGTGCCGTCGGGGTCGGTGGTCGTCGTGGAGACGGTGCCGCGCGGAGCGGTGACGCGGACGATCGCCCCGGGGATGGGGGCGCCGTCGAGGGTCGCCGTGCCGGTGATCGCGGCGGTGCGGTTGGCGAACCAGGTCTGGTACAAGGGGAACCCGCTGCGCTGCTGGTACGTGATCGTCACGCTGGTGAGTGACACGGTCGGCGTGAACCAGGCCGTGGCACCGGCGGTGTCGACCGCGCCGGTGTTGCCCCTCAGGGTCCGGGTGGCCGGGTCCCAGGTGGGCCGGTCCTGGCCGGTCGTGCCGTCGGGGTCGGCGGTGCACGACGGCCCTCCGGCGACGGCGGCCGAGCACGAGTTGTAGGAGCTCACGTAGCCGAGCTGCTCCGCGGTCGCGGCGCCACCCCCGGAGACGGTGGCCGAGATGGTCGCCCAGTCGGCGTCGACGTCGCCGAGCACGAACGACCAGCTCTGGGCACCCGGCGTCGGCTCGGCGAACGTGTAGGTGGTCGTCGATGCCCCGGTCGTGGGCGAGTCGACGTTCGGCCGCTGGTTCATGTAGGTCGTGCCGCGGCTCGTCCCGTAGACCGCGCCCGACGGGGTCGACGCCGACTGCCAGGTCGATGCCCCGCTGACGACGGTCGACTGCCGGGAGTCCGACGTGAAGGTCGTCTCCGGGAACCCATCGAGCGTCATCGTGCCGGTGTAGGCCCGGCTCGCTCCGCTGAGGGTGAAGGTCCCCCAGTTGCCGACCGGCTCCGCCGACGCACTGGTCGCGCCGCCGATCGCGAGTCCTGCTCCGAGTGCGAGGGCCGTCAGCCCTGCCGTGACCGCGCGCCAGCGCCGCATGTGTGCTCCCCCGCTGTGGCGCCGGAGAACCCGACACCCCCTCAGACTATCCAGCGGGCGCGGCTCGTGTCCGGGGCACGACACAAGCAAGAAGGTCCCGCCGAGTGGTCACGACATGCCGCGCGCCGATCGTCGAGTGGCCGAGAAGTGTCGGCTGGAGGCCCGCCGGACGACGGTTCGTGACCCCTCGACGAACACGAACGGTGCGTCAAGAGCCCAGCGCCACCAGGGCGTCGAGCGCCGGCACCTGCCCGGCCACCACGAGCTCCCGCGCCTGGTCGACACCGACCCACCGCGCGTCGTCCACCTCGGGCACCTCGACGAACCGCCCCGACCCGCGCGGCAGTTCGAGCCGCACGGTGTTGCTCCGCACGGTGTCGACCGAGAACCCCGACGCCGCGGCCGCGAAGACGCGCACGCGCTTGCCGGATGCCTGCCGGAACTCCCCCAGGTCGGTCAGGTCTGCGGCGCCCACCGGTGCGGGCACGCCGATCTCCTCGGCGAACTCTCGCAACGCGGTCACGTCGGGCTGCTCACTGACCTCGACCAGGCCCTTCGGGATCGACCAGGCACGCGGCCGGTTCCGCCAGAACGGCCCACCCATGTGGGCGAGGAAGACCTCGGGCCCGGACGGACCGGTCCGGTGCAGCAACAGTCCGGCGCTCACGACCACGGCCCGAGACTACGCAAGGACCTGCCGGGAGGCCCGGGTCACCGCCGCCGCGCCGCGCACCACCCGGCGTGGCCGGGCCCACCGCCGGTTCCCCGGCCCGCGCCGGGAGTACCGTGTGGCGCACGGAGCGCCGTGTGACGCCCCCGGAGGACCTGCGATGGAGGAGGCCGATCGGGATGGACGAACGATGGACGACGGTGACGCTGGCCGCGGACGCCGCGATGCCGCACGACGAGGCCCTGCGGTGGATCGTGTCGCGTGCGGGCAACGGCATCGAGCGGATCCGGATCATCGGTGCGGACCCGGCGATCGAGGGACCCCGACCGGTCGCCGACCGTCTGGCCGAGGCCGCCCGCGCCGCCCTGCCCGGGGTCACCGTCGAGGTGCACCGGCACGCGGGGCCGTTCGCCACCGCCCTGGTCGAGGAGTCGGACGGGGGCGACCTCCTGGTCATCGGCACGTTCCGGAGCCGGCGGGGTTCGACCGCCGGTGGCGACCCGGCACGCGTGGCGGTCCGGGCCGCCGTGCCGACGGTGATCGTCCCCGAGGGGCCGCACCCGATCGACGGCGACGTGGTGCTGGCCGTCGAGGAACCGAACGACGAACGCGCCGTCTCGATCGCCGTCGGCGAGGCCGTCCGGCTGCACCGCCGACTGACGCTGCTGCGGGCGTGGGAGATGCCCGTGCTGACCAGGACCGGGCTCACCGACTTCGCCGAGGACCCCCTGCGGTGGCGCGCCCGGAACGCCGAACTGCTGCAGCGGGTCACCGAGGACCTGACCGCGCGGTTCCCGGCGGTGCGGATCCGGCCGCTGCTCGTCGAGGGACACCCGGGGCACGCAATCGCATCGCGCACCCGGCGGGCGTCGCTCGTGGTGCTCGGACGGGGGCACGTGCGGGTGCTGTCCGGCGCACTGCTGCACGACGTGGTGCGTGAGACGGCCGCACCGGTCTGCGTCGTCCCGCCGGCCGCGCACCCGGACAGCGCGGTGCCGGAAGGGGTCAGCCGGCGAGTTCCCGGATCGCGTCGGCCATCTGGTCGGTGAGGTAGGCGACACCGCGGCCGTTCGGGTGCAGGGCGCCGGCCTGCAGGTCGATGCGTCGCAGGTCGCTCGAGCCGGTCAGGCTGACGCCCGCGACGTACCGCTCGTCCGCCGGGGCGCAGGCCGAGTGGGCCTCGGTGCGGTCGAGGACGTCGACGAACCGGACTCCGGCGGCGTCCGCGGCGGAAGCGGAAACGGTGTCGAGCTCCTCCTGCACGCCGTGCAGGTACGCGACGTCGTCGTCGGTGAAGGGGAAGGTGTCCGACGGGAAGGACCCGGCGAGGGTGCCGAGGTCGAGCGCCGAGCGGAAGCAGCCCTTCGCCGGGGTGTGCTCGGTGTCCGGGAAGATCGCCGGGTACCCGAGGAACACCACGACGGCGTTCGGTGCGGCCCGTTTCACTGCTGCCAGGGTGTCGGCGATCCCGAGCGCGACCCGGGACTGGATCTTGGCGCTGAGTTGGTCCTCACCGTCCTGCACGAGCGTGCTCTCGCACGACGGCGCGTCACGTCCGGAGAACACCGGGCCGTCGGCCGAGATCGCCAGGCACGACGCGGCGGTGCCGAACAGGTCGGCGTCGTTGCCGCCGATCGTCAGGGTCACGAGCCGGGTGCGCGACGACAGTGACTCGATCTGCGGTGGGACGCCGTTGAACTGGTGCCCGGTCGTGACGTCCTCGCTCGTGGCGCCGGCGCACGTGACGTCGGTCAGGTCGAGGCCGAACCGTGCCGCGAGCCGGTGCGGGTAGTCACGGGCCGACTGCACGCACGCGCTCGTGGGCAGTCGGGTGCGATCGCCGAGCCCGTACCCGGCGGAGTACGAGTCACCGAGCGCGACGTACTCGCTGCCCGGCGGCAGGTCGGCGAGCGATTCGGCGGGGTCGTCCGGCACCGGGTAGGGCTGTGGGACGGGCCACATCGGGGCAGCCGAGGCGGGCTGCACCGAACCCGGAGCCGCGACCCCTGCCACCACCAGCCCGACGGCGGCCACCGCTGCCAGGGCGGCGAGCAGGGTCGTACGGGCGGTGCGGAGCAGTTGCGGCCTCCGGGCGGGTGCGGCGGATCGGTCGGTCGGGTCGGGCGGTGGCGCGGGACGGTGTCAGCGGCGTCCGAGTCGGCGTTCGCCACCGCTGCCGGTGCGGTACTCCAGCCCGTAGTGCTGGAACAGCACCGGCTCGTTGGCGGCGTCGAGTTCCCCGTCGGTCGGGATCGACGGTGCGTCCTTGACGAGCTTCTTCGGGAACGCCACGCGCAGGTGCTTCGGGGCGACGGTCGCGCCGAACAGCGGGACGAAGACGAGCTTGTGGAACCCGACCATGCCGGTGGTCAGGGCACCGAACGCCGGCTCGGACGTGGCGGTGTCGTAGTAGATGCTCTCGAGCGTGCCGACCTTGTCGTCGGCCTCGTCGACGACGGGCAGACCGATCCAGTCACGGATGTTCGCGGCTTCGAACACGAAGGACTCCCTCCGAGCAACCGGCAGGTCCGGGTGGCTCTCGGTCGACGCTACCGCTCGGTCGCCTGAGCGGTCACCTGGAGCCGGTCGACTGCGCCGAGCACGTCGTCCGCGGTGACGGCGAGGATGGCCGGGTCCGGGTCCTCGGCGAAGACGTCGCCGCGGCGCACCGAGGCGTCGGTGAGCACGATGTGCGGGCCGGTCGCGGGCGGACCCCACGCCTCGGGCGGTGCCGGGCCGAACAGCACCACCGAGGGCACCCCGTACGCGGTCGCCAGGTGCGCAGCACCGGTGTCGACCGTGACGACGAGCCGCGCCGCGGCGATCACCGCGGCGAACGCCTGCAGGTCCAGCGTGCCGGCCAGGACCGCCTCCGGCGCCAGGCCGGCCGCGTCGGCGACGGCACGGGCGCGCACGACGTCGTCCGAGCCTCCTGTCAGGACCACGTCGGCACCGCGCGCCCGGAGCCCGCGCACCACGTCGGCGAAGCGGTCGGTCGGCCAGTGCCGCGCACCGTGGAAGGCCCCCACGTGCACGACGGCCGCGCCGGCGACCACCGGGGGCGCGGCGGGGCGGTCGATGTGCACCTCGGTCGCGTCCGCGGGGATGCCGTGCCACGTGAGCAGGTCCGCCCAGCGGTCGCGCTCGTGCACGCCGTCGGGCCACTCCGGGCCCTCGTAGTCGTGGGTGGGGTCGGCGTGTCCGATCACCCGGCGCGGGCCGAGCGCGGCGACGAGGTCCGAGGACTCCGGGCCGGCGCCGTGCAGGTTGACGGCGACGTCGACGGCTCCGTGTGGCACCCCGATCGGGTGGTCGAGACCGTGCTGGGCCAGGTGCACGTCCACCGCCAGGACGAGTTCGACGACCGGCGCCAGCCACGCCGTGGTGGCCAGGGTGATGCGGTGGTCGGGGAAGGCACGGCGGAGCGCGTGCAGTGCGGGGACGGCGACGAGCAGGTCGCCGAGCTTGATGGCACGGAGGACGAGCAGTTCCGGGCGTCCGTCGGAGTCGGGCAGGCGTTCGAGGGCGGTCACCGCCGTGACGGTAGACCCGCCACGCTGACGGGGCTGCCGGGACCGCGCTCCGTGGCGCTTCCTGGGGCGGTGCCCGGCCGTCGACCGGTAGTCACGGAGCATGCCCCTCGCACCGGACCGCGTCATCCGCGGCCTGCTCCTCGACCGCGACGACACCCTCGTGGTGGACGTCCCGTACAACGCCGACCCGCACCTGGTCGTCCCCGTCCCCGGAGCCCGCCGCGCCGTCGAACGGGCACGCGCCGCCGGGATGCTGCTCGGGGTCGTCACGAACCAGTCGGTGATCGCCAAGGGCATGGCCACCCGCGAGCAGGTCGACGCCACCAACGCCCGGGTCGACGAGCTCGTCGGCCCGTTCGACGTCTGGTGCGTCTGCCCGCACGACGCCGGCGACGACTGCGCCTGCCGGAAGCCCCGGCCCGGGATGGTCCTCGACGCCGCCGACCGGCTCGGCATCCCGCCGGAGTCGATCGTCGTCGTCGGCGACATCGGTGCCGACGTGCAGGCCGCCCGGAACGCCGGTGCGCAGGGCATCCTCGTGCCCACCCCGCGCACCCGCCGCCAGGAAGTGGACGCCGCCGAGACCGTCGCCGCCGACCTGGACGAGGCCGTCACCCTGGTGCTCGAACACGTCGGCAGCGTGGCGGACCGGGCGTGAGCGCCGCTCGACGCGTCCTCGTCGCCCGGCTCGACTCGTTCGGCGACGTCCTGGTCGCCGGGCCCGCGGTCCGCGCGGTCGCCGCCGGGGCCGCGCACGTGACGATGCTGTGCGGACCGCAGGGTGCCCCGGCCGCCGACCTGCTGCCCGGCATCGACCGGGTGCGGGTGTGGGCGGCGCCGTGGGTGACCGAGACCGCACGCCCGATCGACGACACCCTGCTCGCCGGGTTCCGCGCGTTGATCGCCGAGGAACAGCCCGACGAGGCCGTCGTCCTGACGTCCTTCCACCAGTCGCCGCTGCCCCTCGCGCTGCTCCTGCGCCTGGCCGGGGTCCCCCGGGTGTCCGGGGCATCGGTCGACCACCCCGGCTCCCTGCTCGACGTGCGGCTGCGCCCCGGCGAGGACCTGCCCGAGGACCTCCCCGAACCCGAGCGCGCGCTGCGGATCGCCCAGGCGGCCGGGTTCCGGCTGCCGCCGGACGACGACGGGAGGCTCGCGGTGCGGCACGACGCCGTCCTGCCCCCGTCCGTGGCCGGCCTCGACCGCTACGTGGTCGTCCACCCCGGAGCCAGCGTCCCGGCACGGTCGTGGCCGGAGTCGCACCACCGTGCGCTCGTCGCCGCCTACGCCGAGCGCGGCGTCCCCGTCCTCGTCACCGGCTCCCCCGGCGAACGCACGCTCACCGCAGCCGTGGCGGGCGACACCGGCATCGACCTCGGCGGACGCACCACGCCGGCCGAACTCGCCGCCGTGCTGGCCGGAGCCGAGGTCGTCGTGGTCGGGAACACCGGCCCGGCACACCTCGCCGCCGCCGTCGGAGCGCCCATCGTCAGCCTGTTCTCGCCCGTCGTCCCCGCCGTCAAGTGGGCGCCGTACGCACCGCTCGTCGAACTGCTCGGCGACCAGGCCGCACCGTGCCGTCTGAGCCGTGCCCGGGAGTGCCCCGTCCCCGGCCACCCCTGCCTGTCCGGAGTGCGCATCGAGGACGTCCTGGCGGCCCACGAACGGCTGCTCGACCGCGTTTCGCGGACTGATCGGAGAAGTCTGCGGTGCGGCCCAGAAGGCGCTGCGTAGCGTGCGCCACTGCTTCTCCTGCTCCTTCTGCTGCTGCTCCGGCAGCGGCCAGGAGTGACCTGTTCGACCCGACCGGAAGGCCCCGCATGCGGATCCTCGTGTGGCACGTGCACGGCGGCTGGATGGACGCCTTCGTCCGCGGCCAGCACGAGTACCTCATCCCGACCACCCCGGCGCGCGACGCCTGGGGACTCGGCCGCGGCGGGCGCGCCTGGCCGGACTCCGCGATCGAGATCGACCCGGCCGAGGTCGCCGAGGCAGAGGTCGACGTGGTCGTCCTGCAGCGCACCGAGGAGCTCGAGGAAGCCCGCCGCCTGCTCGGTGGCCGCGACGTCCCGATCGTCTTCGTCGAGCACAACGCACCCCGGGTCGACGTGCCGGACAGCCTGCACCCGATGCGCGACCGCGACGACCTGACGATCGCCCACGTGACGCACTGGAACGCCCTGATGTGGGACTGCGGCACCACCCGGACCACCGTCGTCGAGCACGGCGTCGTCGACCCCGGCCCGCTGTACACCGGATCGCTCGAACGGCTCGGCGTCGTCATCAACGAACCCGTCCGGCGCAACCGTGTCGTCGGCACCGACCTGCTCCCCCGCTTCGCCGAGGTCGCCCCGGTCGACGTCTGGGGCATCGGCACCGAACGGCTGCCGGAGCTCGGCTTCGGTGACCGTGTGGTCGCGCGGGGCGACGTCCAGGCCGACCCCATGCACGCGGCCCTGGCCGAACGGCGGGCCTACGTGCACCCGAACCGCTGGACCTCGCTCGGCCTGTCGCTCATCGAGTCGATGCACATGGCCATGCCGGTCCTGGTGCTGGCGACGACGGACGCAGCCCGCACGGTCCCTGGTGAGGCCGGGGCGATCGCGACCGACGTCGAGGAGCTGGTGCGGGCCTCCAGGCTCCTGCTGGAGGACCCGGACGAAGCGCGTCGACGGGGACTCGTGGCGCGGGAGGCCGTGCTCGCACGGCACGCGCTCGGTCGGTTCCTGGCCGACTGGGACGACCTGCTCGACGACGCCGTCGCGCGCGGTGCGCGACGGGACCGTGCGGCGGCAGCCGCGCTCGAAGGGAGCCTCGGATGAAGATCGCCATGGTGTCCGAGCACGCGAGTCCACTCGCCGTGCTCGGCGGTGTCGACGCCGGTGGACAGAACGTCCACGTCGCCGAACTGTCCGCTGCGTTGGCCGACCGCGGCCACCACGTGACCGTCTACACGCGGCGCGACGACGCGTCGCAGCCGGTCCGCGAGCCCCTGCGTCCCGGTGTGGACGTCGTGCACGTCGACGCCGGGCCCGCCCGAGCCGTCCCGAAGGACGAGCTGTTCCCGTTCATGGGGACGTTCGCGTCGGTGCTCGCCGCCGAGTGGTTCCTCGACCGTCCCGACGTGGTGCACGCGCACTTCTGGATGTCGGGCCACGCCGCGCTCGACGCGGTGACCCAGGTGCAGGCGCGGACCGGCGGCGTGCGGATCCCGGTGGTGCAGACCTTCCACGCCCTGGGCGTCGTGAAGCGTCGGCACCAGGGCGCCGCGGACACCAGCCCGACCGAGCGCGAGTGGGTCGAACCCGCCGTCGGGCGCAGCGTCGACCAGGTCGTCGCCACCTGCTCGGACGAGGCGTTCGAACTCAAGACCCTCGGCGTCCCGCTGCACCGCATCTCCGTCGTGCCGTGCGGGGTCGACGTGTCGCTCTTCCGTCCGGACGGCCCCGTCGAGGAGCGCGACCGTCCGCTCCGGGTGCTCACCGCGTCACGACTCGTGCAGCGGAAGGGCGTCGGGACGACGATCGCCGCACTCGCAGCGCTGGTCGAACAGGGCCGTGACGTCGAACTGGTCGTCGTCGGCGGGGCCGGTGTCGCCGGTGCCGACCTGGTGGACGACCCCGAGTACCAGCGCCTCGACGCGCTCGCCCGGTCACTCGGCGTGCGCGACCACGTCACGTTCCGCGGGCAGCTCGGGCAGCAGGACATGCCGCCCGTCTACCGGAGCGCCGACGTCGTCGTCTGCGCCCCCTGGTACGAGCCGTTCGGCATCGTGCCGCTCGAGGCGATGGCCTGCGGCCGCCCCGTGGTCGCGTCGAGCGTCGGTGGGCTCATCGACACCGTCGTCGAGGACGCCACCGGTCTGCACGTGCCGCCGCGCGACGAGCGCGCGGTCGCCGAGGCCGTCGGTGCCCTGCTCGACGACCCCGAGCGCCGTGAGGCGTACGGCCGCGCCGGACGGCAGCGGGCCGAGTCCCGCTACACGTGGCAGAAGGTCGCGGCCGACAGCGAGCGCGTCTACGAGCGGCTGCTCGCCGGCGCGACGTCGTCCGCCAGCACCGCCGTGCCCACCGCCGCCCGCTCGCGTACCACCCACGCCGGCCGGGTCACCCGTGCCGCGCAGCCGACGGAGAGGACCGCACGATGACCATCGACCAGCAGACCGGGGTCGAGGACCGCGCGGTCACCGACAGCGCACGCGTCGTCGTCGACCACGTCGCGGCGTCGGTCCCCGTGATCGCCTCCCTCGTCGACCACAAGGACCACATCGCCGCCTGGGCGGATGACATCGCCGGGCGGCTCGTTGCCGGTCGACGGTTGCTCGCCGCGGGCAACGGCGGCTCGGCTGCCGAGGCCCAGCACCTGACGTCCGAGCTCACCGGCCGGTTCGAGGGCGACCGGCCCGCGTACTCGGCCATCTCGCTGCACGCCGAGACCTCAGCCGTGACGGCGATCGGGAACGACTACGGCTACGACCAGGTCTTCGCACGCCAGGTGTCAGCGCACGCCCGGGCCGGTGACGTCCTCGTCCTGCTGTCGACGAGCGGCAAGAGCCCGAACCTGCTCCGCGCCGCCGAGGCCGCACGGGCCGTCGGCGCGCGGTCACTCGCACTGACCGGATCCGGGCCGAACCCGCTCGCCGACCTGGTCGACGACGCGATCTGCATCGAGGGGCCGTCCGCCAACGTGCAGGAGGCGCAGCTCGTCCTGGTGCACGCGCTGTGCAAGGCGATGGAGCCGGCGCTGCGTCGCGGGGGTCGGCGATGAGCGGGGCCGCTCCAGCCGTCGGCGGTCGGGGTGCCGGCGGTGCCGCTGGCCGTGCCGCCGCCCCGCGGTTCCGCATCGCCGTCGTCGGGGACACCCTGCTCGACGTCGACGTGTCCGGCACGAGCGAGCGGCTGAGCCCGGACGCGCCCGTGCCCGTCGTGGACGTCGCCACCGACGACCGCCGCGCCGGTGGCGCAGGACTCGTCGCGACGATGCTCGCCCGCGACGGCCACGACGTCACCCTGGTCACCGTCCTGAGCGACGACGGTCGTGCCCAGGAGATCCGCGACCTGCTGCCCGACGTCACGATCGTCGCCGGGCCGTCGGGTGTCCCCACCCCCGTGAAGACCCGCGTACGCGTCGTCGACCATGCCCTCGTGCGCATCGACGAGGGCTGCGCGACCCCGCCCGTCCCCGGGGCCACCGAGACGATGACCGCCGCGCTCGACGGTGTCGACGCGATCGTCGTCGCCGACTACGGCCGCGGGGTCGCCGCCGCGCCGGCCCTCCGCGATGCGCTCACCCGTGCGGCCGAGCACCTGCCGGTGGTCTGGGACCCGCACCCCAAGGGCGCAGCCCCCGTCCCCGGCACCACCGTCGCCACCCCCAACGCGGCCGAGGCGCGACGCTTCACCGACGTCGAGGGACACGGTGTGCCCTTCGCGACCGTCGCCGCCGCCCGGCTCGTCGAACAGTGGCAGGCCGGTGCCGTCGCCGTGACGATGGGCGACCGCGGTGCGCTCCTCGCCGACGCCCAGGGCGACAGCCGCTTCCTGCCCGCGCCGTCCGTCAGCGCCGGGGACCCCTGCGGAGCCGGCGACCGGCTCGCCGCGGGCGTCGCCGTCGCACTGGCCTCGGGGGCGGACGTCCCCGACGCGGTCTCCGCCGGTGTGGTCGCCGCGTCCGAGTACCTGGCAGCCGGTGGCGTCACCGCGCTCTTCGCCGATGACGGCCCCGCGCCGCTCGCCGTGCCCGGGGCCGACCGGGACGCGATGCGCCTGGTGCACGACGTCCGGAGTGCCGGTGGCACCGTCGTCGCGACCGGAGGCTGCTTCGACCTGCTGCACGCCGGGCACGCCCGCACCCTGTCGGCCGCCCGTGCACTCGGCGACTGCCTGGTCGTGTGTCTCAACTCGGACTCGTCGGTCCGCGGTCTGAAGGGCCCCGACCGGCCGATCATGAGCCAGGACGACCGGGTCGAGCTGCTCCTGGCGCTCGACTGCGTCGACG
The DNA here is from genome assembly GCF_015350855.1 of Curtobacterium sp. VKM Ac-2889. Taxonomy (NCBI): domain Bacteria; kingdom Bacillati; phylum Actinomycetota; class Actinomycetes; order Micrococcales; family Microbacteriaceae; genus Curtobacterium; species Curtobacterium sp. VKM Ac-2889. Next base: position 177,119 of record NZ_JADKSC010000005.1, on the reverse strand, counting down.
CCGTCGTCGTGTTCGACGAGTCGACCCCCGACGAGGCACTGCGCCGCTTCCGCCCGGACGTCTGGGCGAAGGGCGGCGACTACACCGCGAGCGAACTGCCCGAGACGGCGACCCTCGCCGAGTGGGGTGGCCGCGTCGTCACCGTGCCGTTCCACCCGGGCCGGTCGACCACCCGACTCGCCGCCGCGATCGAACGCGTCGGCTGAGCGTCCGCTCGCCGTCCCGCACCTGCTCGACCACTTCCCGCTCCACTACGCAAAGGACATCCATGCCCGTCCCCACCACCCCCATCGGCCGCGTCCTCGTCACCGGCGGCGCCTCCGGACTCGGCGCCGCCGTCGTGGCCGCCGTCACCGAGGCCGGCGGCACCCCGATCGTCCTCGACCTGCGGATCGACGCGGTGCCCGAGGGCGTCGACGCCGTCGCCGTGGACGTCTCGGACACCGAGGCCGTCGAGCAGGCGGTCCGTGACGCCGCCGAGCGCCACGGTGGCCTCGACGCCGTCGTCACCGCCGCGGGCATCGACACCCCCGCCCCGATCGACGCGATCTCCTCCGGCAAGTGGGAGCAGATCGTCGGCGTCAACCTGATCGGCACCGCCTCGACCGTGCGCGCCGCCCTGCCCGCGCTCGAGGTTACGCACGGCCGCGTGGTCACCATCTCGTCGTCGCTCGCCCTGCGCGGCGTCGGCGACGGCACCGCGTACTCGGCGTCGAAGTTCGGCGTCCGCGGGTTCTCGCAGGCGCTGGCCGCCGAGACCGCCGGTCGCATCGGCGTCACCAACATCATCCCCGCCGGGATGCGCACGAACTTCTTCGCCGACCGCACCGAGCAGTACAAGCCCGGTCCGGACGCGCAGCTCATCGAGCCGGAGTACGTCGCGAACTCGATCGTCTTCGCGCTGTCGCAGCCGGCCGGCTGCGAGATCCGCGAGCTGTCGATCATGCCGGCGACGGAGCCGAGCTGGCCGTAGCCGCTCGCCGCTGACGGGCGGGAGGCGCGGTGCCGGCGGTCGCGTGTCCCGAGCACGGTGCACGGTGCGTCACCTGGTGCAGCGTTGACGGCTGGGTGCGCGCTTGCAGCGCCGCACGCAGCGGTGAACCGCGCACGGGGCGACGGCGTGCGCACGGTGCGGCCGGGAGGCGCGTTGCGGGCTGGCAGCGGGCCTCCCGTCCGGCGTCCGGTCGCGTTCCGTGCACGGTGCACGGTGCACGGTGCACGGTGCACGGTGCACGGTGCACGGTGCACGGTGCGCGGTGCGTCGCCTGGTGCAGCGTTGACGGCTGGGTGCGCGCTTGCAGCGCCGCACGCAGCGGGCAACCGCGCACGGGGTGACGGCGCGCGCACGGTGCGGCCGGTGCGGCCGGGAGGCGCGTTGCGGGCTGGCAGCCGGCCTCCCGCCCGGCGTCCGGTCGCGTTCCGTGCACGGTGCGCGGTGCGTCGCCTGGTGCAGCGTTGACGGCTGGGTGCGCGCTTGCAGCGCGGCACGCAGCGGGCAACCGCGCACGGGGCGACGGCGTGCGCACGGGACCGAAGCTCGCACGGTGCGAGGCTCATCAGGTCGTGCGGAGCAGGTCCTCGACGTCGGCGAGGACGGCCTCCGGCTCGACCTGGTCGACGTAGGACGGGTCGTGCTCGCACCGCTCGGCGGTCCAGCCGACCTGCGTGACGTCGATGCCGCACACCGGGCACCGCGTCACGAAGGACAGGTGCACCCGGTGCCGACCGCGGTCGAAGGGTCCGGCGTTGATGACGTTGCCGAACCAGAACACCCCGACGGTCGGCGTGCCGACGGCCACGGCGAGGTGGCGCGGACCGGAGTCGTCGCCGACCATGACGTCGGCGGCGGCCAGGACGTCGGGGAGTTCCCGCAGCGGCAGTGACCCGGTGCGGTCGTGGACGCGCTCCCGAAGCTCCAGCGGCAGCGACGCGACGATGGCGGACGACGCCGGCACGTCCGAGTCGTCACCCATGAGCACCACGTCGTCCCCGGCGGCGAGCCGGGCACGGGCGACCTCGGCGAAGCGCGAGGGGCTCCAGCGGCGACGTGGGTCGGTGGCGCCGGGGTGGATCGCGACGAGTCGTGCCCCGCTCCCGACGCCGAGGCGCTGCCGAACGTCGGCCCGTGCGGCTCCGGAAACGTGCAGTCGCGGGTCGAGGGTGACCGGCTCGGCGCCCGCGAGCGAGGCCACCTCGAGCGCCCGGACGACCTCGTGCTGGTAGTACACGTAGCGGACCCAGCGCTCCAGCACCCGTGCGTCCTCGGTGGCGGTGCCCACGGTGTGACGCGCACCGAGCCGGAGCAGGAACGGGTTCGAGTTCCGACCGCCGCCGTGCAGCTGCACCGCGAGGTCGAAGCGCCCGCGCAGCCGGTCGAAGAAGTCCTGCTCGGTCGGCGCTCCGCGGCCCGAGTCCCGGACACCGGGCACGACGGGGAGCTCCTCGAAGGCGTGGACCGCGTCGGTGCGTCCCTCGAGCACCGGGCGCGCCGACGGTGCCCCGAGCAGCGTGATCCGGGCCCCGGGGTAGGCGGCGGCGAGGGCCTCGACCGCCGGCAGGGCGAACATCAGGTCGCCCAGTCCCCCGCCGCGGAGCACCGCGATCTCGCCGACACCGTCGAACCGTTCTCCGCCCACACCGATCTGTTGCACGGCTCCACGTCTACCGGTCGGACCCGGTCGGACGTCCAGCAGCGACCCCGGATGGACGAGAAGCGCGATGCCGTGACCGCACACAGCGGAGCCCGAGCACCGTGTGAGGCCCCGCCCGCTCCGGAAGGACCCCATGACGATCGCACCCCCCGCCGCCGACGACCTCGTGGTGACCGACCCCGTCAACGGGTCGATCGCGTCCACCGTGCGCCGCTCGACCGAGGACGACGTCCGCAACGCCGTCGCTCGCGCCCGAGCCGCTGCCGGCGCGTGGGCCCGGACGGCACCGGCCGAGCGTGGCGCCCTGCTGCACGCTGCGGCCGAGCACCTCCGTGCCCACGCGCAGGAGCTGGCGGACCTGAACACCCGCGAGACCGGCAAGGTGCCCGGCGACGCGATCGGCGGGGTCGAGGCCGGCATCGGGACGCTCGTGCAGTACGCCGAGCTCGGGCCGGTGCACCGCGGCGAAGCGCTGCGCGGGCAGTTCGGTGCTGCCGACTGGTCGGTGCCGCACCCGCGCGGCGTGGTGCTCGCGCTGACGCCGTGGAACGACCCGGTCGCCGTGGCGTGCGGGATGCTCGGTGCGGCGATCGTGACCGGCAACACCGTCGTGCACAAGGGCAGCGAGCGGTGCCCGGCGACCTTCGCCCGCCTGAACACCCTGTTCGCCGAGGTCCTGCCGGACGGCGTGCTCATCGGTGTCGACGGCGACGCGACCACCGGCGAGCTGCTCCTGGCGCAGGAGGGCATCGACGTCTACGCGCACGTCGGCTCGACCGCGACCGGTGACCGCCTCAGCGAGGTGGCCGCGACCACCCGCGCCCACGTCATCCGTGAGAACGGCGGCAACGACCCGGTGATCGTCGACGCCGACGTCGACCCGGAGTGGGCCGCCGCACAGGTCGCCCTCGGCGCCTTCGCGAACACCGGCCAGATCTGCACCAGCGTCGAGCGGGTGTACGTGCACCAGGACGTCGCCGAGCCCTTCGTCGCAGCGCTCGTCGCCGAGGCGGAGCGCCGCACCGCAGCACCCGCCGCCGAGTTCGGGCCGCTCGTGGACGACCGGCTGCGCGAGCTCGTCCAGACCCACGTGGACGACGCGATCGCCCGCGGTGCCTCCGCACGAACGGGCGGTGTCACGCCCGGCGGGCTCGGCTCGTTCTACCCGGCGACCGTCCTGACCGGCTGCACGGACGACATGCTCGTGCTGACCGAGGAGACCTTCGGCCCGATCGCCCCGGTGCGCATCGTGTCGGACTTCGCGGAGGGGCTCCGGCTCGCCGCGACCGACCGCTACGGGCTCGCCGCCACCGTCCTGACGAACGACATCGCGCACGCGCTCCGTGCCGCGGCCGAGCTGCCCGTCGGCACCGTCAAGGTGAACGCGGTGTTCGGTGGTGCTCCGGGCGGCAGCGCCCAGCCGCGCGGTGCCTCGGGTGCCGGGTTCGGCTACGGCCCGCACCTGCTCGACGAGATGACGACCACGACGGTCGTGCACCTGGAGGCAGCCCCGCCGCGGCGCACCGTCGAGCCGTCGACCGCAGCAGCCGGCGGCACCGCAGCAGCCGGCAGCACCGCAGCAGCCGGCAACACCGCAGCCACCAGCAGCACCACCGCCGACACCGGCGCTGCCGCAGGTGCCACCGGCCCCGCAGCCGCTGCCGGCGCCACCGCCGGCAGCGCCGACACCGTGGGAGGCACCCGATGACCGCCGACGTCCGCCTGGTGCGCGACCTCGTCGCCACCGTCGACGACCGCGAACCCCTGGTCGTCGTCATCGGCGACTGCATCCTGGACCGCTGGACCGTCGGTGAGGCCGAGCGGGTCTCGCGCGAGGCCCCGGCCCCCGTCGTCCGCGTGACCGAGACCATCGCGGTGCCCGGTGGTGCTGCGAACACCGCCGTGAACGCCCGCGCCCTCGGCGCCCGGGTCCGCATGGTCGGGCTCATCGGCGACGACGAGGCCGGCGACGTCCTGCGCCAGCGGCTCGAGGCAGCAGGCGTCGACACGTCGTTCCTGGTCGAGATCCCCGGCGCCCGCACCACGACGAAGTCGCGCGTCGTCGGCGGTGACCGCGTCGTGGTCCGGGTCGACGAACTGGCTGCGACCCCGACCGCCGAACACGGCGAACGCCTCGCCCGCTCGGTCGCCCGAGCCGTCCGGTGCGCCGACGCCGCCGTGGTCTGCGACTACGGTCTGGGCGTCCGCGCCGAGGACGTCGTGCCGATGCTCGACCGCGACCGCCCCGGTGCCGTCGTGGTGGACGCGCACGACCTGACACGGTGGGCCGCACTGCACCCGGATCTCGTCACACCGAACGCCGGCGAGACGGCCGCGCTGCTCGGCACGGACCTCGGCACCGGTGCCGACCGGGTCGGCACCGTCGTCGCCGCGCGCGCCGACGTGCTCGCCCGCAGCGGTGCGCGCGCCGCCGTGGTGACGCTCGACCGTGACGGTACCGTGCTGCTCGAGCCCGGCTCCGACCAGGGCTTCCGCACGCGTGCGACGCCCGCCTCGGAGCAGCAGGCCTCCGGCGCCGGAGACACCTTCTGCGCCGCCGCGACGGTCGCCCTCGCCGTGCAGGCGCCCCTGCGCGACGCCGTGGCGGTCGCGCAGGCCGCCGCCGACGTCGTCGTCCGCGAGGCCGGCACATCGGTCTGCACCGCCGCCGCCCTGCTGGACTCGGTGACCGCACCGGCGGCGACCGTGGTGGACCACGACGAACTCGCCACCGCGGTCGAGGCTGCACGGCAGGCCGGGCGTCGGGTGGTCTTCACGAACGGTTGCTTCGACGTCGTGCACCGCGGCCACACCACCTACCTGCGGCAGGCCCGGGATCTGGGCGACCTGCTCGTCGTCGCGCTGAACGACGACGACTCGGTGCGCCGCTTGAAGGGCCCGGAGCGGCCGATCAACCCGGCCGAGGACCGCGCCGGCGTGCTCGCCGCACTCGCCTGCGTCGACCTGGTCACGGTGTTCGCGACGGACACCCCGATCCCGCTCATCGAACGGCTGCGCCCCGAGGTCTACGTCAAGGGTGGCGACTACTCCCCCGAGATGCTGTCCGAGACCGAGGTCGTCCGCGGCTACGGCGGCGAGGTCGTCATGGTCGACTACGTTCCCGAGCACTCCACCAGCGCCGTGGTGCGCCGGATCCGCGAAGCCGCCGCGCGGCCCGAACCGGACCCCGCACCGTGACCGCCCGCTGGTCCGGGTCCTGGGCGAAGGCCCCCGATCCAGCGGACACGAGCACGGTCGACGTCGACGTGCTCATCCCGACCGTCGGCCGGCCGGCCGAGCTCGCCACGACGCTCGCCGGCCTCGCCGCCCAGACCGACGTGGACATGCGCGTCGTGCTGAGCGACCAGTCCGCGGACGGGGACGCCGCCAGCGCGCCGGCGGTCGCCGCGGTGCTCCGCGTCCTGGAGGCCCAGGGCCGGCCCGTCACGCTCCTCACCCACCCGGAACGGCGTGGCCTGGCCGAGCACCGGCAGTTCCTGCTCGACCACGCCGAGGCAGCCGCGGTGCTGTTCCTCGACGACGACGTCTGGCTCGAACCGGGCTCGGTCGCGCGGATGCTCGACGCGCTGCGGACCCTGGGTTGCGGGTTCGTCGGCAGCGCCGTGCAGGGGCTGTCGTACCTGCAGGACCGTCGCCCGCACGAGACCGCCGTGTTCGAGCGGTGGGACGGCCCCGTGGTGCCCGAGGTGGTGCGCCGAGGGACCCCGGGGTTCGACCGGTGGTCGCTCCACAACGCCGCGAACCCGACGCACGTCGCCGCGGAGCTCGACCTGCACCCCGGCGAGTGGGTGCCCTACCGGGTCGCCTGGGTCGGCGCGTGCGCCCTGTACGACCGCCGTGCACTCGAGGAGGTCGGCGGTTTCCGGTTCTGGGACGCCCTGCCGCCCGAGCACGCCGGCGAGGACGTCGTCGCCCAGTGGCGGGTGATGGAGCGGTTCGGCGGCGCCGGCATCCTGCCCTCCGGCGCGGTGCACCTGGAGGCACCGACCACCGTCGTCGACCGTCGGGTGGACGCGCCCGACGTGCTCTTCGACCACGGTGGAGTCATACCGCGGTAGGGGGTGGTCGAGACCGCAGCGGGATGGCAGCGGCGCCGCGGCTCCGTAGCGTCGTCCTCGTCGACGAACGCCGTCGGCGGGAGGGAACACCCCGTGTTCGACCAGATCACCCCGCTCGTCGTCGAGTTGGCCGCGAGTCCGCTCGTCTACGTCATCCTGTTCGCCCTGTGCCTGCTCGACGGCTTCTTCCCGCCGGTGCCGAGCGAGTCCGCCCTGGTCGCGGTCGCCGCGATCGCCGCGACGTCGGGGCAGCCCGTGCTCGCGGTGGTGCTCGTCGCCGCCGCCCTCGGTGCGATCGCGGGGGACTCGATCGCGTACTGGATCGGCCGCCGGATCGGGTTCGCCCGGTTGGCCCGGTCGAAGCGACCACGGATCGCGGCGGCGTTCGCCTTCGCGGAACGGCAGATGCAGCGCCGGTCCGCCAGCCTCATCCTGACCGGTCGTTTCATCCCCGTCGGCCGGGTCGCGGTCAACATGACGGCCGGTGCCACCGGACTGCCCTACCGCCGGTTCCTCGCGATCAGCGCGATCGCGGGGCTCGCGTGGTCGGCGGTGTCGATCGGGATCGCGCTGGCCGCATCGAGCGTGCTGCACGAACCCATCGTCGCGGCCCTGGTGTCGATGGTGGTCGCCGCCGGGCTCGGGGTCGTCGTCGACCGGTTGCTCGGGAGCATCAGCCGCAGGCGCGACGCACGTGCCGAAGCCCGAGCAGCAGCCCCGAGCACCCCGAGCACCCCGACGGCGACGAAGCCTGCCACGATGGCTTCGACGAAGGCCGTCACGAAGGCCGTGCAGTCGTCGTCCCCCTCCCCCGCACCTCGCCTCGCCCGAACCGGAGAGATCGCCCGCCCGTGACCATCGTCCCCGATCCACCCCGGCCCGACCGACCGACCCGGGGCACCCTGGCGCTCCGGATCGGGTTCGTGCTCGTCGCGGTCTCCCTGTTCGCCGTCGCGGCCCCGGTCACCGCCGTGCACGACGGCGTCCCGGTGCCGCTCGCCCTGCTCGTCACCGCCGTGCTGTCGGCGAGCATCGGCCTCGCGCCCCTCTTCCCCCGGACCGCGTCGGTCGTGCACCTCGCCGCCCTCGCCGGCCTCGGGGTCCTGACGGCGGACGGGTCCGTCGGACCCTGGCCGATCTCGGTGACGAGCATCATCGGACTCAGCCTGTTGCTCGTGGTGCTGGGCGTCCGCACCACCTGGCGGCTGACCGCCGTGGTCTGGGTCGCGGCGACGCTGCTCCCCCTGGTGCTCATCGGTGTGACGCCCGGCCGGTGGGGTCAGGTCGACGTCTGGGCGACGAGCTTCGTGGTGAGCGCCGGCGACACCCTCGTCCTGGCCGCCGCGGCGGTCGTCATCGGGCAGCGCCGGTCCGTGCGCGAGGAACTCGCAGCGGCCCGCCGCGACACCGAGCTCGAGCAGGCGCGGCGCCGGACGGTCGAGGAACGCTCCCGGATCGCCCGTGAACTGCACGACGTCGTCGCACACAGCATGTCCGTCGTGCACATGCAGGCCGAGTCCGCCCCGTACCGCGTGGCCGACCTGCCGCCCGCGGCCCGAGCGGAGTTCGCGGCGATCGCCGAGACGTCGCGCACGGCCCTGCGGGAGATGCGGCAGCTGCTCGGCACCCTGCGCGGCGACGCCGACGCCGAGCGTGCGCCGCAGCCGCGGCTCGCCGACCTGCCGGCACTGGTGCAGGCCACCCGCGCGGCCGGCATCCCCGTCGAGCTCCTGCTCGGCGACGACCTCAGCCTCGCCGACGACGACGACATCGACCACGTCGGGCGGCTCGCGCAGCTCACCGTGTACCGGGTCGTGCAGGAGGCGCTCGGCAACGTGGCCCGGCACGCGCCCGGTGCGGCAACCGTCGTGACGGTCGACAGGCACGGGTCGGCCCTCACGGTCGAGGTCGCCAACACCGCACCCCCGGCCGGCAGCATGGCCGGTGCGCCGCCGGACGACGGCGGCTTCGGTCTGGCGGGCATGCGTGAGCGGGTCGCCGCGCTGGGCGGCACCATCGACCACGGACCCGACCCGGACGGCGGCTTCCGCGTCGCGGTCAGCCTGCCCGCCCAGCCCACCGCGACCACGTCGCAGCCGACGGCCGAAGGAGGATCGCGATGACGCGGGTGATGGTGGTGGACGACCAGCAGATGTTCCGTGTCGGACTGCGGGCGATCCTCCAGGCCCAGGACGACGTCGACGTCGTCGGCGAGGCAGCGAACGGCGCCGAAGCGGTCGCGATGGTGACCGTGCTGCGGCCCGACGTGATCCTGATGGACGTGCGGATGCCGGAACTCGACGGCATCGAGGCGACCCGCCGGATCACCGCGGCGCCCACGGCGTCGCCTGTCCGCGTGGTGATGCTCACGACGTTCGACATCGACGACTACGTGTTCGACGCGCTCCGTGCCGGGGCGAGCGGGTTCCTGCTCAAGGACGCCAGCGCCGAGGAGCTCGTGCAGGCCGTCCGGACCGTCGCAGCCGGCGACTCCCTGCTCGCTCCGCGGGTGACCCGGCACCTGGTGGAGGCGTTCGTCGCCGGTCCGCAGCCGGCGGCACCCCGGACCGAGGTGCTCGACGTGCTGACCGACCGTGAGCGGGACGTGTTCCTGCTGATGGCGCGGGGGCGGTCGAACGGCGAGATCGCGGCGGAGCTGTTCATCGCCGAGCAGACCGTGAAGACCCACGTCGGTCGGGTCCTGGCGAAGCTGCAGCTGCGGGACCGGGTGCACGCCGTCGTGCTGGCCTACGAGAGCGGGCTGGTCACGCCGTCGGCGTGAGGTGCGGGCGCGGGACGCGACCGCAGACGGACAGGAGGCCCGGTGCCAGCTGGCACCGGGCCTCCTGTCAGAGGTGTGGTCGCGACTCAGGCGGCGAGGTGCGCCTGCAGGAACCAGCGGTCCTTGGTCAGTGCGCGCTCGATCTCGATCGCGACGTCCTGGCTGTTGAGGTCGACCTCGTCGAGGCCGTCGACGGCACGGCGGACCTGCAGCAGCGCTGCGTCGATCTGGGCGATCACCTCGGTGACGGTGACGTCGGAGTTCTGGAAGCCCTGCGACAGCGGCGGCAGGGTGGTGTTCGCTGCGACGGTCGCGATGCGCGAGTCGACCGGCAGGCCGAGGGCGACGATGCGCTCCGCAGCCTTGTCCGCGTAGTCCTGCGCGTGCTCGACGATCTCGTCGAGGAGCTCGTGCACGCCGACGAAGTTGCGGCCACGGACGTGCCAGTGCGCCTGCTTGCCGTTGACGACGAGTGCCTCGAGGTCGATGACGACGGGGGCGAGGAACTGGGCGACCCCGGCAGCGAGCTCCGGCGTGGTCGAGAACGGGGACGTGGTGCTCGTGGTGGTCGTGCTCTGCGTGGTCATGGGACAACCATGCCCCCGTCTTTTGCACACCGCAAGGAAGAGCAGGCTGCCCTTACCCGCCGTACTCGACCTGGACCTGCTGGCCGGCGTCGGTGAGTTCGAGCTGCACCATGGACCGTGCGCGCTCGATCCACGGGCTGTCGGCGCACCCGATCCAGACCGAGGTGCGGGGCTCGCAGTCCGTCACGCACCACTCGGCGGCCCACCCGGTCAGGGCGTGTGCCAGCGCTTCACCGTGGTCGGCGAAGACCAGCGGGGCGACGGCCGAGCTGCGGGCGCTCCGGACCAGCCACGTCACGGTGACGCGCGGCGGGGCCGGCAGCAGGCGGATCTGCTCGGCGAGGGCGACCTCGACGAAGACCTGTCCGTACGCGTTCTCGGGGAGTTCCGCGAGCTGGCGGTGGATCTCGACCAGGTCTTCGGCACCGCCCGCGATGAGGATGCGTTCGCTGGGCTGTCGCCGGGTCCGTGCCATGTGCCCACGGTAAGGGAAGCCTTACCTCATCACAAGGGGGAACGGCCGGTTCCGGCGATGTCCACAGCGGGCACACTGAGTTCGTGCGACAGGAACCGCCACATCCACGACAGGGCGACCGTGTTGGTGAGGCCCGGCACGCCCTGGGCGATCTGCGTCGCGACGCCGTCGCTGTACGCGGCGAGCTGCAGGGCGACGGTGTCGGCGTCGACCGGGTCGGTGCTCCCCGTCCTGTCGCGCGCGCCCCCGAACACGCCGGCGTCCACCCCGCGCCGGATGACCCGCACCAGGCAGGCCTCCCAGACGCGGATCCGTTCGGCGTACTCGGCGGCGACCTCGGGCCGACGCACCACCGCGGTCCAGTAGTCGGACCAGATCCGCCAGTGCTGCCGGACCTGCTCGGTGTCGCCGAACAGCGGCGCCACGAGCATCCGGAGTCCCACCAGCACGTCGGGTTCGGCGTCGACGGCCGTGACGATCGCGCCGTAGAAGCGCTCCGTCTCGAGCACCACGACCTCGTTGAGGATCTCCGCGACGCTGCCGAAGTGGTACGTCACGGTGCCGACCGAGACCCCTGCCTCGGCCGCGATGTCCCGGAGTCCCGTGGCACCGACGCCGTTCCGGACGATCACCGCGCGGGCGGCCTCGACGATCATCGCGCGTCGGACCTCCGGCCGCTGCCGCACCCGTGCTGCCGCGGTCACGCCGAGGTCCTCGGCACGTCGTCGACGAAGGTGCGCTCGGTGACGAGCACCTCGGGTTCGTCGGGTCCGCCGTCGCGGGCCCAGGCGCGCACGGTGTTGACGACGTGGAAGGCGTCGGCGTCGGCGGTGACCTCGGACGTGGTCTCGAGGCGCGCGGCCCACGCGGGCTTCGTCAGCCCGATCGCCCAGCGGGAACTCGCCCGTGCGCTGGTCGGGTCGTCGGAGCGGATCCGGTAGGTCTCACGGGCGTCCTCGGTGAACACCAGGCCGTCCGGGTAGACCCGCCCGCCGCCGTACCCGGGGTCGACGTCGAGCGTCCACTCCCCCGTCTCGACGTCGTGCGTCACCGTGCGCTGCGGCAGCGGATCGGCGGGGGCGACGCGCTCGATCACCAGGGGCTCGGACCGTTCGGGCTCGGCGAAGGCCACGCCGTCGTCGGTCGTCCGGGTCCAGGTGGGCAGGGTCACGCTCGAGGCGGTCGGGTCGATCGTCACCGTGGCCTCGACGCCGTGCGGCCACACCCACGGCCAGTAGGACGACGAGACGGCGATGCGCAGCCGGTGTCCGGCGGCGAACCGGTGGCCGGTCGAGACCAGGCGCACGGGCAGCTCGGCCGGCGTCCCGGGCACGAGCACGTCGTCGCGGTCCATGCCGTCGCGTTTCGCGGCGTTCAGCACCCCGCGGGTGACGAGCGTCGACGAGCCGTCCGGGGCGACGTCGCAGAGCCGGACGGTCAGGGTGGCCCGGGGCTGGTCGCTCGTGACCGACAACCGCACGAGCACGTTGCCGAGCAGGTCGAACGCCTTGCCGACGGGCAGGTCGAACGTGACCGACCGGCCGTCCTCGGCGCGCTGGTCCGGTGGCAGGTCGGTCGCGTTGCCGAAGGGGAAGAACCGGCCGGCGTCCATCCCGGTGTGCTGCGGCGACCGCACGACGACGGGCCCGAGGTCCCCGCCCCGGAGTGCGGCGAGGGGCAGGACACGTTCGTGGGTCGCGGCGGAGGGCCACGCCTCGGCACCGATCCAGCGACCGCGGCGACCGGCGTAGTACGGCGCTGGGGCCTCGCCCTCGTTGATCCAGGCCCGCAGCGCGGGGTCGTCCTCGACACCGGTGTCCACCCCGAGCAGCCAGCGGTCCCACCAGCGCAGGGTCTCCTGCAGGAACCCGATCGACGGACCGGGCGCCAGCCCACGGTCCGGGTACTGGTGCGACCACGGGCCGACGATGCCCTTCACGGGGGCGCTGACGTGGTCGACGAGCCGGAGCACGGCGTCCCGGTAGGGGTCCGCCCAGCCACCGACGGCGAGCACCGCGGCGCGGATGCCGTCGTAGTCCTCGGCCGCGCTGCCGTGCCGCCAGTAGTCGTCGCGCTCCTGGTGCGCCAGCCACACCGGCGTCATCGGTCGGTTCGCCTCGAGCCGTTCCCGCCACCGGTCGACCCAGCCGGAGCCGACGACCTCGGGCCGGGGCGGCCGGGAGTTGAAGGCGAACATCGTCGCACCCCAGGCCGCCATGTCGATGCCGAGCACGGCGCCGCCGACGTAGTGCACGTCGTTGTCGTACCGGTCGTCGGTCGAGCAGACGGTCACGATGGCCTTGAGCGCGGCGGGTGCCCGAGCCGCGAGCTGCAGCGCGTTGAAGCCGCCCCACGAGATGCCGAACATGCCGACCGCACCGGTCGACCACGGTTGCTCGGCGAGCCACGCGATCACGGCCTCGCCGTCGAGCAGCTCCTGCTCGCTGTACTCGTCGTCGAAGAACCCGTCGGACGAGCCGGTCCCGCGGATGTCCACGCGGACCGAGGCGTACCCGTGCTGGGCGTACCAGGGGTGCCGCTCCGAGTCGCGCGGCGCGGTCCAGTCGTCGAGCCGGTACGGCAGGTACTCGAGCAGCACCGGCGTCGGGTCGCTCGGCGCCCCCGACTGCGACTGCGCCGGCGCCCAGATCCGAGCGTGCAGTCGCACGCCGTCGGGCATCGGGATCCACTCGTCGCGGACCGTCACGCCCGCGGGCAGCGAGCCGGGGTCGCCGATGGCGGTGAAGGTGGCGGCGGCGGTGCCGTGGTGGGTGCCGTCGTCGGTGGTCATGCGTCCTCCCAGTTGCGGGTGCGGTGTCCGTCGCCGTGGTCGGTCCAGCCGTCGGCGTGCCGCCAGCGCGGTACCCCGTCACCGACGTCGGGCAGGGTCGTGCTGCCGGGTTCGAGCGTCGCCGCGAGCAGCGTCGACGTGTACGGGTGGTTCGGGCCGGTGAACACGCGTTCGGTCGGTCCGATCTCGACGATCCGGCCGCCGGTCATCACCGCGACCTGGTCCGCCACGCCCCGCACCACGGCGAGGTCGTGGCTGATGAACAGGCAGGCGAGGCCCCGCTCGCGCTGCAGGTCGGCCAGCAGCGCGAGGATCCCCGCCTGCACCTGCACGTCGAGCGCGGTGGTGATCTCGTCGGCGATCACGAGGGACGGCTCCGCCGCGAGTGCGCGCGCGATCCCGACGCGCTGCCGCTGACCGCCGGACAGCTGCGCGGGCAGTCGGTCGGCGAACTCCGGCCCGAGCCCGACCTGCGTCAGGAGCGTCCCGACCCGCTCGCGCGAGGACGAGCCGCTGAACAGCCGGAGTGGCCGTGCGATCGCGGCGCCCACGGTGCGCCGCGGGTTGAGCGACGTGTCCGCGTTCTGGAACACGAGCTGCACGGCGCGCCGCAAGTCGGCCGCACGACCGGCGATCGGCACGCGCAGGTCGCCGTGGGTCGTGCCGTCGTCGTAGGTGAAGGTCCCCGACTCGGCGGGCACCAGCCCGGCCAGCGCCGTCGCCAGTGTCGACTTGCCGCTGCCGGACTCGCCGACGACGGCGAGCGTCTCGTGCGCGGCGATCGTGAACGAGACGCCGTCGACGGCGGCCGGCAGGCCGCGGCCGTAGCGGATCACCAGGTCGTCCGCGGTCACCACGGGGCGGGCTGCACGCTCGGGAGGCGCGGTGCGGGTCGCCGTGGAGCCGACCGTCCCCGGGACGGTCGCGTCGTCGGGCACGTGGCCCGCTCCTCCCGGCCGTCGCCCGTCCGGCACCGCGGCCAGCAGGGCGCGCGTGTACTCGTGCTGCGGCGCGGCGAAGAGCGCCGCCGTGGCGGCGTGCTCGACGACCTCGCCGTCGCGCATCACGGCGATCTCGTCCGCCATGGCGGACACGACCCCGAGGTCGTGGCTGACGAGCAGGACGGCCATGCCGAGCTGCTCGCCGAGGTCGGCGACCAGGTCGAGGACCGCAGCCTGCGTGACGACGTCGAGGGCGGTGGTCGGTTCGTCGAGGACGAGCACGCGCGGCCGGGCGGCGACGGCCATCGCGATGGCGATGCGCTGCTGCTGCCCACCGGACAGCTGGTGCGGGTACCGGCGGACGATCGCGTCGGGGTCCGGCAGCCGGACCAGCCGGACCAGCTCGGCGACGCGCTCCGGGCCGTCGGGCTCGCCGTGCGCGCGGAGGGCCTCGCGGATCTGCTCCCCGACGCGCATCGACGGGGTGAGCGCCTGGCCGGCGTTCTGGGCGACGACCGAGGCGGTGCCGCCGCGGAGTTCCCGGCGACCGGACGGCGACATGGCGAAGACGTCGGCGCCGTCGACGCGGACCGTCCCGCCGTCGATCGCCGACCCGGCCCGCAGGTGCGCGAGCAGCGTCCGCGCGACGGTGGACTTGCCGCTGCCGGACTCGCCGACCAGGCCCAGGGTGCGACCGGCCTCGATCGCGAACGAGACACCCCGGACGACGGGGACGCGTCGCTTGCCGGCGGCGTACGAGATGGACAGGTCGTCCACGCGGACGATCGCGTCGGGCACGGTCGCTGTCGCTGCGGACGTCGAACCGGTGTCGGTGCGGGTCATGCGCTGACTCCCTGCTTGGCGCGGTCGACACCGAGCGACTTGCTCAGGCCGTCGGCCGCGAGGTTCAGTCCGATCACCAGCGTGGCGAGTGCCACGATCGGGGCGAGGGTGCCGAGCGGCACCACGGTGAGCGCGGTGCGGTTCTCCTGCACCATCAGGCCCCAGTCCGGGGTCGGGGGGTTCGCGCCGAAGCCCAGGAAGGACAGCGACGCGACGAGCAGGACGATCCACGAGGCCCGCATCGCGTACTCGACGAGCACGACGTCGAGCACGTTCGGCAGGATCTCGCGGAACACGATCGACAGCGGTCGCTCGCCCCGGGCACGTGCCGCGGTGACGTAGTCCTGGGTGATCACGGTGCGGGCGGCGCCGCGGACGACCCGGGTCACCGCGGGGGCGTAGACGACGGTGACGGCGAGGACGATGACCCACAGGCCGGCGTCGAACACCGTGACGACGACCAGGAGCGCCAGGATCGACGGCACACTGAGCAGGGCGTCGACGACGCGCATGACGACCTCGTCGAACCAGTTGTCGGCGTACGCCGTGACGCAGCCGAGCACGGTGCCGACCGCGACGGCGATCGTGGTGGCGAGGAACGTCACCGACAGCGCGTACCGGCCGCCGTTCAGGGTGCGGGAGAGCACGTCGCGCCCGTACTGGTCGGTGCCGAGCCAGTGCGTCCACGTCGGACCGGCGAGCACGTCGCCGGCGTTCGTGGCGACCGGGTCGTGTCCGGCGATGACCGGTGCGAGCAGGGCGAGGACGACGTGCAGGGCGATGAGGCCGAGCCCGATGCTCAGCGCCGTCGACCCGCGCAGGGGTGCGAGCGCGCCGGCGAGGACGTCGCGCCCGGTGCGGCGGCGGGGTGCGGTGGCGGTCATGCGGCGGCCTTCCTGGTGCTGCGGGCGCTGCGGGTGCGGGTGCGCGTGCGCGGGCGCCGCTGGCGGGTCCGCAGCTTCGGGTCGAGTGCGAGCGCGACGAGGTCGGCGGCCAGGTTGCACACGACGTAGATCAGGGCGCTCAGCAGGGCGATCGCCTCGATCGTGGGCAGGTCGCGGTTGAACACGGACTCGAGCATGAGCTTGCCCATGCCCGGGTAGTTGAAGACGTTCTCGACCACCACGACACCGCCGAGCAGCCACGCGACGTTGAGCGCGACGACGTTGAGCGTCGGCAGCAGGGCGCTCGGGACCGCGTGCTTCCAGACCACTCGGCGCATGGTCAGGCCCTTGAGCTCGGCCGTCGTGACGAACTCCGACGCCATCACGTCGATGGTCGACGAGCGGGCCGTCCGCACGATGTAGGCGGCCATCGCGAGCGTCAGGACGATGATCGGCAGCCAGATCGTGGGCAGCAGCTCGGCGACGGTGGCGTCGCTCCCCCGCAGCACGACGGCGGGGAAGACCGGCAGGCCGATCGCGAACAGCAGCACCAGGACGGTGGCGACCATGAACTCCGGCACGCTCATCACGACCAGGCTGACGATCGAGATGACCTTGTCGCTCGGACGGCCGCGGCGGACACCGGCGACGACACCGAGCGTCAGGGACACCGTGACGCCGACGAGCATCGCGGGCACGGCGATGAGCATGCTGTTCCGGAACGCCGTGAACAGGGTCGGGGCGACCGGTTCGCCGCTGACGAGCGAGGTGCCGAAGTCGCCGTGCACGACGCCGCCGAGCCACTGCAGGTAGCGGAGCCAGACGTTCTGGTCGAGGCCGAGCGTCTCGCGGAGTTGCTTGACGGCGTCGGGGGTGGCGTTCTGGCCGAGCAGCTGCTGGGCGACGTCACCGGGGAGCGCCTGCACCGCCAGGAACACGAAGAGCGAGGCGAGCACCACGGTCAGCAGGGCGATGCCGACCCGGCGGAGGACGGGGACGAGGACGTCCGACGGTGTGTTCGTGGTCGTCATCGGCGCAGTCCGATCCGCAGGTAGTCGAACTCGAAGCCGTACTCCGAGTAGTTCACGACGTCGCGGGACAACCCCACGAGCCGGTCGCCGAACATCGGCGTCATGTCCGCTCCCTGCTCGACGACGAGCCGCTGGGCGTCCTGGTACAGGGTGAGCCGCTTGGCGTCGTCCATCTCGGCTCGGGCGTCGTCGAGCAGCCCGTCGAAGGTCTCGTTCGACCACGCGCTCTCGTTGTACGACGAGCCCGAGCGGAAGATCTGGTTGAGCAGCTGGTCGATCGGCCGCCCCGTGAACCAGTAGCTCACCATGAGCGGCTTCTGCATCCAGATCTGCGTGTAGTACGAGTCGGAGCTCGCGTTGCGGACGGTCAGGCGGATGCCCGCGTCGGCGACGGCGTCCCGGTAGGCCACGGCCATCGGGGTGAACACCGACTCGTAGCTCGACGTGTAGATCTCGGCGCGGAAGTCCGCACGCCCGGCCTGCTTGAGCAGCGCCCGGGCCTTGTCCGGGTCGTACTCGCGGTGGTCGTCGACGAACGCGGCGAGCTGCGGCGGCACGGGGTTGTCCCAGCCCGCCGAACCGGTCCCCTGCAGCGCCGTGTCGACGATCTTCCGGGGGTCGTAGGCGAGCTTCATCGCCTGGCGCACCCGTGGGTCGCTGAACTCGTCGCTCGTGGCGAGCATCGGGATCGTGTACCACTGGGCGTTCTTCGACCGGGCGACGGTGGCCCGGCCGGACGCCGACACCACCCGGGCGGTCGCGAAGTCCAGGTTCGTCTGCGAGATGAGGTCGATCTGCCCGGCGAGCAGGGCGTTCACCCGCGCCGTGGTGTCCTGGATCGAGTAGAAGTCGATGCCGTCGAGTGCTGGCCGGCCGGCGAAGTGGTCCGCGTAGGCCTCGACGCTGCCCGCGCCGGCCGGGGTGAAGGACGACAGCCGGAACGGCCCCGTCCCGATCCCGGTGCGGCCGATGTCGGCGACGGCGTCTGCCGGCACGATGTAGCACTGGTACGCGGTGAGCAGCGAGGGGAACTCGGCGTTCGGCTTCGTCAGCGAGAAGCGGAGCGTGTACGGGTCGACGGCGCGCATCGAGTCGGCGTCCATGACCTCGCCGAGCACGCCGGCCTGCGGGCTGCCGGTCTTCTCGTCGAGGATGTGCCGGATGCTCGCGATGGCGTCGTCGGCGGTGAAGCGGGAGCCGTCGTGGAAGGTCACGCCACGGCGGAGCGCGAAGGTCCACTCGGTGCCGTCGGCGTTCGCGGACCACTCCTCGGCCAGGTCCGGCACCGTTGTGCCCTGCTGGTCGAGCTTGACGAGCCGGTTGTACAGCGCACCGAGGTACTCGTAGGCCGACAGCGAGCTGGCGGAGTCGAGGGTCTCGGCGGCCGAGGCCGCCGGCCGGGCGATGCGCAGGCGCCCGCCGCGGCGTGCGACACCGGTGGCTGCGGTCTCGGGGATCGTGGGGGTGCCGGCGGACGCGCCGGAGCTGCACCCGGCGAGCGTGAGCAGGCCGAGGCCGGCCAGACCGGCGGCGCCGGTGATGAGCGCCCGACGGCTCGGACCGTGGGCACCTCGGGGTTCGGGGACGATGGGCTGCATTCGGGGTGACCCCTCCTGTAATCGTTCCGGTGAACGATAGAGGTCCCCGGCCGATCCCCCAAGCCCGCTCCCGGCGGTCGACGCGGGACCAGGGGCGCCGGGAACGGCGGACCGGTGCGGATCCGCCCCCGAGGACGACCGTTCCGTGCACGGGTGGAACGTTTACCAACCCGTTACACGGCGCGCTCCGGCACGCGGCATGATCGGGAACGCACCGACGTCCCCGAGGAGGACCATGGCCACGTTCACCCGCGGGTTCGGCGGTCGCCGTGCCGACCGCGACGACACCCGCATCCCGCCCGGGCAGACCCTGGTCCGTGACTGGCCCGTCCTGTCCGCCGGCGCGACACCCGACATCGAGCCGACCGACTGGGCCTTCTCGATCCGCACCGAGTCCGGCCTGCACCAGTGGACCTGGGACGAGGTGCACGCGCTCGGCGTCGAGGACGTCACCGTCGACATCCACTGCGTCACGCACTGGACCAAGCTCGACATGCCGTGGCGGGGCGTCCCGCTCGACCGCCTGTTCGAGGACGTCGAGACCGAGCTCGACTACTGCATGGTGCACAGCCACGGCGGCTACACGACCAACGTGCCGCTCGACGAGCTGCTCGACGGCAAGTCCTGGATCGCGTTCGAGGCCGACGGTGCGCCCCTGACGCCCGAGCACGGCGGGCCGGCCCGCCTGCTGGTCCCCCACCTGTACTTCTGGAAGAGCGCCAAGTGGGTGCGCGGCATCGTCATGCAGTCCGACGACGAGCCCGGCTTCTGGGAGAACGCGGGCTACAACCTGCACGGCGACCCGTGGAAGGAAGAGCGGTACTGGTGACGCTCCCCGACACCGGCCTGGAGGCACGGATCACCCCCGCCACGCGACCCGCCGCACGCAGGCGGCCGGCCTGGCACGCCGCCACCGTCGCGTCCGTCGTCCGCGAGACGACGAACGCGCGCCGGATCGTCCTCGACGTCCCCACCTGGCCGGGCAACGACCCCGGGCAGCACCTGGACCTGCGGCTGACCGCCGAGGACGGCTACCAGGCCCAGCGCTCGTACTCCATCGCGTCGGCCGGCCCCACGACCGATGTCGTGCTCGCGGTCGACCGCGTGGACGGCGGCGAGGTCTCCCCGTTCCTCGTCGACGCCGTCGAGGTCGGCGACGCGCTCGATGTCCACGGACCCCTGGGCGGCTGGTTCGTCTGGCGGCCGGGCGAGTCCACCAGGCCCGTGCAGCTCATCGCCGGCGGCTCCGGCATCGTGCCGCTCGTCGCGATGGTGACCGCCCACGCCGAGGCGGACGACCCGGCGCCCTTCCGGCTCCTCGCGGCCGTCCGCACGCCGGGCGACGTGTTCTTCCGTGCGGAACTCGACCAGGCGCTCACGAGCCGGGCACCGCTCGAGGTGACCCACGTGTACAGCCGCACCGCGCCTCCAGGCTCGACCGTGCCGGCCGGACGGCTGACGCGGGACGCGCTCGCTGCGGCGGTGTTCCCGCCGGACGCGGGTGCCCTGGTCTACGTGTGCGGGTCGACGCCGTTCGTCGAGCAGGTGCTGCGCTGGCTCACCGAGCTCGGGCACGACACGAGCGACGTCCGCGCCGAACGGTTCGGGGGCAGCTGATGGTCGTCGTGGACGGCAACGCTCTCGCGGGGACGCTGGCCGACAGCCTCGGTCCGGAGCCGACCGGCGTCTCCCTGCGCTGCTCCGGGTGTGGCTCGCTCGGGGTGCTCGGGCAGACCACCGTCCACCGCACCGCGATGGGGGCGGTGGCGCGCTGCCGTGGGTGTGACACGGTGCTCGTCACGGTCGTCGAGTCCGGTGCCCGGCGGTGGGTGGGGTTGCCCGGTGCTCGCACGATGTCGGCGTCTCTACCGGACGGCATCGAGTAGCACAAGGCTCGCGCGGCGGGTCGTGCGGGGTTCTTGCGGGTTCCCGCAACCCTGGATCCGGTCCCCACCCGAACGGGGGTCGGCTCCGGATACATCCTCGGAACTGCGCCGGGCCACCCACCCGGTGCGTGCCGGTGGGGGCAGGGTCGCCTCCGCGCCCGGTGGGCGCGGGTACCCGAAGCCTGCGCCCACTGGGCCCCCACGCCTTCGGCCACGGTGATCCCGCCCGCCTTCGGTGCTGCGCCGCCCCGCGACGACGGAACCCCCGCCGCTCTTCCGAGCGACGGGGGTTCCGGTCTTCCTGTTCTGAGCGGATGACGAGATTCGAACTCGCGACCCTCACCTTGGCAAGGTGATGCGCTACCACTGCGCCACATCCGCATTCCACACGCCGTGCTGGCCGTGCGGAGATGACTCTACCCGATGACGGGCGGCATCACCGGTTCCACCCTGGTTCCCGGCGTGTCCGGCGCGGCGCGGGCGGTCCGTCAGGTCGACGGAGTTCGATCAGACCATGAGCTACGTGCACGACAACCCGGGCGGGACCGAGGCCCACGGCGTCGACCTGGTCGACGGCGACGCCCCCGCCATCCGGATCCTGGTGCACGGCGACCTGCCGACCACGATCGAGCACGAGGGCCGCACCTGGCTCGCCACGGGTGACGCCCACGACGCCGGCACCGACGACACCCCGCCGATCGCGATCTACCGCCCGGTCTGAACCGACCCAGGGCGGCCCGGTCAGTGACCGCGGACGTCGCCCGTCAGGATCGCGTGCTCGACACCCGCTGACAGCTCGTCGTGCAGGGCGTCCGCGAAGAACTCGCCGGCACCCAGGCTGATGAGGTGCGCGACCGCGGCCTCCGCCGCCGGGAACCCGGGCTCCCACTCGTCGTGCAGGAACGCGCGGACGTGTCCGGACTCGTGCACGACGACCACGCCGATGTGCTCGTGCCGGGTCCCGTCCTCGAGTACGGCGTCGAAGACGATGGGTTCGGTGTCCTCGCCGAGTTCCTCGAGCAGGACGGTGCCGGTGCCCGGCCACTCCGTCCGGTACGGCGGCAGGTCGGGGGCGTGCAGGTGCCCGGCGAGCTCGTCCGACGCCGACTCGATGTGCCCGGTGGACAGGTACTCGTCGACGACGTCGTGGATGCGGGCGTGCAGGTCCGGCTCGTACTGCCACCAGCGCTGGTGCACGGTGCGGAGCCACTCCTGGGTCGCGGGGTCGGCCGATGCCGAGATCCCCACGAGCTGCGGTGCGGTGCCCGGCGAACCGACGACCTCGAGCTGTTCGTCGTGGGTCTCGACCGTGATCGACCCCGTGGTCTCGTCGGGGTGCACGCCGTGGACGTCCTCGGGCGCGGCGGCCCAGATGCTGGCGGGGAGCTTCGGTGGCAGGTCGAAGGGCACCGCGATCGCCGGCTGCGTCATCGCATGGTCGATGGCGTCGCCGAGGTGCACCTCGTCCGCCCGGGACCCCATCACGATGCCCCCGGCCGGTGGCACCAGCGACAGGCGTTCCAGGTCGTCCGGCGCCGCGTTCATCGACGTGAACACCACGGTGTCCGCCCACTGGACGAACGCACCGGCCGACCGGTCGTCCTCGCCGAACGGCACGTCCCACGCCGTCGGGTCGGCGAGCACCCACGATGCGGTGCGGCCGGCCGGTCCGTGGCGGACGGCGTCGACGATCGCCGGCACCAGTCCGGGCAGCTGCCGGTACGCCGGGCGGACCGTGAGCCGGTCGACGGCGAGCAGGTCGGGCTTGCCGAGCATCTCGGCTGCGTGGGTCTGCAGCGAGAAGAACGTCTCCCCCGTCGCGTCCTGCGCAGCGACGGCGGAGGCGAACGCCCCGGCGACGTCGGAGACCTGGTAGCCGAGCACCAGCGCCTCGAGCGACTCCGGCGCCCGGCTCGTGAACGCGGTGACCTCGGCGACGGAGACCGCCTCGGTCTCGTCGTCGTCGGTGATCGGGACGCGGACGTCGATCACCCACCGGTCGACGTCCTGCCCGGGGTAGGCGTCACCGTCCTCGTCCGAGATCGTGATGTGCACCAGGCGCAGGGAACCGTCCCAGGCGTCGTGGACGTGCTGGGCGATGGCGGCATCGGGGTCGTCGTTCACGGATGCAACGGTACCGGTGCGATCGGCAGCGCCACGCGGACGGCGACCAGCGCATCAACCCGCAGCCTCGCCGTCGGGGGCTGGCGAGGGGGGTGCGATGCGCACCACGTTGCCGACGGCCGCAGTGCTCGCTGCGGCGACGCTGCTCACGGCGACGGGCTGTTCTTCGTCGTTCTTCGAGCCGATGGCCGACCCGGTCGGGACCTGGACCCTGACGCCGGACGGGGGCAGCACCATCGTCCTGCGGCGGCAGGAGCCTCGGCTTCCGGGTCGGGGATCGTGAACGCCCCGACCCGACGTACGAGTACCGGCACGACTGAAGCGTCCGAGGACCCTGAGCGAGCGCGGGCAGCGTCGGGCACTGACGGTGCGGCTCTGCGACGCGACCCCGGGACGGACGGGAGGCCCGGTGCCGGCTGGAACCGGGCCTCCCGTCCGTCTCGCTGCCGTCACCTGCCACAGCACTCCGATCGGTCGGTCGTCAGCCCGGAGCGCTCGGCGCGCTCGGCGCGCTCGGCGCGCTCGGCGCGTTCGGCGCGCTTCGCGACGAACACCGCGACCTCGTCGGCCACCGCGACGGGCGCGTCGATCACCGGGAGCCGCGGCCTTCACCGGCGACCGACATCCTTGCCGTTGAACGGTCAGCGCATCACGGACAATCCCGGGACGGCGTCAGGGCAGCCACGCTCATGGTGGATCGACAGGAGCGACTCCGTGGTCCCGACCGGCACGATCGCGCGGTCGTCGCTCCCGTCCCGTGATCCGCACCGATGCGACTCAAGGAGGCCGCGATGGAACACACGAACCCCCGGCGGTGGGGCGCGAACGCGCCCGCTGCTGACCGACTCTTCGCTGGGACACCACGATGAGGGCCCGGAACCTCGCCGCCGCTGCGATGGTGACGGCTGCTGTCGGCATCGTGGTCTCGCGCCGCCGACGCGGCGCACCCGGGCCCGCACGGAAGGTGCTGGCCGAACCGCGTTCCGGCTGGCACGCGGTCACGGTGAACCGCGGTCGGGACGCGGTGCTGCCAGGCGGACGAGTCCCCGCGCCGCTCACGGCGTTCGGGCAGGACGTCGAGGTGGAGGCCCGTCCCGCGCCCGGCGATCGCGGCACCGAGCTCCGTGCCCGGTTCCGAGGCGGAGCCCCGGATGCACGAGGCCGGTTGCGGGCCGCGCTGCGCGAGGCGAAGCAACTCATCGAGGTCGGCGAGGTGCTCCGGGTGGATCCGGTCCCCCACGGCCGACGGAAGGCCACACCCACCGGCGCGTTGGTGGACGTGGCGACGAGACGGAGCAACGAGGAGGGTGTGCTGTGAAGGCGCTCTGTTGGACCGGGGTCAACGAGACCGCGGTGGAGACGGTGGAGGACCCGAAGATCCTCAACGATCACGAAGTGATCCTGAAGGTGCGTCTGAGCACCACCTGCGGGTCGGACCTGCACCTGCTCGGCGGGTACATCCCGACCATGCGGTCCGGTGACGTCCTGGGGCACGAGTTCATGGGCGAGGTCGTCGAGACGGGATCGGCCGTCACGAAGCACAAGGTGGGCGACCGGGTCGTCGTCTGCTCGTTCATCGCCTGCGGGCAGTGCTGGTACTGCACCCACGGGCAGTTCTCACTCTGCGACGACGGCAACCCGAACCCGGGCTTGACCGAGGCGATGTGGGGATCGTCGATCGGCGGATGCTTCGCCTACAGCCACGCGCTCGGCGGGTTCGCGGGCAGCCACGCCGAGTACGTCCGCGTGCCCTACGCCGATCAGGGGGCGTTCACGGTCCCCGACGGCGTCTCCGACACGGCCGCCCTGTTCGCCTCCGATGCCGCACCCACCGGGTGGACCGGAGCCGACCTGGCCGGGATCACCCCGGGTGACACCGTCGCAGTGTGGGGCGCCGGAGGTGTGGGCCAGATGGCCGCTCGTGCGGCGATGCTCCTCGGCGCCGAGCAGGTGATCGTGATCGACCGCCTGCCCGAACGGCTGCGACAGGTACGCGAGCACATCGGTGCCGAGACGCTCGACTACACGAGCGACGCCGTGCTCCCGGAACTCAAGGAACGCACCGGCGGTCGGGGTCCCGACGTCTGCATCGAGGCCGTCGGCATGGAAGCGCACGGTACCGGACCGCTGTACCTGTCCGACCAGGCCAAGCAGCAGCTTCGGTTGCAGACCGACCGGCCGACCGCCCTGCGCGAGGCCATCTACGCCTGCCGGAAGGGCGGCAGCCTGTTCTCGCTCGGGGTCTTCGGTGGGCTCGTCGACAAGTTCCCGTTCGGCGCGATCATGAACAAGGGCATGACGGTCCGCGGCGCCCAGCAGCACGGGCACCGCTACATCCCGATGATCCTCGACCGCATCGCCGCGGGAGAGCTCAGCACCGAGCACCTCGCCACGCACGTGATGCCACTGTCGCAAGGGCCGCGCGGGTACGAGATGTTCAAGAACAAGGACGACGGTTGCGTCCGCGCCGTCTTCACCCCCGGCATGTGACGACCGACCACGCAACGGAGCGGAGGAAGGAACGATCATGAGGGCACGACGATGAACGATCGGATTCTCTCCACGCGCCGGGCGCTCGTCACCGTGGGGATCGGGGTCCTGGTCGGGGTCGCGTTGACCCTCACCGGGGCTCCGTCCCTCGGGCCGCTCGCGGCCTGGTGCACGGCCGGCCTGATCGCGCTGGTCCAGGTCTGGCACAAGTGCTGGCGCCAGGACGCCGACGGCACCGAGCGTCTCGCACGCGAGGAGTCCGAGACACGGGTCAGTGACAACGCGCTCATCGTGGCCTGTTTCGCGAGTCTCGCCGCCGTCGTCCTGGCGCTGAGCGAAGCCAGCCAGGCGCGAGATCCGGCTTCGGTCGCGGCGGTCATCCTGGGTGTGCTCGGCACGATGGTCGCGTGGGCGTTGGTCAACACGGTCTACGCCCTGAAGTACGCCCGGACCTTCTTCCTCGACCACCGGGGCGGCGGGTTCGACGTCAAGCAGGACGGGCGACCGACCTCCAGCGACTTTGCCTACTTCGCCTTCACGATCGGCATGTCGTACGCGGCACCAGAGGTCGAGCCGGACGACAGTGAGACCCGGCGGAAGGCGTTGCCGCACGCGCTGCTGTCGTACTTCTTCGGAACGGTGCTCATCGCGGTGGCCATCAATCTGGTGACGAACCTCGGTCAGGGGTGAGCGGAGGGATCCTCGTCGACCCTAGGCTGACCGACGTGACCGACCTCGCTCCTGACCAGACCGCGCCGAACGCCGCAGGGTTCCCCGCATCGGCAGCCGTGCCGCTACCGCCCCTCAGCCTGCTTGCGGTGGTGGCGATCGCTCTCGCGTTCGTCGCGCCGATCGGCGGTCTCGTCGTCGGGTTCATCGCGCGGCGCGACGTGCGGCTGACCGGTGAGCGGGGTGACGGCATCGCGTTCGCGGCGATCCTGATCGGGGCGACGCTGACGTTGTTCGGGATCATCGTGCCGCTGTTCCTCGGCGGCGCGGGGATCCTCGACCTGGACCTGCGGCTCTGATCGCTAGCCTTCCGGCATGGGGAACCACGACGGCGCGATGCCCATCCGATCGGCGACGGTCCACGATGCCGGGGCGATCGCCCACGTGCACGCGGCCTCGTGGCGTGAGACGTACGGCCGGTTCGTCGACGATCCGGACACGAACCCGTGGTTCGACGTGGGTCGGCGGAACGACATGTGGCGGTCGATGCTCGCCGACCCCTCGACGTGCCGGGGCGTGCGTGTTGCGCTCGACGACACCGGCGTCATCGGCTTCGCTGCCGTGCAGCCGACGCCCGGACCCGAGGCCGCCCGACCCGAGGAACTGACGATGCTGTACGTCCTCGCCCGCGCGCACGGAACCGGCACCGGCCAGGCGCTGCTCGACGACCTGCTCGCCGATCGTCCGGCGTCGCTGTGGGTGGCCGCGGACAACCCTCGGGCACACGCCTTCTACCAGCGGAACGGCTTCACGCCCGACGGCGCGGAATCGGCGTTCGGACCGATCCCGCTGACGGTCCGGCTGGCGCGCTGAGGATCAGTCCGCCACGGGAGCCGACAGGTCCCAGACGGTGTCGGCCTCGTACTGCTCGGACCAACCGCGCCGCATCCGGGCGGCGGCGCGGTCGAAGGCGTCGACGACGTCGGTGTCCGGCGTCAGGAGCGCCTGCAGGCGGAGCCCGTCGAACAGTGCGACGAGCTGCTGCGCGCCGCGGATCGGGTCCATGGTCGCGGGCTCACGGCCGGCGTGGACGTCTCGCTGCAGCGCGGTCCGGACCGTCTCGCGGAACTGCAGGTAGGCCGACCGGTAGTAGTCGGCACCGTCGGTGGACGGGTCGGTGGAGACGGCCAGCGTGGCGGCGATCAAGCGCATGAGGGCCGGATCCTCGGCGTGGGCCGCGAGCAGCGCGTGCAGGAACG
This sequence comes from Curtobacterium sp. VKM Ac-2889, assembly GCF_015350855.1. NCBI lineage: Bacteria > Bacillati > Actinomycetota > Actinomycetes > Micrococcales > Microbacteriaceae > Curtobacterium > Curtobacterium sp. VKM Ac-2889. The sequence continues at coordinate 150,029 of NZ_JADKSC010000005.1, read as the reverse complement.
CCACCGTCCCCTTTTCGCCGGCGAGCGGGAGCAGCGGGGCCGACACTGCCCGGGTCCACCGCATCACGGCGGCAGCGAGCAGCGCGGGCTCGGACGGGAACAGCTCGAGGATCTCCGCCTGCCGCATCCCCGACCGGGACGCGACGTCCTCGAGCGAGAAGCGTGAGAGTCCACCGTCGTGCAGGACGGCGATGGCGCCGTTGATCGCCCGGGTGCGCGGGACTTCCTCGTCCGCGGCGTTCTGGTTCGTCAGCGGTGCCAGCGGGTGCTTCCGGAACCAGTCCAGCAGCGCACGTGCGCGGGACGCCCCGAACGCCGGGTCGGTCGGACGACCGGCGGTGAACAGGTCGCTGAACCCGGGAACGTCCTGCATCAGCGGGTCGAGCGACTGGAACGCCATCGACCAGTCCGGGAACGAGCGCCGGGCGATCGGCTCGTCGAGCAGCACCCGGACGTTCGTGTGCCGCGGGTCGGCCTGGACCTGGTCGAAGCGCTGCCGGACGACGTCGTCCTCGCCCTCGATGATCCCGATGCAGTTGTCGTCGCGGTGCGCGAGCATGCCCGTGACACCGAGTCGTGTGTTCTTCTCGCGGCCGACCGCCAGGATCTGGGCGAGTTCGGAATCCGTGATCGGACGGGTCTGGGTGCTGGTGTAGACGAGTGATCGCATGGTGCTGCTTCCTGGTCGGACGGTCCCCCGGTGTGTGGGAGGCGCCGCCGTGTCGAACCCGAATCGACTCGACGGCACCTCGTGGTCACCGTAACCAGCGGTGACCACCTTCACTGCGACGCAAGACGGTCCGTGGCTGTCCGGCACCCGGAGGATGCCGACCTCTGAATGGAACCATCCGACGGTCCTCGGCGGTACCCCCACTACGGGGAACGCTCGTTCTCCGGCGGTCGCTCGTGGCGCTCGTGGCGCACGTCAGGTTGCGCGGTCGCCTGTTCCAGGCGTCTCGACGATGCGGTCACCCGTCGTCGGGTCCCATCCGACCGTGCGGGGTTCGGCTGCTCGAGGACGCCGTGCATCCCGCGGGAAGAACGGTCGTGCGCTCGGCAGGTAGCTGAGCACCGCCGCGACGACGATGCAGACGGCGTCGACGAGGCTCCGGTCCATGCCGTCGGTGGCGATGGTGATCACCGCGCTGCAGGCGGTCAGCCCGGCGATGATCGCGAGCCAGAGTCGCGCGTTCCCGGAGCCTCGTCCCATCAGCGTCGCAAGCCACAGGAACAGTGCCGACCAGGCGAGGACGAAGAGGAGCCCGAGCGACGCCCCGATGATCGCGCCGCCGGCTTCGCGCATGGACACGACGATGCCGGGCGCCGCGGCCGCGAGGCTGATGACGACGGAAACCCACCAGAGCGCCACGGCGACCGTGACGACCCGCGGTCGTGTGCGCTGTTCGGTGCGCTGTTCCATCAGGTGCTCCCCCGTCGTGCCGGATCCGGCACGACGATCCTACGGTGACGGCTGACGCACTCCGGCCATGCGCGATCGGCGGAGGATGACCAGTCCCACGGTCAGTCCGGCTGCGAGTAAGGCGAAGGTCAGGAACGACGCGAACCCGATCGTCACCAGCCGGTCGTGCGGCGCACCGACACCCAGGAGCAGCCGAAGCGTGAGCAACGGCACCACGACGGCGGCCGTCCACGAGGCGATCACCAACACCGAGAGCAAGATGACCGAGCCCCGGTGCGGAGCCGTTCCGGGGGCGTTGGTCATGCGACCATCCAACCAGTGGCCTGGTGCGAGCCCCTAGGGGCGGTAGTCCTCACGACGCGGCAGGAGCTCGGCCGCGTGGGAATCGATGTACGGCTTCGCGCCCAGCATCCCGCCGATCGTCTTCGCGACCGTCGTGAGCAACGCTCCGAGCCCCCGTGCCACGATGCTCAAGATCCTCATGGTGCCCCCTCGTCGGACCGACCTGCGGTGTCGGACTCTTCCCGTCACACCGTACGCGGAAGGCCGTGCCCCCGCCAGGGACGGCAGACTCTCGGGCCCGTCGTCGATCGTCGTCGCGCATAGGCTGGACGCCCGACCGGGGAGGAGCCGCGATGCCGGTGGTCCGCGAGCGAGTGCCGTTGTGGCGCACGCCCTGGTGGCACCCTCGCCGCTGGGAAGCGCGCATGTGGGTGCTGCTCGTCGCTGCTGCTGCTGGCGGCGTCCTCCGCGAAGTGGCGCATCCGTTCTACGACGACGGGGTCGAGGCGATCGTGAACTGGCTCGGCCTCTGCATCCCGGGATGTGTGATCGCGTACGTCGTGGTCGGTCGGTGGAAGAAGGGTCTCACCACGCTGTGGAAGCCGTCCTGGCGCGAGCTCCGACGGATCCTGGTCGCGGCACCGCTCGGGGTGCTGGCCCTGCGGCTGCTCATCGAGGACGACGACGCGTGGTTGTGGCTGCTCGCCGGGGTGTCCGCCGCGCTGCTCGCGCTCGCAGTGGCTCGCTGGGGCGCTGCCCACCGCGATCGTCGACGTCGGACGAATGCGTACGGGACGGTGTCCGCTGACCCCTACGCGTAGCTCCCGATGGGGTTCGTCGATCCCTACGCGTCCTGTGCCGAGTCGGTCTTCGACGGCAACCGCGATGCCACGAGCGTCCCGACCAGCGCCACCACCGCGAAGGCCGCGAACCCGAACGGCAGCCCGATCGCGCTGCCGACACCACCGACGACGAGCGGTCCGACGGCGTCCCCGGTCTCGCGCCCGAGCTCCGCGGAGCCCATGGTGCGACCGAACCGATCCGGCGGAGTCGTCCCGGCGAGGTGCGCGAACGCAACGGGCGTCAGCGTGGCGACACCGGCCCCGGCGAGCAGGGCCGCGATGAAGACGGCCACCACCGAGGGTGCCACGGCGACCACCAGGAAGGCCGCGGCAACCGCGGCCGTCCCGGCCACACCCGCGACCCCGGTACCGAGGCGCCCGGCGTCGTGCAGTCGACCGGCGACGGGCTGCACGAGCGACGACGTCACGGCGAGGACGGCGACCGCGAGCGTCGAAACCAGGAGCGGGATGCCGGCCTCGGTGCCGAGCGCCGGGAGCATCCCGGTCAGCGCGCCGATCGCAGCGCTGCCGACGGCCAGCACGACGACCGGGATCAGGAACTGGCGGTCCGTGGCCGCTCGGACCATCACGGCGAGCGTGGCCCGCTGCCGGGGCAGGGGCACGATCGGCTCGACGGCGACGAACACCGCCACCGCGGTCACCAGGGCCATCACGACGAGGATCCCGAAGAGCCACTGCGTGCTGCCGAACTGCACCACGAGTGCACCGATGACCGGTCCCCCGGCGTAGCCGAGACCCTTCCACGAGCCGTACCGACCGAAGTACGTCCCCCGACGGTTCGCCGGCACGAGACGGGCGACCGCGGCGGACGATGCCGGCGAGAACGCGGAGGCGCCGGCACCCTGCAGCAGACGCGCGAGGCCGAGCCAGAACGGTCCGGTCCCGAAGACGCCGATGAGTGAGGCCGCTGCGAACACGACGAGTCCGCCGACGATCACCGGTCGCGGCCCGATGCGGTCGGACAGTGCGCCGAAGACCGGCTTGAGGACGAGTTCGGCGACGTCGTAGAGCGCCAGGAAGAGCCCGAGCCACGCGAGCGTCAGGCCGAGTTCGAGGTGCTCGCCGCCGACCGCTGCGGCGATGCTGTTTGCCCCGAAGGCGGTCACGAACCCTGCGGCGTACAGCGGCGCGAGCCGAGGGGCAGTGGTCGTCGACGGGGCGGTCACGTGCTCACCTTGGCCGACCACGGGCCGGACCGCCAACGCTCACGATCATTCCTCGTGACTGCGTGACGCTCTGCCTCGTCCACGATCGGCCATCCCTTCGCCGGTGTGTCTGCGGTGTCCACGGGGTGGCGCAGCCTCGGATCAAGCGTGTCGAAACCCTCACTGTTCGGCCTCGATCGACATGACGTTGACGAATCGTCAGCGACCGCGACGCATGATGGGTGGCATGAAACAGTGGACTTCCGCAGAGACCACCGAGCTCATCGTCAAGAGCTGGTTGTGGATGACGCTCCTCACCGCGCCGGTCGCCACCGTCATCGCCGTCGCGTGGTGGAACCCCATCGCCCTCTCCCTCTTCGTGCCGGCCTCGCTCATCTTCACCGGCATCGGAGCAGCCATCGGCGGCATCGCCTCCATCCCCTTCTCCCACGGACTCGGCCGAGCCCTGATGCGAGTCCGGAGCCGCCTCGTCCATGCCATCGCACACTCCCTGCTCGCCGGCGCGCTCGCGGCAGCCTGCCTCGCGCTCTTCCTCGTCATGAACGATGGGGACGACCTCTCGACGTGGCCGCTCATCGCGTCCGTAGCCGCCGGCATCGCCGCGGCGATCGCACGGTGGCGGCTCGACCGCACCAGGACGACGGCAGAGCCGACAGCAGCGGACGTCGTCGACGACGCCGGGGCCTAGCCGGACCACGACCAGCGCCCGTCGGGACTGTCAACGGGAAAGAGGGGTGTCGGCGCCGGTGCCGGGGGATGTACTCGAGTTCGTCTGAGGTGGCGACGGCCACGTCCGACCGGTCGATAGGGTCGGTTCGTGGGGAACTCCGTGACGCTGAACGTGCTGGCCGCTTCGTCGACGACGGCGGGAGACGACCCGGCTGTCCGCGCCGGCGAGGTCGACCTGGACGCGGTCACCGGTGAGTGGGAAGTGCAGTGGCTCCTGCCGTTCCTGTGGATGGGGCTCGTTCCCGAACCCTGGTTTGCAGCGCACGCTGACCGGCTCCTCGCAGCGCTTGCAGCTGGTGAAGACGAGAGCCCGGGCCTCACCGATGTCGTCGTGCCCTGGCCCACCGCTGCTGAGGCGTTCCGAACGCGGCTGCCAGCGGTGGTCGCCGTGTGGCCGGAGTTCGCTGAGCCCGCGAACCGGTTCCTCTCGGATGTCACCTCGGTGGCGGAGCGGACAACGAACCCCGTCATCCGACTGCAACTCGACGAGCTGGTCACGGCGTCGTGGGGCGGGTCTTCGTTGCCGCGTGACGAACCGGTGCCGTTGCCGGCTCCGAGCCGGGCGGCACCATCCGCGCCGCACGATGCACGCGTCGACCGTCAGGCGGAGACGCCTCGGGTGCCGAGACCTTCGTGGATCAACGAGCGGCAGTGGGCCGGCCGCTACGGGATCCATGGTGAGGACCTCTGGCAGGTCGCGGCCTTGGCCGCAGCTCGGAAGGCCCGAGCGCAGGCGAACGTGTGGCCGTGGCACTGGATGGTGGCGATCGCGGTGACGTTCGCAGTCGTGACGTGGCTCATCGTCGGCATGTTCTCCGACAGCATGCTGTGGGCGACCATCGCTGGAGCAGTCGTCCTCGTCAGCGTTGCTGCGATGTGGGGGCGTGCTGCTGGTCGAGCTCGCCGAAGCTAGCGCAGCGGACGTCGCTGGGTCGACCGGGCGGTGCTGATGAACCGGTCGAGTGCGTCGCCGACGTCGTCGTGCCAGGAGCCGTCGGACCAGGCGCCGGCTTTCTCGTCGGTTGCCCAGACGTGCCAGCGGTCACCCTCTTCGTCAAGCGCTGTCGCGTCGGCGGTTCCCCGCTCGCCGGGCCAGAGGACCCGCAGGCGTTCGTCGGCGACCACCGCGCGAGCTTCGTCCAGGTCGGTGAACGGCAGCGGTTTCCGCCACTGGTCGATGACGACGCCGATGCGCTTGCTGGGGGTGCCGTCCCAGTCGATGTCGAGTCCTCGGTCGGAGAGGACGCTGGCGACCCGTTCCCCTGCGGTGAGCTGGGACCGTTCGTTGACGGCTGCTTCACCGCGGGTGGAGAGCATCGACTTCGCGACCAGGTCGGGGTCGATGTCAGGCGCTGGGCGGAACGACCCGTACGCGAGGCGCAGAACGCACCGTTCCAGGGCGAGCCCGTCCGTGTCCTGCTCATGGAAGAACACGTACGCCCACTCTCGCTGTCCGTCGGGCGCTGTCTGGTCCGGTGTTCGCCGGTCACGCGCTTCCAGGAACCCGTCGCTCTGGTCGACGCCGAGGTTCATCCCGGTGACGAAGCCGTCACGGGCGAGCTCCGCGAAGGCGAACTGGAGACGGTCGTACTGGCTGCTGCGCCAGTCCCAGGTTGCCTCCTCCTGCCGGCGTGCATCCCAGATGAGCCGGGTGCGCGCGAGGACGGTGCGGCGGAGCTCGTCAACGTCCGGTACGTCGTCCTCGTACCATTCGACGACTGTCTCGACGACGTCGTCGAAGCGGCGGAACCCGGGCAACATCTGCTCGGTGACCGTTTCGTCGATCATCTGCTCGTCGGGTTCGACCTCGTCGAGGATGTCGTAGTCGGTCTGGTCGATGCTGTCGTCCGGCTTCCGCCGCCGCCACTTGTCGAAGATCCCCACGGACGGATCCTATGCGGCGCTGGTCTCGCGCCGCCGGGACGCGGACCGGTCCGGGAGTGTGGTGCAGCAGCTCGAGGTCCTGCACCGGCAGGCCGGTGACGCTGGCTCGAGACGGTCGACCGGAGCGGAATCTTGCGGTTCGCGGTCTACGTCTGCGTGAGGACCTTCGCGTGACCGTGGCCGTCGGCGAAGACGTACGCGGATCCGCCGCCGAAGTTCACGCCGAGGGGGTCCTCGTCGAGCATCGCGACGAACCGGTATCCGTCCGGAGTCTCGTCGTTCTGGATCCACGCCGGTCTCCCGCCCCACTGGCCGGCGACGGTGACACCGTCGGCGCGCGCCTCGGCCAACGCGTCGGAGTAGTCGTCCGCGGCTGCCTGGTGCACGCCGAGGAGCCACGGTGCACCGGCCATCACGGCGGTGCCGGACGATGATGCCGGCCGTCCGGCCGGGTGCAGGTCGCGTCCACCGACGACGATGGCAGCGTTGCACCCGGCGTACGGGTCCCAGGACGGGCAGGAGCCCGGGTCTGCCTGGCAGATGAAGACGAGGATGAGGCTGCCGTCGTGCTCGAGCTGCGCGGTGAACTGCATCGGCTCGTGGTGTTCAGCGCACGTCGGCCAGTCGAAGCCGTCGGGAACGCTGGGCTGCCCGCCGAGTCGTGAGGACACCAACGGTGCGGTGAGGTCCGACCGGTACGCGCCGAGGAGCCGAACACCGGCTCGGGTTCGACGTACTGCGACAGCGTCGTGACTCCGGGTCGACGACGACGCGGCGCTGAGGCGGATGCTCTCCGGCGTGCCGCTGCGGATGGCGGCGACGACGAAGGACGGGTCGTCGGTGGGGAGGTCCCATCGCAGGAGGGACTGGTAGGGCTCCTTCCCTGTCCCGGTGTACGGGGCAGGGCCGTTGTCCTCCGCCAGGAGCATCCGCTCGACCTGCCAGGCGTCCAGGAGTGGGTACCCGGCGCCAGTTGCCTCGGAGACGATCCGGGTTGCGGTTCGCCGAGCGATCGCCTGCCGGCGCTGGCGGCCGCTCCGGTACAGGACGAAATGGAGCAGGTGCGCGACGATGGGGAACGGGAGCACCCACACGGCCGCGAGGAGGGACGACTGGCTCTGACTGCGGTAGTCGAACGCGTCGTAGTACACGGAGAGGGCGATGTAGGCGATGACGCCGAGGGTGTACACGAGTGTGTACACGGCGCCGAACACCCGCAGGCCCGGCGGGGTGCGCACCGCAGCAGCAGCGCTGGTGTCGATGATGACGTCCGGCGGCAGATCCGCTGTCAACGGCGGGGACCGAGCGTGTGACGCGAGACGACGGCGGAGACTGCCACGCCGACGAACGATGCGGCGGCGTCTGCACCGGTGAGGACACCCGCGGACGGACGGTGTCGGTGTGGACGGTACGTGCTCATGCTGCTCCCCCGAGAGTGCTGTCCCTCCACGCTACCGCCATGCCGGTGGTCGCCTGCCCACCCCACTCGAGCGCTCCACCCACGCAGCCGCTGATCAGATGTCGGGAAGCAACGGGCCGACACGAGCACAACAGCTCGAGTCAGACCGATGCAGCGAAGACCGCCGACGGAGTCGCCGTCGCCGGATCCGTGCCGGGTCCGCGGACCGGCCCATCCGGCCACCCTTGGAACGACGAAAGCCCCCGACCGGACCTGGTGGTCCTGCCGGGGGCTCCGTGGTGGTGGGCGATACTGGGATCGAACCAGTGACCTCTTCCGTGTCAGGGAAGCGCGCTACCGCTGCGCCAATCGCCCAAGTCCCTGTGTGGACCGGAGTCCATCAAGGTCTTGGAGGGTGGATCTGGAGGTGGGGACGGGATTCGAACCCGCGTGGACGGCTTTGCAGGCCGCTGCCTAGCCTCTCGGCCACCCCACCATCGAGGTTCACGTCTCCGTGAGTACCCGAACGGTGGGATACCCTCTGGTGAGTCACGGGCCTTCGAGAAGACCCACACTCGAGCGGATGACGAGATTCGAACTCGCGACCCTCACCTTGGCAAGGTGATGCGCTACCACTGCGCCACATCCGCACTTGTCGTTCCGCTGTCGCGGCGACGACGTAAACTCTATACGCACCGGGGCACTTCCACCAAAATCCTTCCCGTTCACCGGGCGTGTCCCCCGAGTTCATGCGGATCGGGGCGGTTCGGCGCCCCCTGCGGACAGCGCGCCACACCCGGGCCGCGCGATGTGTTCGATGCGTCGCCGGACTTCCGCTAGTATCGATCCGCACGAACAGTGCAGGGGGCGATTGGCGCAGTTGGTAGCGCGCTTCGTTCACACCGAAGAGGTCATCAGTTCGAGTCTGGTATCGCCCACACAGCAACACGAACACCACTGACAAGAGCCCGACGCAGCAGCGTCGGGCTCTTGTCATCTCATCAGGCCGCAGCACGCGGGCCAGACCACCAGCACGATCGGACGAAGGGGCGCATGACCGACGTCGACCTCGAGTTCGCCCGGGTCCGAGCGGTCCTCGACCGTCCGACCCTGCGGCTCATGTCCCGGCCGACCAGCGCCACGGTCCTCGCCGTGTTCCGCACGGTCTTCGACCGCGACGTGCAGTACGTCCCCGCCGACCGCATGCACCTGCAGGTCGAGGAGCACGTTGCGCGCCTGCAGGCAGCGGGTGCCCGCGTGCCCGCCAGCGACCAGGCGGTGCCGACGGCCAGTAAACAAGCCGACACCGAACAGTCCGACGGTGAGCAGGAGGCCCGCCCGAACGGCCGCGCCCTGTGCCGCGAGTGGGTCGGCGCCCAGTGGCTCGTCCGCTCGAACTCCCCCGACGGCGACGAGCAGTACTCCCTTACGAGCCACGCGCTCGAAGCGCTGAGCCTCGTCGACGCCCTGTCGGCCGACCGCGCCCTGATCAGCGAGAGCCGGCTGGCGATGATCGTCGACGCGGTGCACCGGTGGGCGGCCCGTGCCGAGCCGGACCCCGACGTGCAGATCCGACGGATCGACGCCCAGATCGCCGAGCTGCAGTCCGAGCGTGCACGCCTGGAGCACGGTGACGACGTCGTGGCGGTGGACGACGACCGGATGCGCGACGGGTACACCAACATCTCCGACCTGATCCGGCAGCTCCCGAGCGACTTCAAGCGCGTGGAAGAGGCGGTCGCGACGATGCACCGCTCGATCGTCGAGGACTTCCGGCAAGAGGTCCGCCCGATCGGCGAGATCCTCGACGACTACCTGGCCCGCACCGACAACCTGATGGAGGCAACACCCGAGGGCCGTGCCTTCGAGGGTGCCTTCGAGCTCCTGCGCGACGATGCCCTGCTCCTGCGGCTCCGGGACGACATCGCGACGATCCTGGCGCACCCGTTCGCGCAGGGCCTCGGAGCTAGCGAGCGTCGGGCCTTCCGCAACACCGTGACGATCCTGCGCCAGGGCATCGAGGACGTGCTCGCCCAGCGCCGTCAGCTCACCGCCACGCTCCGCGACCAGATCGTCGCCCACGACGTGGTGCGCGACCGCGAACTCGACGCCGTGCTCCGCTCGATCAACCGCGGCCTCGCCACCCTGATGGACCAGGGCGGCGCGCGTGACCGGATCCCGCTGCCGCTCCTGCCGGCGGCGGCCGAGGTCGGCACGCTGCGCGAGCGCTTCTACGACCCGGACGCCGAGTCCGTACCGCCGCCGATCGAGGAGCCCGACGACGACGTCTTCGAGGACCTCGACGTCGAGATGCTCCGCAAGCACGGCGGGCCGCTGCTGACCGAGCTGCGCGCTGCGCTGCGCTTCGCCGAGGCCGACTCCAGCGTCGACGCGTTCCACGGGCTGCCACCCGAGCAGCGCCGGCCGGTCGAGCTGTTCGGCCTCGCGCACCTGCTGACGGGGCACGAGGACTTCGAGTCGGCCGCCCACGTCGCCGAGCACCGGACGGTGCGTCCCGACGGCACCGCGATCACCTTCCAGATGCCCACCGCTGCGCTCGACGACGAGCGCACTCCGGTCGGCGACGCACACGACGAGAACGCACAGGAGGCACGGTGAGCGACACGACGCCGGCACCGGTCGACGACACGGTCCCCTACGATGACCCCGCATCCGTGATGCAGGACGACGAGCGTGACGAGTCCAGCTTCGCCCTCTTCGAGGGCGACGAGGGCCGGCTCGACGAGCACCAGCGGCGCGCCCTGGTGGCGCTGCTCCGGCACTCGTACGTCAGCTCCCGCACGCACCCCGACGAGTGGCGTGCCGTGCTCGACGCCGAGTACCAGCTGCGGTCGCGCCTGAACGACCTGTTCCTCGAGCTGCACGTCGACCGTGACCGCGAGGTCGCCTGGAAGCGCCAGGCCCGGTCGGAGAGCCAGCGCCGCACGTTCCCGACCCTGCTCCGCGACCTGCCGTACACCCGCGAGGAGACGATCGTCCTCGTCTACCTGCGGATGCGTCTGCGCGCCGACGCCCGACCGGGCCCGGACCAGGTCGTCGTCGACCGCTCCGAGATCCTCGGGCACGTGGCGGGCTTCCGTCCGGCGACCGCGACGGACCGCACCCGCGACGAGGGCCGGGTCGCGAAGGCGATCGAGCGCCTCGTGACGGCGCGCATCCTGATCCGCACGTCAGACCCGGACCGCTTCCGGGTGGCGAGCGTCGTCGAGGTGCTGCTCCCCCTGGAGCGCCTGCTCGAACTGGACGCCTGGTTGCGGACCACCACCGCACAGGACGAGGCGACCGCCCCGGGCGGCGAGCCGACCGACGGGGACGACCCGGGCCTCCCGGCAGACGGCGAAGCCGAGACCGACACCGACGACGAAGGCGAGACGGAAGCGTGACCGACACGTTCGAGATCCCGGCGCTCTTCGACACGGTCGCGCAGTGGCGCGCCGAGTCGATGCAGGTCGTCAACTGGGGTGGGTTCCACGGCCACCGGCAGGTCGAACTGTCCGGCACGGCGACGCTCATCTCCGGTGCCTCGGGCACCGGCAAGTCCACGCTGATGGACGCCTACCTGGCCGTGATGATGCCGTCCGACGTGCCGTTCAACGGCGCCTCGAACGACGCCACCACCGGCCGCGCCCGCAGCGCCGACCAGCGCAACCTGCTCACGTACCTGCGCGGCAAGGTCGACACCCGGCGCGACCCGGAGACCGGCAGCCTGCGCGACGTGAACCTGCGCGGCGACGACCAGACCACGTGGGGCGCGGCGGCGGTCACGTTCCGGAACGACGACGAGCGACGCTTCACGGTGCTGCGCGCGTACATCGTGCCGAAGCGTGCCCGCGGGGTCGGTGACATCCAGATGACCATGGCGACGGTCGACGACACCTTCGACCTGCGCCGGCTCGAGGAGTTCGTGCCGTCGCGGTTCCACCACCTCGAGCTGACCGGCCGCGTGCCGGGGCTCGTCATCCGCGACACCTACCAGGAGCTCGCGTACACGCTGCAGACGCGGCTCGGCATCGGTGACTCCGGTGGCGGCAACCGGGCGATGCGCCTGCTCGCGCGGATCCAGGCCGGCCAGCACCTGCCGACGGTCGACGCGCTGTACAAGTCGCTCGTGCTCGAGACCCCCGGCACGTACGAGGCGGCCGACCGGGCGCTCGCGCACTTCTCCGCCCTCGACGAGGCGTACGAGGCGATGGACACCGAGGAGCGCAAGGTCCGCATCCTCTCCCCCATCACCGACCTGCACGACGAGATCTCGCGCGCGACCGAGGCCGCAGCGGCCCTGGACGGCATCGCCACCGGTGCCGAGGTGTCGCCGTTCGCGCACTGGACGGCCTCGCGGAAGCGTGACCTGCTCGACGCCGAGGTGTCGCGCAACGCTCGCGAGCGCACGGCATCGCGCGCCGAGGTGGCCGCGGCTGAAGCCCGGCACGCCGCCGTCGAGATCGAGCTGCGCGACGCCGAGGCCCGACTCCGCGACCAGGGCGGCAACGCGCTCGCCCAGCTCGAGGACCGCATCGAGCGGCTCACCCGGGAGCGCGACGGGGTCGTCCGGACCCGGGCGACGTTCGACGAACGGACCGCCGTGCTGGGCACGTCCGTCGCGACCGAGGCCGACTTCACTGCCGCGCAGCGCAGCTCGCACGAGTTCCTCGGGTCGTACGCCGACGCCCGCACCGCGCTCGATGAGCGGCGCGACGCCCTGACCCGCGAGGAGTACCCGCTCCTCGACCGCGAACGGTCCCTGCGGCAGGAGCGCCAGTCGCTCGAGCACCGGCAGGGCGCCATGCCGCTGCCGATGCACGAGGCCCGGCTCGCGATGGCGCGTGCCGCCGGCATCGACCCGGCCGAGCTGCCCTTCGTGGCGGAGCTGCTCGACGTGCTGCCCGGCGAGGAGCGCTGGCGCACGGCCATCGAGTCCGTCCTGGCGCCCGTCGCCCGCACGCTGCTCGTCGACCAGGACCGCCTCGGCGACTTCAGCGAGGCGATCGACGCACTTCGCCTGCCCGTTCGCGTGCAGTTCGAGGGTGTGCCGACCGGCCCGCACCTCGACCTCGACGGCGACCCGGCCATGGTCTCCGGCAAGCTCGCGATCAAGCCGTCGCCGTTCAGCACGTGGGTGCGCGAGCGGATCGAGTCGGACCGCACCGATGCCCGCTGTGTCGCCTCGGCATCGGACCTGGGCGGTGGTGGCCGCCGCGTCACCGAGTCCGGGCAGCTGCGCGACGGCCGTCGTGGCGCGCACGGTGACCGCCGGCAGTCGAACGTCATCGGGTTCACGAACGAGGCCCGCGTCGCCGCGGTCGAGCAGGAGCTCGCCTCGATCGCCGAGGACCTCGCGACGCTCGAGGCACGCCGCACCGACGTCGCACAGGACCTCACCGCGCTCGACGTGCTCCGCGCCGCCCACCAGCACGTGGTCGACGCCACGTGGGCGGCGATCGACGTCGACGGGTTGGGCGCCTCCCTCGCCCGGCTCGACGAGGAACGGCAGGCACTGCTCGCCGCCGACGACGGCCTCCGGACGCTCCGGGCCTCGGTCGCCCGGCTGCGCAAGTCGCTGGACGAGGCTGCCGACCGCCGCTCCGCCGCACGGCTGTCCGTGCAGCGGCTCGAGGAGCGCCACGCGGTGCTCGTCGACGGCCAGGACGCCGCCGCCGAGATCCTGGAGCGCTTCGAGTCCTCGCCCGGTTCGCTGCCGGACGACCAGCAGGCCCGCCTGCTCGAGGAGACCTTCGAGGAGATCGGTGCGCCGGACGGCGTCGACGGGTTCGACGACGCCACGCGACGGCTGAAGCGTCGGCTCGAGGAGCGGCTCTCCCAGGCCCTCGACGGCGCTGCGGCGGCCTCGACCTCGTTGACGCTGACGTTCCAGCGGTACCAGGATGCCTGGCCCGACCCGAACCTCGGCACCGGCGTCGCGTCGTACCCCGATTACCACGCGATCCTCGAACAGATCGTGGCGACCGGCCTGCACGCGCGTCGGAGCGAATGGCGTCGGCGCCTGTCGCAGTGGAGCGGCGAGGACCTCGTCCCGCTCGCCGGCGCCTTCGACCGCGCCGTCGTCGAGATCGAGGAGCGCCTCGAGCCGGTCAACGAGATCCTGCGGGAGCTGCCGTTCGGCGCGAACCGGGACCGCCTGAAGATCCAGATCCGCCGGGTCACCCGCGAGGACGTCACCGCGTTCCGCCGCGAGCTCCGCGCCCTGTCCGCCTCGGTCGACACCGAGCTGACCGACGACGTGCTCGAGACCCGGTTCCGACGGCTCCGGCGCTTCATGGCCGTCATCCGGCCCGACCCGGACGCCGCCCGTGGCCGCACCACCCAGCGCGACGCGGTGCTCGACGTCCGGCGGCACATGGAGATCACGGCGGTCCGGTACGACACCGACGGCAACGACCTCGGCGTGTACTCGTCGCTCGGCGACAAGTCCGGTGGTGAGACGCAGGAACTCGTGGCGTTCATCGTCGGCGCTGCGCTGCGGTACCAGCTCGGCGACGAGACCCGTCCCCGTCCGCGGTTCGCGCCGGTGTTCCTCGACGAGGCGTTCATCAAGGCGGACTCGGAGTTCGCCGGCCGTGCGGTCACCGCGTGGCTCCGGCTCGGGTTCCAGCTCGTCGTGAGCGCGCCGCTCGACAAGGTCACGGCGCTCGAACCGTCGATGGAGCGGCTGCTGTCGATGCGGAAGCACCCCGAGACGGGCCACTCGTCCATCACCGAGATCGCCCGGGTGGAGCCGGCGGCCGTCTGACGCGGGCGGGGGTGGTCGCGGGGTGGTCGCGGGCTGGTCGCGGGGTGGTCGCAACACCCTGCTCAGGTTGGCCGAGTGGTCATGAACTGTCGCCTGGCGGCGGCGCCGCCGACACTTCGTGACCGGCCGACGCGCTCCAGGCGGGGTGTCCTGACCACCCGGGCCGCGCTCTGGACGCGCCCAACAGTGGCCCGGAGGCGCGGCGCGGGCCCGCCACGCGCCTCCCGGCCGCCGTCCCGCCGGTCGCAACACCCCGCTCGCCTTCGCCCGCTGGTCATATACCGTCGGATGGAGGCCGCGTCGCCGACGGTCTGCGACCGCTCGGCGCTCGCACGGCGGGGTGTCCTGACCACCCGGCGGGGTGTCCTGGGGTCACGATGACGGTCTGGAGGCGCGGCGCGGGCCCGCCACGCACCTCCCGGCCGCTGGTGGGCCGGTCGCAACACCCCGCGCACCTTCGCCCGCTGGTCACATACCGTCGGATGGAGGCCGCGTCGCCGACGGTCTGCGACCGCTCGGCGCTCGCACGGCGGGGTGTCCTGACCACCCGGCAGCGGGGCCGTCAGCGTGTCGGCAGGCGCCGCACAGACGTTCCTTGACCGCCCGACGCTACGGTGATGGCGTGTTCGGACGCCACCGCTCCCCCAATCCCCGCCCCGACGACGCTGCCGGTCTCGGCATCGGTGCCCTCGTGCAGGTCATCGACACCGATAAAGGTGGCGAGCAGTGGGCCGACGAGCCGATCGGGGTGATCGTGGCTCCCGGTGGGAGCCAGATCGGCGGGACACAGCGCACGTGGACTGTCGCGTTCGAGGAGCCCGTGTACACGAAGGACGGCCGCGGCCCCTTCGAGCGCGCGACCGTCCTGAGTCGTCAGCTGGTGCCGGTCACGACCGACAGCGGCGAGTAGTCCGGGTCAGGGACTCAGTACTCTTCGGAGCCGCTCTTCATCATGGCTGCGACGGCCATGCAGCACCCGACGCCGCCGAGGACGCCGACGCCGATGATGATCCCTGCGATGAGTTCGAGCATGGGTGGTGACTCCTTGGTTGCTTCGGCGTGTGGCTCCGCTCAGGTTACCGGATGCCGCGCATGAGCCGCAGCACCGGCTTGGCCAGGATCAGCAGGACCACGCCCACCGCGACGGCGACCAGGCCGAGGATCGTGAAGTACGGGGCCTCGTTCGACGGGTCGTAGTACCGGGACAGCACCCCGGTGACGGCGGTGCCGAGTGACACCGACAGGAAGAACAGCGCGACCATCTGGGTCTGGAACTTCGGCGGCGCGAGCTTCGTGGCGACGGACTGACCGACGGGCGAGAGCAGCAGTTCGGCGAGGGTGAACACCAGCAGGATGCCGACGAGTGCGAGCAGCGGCGTGCCGTTCTCGCCCGAGCCGACGAACGGCAGGAACAGCAGGAACGCGAGCCCCATGATCCCGGTGCCGAGCGCGAACTTCGTCGGGGTGGACGGCTGGCGGTCGCCGAGCTTGGTCCACAGGGCCGCGAAGACGCCGGACAGCACGATGATGAAGATCGGGTTGATGGACTGCACCCACGACACCGGCATCTCCCACCCGAACAGGGAGCGGTCGAGCCGCTGGTCCGAGTAGACCGTCACGACGGTGAACTGCTGCTGGTACAGCGACCAGAACACGGCGCTGCCGATGAACAGCGGGATGAACGCGAAGACGCGCGACCGCTCGTCGCGGGTGATGCCGCTCGACAGGATGACGACGAAGTACCCGATGGTGGCCAGCACGACGACGACCACGACGACGGTGGGCAGGTTGCCGACGTTCAGCAGGCCGGTCAGCACGGCGATGACGATGACGACGAGTGCGACGATGACGCCCGCACCGATCAGGGGCAGCCGGCGACGGTCGACGGGGTTGGCGACGTGCCGGACCACCTCGGGCAGCTTCCTCCGCCGGATCGCGTACTGCACCAGGCCGGCGGCCATGCCGACCGCGGCCAGGCCGAAGCCCCAGTGGAAGCCGAGCGAGCTCTGCAGCAGCCCGGTGAGCAGCGGCCCGAAGAACGCGCCGAGGTTCACGCCGAGGTAGTAGAGCGAGAAGCCGGCGTCGCGTCGGGGGTCCTCGCGGCTGTACAGACCGCCGACGATCGTGGTGGCGGTAGCCTTGAGTCCGCCGGAGCCGAGCGCGATCAGGACGAGGCCGACCCCGACCCCGGCCACCCCGGGGATGAGCGCGAGGGCGATGTGCCCGAGCACCACGACGATCGCGCTGCCGAACAGCGTGCGGTCCGCGCCGATCAGCCGGTCGGCGATCCACGCCCCGATGATCGTGAACAGGTAGACCGCGCCGCCGTAGGCACCCATGATGCCGGTGGCGATGCCCTTGTCGATCCCCAGACCGCCCTGCGTCAGGGAGTAGTACATGTAGATGAGGACGATGCCCTGCATCCCGTAGAACGAGAACCGCTCCCAGAGCTCCACCGCGAACGGTGTCGACAGTTCGAACGGTTGCCCGAAGAAGGTGCGTCCGGGACGGGCTTCGCGGTCCGCGGGGGTGGTACGTGACATGGCGGCAAGTCTGCCCCCGGGCGGCCGGGCGCGCCCAATCGTCGAACACCCCTCATTTCTTTGGAGGGTTCCCACGACGCCGTGACGGCACCGACGACACCGGGTTGTGCGGCGTGCACGGCGTTCCCGCCACTGTCGGCAGGGGTGTCTAGCGTGGACGGTGCAACACGGACACCGCAGTTCAGGAGGACTCCGACCATGGTCGACACCGCACCCGCCCAGCGCACCACCCCCGCCAGCGGCAGCGACACCGCGCCGGACGTCGACGCGAAGAACGCCGCGCAGCACGCTGCACCGAACGCCGACGCCGCCGGCGACCCGGCAGCGGGCACCCCGACCGCCGGCACCGACACCGACGTCCACATCGACGTCGAACTGGTGCAGGAGCTCCTGCTCGGACGCTGGGCCGAGGACCGCCGGATCTCCCGCCGCCTGGCGCTCGACCCAGCGATGCAGAAGATCGAGGGCCAGCCGATCCCCGAGCACCGGGCACGCGTACTCGAGCAGCTCCGCACCCTGGTCGACGCCGGTGCCATCCAGCGCCCCTACCCCGCCGAGTTCGGCGGCCAGGACAACCACGGCGGCAACATCGCGGCATTCGAGGAACTCGTCGTCGCCGACCCGTCGATGCAGATCAAGGCCGGGGTGCAGTGGGGGCTGTTCGGCTCCGCCGTGCACCACCTGGGCACCGAGGCGAACCACCGTGAGTTCCTGCCGGGCATCGTCTCGTTCGAGGTCCCCGGCTGCTTCGCGATGACCGAGACCGGCCACGGCTCGGACGTCCAGAGCATCGCGACGACGGCCACGTACGACCCCGCGACCCAGGAGTTCGAGATCCACACGCCGTTCCGTGGCGCGTGGAAGGACTACATCGGCAACGCGGCCTTGCACGGTCACGCCGCCGTCGTGTTCGCGAAGCTCGTGACCGCGGGTGTCGACCACGGCGTGCACGCGTTCTACGTGCCGCTCCGCGACGTCGAGGGGGCGTTCCTGCCCGGTGTGAGCGGTGAGGACGACGGGCCGAAGGGCGGCCTGAACGGCATCGACAACGGCCGGCTCGCGTTCGACCACGTCCGGGTCCCCCGCACGAACCTGCTGAACCGCTACGGCGACGTCGCCGCGGACGGCACCTACTCGTCACCGATCGCCTCGCCCGGCCGCCGGTTCTTCACGATGCTCGGCACCCTGGTGCAGGGACGGGTGTCGCTCGACGGCGCCGCGGTCGTCGCGCAGAAGATCGCGCTGCAGATCGCCCTGACCTACGCGATGCAGCGCCGCCAGTTCCCGACCGGCGACGGCACCGAGGGCGTCCTGCTCGACTACGGCCGACACCAGCGTCGTCTGATCCCGCGCCTGGCGACGGTGTTCGCGCAGTCGTTCGCGCACGAGAAGCTCCTGCGCACCTTCGACGACGTCTTCAGCGGGCGGAAGGACACCCCGGAACGACGCGAGGACCTGGAGACCCAGGCGGCCGCGTTCAAGTCGATGTCGACCTGGTCGGCGCTCGACACCCTGCAGGAGGCCCGTGAGGCCTGCGGCGGTGCCGGGTTCCTCGCCGAGAACCGTCTGACCGGGCTCCGCGCCGACCTCGACGTCTACGTGACGTTCGAGGGCGACAACACCGTGCTGCTGCAGCTCGTCGGCAAGCGCCTGCTCACCGAGTTCCGCGCGAAGGCCCCGAAGGACCCGGCGTCCACCGCGAAGTTCGTGGCGGCCGTCGCCGCGTCGAAGCTCGCCGACGCGTCGGGCATCCGTCGGCTCGGCCAGACCGTGGCCGACCGCGGCTCGCTGGCCGCGAGCGTCGCCGACCTGCAGGACCCCCGGACGCAGCGGGAACTGCTCGCCGGTCGGGTCGACACCATGGTCGCCGAGATCGGGATGCGCCTGGCGTCGGCCGGCAAGGACCGCGCCCGCGCGGCCAGACTGCTCAACCGCTCGCAGCACGAGCTCATCGAGGCGTCCAAGGCGCACGCCGAACTCATGCAGTGGGACGCCTTCACCGAGGCGCTCGACGAGGTGACCGAGGGCGACACCCGCCGCGTGCTCGTCTGGCTGCGGGACCTGTTCGCGCTCGGCCTGCTCGAGCAGCACCTGGACTGGTACCTGCTGCACGGCCGGCTGTCGGCGCAGCGTGCCCGTGCGGTGTCGGCGTACGTCGACCGGCTCGTCGCCCGGGTGCGTCCGATCGTGCCGCAGCTGCTCGAGACCTTCGGCTACGAGCCGGGTCACGTCCGTGCGCCGATCGCGCTCGGTGCCGAGCAGGCCCGACAGGACGAGGCTCGTGCCTGGTTCGCCGCCGAGGCCGCCGCCGGCCGCCTGCCGGAGCAGGAGAAGAAGCCCCGTCCGTGACGGACGCGCAGCCGCGCCCGTATCGGAGGAGCGGCCGCGCCCGTGACGGGCGTGGCCGCTCCGGACGACTAGGAGTCGGCCGGCGCGGAGTCGGACGGTGCGGACGAGGCCGGGCCGTCGGCGGCAGCCCCGCCACGTGCCCCGAGCGCCGCGCGCAGCTGCGCCTCGGCGTCGTCGCCGGCGGCAGCGGCCTCGGCGTTCGCCTCGGCGACCGCACGCACGACCTCTTCCCGCTGGATCTTCACGCCGCGCGGGGCGTCGATGCCGATCCGGACGCCGTCGCCCCGGGAGTCGAGCACCGTGATGACGATGTCGTCGCCGACGAGGATCCGCTCGCCGACCTTCCGCGTGAGTACCAGCACCCGTTCAGCCTAGCGACACGACGGGGAGCCCCAGCAGGTCCGCCGACCCGGGCGTGGCGGTCTCCCCCGCACCGATCGCGACCACCCCGACCACGGGCAGCCGCGACGCCACCGCGGACACCATCGCGGCCGAGTCCTCGGGCTTCCGCCCGACGTCGACCACGACCCACACCTGGTCGGCCTGCAGCCCGTCGCTCGTCGCGAGGTCGTCCCACGCGGCGACCGCGAGCACGGCGTGCCCGTCACGGACGCCGTCCGCCCGCGCCAAGATGGCTGCCCGGCGGTCGGCGGCGTCCGTCGGCCGGAGCGCGTGCCGCACCGCGAAGAGTCCGGCGGCCGCGTCGACGTCGTTCGGCCGCCCGACCAGGAGCACCAGGTCGCCGTCCGCGGACCGCACCGCCGGTGCGGTGGGCCGGGCCACCGGTGCCGGCGAGGGCGTGTCGAGGACGCGGGACGGGCCTCCCGACCGGGTCTCGGTGACCGCGTCGACGGCGGCCTGGAGGCGCGGGTCGACCCCCGCGGGCACGTCCGGCTCGGACGGGGCGCGCGTCGGGCGCGGGGCGCTCGTCGTGATGCCGTCCGCCTGGAACCCGTCGAGCACCGACGCGAACGCGTCGGCCCGCGTCGCCCTGGTGCCGTCGGTGCCGGCGATGCGTGCCTCGGCCGCCTCGGCGTCGGCGAGCAGCGCGGCGATGCCGACGCGCTGCTCGGGCGAGTCGGCGATGACCACCCGGGCGGTGGGCTGGTCCCCCGGTTCCGGCACCTCGACGGTGGCCTCGACGTGCGCCTTGCGGAACAGCCCGCCGAAGCCCGGCGTGGTCACGCGTTCGGCCGCGACGATCCGTGCACCCGCGCCGAACTCGGTCCGGACCGCGTCGCGGAGGGACTCGAGCGTGGCGCCGCTACGCTGCAATCGGGTCGGCGGCACGGACCACTCCCACGGTCTCGATGGTGGAGCCCGCGGCGGTGGCCTCCTGGTACGACAGCACCGGGAGCCCGTTCGACTGGGCGGCGACCATGCGGTGCACGGCCGGGCGGAGCTGCGGGGCGCAGACCAGGACGGCGGAGAGCCCCTGGTCCTCCACCGAGCGCACGGCGTCACGGACGGAGCCCAGGACCTGCTCGATGCGGTGGGCGTCGAGGACGATCTGGCTGCCCTGCTCGGACGGCCGGAGCCCCTCGAGCATCGACTGCTCGAGCATCGGGTCGATCATGATGACGCGCAGCGTGCCGGCGTCGGTGTGGCGGGCGGCGAGGGCCGGTCCGAGGGCGGCGCGGGCGGACTCGACGAGCCCCTCGGGGTCGGTCGACACCTTGGCGCGGAGCGTGAGGGCTTCGCAGATCCGGCCGAGGTCGTTGATCGGCACGCGCTCGGCGAGCAGGCCCTGCAGCACCCGCTGCAGTTCGGCCATCGAGAGCATGCCGGGGACGAGTTCCTCGACGGCGGCGGGGTTGACCTGCTTGACGCCCTCGGTCAGGACCTTGACGTCCTCGCGGGTGAGCAGGCGTGCGGCGTTGTCGCCGATGACGGCCTGCAGGTGGGTGACGAGCACGGAGACACGGTCGATCACGGTCGCGCCGGTCATCTCGGCGGCGTGCCGGAGTTCGGCGGGCACCCACTTGCCGGTCAGACCGAACACCGGCTCGACGGTCGAGGTGCCGGGCAGGCCGTCCAGGTGGTCGCCGAGCGCCAGGACGCTGCGGGCGGGGGCGGTGCCCCGACCGGCCTCGACACCGGCGATGCGGATGGCGTAGGTCGACGGCGGCAGGTCGATCGAGTCGCGGGTCCGGACCGGCGGGAGGACGATGCCCATGTCGATCGCGATCTTGCGGCGGAGTGCCCGCACGCGGCCGAGCAGGTCGTCGGACGCGCCGGACACCATGTCGACCAGGTCGGGGGCGAGCAGAATCTCGAGGGCGTGGACGCGCATCTGCTCGAGCAGGTCCTCGGGGGTGTCACCGGTCGGTGCCGCCGCCTCGAGCGCCTGCTGCTGGGCGGCGTCGGCCTCGGCGCGGGCGGCGTTCCGGCCGATGCGCCAGCCCGTGAACAGCAGGGTGGCGCCGACGAGCAGGAAGGGCAGGATCGGCATGCCGGGGATGAACCCCATCGCGATCGCGGCGACACCGGCGATCATCAGGGCGTTCCGCGACTGCGACAGCTGCGTCGCGGCCGAGGACCCCATCTCGGACTCCGCGCCGGAACGAGTGACGATCATGCCCGTCGAGACCGCCATGAGCAGCGCCGGGATCTGTGTGACCAGGCCGTCGCCGATCGTCAGGATGCCGTACTTCGACAGGGCGTCGGTGGCGGACAGTCCGTTCTGCAGCATGCCGATGGCGATGCCGCCGATCAGGTTGATGATGATGATCAGGATGCCGGCGATCGCGTCGCCCTTGACGAACTTCGACGCACCGTCCATCGCGCCGTAGAAGTCGGCCTCGGCGGAGACGGCGGCGCGGCGCTCCTTGGCTTCCTGGTCGGTGATCAGCCCGGCGTTGAGGTCGGCGTCGATCGCCATCTGCTTGCCCGGCATCGCGTCGAGGGTGAACCGCGCCCCGACCTCGGCGACGCGTTCCGCGCCCTTCGTCACGACGACGAACTGGATGACGATGAGGATCAGGAAGATGACCGCGCCGATGATGATCGACCCGGAGACGGCGACGTGGCCGAACGCCTGGATGACGTCGCCGGCGAAGCCCTCGCCGAGCACCAGCCGGGTCGACGCGACGTTGAGGCCGAGCCGGAACAGCGTCGCGACGAGCAGCAGCGACGGGAACACCGAGAAGTCGAGCGGCTTCTTCACGAACAGCGTCGTGAGCAGGATCACCAGCGCCAGCAGGATGTTGATGATGATCAGGAAGTCGAGCAGGAACGACGGCACCGGCAGGATCAGCAGCAGGATGATGCCGACGATGAACACCGGGACGACGAGCTTCGGCAGGTCCTTGCGGTTCATGCGGGGAGTCCTTCGGTCTGGTTCTCTGCGATGCGCGGTGGGCGGAGCTTGCGGGGGCGGAGGTCACCGGTCAGGGTGGCCGGGTCGATGACGCTCGCGACCTCGTCCGGAGTGGTCGGCCGCGGTGGAGCGTGCGTGCCGGCGGCAGTACCGCGGGCCTTGAGCGCCATCACGAAGGACAGGACGCGGGCCACCGGGGTGTACAGGTCGACGGGGATCTCGTGTCCGAGCTCGCAGGCGGCGTGCAGCGCTCGGGTGAGCGGGACGTCGCGGACGATCGGCACCCGCTCTTCCTCGGCACGCGCACGGATGACGTCGGCGACCGGGCCGGCGCCCTTCGCGACCACCCGGGGCGCGGACTTCCCCGGCTCGTACTTGATCGCGACGGCGTAGTGGGTCGGGTTCGTCATCACGACGTCCGCGGTGCCGATGGCCTGGATCATCCGGTTGCGGCTCATCGCGAGCTGGCGGGAGCGGCGCTGCGACTTCACCAGGGGGTCGCCGTCGCTCCGCTTGTTCTCGTCCTTGACCTCGCGCTTGGTCATCATCGTGCGCTTCCGGTTGCGGCGGATGACGACGAACACGTCGAGTGCCGCGAGGACGAGCCCGGCGACGATCGCGGCGCGCAGCAGGGTGCCCGAACCGGCTGCGGCGGCCTCGAGCACGGCCGACAGCGGCAGCGAGCCGCTCGACATCAGGACCGGCATGAGTCCCTGCACCGCGAACCAGAGGACGAGCCCGACGACGGCGGTCTTCAGCAGCGCCTTCGCGCCGTTCCAGAGCGCCTGGGTACCGAACACGCGCTTCAGTCCGGCCACGGGATCGAAGTGGTCGGGCTGCGGTGTCATCTTCCGGAAGTGCACCCCGCCCTGGGTGACGGCGGCGGCCAGCACGGCGACCGCGACCACGGCGAGCATCGGGCCGAGGGTCGCACCCATCGAACCGAGGGCGTCGGCGAGCAGGGCCCGCACGGCACCGATCTCCGGGTCTTCGATGACCCGCTGCACGGCGAGCAGCTGGTCTTGCCCGGCGGCGGCGGCGTTGCCGATCGCGGCGGGGATCATGAGCGCCGCGACGGCGATGCCGATCCACGCGCCGAGGTCCTGCGAGCGGCCGACCTGGCCCTTCTCGTGGACCTCGCGCATCCGCTGTTGGGTCGCCTGTTCGGAGCGTTCTCCGCTGTCGGACACGTCGTCACCCCCGTCCGGTGATCGCCTCGACGGCGTCGCCGGTCAGCGACGACACCACCGACGGCAGGGCCATGAAGAGCGCGCCGGCGAACAGGACGGTCAGACCGATCTTGATCGGGAACCCCATCTGGAACGCGTTGAGGGCCGGTGCGACGCGGGTGAGCAGCCCGAGGCCGACGTCCGCCAGGAACAGCACGACGACGAGCGGCCCGGCGATCTGCAGGGTGGCGAGGAACATCTGGGACATCGCCGCGACGAGCATCGAGGCGAGCCCGTCGACCGCGAACGTGCCGGTGAGCGGCACGGCGTCGAACGACCGCACCAGCCCACCGACGATGAGCTGGTAGCCGCCCGAGGTGAAGAGCAGTGCGAGTGCGGTCATCTGGAACAGGCGGGTGAACTGGGCGCCGTTGACCTGCGACTGCGGGTCGAACGCCTGCGCGAGCGTGAACCCGCCGAACAGGTCGATGAGCGCACCCGCCGACTGCACGGCGGCGAACACCAGGAACACCAGGAACCCGAGGGACAGCCCGACCACGAGCTGGGTGAGCAGGGCGAGCAGGAACGGCCCCGTGTCGAGCGCTTCGTAGCCGACGGCGACGCGCGGCGCGACGCCGATGGCGAGCCCCAGGCCGAGGATCACCTTCACGGTGCCCGGGAACGCCCGGTACGAGAACGGCGGCGCGATGACGAAGAACGCGACGAGCCGGACGCCGGCGAGCATGGTCGCCTCCAGACGGTCGGCGTCGATGGCGAGCTCCATCAACCGGCCCCGAGCAGCTTCGGGATCATGTCGAAGGCGACGTGCGTGAAGGCGATCATCTCCGAGATCATCCAGTTGCCGCAGACCACCAGGGCGATCGCGACGGCGACGGCCTTCGGCACGAACGACAGGGTGACCTCCTGGATCTGCGTCACCGACTGGAACAGCGAGATCGCGAAGCCGACGACGAGCGAGGTGACGAGGACCGGGGCGGCGAGCTTGCCGGACACCAGGAGCGCCTGGAGCACGAGGTCGATGACGGCCTGCTGGTTCATGCGTGCCCCCTAGACAACGTGGTAGCTCTCGATGAGCGACGTGATGATGAGGCCCCAACCGTCGACCAGCACGAAGAGCAGGATCTTGAACGGCAGCGAGATCATGACCGGCGGGAGCATCATCATGCCCATCGACATCAGGGCCGCGGAGACGACGAGGTCGATCACCAGGAACGGGATGAAGATGACGAACCCGATGATGAACGCGCTGCGCAGCTCCGAGATGATGAACGCCGGGATCACCGTCGTCATCGGCACGTCCGCCATCGACTTCGGGTTGTCGAGCCCGGCGGCGCGGGTGATCAGGGCGACGTCCTCGTCGCGGGTCTGGTGGAGCATGAAGGTCCGCAGCGGCTTCGTGCCGATCTCGACGGCCTGGTTGAAGTCGAGGTGGCCGGCCAGGTAGGGCTGCAGGGCGTCGTCGTTGATGTGCCCGAGCACCGGTGCCATCACGAACAGCGACAGGAACAGTGCCAGTCCGGCGATGACCTGGTTCGGCGGGATCGACTGCAGCCCGAGCGCGTTCCGGGTCATCGCGAGCACGACGAAGATCTTGGTGAACGACGTCATCATGAGCATCAGCGCGGGCGCGACGCTCAGCAGCGTGATGCCGATGAGGGTCACCACGGCGGACGACGGCGTGCCGTCCGGGCCGTTCACGCTGACGCTGAAGTCACCGGTCGCGGGGGCTGTCGGGGTCGCCGGGGCGGTGGGTTCGACGACGCCGGCGGCGTGCGCACCGGTGGTCGTGAGCATCAAGAACCCGGCGACGACCGCCAGGCCGAGCAGGACGAGGGCGACGAGTCGACCCGACCGTGCCAGCCGGTGCTGCCCTGCCGCCGTCACCCGGCCCGCCGGTTCCGCAGCGCGGCCGCGGCCTGGCGCCAGGTGTCGACCGACAGGATCGAGCCCTGCAGCTGTTGCGCGCTCGGCACGGCACGCTGCGGACGACGGTTGCGCGGGCGCATCGGCAACGGCGCGACGGCGCCGGCCACCGCGGGCGCGTCGGTCGCGTCGGCAGCGGCTGCCGGGAGGCCGGCCCCACCAGCCGGTTCCGGATCGACGCGCCCGCGGCGCTCCGGCCGTGCCTGGAGGGACGTGGTGGCGTCCGACTGCAGCGCGAGTTCCTGACCGAACACGTCGGCCGACGGTGCGGGGCGCACCGGCAGCGCGACCGGTCCGGTCACGATCGTGAGTTCCGGCGCGGGCGCCTGCCCGCTGGTGAGCAGGGCGACCCCGTGCTCGGAGACGCCGAGCACGAGCCGCTCCCCTTCGACGTCGACCACGACGACGCTCGCCTTGCCGCCGATGCCCTGCCGACCGACGACCTCGACGGTCGCGGCGCGACGGCCCGACGGCTTGCCCGAGAAGCGCTTGCGGCTCGCGCGGTGCAGCACCCACATCAGGGCGAGCACGACGCCGAGCGAGAGCGCGACGCGGAGGGTGACGACGAGGGTGTCCACGTGCGGGTCAGACCGTTTCGGCGACGTCGAGGATGCGGGTGATCCGGACCGCGTAGTCCTGGTCGACGACGACGACCTCGCCGTGCGCGATGAGGCGGCCGTTCAGCAGGACGTCGGCGGGGGCACCGGCACTGCGGTCGAGCTCGACGACGGCGCCGGGCTCCATGCCGAGCACGTCACGGACCGACATCCGGGTGCGGCCGATCTCGACCGTCAGGGTCATCTCGACGTTGTTGATCCGGCCGAGGTTGCCCGCGGGCAGGTTCGCCACGACGGGCGCCGACACCGTGCCGTTCTCGCGGATCCGGATGCCGAACCACCCGGCGGGCAGCCCACCGGCGGTCAGTTCGAACACGACGGTGTCCGGGTCGGCCAGCAGCGACGCCGCCGACTCGCGGCCCGCCTCGCCGAGCACCCCGACGCCGAGGACCCCGGCCGCGGCCTCGAGCGACGGACGCAACACGTCCGTGACGGCCACGATCCCGTGGTCGGTGCCGCCTGCGGCCGTGATCGCCTCGAGGTCGGTGAGCACGAGTGCCAGGTCGGCCGACAGGCCGCCGACGAACGACGCGACCACGGCGTCGGTCGCCGCGTCGAGCACGACCGGTGTCGCGCCTCCAGGCAGGAGCACCGCGGTCAAGGGGGCGGCCGTCGGGAGCTGCGCCGCGAGCGACTCGGCCGCTGCGGTGTGGAGGGTGGTCGTTTCGGTCATCAGTGCTGCTCCGTGCTCGTGGTGGTGACGACGATGCCGGCGAGGCGCGAGCCGTTCGCGCCGACCGCGGCGGTGCCGACGGGTTCGCCGTCGACCGCGATGGTGAGGGGCCGGTGCTGCGGGTGCGGCAGCGGCAGGACGTCGCCGACGGCGAGCCGCAGGACCTGCGTCGGCAGGACCGCGGCCGGGGCGAAGCGCAGGCTGACGCCGACCGGCACGCTCTCGAGCTGCGCGTCGAGCAGGGCGCGGGCGTCGGCGGGCGACACGTGCGCGGCGGCCTCGCCGAGCTGCGGCAGGACGGCCTCGGCCGGCAGGGCCAGCGTGCCCGGAGCGATGCGGTCGCCGACCCGGATCGAGAACGAGGCGACGATCATCAGGTCGCCCTTCTGGGCGGCCTGGGCGAACTGGCTGTTGAACTGGAACCCGCCGACCGTGACGTCCTGCGCGAGCAGCCCGCCGAACGAGTACCGCAGGTCGTCGAGGGCGTCCTCGACGATCTTGCGCACCAGGGCCTGCTCGATGGGCGTGAAGGTGCGGTCCGGGGTCGGCAGCGGCTTCGAGGCGCCCAGCGCGTGCGACACCCACGTCAGGGCGGCGTCGAGCGGGAGCTGCAGCACGCCCTTCGAGGTGAGGTCGGTGATCGGCAGCAGCACCATGCCGGTGAGCGCGGGCAGCGACGCGGCGTACTCGTCGTACGTCGTCATCTGCACCTGCTCGCAGGTGACCTGGCTGACCGCACGGACCTTCGCCGTCAGCTGCGTGCCCCACTGGCGCGCGAAGGTCTCGAAAGCGAGCTCGAGCACCCGGGCGTGCTCACGGGCCAGCGTCGACGGGCGCGCGAAGTCGTACACCTCGGGCGCTGGCAGGGTCTCGGTCACGGGTGCGTCTATCGGTCACCTGTGGGGCACCCGTCAGTGCTGTACCCCGTAGTGGGGCGGTGGGGGCAGCGCTGGTGCGCTCCGCGCGGTGTGCGTCTCAGTCCTGCTGCGCTCCGTGCGGTGTGTGTCTCAGCCCTGCTGCGCTCCGTCCTGCGCCTTCGCCAGCGCCGGCATCAGGGCGCTGACGTCCTGGTCGGCGTTCGACAGGACCACGATGTCGACCCGCCGGTTCAGGGCGAGGTCCTGGTCGGTGCCGCCCTTCGCCAGCGGCCGGCTCGACCCGAACCCGACGCTCTGCAAGTGGTCGCCGGGCATCCCGCCCCGCTCGACCAGGTCGCGCAGGACCCCGGTCGCCCGTGCCGCGCTGAGCTCCCAGTTCGTCGCGTACGGGGCGGTCGAGTTCCGCTGGTCGGCGTGCCCCTCGACGCTGACGTCGTGGTGGCTCGTCCGCAGGACCGGGGCGATCGCGTCCATGATCCGGCGCGCCTGGTCGGACAGGTCGGCGCTGTTCGTCCCGAAGTAGGTCTCGCTGCCGACCAGCCGGACGATCAGACCGCGGGCATCGACGGTGAACTGCACGTTGGCGGTCTGGCCGGCCTCGGTCAGGTTCTCCTGGATCGCGCTCTTGATCGCCGTCAGGTCGTCGAGCTCACGCTTCGCCTCGGTGAGGTCCCGCTTCGACGCGGTCGTCGGCACCACGGTCGACGCGGGATCGACGTTCGTGTCCTTCGTGCCCGACGAGGCGGTGGAGTGGTCGGCCTGCGACTTGTCGGTCGAGTAGCCGGAGCCGTCCTCGACCTGGTCCTTCGTCACGACGGTGCCGCTCGCGGTGTCGATCTTCTGCGAGTCGACCTCGCCGAAGCCGGTGGCGAGCGACTGCTTCAGCTGGATGTACTTCTGCTGGTCGACGGTGGACATCGCGAACAGCACGAGGAACATGCACATCAGCACCGTGATCATGTCCATGTACGACGCCATCCAGCGCTCGTCGGGGTGCTCAGCCTCGTCGTGGGACTTCTTCGCGCGACCTCGGCCGCGGCCACGGGGGTTGGCGCTCACCGTCAGGCCGCCAGCTGCTGGTCGTCGGCCGCGTCGGCCTTGCCACCGGCCTTGGTGCCCTTGCCGCCCTTGCCGCCGGTGTCGGCGCGGGCGCCGGGCGGCACCATGGCCTTCAGGCGCTCACCGAGCAGACGAGGCTGGCTGCCCGCCTGCACCGCGAGCAGCCCCTCCATCAGGAGCGTCTGGCGGTCCGACTCGAGCTGGGCGAGCTTGCGGAGCTTCCCGCCGATCGGCAACCACATGAAGTTCGCGGTGAGCAGGCCCCACAGGGTGGCGACGAACGCGCTGGCGATCAGGGGTCCGAGCTCGTCGGGCTTGCCGAGGTTCGCGAGCACGTGGGTCAGCGAGACGACGGTGCCGATGATGCCGACGGTCGGAGCGAAGCCGCCCAGGCCCATGAAGAACGCGCTCGCGCTGCGGGTCGGGGCCGCGTTCGACTCGATCTCGTCCTCGAGCAGGATCCGCAGCTCGTCACCGTCGGTGCCGTCCGCGATGTTCTGCAGCGCCTTCTTCATGAACGGGTCGTCGTGCTTGTCGGCCTCCTGCTCGAGGGCGAGCAGGCCGTTCGCACGCGCCGTCTCGGCGAGCCCCACGACGTCGTCGATGACCGACGCCGGCGGGGTGACCTTGCCGGTGAACGCCTTCGGGACGGCCTTGAAGCTGGCGATCGCGTCCTTCAGGGTGGTGCTGGCGATGCCGCAGCCGATGGTGGCACCGAACACGAGCAGCATCGGGGCGGGCAGGAAGAGCCCACCGAGCTCGACGTGCTCCATCTGGACCATGCCGAACAGTGCGCCGAAGGCGAGCAGGATCCCGACGATCGTTGCGATGTCCACGTCAGCGACCCCCGTCCAGCGCGCGGCCGTGCTGCGTCGAGCGGAGGGCAGCGACCGGGGCGAGCGTCGGCTGCGAACCGGTGTTCGTGCTCGCGCGCGGGGCCAGGTCGGTGCCGTAGGCCATGCCCACGATGCGTGCGCGGTACGCGGCGATCAGGTCGATGACGTCGGCCATCGACTCCCGCACGATGTACTTCGCACCGTCGACCATGATCAGCGTCGTGTCCGGCGTCTCCTGGATGCGCTCCACGAGATCGGGGTTCACAGCGAATCCGCTGCCGTTCAGTCGTGTGACGACGATCATGGCCCGTCCTGGTTCTCGATCGTCCCGCCGCCGTCCGTGGGGCGGGATGCGGGCCCGTCCGTGGGCCTGCACCCAGGGCTATCGGCGGATGCGGCGCGTGCGTTAGTGGCCGTCAGTAGCCTGGTTCCGTGATCGATGCCTCGGACCTGCTCGCGCACCCGCGTGGCCGGCGTTTCTGCCTCGAGCTCGTCAGCGGTGTCCAGGACTCCGACGACCCGGCCGCCGTGCAGCTCGGCCACCTGCTCTTCTGGGCGGACTACCACCTCGGCGTCGAACGCGGCGACGACCGAACGCTCTTCGGCATCGGTGCCGCGATCGAACCCGAGCCGGCTCCGGACCTGGCAGCGGTGGCGAGCGCACTCGCGGCGGTGCCCCTGCCGTCCGTGGGCGAGGACGACGTCGTGGTCGCGCTCGAGTCGACTGCGGACAGCGCGCTGTGGTGGCAGCAACCCGATGCGCTGGACGCGCTCCTCGCTCGGACGGAACTGCAGGCCGCGTTCCGGCGGCTCGCTCGGTGGGCGGTCGACAGCCCGGTCGTGCGCCGGCTCTTCGACCCGCAGGGCGGAGCATGGACCGTCGAGTTCGACCAGGACGAGCAGCCCCGACGCCCGGGAGTGGCAGAGGCGCTCGCCGAATGGTCCCGGGAGCTGCGCCGCGAGGACGCCGAGGGGAACCCGGGGGTGACCAGCGGGGTGTGGTGGACGACTCCGCCGTGGCCACTCACGCAGCACACGCGAGCGCCGTTCCCGTCCGCCGGGCCGCTGGCGCTCTGGGCGGTCGAGGACTCCTTCGGGCAGGAACGCGCCGTCGTCTCGGCCGTGCCCGCCGATGTCGCCGCGCGGGTGTGCACCGTCGACGGGCCCGACGACTGGGCTGCGCTGTGCCGCCGCTGGCCGCTCGACGTGACACGGACCACCCGGCGGAACGACTGGGCCCTGGCGACCGGACGGCAGGGCGACTGGGTGCTGCCGGACTGGTCCGCGGTGGCCACCGAGTTCGACGTCGTGCACCTGACCGTCGCTGGTTGGTTCCGCACGTCCGGGCTCGCGGTGCGGGTCGACGACGACCGGGCGAGTGTCGTCGCCGGGTGGACGCCGGACTCCGCGTACCGGCTCACCGACCAGGGCGCCGGGGACGACGCCGTCACGGGCGATCCGGAGACCTGGTCGCGTCCCGGCAACGCCGGGGTCTGGCGCCGTCTCAGCTGATCCCCAGCAAACCGCTGCATCCGATCGAGGTGCTCCACCGGTAGTGGGGGTGCGACGTCGAGGACGACGCCGGTGGCAACTCCACCGCGGTCGCACGACTGCCGTCCTCCGACGACCTCAACCATCGTGAGATCGCCGAACGGCTCGAGAGCCACATCCACCGAAGCCTCGCTCGGCTCCGAACACGTCTCGAGGTGATCGAATGAAGCACGTCGACGACGAGACGTTGGCGATGCTCGCGGTCTCCGATCAGGTGGCCTCGGACCGGGTCGCCGAGCACCTGGCGTCCTGCGACCGGTGCCGCGACGAGGTGGCCGCGCTGCAGCGGGTCGCCGCGGTGACCCGGGCGTCCGAGGGCGTCGGGCTGATCGCGCCCCCGGAGCACGTGTGGGAGTGGATCGCGGCCGAGATCGCACGGACGCCGCAACAGGCAGCGCGGGCCACCGAACCCGGACCCGGAGCAGGGCGAGCGCCGGGGGCACACGAGCGGCGCGCCAGGGTCCCAGGCGCAGCGCCGTGCGGTGCCTCGCCGTCCGCGTCGTCGCCGTCCGCTCGCGGTCGTGCTCGCTGGCGTCGGCGTGCTCGCCGTGGTCCTCGGCGTCGGTGTGGCGACCGGTGTCGTGCCCGGACTCCCCCGCGGTGACGCCGAGACCGTGGCTGCGCCGCCCCGCTGGTCCGGGACGACCGGCCGCGCCGAACTCGAATGCGCGCTCCGGCGACTCGATCGTCCGTGGCACCCTCAGCGATCCCTGACCTGACCGGACCGTGCGGTCACTCGGACGTGCCGTGTCGCTCGACGCGCGCGAGCAGGTGCCCGTGGAGGAAGTCGTAGGTCCTGGTGAGGGCGTCGGTCCGCGTGCTCATCTCGGCGAAGTCGTGGTGGCCACCGTCGACGAGCATGAACTCGTGGGGAACACCCTGTTCTGCGAGCGTCGCGGCGAGGGACACGCTCTGCTCGACGGGCACGACCCGGTCGTCGGTCCCGTGGAGGAGGAACGTCGGCGCAGACTCGGCCGTGATGTGGTCTGCGGGTCGGAACCACCGACTGCCGTCCGCACCGGGTGCCCCGAACGCGGTGTACAGGGGCGACCCGGGGGCACGGAGCTCCGGTGAGCGGAGCGGATCGTGCATGCCGTACCAGCTGGCGACCGCGCACACCCGCTCCGGTTCCGAGGGAGCGGAGGCGCCGACGATCGTCGCGATGGTCGCGCCGGCGGAGTTGCCCCAGAGCGCGACCGCACCCGGATCCAGGTTGAACGCGTCCGCGTGTGCGCGGAGGAAACGGAGCGCTTCCCGCACGTCGTCGACCGGGGCAGGGAACCGCGCCTCGTTGCTGGTCCGGTACTCGACACTGGCGACGGCGACCCCGCGCTCGGCCAGGGCCACCAGCGCGGGGACGTACCGGGCTCGGTGGACGTTCCGGAACCCGCCGCCCTTGATGAACACGACCAGGGGCGTCGGTGTGGCGGTCGCGGGCTTCAGGAGGTCGAAGTGCAGCTGTCGTCCGCCCGGGAACAGGGCTCCGTCGCGGAACTGCGAGTACACGAGGTCCGTGTACTGCTCCACGAAGCAGTGCGTGGGACTGCCGAGCGCGACGGTGGAGGAGTGTGTCATGCGGTCCGTTCGGGTCGAGTCGGAGAACCGCGGCGACCGCTGGTTGCTCGGTCGTCCGGTCCGGGTGCCAGGACACACCATCTCCCTCGGACGAACCTCCGACCGCCGTCCGACCACCGTCCGACCACCCTCTGTTCGCCCTCTGTTCGCCCGCGGTCCGCACCGACGCCCCGGCACCGTCGCAGCTCCCGGACCTGCGTCTCTACTCGCCCCCGTACTCGCGGATGGTGATGCCGGAGAAGGTCGCGGTGCCGCCGTCGGAGAACAACGAGATGCCCGTGTCGCCCGTGTCGAAGTTCACCTGGTTCGAGAGGACCGTCGCGCCGTCGTCGACGAACACCTCCACGCTCTGCGTGTCCACGAGGATCCGCAGGTGCGAGGACCGTGTCGCAGGATCGACGGGAGCCGCGGCGCGGGTGTACGGCGAGAGCGCGAACCCGGCACGATCGGATCGCGCGCGGTCGACGTAGAGGTCGCCACCGGCCTTGCCGATGTTCGTGGACCGAGTGGCGTCAGCGGAGCGTCCGACCGACACCCCGACGTTCGTGGCGTCGGACCACGTCACGTCGAGTTCGATCTCGTAGGCCCGCCCGTCGTAGGGCAGGACCGTGGATCCGTTGACCGACTGGTCAGCGATCGGGACGGTCCGGGTCGCCGCGGTCCGGAGCGCTGCGACGGGCTCGCTGATGAGCGCGTAGCCGCCAGTGGACCGACGGCGCAGCGTGATCTCGCGGACGATCGATTTCTGACCGTTGTACCCGTCCGAGGCGTCGGTCGGGACCTGCCGGTCGGCGTACTTCCAGTTGTTCATCCACCCGATGCCGTAGCGCTTCGTGTCCGGCGCTTCGACCGCAGGCCACGTGACGGCCGCGTACCAGTCCCAGCCCCAGTCGAGCCACTGCGGTGTGAGGTCGTCAGCGGTGAAGAAGGTGCCGTCCCACGAGCCGGTCCAGTAGGCGTAGGTGCAGGGCAGACCCACGTTGTAGGCGTCCATGCTGCCGGCCAGGACCCAGTGCGTCGTCCCGTCGTCGGCGGTGATCTGGAACAGGTCGGGGCACTCGATGCCTCCGAGGTCGTGGTCGGGGTAGTCGAAGTTCCGTTGCAGGGTCCAGTCGACGAGGTTCTTCGACGTGTAGAACGCGGCGTACCGCTGCCGCCCGATGACGCAGACCCATTCGCTGCGGGCGGCGTCCCAGGCGACCTTCGGGTCACGGAACCACTCGGCGTTCGAGACCTCTGCGTCGGTGGTCGCTGCGCGGCCGTCGGTGTTGACGATGACGGGATCCGGTCGGGCGGTGAAGGTGAAGCCGCCGTCGGTGGAGAAGAACAGGTACTGCTCCTGGTACTTCCGCACACCCCCTGTCGGGCGGGTCGCGAGGGCGATGACGGCACCGGCACCGTAGCCGGCGGTGTCGTCGGTGTCGATCAGGGTGCACCCCGTCCACGTGGGCAGGTTGGTCTGCAGCGGGATGACCGTTCCCTCGAAGGTGAAGTCGACACCGTCGGTGGTGGAGACGTGGTCCCAGCCGCCGTCGCCGTTGTCCACGTCGGAGTGCAGGTAGTACAGCTGGTACGCGCCCCTGGTGAACACCGGACGCTGCGGATCGGACAGCCATCCGGCAGGCGGTGTCATGTGGTACCTGGCACGGAGCGAGGTGCCGGTCACTGCGGATGCTGCGGACGGAGCCCCGGGTCGGGACAGTGATGCGGCGCGTGCTGCTTCGCCTGGCGCGGTCGCGGCGAACAGCGCGAGCGCACTGATGCCTGCACCCTGGAGGAGTGCGCGTCGTCGGAATTCAGAGGTCATGGTCCACTCCGGTTCGAGGTCGGGATTGCGTCGGATCGTGCGCTTCGGGAGTCGCTCCCCGCACGGGGATCAGGTCGGTGGCGCTCGGCAGATCGGCTCCCCGCCGGGCGACGGTGATCGCCGCGGCACGGGTGCAGACACGTCCGAGTTCCGTGAGGGTCGGTTCGCCGAGCGAGTCGAGAACGGTGGCGTGGTCCCGCAGCTGCCAGACGAGCGTTGCCATGTAGGTGTCGCCCGCTCCGACGGTGTCGACGACGTCGACGCGTTCACCGGGGACCCGGACCCGCTCGGTCGCGGTCGCCAGGAGCGAGCCGGTGGCGCCCGTGGTGAGGACCGCGAGCTGGGCGCCGCAGCCGAGCACGCGATCGAGGACGGACTCCTCGGACAGCCCCGGGTAGAGCCACGCACCGTCTTCGTCGGAGAGCTTCACGACGTTCGCCGTCGCTGCACGGTGCTCGAAGGTGAGTCGCTCGTCGGCAGCCGCGCCGAGGAGCGCGGGACGGATGTTCGGGTCGAACGAGACGACTCCCCCGGCCGCCGCGGTGCGTCGCGCGAGTTCCGACACCTTGCTCGCCCCGGGTTCGAGGAAGACGCCGATCGATCCGACGTGCAGCCAGCTCGGCGTGCGTGGCAGCTCCGGCAGGTCCCACTCGACGTCGAACTCGTACGTCGGCTGGCCGTCCGCGTCGAGCCGGACGGAGGCGGAGGACGTCCGGCTGGCTCGGAACGTCCCGTCGACGAGTCGGACGCCGGAGGCCCGGAGGTGATCGGCGATGCGGTGTCCTCGGACGTCGTCCCCGAGCCACGTCGCGAACTCGACCGGTGCACCGAGCCTCCCCAACCCGAGTGCCACGTTCGCCGGGCTCCCACCGGGTACCTCACGCGGTGATCCGTCGTGCACGACGTCGACCAACGACTCGCCGGCAACGGTGATCAGGGGCCGGGTCATCTCGGACCCGCCACCGTCACAGCGCTCCGCAGTTCCCAGACCGACGCCTCGGGAGGAGCTTCCACAGTCCAGGGTGGTGCCTGCTCGGGGTAGACGCGCGTCGTGACGGATCGGCCGGCGCTGGTGAAGACCTCGACGACGGACCCGTCCACGAACACCCGCACCGCCGGCAGCTCGCTCCGCGGTCCGAACGGCGCCCGGACCACGGCAGGGCTCGTGTCCGCGCGAGCGTCCCCGCTGGCACGACTCCGATCGACGGTGAGGGTGTCGGCCTCCAGGTCGACACGGACGTCGAGGTACTCGGCCTCCGAGAACCGGAGACGGACGACGCCGGTGACCGGGGTCGGGAGCACGATCTCCACCTGCGCGCCGATCGTCGCCCCGTGGCCCGGACGCGACGTGCCTGCTCGCAGTGACTCCACCGCGGGGTGCGGTGCACTCGCGAGTCGTCCGTCGGTGAGCCACACCCTCCTGGGCAGGGAGACGGCACCGGACCAGCCCGCCTGCGCGGTCGCCTCCAGAGGACGACCTTCCGTGACCCACCCGAAGAGCACCGCACCCCACGACCCGGTCCGCATCACGGACGGCGCGTAGAAGTGCTGCCCGTGGTCGACCCGGTCGGGGTGCAGCGTGCCGGTCAACGGGACCGCGATGACCTCGCCCGGTCCGTCCTCGTGTGACCAGGACGCCATGAGGGCGACGTCGGTGCCGTCGACCGTGAGGATCTGCGGGCACTCCCAGCCTGCGCCGGTGTCGATGCCCTCGACCGTGGCACGGGTCATCGCGACCAGGTCGCCGGCGGACGCCCAGGTGACGCCGTCGGCGGATCGGTAGTGACGGACCGCCGCGGTCTGGTTCGCAGCCGCTGCTCCGACAACCATCGACCAGCCGTCCTCGTCCTGCCAGACGAACGGGTCGCGGAACATCGTGATCCCCTCGTCGGCCGCCGGGTCTGCCACGACCTGGACGGGTGGACCGAAGCTGGTGCCGCCGTCGGAGGACTCGGCGAGGAGCACCGACTGGAACGGGCTGTGGTCGACCTTGCCGGAGTAGTACGCGCGGACGACGTCGTCGTGGAGCACCGTGTTGCCCGACCACGCGCCCCCGGAGTCCGCGCCCCCGGGGACGGGGACGATCGCGGGCCGGTGCAGGCTCCAGTGCACCAGGTCCTCGCTGGTGGCGTGTCCCCACTCGACCGGGATCTCGAGGTCGACGAGCGGCCTCGACTGGAAGTACAGGTGCGCCCGTCCGCCGATGTCGATCGGTCCGTTCGGGTCGTTGAGGTAGCCACGGGGCAGCCGGACGTGGAACTGCGGGAGGTGGTGGTCGGTCATCGGGAGGATCCAGCCGTGACGCCCTCGATGAAGTACCGCTGGGCGAAGACGAAGAGCAGGACACTCGGGATCATCGTCAGCACCACGCCCGCGAGGACGACCGAGATGGACCCGGTCCCGAGGTTGCCCTGCAGACCGACCAACCCCAGCGGCAGGGTGAACGTGTCCTGCTGGTTGAGGAAGATCAACGGCCGGTAGTACTCGGCCCAGAAGCCGGAGAAGTTCAGGATCGCGAGCGTCGCGATCGCGGGGCTGGCCATCCTGGAGTAGACGTGCCAGAACACGCCGAACTGGCTGGCACCGTCGATGCGCGCTGCTTCGCCGAGCTCCTTGGGCATCTGCATGAAGTACTGCCGCATCAGGAACGTGCCGAACGCGCTCCCGAGGGCGGGGACGATCAGGGACGCGATCGACCCCGTCAGCCCGATGTCCTTGAGGATGACGAAGACCGGGATGATGATCGTCTGGATCGGGACCATCATCGTGGCGAGGAAGATCCCGAAGACGGTGTTCTTCCCCGGGAAGCTGATCATGGCGAACGCGTAGCCGGACAGGGTGCAGGTGACGGTCTGGCCGACGACGATCAGCAGTGTGACGACGACGCTGTTGAGGAAGAACTGGCCGATCGGGATCTGGTCGAAGACGGCCGCGTAGTTGCTGAAGTCCCACGACAGCGGGAGCCACTGCGGCGGGTTGTCGAAGGACTCAGCCGGCGTTCGGAGGGACGTCGTGAGCGTCCACAGCAGCGGCCCGAGGGCGAACACGGCAGCGACGATCAGGATGACCAGGCCGACGATGCTCCCGACGGTGGCGACCGGACGTCGCCGGCGCACGATGTGGTCGATGCTCGGTTGTGCCACGGTTTCCGGGCTGTGCAGTGGATCGAACGTCTGTGTGGTCGTCATTGGTAGAACACCAGCTTTCGTGCGGCGATGAACTGGACGGCGGTGATGATGCCGATGATGACCAGCAGCAGGATCGCGATGGCGGAGGCGAATCCGAACTGCAGGTTCTGGAACCCGGCCTGGTACATCGAGATGGTGGCCGTCGTCGTCGCTGTACCGGGCCCGCCCTTGGTCATGATGAACGGTTGGTCGAACAGCTGCATGGCGTTGATCATCGCGATGACGGTCGCGAACAGGATCGTCGGGCTGATCAGGGGGATCTTGATCTGGAAGAGTGTCCGCCACGGGCCGGCGCCGTCGATCGAGGCGGCTTCCTGGACGTCCACCGGGACCGCCAGCAGCGCGGCGACGAACAACACGAACGTGAAGCCGACCTGTTGCCAGACCACGACCATCACGATCGTGACCTTGGCCCAGAACGGGTCGTTCAGCCAGTGCGCTCCGGGGAGGCCGATCTCGTTGAGGTAGTAGTTGATGAGGCCGAACTTCGTGTCGAAGATGTAGCCCATGAAGATCGACACTGCTGCTGTGGACGCCAGCAGCGGCAGGTAGAACGCAGTGCGGAAGAACACGCGGGTGGTGTTGCGCTTCCGGTTGTTCGCCAGCACCGCCAGCAGCAAGCCGAGCGAGATCTGCAGGACGACGATGGCGAGAGCGAGTCCGATGGTGACCCCGAAGGACGCGAGGACCGGCCCGTCGGTGAACAGTCGGACGTAGTTGTCCAGGCCGACCCACTCGGGACTGCTGATCACGTCCCACGAGGTGAACGACAGGCCGAGTGAGGCGAGGATCGGGACGAGGGTGAACACGGCGACGAACACCACCGCGAGCCCGATCATGAGGAAGCCGAACGTGGACTCACGCCGACGGGCACGTTTCGCCGCCGGCCGGCGGGCTGCGACCTCGGCCGCGCGCTGGGTGCGTCGTTCTGTCGTTGCGGTCATCACGATGCCTGCGCTGCGGCCTGCTCGATGTCAGCCTGTAGGCCGTCGAGCGCCTTCTTCGCGTTCCCCGACGAGATGGCCTGTGTGGTCCGCTGGTTGAGGGCCGTCGCGAGGGCGTTGTAGTACGGCGGTGCGGAGATGGGCACCGAGTTGTCGAGCTGGTCGTAGAACACCGACCAGTGCTCCGGCCCCGTCGTGGAGTACCGCTCCGCGGTCATCAGCGACTTCTGCGCGGGTGTGGTCACGTTGCCCGGCCACAGCGCGTCGAAGCTCTCCGGCTGCACCATGAGCTTGATGACCTCGAACGCGAGGTCCTTCTGCTTCGACGAGTTGAAGATGCCGTACCCGCCGGCGCCGAAGAGCGACTTGTTGCTCTTCCAGGTCGGGAACTCGACGACGTCGAAGCTGCCGTTCCGCATCCCTGCGTTGTGGAGACCGCCGGCCCAGAAGCCGCCGCCGATCGTCATGCCGATCCGGCCGGAGGACATCAGGCCCTGGAGGGTGGCACCACCGCCGACGTCCGGCGAAGGGGACGCGCCGGACTTCTGCAGCTCGATGACGTACTCGAGTGCTTCGACCGCTGCGTCGGAGTTGGCGGTCGGGTCACCCCACTTCCAGCCGCCCTTGCGACCGGTGACGCCGAGCGGGTTGTCGGCGAACGCCTTGCTCTTCCACAGCCAGTCGCCACCGGAGTACTTGCCCTCCTGCAGCAGGTTGCCGTCGTTGGCGTACAGGAACGAGGTCCAGCTGCCCCAGAGGCGCACGACCCAGTCGAACGCGTACGTGCCGGAACCGATCTTCGCGAGCCGTTCGGCGGAGGAGTGGAAGTCGTCCATCGACCAGTCGGCCGCGGGGCGCGCGAGGCCGGCCTTGTCGAAGAGTTCGGTCGAGTAGAACATGCTGCCCGCGTTGAAACTGTCGGGGAGCGTGTAGAGGTGGCCCTGGTACATCGTCGACTCGATCAGCGCCGGATGGGCACCGCTGAAGTACGCGTGCAGATCCGACAGGTTCTTCGTGACGAGGTCGTCGAGCGGGGCGAGCAGGTTCTTCGACGCCAGGAGCTGCTGGCCTTCGGTCGCCACGCTGACGATGTCCGGGACGTCGCCCGACGCGACCTGCGTCAGCACCTTGGCGAGGAAGTCGTTCCAGTCCGTGCCGTTGATCGCCGTGACCTCGAGACTCGCCTTCTTGTCCAGTTGCTTGATCTTCGGCTCGATCGCCTTCTGCAGCGCGGTGGCGGCGCTCTGCTCCCCGAAGTAGAGCATCTTCACCGTCCCCGTGTCGCTGCCTCCGCCAGCCGTCGAGCACGCCGCCAACGATCCGATGCCGGCCAGCGCGAGCCCGGCCCCACCGAACTTGAACAGCGTGCGCCGGTTGATGGGAGTGCTGAATCCATTCGTCACGGTCGCTCCTCTCTGAGCGATGATGACCCCGCTCCACGCCGGGCCAATACGTATTTGTGAGGCGATCGTACACAGCGGCCACCGGGGAGGCAATACGTATTTGCTTCTGGCATGATGAGCGGGACGAAGGAGATCCGATGGCGAGCCGAGAACGCACAGCGCAGTCGCACCGCGTCACGATGAAGGACGTCGCACGCCGTGCAGGGGTGTCGCAGCCGACCGTGTCGTTCGTGCTCAACGACCGTCGGGACGTCTCGATCGCTGACGAGACCCGTGCCCGTGTGCTCCAGGCCGCGAAGGAACTGGACTTCCAACCGAACCGGGCTGCGCAGTCGTTGCGCTCGAACCGCTCGTACACGGTCGGCGTCATCGCTGACCGGCTCGTGTCCCAGCCGTACGCCGGGCACATCGTGCTCGGTGTGCAGCAGGCGGTGCAGGAGGCCGGGTACGTCTGCTTCGTGGTCGAGACCGCCCAGACCACCGACGGCGGCAAGGCAGCGGTCGAGAACCTCGTCCGGCAGGGTGTCGCCGGCCTCGTCTACGCGGCGCCCGGACCGGAGTACGTCACCCCGGTCGCAGGGCTCGACCGTGTGCCCACCGTGTTCGTCAACTGCTTCCCGCCCGGCGACACCGACGCCGTGACCGTCCTGGCCGACGAGTTCCAAGGCGGCCGTGACGTCGCCGCCGCGGTCTTCGCCGCCGGCCACACCAGGGTCGCGTTCCTCGGAGGCCCCGAGGACGACTACGCCTGCCAGGAGCGCAAGCGTGGCCTCGAGCGCGCCGCCGCGGATGCAGGGATCGCTCCGGACTCCATCCGCGTCGAGTTCGGGACCTTCCAGGTGGGTTCGGGCTACGACCTCGCGATGGAGGTCCTGACGACCGAGCGGCCGACCGGGATCATCTGCGGGAACGACCGCATGGCGGTCGGCGCACTGATGGCGGCGCAGTCGCTCGGCATGCGCTGTCCCGAGGACGTCAGCATCGTGGGGTTCGACGACCAGCCGGACCTCGCCGATCAGATGCACCCACCGTTGACCACCGTCGCGCTCCCCCACCAGCAGATGGGTTTCGACGCCGGAACCCTGCTGCTGGCGGAGACGGAGCAGCCCGGTCGGCACCTCGTGCCGTGCGGGTACGTCCCCCGGAGCTCACTCGCAGCTCCCCGACCCGAAGGAACCTGATTGGCCGCCACACCCAGCACCCACTTCCGGCCCCCGAACGGCTTCGTCGGGGACGTGATCCCGTTCGAGCACGACGGCACGGCGTGGTTGTTCTACCTGCTCGACGAGCGTCCGGGTGTCCCCCCGCTCGAGCGAGCGACCGGGATGCCGTGGGGAGCCGTGACCACGACCGACTTCGTCGGGTTCGAGAGCAAGGGCGTGGTCCTGCCTTCGGGCGGCGCCGATGCCGGCGACTTCGACTGCTACACCGGAAGCGTCGTGCAGGACGACTCCGGCACCCTGCACCTGTTCTACACCGGGCACAACCCGCGGATCACGACCGAGGTCGACGGCGTCACCAAGGATGCCCAGGTCGTCTGCCACGCGACGTCCTCGGGTGATCTCACGGACTGGACGAAGCACCCCGGATGGGATCTCCCGGCACTCGCCGGGTACTCGCCCGAGGACTGGCGCGACCCCTTCGTGTTCCGTCCGTCTGCCGAGGGGCCGTGGCAGATGCTCCTGGCAGCGCGTCGACGCGACGAACCGTACCGACGATCCGGTCTGGTCGCGCGACTCGAGTCCGACGACCTCGTGACCTGGCGCGACGCGTCACCGCTCTGGGAACCCCACCGCTTCATCACCCAGGAGTGCCCCGACGTCTTCCAGTGGGGCGGATGGTGGTACCTCGTGTACTCGGAGTTCTCGGACGCGTTCTGCACGCGCTACCGCATCGCGACGTCCCCGGACGGGCCGTGGCTCGCTCCGGCGGACGACACCGTCGACGGGCGCGCGTTCTACGCCTCGAAGACGCTGGCGCTCGACGGCGAGCGGTACTTCGTCGGTTGGATCGCGTCGAAGGAGGGCGACCGCGACGACGGGGCCTGGCAGTGGGCCGGCACCATGGCCACCCTCCAGGCACACCAGCGGGTGGACGGGTCGTTGCGCTTCGACCTGCCCGAAGCCGTGAAGGCCGCCTACTCCGACGAGGACGACGTGACCTCGGCCTTCCGACCGCGCAACGGCGCAGATCCGACGGTCGGTGCCGGCGCCGCCACGCGGTACGCGTCGTGGGTCGGTCCGGAACTCCCCACGGAGGCGCTGGTCAGCATGGACATCGACCTCGCGGCGGACACGAAGTCGCTCGGACTGCTCCTGCGCACCAGCGACGACACCGAGGACGGCTACGCACTGCGTCTCGAACCCGATCGGAACCGGCTCGTCCTGGACCGGTGGCCGCGCGGCAGCACCGGCACCGAGCAGTGGCAGATCCTCGGTGACGTGCCGCACGCCGTGGAACTGGAACGTGCCGTGCAGCTCGCCCCGGGCAGGCACCGGGTCGACGTCCACCTCGACGGCGACGTCTGCGTGGCCGTGGTGGACGGCAGCGTCGCTCTGAGCACGCGGCTCTACGACCGGGCCGCCGGTCGGGTGGGGCTGTTCGTGCAGGACGGCGCCTTCACCCTCGAGCGGTTGACGATCCGGACGCGCTGACCCCGGCACGAGCACCGGAGCGCGCACCAGCACCGGAACCAGCGGGCACCGGCACCAGCGCGAGCACGGGCCGTCAGCGCAGGATGCCGAGCGCCCGGGCCTCGGACACCGCGGCGGTGCGGGAACCGACGCCGAGCTTGGAGAACACGTGCACCAGGTGTGACTTCACGGTGGCGTCGGTGATGTGCAGGCGTGCCGCAACATCGACGTTCGAGGCGCCCTCGGCGACGAGCCCGAGGACCTCGATCTCGCGAGCGGACAGGCTGACCCGTGGCGCACGCATCCGTGCCATCAGGCGGCTCGCGACCGCCGGCGCGAGGGCGCTCTCACCGGCGGCTGCGGCGCGGATCGCGGCGAGCAACTCGTCGGGTGGCGTGTCCTTGAGCAGGTACCCGCTGGCCCCCGCTTCGACGGCGCCCAGGATGTCGCCGTCGCTGTCGTAGTTGGTGAGGACCAGGACGTACGGCGCGGCGTCGGTCGACCGGATCTGCCGGGTGGCGTCGGCACCGGTGCGGTCCTGTCCGAACTGCAGGTCCATGAGCACCAGGTCCGGGTCCACGGACGCCACGAGGGCGGCGGCTTCGTCGGGGGTCGCGGCCTCCCCGACGACGTCGATGTCGACGGCCCCGTCGAGGAGTGCGCGCAGGCCGGCGCGGACGACGGGGTGGTCATCGGCGATGAGGAGTCGGATCACGGCTCACCGACCTCCACGGTCGCGGTGATGGTGGTGCCGTGCCCGGGTGCGCTGTCGATGGCGAGACGGCCACCGAGCTGGTCGACGCGTTCACCCATCGCGCGGAGCCCGAACGTGTCGGACGTGCCGGAGCGGGTGCCGGTGTGGTCGGGGTCGAACCCGGTGCCGTCGTCCTGCACCCGCAGGGACGCGTGCGTCGCGGTGACGTCGAGGGTGATGTCGACGGTCGTGGCGCCGGCGTGCTGGGCGACGTTCG
This sequence comes from Curtobacterium sp. VKM Ac-2889, assembly GCF_015350855.1. NCBI lineage: Bacteria > Bacillati > Actinomycetota > Actinomycetes > Micrococcales > Microbacteriaceae > Curtobacterium > Curtobacterium sp. VKM Ac-2889. The sequence goes on along the minus strand of NZ_JADKSC010000005.1, from coordinate 106,058 downwards.
CCACGGCACCCTGGGCGATGCGCAGCAGAGCGGTCTGCACGTCCATCGTCAACTCCGACGATTCGGGTGCTGCGGTCACGGTGATGCCGAGTCCCTCGCGGTGCCACTGGTCGCTGAGGCGGCGCAGTGCTGCGGGGAGTCCGGCGTCGAGGGACGGCGGTGCGAGCTCCCGGATGAACCGCCGGGTGTCTGCGAGACCGTCGGCCGCGGTGGCGCGTGCGAGGCGGATGTGCTCGATGCCCGGGCGGTCGCTGTCGGCTGCTTCGGCGGCGTGGAGGAGCATCTGGATGCTCGAGAGGTCCTGCGCGACGGTGTCGTGGATCTCGCGTGCCAGGCGGGCGCGTTCGGTGAGGACGCCCTGCTGCCGTTCGGTCGCGGCGAGTCGGTCGCGGGTGGCGAGGAGTTCCGCGAGGAGTGCCTCCCGCTCGACGGACTCACGGGCGAGCGCGCGGTAGCCGAGGCCGATGAGCAACGCGACCCCGGCACCGACGAGGGGGCCGATCACCCCGCCCACGGTGAAGCCGCCGTGCAGGCCCAGGGCGAGGACCGCGATCAGGGTGGCTGCGACCACGGCGGCCGGCCCGACGATCCGGGGAAGGACGTGCAGGTAGAGGAAGAACAGCGGGAACACCAGGTACGCCGCTTCCGGCACCAGGACGAGCAACGCCACCCACACGGCGGTCAAGGCGGTGATCCAAGCCGCACCCACCACGGCTCGGCGCGCCTCCGGCGCGGCGGCGACACCGGCACCGAGCAGGTAGAGGACCGCGAACCCGACCACCAGGGCGATCGCCGTCCACATGGTCGGGTCGCGGACGACGAGGACGCGGACGACCACGAGCGCCACGAGCGCGGCGAACAGCACGTGCAGTCCGGTGCGGAGCCCGACGAACACGGGCGTGAGGGTGCTGTGTGCCATGTCCGTTGCAGCGTACGGCGGCCACGACCCACCTGGCATCAACCAGAAGTCGGACGAGAGCAGTCAACCTCCCGGCGATGGCACCGCGACCGGCGACGGCGAGGCTCGTCTGGACGGCGGGGAGCGTCCCTGCCGTCGGGAAGGAACCATCGTGTTCGTCGCTTGGCGTGACCTCCGAGCCGCCCGTGGCAGGTTCGTGCTGATCGGGTCCGTGGTGTCGTTGATCACCCTGCTCGTCGGCTTCCTCGCCGGTCTGACCGGTGGACTCGGCGCACAGGACGTGTCCGCGGTCCTCGGCCTCCCCGGGAACCGCCTCGTCCTGCAGGAGCCCTCGACCGGACAGCCGTCGTTCTCGCAGTCGACGATCGACGCCGCGACGGTCTCCGCGTGGCGGCAGTCCTCGGGCGTCGAGCACGTCACGCCGATCGGGATCGCACAGGGGCGGGCCGCCGTACACGCCGAGACCGCACCAGCGGTGGCCGTCGCCCTGTTCGGCGTGCCGCGGGGAGCCCCCGCGTCGACGGTCACCGACCTGGCTCCGCGGTCCGACGACACGGTGGGCCTGTCCGCCGGCGCAGCGAAGGACCTCGACGTCGCCGTCGGGGACGCCGTCACGATCATGGGGAGGACCTACCGGGTCGCCACCGTCGGCGGAGACGCCTGGTACAGCCACACCCCCGTCGTCGCGCTCTCCCCGACCGCGTGGGCGTCGACCGACCGGCGCCTCGGCGGGGACGGCGAAGCGACCGTGCTCGCCGTCTCCGGTGCGCCGGACTGGGGCAGCACGGCGGACCGCACGCACACCGTCGCCGCGTCACCGCTCGCCAGCCTCACCGCGCTCGACACGTTCAAGTCGGAGGTCGGGTCACTCGGGCTCATGATCGTGATGCTCTTCGGTGTCTCCGCACTCGTCGTCGGGGCGTTCTTCACCGTGTGGACGCTGCAGCGTGCCGACGACATCGCCGTCCTGAAGGCCCTCGGCGCCTCCGACGCGTCGCTCGTCGGCGATGCCCTCGGCCAGGCACTCGTCGTCCTGGCCGTGGGCGTCGGGGTCGGGATCGGTCTCGTGTCGGTCCTGGGGACGCTCGCGAACGGTGTCCTGCCGTTCCTGCTCAGCCCGCTCACCACCCTGCTGCCGGCCGCCGTGATGGTCGTCCTCGGCCTCGCCGGTGCCGCTGTCGCACTCCGCACCGTCACCAAGGCCGACCCCCTCACCGCACTCGGGAGCAACCGATGATCACCCTCGACGACGTCACCCTCACCTTCCCCGACGGCGACTCCCGCATCACGGCGGTGGACCGCGTGTCCCTGACCGCTCCGAACGGGGTGGTCACGGGCATCACCGGGCCCTCCGGCTCCGGGAAGTCCTCGCTCCTCGCCGTCGCTGCGACCCTGATCCGCCCGGACTCCGGGCACGTGTGGATCGACGACGTCGACGCAGCGACCCTGAGCCGGAACGAGGCGACGACGCTCCGCCGCGACCAGGTCGGCATCGTGTTCCAGCAGTCGAACCTCATCGAGTCGCTCACCGCGCGGGAACAGCTGCTCGTCATGGCGGAGCTCGGCGGCGGCCGCCGTGACCGGACCGCGGTGCGCACCCGTGCCGATGCGCTGCTGGCAGCGGTCGGTCTCGCCGAGCACCGCGGCAAGCGTCCCGAGCAGCTCTCCGGTGGCCAGCGGCAACGGGTCGCCATCGCCCGCGCCCTGGTGAACACCCCGTCCGTCCTGCTGGTCGACGAACCCACCAGCGCACTCGACCAGGAGCGGGGCGCCGAGATCATGGCGCTGATCGCGCGTCTCACGCACGAGCAGGGCACGGCGACGATGCTCGTCACGCACGATCTCGTCCACCGCGACGCGCTCGACCGCCTGGTCACCGTCGTGGACGGCCGCCTGACCGATGCCTGAGCGTTCGTCCCCCGAAATTCCCAACTGTGACGTATTCGAGACCTCGAGACGCGCGACAGGTGTTGATCTTCCACTGGTTTATCTCATGAGCGTGTTAGCGTGGCGCGCATGACCGACACCACCACCGTCGTCTCGCCGGCATCTCCGGCGACCGCAGCACCCCTCCGTGAGGTCGGCGCCCTGATCCGGGGCGCCCGCAAGGGCCGCAGCATGACGCAGGCCCAGCTCGCCGAACGCGTCGGCACCAGCCAGAGCGCGATCAACCGCATCGAGCAGGGTGGGCAGAACCTGTCCCTCGAGATGCTCACCCGCATCAGCGACGCCCTCGACCAGCAGATCGTCTCGATCGGCGGCGCTCCGCAGCGTGCCCACCTTCGGGTGCAGGGCGGCCGGAAGCTCAGTGGCTCCATCGCGGTGAACTCGAGCAAGAACGCCGCCGTGGCACTGCTCTGCGCCTCGCTGCTGAACCGCGGCGTGACCCGTCTGCACAAGGTCGCCCGGATCGTCGAGGTCGACCGCATCATCGACGTGCTCCGCAGCCTCGGCGCGAGCGTCACGTGGTCCGAGGACGGCGAGACCCTCGAGATTGTCGCCCCCGAGGACCTGCGCCTCGACGCGATCGACGCCGACGCCGCCCGTCGCACCCGCAGCGTGCTCATGTTCCTCGGCCCGCTCAGCGGCCGGTTCGAGTCCTTCCGCCTGCCCTACGCCGGCGGTTGTGACCTCGGCACCCGCACGGTCGAGCCGCACCTCATCGCGCTGCGTCCGTTCGGCGTCGACGTCGAAGCGACGTCCGGCTGGTACGAGGTCGACGTCGCCAACCAGGCCGTCCCCACGAAGTCGGTCGTGCTGACCGAGCGCGGCGACACCGTGACCGAGAACGCGATCCTCGCCGCCGCCGCCCGCGACGGTGAGACCGTCATCCGGAACGCCAGCCCCAACTACATGGTGCAGGACCTCTGCTTCTTCCTCGAGCTGCTCGGGGTGCAGATCGAGGGCATCGGCACCACCACGCTCCGCATCACGGGCAAGAGCCGCATCGACGAGGTCGTGGACTACTGGCCGAGCGAGGACCCGGTCGAGGCCATGAGCCTGCTGACCGCCGGCATCGTCACCGCCTCGACCCTCACCGTGACCCGGGCGCCGATCGAGTTCCTCGAGATCGAGCTCGCGACCCTGGCCGAGATGGGCCTGCGCTTCGACGTCACCGAGGAGTACGCCGCCGCCAACGGTCGCACCCGCCTCGTCGACATCACGGTCCACCCGTCCGAACTGCACGCGCCGATCGACAAGATCCACGCGATGCCGTTCCCAGGCCTGAACATCGACAACCTGCCCTTCTTCGTCGTGATCGCGGCCATGGCCGAGGGCACCACGCTCGTGCACGACTGGGTGTACGAGGGCCGGGCGATCCACCTGCTCGACCTCACCCGCCTGGGCGCCAGCGTCACCCTGCGTGACCCGCACCGCCTCGACGTGACCGGTCCGACGCACTTCTCCGGCGCCGAGATCAGCTGCCCGCCGGCACTGCGGCCCGCCGTCGTGATCCTGCTGGCGATGCTCGCGGCCAAGGGTGAGAGCGTCCTGCGCAACGTGGGCATCATCGCCCGTGGCTACGAGCAGCTGCAGGAGCGCCTCAACTCGCTCGGTGCGTCCATCGAGACGTTCCACGACTGACGCGGGCCCCGCAAGACACCGGTGTTCGCCGGTCGAACACGCGCAGACCGCGGTTCGGCACGCGAACACCGGTGTTTTGCGAGCCCGACCTGACGGCCCGTCCCCGCAAGTGGGGACGGGCCGTCACCCGTCTGACGGGGTCCCCACGGGCCTCCAGGCCGATGCCCAGGAGCGCTCCATGCGCCGCCCAGCCCGGACGGGCTGGATGGGCAGATGGCCACGAGATCGCTCCTGACCGTCCCCCTGCTCATCACCGTCGCGGCCGCCGCGGCGGCCTGGCTGGTGCTCGGCCCCGCCGCCGCGCTCGCCTTCGTCGCCCTCGCGTTCCTCGAGATCGCGATGGCTGCGGACTCGTCCGTGCCGATGGCCGGCATCGCCGGACGCCTGCACTCCCCCGCCCGCCGGCTGTTCCTGTCGCTCGGGATCGTCGCGGGCGTGCTCGCGATGCGGCTGCTGCTGCCGCCGGCCGCCGTCGCGGTCGGTGACGCGACCGACCCGGCGAGCTCCGTCGAGGAGGCCGTCTTCGCACCCGGCTCGTTCTCCGCGCACCTGGCCGAGGTGCGTCCCGCCCTGGCCGCCTTCGGCGCCGCGTTCATCTGGCAGGTCTTCGCCGAGTACCTGTTCAACACCGACCGCGCGTCCCGCAGGTCGTGGCTGGGCAGCCTGGAGGCGCGACTCGCATCCGTCGCGCGACCGCGCGTCTGGTCGCTGGTCACCGCCACGACGGGGGTCGTCGTCACGTCCGTCCTCGTCGGGTCGCGTGCCGGGTGGGCGCCCGGTGTGCTGTTGCCGGTCGCGATCGGCGGGGCTGCCGGGATCGCCGCGTACCTCGTGTCGAAGTGGACCGCGGCGTGGGCGCTGCGCCCCGGGTCCGGGGGTGGCACGTCGGACACGGAGTCGATCGGGATCGGCCGCGGTGCCTGGCGGATCCACCTGTACGCGTCGACCGTCGTGTTCGAGCGGGGGCTCGTGGTGTTCATGCTCTTCGAGATCCTCGACGGCGTGTACAGCCTGTCGGGGTCCGGGCCGCTCGGGTCGGACGGGCTCGGGGCGCTCGAGCAGGCCGCCGTGGCGGTCGGGGCGATCGGTGTCGGCGCGGTGTTCCTGGCCCGCCTGACGTCGCGGGTCGACCAGGCCGCGGGGCTGAAGCGGTTGCGGTACCTGAAGGCCGGGGCGGCGTACGTCCTCGGGGTGCTGTCGGTCCTGCTCTGGGCGAGCCTGCTCGTGCCGATCCCGGGCGTGGTCGTCGGGTGGTTCGGGACCGTCGTGATCGGGTCCGCGCTGGTGAGCAGCCTGCCGTGGCGCGCGTGGTGGCGACGGGTGGTGCGTCGGCCGCGGACGGTCTGACGCGGACGCGGCTGGCTCTGAGCGCGTCGTCCCGTCCCGTCCCGGTGCGATCGGTACCGCGCAGCGGTGCGGCGCGTCGTTCGGCTGTTCTGGAAGGATCCACCGTGGATCGGCGTTGACTTGCGGGTCGGACAACGATCGGAGTGCACGTGCTGGGACCCGAACTGGTGGTCGTGCTCGGCCTCGCCATCGCGCTGACGGCGGCGGTCGCCGACCGGATCCGGATCGCGCCGCCCGTGCTGCTCCTGGTCTTCGGCGCACTGCTGGGGCTCGTCCCCGAGTTCGCGGACGTCGAGCTCCCCGCCGAGGCGGTCCTGTTGCTGTTCCTGCCGACGCTGCTCTACTGGGAGAGCCTGACGACGTCGCTCCGCGAGATCCGGAAGAACCTGCGCGGCATCGTCCTGATGGGCACCCTGCTCGTCGTGGTCACCGCCGGCGCCGTCGCCACCCTGCTGCACCTGCTCGGCATGCCCTGGGGCCCCGCATGGGTGCTCGGCGCCGCGGTCGCACCGACCGACGCGACCGCGGTCGGCGTGCTCACCAAGATGCTGCCGCGCCGGAACGTCACGGTGCTCCGCGCCGAGAGCCTGGTGAACGACGGCACGACGCTGGTGGTCTACGGCATCGCGGTGGCCGTCACCGTCGGCACGCAGGAACTCACGTTCTGGGGTGTTTCCGGCATGCTCGCGCTGTCGTACGTCGGCGGGGTCGCCGCCGGGCTCGCCGCCGCCTGGATCGGCACGATGGTGCTGCGCCGGGTCGACACCGTCGTGCTCGAGAACCTCGTCACCCTGCTCGTGCCGTTCGCGGCCTTCCTGGCCGCCGAGGCGATCGGCGCCTCCGGCGTGCTCGCCGTCGTCGCCGCGGGCATCGTCGTCAGCCAGGTCGGGCCGAAGCTCGACCGCGCCGAGACCCGGCAGCAGGTCCGGGCCTTCTGGTCATTCCTGACCTTCCTGCTCAACGGGGCACTGTTCGTCCTGGTCGGCATCGAGGCGATGGTCGCCGCACGCGCGCTCGACCCCGCGGACCTGCTGCGCGGGACGGGGATCGTCTTCGCGGTCGCGGTGCTGCTGGTGATCGTGCGCTTCGCGTTCCTGAACGCTGCGGGTGGGACGATCTGGCTCGTCACCCGACGCACCGGCGGAGAACCCCGTGAGGGACACCGTGACCGGCTGGTCAGCGGCTTCGCCGGGTTCCGCGGCGCCGTGTCGCTCGCCATGGCCGTCGCCGTGCCGCGCACCCTCGAGTCCGGCGGGGGCTTCCCCGAGCGCGACCTCATCGTCTTCGTCACCGCCGGGGTGGTCATCGTCACGATCGTCGGGCAGGCCCTGGTGCTGCCGGCCGTCCTGCGCCGCGCCGCGCTGCCCGAGGACGAGTCGGTCAGCGACGAACGTCGCTACGCCGAACGCACCGCGATCGAGGAGGCCCTCGACGCACTCCCCCGACTCGCACGGTCGACAGGCGCCGACCGTGCGACGGTCGCTCGTCTGCGGAAGGACTACGAGGCCCACCTCGACGTGATCGAGGCCCGCGAGGGGGACGACGACGACCACCCCGCACTCCAGCGGCACGACAACGCGGTCGCCCTCGAGCTCGCACTGGTGCAGCACAAGGCGAAGACCCTGCTGCGCCTGCGCGACGCCGACGAGATCGACGACCTGGTGCTGCGGCAGGTGCGCGCCGGGTACGACGCGGAGGAGGCGCGGTTGGACGGCATCGAGTCGGTGGCGTCACCGCCCGCGTCGTCGTAGGGCGCCCCCGGGCACACCTGGTCGAAGCGGGCGTACCCGGTCTGTTGTGCTCACCAGGGACGCCCGTTTCCGGTTCCCGTCGCAGCGGGAACGCTAGCCTGGCCACAGTGATCCTCCGTCTCTCTCGGTGACCCACTGGTCGCCCAGCACCACCGGTTCGCCCCGCCGACGCGCGGGGGTGGTCTCGTGCGCCCGGACGGGGAACTCCATCAGGAGCTCCCCCACACCCGGCACACCATCCAGACCACCAGAGGAAGACCACTCCATGACGACCACCGACCGGTCCGCCCTGCGCGCGGACTGCGGCAACTGCTTCGCGCTCTGCTGCACCGCCTTCGGGTTCCAGCGTTCCGCCGACTTCCCGATCGACAAGCCCGCCGGCACCCCGTGCGGGAACCTCGCTGACGACTTCTCCTGCACCATCCACCAGACGCTCCGGCCGCGGGGGTTCCGGGGGTGCACCGTCTTCGACTGCTCCGGTGCGGGCCAGTACGTGTCGCAGACCCTCTACGACGGGGTCAGTTGGCGTGACCACCCTGACTCCCGCGCGGAGATGTTCCGGGTGTTCCCGATCGTCCGCCTGCTGCACGAGATGCTCTGGCACCTCGCCGAGGCGCAGGACCGTGCGGTCACGCCCGACTCGGCGGAGGACGCCGGGCTCCTGACGCGGGAGATCCGGCGCGTGCTCGTCGCAGGTCGCCCGACGCTCCTGGCGCTCGACGTCGAGCCGCTGCACGAACGCGTCCGGGACGTCCTGGTCGAGGTGAGCGGCGAGGTCCGGGCCAGGTACCGCGCCGGCCAGGACGATTCACGGGCCGGACTGCTGCGACCGGGGGCCGACCTCGCCGGTCGTGATCTGCGGGGCCGGCCGATGGCTGGCGCCGACCTGCGGGGTGCCACCGCGATCGGGGCGGACCTGCGCGGCGTGGACCTGTCCGGCGTCGACTTGCTCGGGGTCGATCTGCGGGACGCCCGGCTCGACGGAGCGGATCTGTCCACCGCGCTGTTCCTCACGCAGGCGCAGGTGAACGCGGCAGGCGGTGACACCGCCACGATGCTGCCCGACGGGATCGACCGACCGTCGCACTGGGTATCGGAGGTGGTCGAGCGGACCGCGCACCGGATCCCCCGGAACTGACATCCGTTCTCATCTATAAATGTATTGCAACTTCTGCATGCGTGGCCTACGCTGAGGGCATCCCAACCGTCGATCAGCAGGAGGTCACCATGGCCGAGCACGAGAACAGCGCAGAGCACACCGTCGCCGAGCACGCCCACCAGGACGGCTGCGGCCACGAGACGGTCCAGCACGAGGACCACGTGGACTTCGTCCACGACGGCCACAAGCACGCCCAGCACGGCGACCACTACGACGAGCACTGATCTCCTGATCAGCGCAGGCCCGTGATCAGCACCGATCAACGGACCTGCACGACGGCCCCGACGCACCGCGCCGGGGCCGTCGTGTTGCATGCACGTATGCGCGTGCGCTTACATGAGTCCATGTCAGACGGGATCGAAGCAGCGGCGGACCTCTTCAAGGCGCTCTCCTCGCCGGCGCGACTGCGGATCCTCTCCGCCTTGATCACCGGACCGTCCGACGTCGGCTCGCTCGCCGACGCGACCGAGCTCTCGCAGCCGCTCGTCTCCCAGCACCTGCGCACGCTGCGGCTCGCAGGCATCGTGCAGGTCGAGCGCATCGGGCGGAACGCCGTCTACTCGCTCCACGACGAGCACATCGCCCACATCGTCGGCGACGCGGTCAGTCACGTCAGCGAAGCCAGAACCGACACCGACTGAACCGGCTGCTGCTGCCAGACACCGCTCAGCAGCACTCGCAACCGACAGCTGCACGCTCCCCCGTCAGCGCGGCGACGGGCTGCTTGCACGCGTCGCCGCGCCAGGCTTCGAGCCCCTCACGCACGGCGAACCCGACCACGACGAGGCCGGCGAGCGGATCGGCCCACCACCAGCCGAACAGCGTGTTCGCCAGCAGGCCGAGCAGCACCGCCGCCGACAGGTAACTGCAGATCAGCGTCTGCTTCGAGTCGGCGATCGCGGAGGCCGAACCGAGCTCACGTCCGGTCCGCCGTTCGACGAGGCTCAGGAACGGCATGACCGCCAGGCTCACCGCGGCGAGGACGATGCCGACCGGGCTGTGCTCCGGTGAGCGGACACCCGTGAACGTCAGGACGGCGTCGATGCTGACCACGGCAGCGAGCCCGAAGAACGAGACCGCGATCACCCGGAGCGCCGTCCGCTCCCGCGCCTCCGGGTCCCGCGCGGCGAACTGCCACGCGACGGCCGCTGCCGACAGGACCTCGACGATCGAGTCGAGCCCGAAGCCGATCAGCGCGGTGGACGACGCCACCGAACCGGCGGCGATCGCCACGACGGCCTCGAGCACGTTGTAGGCGATGGTCGCCGCGACGATCCAGCGGATCCGTCGCCGGAGGACGCCAGCACGGACCGGCGTGAGCGAAACCACGGCGGCGGTCACCGCTCGGCCCCGCAGCCGACGTCCACGGCGCAGCCGTCACCGTCACCATCGCCGTCGACGTCGACTGCCAGCACCACGTCGACCAGGGACTCGAGCGCGCGGGTGATGTTGCCGTCCGCGATCTCGTAGCGGGTCCGCCGTCCCTCGGGCACGGCGACGACGATCCCGCAGCCGCGCAGGCACGCCAGGTGGTTCGACACGTTGGTCCGGGTCAGCTCGAGTTCCTCGGACAGCCGCGCCGGGTAGCCGGGGTCGTCGAGTAGTCGGAGCAGGATCCGCGCTCGGGTCGGGTCGGACAGTGCCCGTCCGAGCCGGTTCAGGACGTCGAGCCGCGGGGCAATGGTCAGCATGCGCTGACCATACATCGGGCCGCGCCCAGACCGCCACAAGTCCGGACGACACGTCTCGCCCTCGGACATCGCGCGAGCTCAGACGTCCCCGAGCCGCCGCCCGGTCAGCCCGTCGTTCCAGCTCGTGCGTCCGCCGGCAGCACGCGACTCGTGCACGCCGTCGTGGCCGCTCGGTCGATCGCAGCGCCAGCGGTCGAAGACGCTGCAGCAGCGGTGGTCGGGTCGGTGGTCGGTGTCGTGGTTCTCGTGCATCGCACCGATGAGACGTCACGACGCAGCGTTTCGTCACGAACCGGCGCCGAACTCCCTGCACCACGAACGATGGTGAGCAGGAACGGTCGAGTCCCCCTTCAGCACCCGACCGTTCCTGCTCACCAACCGCTCGCGACGCGAGCGAAGCCCGCGCCCGCGACCCCGCGCCTAGCGCCTAGCGCCTAGCGCTTGAGGTTCGTGAGCTCCTGCAGCACCTCGTCCGAGGTCGTGATGATGCGGGCGTTCGCCTGGAACCCACGCTGCGCCACGATCAGGTTCGTGAACTCCTGCGACAGGTCGACGTTCGACATCTCGAGCGTCCCTGCCGCGAGCGAACCGACGCCGGCCGAACCGGGGCCCCCGACCGTCGCACCGCCCGAGTTCGCGGTCGCGCGGTAGCCCGACGCCCCGGTCTTCTCGAGGCCGGCGGGGTTGGCGAACGTGGCCAGCGCGATGCGGCCGAGCGCCAGCGACGCACCGTTCGAGAACGTGCCGGTCACGGTGCCGTCCTTCGAGATCGAGTAGCCCTGCAGCGCCCCGGCCTCGCGGCCGTTCTGCGAGCCGATCGCCGCGGTGTTGAGCGAGGCGAACCCGGTCAGGTCACCCATGTCGACCCGGATGCCGCCGACAGCGAGGGTCCCGCCGGCGGTCAGCTTGCCGTCGGTGCCGAAGGTCAGCGAGGTTGTCGCCGTGGTGCCCTGTCCGTTGCGCCCGGTGACGTCCCAGCCGCCGGCGGTGCGCGTGTAGGCGAGCGACATCGTGTGCTTGGCACCGGAGGCGTCGTACACGGTGGCCTCGCGCGTGATGGTCTGGCCGACGGCGGTCTCGGACGGCAGGTTGCCCGCGACGGTGGCGGCGGTGGTGCGGACCGCCGGGGCTGCTGCTTCGAGCGGCAGCGTGATGTCGGACAGCTGCCCGTTCTCGTTGACGACGCCGTTCGTGGCCGGGTAGCCCTGCACGATCTTGCCGTCGGCGGTGACCAGGCGGCCGTTCGCGTCGAAGTCGAACGCCCCGGCGCGGGTGTAGACGGTGTCGTTGCCCAGGCGGGTGACGAAGAACCCGTCGCCCGAGATCATCAGGTCGGTGGCCTTGCCGGTGGCCTGCGCCGAGCCCTGCGAGAAGTTCGTGGAGACCCCGGCGACCTGCACGCCCAGGCCGATCTGGGCCGGGTTCGTGCCGCCGATGCCGGTCTGCGGTCCGCCGGCACCCTGGGTCATCTGCGACAGGGTGTCCTGGAAGACCGTGGTCGACGACTTGAAGCCGACGGTGTTGACGTTGGCGATGTTGTTGCCGGTGACGTCGAGCATCTGCTGGTGGGAGCGGAGGCCGGAGATCCCGGAGTAGAGCGAGCGGAGCATGGTGCGTCCTTTCGGAGAGGCAGGAAGATCGAGGGAGAACGAGGAAGAGCGAAGAACGGAGCAGCGGGCGTCAGGACGCCGGAGCGGTGGTGGTGATGCCGGAGATCACGTCGAGAGCGACCTCCTTCCCGTTCACGGTGACCGTGGGCACGCTCTTCGCGTACGACACGGCCGAGGCGGTCCCGGTGACGGACCCGCCCGAGTCGGCGTCGGTGTAACTGACCTGCTTGCCGACGAGGTTCGCTGCGGCGATGCGCATCTGGAGCGAGAAGTTCTCGTTCCCCGTCGTGGTCTGGTTGGTGATCTGCTCCATCATCGCGAGCTGCGTCTGCTGGCCGATCATCTGGTTGGTGTCCATCGGCGACGACGGGTCCTGGTTGCGCAGCTGCGTGACGAGCAGCTTCATGAAGACCTCGGAGTCCATCGTCTGGGACTTCTGTGCGGTGGAGTTCGCGGCGAGGGCCGCGGCCTGCGCGGTCGGGTCCACGCTGCCGGTGATGCCGTCGATGGGCATGGTGCGTTCCTGTTCGTGAGCCGGATCAGGCGAGGACGTCGAGTCCCGCGGTGCGGATGGAGGGCGTGTGGGTGGCGGGCTGCGTGCGCGGGGTGCCCCGCGCCTCCAGTCCGGGGTCGCCAGGCAGCACACGTGCGGCCGGGCGCTCGTCGCGACCCGGCGCGTCCTGCGGCTGGTTCTGCGACGACAGGTCGAGCGTGGTGCTCACACCGGTGCCGCCGGCGTCGCGTCGCAGGTCCGGCAGCACCTGGCGGACGGCCTCGCGGCCGGCGTCCGACGCGGCGAACAGCTCGACGTGCATGCCGTGCGCGGTGACGTGCGCGCGCACCGTGACCGGGCCGAGGCTGTCCGGCACGACCTGCACGGTGACGACGTGCTCGCCGGGGCCGGCCTGTGCGAGCGTGAACACCGGTCGCGCCAGCTGCTGGGCGAGCGGCGCCGGGGCCGGCGCGGTCGCCGCGGCCGGCGCGGCGGTCGGCGTCGTCGACATGACGAACGGGGTCTCGCCGCCGCGGCTGGGGACGACGGCCGGGAGGCCCGGATCACCCGGCGTCGACGCCTGCTGCTGGGTCCCGTGGCCGGCTCGGGAGCCGGTGCCGGCTGCCGGGGCGGCACCCGCTGCGACGACCGGCAGCGGGGCCAGGGTGCCGGTGGAGGGGTCGGCGTCGGTCCGCGTCGGTGCCGCGGCCGGGATCGCCGCCGCCGGGACAGCGACGGAGGCGCCGCCGACCGCGGTCGGCGCGGGGGCGGTGCCCGGAACGACCTCGGAGGCAGCTGCCGGCGACGCGGTGCCCCTCGGCGGCACAGCGGGCGCCGACGGAGCGGTCGCCGTCACCGCGGGCACGGCCGGCACCGTCGCCGGTGCCTGCTGCGGGGCGACGGAAGCGGTTCCGCTCGTCGGCGTCGGGGCGGACGAGGTCTGTGACGCCGTGTCCGCGGCCGGCACCGGCATCCGCTTCGGTGTGGTCGTCGGGATCGCAGCGGTCCCGTCGGTGGCGTGCGGGCCCGCCACGGACGGCTCCCCCGAGCGGACGGCGGCCCGGCCCGCCGTCGTGCTCGTGGCGACGGCGGACGGAGCGGCCGGCGTGGCCGTGAGCCCGGCGGCGAGCAGCGAATGCGCGTCGACGGACGTGGGATCGGTCGCCGGCACCGACTGGTCCGACGCCGAGGTCGAGGTCGACGCGGACGGCGTGACAGCGGTGCACGGCGTCGCGGCCGAACCGTCCGCCGTGCGACCGTCGGTGTCGTCCCGCTCGGCAGCGCCGTCGCCGGCTCGCCGCTCGGTCGCGGAGGCGGCGGTCAGTGCCGCACCGAAGGACCCGGCAGCAGCTGGGTCGGACGGCGCACCCCGGGTGGGGCTCGGTGCGGTGGGCACGGACGGCTGGGTGGCGATGGTCAGGCTCATGCGGCGCTCCCGGACTGCATCATGGACAGCAGCGCGGCGGTCTGCAGGTCGGTCGCGGAACGCGCAGCCGAAGCGCTCGGCGGGGTGACGGCCGCCGGGGCCGCCTGCGCGGGGACGATCCGCCGGATGGTCGCGATGTCGCCGTCGGAGTACCAGTTGTCGACGATCCGGACGTCCTTGCCGGGGCGCGGCGCGTGCAGCACCTTGCCGTCGCCGACGTAGATGACGACGTGGCCCTCGCCCTTCGGGATGATCAGGTCCCCGGGCTGGGCGTCCTTCAGGGAGCCGACCTCGACGCCCATCTTCGCCTGGTCCGGCACGACCCGGGGCATCGTGACCCCGAGGTCCTTGAAGACCGTCTGCACCAGGCCCGAGCAGTCCATGCCCGCGGTCGTCTCCCCGCCGAACACGTACGGCACGCCGAGGTACTTCTTCGCGTCGGCCACGACGTCAGCCCCGGTGGCACCGCTGCCGGTGGCGAGGGTGCCGGCCCCGGCGTCGACCGAGGTCGCGGGGGCACGGGTGGCCGTCGGGGTGGCCGAGGCCGTCGCACCGGCAGCGGTCGCGGCGCCGGTCGTGCCGTCGGCGGTGGCGAGGGCGTCCGCGAAGGCCGCGGACCCCGCGGCACCGCTGGCGGCGGAGGCGCTCGGGGCAGCCGTGGCCGTCCCGCCGCGCAGCGTGTCGATCTGGGACCGGATCTCCGAGATCCGGGAGAGCACCGCTTCGACGGTCATCGGGCACCACCTTCCGTGCGGCGTCGTGCCGCGATCTCGTCGAGGGCGTTCTGTTCGGTCCGGAGTTCCTCGGCCGCCTGCTGCTCGGTGTGCTTGCCCTCGAGCTTCTCGAGTCCGACGGCGGCACGGCGGGCGGCGGTGTAGTCCTGCTGCGCCCGGTCGGCGTCCGCGCGGCGGTTCTGCACGACGGCGTCGAGCTCCTCGAGCATCCCGCGCGTCGCGGCACGTGCTGCGGCGACGGCGCTCAGGGTGGCGGCGTCCTGGATCGGCCGGGCGTCCTCGCTGTCGGCGAGGCTCCGGCGTGCGGCGATCCGGGCGTCGGCCGCGTCACGCACACGCTCGTTCGCGGTGGCGAGCGTGGCGGCGGCACGGTCCTGCTGGGTGTGCCGCAGGCGCAGGAGCCCGGCGAGCGGGAAACGGCGGGCCATCACGACACCCCCAGCTGCTGCACGAGGCCGCCGAGGCGCTGCCAGGACGCATCTGCGGTGGCGCGCTCGTCCATGCCCTGGCGCAGGAAGGCGTCGATCGATCCCTGGTGGTCGACCGCGGCGTCCACCAGGGGGTTCGACCCGCGCTGGTAGGCGCCGACGTCGATCAGGTCCTGGGCACCGGCGCGCGCGGCCATCACCTTCCGCAGCACGGTGGCCGCGGCTCGCTGCTCCGGTCGGGTGACCTTCGAGGCGACACGGGAGACCGAGCCGAGGGCGTCGACCGACGGGAAGTGCCCGGTGATCGCGAGCTTGCGGTCGAGCACGACGTGACCGTCCAGGATGCTGCGGGCGGCGTCCGCGATCGGCTCGTTGTGGTCGT
The DNA here is from genome assembly GCF_015350855.1 of Curtobacterium sp. VKM Ac-2889. Classification (NCBI taxonomy): domain Bacteria; kingdom Bacillati; phylum Actinomycetota; class Actinomycetes; order Micrococcales; family Microbacteriaceae; genus Curtobacterium; species Curtobacterium sp. VKM Ac-2889. The sequence continues at coordinate 90,533 of NZ_JADKSC010000005.1, read as the reverse complement.
CGCCGTCGACCAGCACGGTGTACATGCCGGTGATGCTGCCGACGCGGTCGGTCCCGGCGCGCTCGAGCAGGCCGGCGAGCACCGAGAACGTCGACGGCGGGTAGCCCCGGGTGGCCGGCGGTTCCCCCACCGACAGGCCGATCTCGCGCTGCGCCATGGCGACGCGGGTGAGCGAGTCCATCATGAGCACGACGTCCTGGCCGGCGTCGCGGAACGACTCCGCGATGCGGGTGGCCACGAACGCGGCACGCAGGCGCATGAGCGCGGGTTCGTCCGAGGTCGACACGACGACGATCGAACGCGCCAGCCCCTCGGGTCCCAGGTCGTCCTCCAGGAACTCGCGGACCTCGCGCCCGCGCTCCCCCACCAGGGCGATGACGTTGACGGCCGCGTCGCTGCCCCGCGCGATCATCGACAGCAACGAGGACTTGCCCACGCCGGACCCGGCGAACAGGCCCATGCGCTGCCCACGGCCGACGGTGGTCAGGGTGTCGAGGACCCGCACGCCGAGCTGCATGGGGGTGTCGATGCGGGTCCGGGCCATCGCGCTCGGGGTGTCGTGGTCGAGCGGGACCCAGGTGACCGGTTCGCCCCCGGGGCCTTCGAGCGGGCCGCGGTCGTCGATCGGCCGGCCGAGCCCGTCGAGCACCCGGCCGAACAGTCCGGAACCGGTCGGCACGAGCACCGGACGGCCGGTAGGACGCGCCGGTGTGCCGGCGGTGACCCCGATCAGACGGCCGAGCGGCATGCAGCGGATGCCCGAGGCATCGGTGGCGACGACCTCGACCGCGGTCTGTTCGCCGTCCTCGGCGCCCACCGTGACGACCTCGCCGATGCGGGCGTCGAGCCCGGCGATCGTCAGCCCCAGGCCGACGGCGCTCGTGACGACACCCACCCGCTGGGGTGCGGCGCGCAGCAGCGCCTCGTCGAGGCCGCGCGGGCGGAGCAGGGTGGCGGTCACCGGTCGGCTCCCGTCGCGTCGACACCGAGCGCGGTGCGTGCGCGGTCGAGCGCCGTCGCGATGCGCGCGTCGAGGATGCCGTCCGGCAGGTCGACGACGGCGTCGCCGTCGAGCAGGGTGCCGTCCGCCATCACCGGGACCGGCAGGTCGAGTCCGGCGACGCGCGCAGCGTCCGCCGGGCTGAGCCGGACGGCCACCGGGACCGTGCGGTCGACGGACGCGAGCGCCCGCCGGACGGTGGCCTCGGCGCCGGAGGTGATCCGGGCCTCCCGGCTGCCCGGTCCGTCGAGGACGGTCGCGTCGTGTGCGGGCCTGGAGGCGCGGACCACGTTGCCGACGATCGCCTCGGCCAGGTCGACTGCCGCGCTCGCGACCGACGCCTCGGCGTCCGCCAGGACGGGTGCGACCGCGGACAGCAGGGCGTTCGTGGCGGCGTCGAGGACCGCGATGCGACGTGCCGTGTCGGCCTGCAACGCGGTGACCCGGGCGGCGTGCTCGGCTTCGAGCCGGGCGCGCAGGGCCTCGGTCTCGGCCTGCGCAGCACGCAGCCCGGCGGTGTAGCCGGCCGCGTGCCCGCGGACGTCGGCGCTCGACGCGCGGTCGCGTCCGGCGGTGGCGGTGATCGCCGGGAAGGCGACGCGGTGCACGACGGTGTCAGTCAACGAGCTCGTCCTCCTCGGCGCGGTGCACGGTGACGATGCCCTGGGCCTCGAGTTCCCGCACGGAACGGACGACCTCGGCACGCGCTTCCTCGACCTGCGAGACCCGCACCGGGCCCATGGCCTGCAGCTCGTCGTCGAGCAGTTCGCGGTTGCGCTCGGACACGTTCGCGCGGATGGTCTCGACGACCGGCCCGGCGGCGCCCTTCATGGCGGTCGCGAGGATCTTGGAGTCGATGCCGCGCAGCACCTGCTGGATGTCGCGGGACTCGAGCTTCACGATGTCCTCGAAGGTGAGCATGCGGGAGCGGATGTCCTCGGCGAGCTCCGGGTCGCGGGCCTCGAGTCCCTCGAGCACGGCCTTCTCGGTCGCGACGTCGGAGCGGTTGATGATGTCGACCAGGGGTGCGATGCCGCCGACGACCTCGACGCTCTCGCGCGGCGAGACGACCGCACCGGCACGCTGGCGCAGCACCCCGGCCACGATGCCGACGGCCTCGGGCGTCGCGCTGCCCATGGTGGCGAACGCCTGGGCGACGTCGGTGCGGACACGCTCGTCGACGCCGGCGAGCACGGCGCTGGCCTGCCCCGGGCCCAGGTGCGCCAGCACGAGGGCGATGGTCTGCGGCAGCTCGCCCTCGAGCAGGGTGACGACCTGGCCGGGTTCGGCGTCGTCGAGGAAGTCGAACGACTGCCCGGCGAGGTTCGAGGCCAGACGGTCCATCACGCCGGCGGCCCGCTCGGCGCCGAACGACGCCTCGAGCAGCCCGAGGGCGGTCTCCTTGCCGCCGCGCTTCTGCGTGCGGCCGCTCATCGTGAGGCGGTGGAACTCGCTCATGGTCTGGTCGACGACGGTGTCCTCGAGGCGGCGCATCCGGACGATCTCGGCGGAGATCTCCTCGGCCTCCATCTCGGTGAACTGCTTCATCACCGCGCTCGCGCGCTCGGTCTCCATCTGCATGAGGATGAGCGCGACCTTCTGCGCGCCGGTCAGGGCACGGTCGCTCGGGCCGGTTCCGCCGCCGGGGCTCGGCATCAGCGCGCTCACACCGGCGCCCGGTCGTCCAGCAGCCCGCGCAGGAGCTCGGCGGTGCGCTTCGGGTCGCGCTCGGCCAGGGCGGAGATGTCCTGACGGCGGCGCTCGGCCGTGATCTCCTCGGTGGTCAGCACCTCGGTCGGGGCGTCCCCGGCGGGCATCGCCGAGAGCACGGCGGTCGGGGCGTCACCGGCACCGAGCGTCGCCCGGTCGTCGAGCCCGTCCATCGCGAGGGGCAGCTGGAACGTCTCGCCGGCGAAGGCGTCGAGCTCGCCGAGGTCGACGGCCTCGCGCTCCTGCTTGCGGTTGCGGCGGGCGACGAAGAACATGATCGCGATGACGGCCAGGACGATGCCGATCACGATGCCGGCGGTGCGGATCGACGACCACAGTGCTTCCTGCTGGTCGGCCTTCTGCTGCTCCTCGAGCGCCTTCGCGGCCTGGTCGGAGGCACTCGTGTCGAAGTCCATCATCGCCACCTTGACCTGGTCGCCACGGGCCTGGTCGACCCCTGCAGCGGCGGACACCAGGTCGTTGATGCTCTGCAGGTTCGCGTTCTGCACGGCGTCGGCCTTCGAGTTCAGCGCGACCGAGATGGTCTGCCGGTCGAGCCCGCCCGAGGGGATCTGCGTGGTCTCGGTGGTGTGGTCGACGGCGTTGTTCTTCGTCGCCGACTCGTTCTTGTACCCGTCGTCGCCGGCGCCGCTCGTGGCGGTGCCGTTCGGGACGGCGATGTTGTCCGGGCCGAGGACGCCGGTGGCACCCTTCCCTGCGCCGGCACCGGCGCCGTACTCCTCGGTGGTGCTCGACTCGTTCAGCGCGACCGGGCCCGAGGTCGGGCTCGTGTAGCTCTCGGACGTCCGGGTGCCGGACTCCTGGTTCATCGTCCCCGAGACCACGACGGTCGCGTTGCCGGCCCCGAGCGTGGTGTCGAGGAGGTCCTGGATCTTCTTGCTCGTCGCCGCGTCGTAGTCGGCGGCCTGGTCCGCGCCGCTGCCGGTCGCACCGGTGCCCACCGCCGACAGGGTCTGGCCCTTCGCGTCGACGACGGAGACGTCGGTGGGCTGCATGCCCTCGACCGAGGCGCTCGTCAGGTGCACGACGGCCTGCACCTGGTCGGTGCTGAGCTGCGTGCCGTTCTCGGTCGCGATGAACACCGACGCGGTCGGGTCCTTCTCCTCGGACACGAACACGGACTTCTCCGGGATCGCGAGCTGCACGGTGGCGGTCTGCACGCCGTCCATCGCGCCGATGGTCTTGGCGAGCTCGCCCTCCATCGCACGCTTGTACGTGACGTCCTGCTGGAACTCCGAGCTCGTCACGCCCATCTTGTCGAGCAGCGAGTAGCCGCCCTCGTTCGACGACGGCAGGCCGTTCGACGCCGCCTTGAGCCGCTCGGAGTACACCTGCGCCTGCGGCACGAGGATCGTCGCACCGCCGTCGGTGAGCTGGAACGGCACGCCGTCGGTCTGCAGCTGATCTGTGATGGAGCTCGCGTCGGCCGCGGCGAGCCCGGTGAAGAGCGGCGCGTAGGACGCCTTGCCGAGCCAGGACGCCAGGGCGATCCCGCCGAGCACGAGTGCCGCGATCGCCAGGATCGCGATGGTGCGCTGGGCGGCGGAGAAGCCCTTGACGTACGCGGACAGGCGCGCGAGGACGTTCTTGACGGCGACGGGCATCAGGCCTGCATCCTCATGATCTCGTTGAAGGCGTCGACGCCCTTGTTGCGGACGGCGGAGACGAGCTCGAGCGTGACCTGCGCGCGGGTGGCGGCGATCGTGGCGTCGTGGATGTCGTCGAGGTTGCCGGTGACGGCCTTGAGCGCGAGGGTCTTCGAGTCGCTCTGCAGCGACTGCAGCCCGTCGACGGCGTTGCCGAGGCTCGCGGCGAACCCGCTGCCGTCGGTGCTCGTCGCGCCCGCAGCGCCGGCGACGTCGCTGGACGTGCCGGACACACCGGTCAGTGCGTTCGTCATCGCGTTGGTGGTCACACCGTTGACGGCGTCGATGGGCATCAGTTCTTCCCGATCTGCAGTGCCGCCTCGTAGGCGGTCTTGGCACGGTCGACCACGGCGGCGTTCGCCTGGTAGCCGCGCTGGGCCATGATGAGGTCCGCCATCTGCGTGCCGAGGTCGATGTCGGGCATGCGGACGTAGCCCTCCTCGTTCGCGAGCGGGTTGTCCGGGTCGTAGGTGACACGGCCGGCGGCGCTGCCGAACGCGGCGCCCTTGACGTAGGCACCGGAGACGCCGGCGCCTTCCTGCACCTCGACGTACCGCGCCTGGAACGCGGTGTCGTCCATCGACTTCACGGTGTTCGCGTTGGCGATGTTGTCCGAGACGGCGTCGAGCCACTTCCGGTGCACGGTCAGACCGGTGCTCGCGATGCCGATCGCGTCGAAGGTCGTCACGAGTTCGTCCGCATCGCCGCACGGACGCTGGTGAGTTCGGAGTTCATCGCCTGCGTCGCGAACTGGTACCGCAGCACCGTGTCGATGTTCGACAGCGTCTCCTCGTCGAGGTTGACGTTGTTGCCGTTCGTGTTCGTCGGCTCGAGGCTGCGCGCCATCGTCGGCGTGGTGGCGCCGTCGCCGTCCACGATCGACTTCGCCAGGGCGTCCTCGAACTGGACCTTCTCGGCGTGGTAGTTCGTCGTGTTGATGTTTGCGATGTTGTTCGCGATCACCTTCTGGCGCATCGACAGGCCGTCGAGTGCACTCTGCAGCGCGACGCTCGTCACGGAATCGAACACGGAAGGGTCCCCCTCGTCAGGGCGTGTCGTCGTGCTGACGACGTCGCCGTGCGGTGGTGGCCGATCCCTGGCCGAACTGGTGAGCGATCCGTGCTCGTGGGGCGCTATCGGAGCCCGTCGTCGGCCGCGTTAGGCGTCGCCCCGAACGGGGGGGGCGGGCGGCGCTGCACGGGGCGGAGCACCCGAGATGCGACAGAGCACCCGTCGGTCGACGGGTGCTCTGTCGCAGAACTGGTGCGGGGGCGCGGGTCAGGCGGACGCGTCGAGGTACACGGACCCGCGGGGCTCGCGCGTGGCGTCGACGGCGCGCAGGGCACCGAGGTGCTCCAGCGTCGAGCGGCGGTCCGCCTCGAGCGTCGTCATGCGGTCCCGCTGCGCGGCGAGCAGCCGGGAGGCCCGTCCCACCAGGTCGCGCGGCAGCGGTCCCAGCCCGGCTGGCTCCGACCACCCGGCCACGGCCGTGGAACCGGCCGCCTGCCCGGCGGCGTCGCGTTCCAGGGACGTGAGCAGGGCCTCCCAGGCGGCTCGCCCGTCGGGCTGCTCAGGCGACACCGAGGGCTCCCCCGGTCGGCTGCTGCGTGGCGGGCGTCGCGGGCAGCGACGCAGCCGCCTCGTGCCACGACTGTCGCAGCGGCTCGAGGATCCGGATGCAGTCGCGGGTCGCCTGCACGTCGCGGTGCACGTTGGCGGTGATGAGCGACGTGGACGCGTAGTTGTACACGGCGAGCAGGCCCTCGCCGCCGTCCCAGACGTCGATCCGGAGCGTGCTGGACAGCTCCCCCACGATGGCCTGGGCGTGCAGGAGCTGTTCGCGTGCCGCCGTCCAGTCAGCGGCGACCTGCGCGGCCTCGGCCCGGTGCAGGTCGAGCAGCAGCCGGTCGTAGAGCATCGTCACGAGCTGGGCCGGGGTCGCCGAGAGCACGGCCTCGTTCGTGTACTGGGCACGTCGCTGGTCGGTGACGGTGCGGGGCTGGGCGGCCTGGCGGAAGGCGGCGGCCTGGAAGTCGAAGGTCATGGTCGTTCCCGTCAGCTCGACGTCGAGGCGAGCTGGCTGGCGAGCCAGCTCGACTGCGACTGGAGCTTGCTGAGGCTGGTCTCGAGTGATGCGTAGAGGGTCTGCAGCGAGGCCCGGCGCATCGCCAGCCGGTCGGTCCAGCTGTCGATCTGGGTGGTCAGGTCCTTCGCAACGGCCTGCTGGCCGGTGATGGAGGTCGTGACGGAGCCGTCGTACTTGTCGGACGCGGCGGTGGCTGCGGCGCCGACGCTGGCGGCCACGCCGGAGAGCATCGCCTGGGTGGCCTTCGGGTCGGTCGCGAGGGCCTTCTGGAAGACCTCGGGGTCGAAGGTGAAGGTGCCGTCCTTCATGATCACGATGCCGATCGTCGACGGCGACTTGCCGTCGACAGGGGCGGACATCGTGCTCGTCAGGCGCTGCACCGCGTCGCGGGAGGCGCCGTCGCCGGTCAGGACACCGGCCTTGGTCGTCGTGGTGCCGGACGTGGCACTGGTCGTGCTCGACACCGTGGTGTTCGTCTTGTAGTAGGCCGCGATCGCGTTCATCGCGTCGACGAGCCCGGAGGCCACGGACTGGGCCTTCGTGGTGTCCTGCGCGACGGTGACGGTGACCGGCTCGGCGGTGGTCTTCGACACCGTGACGTCGACGCCGGGGACGAGGCCCGTGAAGGTGTTGGTGGCGCTCGTGACCGTCTGCGCGGCGGCGGTGCCGGCCCAGAGGGTGACACTGGCATCGGTCGCCGCGGTCACGACCGCGGCACCGGTCTCGGTCAGGACGTTCGTCGCGGTGCCTGCTGCCACGGCGTCCGCGCCACCCCGGTACACCTGGAACCCGCCGGCCGCCCCGGTCTTCGCGGACGTGAGCTGCAGGCGGGAGAGCTTGGTGCCGTCGGCGTCGGTACCGGCGGGGACCTTCGTCGCGGTGACGCCCGCACCGGCCTTGTTCAGGGCGGACACGACGTCGTCGAGGGAGCCGGACGCCGGCGTCACCGTGGTCGACTTGCCGTCCGCGCCGACGATCGTGATCGGCTGCGCATCGCTGGACCACGTCGACATCGCAGCCGTGACACCGACCTGGGCCGAGGCGGTCGATCCGACGGTGAAGCTGATGGACCCGGCGGTCGCGCCGGTGCCGGTGAGGGCCGTGACGCCGGCAGCGCTGCTCGTCGCGGCGAAGAGGTCCAGCGACGAGGCCTTCGCGGCGTCCGCGGCCTTGGTGGCGAGCCCCTGGATCAACCCGTTGAGCGTCTGCAGTGACGAGATGAACGAGTTGGTGGTGGTGAGCTTGTTCTTGAGCAGGGTCTGCGGGACGCCCTCGACGCTCATCAGCGAGTTGATGAGGTCGGTCGTCTTGAGACCGCTGACCAGACCGTCGATCGCGAGGCTGGTGCTCGAGGACACGGACGAGGACATCGTCGACACTCCCTGGCGTCGTGGAGGTGGTCAGGACGGCGAGGTCCGCCCTCCGTGCCCGCAGGGGGCCCGGAGGGCGGACCGCGTGATGGCTAGCGCAGGAGCGAGAGCACGCCCTGGGTGCTCTGGTTCGCCTGCGCGAGCATCGAGGTGCCGGCCTGGCTCAGGATGTTGTCGCGCGTGTACTTGACCATCTCCTGTGCCATGTCGACGTCGGTGATGCGCGAACCGGCAGCCGTCAGGTTCTCCTTGGCCACGTTCGTCACGTTGATGGCGTGGTCGAAGCGGTTCTGGATGGCACCGATGGTCGAACGAGCGGAGGAGACGTACTTGATCTGCTCGTCGATCGCGGTGATGGCAGCCTGAGCGTTCGTGGCCGAGTCGAAGGTGAGCGCGCCGACCGCGGTCGACACGGACTCCACGTTCGACTTCGACAGGTCCACGTCGATCTGGCTCGCCGCGTCACCGTTCGCGCCGACCTGGAACTTCAGCACCCCTGCGGTGCCGGCGGAGCCGTCGAGCAGCTTGATGCCGTTGAAGTTGGTCGACGCCGAGATGCGGGTGAGCTCCTTGGTGAGCTCGCCGACCTCGGTGGTGATCGCCTTCCGCGAGTCCTCGTTGTTCGAGTCGTTGCCGGCCTGGACGGCCAGGTCGCGCATGCGCTGGAGGATCGAGTGGGTCTCGGTGAGGCCACCTTCAGCGGTCTGCACGACGGAGATGCCGTCCTGCGCGTTGCGGGCGGCGACCGTGAGGCCACCGACCTGGGACTTCAGCCCCTCGGAGATCGTCAGACCGGAAGCGTCGTCGGCAGCACGGTTGATGCGGAGGCCGCTCGAGAGCTTCTCGAGGGACTTCGACAGGTCGTTCTGCGTCGAGTTCAGGTTCCGGTACGTGTTGAGTGCCGAGAGGTTGGTGTTGATGGACATACCCATGGTGGTTTCCTCCGTGAACGTGGGTCGTGCGTCTGCCCGTCCGTGGGCTGACATGGATGACTCTCGGCCGGTCGCCGGGAGTCGTTAGGGGATCGGCGGAGAAGTTTCCGCCGACGTCTCAACTCGCCGCGACGGCCGGTCCTGCTGCAGCGTCGTGCACCGCGCGGGCGACACCGGCGGCGGCGTTCGTGGCGACACGGGCCAGGTACGCACTGCGACGGGCCGCGGTGGTGCGGCTGGCGGGCTCGACGGTGGTACCGTCGCCGTAGTGGGCGGCGAGACCGTCGTGGAGCAGGCGCATCGCCTCGGAGCGCTGCTGCGAGACGGCGGAGTGCGTGATGCCGAGCTCGGCGGCGACGTCGGTGACCGATCGGTCGCCGAAGTACACGGCCTCGACGATGAAGCGCATCCGCTCGGGCAGGGCCTCGACCGCGGCGCGGAGGTACCGGCGTTTCTCGGTCTCGAGCAGGTCGTCCCCCGGGAGCGGCAGGTCGGCCGCGACCAGGTCGTGCACGGTCTCGTCGAGGGGCGCGACGGTGCGGGCGGCGTCGCTCATCGCGTCCACCGCGGTCTGCTTGTCGACGCCCATCGCGTCGGCGATCTCCTGCGCACCGACGGTCCGGCCGAGTCGCGCCGACAGGGCCTCCTGCGTGGCCAGGGTCTCGCGGATGCGCTTGCGGGTGCCGCGGGAGGCCCAGTCGGCCGAGCGCATGTCGTCGGCCAGCGCCCCGGTGATCCGGGTGCGGGCGTAGGCGCCGAACGGGACGCCGAGGGTGGGGTCGAACGCATCGGCCGCGGCGACGAGGGCGAGGGACCCGACGGCGGCGAGGTCGTCGCGGTCCAGGTGCGTCGCCCGGGAGCGGACGTCGGCCACGATGTAGCCCACGAGCGGGAGGTGCTCCACGATCATCGCGTTGCGTTCGGTGCGGTCCATGCTGATCCCCTGGTCGACCTGACGTGTGTCGGCTCACCCGTCCGTGGGCGCGACGAACGCCGGCCTCGGATGGCCGGTGCGTACGCCGAAGAACCGCCCGGGTCCCTCCGAGCGGAGCACCCCGTGTCGTTCCCGAGCGGTTCCGGGCGTCCCCCGGGGTGCGTTCTGAATGTATCGGCTGGCAATGGGCTGAGTGGGTCCACATGCGTCCCCAGTGCGGGGGTGTCAGGGCCCGGATCCGGTCGGCATTTCTGGGGACTCCGGGTGGGGAACGACCGTTCTTGTCCCCCGACAGGGCTCATCGGGTCACAGTCTCGGCGAGTACGGAGTCGGCACTCGGCCGCCGGGGCTTACGGTCGCGACCACCGAGTCGATAGGTCCCGGTGTCCGCAGGATGACGGACCGGGGGCCACCCCGACGAACCACCACCTGGGAGGAGCTGATGAGCGTGAACGACCTGTCCGCCGTGCTCTGGCGCGAACGCGAGCTGCTCGAACTGCTCACCTTCAAGCTCGAGGAGGAGCAGCTCCTGCTCACCGCGGGCCGCTCCCGCTGGGTGTCGCACGCCAGCCGCGAGGTCGAGCAGGTCCTCGACCGGCTCCGCAGCACCGGACTCGAGCGCGCCGCGCAGAGTGCCGAGGTCGCCGAGGAGTGGGGCGTGCCCGCCGACGCTCCCCTGCGGGACGTCGTCGCCGCGGCGCCGAACGGCCCGTGGGGCGAGATCCTGTCGTCGCACCTCACCGCGATGGTCGAGCTGACCACCCAGATCGGCGCGCTGCGCGACGAGAACGACCGGTTCCTCCGTGCCGCCGCCCAGGCCACCGAGGAGACCCTGGCCGGGACCGTCACCGGCGCCGCCACCTACGACGCCACCGGCACGTCGGGTGCCGGCGCGGATGGCGCCCGCCTGTTCGAGGGGACGCTGTAACACCGTGGTCAGCACCTTCGGATCCCTCGCGACGGCGTACTCCGGCCTCGCCGCGGCCCGGGCCGGCATCGACGTCACCGGCCAGAACATCGCCAACGCCGGCACAGCCGGGTACACGCGGCAGCGCGTCACGCAGAACTCGGTCCCCGCGACCCAGACCGGCTTCATGCGGGGCACCGCGGCCCTCGCCGGCCAGGGCGTCTCCGTCGACGGCATCGCCCGCCTGGCGTCCCTGACGCTCGACGCCGGCGTCCGCGTCGCCGCCGGTTCGTCGGCGTACGCCGACGCCCGCGCCAGCGCACTCTCCGCCCTCGAGACCGGATTGCACGAGCCCGGCAAGGACGGTCTGAGCGCCAAGCTGGATGCGTTCTGGTCGTCCTGGAGCGAGCTCGCCAGCCACCCCGACGACCCCGGTGCCGCGAGCGCGGTGCTCGGGGCCGCGGGCACCGTCGTCTCCGCCCTGGCCGCCGGATCGAAGGCCGTCGATGCGCAGTGGTCGTCGGTGCGCGGCTCCCTGACCGGCCAGGTCGCCCAGCTGAACGGCGCCGCGGAGCAGGTCGCGGACCTGAACGGCCGGATCCGCACCGCACTGGCGTCGGGCGGCACCGCCAACGAGCTGCTCGACCAGCGCGACCAGCTCACGCAGCAGATCGCCACGCTCGCCGGCGGCACCACCCGGACCAACGCCGACGGCACGGTCGACGTGCTCCTCGGTGGCAACCCGCTCGTGCAGGGCACCGACGCCCGCTCGGTCGCCCTCGGCGGCGGCGAGCGTCTGGCCGACGGCACCGCGGTCACCCTGACCTGGACCACCGGCACGGCCGGGGCCGTCGGGCTGAGCGGCGGGTCGATCGGCGGAGCCCTCGCCGTCCTGGCGCCCGCGTCCGGCACCGGCACCGGCGGGGCACTCGCCGAGGCGTCCGCGTCCTACGACGCCGTGGCCACCCGACTCGCCACCACCGTGAACGCCTTGCACACCACCGGGACCACCCCGGCCGGCACCACGGGCGCACCGTTCTTCTCGCTGGCGACCGGTGTGCCCGCCGCCCAGGCGCTCGGCGTCGTCCCCACGGACGCCGGCGGCCTGGCGACGCGGAACGCGGCGGGCGAACTCGACGACTCGTTCGCCGACGCGCTCGCGCGACTCGGGGCGTCGTCCGACGGTGCCGACCAGGTCTGGGCGACGTTCGTGACGGGGGTGGGCACCGCCTCCAGGTCGGCGACGTCGGAATCGACGCTGACCGGACTCGCGCTCACCAACGCACGCACCCAGCAGCAGTCGAGCGCCGGCGTCGACCTCGACGAGGAGAACGTGAACCTGCTGAGCTACCAGCACGCGTACCAGGGCGCCGCGCGCGTCCTGACCGCCGTCGACGAGATGCTCGACACCATCATCAACCGAGTCGGACTCGTCGGGAGGGGCTGATCGTGATCACCCGTGTGACCACCCAGATGTCGATGGCGGCCGCCTCGGCCCGGCTGCAGGCCGGTGCCGCGAAGGTCGCCGAGCTCACCGACCAGGCCACGACGCTGCGCGCCATCCAGAAGCCGTCCGACGACCCCGTCGGCACCGCGTCGTCGATGCAGGTGCGCAAGGAGCAGGCCGCTGCGGCGCAGTACTCGCGGAACGCAGACGACGCCGCGGCGTGGCTCGCGACCACCGACAGTGCGCTGTCGAGCGTGTACGAGGTGCTCAACAACGTCCGCGACCTCACGGTCCAGGCCGCGAACTCGGGCACCATGAGCGAGACGAACCGCGACGCCTTCGTCACGCAGTTCCGGTCGCTCAAGGCCGACCTCGAGGCACGAGCCAACACCACCTACGGCACCCGTTCGGTGTTCGCGGGGTCGTCGACCGCCGCTGCCGCCCACGACCCGGCCACGGGTTGGGCGGCCTCAGGCACCGACGTGTCCCGGCGGATCGCTGACGGCACGACCGTCCGCGTCGACACCACCGGCACCGCGGTCTTCGGATCCGGTGACGACTCGGTGTTCGCCGTGATCGACTCCATCGTCAGCGACCTGCAGAACGGGGTGAACCTGAACGCGCGGATCAACGACGTGGACGGCGCGCTCGGGACCGTCCGCGGCGCCCAGGCCGACGTCGGGGTCCGGCACGCCGCCGCGCTCGCGGCGCAGGACTCGCTGAAGTCCGCGACCGTCTCGCTCGAGAGCCGCCGCGCCGGGATCGAGGACATCGACCTCGCCAAGGCCGTCCTCGACCTGCAGGTGCAGCAGACCAACTACCAGGCAGCCCTCGCCGTCACCGCGAAGGTCCTGCAGCCGACCCTGATGGACTACCTCCGATGAGCATCTCGCTGACCTTCGCCGTCCCGCCGTTCGGACTCGCTGCCGCGCCGGCCTTCGCCCTGTCGCCCGTCGACGGTGCCGAGGGGCTGTTCACGCTCGTCGGCGACGACGCGCGACTGTTCCTGCTCGACGCCGCGGTGCACCTGCCGTCGTACGCGCCCGAGCTGACCGACGAGCAAGCCGCCGGGCTCGGGCTGACCGACCCAGCCGACGCGATGCTGCTGGTGGTCGCGAACCCCGGGGCGTCCGGCACCACGGTCAACCTGCTCGCGCCGATCGTCGTGAACGCCCGCACCGCCGTGGGCGCGCAGGTCATCCTCGAGGAGCAGGACCTGCCGCTGCGGGCGGAGCTCGCGCGGGTGTAGCGCGCGCGGTCGCGCCGGGCGCACCCGTTCTGCGACATTCCACCAGTCGTTCGCGTCGTGCATCGTCGGAACATGCACACGCAGTAGTTGCGCGCACATCAGGCGACAACACACGAGTCGTTCGACGCGTGGATCGTCGGAACATGCACACGCACTGCAGGCGGTCAGTCCTACACAGGGCGTCGCCCCCGCCAGAGTCTCCACAGATCGGCGTCCGGAGCGTGCTGGATCTCCGCGTTCGGCGAGCCTGGTGTCATGTCCAGAGCGAACGACGTCGAACTGATCCGCACATCGGGCGCGACCTCCGCCGAACGCCGTGCCCTCGAACGCGACGTTCACCGCGGACGCTTCGAACGCCTCCGTCCGGGCGTCCTCGTCCACCCGGGTGCCCTCGACGGGCTGCACCCCGGCGAGCAGCACCACGTGCTCGTCCGGGCCTCGGCGCACCGGATCCGTGACACGGACGTCGTCTCACACCAGTCTGCCTGCGCCGTCCTCGGTCTGCCGTTGGTCGCAGCGGCACCGCCGAAGGTGCACCTCTCCGATCCGACCACGACGCACACTCGTGTCACGGCGTGGTTCGTCCGGCACGGCTCGCAGATGCGGCCGCCCGCGGTCAGGATCGACGAGGACTCGATACCCACGACGACCCCGGCGAGGACCGCGATCGACGTCGCTGCGACGCGCGCGTTGTTCGAGGCGCTGCCCGTCGTCGACGCCGTGCTCTCGCGTCGGCTCAGCGATCGCGCGACCCTCGAGGCGGAGTTCGCAGCGCTGACAGCAGCCCGCAGCAAGGCGGGCATCGCGATCGCGATGGGGTCGGCACTGTCGGGGTCGCCGGCGGAGTCGGTGTGCCGGGTTCGGTTCCGCGAGCTCGGCGTGCCCGAGCCGGTGCAGCAGCACGTGTTCGCCCGGGCCGGATCGTCAACGGCGGTGGTGGACTTCTGGTTCCCGGACCAGGGCGTCGTGGTCGAGGTCGACGGCCGCGCGAAGTACGAGGACCCGGTGATGCTCGACGGGCGTTCGACCGCCGATGTGCACTGGCGAGAGAAACGACGTGAGGAATTCATCCGGTCGTGCCCCGGTGTCCGCGCGGTCATCCGGCTCTCCTGGTCCGACCTGATGCAGCCCGACCGGGTGCGGGCTGCCCTCCGGCGTGCGGGTGTCCCGTGCGGGTGACCCACCACGGACGGTCAGCGCGGGCGGTGCGGTGCCTCGGGGTGGTACTCCCGCTGGCGCTCCACCGTCGGCGAACCGGAGACTCCGCGGCCGTTCAGCACCCCGCCGACCACGACCTCGCCGACCCCCACGCGCACACCACGGACCGGCCCCGTGCCCTTGACCACACCGCCGCGGTGGTCCGGGTCGGGTTCGCGGTGGTCGCCGCCGTCCGCCAGTTCGACGTCCCGGACGGACACCGGCCCGAGCACCTGGGCGCCGGAGCCGATGCACGCCGGCCCCTCGACGAGACACCCGGCCGTCAGGCGAGCGCGACCACCCACCACCACGTCGGATCCCGTCGCGATGATCGTCACCGGTCCGGGCCCGAGTTCGGCGTCCTCGCCGACGTGCACGGTCGCCGCGGACGCGACGATGGTCACCGGCCCGGGGCCGAGTCGTGCTCCGGAAGCGACCGAGATCAGGCCGCCGTCGCGGGTCTCCAGGGTCGTGGACGGGTACAGCACGGCTCCGGGCAGGACGGTCACGCCCGCCCCGATCAGGACGGACCCGGGGTCGAGCACGCGGACGTCCGGTGCGAGCGCGGTGACCTCGTGGACGGGCAGGAACCCGGCCGCGCGGCGAGCCACGTCGAGGGGTCGCGCTGTCCGGTCGCCGTCCATCCAGCGAGCCTCCCACATGCCCGGCGTACGGTGAGCGCATGGCCCGCTCTCCGAAGGACCAGGCGATCGTGCCGCTGCCGAACGCCCAGGTCTCCCCCACGTCAGACGACTCCAGAACCCCGCAACCACAACCGCAACAACCCGCAGGATGGGTCAAGTTGCTCGACCGCGCCATCAGTGTGCAGCGGCCGGCGGTCGTGGCGCACGTCAAGGCGATCCGCCGCCGCAAGCCCGATGCCACGCCGGCCGAGGTCATCCAGATCCTCGAGCGGCAGTACCTCACGGCCGTGACGACCGGTGGTGCCGCGGTCGGTGCGAGCGCCGTGATCCCGGGCGTCGGGATTGTTGCCGCGCTCGGACTGAGCGGTGCGGAGACGATCGGGTTCCTCGAGACCACGGCGCTGTTCGCCCAGTCGGTGACCGAGGTGCACGGGATCGCCCTGGACGACCCCGAGCGCGCTCGCACCCTGGTGATGGCGATGATCCTCGGCGCCCCGGGGACGCAGCTGATCAAGCAACTCGGTGGACAGATCGCCGGTGGCCAGGTCCGGACCGCGTTCTGGGGCGAGATGGTGACCTCGTCCCTCCCGAAGCAGATGGTGAACGGCATCGGCGGACAGGTCCGAGACCAGTTCATCAAGCGCTTCGCCATCCGACAGGGCGGGTCGGTGCTCGGTCGGGCCCTGCCGTTCGGCATCGGAGCGGCCGTCGGTGGCCTCGGCAACCACGCGCTGGGTCGCAAGGTCATCCAGGCGTCACGGACGGGCTTCGGCATGCCGCCGGCGCAGTTCCCGATCGTCCTGACCGTGACCCCCGCGGCCGAGAAGACCCGGCGTGCCCTGCCGTGGAAGCGTGGCGCGGGCAAGGACCAGGACCTCTGGACCGAGCCGGGCAACGACGACCACGGCACGAAACGCTGAACCCCGGCACGACGCGCTCAACCCCGGCACGACGCCCTGAACCCCGGCACGAAGCGCCGGACCAGGGCACCAAGCACTGACACAGGAACGGCCCGGGCAGCGTGCCCGGGCCGTTCCTGCGTCTGTGTCTGTGTCTGTTGCAGGCCGTGTCCTAGAAGGACCGCACGGGCGTCGTCACGACCTGTCCAGCGTGCGCGAACCCGCCCCCGAAGCCGAACAGCAGCGCCGGCACACCCTCGGGCAGGTCACCACGCTCCCACGCCTTCGACAGCCCGAGCGGCACACTCGCCGCCGAGGTGTTCCCGGACTCGACGACGTCGCGGATGACGAACTTGGACTCCCCGCCGAGCGCGGTCACGAGCGGCTCGATGATCCGCAGGTTCGCCTGGTGGAACGCGAACACCTCGATGTCGTCCATCGAGAGCCCCGCGGCTTCGACGACCTTGCGGGCGTGTCCCTCCGCCTCGGTGATGGCCCAGCGGTAGATCGAGCGGCCCTCCTGGTTGAAGCGCCCCGGCGACCCCTCCACGCGGACGGCATCGAGCAGGTGCGGCACGCTCCCCCACGACACCGGCCCGATCTCGGGCGTCTCGGCGACACCGAGCACGGCTGCGCCGGCTCCGTCACCGACGAGCACACAGGTCGACCGGTCGGTCCAGTCGGCGATGCCGGACAGCACCTCGGACCCGATCACGAGCGCGACGTCGGCCGAGCCGGTCCGGATGGACTGGTCGGCGAGCCCGAGCGCGTACTCGAAGCCACTGCACGCGGTGTTGATGTCGATCGGCGCGGGGCCGTTCGTCATGCCGAGTGCGGCGGCGACCCGGCCGGCCGTGTACGGAGCGCGGTCCTGGTGCGTGGTGGACGCGACGATGACGAGTCCGACGGCCGAGGGCGACACCCCGGCGTCGGCGAGGGCACGGCGGCCGGCCTCGATCGCCATCGACGTGACGGTGTCGTCGGGCCCGGCGATCCGTCGGGTCTGGATGCCGGTGCGGGTGCGGATCCACTCGTCGTTCGTGTCGACCATCGTCGACAGTTCGTCGTTGGTCAGGATGCGTTGGGGCTGGTGGTGTCCGAACCCGAGGATCCGGCTGCCACGGAGTGCTGGGATGTTCACCGTCGGCACGTTACCCCCTCACCCCGAGCCAGCATGCCTGCCGAGGAATGCAGGCCCCGCCTCGCACCGTCACTTCCGCGCGGCGGCGGTCGCACGGTCGTTGGCCTTGCCGATCGCGTCGACCAGCTCGTCCTTGTTCATCTTCGACCGGCCGCGCACGTCGAGCCGCTTCGCGACGTCCATCAGGTGTGCCTTCGAGGCGTTCGCGTCGACACCGCCCTCGGTCTTCCCGGATGAGTCCGAGCCAGCACCACGCGAACCCGCGGCACCGGAGTCGGACGGGCCGGAGGACTCCTTCTCCTCCCAGTGGTCGCCGACCTTCTCGTACTCGTGCTTCACCGCGGCGAACGCGGTGCGGTGCGCGCGCTCGCCCGGTCCGTACGACTCGTTCGCCGAGTCGAGCGCCTTCTCGAAGATCTCCTGCGCGTGCTCCGGGGACCGCTGCAGGGTGCTGGGGATCTCGTCCTTGGCTGGCATGGCTGCTCCTC
Source organism: Curtobacterium sp. VKM Ac-2889 (assembly GCF_015350855.1). Lineage (NCBI taxonomy): Bacteria > Bacillati > Actinomycetota > Actinomycetes > Micrococcales > Microbacteriaceae > Curtobacterium > Curtobacterium sp. VKM Ac-2889. The sequence continues at coordinate 72,862 of NZ_JADKSC010000005.1, read as the reverse complement.
TCGAGTGGTCCTCCCTGACTACTCCCCACCCCTCGACCGGTACTCCCAGGGCCTGGCGCCACCAGCGCGTCACGAGTAGACCCGTCTCATGGACTACACACACCTCGGACGGACAGGGCTGTCGGTTTCACGAGCAGTGCTCGGCACGATGAACTTCGGCCCGGAGACCAGCGAGGACGACTCGCACGCGATCATGGACCGGGCCCACGAGCTCGGCGTCAACTTCTTCGACACCGCCAACGGGTACGGCGGCTCGGTGGGCAAGGGTGCCACCGAGGAGATCATCGGCCGCTGGTTCGCCGAGGGCGGCGGGCGTCGCGAGAAGACCGTCCTCGCCACGAAGGTCTACGGCGAGATGATCGACTGGCCGAACGGCGGCAAGCTCAGCGCCCTGAACATCCGGCAGTCGCTCGACGCGAGTCTGCAGCGGCTGCAGACCGACCACATCGACCTGTACCAGTTCCACCACGTCGACCGTGCGACGCCGTGGGACGAGATCTGGCAGGCGATCGACGTCGCCGTGCAGCAGGGCAAGGTGCTCTACGTCGGCTCGTCGAACTTCGCCGGCTGGCACATCGCCCAGGCGCAGGAGGCCGCGAAGCGCCGCAACACCTTCGGCCTGGTCAGCGAGCAGTCGATCTACAACCTCGTGGTCCGCGACGTCGAGCGCGAGGTCCTGCCCGCCGCCCGTGCGTACGGCCTCGGCGTGATCCCGTGGTCGCCGCTGCAGGGCGGCCTGCTCGGCGGCGTCATCGAGAAGACGGAGAACGGCTCGCGTCGCCTGTCCGGCCGCAGCGCCGAGTACGTTGATTCGCACCGTGACCAGCTCACCGCGTACGAGTCCTTCGCGAAGGAACTCGGGCACACCCCCGGGGAGCTCGCCCTGGCTTGGCTGCTGCACCAGCCCGGCGTCACCGCGCCGATCACCGGCCCGCGCACGATGGAGCAGTGGGAGTCCGCGGTCCGCGCTGTCGACATCCGCCTCGACCAGCGTGCACTCGACCGGCTCGACGAGATCTTCCCGGGGCACACGACCTCGCCGGAGGACTACGCCTGGTGACGTCGCCGACGGAACCAACCGAACCGGCGGAACCAACGGAACCAACGGAACCAACGGAACCAACGGGTCGCTGACGCGACCATCTGCCTGGAGGCGCGGTGTGCGTCCGACCCGCACCGCGCCTCCGAAGCCGCTTCCGTGCCGACGCGCCAGCGGCGGACCGACCGTGACCGGTGGAGAGCCTCCCGTCCGTGGTCACGTCGAACACGCGACCCAGCGACACGACGACGGGCCCCGCGCTGCTGTGTGCGCGGGGCCCGTCGTCGTACGGGTGGTGCCTGGTGACTAGCGGACGCTGACCGGGCTGTCGTCGGTCTGCTCGTACAGGACGTAGCCCTCCTCGCCGTGGACGGCGGTGTCGATGCCCGCGACCTCGTCCTCGGTCTTGACGCGGAAGCCCATGGTCTTCTCGATGATCCAGCCGATGAGGAAGGCCAGGACGAACGAGTAGGCGCCGACGGCACCGGCTGCGGCCGCCTGCTTGCCGAGCTGCTCGAACGAGCCGGAGTAGATCAGGCCGGTGTCGTTGGCGAAGAACCCGAGGAACAGGGTGCCGAAGATGCCGCCGACCAGGTGCACGCCGACCACGTCGAGCGAGTCGTCGAAGCCCAGGCGGTACTTCCAGTCGATGGCGAAGCAGCAGACGATGCCGGCGAGGAAGCCGAGCAGGATGCCCCAGCCCGGGGTCAGGTTGGCGCAGGCCGGGGTGATCGCGACCAGGCCGGTGACGGCACCCGAGGCGGCACCGACAGAGGTGGCCTTGCCGTCCTTGAGCTTCTCGACGAGCAACCAGCCGAGGACCGCGGCTGCGGGAGCGGCGAGCGTGTTGATCCAGGCGAGCGACGCGACGCCGTTCGCGGCACCGGCGGAGCCGGCGTTGAAGCCGAACCAGCCGAACCACAGGATGGCGGCACCGAGCAGGACGAAGGGCGGGTTGTGCGGCTTGTGCGCGCCCTTGGCGAAGCCGACGCGCTTGCCGAGGACGATCGCCAGGGCGAGACCCGCCGCACCGGCGTTGATGTGCACCGCGGTGCCACCGGCGAAGTCGATGACGCCCCACGTGGCGGCCCAACCGGAGGTCAGGTTGAAGACCCACGAGGCGACCGGGAAGTAGACGACCGTGACCCAGATGCCGGCGAAGACCATCCACGCGCCGAACTTGGCGCGGTCGGCGATGGCGCCGGAGATGAGCGCGACGGTGATGATCGCGAAGGTGGCCTGGAAGCCGACGAAGGCGAGGTCGGGGTAGGTGGCGGCGAGCGTGGTGGCCTGGGACTGTTCGAACGCCTGGCCGAGGCCGATCTGGTTCCAGTCGATGCTGAAGAACCCGACGACGCCGCTGACGGCTGTGTGCGGCCCCGTGTTGGCGAAGGCGATCGCGTAGCCGTACAGCACCCAGAGGACGCCGACGAGCGCGATCGCACCGAAGGACATCATCATCATGGAGATGACGGACTTCGCCTTCACCAAACCGCCGTAGAAGAAGGCCAGGCCGGGTGTCATGAACAACACCAGCGCAGCCATGATCATGATGAAGCCTGTCTGGCCCTGATCAAGCATCTGTTCACCTCTCGATTGCACGAGCGGCTCTTGGACCGCCTCGGGTGTCACCGAGTCTGGCGAGGCGAGGTTTCACGAGGGAGCACGAACTGTTTCGCGGATGTAACGCGAGCACGCCGTTTGTAAACGTCGTGTTTCCAGCGGCCCGATGTCCCCTGCGCGAGGGGCACGAGACCGCCGTGGACAGATCGGTCCGGGCAGGGAGCGACGTTCAGGCGCGGGTGAGCGCCACGACGCGGGACGCCGCGCGCAGGTACTTCTTGCGGTAGCCGCCCTCGAGCATCACGTCGGGGTACACCTGGTCGAGCGGGGTCCCCGAGGCGACGATCCGCACCTGCGCGTCGTACAGCCGGTCCACCAGGGCGACCCAGCGCAGCGCGTCGGTCTGGTCGGTGAACGCCCGGACGTCGGTCAGTCCGACGGCGTCCAGGTCCTCGACCAGCGCGACGTACTTCGACGGGTGCACGGAACCCAGGTGTGCGACCACCGCTCCGAAGTCGTCGAGCGTGACCGCGCCCGTGGGCAGCAACCCGGCGACGTCGTCGACGACGGCAGCGGACTCGTCCACCGCACGTCGGCGGTAGTCGAGGCCGTCGATGCGCATGGTGTCGAAGCGGTCGGACATCGCCTGGATCTCGCGCAGGAAGTCCTGCGCGGCGAAGCGTCCTTCGCCGAGCGCCCCCGGCGGCGTGTTCGACGTCGCGGCGAAGCGGGTGCCCGTCTCGGTCAGTTCCTTGATGAGCCGGGTCATCACCATCGTGTCGCCCGGGTCGTCGAGCTCGAACTCGTCGATGCACACCAGGTCGGTGCCGCGGAGCAGGTCGACCGTCCCCTGGAACCCCAGTGCCCCGACGAGCGCGGTGTACTCGATGAAGGTGCCGAAGGTCTTCCGCCCGGTGGCCGCGTGGTACGCCGCGGCGAGCAGGTGGGTCTTGCCGACACCGAAGCCGCCGTCCAGGTAGACCCCGGACTTGGCCGCCGGTTCCGCCGACTGCTTGCGCCTCCCGAACAGCCCGCGCCGTGGGGCCTCGGCGGGCCCTGCGGCCACGAAGGCGGCGACGGCATCGCGGACCGAGGCCTGCGAGGCGTAGTCCGGGTCCGGCCGGTACGAGTCGAACGACGCGTCCGTGAACTGCGGCGGGGGCACGAGCGCCGCGGCCATCTGCTGCGGGGTCACCCGTGGATCACGGTCGACGAGGTGAGCGGGCAATCGGGGGACCCTTCCGGGAAACATGTCGTGGGGTGTCACGTTGCGTCAGGGGCACGGTACGTCCGCGTACCGTTGCCCACAGGCACCGACGCCCGATCCTAGTCCGGCGCCAGCAGCACGCTCCCCAGCACCACGCTCCCCCGCACCCCCTGGAGGTACCCCCGATGACCGCACCGGTCGACCCGTCCGAGCAGTTCGCCGCCTACGCGCACCCGGAGCGCCTCGTCTCCACCGAGTGGCTGCAGGAGCAACTGGACGCCGGTGCCGGCGCGCCCGACCTGGTGGTCGTCGAGTCCGACGAGGACGTCCTGCTCTACGAGACCGGACACATCCCAGGCGCTGTGAAGGTCGACTGGCACACCGACCTCAACGACCCGGTGCAGCGCGACTACATCGACGGCGCCGCGTTCGCCGAGCTCCTCGGCGGCAAGGGCATCGGCCGCGACACCACCGTCGTGATCTACGGCGACAAGAACAACTGGTGGGCCGCGTACGCCCTCTGGGTGTTCACCCTGTTCGGCCACCAGGACGTGCGCCTGCTCGACGGCGGCCGCGCCAAGTGGATCGCCGAGGACCGCGCCCTGACCACCGACGAGACCCCCGTGACGCCCGTCGACTACCCCGTCGTCGAGCGCCACGACGAGCCCGTCCGTGCCTTCAAGGACGACGTCCTCACGCACCTCGGCAAGCCGCTCATCGACGTCCGGAGCGCCCCGGAGTACAGCGGGGAGCGCACGACCGCGCCCGACTACCCGGAAGAGGGCGCGCTGCGCGCCGGGCACGTCCCCACCGCGGTGAACATCCCCTGGGCCACGGCGGCGGCGCCCGACGGCACCTTCCGGTCGCGCGCTGAACTCGACGCGATCTACCGCGAGGGCGCCGGCATCGGTGACGCCGACCAGGTCATCGCGTACTGCCGCATCGGTGAGCGTTCGAGCCACACCTGGTTCGTCCTGCAGCACCTGCTCGGCTACGCCGACGTCCGCAACTACGACGGTTCGTGGACCGAGTGGGGCAGCGCCGTCCGCGTCCCCATCGTGCAGGGATCCGAGCCGGGTACAGTTCCGAACCGATGAACGCCAGCACCGACGCACCACTCCCCGCCACCCTCGCCGAGATCCGCGACGACTTCCTCGCCCTGGGCCAGAAGGACCGTCTGCAGCTCCTCCTCGAGTTCTCGAACGAGCTGCCGGTGCTGCCCGAGCGCCTGCAGGGGCACGAGGACGAACTCGAACGCGTCGAGGAGTGCCAGTCCCCCGTCTTCATCACCGTGACGGTGGGCGAGGACGGCGACGACCCGGACGTCGTCCGGATGCACGCCACCGCACCGCGCGAGGCACCGACCACCCGCGGCTTCGCCTCGATCCTGGCGCAGGGCCTGTCCGGCCTGACCGTCGAGCAGGTGCTCGCCGTCCCGACGGACTACCCGTTGACCATCGGCCTGTCCGAGGCGGTCAGCCCGCTGCGGATCCGCGGCATGGTGGGCATGCTCGGTCGCGTCCAGCGGCAGGTGCAGGCTGCGGTCGCGTAGACGCGACCCACTGACGGACGGGAGGCCCGTGGCGACACCGCCACGGGCCTCCCGTCCGTCGGTTCAGCCAGTCCTCTGGCATTTCAGTCGCTGGCCGTGCCAGGATGGGCCGGTCAGCACCACGGGGGGAATTGACGATGGCGAAGATCCACGGGAACGATCCGACCGGCTACTCGTACGGCGCGGCGGACACGCTCAAATCGGCTTCGACGGCGCTCGCGTCGTCGATCGGCGGCCAGTCCGGATCGCGGTCGTCGTCGGTGACGACCGCGAGTGCAGAGTTCCGGGGGTACTTCTCCGAGGTCTTCGCGGACAACGCCGACATCGGTGCGCGCAGCGCGACGAAGCTCGTCGAGTCGTTGCAGAGCCTGTCGGGGTTCGTGCAGGAGCTCCGCGACGCCGCGAAGGACGAGGACGACCGGCGGAAGCAGGCGAAGGCGTGGGACGCCCGCAAGCGTGAACGCGAGGAGAACCTCCTCGTCGCTGCCGGGCACGAGGTCTCGACGTGGTTCGGCGGGGGCGACGACCCGAAGCCGCCGGAGCCCGAGCCGGAGCCGCGACTGCAGGCGGAGGAGGTCAGCGTCAAGGGCCGCGAGATCCCCGCGGGTGGTGGGACCAGCGGTGGGACGTCGTCGGCCGTCCCCGAAGACCTCCGCTCCTTCGAGGCGAACACCCGGACGCTCGACTCGGACCTGTCGAGCGCCGTCTCCACGTTCCGCAACGCCCTGAGCGACTACGAGGCCGAGTGCAACCCCTGCTGGGGCACCCTGAACGCCCAGTCGCTGCTGACCGCGGTGAACGACTGGCTCACGGCGAACGGGCAGGACGCCGACTGGGCGGGCACCGTCGCCGCGCAGTTCGAGGCCGCCGGTGGTGGTGCCGGGCCCGCGACGCTGTCGGACGCGGCGATCGCGGCCGCCCTGTCCTCGGCGGGGATCGACGCCGGACGTGACGACTTCACCATCGGACCCTTCTCGGCGATGGGAACGCCCCCGACCAACGGGTTCGCCGACGACCCCGTGAACACCGCGACAGGGAACTTCCTCGAGCCCGAGACCGACCTGTCCTTCGCGGGGCAGGCTGCGTCGCTCCGGTTCACCCGGATGTACAACTCGCTCGACGGCCGCATCGGGGTGTTCGGGCTCGGCTGGTCCTCGATCCTCGACATCCGGCTCGAGGTCAGCGACGATGTTGCTTCGGTCGTGCTCGACGACGGTCGGCAGGTCGACTTCCCGCGACAGGGGGACGGGTGGGGCCGCGGCGTCGACGAGGACCTGTGGCTCCGGGCCGAGCAGGACTCGCTCGTCGTGCGGGACAACGCCGGCGGTCGGTGGGCGTTCACGCCGTCCGGACTGTGGCTGAGCTGTGCGCGTGGAGCGGGCACCGCCGTGACCGTGCGACGCGACGAGCACGACCGGATCACCCGGCTCTCGCACGTGTTCGGGCGGTTCGTCGACATCGAGTACCGCGGCGACCGGGTGGCGTCGGTGACGGCGTCGGACGGGCGACGCGTCGAGTACCACTACGACGACGCCCGCCGGCTGGTCCGGACGACCGATGCCGTCGGCAGTCGCGTGTACCGCTGGAACGCGGACGGGCTGATCGACCGAGTGACCGCGGCGACGGGGGTCGTCGAGTGCGAGAACACCTACGACGACCGCGGCCGGGTCGTCGAGCAGCGCACACCGTTCGGTCGACAGGTCCGGTTCACGTACCTGCGGGGGCGGGTCACCTCGGTGTCGGACGTCGACGGGGCCCACGCGAACACCTGGATTGCCGACCGGAAGGGCCGCGTCGTCGGGATCATCGACACCGACGGGCAGCGCCAGTCGATGTCGTACGACCCGCACGGCAACCTCGTCTCGGTGACCGAGCGCGACGGCCAGGTGACCGTCCATGGGTACGACGAGCGGGGACGGCGCGCCCGGACCGTGACACCGGAGGGCGCCGACCTGACCTTCGGGTACGACGAGCAGGACCGCATGACCACGGTGGTCACCGCGAACGGCGGGGTGGTCGAGTACGAGTACGCGGGCGAGGACCGGAACCCCTCCGTCGTCATCGACCCTGTCGGCGGTCGCACGCTGCTCGAGTGGCGGGACGGCCTGCTCGTGGGGACGACCGATCCGATGGGCGTCGTCGTCTCCTTCCACCACGATGCGTCCGGTGAGCTCATCGGGGTCGAGAACGCCGTCGGTGACACCGCGCAGTTGGTCCGCGACCCCGGAGGCCGGATCATCGAGGCGGTCACACCGCTCGGCAACCGGACCCGGTACCGCTACGACGCCGCCGGACTGCTCACCGCGCGTGAGGACCCGGACGGCGGGCTGTGGCGGTTCGAGCACGGCGACGGCGGTCGGGTCACGGCGACGATCGACCCGACCGGTGCGCGCACCGAGGTCACCTACGGCCAGCACGGCGAGATCGTGTCCACCACGGATCCCCTCGGTCGCGTCGTGACGAAGGACTTCGACGCCTTCGGCAACGTCTCGTCGATGACCCTGCCCGACGGTGCCGAGTGGGCGTTCGTGCACGACGCGCTCTCCCGACTCGAGGCCGTGGTCGACCCGGCCGGCGGCACCTGGAAGCGCGAGTACGACGCGGTCGGAGCCCTCGGTGCCACGGTCGACCCGACCGGTGTCCGCACCGAGGTGCGTCGCTCGCGCGCGGACGGCGTCTCCACGGTTCGCGACGCCTTCGACGCCGTTTCCGTGACGACCGACGAGTTCGGGCGTCCGACCCGGTTCGAGCACGCGGACACGTCCGCCGAACTCACGACGTACGACGCCTGCGGCCGCCCGGTCGAGCTCGTCGGCGCGGACGGGGGCCTCACCCGGATCGAACGTGACCTCGCCGGACGCGTCGTCGCCGTCACCACCCCGGCTGGCCGAACCACCCGGTACGAGTACGACGCGTGCGGTCGCCCGGTCAACGCGATCGACCCGGCCGGCGCACGCACCACGCTGACCTACGACGCCGATTCGCGGGTCGTCGCGCGCACCCTGCCGACCGGCGAGGTCGCCCGGACCGAGTACGACCGCCAGGGTCGGGTCGTCCACGCCGACGTCCCCGGAGTCGGCACCGTGCGGTACCGGTACGACCGGGTCGGTCGCGTGGTCTCGGCGCGGGACACCCGCTTCGGCCAGCGGAGCTTCCGGTACGACGCCGCCGGACAGCTCGTCGCCGCGGTGAACGGGCTCGGCGGCACCACCCGCTACGAGTACGACCAGCGTGGACGACTCGTCCGCACCGTCGATCCGCTGGGTGGCGTGACCGTCCGGACGTACACGCAGCTCGACAAGGTGGCCTCGTCCACGGATCAGCTCGGGCGCACGACGATCGCGACCTACGACACCGCCGGACGACAGCTCACCCAGACCGACCCGGACGGCGCTGTGCTGCGGTGGGAGTACGACGCAGCTGGTCGGGAATCCGCGCAGTACGCCGGTGACCGGTTGATCGGCCGCATCGACCGCATCGACCGCGATTCCCGCACCCGCACGGTGACGATCACCGACGAGACCCGTCCGGACTCCCCCACCGCCCACGTCCTCGAGTTCAGCCGACTCGGGCAGCTCGTCCGCCGCTCAACCGGCGCGCGCGAAACGCGGTGGACCCACGATGCCGACGGGCTCCGCACCTCGGTGCAGTCTCCCGACGGGTCCACGACCCGGTACGAGCACGACGCGGCAGGGCGGGTCGTCCGGGTCGAGCACTCGGTCTTCGGCGAGGCCCGGTACGAGCACGACGCGGCAGGGCGACTCCTGCAGGCCCGCGCCGGCGATCAGCTGCAGACCTGGGAGTACGTGAACGGACACGTGGTCCGGCACGCGCGCATCGACGCGGAGGGCACGCAGGTCAGCACGGTCGCACGCGACGCCGATGGGCGGATCACCCGGGTCGACGGCGCCGGGAAGAGCGTCTCCTACGAGCACGACGATGCCGCACAGCTCGTGGCCGCCGTCCACGAGGGTGGTCGCACGGACTGGGTCTACGACGCGGCGGGGCGTCTGGTCGAGGAACGGACGGACTCCGCGGCCCGACGGTTCACGTACGACGCCGCCGGACAGCTGAGCAGGGTCGACGCTCCGGACGGATTGCCCGAAGTGGAGTACGCCTACGACGGCGCTGGTCGTCGGGTGCAGGCGCTCCGAGCCGACGGCGTGACGACCACGTACGGCTGGACCCCGCAGGGTCACCTCACCGGGGTGGCGGAGTCCACCGCGGCAGGCAGCACCACAACCGACCTGCAGGTCGACGCCCTCGGTGAACTCGCCGATGTCGACGGCGTCCCGATCGACTGGGACACCGCCGCGTTCGCGCCGACGCTCCTGGCCGTCGGTGACGAGCCGGTGCTCCGCGCTCCCGGCGGCCTGATCGGGGTGGACGACCGCTGGATCACCAGCGGTCGACGCACGACCAGAGCAGCCGACGAAGCCGACCCGTGGCAGACGCTCGTCGACCTCGGCGGCTCCGGTCTGCCGGGCGGGGTCGCCCTCGGCGCCGACGGTTCGCTGCAGGTCGCCGGCCTGGAGTGGATGGGTGCTCGCGCCTACGACTCGTCGTCGCGCGGCTTCCTGTCCGTCGACCCGATCAGCGCGCCCGCCGGAGCAGCCTGGGCCGGCAACCCGTACTCGTTCGCCGGCAACGATCCGCTGCACGCCATCGACCCGCTCGGTCTCGCGCCCGTCACCGACGCGGAGCTGGAGGCCTACGCGGCAGCCGAACAGGGTCCGCTCGCCCGGGCCGCTGCAGCCACCGGTGACTGGTTCGCGGACAACTGGGAGTACGTCGCCGGCGGTGCCATGGTCGTCGCGGGCGGGGTGCTCGTCGCCACCGGCGTCGGCGGTCCGGTCGGCATGATGCTGATCAGCGCCGGTGCCGACACCATCATCCAGAAGGCCACCACCGGCGAGGTCAACTGGGGCCAGGTCGCCGTCAGCGGGGCCTTCGGTGCCGTCGGCGGTGGCGCCGGAGCCCTGATCGGCAAGCAGCTGGTCAAGAACGCAGCAGAAGGTGCGGCGGAGAACGTCGCGAACTACGCGGTGAGTGGCCAGCCGGTGACCCCCGGCGGCCTGCTCCGGAACGCTGCCGAGGGTGCGGCGACGTCGGCGGCCACCGGCGGCACGATGTCGAAGGTCCACCTGCCGACGTCCGTGGCGAAGCTCGGCGACGAGACGCCGGTACCACCGGGCATCATCTACCGGCGCACGGACATCACCGACGGCCTGAAGCCCTACATCGGACAGACCAAGAGTGAAGACCACTTCCTCCTGCGCCAGGCCGCTCACGCACGAGAACACCCGGATGCGGCGTTCAGATTTGAGAGGATCGACAGGGGGCACCCAGGAGTCGACCTGGACCGTCGAGAAGAGTTCCACATTCGCAACGAAGGCGGACCCACGAACAAGGGCAACCCGGATGGCGGCCTGTCCAACAAGCGCCACCAGATGAGCGACAAGCGTTACGACGCGGCAGGAGGAAGCCCGTATTGAGTACGAAACAGCAGGTCTACAGGATCACGATCGGCGACATCTTCACAGTGCCCCTCGGCGACGGCAGGGCTGCCCTCGGACAAGTGATCGGCAAGTACAAGAGTTCGTTCTACGTCGTCGTCTTCGATCTGGTCGTTCCTGAAGATGCAGTTCAGAGCCTCGACCTCAGCGAGGTGGCCGCAACTCCGCCACTCCTGGCCCGGATGACGTTCGACGCCCGATTCCGACCGGGGATGTGGCAGATAGTGGGCCACCGCGCTCCGGATCAGGCACGTTTCCTGCCCGCCTACAGCTTCGGATCAGACGACTACGACGGAGTCCGGGTGACGAACTTCGACGGAACGAGAATGCGCCGGGCAACGGGACAGGAGGCTACCCAGGTCCCGCGGCTCACGATCGATTCCCCGATCGTCCTCGAGAAGGCGGTTCGTGCTCACTTCGGTCTGGAACCGTGGCTCCCGGCCTACGACGAAGTTCGATATCGTCCAACTCCTACGTCGTCCGAATTGTTCGGCGACTAGCAGTCCGTGAACGACGATCCTGAATCACCCAGGGAGATCATGATCTGGATGAGGAAGAGGAACGTCGACAGTCTTGAACTTCCGGGGTTCACAGATGCGACGCGGGATGAACTCCGCCGGCCCTCTGTCGTCGGCTCCGCGCAGATTTCGGACGAGTGAACGATCGTGACCCGTGACACGGCAGACTCCACCGGGGGCGCGATGACCGTCGAGCGCGCGGGCACGCTCGACCTCATAGGCGTCGACTTCCGGCTCGAGCTGGGGTTCGGCAACGGGTACCGCGTCCAGCTCGAATCCGAGTGCACCTTCACCGACCGGTCCGGAAGCACCGCGGTCGTCGATCCCGACCGCAAGGACTCACTGCTCCCGGTCCTGCGGCTGTTCGGTGCCGAGCTCGTTCGGAGTTCGACCGAGAACGGCGTACTGACGCTGGTCTTCGACGGCGGGGACACCCTCGTCGCCGGTCCCGATGCCGAGTTCGAGTCCTGGCAGGTCTCCGGGCCGAAGGGTCGCCCGACCCGCACCGAGCCGCCGACCGGAAGCACGGGCACGGGCACGGAAGGAGATCGAGGATGAGCGGCGTTCCGCGCCAGCCCTTCGCGCTGGACATCGCCGGCGACACCGTCGACTTCATCGGCATCGACTCCGACGTGACGATCCGCTTCTCGAGCGGTGCGTCGCTCCGGTTCGAGACCGACTTCGCGCTGACCGGCTCTGACGGGGAGCACGCGTTCCTCGATCCCGGCGACAAACCGTCCCTGCTCGAGCTCCTTGCCCTGCACAACAAGGTCGTCTCGGACGGTGCAGTCACGGGCGCGCGGATCGCCATCCGGTTCGCCTCGGGTGAGTTGCTCGAGGGCTGGTCGAACCGCCGAGGTCCGTCCTGGCACTACAGCGAACCGGGGCGCGCACGAGTGGACATCGACGTTCTGCCCGACGGCGAGGTCCGGTACCGACACAGCCCGTCGTCCGCGGAGATCCGACGGTGACCGACGCGCCCCCGGCCATCTCGATCCACCATCTCCGAGCGGTCACCGATGAATCGACCGTGGAGCTCCCGGACCGTGTCATCGACGTCCTCGCCGCAGTGGGATCGAACGCCCAGGTGCTCGTCTCCGACGTGACCGCACGCTCGTTCGCAGCGGTCATCCGGCAGTCCTACTCGAAGCAGGAGCCGAACCTCGTGCCGTTCATCGACCCACTCGAAGCCCTCGGCGACGAGCTGGTCCTGATCTGTCAGGTCGAGCACGGGGATGAACTCGTGACGGTCGTGTTGCGCGCGACGGACCGAACGCTCGTGGCAGCCACGGCGATCGACCGTTCCGTCGGGGTCGTCCACATCTCGGTCCAGGAGCTGTGCGCGCGGCTCCGCGCATCAGACGCTCCGGGGGCGGAACTGGCGCTCGAGGTGGCATCGCGGTGTCTGGCCGAGGAACGGCTGCGCATCTTCGAGCAGGGCGCGCTGTCGACGGCACGCACCTTCCTGACGAAGTACAGGATTGCCGCCGAAAAGGGCTTCGACGTGCGCGGACTCGACGAGTTCGCCCGTGCGCTCGTGCCGCTCGGCGACGAGCAGCCGGGGTTCTGCATCGTGCAGGCTGACACCTCGGTCGGAATCACGGCGTTCACGCCCGGCAGGACCGACATCCTCGCTGCCATGAGCGTGGGCGGCCTCTCGCCCCAGACCGAGACGACAGAGGAGACCGGATCACCATGACAGCGCCGAACGACCTCGAGGTGGTCACGTACACGATCCCCGCTGATCACATCGTGCTGCCCGATCTGGTGCACCAGGCTCGGACCTGACCGCCGAGATCACCCCTGGTCGTCCGGATCGACTCATTCTCGAGGAGTTCGGGCGAGGCCAGCAAACGACGATCTAGATGCTCGCTTCGTAGCCGTCCCACTGCGCGCCGGAGGTCTCCGCGGTGATCCCTTCGAAGAACCGCACCGCCTCGCCGAGTCGGGCGTCGTCGACGAGCACGTTCTGCTGATCGGCGGCGACGTACCACTCCGCACCCGACGGCTTGACTGCGACGTTCCACCCGGCGGCGGCGATCCGCGCGGAGGCAGCCCTGGCGGACCCTCCGTCCGGGAAGTAGACGAAGTGCACCCAGTCGCGCGGCTGGGACAAGTCGCCGCCCCGCTGCACGATCTGCTGCAGCACGGGGTTCGTCGGCAACGAGGGCACCGTGTCGGGGCGCTTGCGGAACGGCCACATGGGTCGATTGTCGCAGACGGCACCACCGACAAACGGGAGGCGCGGTGCCAGCTGACACCGCGCCTCCCGTCCGCCCTGCGGTCGCGTCTACCGCGCGCTGGCCGCCCCGCGCCACTGGACCACCTCGGTGAGCCACGCGAGGATCCGGGCGTCGAACCAGTCGGCATCGTGGTTCCACAGCGCGACGACGTCGCCGGCGACCGGCGGGGTGCTCAACCAGGTTGATCTGCCGACGGCGGTGAAGAAGCTCGGCGACGAGTTCCCGACGCCCTTCGAAGGTCAGAAGATCTCCCGTGTCTACGGCGGAGATGCTCAGGCGACCGGTGCCTCATGGTCGCCGTCCCACCCTGGTTCTGTTGCCGACCACCGCGACGTCGCAGGACTACCGTCAGGGAAGACCGAGCCCGATCACAGCGTGAACTCGGGGCAGTTCCTGCTCGAAGCAACGTTGCGCGACCCCCTCCCGAACGGCATCGAGAAGCGCGCGATCCAGCTCGATCGCGTCAGCGGCATCAATCCGGAGTTCTGACATGCAAGAAGTCTTCTTTCTCTCGTCCATGGACAGCAAGCGGTTCTCGTCCGTCTTCCGGTGCGAAGTGGAACGACCGATCGAGCTCCCGAACGGTCACCATGCGCTGATGGTCAGCTGCGATCCGCCGCTGAACGGTCAGGAGCTCGGCCACCCGCTGGGCGTCGGGGAGCTGTTGCTCTGGAGTCGCTTCGAAGACGAAGACCTCTGGACGTTCCCCGCTTTCCCGCACTTCGTCCAGATCTGTCTCCCTGACGCCGATCTGCCTGTCTATGCCATGCCGCCGAGCATCGCATGGGGCGAGATCTACAAGACCGAGGCAGACGCGCACGCCCACGAGATGAGCACTCGCCCGCGCTCCTCGACGAAGTGATCGATCTGGTCGGCAAGCTCCGGCAGACTCGCGAACCGCCCGACGAGGCAGCAGGAAGCGCCTCGAACGGAGCGATCGCCGGACCACCCGCTTCGTGAGCAGGAATGGTCGGGTGTCGGACGGCGACCCGACCATTCCTGCTCACCAAGCGACCGAACGGACGCAGGAACGGACGGGAGGCGCGGTGCCAGCTGACACCGCGCCTCCCGTCCGTCGTTCGGTCGTCTCTACCGCGCGCTGGCCGCGCCGCGCCGCTGGACCACCTCGGTGAGCCACGCGAGGATCCGGGCGTCGAACCAGTCGGCGTCGTGGTTCCAGAGCTTCGTGTGCCGGGCCGTGGTCTGGATCTCGAGCCGGACCAGGTCGGGCCGCGCGCGCGCCAGGTCGTGCGAGGCCGAGGACGGCACGAAGCCGTCGTCGTCGCTGTGCAGCAGCAGGATCGGCACCGTGAGTTCGTCGGCACGGGTGACCATGTCGAGCTCGCGCAGGTCGACGGGCCGCTGCAGCCCGGCCAACCGGTAGAGCACGGGCGTGCGGAGCAGGCGCTGTGCGACCTTGCGGACCGGCCGCGGCAGGCGCAGGAGCTGGCTCTGCGACTTCAGGACGGCGTGCCAGTCGACCACGGGTGACTCGAGCACGACCCCGTCGACCAGCCCGGCGAACCGCGAGCGGAGCAGGGTCTGCAACACGACGGCGCCACCCATCGACCAGCCCATCAGCACGACGCTCTGGGCGTCCTGCGCGGTGAGCCAGCGGAGCACGGAGTCGACGTCCTCCCACTCGGTGCTGCCGAGGCCGTAGCGACCGTCGACACTGGGCGGGGCGACGCCGTCGTTCCGCCACGAGGCGAGGACGACCGAGTAGCCGGCGGCGCGGAAGACCGGGACGGCGCGGATGGTCTCGGCGCGGGTGACACCACGGCCGTGCACCAGCACGGCCCACGGGGCGTCCGGATCGTCGGCGCGGACGACCCATGCCGGGGCAGGGCCGTTCGGGGTGGGGATGTCGACGTCCTCGACGGGCACGTCGAGTTCGCCGGGTGTCAGGTAGAACCAGCCGCCCCAGCGACCGCGACGGGCGGCGGTCGGGTCGCCGGCGTCGATGGCGATGATGCGGCGGGTGACGGTGGTGTCGGTCGTGCCGAGCACTTCGCCGACGCGCATGTGTCCGGTGCCGCCGCCGAACCAGAGCGAGTAGCGGCCCTGCAGTTCCGTGTCCGCGGTGCGCTCGATCGTGACGGTCTTCCGGACCGGGTCGACGGCGTGGATCGGCACGCGCTCGTTGCGCTTGCGGTCAGGCGTGACGACGGCGCGGGCGACGGCGGCGACGAAGCCACCGATGACGGCCGTCCCCACCGCTGCTGCTGCCAGACCGGCGCCGAGTGCGATGAACCCGGCCGATCGAGCGGTCTCCTGGACGACGTCCTCGGCGGGTCGCGCGGATCGGGACATGGCCCGGAGCCTAGTCTGCATGTGTGTCCGAAACCCGAGAGCCCGACGCCTTCGCGCGGCTCCGCGCGTTCGTGTCCGGCGGCAGCGGCCGTGCCGAGACCACCGTCACCGAGATCCCCTCGCCGACCCGGATCGCACCGTTCTCGATCGCCCTGGCGGCGGACGTGTCCGGCACCGCGCACGGGGTCGAGTCGGACCTGGGCACCGGGCGCTTCATCGCCCTGTACGACCCGGAAGAACCCGAGGGCTGGGGTGGCGCGTTCCGCGTCGTCTCGTTCGCCCAGGCGCCGCTCGAACCGGAGATCGGCGTCGACGAGTTCGTCGCGGACGTGACGTGGAGCTGGCTCGTCGACGCGCTCGAGTCGCACGGTGCGACGTACGACCACGCCTCGGGCACGGCCACCAAGATCATCTCGCGCGGGTACGGCGACCTCGCCGCACAGGGCGACGGCGCCCAGCTGGAACTCCGCGCGTCGTGGACACCACGCGGCGACGACCTCACCGCACACGTCCGGGCCTGGCAGGACATCGTCGCCATGCTCGCCGGTCTGCCTCCCGCATCGGACGGCGTGACCCTGCTGGCCCCGAGGAGGCTCGCCAAGTGACCGATCCCGCTCCCCAGGACGCCGCCAGCCCCGCTGCCGGCTCGGCTGCTCCGGCTGCCGCTGCCGGCACAGCTGCTCCAGCTGCCGCTGCCGGCTCGGCTGCTCCGGCCGCCGCTGCCGGCCCCGCCTTCGAGGCGTCGCACGACGCCGTCAAGGTCATCGACACGCACGACGAGTACCTCGACGCGGTCGCCGCCATCGCCGCCGGGCACGGCCCCGTCGCGGTCGACGCCGAACGCGCCAGCGGCTACCGCTACTCGCAGCGCGCGTACCTGATCCAGGTGTTCCGCCGTGGTGCCGGTGCGTTCCTGTTCGACCCGATCCCGATCGGCGACTTCTCCGCCCTGCAGGCCGCCATCGTCGACGAGGAGTGGCTGTTCCACGCCGCCTCGCAGGACCTGCCGTGCCTGCAGGAGGTCGGCCTCGTCCCGACCCGCATCTTCGACACCGAACTCGGCGCCCGCATCGCCGGCTTCCCCCGTGTCGGCCTCGGTGCCGTCGTCGAGCAGTTGCTCGGCATCACCCTGGCGAAGGCGCACTCGGCCGCCGACTGGTCCACCCGTCCCCTGCCCCAGTCGTGGCTCGTCTACGCATCGCTCGACGTCGAGCTGTTGCCCGATCTGCGAGACGCCCTCGCCGAGAAGCTCGACGAGGCCGGCAAGTCCCGCATCGCGGCCGAGGAGTTCGACGCGGTGCTGCACCGTGCACCGAAGCCGGCCCGCGCCGAGCCGTGGCGTCGGTTGTCGGGCATGCACGCGCTCCGTGGTGCCCGCGCCCTGGCGATCGCCCGGTCGCTGTGGCTCGCCCGTGACGAGTACGCCCGACAGGCGGACATCGCCCCGGGCCGCACCATCCCCGACGCCGCGATCGTCGCCGCTGCGGCCGCCGCACCCGAGTCGCGCGCCGAGCTGGGGGCGCTGAAGGCCTTCACGGGCCGCGCCAGCCGTTCCGAGCTCGACCGCTGGTGGGCCGCCGTCGACGAGGGCCGCACCACCGAGGACCTCCCCCGCCTGCGTGGTGCCGGCGAGGCGACGCTCCCGCCGCCGCGCGCCTGGGCCGACCGCAACCCCGCGGCCGACCGCCGGTACAAGGCCGCGCGCGCCGCGGTGACGAAGCGTGCCGAGGAGCTCGACATCCCGCTCGAGAACCTGCTCACGCCGGAGACACTCCGGCTCGTGTCGTGGGCACCGCCGTCGCCGGTGTCGACCGAACTGGTCGGAGCCGCCCTCGCCGAGCACGATGCGCGCCCGTGGCAGGTCGAGGAACTCTCGTCGATCATCGCGTCGGCCTTTGTCGTTGCTGCACAGCGGCCCGCCGCGACGGACGACGACGAGTCGTAGGAACTGCCCAACCGGCATGCGGCCGCCCAGGGTGGGGGCATAGCGTCGGCAGGGTCGCCGGGCGAGGCCCGGCCAGGCCGGAGCGACCTGCGTTCCGGCCCGATCGAAGAGGATCTGGGAGGCCCGGATTGCCAAAGGCATCAGACGTCGTGTTCGTGGACGGCGTTCGCACACCGTTCGGACGAGCCGGCGAGAAGGGGGTGTTCTGGAAGACGCGGTCCGACGACCTCGCGGTGCACGCGATGCGCGGACTGCTCGACCGGAACGACTCCCTCGACACCGCAGCGGTGGACGACGTCGCCGTCGCCGCGACCACGCAGCAGGGTGACCAGGGCCTGACGCTCGGGCGCACGGTCGGCATGCTCGCAGGCCTGCCGAAGTCGGTGCCCGGCTACGCGATCGACCGCATGTGCGCTGGCGCCATGACGAGTGTCACGACACTCGCGGGTGCCATCGCCTTCGGTGCCGCCGACGTCGCGATCGCCGGTGGGGTCGAGCACATGGGCCGCCACCCGATGGGCTTCAACGCCGACCCCAACCCGCGTTTCGTCGCGGAGCGCATGGTGTCGAGCGACGCCCTCGTCATGGGCGCCACCGCCGAGCGCCTGCACGACCGCTTCCCCGCGATCACGAAGGACCGCACGGACGCCTACGCCGTCCAGTCCCAGCAGCGCTACGCCGCCGCCTGGGCGAACGGCAAGCTGCAGCCCGACGTCATCCCGGTCGAGGTCAACAAGGGCGACGGCTGGGACGTCATCAGCACCGACGAGCCGCCCCGGCCGGGTACCACCCTGGAGGCGCTGGCCGCCTTGAAGACGCCGTTCCGGCCCCACGGACGGGTCACCGCCGGCAACGCAGCCGGACTCAACGACGGCGCGACCATGAGCCTGCTCGCGTCCGAGGACGGTGCGAAGCAGCACGGCCTGTCGACGAAGATGCGCATGGTGTCGTTCGCCTTCGCCGGCGTCGAGCCCGAGGTCATGGGCGTCGGCCCGGTCCCCGCCACCGACAAGGCACTGTCGAAGGCCGGACTGTCGATCGACGAC
This sequence comes from Curtobacterium sp. VKM Ac-2889, assembly GCF_015350855.1. Lineage (NCBI taxonomy): Bacteria > Bacillati > Actinomycetota > Actinomycetes > Micrococcales > Microbacteriaceae > Curtobacterium > Curtobacterium sp. VKM Ac-2889. Next base: position 53,920 of record NZ_JADKSC010000005.1, on the reverse strand, counting down.
ATCGGCCTGTTCGAGATCAACGAGGCGTTCGCCGTCCAGGTGCTCGCCTTCCTCGACAACTACGGCATCGCCCAGGACTCCCCGAACGTGAACGCGTGGGGCGGCGCCATCGCCGTCGGCCACCCGCTCGCGTCGAGCGGTGTCCGACTCATGAACCAGCTCGCGGCGCAGTTCGCCGAGCGACCGGACGTCAAGTACGGCATCACCACGATGTGCATCGGGCTCGGCCAGGGCGGCACCGTCATCTGGGAGAACCCGAACCACAGCAAGTCGGCCGAGCGTTCCGCTCGGAAGGGGGCGTGACCATGACCATCGTCGACAACGACCGACTGGCCGAACTCAGCGAGGACGAGGTCGTCACCCACTCGTTCGTGAAGCACGTGACCATGCCCTCGGGCGGCACGCTGGCACTCATCACGCTCGACAACGGCAAGGACTACAAGCGGCCGAACACCCTCGGACCCCGCACGCTCCGTGAACTGTCCGGGGTGCTCGACACCCTGCGGACCGAGGCCGCCGCCGGCACGATCCAGGGCGTCGCGATCACCGGCAAGGAGTACTGCTTCGCGGCGGGGGCCGACCTGTCCCAGGCCGCAGCGGTCCCGTCGCGCGAGGCCGCGCACGACCTCGCCGCCCTCGGGCACGCCACGCTCCGCAAGTTCGCCGACCTCGGAGTGCCGTCGTTCGCGTTCGTGAACACCCTGGCGCTCGGGGGCGGGCTCGAGATCGCCCTGCACTGCACGTACCGGGCCTTCTCGTCCGCCGCGCAGGGCATCGGCCTGCCCGAGGTGTTCCTCGGCATCATCCCCGGCTGGGGTGGCGCGACACTGCTCCCCCGCCTGATCGGCCCGGAGCGCGCGCTCCGCGTCATCGTCGAGAACCCGCTCAAGAACAACCGCCTGATGGACGGTCCGGCCGCGGTCGAGATCGGCATCGGCGACGTCCTGGTGCCGTCCGTCACGTTCCTGCCCTCGTCCGTTGCCTGGGCCGATCGTGTCATCACCGGCGCGACCAAGGTCGTGCGGAAGAACGAGCCGGGCATGCTCGAGAAGGCGGCATGGGGCACCGTCGTCAAGGTCGCGCGTGGCCAGGTGGCGTCGAAGATCGGCACCGTGCCGAAGTCGCCGTTCCGAGCACTCGACCTGGTGGCCGCCGCCAAGTCGGGCTCGCTCGACGAACGGTTCGCCGACGAGGACGACGCCCTCGCCGACCTGCTGTCCGGCGACCAGTTCGCCGCGTCGATGTACGCCTTCGACCTCGTGCAGAAGCGCGCGAAGAAGCCCGTCGGCGCTCCGGAAGGTGTCGAACCGAAGAAGATCACCAAGGTCGGTGTCCTCGGCGCCGGGCTGATGGCCTCCCAGTTCGCACTGCTCTTCGCCCGCCGTCTCGGGGTCCCCGTGGTCATCACCGACGTCGACCAGTCCCGTGTGGACGTCGGTGTCGAGCGGATCCGCGGCGAGGTCACGAAGCTGCTCGACAAGGGCCGGATCTCCCCCGACGACGCCAACCGCATCACCGCACTCGTCCGCGGGTCGGTGTCGTACGACGCCTTCGCCGACGCCGACTGGGTGATCGAGGCCGTCTTCGAGGAGATGACCGTCAAACAAGAGGTCTTCCGGAAGATCGAGCAGGTCATCGCCCCGGACGCCATCCTCGCCACGAACACGTCGTCGCTCTCCGTCGACGAGATGGCGTCGGTCCTGACGAACCCGGAGCGGCTCGTCGGCTTCCACTTCTTCAACCCGGTCGCGGTCATGCCGCTGCTCGAGGTGGTGCGCGCGGCGAAGACCTCGGACGAGGCCCTCGTCACCGCCCTCGCCGTCGCGAAGACCCTGAAGAAGACCGCGGTCATCACCGCGGACCAGCCCGGCTTCGTCGTCAACCGGGTGCTCGCCCGGGTGCTCGGCGAGGCGATGCGCGGCGTCGAGGAAGGCACCTCGTTCGACACCGTCGCCCAGGGTGCCGCACCGCTCGGCCTGCCGATGTCGCCGTTCGAGCTGCTCGAGCTCGTCGGGCTGCCGGTCGGTGCGCACGTGCTCGACTCGCACCACGCCGCCTGGCCGGAGCGCTTCTACCCCGGCGACGGCCTGAAGAAGATCGCTGAGCACGGGACGATCCTGACCCGCGACAAGAAGGGCAACGCGACCGGGTACGACCCCGCCGCCGTGAAGCTCGTCGCACCGTCCAAGAAGGACGCGAAGCCCGTCGACGCCGCCGAGATGCAGCGCCGGTTCGAGGACGCCCTGGCCGACGAGCTGCACCGCATGCTCGAGGACAAGGTCGTCGAGCACGTCGAGGAGATCGACCTCGGGCTCATCCTCGGCGCTGGCTACCCGTTCCAGGCCGGTGGGATCAGCCCGTACCTGGATCGCTCCGGTGCCTCCGAGCGTGTCTTCGGCGGTACGTTCCACGAGCCCCGGATCGTCGGCCCCGCTTCCCGCTAGGCCCAGTACGCAAAACACCGGTGTTCGCGCACCGAACACCCGTAAACCGCGGAGTGCAGCGCGAACACCGGTGTTTTGCTGACCGGACCCGGGCCCGGGCCGAGCGGTCAGCGGTCGGACGCGGCCGACTCGCGGGAGCGCGCGGGCTTCGCCTGTGGCAGCTTCGTCCCGACGACCTGGTCGATGACGTCGCGGGCGATGGCCTGCGCCGTCAGCCCAGCGTCGGCGAGGATCTGGGACCGCGTCGCGTGGTCGATGAACGCGTCGGGCAGCCCGAGCTCGTTCACCCCGGTGTCGACCCCAGCGGCACGCAGGTCCTGCCGCAGCCGGGTCCCGACGCCGCCGACGCGCACACCGTCCTCGATCGTGATGACGAGCCGGTGTGAGCGCGACAGTTCGATGAGCGAACCCGGGATCGGGACCACCCAGCGCGGGTCCACGACGGTGACGCCGATGCCCTGCGCCTCGAGCAGCGCCGCGGCCTCGAGTGCCACCGGCACCATGGACCCGACGGCGACGAAGAGGACGTCCTCGACGTCGTCCGCGGCGGCGTGCAGCACGTCCACACCGTCGGGGAGACGACGGACCGCGGGGATGTCCGGCCCGACCTGCCCCTTCGACCACCGCAGCACGGTGGGGGCATCGTCGACGGCGATCGCCTCGCGGAACTCCTCACGCAGTGTCGCGGCGTCGCGCGGTGCGGCGATCCGGATCCCCGGCACGACCTGCAGCAGTGCGAGGTCCCACATGCCGTGGTGCGACGGGCCGTCCGGACCGGTGATGCCGGCACGGTCGAGCACGAACGTCACGCCGGCCCTGTGCAGGGCGACGTCCATCAGCACCTGGTCGAACGCCCGGTTCAGGAACGTCGCGTAGAGCGCCACGACCGGGTGGAGTCCCCCGTACGCCAGGCCCGCGGCGGTCGTCACGGCGTGCTGCTCCGCGATGCCGACGTCGTACACGCGGTCGGGGTGCTGCTCCTGGAACAGGTGCAGCCCGGTCGGCCGGAGCATCGCCGCCGTGATCGCCACGATCCGAGGGTCCGAGGCGCCGGCCTCGGCCAGGGAGGACGCGAACACCGAGGTCCACGAGGGGCCCGACGCGGCGTCGAGCGACTCGCCCGTCTCCGGGTCGATGTGGCCGACGGCGTGGAACTGGTCGGCCTGGTCGCGCAGGGCGGGCTCGAAGCCGTGGCCCTTCTCCGTGATGACGTGCACGATCACGGGAGCGCCGTACTCCTTGGCCTGCCGGAGCGCAGCCTCCATCGCCTGCTGGTCGTGCCCGTTCACCGGGCCGATGTACTTGATGTCGAGGTTCGAGTACAGCGCCTCGTTGTTCGTCAGTCGCGACAGGAAGCCGTGCAGGCCCCCGCGCATGCCGCGGTACACCGCACGACCCGGAGCACCGAACCGCGCCGCCACGGCCTGCGTGCTCTCGTACAGGGCCCGGTACTCGCGGCGGGTGCGCACGGAACTCAGGAACCGCGCCATGCCACCGATGGTCGGGGCGTACGAGCGGCCGTTGTCGTTGACGACGATGACCAGGCGCCGGTCGTTGTCGTCAGAGATGTTGTTGAGCGCCTCCCACGTCATCCCACCGGTGAGGGCGCCGTCCCCCACCACCGCGACGACGGAGCGGTCGGTCTGCCCGGTCTGCCCGAACGCGCGGGAGATTCCGTCGGCCCACGACAACGACGACGACGCGTGCGAGGACTCGACGATGTCGTGCTCGGACTCGCTGCGCTGCGGGTAGCCGGCGATGCCACCGCGTTCGCGCAGCTTGGAGAAGTCCTGCCGCCCGGTGACGAGCTTGTGCACGTACGACTGGTGCCCGGTGTCGAAGACGAAGGGGTCGTTCGGCGAGTCGAACACGCGGTGCATCGCGAGCGTCAGCTCGACGACACCCAGGTTCGGCCCGAGGTGCCCACCGGTCTTCGCGACCTCGGCGACCAGGAAGCGCCGGATCTCGGCGGCGAGGTCGGTCATCTGCGCGTCGGAGAGACGCTTCAGGTCGCGCGGCGACGTGATGCTGGCGAGCAGGCTCACGGGCGCTCCTTTCGTGGGGCTGTCGGCCCACTCTATTCTCGGGACCCGACAACGGACGGGAGGCCCGTGGCGGTGTCGCCACGGGCCTCCCGTCCGTCCTGTGGTCGCGTCAGCGACCCGTGCGCACGTCGCTCAGACGAGCGAGCGGAGCACGTACTGCAGGATGCCGCCGTTGCGGTAGTAGTCGGCCTCACCGGGGGTGTCGATGCGGACGACCGCGTCGAACTCCACCGGCTGCTTGCCGGCGGGCGAGTGCTCGCTCGGCGTCGCGGTGACGTGCACGGTCTTCGGGGTGCGGCCCTCGTTCAGCTCGGTCAGCCCGGAGATCGACACGACCTCGGTGCCGTCGAGGCCGAGGGACTCGACCGTCTCGCCCGCCGGGAACTGCAGCGGGACGACGCCCATGCCGATGAGGTTCGAGCGGTGGATCCGCTCGAAGCTCTCGGTGATGACCGCACGGACACCGAGCAGGTTCGTGCCCTTCGCCGCCCAGTCACGGGACGAACCGGAGCCGTACTCCTTGCCGCCGAAGATGACGAGCGGGATGCCCTGCTCCTGGTAGTGCTCCGAGGCGTCGTAGATGAACGACTGCTCGCCGTCCGGCGTCGTGAAGTCACGGGTGTACCCGCCCTCGACGCCGTCCAGCAGCTGGTTGCGCAGACGGATGTTCGCGAACGTGCCGCGGATCATGACCTCGTGGTTGCCGCGACGCGAGCCGTAGGAGTTGAAGTCCTTGCGGTCGACGCCGTGCTCGGCGAGGTACTGACCGGCGGGGCTGTCGGCCTTGATCGAACCGGCCGGCGAGATGTGGTCGGTCGTGACCGAGTCGCCGAGCTTCGCGAGCACGCGGGCACCGGAGATGTCCGCCACCGCGTCGGGCTGCATCGTCATGCCCTCGAAGTACGGGGGCTTCCGGACGTAGGTCGACTCCTGGTCCCACTCGAAGGTGTCGCCCGTCGGGGTCGGCAGGTTCTTCCAGCGGTCGTCGCCCTCGAACACGGAGCCGTACTCGTGGGTGAACATCTCGGTGTCGATCGAGGTGTCGATGACCTGCTGCACCTCGGCCGCGTCGGGCCAGATGTCGGTCAGGTAGACGTCGTTGCCGTCCTGGTCGGTGCCCAGTGCGTCCTTGTCGAAGTCGAAGTGCATCGACCCGGCGAGGGCGTACGCGATGACCAGCGGCGGGGACGCCAGGTAGTTCATCTTCACGTCGGGGTTGATGCGGCCCTCGAAGTTGCGGTTGCCCGAGAGCACCGCGGTGACGGCGAGGTCGTTGTCCTGCACGGCCTGCGAGATCTCCTCGGGCAGGGGGCCGGAGTTGCCGATGCAGGTCGTGCAGCCGTAGCCGACCGTGTAGAAGCCGAGCTGCTCGAGGTAGGTGGTGAGACCGGCCTTCTCGTAGTAGTCGGTGACGACCTTCGACCCCGGCGCGAGGGTGGTCTTCACCCAGGGCTTCGCGGTGAGGCCCTTCTGCGCGGCGTTCCGGGCGAGGATGCCGGCGGCCATCATGACCGACGGGTTCGACGTGTTCGTGCACGACGTGATCGCGGCGATCGCCACGGCACCGTGGTCGATCGTGAACGTGTCGCCGTCGGCGATGGCGACCGAGGTCGGCTTCGAGACGGTGCCGGGCGCGCTCGAAGCGTGCACGGGGACCTCGGACCCGGGGGCGTCCTGCAGGTCGTCCACGGCGTGCTCGTCACCGGGGGCCGCGGCCACCGGGTCGGACGCCGGGAACGTGTCGGCGACGGCCTTGTCCTCTTCGCTGTGGTCGATGCTCGCGTAGTTGGCGAGGTCGACCTCGAACTGGTCCTTGGCCTTCGACAGCTCGATGCGGTCCTGCGGACGCTTCGGGCCCGAGATGGAGGGCACGACCGTGGACAGGTCGAGCTCCATGTACTCGGAGTAGTTGGGCTCGACCGAGGCGTCGTGCCACAGGCCCTGGGCCTTGGAGTACGCCTCGACCAGGGCGATCTGCGCCTCGTCGCGACCGGTCAGGCGCAGGTAGTCGAGCGTGACGTCGTCGACCGGGAAGATCGCCGCGGTGGAACCGAACTCGGGCGACATGTTGCCGATGGTGGCGCGGTTGGCGAGCGGGACGGCGCTGACGCCCTCGCCGTAGAACTCGACGAACTTGCCGACGACGCCGTGCTTGCGGAGCTCCTGCGTGATGGTGAGCACCACGTCGGTCGCGGTCACGCCGGCGGGGATCTCGCCGGAGAGCTTGAAGCCGACGACCTTCGGGATGAGCATCGACACGGGCTGGCCGAGCATCGCGGCCTCGGCCTCGATGCCGCCGACGCCCCAGCCGAGCACGCCGAGGCCGTTCACCATCGTGGTGTGCGAGTCGGTGCCGACCAGGGTGTCCGGGTACGCGTAGGTCTCACCGTCGAAGTCACGCGTGTAGGTGACCTTCGCCAGGTACTCGATGTTCACCTGGTGCACGATGCCGGTGCCGGGCGGGACGACCTTGAAGTCCTCGAACGCGGTCTGGCCCCAGCGGAGGAACTGGTAGCGCTCACCGTTCCGCTCGTACTCCAGGTCGGTGTTGCGCTGCAGGGCGTCCGTGCTGCCGAACAGGTCGGCGATGACGGAGTGGTCGATGACCATCTCGGCCGGCGACAGCGGGTTGATCTTGTTCGGGTCGCCGCCGATGTCCGCCATGGCCTCGCGCATGGTGGCGAGGTCGACGATGCACGGCACACCCGTGAAGTCCTGCATGACGACGCGCGCCGGCGAGAACTGGATCTCGGTGTCGGGTTCGGCGTCGGGACGCCAGGAGCCGAGCGCCCGGATCTGCCCCTCGGTGACGTTCTTGCCGTCCTCGGTGCGGAGGAGGTTCTCGAGCAGCACCTTCAGGCTGTAGGGCAACTTCTCGTGCCCGGGAACCGAGTCGATCCGGTGGATCGCGTAGTCGACACCCCCAACCGACAGTGTGTCCTTCGAGCCGAAGCTATTGACTGCAGCCACCGTGCCGCCTCCCTACTGATCGGTTTGCCCTCATCCTCGCGGGCCGTGGACCGTCCCACCAGCAAGGCAAACCTAATCCCGCGGACACGTGCGCGCCCGGCAGGAACTATCTTGATGTCGAGAGAACTCTACACCGCGGCGACGTCGTCGCGCCGGACGAACACGGTGCGGACCAGCAGCCACGTCACCCAGAGCACCGCCGCGTACAGCGGCACGCCGAGGATGAGCTTCAGCCCGGCGAGCAGTTCGACCTGCGCTGTCAGGTAGAGCGGGACCTCCACCGCGAGCCGGACGGCGAACAGGCCGACCCATATCCAGGTGGCGACCGTCAGGACCCGCCGCTTGACCGGGTCGGCACGCCAGTCGACGTGCGAGCCGTCCTCGTTCGCGGGCAGCAGGAAGCCGACGACGAGCCCGATGAGCGGCCAGCGGATCGCCAGCGTGATCAGCAGCCCGACGAGCCAGACCGCGTTGATGATGATGCCGGGGATGAAGTTGCTCTCCGCGCGGCCGGTGATGAGCGCGAGGCCGGCCGAGACCGCGACGCCGAGGATGCCCGCGAACGACATCGTCACCGACTGCCGCTGCACCAGCCGGAGCACCACGAACACCAGGCCGACGACCACCGGGATCACGACGCTGGGCACGAGCTCCTTCGTGATCGCGTAGACGACCAGGAACGCGAACCCGGGCAGCACCGACTCGGCGAGCCCACGAACCCCGCCGACCGCGCCCAGCAGGGCCCGACCGGACGGTGCCTCGCCGGGCGCGACGCGGGCGATGCCGGCGTTCTGCACCGCGTCACGGAACTGCGCGGAGAACGACGGCGCCACCGACGACTCAGCTGCCGGTGCAGCGGGGTCGGGGCCAGCCGTCTCGGGTCGTGGGGTGTCGTCGTGGTCCGGCACCGTGCCTCCAGGCGGGGTTGCTCGTCAGGCCGTCAGATCGCGGTCTGCGTCGACTTGGGCATGTGCAGCGGGATGAGGTCGCGCGGCGGCATCGGCGTCGTGCCGCGCACGACGACGACGCTGCGGAACAGCTCCTCGATCTCGCTGGCGTCGTCGGGCTGCTCGGCGGCCTTGCCGGCGATCACGCCGCGCAGGAACCAGCGCGGGCCGTCGACGCCGACGAAGCGGGCCGGACGGGAACCGGCGGTGCCGCCGTCACCATCCACGGCGACCGGCACGGACGCCCGGAGCTCGGGGCCGAACGGGCCGTCGACCTCGGTCACGACACCGCCCTGGCGCTCGATCTGCTCGGCGATCTGGGCGCGGATCTCGTGCCACAGGCCGGTGGACCGGGGCGCGGCGAACGGCTGGACCTGCAGCGTGGAGTCGTCGTAGTCGAGCCCGACCGCGACGACGCGCTGCGAGCCCTCCTCGACCTCGAGGCGCAGGTGCAGGCCCTCACGCGGGAGCACCTTCACCCCGCCCAGGTCGACGTAGGGGCGGACCAGGTTCGCCTCGGTCTCGTCGTGGGGGCCGTTCTCGGCCCGGTCGTCCGGAGCGGACTTGTCCGTCGGGGCGACCGCGTCGACCTCGTCGTGGTCCGCGTCTGCATCGGTCGCGATGTCGACCTCGGGGGACGTGTCCGCGACCTCGATGTCGTCGGCGACGGCGTCCGCCACCTCGACCTCGTCCTGCTTGCGTCGGCCGAACTTCATGCGCGCGTCCCTTCCTGAGCGTCTGCGGCGGCACCGTGCACGGCGCCGCTCCGGTCACCGTAGCCCGACGAGCCGAACCCGCCCTGTCCGCGGACGCTGTCCGGCAGCTCGTCGACCCGGGTGTAGGTCACCTGCGGCACCGGCATCACGATCAACTGGGCGATGCGGTCGCCCACGTGGACCTCGTACGGTTCCGTCTGGTCCGTGTTGAGCAGCGCGACCTTGATCTCGCCGCGGTAGCCGGAGTCGACGGTGCCGGGGCTGTTCACGATCGTGATGCCGTGCTTCGCCGCCAGGCCGCTGCGCGGGACCACGAACGCGGCGTACCCCTCGGGCAGCGCGATCCGCAGTCCGGTGGCGGCCAGGTGTCGCTCGCCCGGCTGCAGCACGAAGGCCTCGGTGGAGACGAGATCGGCACCCGCGTCGCCGGGGTGGGCGTGGCCGGGAGCGTGCTCCCCGGTCCAGAGGACGTCGACTGGTTCGGTCACGTGACGAGGGTAGTGCAGCCGTGACCGTTCCGTGACCTCGTCCGCTCGTGATCGAATGGACCCGTGACCCTGTACCGCGAACGACTCTGGGCCCCGCCCGCCCTGTACCTGGCGACGGCGCTCGTGATCCCCGCCACCCTGCTCGTCTTCCTCCCCATCAGCGTCCTGGCCGGCGTCCTCGTGGCGATCGGGATGGAGCTCGGGGTCCTCGTGCTCCTGTGGGTACTCGCACCCACCATCGAGGTCACCGACACCGAGTTCCGCGCGGGCAAGGCACACCTCCCCCGGACGCTCGTGGGCACGACCGAGGCGTTCGAGGGCACGGCGGCCACCGAGCAGCGCGGCCCGGCACTCGACGCCCGCGCCTGGACCCTCTTCCGCGGCTACGTGCGGGGGGTCGTCAAGGTCGAGGTGCGCGACGACGCCGACCCGACGCCCTACTGGCTGATCAGCGTCCGCCACCCGGGCAAGGTCGTCGAGGCGCTGCGGTCCTGACGGACCATGGGCAACGGCCCTGGAGGCGCGGCTCGGCCCCGCCTCGCAGCCCACGACGAAGGCCCCGCATCCCATCGGGATGCGGGGCCTTCGCTGATCGTTGCGTCGAGGACGACGCGGCTGTGCTCGCTAGAGCGACGCGCACTCCGCGCAGACCGGTCCGAGCTTCGACTCGTGGTCGAGCTGGGAACGGTGCTTCACGAGGAAGCACTCGACGCAGGTGAACTCATCGACCTGCGGGGGCAGCACCACGACGTCGAGGTCGACGTCGCTGAGGTCCTGCCCGGCGAGTTCGAAGCTGCCGGGGTTGTCGGAATCATCGTCGACGACCCCCGACATCTTGTCGGGAACGCGCTCCTTGAGGGCCTCGATCGACTCTGAGTCAGAGTTGTCGTCGGTCTTCCGGGGGGCGTCGTAATCGGTGGCCATGCCCATCCATTCTCGTATCGAGAGGTCGTCGCCGGGTGATCGGCGGCGACAGTTTGCACCACGCCCCGCCGATGCGCAAACCGAGTGCTGCGGCGGGTCGTGCTGGCTGTGCAACCGGTGACCCGAACCGGACATTCCCGACACCCGTTGCCGGGCTCCGGCGCGCTCTCGGATCGGCCTGCGGATGTGCGCGGCACGCCCGTGCGCCTCCCCGGAAACCGTCCGTCCTCCCTGCATACTCACGGGGTACGACAGCAGGACCGTACGCGACGCTGGGAAGGCGGAACCATGCAAGACGTGAGAGTCATCGGAGTCGAGTCCGGCGCACTCCTCCTGGCGACCGACGGCGGCACCGAGTTCCGGTTGCCCGTCTCGTCGTCGCTGGCGGGTCAGGTGCGCCAGGCGAACCCCGACGCCGGTCCGCAGAAGCGGGTCTCCCCCAAGGACGTCCAGGCACGGATCCGCGGTGGCGCCGACGCCGCCGACGTGGCTGCCGCGCTCGACGTCGACGTCGAGTACGTCCGTCGCTTCGAGGGTCCGGTCCTGGCGGAGCGGGCCTTCATCCTCGACGCCTCGCACCGCGTCCCGGTCACCCCGGTCGACGACGAGGCCCCCGACACCTTCGGTCCCGCGATCACCGCGAAGCTCGAGGCCGGCGAGGCCACCGCGATCACCTGGGGCTCCTGGAAGCACCCGGAGAGCGGCTGGCAGGTCCGCGTCCGCTACACCGCGGGCGAGGTCGAGCACGACGCCCAGTGGCGTTTCGACCCGAAGACCTCGACCCTCGCGCCCGACAACGGTGACGCCCACCGGCTGTCGCACACCGACGACGAGGGCATCGCCCCGCGCCTGCGTGCGGTCGAGTTCGAGCAGCAGGACGACGACGGCACCCGCTTCGACTCCGGAGCCTTCCGCGTCGACGAGCCGGAGCAGCCGGCCGCCGAGCCCGAACCGTCCCAGCACGCACCGCTCCGTGCGCCGCTGCCCCGCATCGGCCAGGCCACCGTGGAAGAGCGTGCTCCCGGCAACGAGACCGCCGACCTGCTCGAGGCGCTGCGCCGTCGCCGTGGTGAGCGTGAGGCCGCGTCCTTCGGCGAACAGCGTGACGAGCCCGCCCGCGGGACCTCGATCAGCGTCGTCGACATCCCGCTGCAGGGCTTCGAGGACGGCGGCGCGAACGACACCGCACCGCAGTCGACCGACGGCCGTCCGGCCTCGGCGCCGGAGCCCGAGAGCCGTGGCGAACGCAAGAAGCGCAGCCGCCGCTCGATGCCGAGCTGGGACGAGATCGTCTTCGGCACCCGCCCGGACGACGACCCCGCCTGATCCGGACGACCGCGCGTCGGCGCCGACGCCCCTAGTGGGCGAAGGCGCCGGCGAGCCGGAGCGGGACGATCGTCTCCTCGTCGGTCATCGCGCCGTGCTGGCCGATCATGCGCTTCGGTGTCTCGTCCTCGCGCAGGGCTCGGTCGTCGTTGAACGCCCACGAGCCTCGCGCCACGACGAGCACGTCACCGATCCGCGGCACCACCTCGTCGGACACCTGCCCGAACCACCCGGCCTCGATCGCCTCGGCACGGCTGGCGACGGACGCCTTCTTGCCGTAGCGCGCCCGGAACGCGCCGACGAGGGCGCGGACGTCGGTGCCCGGTGCGACCGTGAGCTGTCGGCAGCGCGGGTCTCCTGCGACACCGACGACGTCGGTGAGCAGCAGCGGGTCGATCGCGATGTTCGCGTGGTCCGGCACGTCGAGCACACCGTGGTCCGCCGTCACCAGGACCCCCACGTCGTCGGCGCTGCGGGCATCGAGGCGGGCGAGTTCCCCGTCGAGCAACTCGAGCGCGGCCGTCCACCGGTCGGACTGCCAGCCGGACTTGTGGCCGATCGAGTCGAGCTCCGGCACGTACAGGTAGACGAACGACCGGCCGGAGTCCGTCTCGGCCAGGGCGGCGTCGACCCGCTGGGCGATCGAGTCCGCCGACACGTACCGCGCACCGCCGAGCACGTTCGCGGTCATCCCGGACGATCGGTACCGGTCCGGCCCGACGACGACCGGGTCGAGTCCGAGCTCAGCCGCCCGGGTGAACAGCGTATGCGTCAGGAACCAGTCGGCGGGCACCTCGGTGTCCCAGCCTCCGAGCAGGTTCATCACGGCACCGGTGTCCGGGTTCCAGCCGCTGTAGCCGATCACCCCGTGGGTGCCGGGCGAACGGCCCGTCGTGAGCGTGCTCAGTGCGGCCGCGGTCGTGGTCGGGAACCCGCTCCGCAGCTTCTTCGCGGTGCCGGTGCCCTTCGCGCCGGTCAGCCAGCGGGCGTGCCCGGCGCGCGCGGACAGCGCGGCGGACCCGAGGCCGTCGACCAGCACGACGATCGCCGAGCGGGCGGGGCGGAGGGTGATCCGGGCCTCCAGGCCGTTGCCACGCAACCACGCATCGTCCGCTGCACCGAGCGCGACGAGGCAACTCGGGAAGACGTCGGCGAGGTTCGCGACGCCGTCGGGGGCCGTCGGTACGCTTGTTCCCATTCCACGAGTCTTCCAGACGACTCTGGTCTTCCAGAAAGGTGCCATGGCACGCACGGATGTAGTCGGCCTGCCCGACGGTGAGCGCATCGAGGACGTCGACGTCTCCGAGGAGATGCAGGGTTCCTTCCTCGAGTACGCGTACTCCGTCATCTACTCGCGGGCACTGCCCGACGCCCGCGACGGCCTGAAGCCGGTGCAGCGCCGGATCCTGTACCAGATGGCCGAGATGGGGCTGCGCCCCGACCGCGGACACGTCAAGAGCGCCCGCGTCACCGGCGAGGTGATGGGCAAGCTGCACCCGCACGGCGACGGCGCGATCTACGACGCGCTGGTCCGGATGGCCCAGCCGTTCACGATGCGCGTGCCGCTCGTCGACGGCCACGGCAACTTCGGCTCACTCGACGACGGACCCGCTGCCGCCCGCTACACCGAGGCACGGCTCGCCGAACCGTCGATGGCGATGACCGAGGGCCTGGGCGAGGACGTCGTCGACTTCGTCCCGAACTACGACAACCAGATCATGCAGCCCGGCGTGCTGCCGGCGGCGTTCCCGAACCTGCTCGTCAACGGTGCCTCCGGCATCGCGGTGGGCATGGCGACGAACATGGCACCGCACAACCTGGGCGAGGTCGTCGAGGCCGCGAAGCACCTGCTCATGAACCCGCAGGCCACCCTCGAAGAGCTCATGGAGTTCGTGCCCGGACCGGACCTGCCGTCCGGCGGCACCATCGTCGGGCTCTCCGGGGTCCGCGACGCCTACGCCACCGGCCGCGGTTCGTTCCGCACCCGCTCCAAGGTGAGCGTCGAGAACCTCACCCCGCGCAAGGTCGGCCTCGTCGTCACCGAGCTGCCCTACCTGGTCGGCCCCGAGCGCGTCATCGAGAAGATCAAGGACGGCGTCCAGTCCAAGAAGCTCGTCGGCATCTCGGACGTCAACGACCTGACCGACCGCAACCACGGGCTCCGGCTCGTCATCGGCATCAAGAGCGGCTTCAACCCCACCGCCGTGCTCGAGCAGCTCTACAAGCACACCCCGCTCGAGGACGGCTTCGGCATCAACAACGTCGCCCTGGTCGGCGGGTCACCGCGCACCCTCGGGCTGCGCGAGCTCCTCGACGTCTACGTGCAGCACCGGCTCGACGTCGTCACCCGCCGGTCGCAGTACCGGCTTGCACGTCGCAAGGAACGGCTGCACCTGGTCGAGGGCCTGCTCATCGCGATCCTCGACATCGACGAGGTCATCCAGGTCATCCGCACGTCCGACGACTCCGAGGCGGCGCGCAACCGCCTGCGCGACGTCTTCGACCTGTCCGAGGTGCAGGCTGAGTACATCCTCGAGCTGCGCCTGCGTCGCCTGACGAAGTTCTCGCGGATGGAGCTCGAGGCCGAGCGTGACCAGCTGCTCGCCGACATCGCCGCCCTCGAAGAACTGCTGGCGTCCGACGAGCGCCTCCGCGCGCAGGTCGCCCTCGAGCTGACCGAGGTGTCCGACAAGTTCGCGACCCCGCGCCGCACCCTGCTCACCGAGGCGGACGCCCCGGTCAAGGGCGGTCGGAAGGCCGCGGTCGACCCGGAGTCCCTGCAGATCGCCGACTCCCCCTGCCGCGTGCTGCTCTCGACCACCGGGCGGCTCATCCGCGTCGACATCCCGACGTCGGAACTCGGCATCGTCCGCGTGCCGAAGCGCTCGAAGCACGACGCCGTCCGCTCCGCCGTGGTGAGCACGGTGCGCGGGCAGCTCGGCGCCCTGACCTCCACCGGGCGGGTCCTGCGGCTCTCCCCCGTCGACGTCCCCGCTGTGCCGCCCGCAGCGGTCCGGCTCGACGCCGGCGTCCGGGTCACCGACTTCCTGGCACTCACCAAGGGCGAGACGGTCGTCGCGCTCGTCGACCTCGGTGGGGCATCGTCGGACTCGCTGGCGATCGGTACCGCGCACGGCGTCGTGAAACGCGTCGTCCCCGGCGCCTGGCCGGACAAGCCCGAGTTCGTCGCCATCGGCCTGAAGCCCGGAGACGCGGTGGTCGGTGCCGCCCAGGCCCCGGAGTCCGACGACCTGGTGTTCATCAGCTCGAACGCGCAGCTGCTGCGGTTCCCGGCGTCCGCCGTCCGGGCGCAGGGGCTGCCCGCCGGTGGAGTGGCCGGCATGGCCCTGGCCGACGGCGCTGCTGTGATCTGGTTCGGATCCGTCGCACGCTCCGACGACGCCGTGGTCGCCACGGTGTCCACCACCTCGACCGCGCTGCCCGGCACCGACGTCGGCCGCGCCAAGGTCTCCGCGCTGTCGGAGTTCCCCGCGAAGGGCCGCGCGACCCAGGGTGTCCGGGCGCACGCGTTCCTGAAGGGCGAGGACGGGCTCACCGTCGGCTGGGCGGGCATCGCGCCGCCGCACGCCGTCGGCACCGACGGCGCCGCCCGTACCCTGCCCGACTGGCTGTCGAAGCGTGACGGGTCGGGTGCACCGCTCGAGGCCGTCATCGGCTCGATCGGCGGCAGCGCCGCGACGCTCGACGGCACCGCCGGCGAGGCGTAGGCGGGCGTCGGCCGTCCGTCCGTCCGCTGCGCGCGCTCGCTCGCTCGCTCGCTCGCGAGAGCGACAGTGTCCCGCGAACGGTTCGCGGGACACTGTCGCTTCGGCGGCACGGACCGCGCACGGAGGCGGCACGGTGTCGCTCTGGCGGCACCGAGACTCGGCCTGCCGCCGCGCCGCTACGCGTCGATGCGGTCGCGGTCGAGGCCCTCGCCGGCCAGGATGAACTCCTTGCGCGGCGCCACGTCGTTGCCCATCAGGAGCTCGAACACCTTCGCAGCGCCCTCGGCATGGGTCACGTTCACCCGGCGCAGGGTTCGGTGCGCACGGTCCATCGTGGTCTCCGCCAGCTGGTCCGCGTCCATCTCACCGAGGCCCTTGTACCGCTGGATCGGCTCCTGGTACTTCTTGCCCGTCTTCTCGAGCTTCTTCAGCACCGTCTGCAGCTCCTGTTCGGAGTACGTGTACAGCGTGTCGTTCGGCTTGCCGCGGTTCACCACGACGACCCGGTGCAGCGGCGGCACGGCGGCGAAGACCCGGCCCTGCTCGATCATCGGCCGCATGTACCGGAAGAACAGCGTCAGCAGCAGTGTGCGGATGTGGGCGCCGTCGACGTCGGCGTCGGACATGATGATGATCTTGCCGTAGCGGGCCTGGTCGATGTCGAACGTCCGACCCGAACCGGCACCGATGACCTGGATGATCGACGCGCACTCGACGTTCGAGAGCATGTCCGACACGGACGCCTTCTGCACGTTGAGGATCTTGCCGCGGATCGGCAGCAGCGCCTGGTACTCGCTGTTGCGCGCGAGCTTCGCGGTGCCCAGGGCTGAGTCGCCCTCGACGATGAAGAGCTCGGTTCCCTCGGTCTTCTGCGAGCGGCAGTCCGCGAGCTTCGTCGGCAGCGAGGAGTTCTCGAGCGCGTTCTTGCGCCGCTGGGTCTCCTTGTGCGCCCGCGCCGAGATGCGGGTCTTCATCTCGGACACGACCTTCTCGAGCAGGGCGGCCGACTGCGCCTTCTCGGTGCGCTGCGTCGAGGTCAGGATCTCGGTGATGCGCTTCGACACCACCTGGTCGACGATCTTGCGGACCGCCGGGGTGCCGAGGATCTCCTTCGTCTGCCCCTCGAACTGCGGCTCGGGCAACCGCACGGTCAGCACGGCGGTCATGCCGGCGAGGACGTCGTCCTTCTCGAGCTTGTCCTGCCCGACCTTGAGCTTGCGGGCGTTCGCCTCGACCTGGGCGCGGACGGCCTTCACGACACCGGACTCGAACCCGGCCTGGTGGGTCCCGCCCTTCGGCGTCGCGATGATGTTGACGAAGCTGCGGAACACGGTCTCGTAGCCACTGCCCCAGCGGAGTGCCAGGTCGACCTCGCACTCGCGCTCGACCGAGGTGGAGACCATGTGGCCCTTGTCGTCGAGCATCGGCACGGTCTCGGTGAAGGTCCCGGTGCCCTGCACACGCCAGACGTCGGTCAGGGGGCTGTCGACGGCGAGGTGCTCGACGAACTCGCCGATCCCGCCCTCGTACCGGAACCGCTCGACCACCGGGCCGGCAGCCACGGTGGTGCCCGTCGCCTCGGCACGGGCGGCAGCGGCGTCGATCGACGCAGCGCGCTCGTCGGTGATGGTGATGCCGAGCCCGGGCACGAGGAACGCCGTCTGGCGTGCACGGGTGACCAGGTCGTCGGTGCTGAACCGGGCGTCGGCGGTGAAGATCTGGCGGTCCGCCCAGTACCGGATCCGGGAACCGGTGACGCCCTTCTTGACCTTGCCCACCACACGCAGTTCACTGCCCGACGTGAAGGGCGCGAACGGGGCGTCCGGGCCGATGCCCTTGCTGTCGTCGAAGATGCCGGGCTCACCACGGTGGAACGACATGGCGTAGGTCTTGCCGCCACGGTCGACCTCGACGTCGAGACGCTCCGACAGGGCGTTCACGACCGAGGCCCCGACGCCGTGCAGCCCGCCCGAGGCCGCGTACGACCCGGAGCCGAACTTGCCACCGGCGTGCAGCTTGGTGAACACGACCTCGACCCCGGTCAGGCCGGTCTTCGGTTCGACGTCGACGGGGATGCCGCGGGCGGTGTCGCGGACCTCGACGGAGCCGTCGGCGTGCAGCACGACGCCGATCTCGTCACCGTGTCCCGCCAGGGCTTCGTCGACCGAGTTGTCGATGATCTCCCACAGGCAGTGCATGAGGCCGCGGGAGTCCGTCGACCCGATGTACATGCCCGGCCGCTTCCGGACCGCCTCGAGCCCTTCGAGGACGGAGAGATGGCGTGCGGAGTAGTCGGAGCTCACCGTCGGAGTTTACCGAGCGGCGCCGACAGCACCGTGTGGACACTCGCACTGGGGCCAAGCGATCCGCGCTGAGCGAAACAGGGCCCGACAATGCGTCGCTCTCAGGCATCACGTGTTGAAATGGTGCAACCACCCGGCACCACCTGCGATCCGTGAGGAGCACAGCAATGACCCAGACCGTGCAGGACCCCTCCATCGACGAAGTCAGCAACCACCAGCTGACCGCCGCCGACCGTTGCGACAGCTGCGGGGCGCAGGCCTACATCCGAGCCACCATGTCGAGCGGCGAGCTCTACTTCTGCGCCCACCACGGCGCCGAGTTCAAGGACAAGCTCGCGGCGACCGCCATCGAGTGGCACGACGAGAGCAGCCGACTCTACGAGTCGAAGTAGTCGCGACCGACACGCAGACAGGAGGCGGGGTGCCAGCTGGCACCGCGCCTCCTGTCCGTCTGCAGCCCGGCTCAGAACGCGCGGAGACGACGAAGGCCGGGCCCCCTCGGGACCCGGCCTTCTTCGTCGTGTGTCAGGCGATGCGCTTGAACGCCTTGTCGACGTACCGGTCGACCGTGGCGCGCGCTTCACGTGCGTAGCGGTCGATGGTCGCCGTCTGCTCCGCGTTCGGCGCGTACTCGCGGCCCAGCCGTGCAGTGGCTGCAGCGAGGACACCGTCGGTCAGCTGCGGGTTGAGCGGCAGGACCGGACCCTGGGTGTGCGTGCCGAAGGAGTTCCCGACGATCGCGCCCTCGACCGGCGAGCCGGCCTGGTTGCCGCCGCCGGAGACGACGTCGGCGAAGGGCGTCACGCCGGCTGCGAGCTCGATGCGGGTGGCGTGGTCCTCGAAGCCGGCGAGACGCTTCGGCGCTCCGGGGAGCAGCGGGTACCGGGTCTCGAGCACGAAGTAGTTCACGCGGCGCTCGGCACCGCGCACGGCACGGGCGTCGAACACACCGAAACCGGCGAGCGGCGCGCCCTCGGTCGGCACGACCTCGTTCGTCGCGAGGTCGAACCCGCCGCCGACGGCGACGACCGGCACGCCATCGGCCGCGAACGCACGGAGCGTTCCGCCGATGCGTGCGACGTCGTCACCCAGGGAGCGCATGGCGCTGAGCGGTCCGTTGCCGATCACGACGACGTCCGCCGTGGTCGGCAGGTCGTCGCCGGGCGCGTACTGCAGCACCTGCGTGTCGATGTCCGCGGCGGCCGCACGGCGTACCAGGGCCGCGACGTTGCCGCGGTCGCCCGAGACACCCATCTGCCGGGGGTAGACGTGCAGGATGGTCAGCCGGTCGGCCGTCATGCGGTCTTCTCCATGTCCGGGTGGCCGAGGGCCTTGCGGGCGATCATCATGATCTCGTAGTTGACGATGAAGTTCTTCGTCCCGCGGGTCGTCGAACCGAGCTGCTCCATGTGCTTGATGGCAGCCTCGACGTCGGGCTCGACCCGGCCGATGCGGACACCGGCATGCTCGAGCGCGATCGCGATCTGCCACGCCTTGTCGCCGGAGACGACGTCCACGTGGTCGAGCTGCGAGAAGTCGATGTCGTAGATCCAGGAGATGTCAGGCGTGCCCTCGTCGATCGCCATGAGGACCTGCTCGGGCTGGTCCGGCAGGGCGTCGAGGTTGAGCTGCAGGCTCGCGGCGTTCTTGAACATCGTGAACTCGGCGGACTCGCCCGCGATGGGGAGCCGCTCGCCACGGCCGTAGGCCGGCTTCATCGTGCCGAAGGCCTTCGTCACGGCGTCGGCGCGGAACTGCGCACCGATGGCCGCACTCGCCGTCGCGGTGGCCGCGGCGGCGTCGACCGCGTAGTGCAGGCCGCGGGCGGGCAGACGGACCGGGATCTCGGCGCCGTCGAAGCGGATCGTCGCGCCGTCGCCCGTGTGGGCCACGACCTCGGCGTCGGCGGTGTGCTGGGCACGGTCACCGGCGTCGAACGAGTCAGCGTTCTGCAGGCCGTTCGGCGCTGCGGCGATGACCTCGTCGCTCGCACCGAACCGCAGGACGCGCTGCCCCGGGGTGCCGCTGTAGCCGTCGAGGAACTGGTCGTCGTGGTTCGTGATGACGTTCGCCGTCGACAGTGCGGCGGTGTCGAGCATCATCGTCGCCACACGCTCGGTCTCGAAGAACCGGTACAGCTGGTCGACCTGCACGTTGAGCATCGTCACCGTCGAGGGCGACAGGATGCCGGCGAGCTCCACCGCGAAGGCCTCGTCGACCTCGAGGATGCCGATGTCCGCCTTGAGACGGCCGGTCAGCGAGACCTCGGACAGCAGGGCCGACGCGATGCCCTGCGGCAGGTTCGCGCCCGACGGGTTCGTGAAGACACGGAGCCCGTGGGCCCGGACGATGTCGGAGATCATGTGCGTCGTCGTCGACTTGCCGTTCGAACCGAGTACGAAGACGACGCCGTTCGGGAACTGCTTCGTCACGTGCTGCAGGAAGTCCGGCACGAGCTTCAGGACGATGAACCCCGGGTAGGCGGATCCACCGCCCCGCGCACGGGCGAGGGCACGGAGGATCCGCCCGATCAGGATCGGGATGAAGAAGCGCATGCCGGCTTACTCGAGGTAGTCGCGCAGCGACTGCGACCGCGACGGGTGGCGGAGCTTCGCCATCGTCTTGGACTCGATCTGACGGATGCGCTCGCGCGTCACGCCGAACGTGTCACCGATCTGGTCGAGGGTCTTCGGCTGGCCGTCGCCCAGGCCGAAGCGCATGCGGATGACGCCCGCCTCGCGCTCGGACAGGGAGTCGAGCAGGCTCTCGAGCTGCTTCTGCAGCATCGTGAAGCCCACCGCGTCGGCCGGCACGACCGCCTCGGTGTCCTCGATGAGGTCACCGAACTCGGAGTCGCCGTCCTCACCCAGGGGCGTGTGCAGCGAGATCGGCTCGCGACCGTACTTCTGCACCTCGACGACCTTCTCCGGGGTCATGTCGAGCTCGCGTGCGAGCTCTTCCGGAGTGGGTTCGCGACCGAGGTCCTGCAGCATCTGGCGCTGCACGCGGGCGAGCTTGTTGATGACCTCGACCATGTGCACCGGGATGCGGATGGTGCGGGCCTGGTCGGCCATGGCTCGGGTGATGGCCTGACGGATCCACCAGGTCGCGTACGTCGAGAACTTGAAGCCCTTGGTGTAGTCGAACTTCTCGACCGCACGGATCAGGCCCAGGTTGCCTTCCTGGATGAGGTCCAGGAACTGCATGCCGCGACCGGTGTAGCGCTTGGCCAGCGAGACGACCAGACGGAGGTTCGCGCCGAGCAGGTGCGACTTCGCACGCTGACCGTCACGGGCGACCCAGCGCAGCTCACGCTCGGCGGGCTTCGACAGCCCCGTCGAGTGCTGCAGCTTGTCCTCGGCGAACAGGCCGGCCTCGATGCGCATCGCGAGCTCGACCTCCTGCTCGGCGTTGAGCAGGGCGACCTTGCCGATCTGCTTGAGGTAGTCCTTCACCGGGTCGGCGGTGGCACCCGTGATGGTCGTGGAGTAGACCGGTGCCTCGTCGTCGTCGGTCTGCGAGATGACGAGCGCACCGGCGGCGACCGCGGCAGCGGCGTCCGGCTTGGCCGTCTTGTCGTCGGTGTCGTCGGCCTCGTCGGTCGGCTCCTCGACCGGCTCGTCCGAGGCGATGGCCTCGTCGACGGCGTCGGTCTTCTTCGCCTTGGGTGCTGCCTTCTTGGCAGGCGCCTTCTTGGCAGGGGCCTTCGTGGCGGGGGCCTTCGTGGCGCGCTTCTTCGGCGCTGCGGTGCCCTCGGTGGCGGTGGCGTCCTCTGCCACAGCGCCCTCGGGCTCGGTGTCCTTCGTGGGATCGATCGTCGTGCTCCGGGCAGCCATGCGATCACCTCTCTCGTCGTGCCACGTTCGTGGGGTCGTGGCTTCCCTCGCCGCCCAGGTCCCGCGCCGCAGTCCCCCGCGTCGTACGAGTCCTACCGTTCCGGGCAGCACTAGGACCCATGTCAAGTCCCCCGAGTTCACCGGCGCACCGAAGTGCTCCGACAGACAGGGGTCCCGAACGGGTCCGTGATCATTATTGCACGTGCCGCCTCCGCAGGCGTGCAACGAGTGCAACCCAGAGTGGTCCGACGCGTATTCCCTCTTCCGAGTGCAGCACCCGACGGGTCCGGCGGCGGGCGTGCAGGAGCATCCCGACGCCGAACCCGACCACGACGTACTGCACCGTGAGGGCGATCCGGAAGTTCTCCCAGGCGAACACCGTGGTGCCCGATGCCCGCGCCGCCACGTCGAGGACGACGCCGATCAGGTACATCATCACGAACGCCGCGAGGAACCCGCCGACGTTCACCACACCGTTCGCCGAGCCGAGCGAGCCGATCGGGTTGAAGGTCCGGGCGAAGTCGAAGCCGATGAGCGAACCGGGTCCGCCGATGCCCATCGCGACGACGAGCAGCACGAGCAGCCAGGTCGGCGGGTGCCCGGGCCAGAGCAGGATCGCCGTCCAGAGCACCGCGAGCAGCACGACCACGCCGAGCACCAGGTTCGACCGGCGCATCGGGAACCGTGCGCAGAGCACGCCGAGCACCGGGCCGGCGACGAACCCGACCACCACGAT
Source organism: Curtobacterium sp. VKM Ac-2889 (assembly GCF_015350855.1). Taxonomy (NCBI): domain Bacteria; kingdom Bacillati; phylum Actinomycetota; class Actinomycetes; order Micrococcales; family Microbacteriaceae; genus Curtobacterium; species Curtobacterium sp. VKM Ac-2889. The sequence goes on along the minus strand of NZ_JADKSC010000005.1, from coordinate 31,457 downwards.
GATCGTGAGGAAGCCCGCCGCCTCGCCCGGGGAGTACCCGAGTCCCCGGAGCATCGGGACGCCCCACAGCAGCGAGAACACCGTGCCCGAGGACTGCGTGACGTAGTGCGACCAGAACCCGAGCTGTGTGCCGGGGCGCCGGAGCGCGTGCCCGAAGGTGCTGACCGCGGCACCCCACGAGTGCGGCAGCGGGATCGTGTCGGTCCGCACCGGCACCGGACCGTTCCGGACGAACACGGCGGCGAGCACGAGACCGACCGCGCTGGCCGCGGCAGCGACGCCGAACGCCGGGGTCCACCCCACCGAGTGCAGGAGCACGGCGAACGGGAACGCCGACAGGACCTGGCCGATCTGCCCGAGGTTGCCCGTCCACTGGGAGATCTGCGGCAGGATCCGACCGCTGAACCACATCGGCACCAGGCGGATCACCGAGATGAAGGTCATCGCGTCGCCGGCCCCGACGAGCACCCGCCCCGCGATGGCCGGCCCGATCGAGGGCGACACCGCGACGATCGCCTGTCCGACGACCAGCAGTGCGGCACCGAGGAGCACCAGCCGACGCGGTCCGACGCGGTCGAGCGCGATCCCCACCGGGATCTGCAGCCCCGCGTAGACGGCGATCTGCACCACGGCGAGCGTCGACAGGACGGCCGCCGAGACGGCGAACCGGTCCTGCGCGTCGACGCCGGACACTCCGAGCGAGGACCGTTGCACGACGGCGAGGACGTACGCGAGGACCGCGACGCCCCAGATCAGGAAGGCACGACGGGAGTTCACCGGACCAGGCTACCGACGCGTCCCCACGTCGATACGCGACAGCCGTCGCGAACGCGGGTCACGTCGTGCAGGTGACGACGGAACGGCCTGGAGGCGCGGTGCGGGCCCGCACCGCGCCACCAGGCCGTCCTGTCGGAGCGTCCGGATCCGCCGCGACGGTCAGTCGGTCGCGTCGCCCGGGGGGCGCCGGTCGGCCAGGAAGCGCTCGAGCTCGGCGGCGATCGCGTCGGCGGTCGGCACCTCGCCGTCGACGCCGGTGAGCGGCGACGCGACGGGGTTGCCCTCCATGTAGGTGTCGTGCCGTTCCTCGAGCACGGAGACCAGGCGCTGCAGCTCGGCGTTGCCGGCCACCTGCTCCTCGACGCGCGTCAGGAACTCGCGACCCGACTCGCGCAGGGCGTCCGTCGGGAAGATCAGTCCGGTCGCGGCGGCGATGCCGGAGAGCGCTGCGACGGCGGCGTCCGGGAACTCGGTGTCGGACAGGTAGTGCGGCACGAGCAGCACGAGCCCCGTCACCTGCGCACCCGTCTCGGCGAGGCGGTGCTCGACCAGGTGCAGGACGTTCGCCGGTGCCTGGGTCTCGGGCTTCCAGACGCTCATCTGCTCGACGAGGTCGGCCCGGGTGCCGGACACGGTGAGGCTGATCGGACGGGTGTGCGGGACCGGCATCGGGATCGACTGCACCCAGGTGGTGTCGGCGACCTGCAGGTCGGCGGCGAGCCCGGTGACGGCGCGGACGAAGCGGTTCCACTGGAAGTCCGGCTCGTAGCCCGACAGGAACAGGAACGGCTGGCCGATCTCGTCGCGCACCAGGTGCAGTGCAAGACGGGGCGGTTCGACGGCGCTGATGTGGTCGTGCTCGAAGGTGATGACCGGACGACGGGCACGCCAGTTGAGCAGCACGTCGGGGTCGAACTCGGCGACGAGCTCGGTGTCGAGGTCCTCGAGGATCGAGTTCGTCAACTGTGCGACGGCGGAACCGGCATCGGCGAACCCGGTCAGCCCGGCGACCAGGTGCAACCCCGCCGGGACGGTCGGGGCGTCCGCGTCGAACGTGTAGAGCTCCTCAGGGTGGTTCACCGTCCCCATGCTAGGCGGGGCCCCCGACGTCCCCGGTGCGCGACGACGACGCCGACAGCGAACAGGCCGTCGGTAGGGTTGGGGCATGGTCCGACCGACGCTCTCCACCACCAGTTCACCCCCCGAGACCACCACCGCCGACGTCCTCGTCGTCGGGGTCCGTCCGGGATCCTCCGGCGACGCGGACAGTGCCGCTTCCCTCGCGCCCAGCGCCCTGGGAGCGGTCGACGCCCTCGCCGACCTCGACCTCGCCGCGATCGGGGTCACCGGCGCGAAGGACCAGCTCGTCCGACTCCCCGCCTCCGGTGTCGGGGCGAAGTCGGTCGCGCTGATCGGCCTCGGCTCCGCCACGGGCGCCGCCGCGATCCGTGCAGCCGCCGGCAGCGCGGTCCGACAGCTCCCCCGCGTCGACTCGATCACGCTGGCACTGCCCACCGACTCCGCCGAGCTCGTCGAAGCCGCCCTCGAGGGCGCGGCGCTCGGCGCGTACGCCTTCACGCGCCACAAGGGCACCGGCACCAAGGCCCCGGCCCGTGGCGACCAGCGCATCGAGGTCGTCGCCCCCGCCGACGTCGCCGCCGACGCCGCGGTGCGCCCGGCGATCGTCGCCGACGCCGCGTCGCTCGTGCGCGACCTGGTGAACACCGCCGCCGGTGACCTCGGGCCGCAGGACGTCGCCGACGTCGCGACCGGGTTCGCCTCGGACCTGCCGCTCACGGTCGAGGTCCTCGACGAGAAGGCGCTCGAGGAGCAGGGCTTCGGCGGCATCCTCGGCGTCGGCCGCGGTTCCGCCCGGCCTCCGCGTCTGGTCGTCGTCCGGTACGCACCGGAGTCCGCGACGAAGCACCTCGCCCTGGTCGGCAAGGGCATCACCTTCGACTCGGGCGGCCTCTCGCTCAAGCCCGCGGCGTCGATGCTCGGGATGAAGACCGACATGACCGGTGCCGCCACGGTGCTCGCCGCGACCGTCGCCGCCGCCCGCCTGGGCCTCGACGTGCGGGTGACCGCATGGCTCGCCCTGGCCGAGAACATGCCCTCCGGCACCGCGACCCGCCCGGGCGACGTCCTGACGCTCAAGAACGGCACCACGGTCGAGGTCACCAACACCGACGCCGAGGGGCGCCTGGTGCTCGGCGACGGGATGGCCGCCGCATCGCTCGAGCAGCCCGACGCGCTCGTCGACGTCGCCACGCTGACCGGTGCCCAGGTCGTCGCGCTCGGCGACCGCACGACCGGCCTGATGGGCAGCGACGACCTCGTCGCGAAGGTCCGCGCCGTCGCCGAGGGCGTCGCGGAGCCGATCTGGCCGATGCCGCTGCCCGAGGAGCTCGAGGCCCGGCTGTCCAGCGACGTCGCCGACATCGTCAACGCCACGGTCGGCAACCCCGCCGGCGGCATGCTGCTCGCGGGCAAGTTCCTCGAGCGCTTCGCGGGCGAGGGTGTCCCCTGGGCGCACCTCGACATCGCGGGTCCGTCGGAGAACAAGGGCGGCGGGTACGCCTGGTTGGGCAAGGGTGCGACGGGTGTGATGGTCAGGACGCTCATCGCTCTCGCAGAAGACCTCCAGTCCGAGTAGTAGGTTTGGTACCGGTGGGAACGGCGCACTGACGCGCCTCCCACCGGTACTGCACGGGACGGGACCGGAACCACGCGGTCCGACCGTCGGACGCCGCCCTCCGCGGTGTCCACGTAGGGCCCGATCGGCCCGACACGCACGAGGGAGTTGCACCAGGTGACGGAACAGACTTACGACGTCGTTGTCCTCGGTGGCGGGAGTGGTGGGTACGCCGCTGCGCTCCGGGCCGCCGAACTCGGCATGAGCGTCGCGCTCATCGAGGGCGACAAGCTCGGAGGGACGTGCCTGCACCGCGGCTGCATCCCGACGAAGGCACTGCTGCACGCGGCCGAGGTCGCCGACGCGACGCGCGACGCCGAGAAGTACGGCGTGGTCGCGGAGTTCGCCGGTGTCGACGTGCCCAAGGTCATCGACTACCAGCAGGGCATCATCAACTCCAAGTACAAGGGCCTGCAGGGTCTGATCAAGGCCCGCGGCATCACCGTGGTCGAGGGCTGGGGCCGTCTGACCTCGCAGAACACCGTGCAGGTCGGCGACCAGACCGTCACCGGCAAGAACATCGTGCTCGCGACCGGCTCCTACTCGAAGTCCCTGCCGGGGCTCGAGATCGGCGGCCGCGTGATCACCTCCGAGACCGCGCTCCGCATGGACTACGTCCCGAACAAGGTCGTCATCCTCGGCGGCGGCGTCATCGGCGTCGAGTTCGCCAGCGTCTGGAAGTCCTTCGGCGCCGAGGTCACCATCGTCGAGGGCCTGCCGCACCTGGTCCCCGCCGAGGACGAGTCGATGTCGAAGCAGCTCGAGCGTGCGTTCCGCAAGCGCGGCATCGAGTTCTCGCTCGGTGTCCGGTTCCAGGGCGTCGAGCAGCACGAGAACGGCGTCGTCGTCACGCTGGAGGACGGCAAGACCTTCGACGGTGACGTCCTGCTCGTCGCCGTCGGCCGCGGCCCGGTCACGCAGAACGTCGGCTACGACGAGGTCGGCGTGGCGATGGACCGCGGGTTCGTCACCACGAACGAGCGTCTCGCCACGAACATCCCCAACGTCTACGCCGTCGGCGACATCGTCCCCGGCCTGCAGCTCGCACACCGCGGCTTCCAGCAGGGCATCTTCGTCGCCGAGGAGATCGCCGGCCTCAACCCGGTGGTCATCGAGGACAAGAACATCCCGAAGATCACCTACTCCGACCCCGAGGTCGCGTCGGTCGGACTCTCGCAGGCCAAGGCCGAGGAGCAGTACGGCGCCGACAAGGTCGACTCGTACGAGTACAACCTGGCCGGCAACGGCAAGAGCCACATCATCGGGACCTCCGGCTCCGTCAAGGTCGTGCGCGTCGTGGACGGCCCCGTCGTCGGTGTCAGCATGATCGGCGCCCGCGTCGGTGAGCTCATCGGTGAAGCCCAGCTCGCCGTCAACTGGGAGGCCTACCCCGAGGACATCGCTCCCCTGGTGCACGGCCACCCCACCCAGAACGAAGCCCTCGGCGAGGCGTTCCTGCACCTCGCGGGCAAGCCGCTGCACGCGCTGTGACCGGCACCGGCAAGCGCACTGTGACAATGACATCAACAACCACTGCAATCCCCCGCGAAGAGGAGTCCACCCGATGAGCGAATCCGTCAACCTCCCGGCGCTCGGCGAGAGCGTCACCGAGGGCACGGTGACCCGATGGCTGAAGAACGTCGGTGACCGGGTCGAGGTCGACGAGCCGCTGCTCGAGGTCTCGACCGACAAGGTCGACACCGAGATCCCGTCGCCGATCGCCGGCGTCGTCGAGGAGATCCTCGTGCCAGAGGACGAGACCGTCGAAGTCGGCACCGCCCTGGTGAAGATCGGTGACGGCTCCGGTTCGTCCGACGGCGGTTCGGACTCGTCCGACTCCGACGACGCCAACGCCGCCGCTGCCGAAGCCGAGGAGCCCGAGGCCGCTCCGAGCACCGATCAGGAGGCCGAGACCCCCGCGCCGGAGCCCACCGAGCCCGAGCCCGCCCCCGCCGGTCAGACGCAGCCCGCTGCCCCGCACGCACCGTCCGCGCCGCCCGCCGCAGCGCCGGTCCCGGCCGCCGCACCCGTCCCGCCGCCCGCAGCCGCTCCGCCGGCAGCCGTTCCGGCCCAGGCCGCTCCGGCAGCAGCTCCGGCGTCCGCGCCGAGCACCACGGCCGCCGCCGCGGTCCCGAACCCCACGCAGGACGGCGCAGCCTCCGGCTACGTCACCCCGCTGGTGCGCAAGCTCGCCAACGAGCAGGGCGTCGACCTGTCCACGGTCACCGGTTCCGGTGTCGGGGGGCGCATCCGCAAGGAGGACGTCCTCGCCGCCGCCGAGAAGGCCCCGGCCGCCCCGGCTGCAGCAGCACCCGCTGCCGCGTCCGGCCCGTTCGTCGCCGAGGTGTCGCCGTTGCGCGGCACCCGCGAGAAGATGACGCGGCTGCGCAAGGTCGTCGCCGAGCGTGCCGTGCAGTCGATGACCTCGACCGCACAGCTCACGAGCGTCGTCGAGGTCGACGTCACGAAGGTGGCGCAGTTCCGCGACGCCCACAAGGCGGAGTTCCTCGAGAAGACCGGCTCGAAGCTCTCCTTCATGCCGTTCTTCGCCCTCGCGGCGTCCGAGGCACTGAAGGCCCACCCGAAGATCAACTCCACGGTCGAGGGCGACGAGATCGTCTACCCGGAGACCGAGAACGTCTCCATCGCGGTGGACACCGAGCGCGGCCTGCTGACCCCGGTCATCAAGGACGCGGCCTCGCTGGACCTGGCGCAGTTCTCGAAGTCCATCGCGGACCTCGCCGAGCGCACCCGGAACAACCAGCTCAAGCCCGACGAGCTCGCCGGCGGCACGTTCACGCTGACCAACACCGGTTCGCGCGGCGCGCTGTTCGACACCCCCGTGGTGTTCCTGCCGCAGTCGGCGATCCTCGGCACCGGCATCGTCACGAAGCGTCCGGCGGTCGTGAAGGTCGACGGCCAGGAGGCCATCGCCATCCGCTCGTTCGTCTACCTGGCGCTGTCGTACGACCACCGGATCATCGACGGTGCGGATGCTTCGCGGTACCTCGTCGCGGTGAAGAACCGTCTCGAAGAGGGCAACTTCGCCCCGAACCTCGGGTACTGATCCCAGCAGCACGGCCGACGGCCCCGGTTCCCCTCGTGGGAGCCGGGGCCGTTCCCGTTCGGGGTGGGTTCGGCGTCACCAGCCGCGTCACCCGCCCCCGAGCAGGGTCAGGGCGGCGACCACCGACCCGACGGCGACGACGACTCCCACGAGCACGCGGCGGAGCGGGAGTCGTCGATCGGTTCCGAGCGGGACGCCGTGTTCGACCACGTCGCGGAGGCGCTCGAGCAGCCCGTCCTGCCGAATCGCCGTCGGCGACTCGGCGAAGTCGAGGTCGCTCGGCACCGGCGTCCACCGGAACGGGCGGGGTGCTGCACTTGCGCGGATCAGCTCGAGAGCCGACCGCGCGGTTCGGTCGTCGCCGTCGAGGGCGTCCTGCAGCGCGTCGTGCACCGGTCGCTGTGCGGGATCGGCCGGGTCGACGCGGTCCCAGACCGTCCGGGCTGCGAGGACGAGGGTCCGGGTGGCGTCCGTCGAGTGCGCGGTGCGCGTCGGGGTCGCGTTCGTCGGGCTCGTCGGGCTCGTCGCGTTCATCGGGCGGTCGCAGAGCACGACGGCGCCCGAGTCGTCGACCAGGACGTCGTCGATGCCGGCGGAACCGAGCAGGACGGCGCCGTCGTGCACGGCGACGAGGAGTTCCAGGAGCGGCACCGACAGCGTGACCGCGACGCCGGTGGTCGGCGTGCCGAGCCGATCGAGCGCCGCCACGAGCGGCGTGCCGGTCGGCCGGTCGAGGTCGACCCCGAGACACCCCGTCCGGGTCCTGCCGACTGCGGCCACCGGGACGAGGTGCCGCTCGGCGGCAGCGGAGCGGTCGGCGACCCAGGTGAGCACGTCGGTGTCGTCACCGGTCGCGATCCAGCGATCCGGGTGGTGGTCGGTCCTCGTCTCCATGGTGACCAGCGTGGCGGGGGTGTGGTGGGCCTCCAGGCTGTGCGGCACCACCTGTGGACAAGACGTGTTCGCACACAGCCGGACATGCGGCGGTCTCCCCCGGCGCACGGAGGCCGTATCCTGTTCCCATGGCACGCAGCTCTTCCACAGACAAGAAGGCGAAGGAGCCGGGGCGTCTCAAGCAGATGTTCCAGGTCTTCCAGATGACCCGCAAGGCCGACCCGTCGTCGGTCTGGTGGTTCGCCCTCGCCTTCGTCGTTCCGGTCGTCCTCGGTGTGCTGCTGGCGCTGCTCCTGCCGGGGCAGAACTGGCTCGCGGTCGTCCTGTGGATCGTCGCCGGTGTGCTGCTCGGTGTGCTGCTCTTCCTGATCGTGCTCACCCGCCTCGCTGAACGTGCCGCCTACTCGCAGATCGAAGGCCAGCCCGGTGCCGTCGGCGCCGTGCTGTCGAACTCGCTCCGTCGGCAGTGGCGCTCGAGCGAGATGCCGGTCGCGGTGCACGGTCGCTCACAGTCCGCGGTCTACCGCGCGGTCGGTCGCCCGGGTGTCGTGCTGATCACCGAGGGCCAGCGCGGCAACCTCAGCCGTCAGCTCGACGAGGAGCGCCGCAAGGTCCAGCGCATCGTGCCGAACGTCGCCGTGCACGTGCTGCACGTCGGTGATGGCACCGGCGAGAGCCTGACGCTGCACAAGCTGCCCCGTGCCATGAACAAGCTCAAGAAGTCGCTCAACCGCAACGAGGTCCTGGCGGTCGCGAACCGTCTCGACTCGCTGACGCAGAGCCCCGCGGCCTCGATCCCGAAGGGCATGGACCCGATGCGTGCCCGTGCCGGACGGCCGCGCTGACCCAGCCGCAACACACGAAGACGCCCCCGACCGATCCTGGTCGGGGGCGTCTTCGTGTGGACGTGGGGTGACGGCGGGTGCGGGCTGCGGCGTTCGCACGGGTCCGCACGGGTCCGCACGGGTCCGCACGGGTCCGCACGGTGCGACCTTCGCTGAACCGTGCGCGGTTGCCAGCTCGGTGCGGGTCTCCGGCGGCGCACGGAGCAGGGAACCTCCCGTCAGCTGAGCAACCTCGCACGGTGCGAGGTCCGGCGGCGGAGGCCCGGCGCGCAACCTCGCACCGTGCGAAGGCCGGCGTACAAACTCGCACCGTGCGAGGGCCTGCGGTGGAGGCCCGGCGCAATCTCGCATCGTGCGAGGTTGCCTCCTCGGTGCGAGGGGACGGGTCGCGCACGGAGTAGGCAGCCTCGCTCCGGACGATCGACCTCGCACCGTGCGGACAGCCACGGCCCTCGCGCCGCACACCCACGGCACCCGCGGCACCCGCGGCAGACGCGGCAGACGCGATCAGCGTCGGACGAGCACCGTCCCGGCGATGCGGTCGTGCGCTCCGCGGCTGTCACGGTCGATGATGAGCGCCGGCACCACCAGGCAGAGCAGCACGGTGCGGACGACGGGCCGCCACACCCCGACGTAGCCCCCACGCATCGGGACGACCCGCAGGCCGACGCAGATGTGCCCGAACGACCCGGACAGCAGGCAGATGAACAGGATCTGCAGGACGGCGAAGATCGCGAGCTGGATCCAGGTGTGTGCGATGTCGCCCGACCCGTTCACCGGTGACCACACGCCGGTGACGTAGGCGACGAGGTCAGCCAGGGCGCCGTCGATCAGGAGCGCCACGACGCGGCGGCCGATGCGCCCGACGCTGCGGGGCCCCTCCTCCGGCAGCCCGAGGTCCTTGCCCGGCCACCCGTCCGGGTGCTCGGAGGGCGCGGACGGACTGGAGGTGCTGCGGGCCATGGTCCCCAGCGTAGGCGACCACCTGGGCGTAACACGCCCGAAACAAACCAGTCATGTCCGGGAAACCCCGTGTCAATAGCCTCGTCGGAGGGTGCCTTGACCGGTGCCTCCGACATCACCCAACCCATTGGAGATCGGCCCCATGTTCAGCGATTCCTCCGAGGTCCTGGCCTTCATCAAGGACACCGACGTCAAGTTCCTCGACATCCGCTTCACGGACCTGCCCGGTGTGCAGCAGCACTTCAACATCCCGGCATCCACCGTCGACGAGGACTTCTTCTCGGTCGGCCAGCTGTTCGACGGCTCCTCCATCCGCGGCTTCGCGTCGATCCACGAGTCCGACATGCAGCTGATCCCCGATGTCACCACGGCGTACGTCGACCAGTTCCGCGCCGAGCGCACGCTCATCATGATCTTCGACATCTACAACCCGCGGAACGGCGAGATCTACGGCCGCGACCCGCGCCAGGTGGCGAAGAAGGCTGAGAAGTACCTCGCGTCGACCGGCATCGCGGACACCGCGTTCTTCGCCCCCGAGGCCGAGTTCTACATCTTCGACGACGTCCGCTACTCGGTCACGCAGAACGAGTCGTTCTACGCGGTCGACTCCGAAGAGGGCGCCTGGAACACCGGTCGTGACGAAGAGGGCGGCAACCTCGCCAACAAGACCCCCTACAAGGGCGGCTACTTCCCCGTGTCGCCGGTCGACAAGACCGCCGACCTGCGCGACGACATCACCCTGAAGCTGATCGACGCGGGCTTCGAGCTCGAGCGTTCGCACCACGAGGTGGGCACCGGCGGTCAGCAGGAGATCAACTACAAGTTCGACACGATGGTCCACGCCGCGGACGACATCCTGAAGTTCAAGTACATCGTCAAGAACACGGCCGACCAGTGGGGCAAGGTCGCCACGTTCATGCCGAAGCCGCTCTTCGGCGACAACGGTTCGGGCATGCACACCCACCAGTCGCTCTGGTCGGACGGCAAGCCGCTGTTCTACGACGAGAACGGCTACGGCGGTCTGTCGGACCTCGCCCGCTGGTACATCGGCGGCATCCTGAAGCACGCCCCGGCGCTGCTCGCCTTCACCAACCCGTCGATCAACTCGTACCACCGTCTGGTCAAGGGCTTCGAGGCCCCGGTCAACCTGGTCTACTCGGCCGGCAACCGCTCGGCAGCGATCCGCATCCCGATCACGGGCACGAACCCGAAGGCCAAGCGCATCGAGTTCCGCGCGCCCGACGCCTCCGGCAACCCGTACCTCGCCTTCGCCGCGCAGCTGATGGCGGGCCTCGACGGCATCCAGAACCGCATCGAGCCGCACGAGCCGGTCGACAAGGACCTGTACGAGCTCCCGCCGGAAGAGGCAAAGGGCATCCCCCAGGTCCCCGGGTCCCTCGACGAAGCGCTCGACGCGCTCGAGGCCGACCACGAGTTCCTCACGAAGGGCAACGTCTTCACCGAGGACCTCATCCAGACCTGGATCGACTACAAGCGTGAGAACGAGATCCTCCCGCTGGCCCAGCGCCCGCACCCGTTCGAGTACGAGCTGTACTTCGGCGTCTGAGTCTCGCTGACACAGGAAGGGCCCCGCACCGTCAGGTGCGGGGCCCTTCCTCTGTGCCGCGACAGCGACAGTGTGCCGCGAACCATCCGCAGGAATGTGTCGCTTCGGCGCGGGGTGCGGACGCGACCGCCTGGAGGCCCGGTGCCGGTCCGGCGGGCGGGCACCGGGCCTCCAGGCTGGTCGCGACGCACGTTCCTTCCCATTCCAGCTGGACTGGGAAGCGGAATCGGGCGTCCCTGGAGGAAACTTCCGACCATGGACGCCCGGACAGACCAGGCCCCGGGCGCACGGGAACGGGGCCCGAGCCGCCCGGCACGGACCCCGTCTCGCGAACGGTGACTAGCGGCTCGTGGCCAACGCGTCGTTCGTCCCCGCTGCGACGCTCACGGGTGCACCCGTGACCGGCGTGGGACGTCCCAGGGAACGGACGGTCCACCCCGCTTTGACCCAGTCGGCGACCGGGAGGCAGTTGCGCGCGTCGATGACGACGCGGCGGCCGACGAGGTCACCGAGGGCGACCGGGTCGGCAGTGATGATGTCGTCCCACTCGGTGAGCACGAGGACGACGTCGGCGCCCTCGATCGCGTCCGTCATCGACTCGGCGTAGCTCAGCGTCGGGAACGAACGCTTCGCGGGCTCCATCGCCTCGGGGTCCCAGAGCGTCACCTGGGCGCCGCGGAGGTGCAGCGCCGCGGCGACGTTCAGCGCCGGGGAGTCGCGGACGTCGTCGGTCAGGGGCTTGAACGCGGCACCGATGACGGCCACGCGACGGTTCAGCACCGATCCCCCGGCCGAGTCGATCGCCATGTCGATGACCCGCTGGCGCTGCCCCATGTTGATCTCGTCGACCTGTTGCATGAGCCCGACGACCTGTCCGGCGCCGATCTCGTTGGCGCGGTACATGAGGGCCCGGATGTCCTTCGGCAGGCAGCCACCGCCGAAGCCGAGACCGGCGTTCAGGAACTTCCGGCCGATGCGGGCGTCGTGGCCCAGGGCGTCGGCGAGCGTGGAGACGTCGGCGCCCGTGATGGCGCACATCTCGGAGATCGCGTTGATGAACGAGATCTTCGTGGCGAGGAACGCGTTCGCGCTGACCTTGACGAGCTCCGCGGTGGCGAGGTCGGTGGTGATGACCGGGGTGCCCTCGTTGATGGGTGCGGCGTAGACCTCGCGGATCACGGCGTCGGCAGCCTCGGACGCGCCGCCCCAGACCAGGCGGTCCGGGTGCAGCGTGTCCTCGACGGCCTTGCCCTCGCGCAGGAACTCGGGGTTCCAGATGAGTTCCGCCTCGATGCCGGCGGGGGTGAACTCGCGGACGATGCCGCGGAGCCGCGATGCCGTGCCGACCGGGACCGTCGACTTGCCGACGATGAGCCCGGGGTGCGTGAGGTTCTCGGCGACACCGCGGGTGGCGCTCTCGACGTAGGCCAGGTTCGCGGCGTGCGATCCGGCCTTCTGCGGGGTGCCGACGCAGACGAAGTGGACGTCCGCGGCGGCGACGGCCGAGGCGATGTCGGCGGTGAAGCGGAGCTTGCCGCTGGCGACGTGCTTCGTGATGAGCTCGGGGAGCCCGGGCTCGAAGAACGGGACCTCGCCGGCGGACAGCGCGGCGAGCTTCGACGGGTCGATGTCGACACCGATCGTCTCGAAGCCCATCTCGGCCATGGCGGCTGCGTGGGTGGCACCGAGGTAGCCGGTGCCGATGACGCTGATGACGGGTGCGGGACGGGTGTCGGCCGATGCGGTCGACTTCTTGGACTCGCTCATTGCGTGACCTCCTGCAGGTCGTAGTCGATGTCGTTGCGCTTGATGCCCTCGGCGAAGGCCTTGAGGGAATCGGCGCGGGAGTTGAGACGCCAGTCGTTCGTGGTGCGCTTGCCGTCGATGATCGTGGTCGCCGTCTCGCTGAAGTACGCGAAGCCGACGATGTCCTTGTTGGCGGGGTCTGCCAGCGCGTCGAAGAGCGAGTCGATCCACTGCGTCTTCTGCGGGTTCGCGACGCTGGTGCCGGTCTCGGTCGCCCCGATCTCGTTGAGCATGATGCCCTTGCCCGGCGCGATCTGGCGGAGCTGCGCGAGCGTCGCTCCGAACGTGTTCGCGAAGGACGGCTGCTCGTCGGCGTCGCGGTAGTAGCCGCTCATGCCGACCCAGTCCACGTAGTCCGAGCCCGGGTAGTACTGCCGCATGTAGTCGAGCGTCTGGTACTTCGGGTTGCCGAGCTTGTCGATACGGCTCGGGGACCAGTCCCAGATGACGTACTTGTTCGCACCGTTCGCCTGGAAGACGTCGTGCACGTGCTGCCACATCTTGACGTAGGAGCCGGCCGGGTTCTTCTGCGCGTCACCCTCGGACCAGTTGTACCAGGAGCCGTTCATCTCGTGGTCGAGACGGATGACCATCGGCTGCCCGTTGGCCTTCAGCGCTTTGGCGTACTTCGTCAGGTAGGCGTCGAACGATCCGCCGGAGATGTCCTCGTTGGTGTACCCGGGGACGTACTTCTGATCGTTGCTGGTCTGCGCCGGCACCGTCTCCCACGTCATCAGGGGCACGCGGCCGTTGGCCCAGGAGCGCTGCACCGCGGTGGCGTTGAACTCCTGGTCGAAGCCCTGGAAGAAGCCGGTCATGTTCGACGCGGTGCCGACCTGCTGGGAGACCTCGTCGTACTCGGCCCAGTTGAACGGCGACTGCGCGGTGTAGAGGCCGTACCAGCGCGACTGCTGCCCGAGGATCTCGGCCTTCGTCGGCGTCACGACCGGGGTGGCCCCCGGATCGGTCGAGGGGCCGGGGTTCGGCTTGGAACCGCTGCCCGAGCCGGATCCGTTGCCGGATCCGGAACCGCTGCCGGACCCGTTGTCGGACGGACCCGACCCGGACCCGCCGGCGGAACCCGCGCCGGATCCGCCGGAGCCCGACCCGTTGTTGCCGGAACCCGCGGCGTCGACCTTGGACGAGCCTCCCGAGCTCTTCGCGGCACCGAGCTGGGACTGGAGCGACGCGATCTGCGCCTTGAGCTCCGTGATCTGGTCACCGCGCGACCCGGCCTGGGCCGTGCGGGAGTCGAGCTTGCCCTCGAGCGACCAGATGCGCTCCTGGGCGGCGTCGAGCTGCGTCTGCAGCTCGGCGGCGGACACCTTCTTGGCCTTCGGCGCCTCGACGCCGAGCGCCTGGTGCACGGCGGTGGAGACGGGGCCGGAGGGCGAGATCCACACCGACCAGGTGATGAGGCCGAGGGCGAGCACGATGGCCGTCGTGCCGATGGCCGTCCGGCGGGCGTGCTTGCTGGACTGCGCCCACCAAGTACTCGAGGAACGGATGAAGTCAGACAATGAGGAACGCCTCCAGGGCGAAGATCGCGATGCCGATCACGTACGGGATCGCTGCGTACGGGTTGTAGCGGCGGGCTCGGGCGGGAGCCGGCGCAGCTGCTCGCTGTGCCTCCTGCTGCGCGACCGCGGCTGCGGCCTCGCGACGGGTGGCGAGCACGGTGGTGGTGGAGTTGGTCGCCGCGTCGGCGCCGAAGAGCTCGTCGAACGCACGGTCGACGGCCACCTGGTCGACGGTCTCGAGCGGGGACGGCGAACCCGAGCCCGAGCCCGAACCGGACGGACCTGCGCCCGCTCCGGCCATCCGGGCACGTTCCGCGTCGATCGGGCTGACCGGCACCTGCGCGGTGGACGACAACGGCTGGGCGGCGTCCGCCGGCTCCTCCTGCATCGGACCACCGGCGTAGGCGCCGGCACGGGTCCCCCAGCCGGACGCGTGCGCCAGGCGGAAGAAGCCGATGAGCCGGATCGGCATGAGGAAGAACGTCGACACGATGATGAACATCGGCAGGCGGAAGAAGTCGCTCGGCTTCTCGGACAGGTGCCGCATCTGGCGGATGGCCATGCTCAGCACGCTCGAGATCACCATGAGCGCCGCCACGTAGACGAAGCCGGTCGAGAAGCCGTACTGCGACAGGATGCCCTGGTACAGGTTCTCGCCCTGGCCGGTGAAGGCGCGGTAGATCCAGCCCGCGATCACGCCGAAGAGCATGAACGGCAGGATGATGTCGGTGATGAAGAACGCCGCCAGGATCGGGGCGTGGCCGAGCATCCACGGCAGCATCCGCAGCGTGTTGTACTGCGAGCCGCGCGCCCAGCGGAGCTGCTGCTTGAACAGCTTCTTCACCTGCAGCGGGGCGTCCGTGTAGACCAGCGACGTGTACTGGTAGACGGTGCGGTACCCCTCCTTGAGGGTGAGGTTCGTCAGCGTGCGGTCGTCGGAGACCTCGAGGAACACGCCCATGAACTTCTCGTGCATGAACCGGTCCATGACCCGCATGAGGATGCTCCGGCGGAACGCGATGGTGCGCCCGGGCAGGCAGCCGATCTGCCCGAGGACACTCTGTGCCGGCATCGAGTAGAGCGCCCGCGAGTTCTCGAGCCAGTCGGCCCAGCGGGTGATCCAGCTGCGCTCCGGCTCGAGGATGCGCTGCCGGGTCGTCACACCGCCGACGGACTCGTCGGCGAACGGCCGGAGGAGTTCCTCGAGCGCGCCGGGCGTCCAGACGGTGTCGGAGTCGACCAGCACGGTGATGTCGCCGTTGGACATCTCGGTGCCGACCTTGACGGCGTTCCGCTTGCCCGGGATGGGCGTGTGGGTCCAGCGGACGAGCGGGGCGAACTCGTCGCAGACCTCTTCGAGCGCCTCGTTGCGGGCTCCGTTGATGACGACGATGATCTCGCCGGGCCGCTGTTCGACCATGCGGCCGATGACGTCACGGAACAGGTCGAGCGGTTCGTCCACGACGGGGACGACGACGCTGGTGGTACCGACGAAGGTGCCGGTGAAGGGGCGGTAGCGGGCGGAGATGACGACCTTGAGCAACCAGAGCAACCAGATCACCGCGGAGTACACGGCGAACAGGTAGAACTCGGGGTGGCCTTCGACCATCTGCCTGATCTGCAGAATGAAGGTGAACACTGATCCCTGCTTCAACGTTCGAGGTGGAGATTCCGCTTCATCGGGGAATCAGGGCGGTTCGGGTGATGCCATTGATGCAGAACCTGGGGGCCGCCGCAACGCGACCCCCGTCCGGGGGCGTTACGGGCGTGTTACGGGGTACACACCGGTCCCCCTCTCGGCCGGTCGGAGCAGTCCCCCGTCGTGCTGACAGCACTCCTGCGGACCACTGTTCCGACGACCGTCGTCCGGATGGGCAACAGGTGCGGCCTGGAGGCACGGGCCGACTCCGACGGAAAGCCCAGGTCAGCAGGAGGTCACCGGGCGTGTCGGGGGACGTCGGAAAAGGTCCCCTGGCGGTCCGGTGGGAGTTCGGTCACGGCCCGGTAACGGCTCCGACAGCACTCCGGGCAGGGGTACGAAGGACGGGTCGTCGGGGGACGCAGCGCGACGCGGAGAATTCACCTTCGACGGGTGCTCAGGTCGGGTCCGTCAGAAGACATCCGGGCGTGTCGCGGGCGGGTCAGGCGCCGTAGAACTCGCGCTCGAACACCTGTCGGGCTCGCCGCGTGATGCCGAGGTAGTCGTCCTCGAGACGGCTCGCGGAGCCCGGCGGGTACTCCATCAGACGAGCGACACCCTCGAGCTGGACGCGGTCGACGGGCAGGACGTCGGTGGTCTTCCCCGACCACAGCACGAGGGCGCTGCGGGTGCGCGACGCGAAACGCCAGGCGGCTCCGAGCCGCTCGCCGTCCTCGGCACCGACCAGTCCGGCGTCGACCGCGGCGTCGAGGGCCTCGAGCGTGGACGTCGTCCGGAGCGAGGGGATCTCGAGCGCGTGCTGCAGCTGCAGGAGTTGCACGAACCACTCCACGTCGCTGAGCGACCCGCGCCCGAGCTTGAGGTGCCTGGCCGGGTCCGCGCCGCGGGGCAGCCGCTCGGACTCCACCCGGGCCTTGATGCGGCGGACCTCGCGCACCTGGTGGTCGTCGATCTGTTCCGGGTACCGGGTGCGGTCGGCGAGGTGCTCGAAGTCGCGGAGGAGCTGCGCGTCGCCGACGGCGCCCCGTGCGCGGAGGAGCGCCTGGGCCTCCCACGTGAGCGACCAGCGGGCGTAGTAGGCGCCGTACGACTCGAGGGTCCGTACGACGGGGCCGTTCTTGCCCTCGGGCCGCAGGTCGATGTCCAGGTCGAGCGGGTGGATCGTGTCCTCGGTGAGCCGGTTGAGCTCGCGCACGATCGTCTGGGCGGTCCGGGACGCGACCTCGGGTGCCAGGTCGGGTGCCCGGTATACGTACAGCACGTCGGCGTCGGACCCGAAGCCGAGCTCCCGTCCGCCGTACCGGCCCATCGCGATGATGCCGAACTCGAAGCCCTCGGGGGCGTCGCGGCGGGCGAGTGCGAGGGCTCCGGCAAGGGTGGCCTCGGTGACGTCGGTCAGGGCCGGGCCGAGACCGTCGACGTCGAGCGAGCCGAGGACGGCGGCCATGCCGAGCCGCAGGGTCTCGCGGCGGCGGGCCGACCGCAGCAGGGCCGCGGCGCCGTCGACGTCGTTGCCGTGCCGGGCGGTGGTCGCGGTCATCTCGGCGAGCAGCGAGTCCATCGGTCGTGGACGCAGCAGCGCCTCGGGTTCGTCGAGCCAGGCCACGGCCTCGGGGAACCGCTCGAGCAGCCCGGACAGGAACGCCGACTCGGACAGCACGGTGGTGAGCGAGTGCGCGGCACCGGAGGAGTCCCGCAGCATCCGGAGGAACCAGCTCGACTCCCCCAGGCCGTCGCTCAGCCGCCGGAAGGCGAGCAGGGCGCGGTCCGGTGCCGGCCCCTCGGCCATCCACCGCAGGAGCACCGGGAGCAGGTTCCGCTGGATCGCCGCACGCCGGCTCGTGCCCTGGGTGAGTGCGCGGATGTGACCGACCGCACCGGTGGGATCGACGAAACCGACGCCTGCCAGGCGGTCGACGACCTGGTCGTTGGTCAGGACGATCTCGTCCTCGGTCGAAGCCACGGCAGACAGCAGCGGACGGTAGAACAGGCGCTCGTGCAGCCCACGGACCTCGAGCTTCACGGCACGCCAGCGGGCCTCGAGCGCCGGCGCCGATGCCGCGACACCGCTCGACCGGGCGAGCACCCGCAGCTCCTCCTCGTCGGAGGGCATCAGGTGCGTCCGCTGCAGGCGGCGGAGCTGGATCCGGTGTTCGAGCACGCGGAGCAGGGCGTAGTCCGGCCCGAACCGCGCGGCCTCGGCACGGCCGACGTACCCGGCGTCGGTCAGCGCGTCCATGGCCTCGAGCGTCGACCGGACCCGGACGGACGGGTCGTCGCGGCCGTGCACGAGCTGCAGGAGCTGCACCGTGAACTCGACGTCACGCAGGCCGCCGGGGCCGAGCTTGAGCTGCCGGTCGACGTCGGCGTCCGGGATGTGCTCCGTCACACGCTCGCGCATCCGCTGCACCGACTCGACGAACCCCGGCCGGGTCGCGGAGTTCCACACGAACGACGCGACGGCCTCGGCGTAGCGGGCGCCCAGGTCGGCGGAGCCGGCGATCGGACGGGCCTTCAGCAGCGCCTGGAACTCCCACCCCTTCGCCCAGCGCTCGTAGTACGCCACGTGCGAGTCGAGGGTGCGGACGAGTGCTCCGTCCTTGCCCTCGGGGCGCAGGTTCGCGTCGACCTCCCACAGGGCGGGTTCGGCGGCGAGGTCGGTGATCGCGTGCATGGCGGCGATCGCGATCCGCGTGGAGACGAGCACGGCACGGTCGACGGCGATGTCGTCGGTGGACTCGGTGACGAAGATGACGTCGACGTCGCTGACGTAGTTGAGTTCGCGCGCACCGGCCTTGCCCATCGCGATCACCGCGAGCGGGGTGGCCGCGACGTCGGCCGCGGGGAACGGCACCTCGCGCCGGGCGATGTCGACGGCGGCGTCGAGGGTGGCGCCGGCCAGGTCGGCGAGGCCCGCCGCCACGGCGGGGAACGCATCGGTCGGCACGTCGTGCAGCACGTCGAACAGCGCGATCTGGGCCAGGTGCCGGCGGTAGCGCACGCGCAGGCGCATCCGGGCGTCCTCACCCGTGGCGCCGTCGACCGCCTCGGTCAGCGACGCCGTGTACCGCTCCTGCGACCACGGTTCGGCGACCGGCTCGAGCAGCAGGTCGAGTTCGGCGGGCCGTCGGTGCAGGAACTCCCCGAGGCCGATCGACGCGCCGAGCAGGTGGATCAGGCGCTCGGTCGCCGCGCCGTCCGTCAGGACGGGGCGCAGCTCGTCCGGTGCCCGCTCGAGCAGCCGCTCGAGCATCCGCAGGGCGCCGTCGGGATCAGCGGTACCGCCCCAGAGCCCGGCAGACCCCGCGACCGGCAGCGGCACGTCGGGGCCGAACCGGCCCTCCAGGTCGGCAGCGCGCTCCAGGCTCTCCGACAGCTCGGCGAACCCCAGACGGGCCAGCTCCGAACGTGACGTCGTCGTCCGACCGGTCATGTGGAACGTGCTCCCGAGGGGTCAGGGCGCTCGGTTCTAGAGCGCGCCGAGGTTGGTGTCGAGCTCGAACGGGGTGACCTGGTCGCGGTAGCGCTTCCACTCCTGCCGCTTGTTGAGCAGCACGAAGTTGAACACCTGCTCGCCGAGGGTCTCGGCGACCAGCTCGGAGTCCTCCATCAGGCTCAGGGCGTGGTCGAGGCTCGACGGGAGCTGGCTGTACCCGAGGGCCTTCCGCTCCGAGTCACTGAGGCTCCAGACGTCGTGCTCGGCTTCGGCGGGGAGGTCGTACTCCTCCTCGATGCCCTTGAGGCCGGCGGCGAGCAGCAGCGAGTACGCCAGGTACGGGTTCGCCGCCGAGTCGATGCCGCGGTACTCGATGCGTGCGGACTGGCCCTTGTTCGGCTTGTAGAGCGGCACGCGCACCAGGGCCGAACGGTTGTTGTGTCCCCAGGTCACGAAGGACGGGGCCTCGTCGCCGCCCCAGAGCCGCTTGTACGAGTTGACGAACTGGTTCGTCACCGCGGTGATCTCCGGCGCGTGCTTCAGCACACCGGCGATGAAGTGCTTAGCCGTCTGCGACAGCTGGTACTGGCCGCCCGCCTCGTAGAAGGCGTTCTGGTCGCCCTCGAACAGCGAGACGTGGGTGTGCATGCCGGAGCCGGGCTGGCCGGAGATCGGCTTCGGCATGAACGTCGCGTAGACGCCCTGCTCGATCGCCACTTCCTTCACCACGGTGCGGAACGTCATGATGTTGTCCGCCATAGTCAGTGCGTCGGCGTAGCGGAGGTCGATCTCGTTCTGCCCGGGGCCGGCCTCGTGGTGCGAGAACTCGACCGAGATGCCGAGGTCCTCGAGCATGCGGACGGACCGACGGCGGAAGTCGTGCGCGCTGCCACCGGGGACGTTGTCGAAGTAGCCGGCCTGGTCGACGGGCTGCGGGCCGCCGTCCTTCCACTCGCGGCTCTTCAGCAGGTAGAACTCGATCTCGGGGTGCGTGTAGAACGTGAACCCGCGGTCGCTCGCCCGCGCCAGGGTGCGCTTCAGCACGTTGCGGGGGTCGGCCACGGCGGGCTGCCCGTCCGGCGTCGTGATGTCGCAGAACATCCGCGCGGTGGGGTCGATCTCGCCGCGCCACGGCAGGATCTGGAACGTCGAGGGGTCCGGGTGCGCCAGGACGTCGGCCTCGTACGAACGGGTGAGGCCCTCGATCGCGGAGCCGTCGAACCCGATGCCCTCGGCGAACGCGCCCTCGACCTCGGCCGGGGCGATCGCCACCGACTTCAGCGTCCCGATGACGTCCGTGAACCAGAGTCGGATGAACTTGATGCCGCGCTCCTCGATGGTGCGGAGCACGAAGTCCGTCTGCTTGTCCATGCACGACCTTTCCGTGTATCGGGTGGCCGCTGGCGGGCCTCGTCCCAGGCTAGTGGTCCGGCGGTGTGCGCGGGGCCGTGCGACGCGCCGTCACCAGGGTGCCGACAGGCCGCCGACCGCGGTGCTCAGCGGTCCTCGGCGTCCCACTTCTCGTTGTTCGCGGCGATGCGGTCGAGCGCGTGCTGCGCCTCCTCGCGCGACTCGAACGGGCCGATCCGGTCGCGCTGCGGCGACTGGGGACCCTGCTCGACCTGGCCGGTCTTGTCGTTGAACCACCACTGGGACTCGATGCGTTCGTCGCTCATGGCGCCCACCGTACCCACCTGACCCCCTGGAGGCCCGGTGCCGGTCCGGCGGACCGGCACCGGGCCTCCAGGCGGTCGCGTCCACCCAGCCAGGCCGCACCGTGCAGCCGTTGCGCTCGGCGCGTCGCGCCGCGGCTAGAGTGGTCGCCATGCCCCGGGACGAACACGGACACCTGACCGCCGGCCGGATCTCCCCGCACCGCGCCGTCCCGAAGGACATCGAGCGTCCGGAGTACGTCGGGAAGGTCGAGCCGCACGAGCACGGCCTCGGTGACACCTACACGCCCGACGAGGTCGAGCGCATCCGGGTCGCCGGACGCATCGCGTCGCAGGCCATCGACGCCGTCGGGCAGGCGATCCGCCCCGGCGTGACCACCGACGAGCTCGACCGCATCGGGCACGAGTTCGTCGTCGCACACGGTGCCTACCCCTCCACGCTCGGGTACCGCGGCTACCCGAAGTCGCTCTGCTCGAGCCTCAACGAGGTCATCTGCCACGGCATCCCCGACGACACCGTCCTGCAGGAGGGCGACCTCGTCAACATCGACATCACCGCCTACAAGGACGGCATGCACGGCGACACGAACCGGACGTTCGTCGTCGGCCAGGCGTCGCAGGAGGTCGAGGACCTCGTGACCCGCACGCGACTCGCCCTCGAGCGCGGCATCAAGGCCGTCGCCCCCGGTCGCCAGGTCAACGTCATCGGTCGTGCCATCGAGGCGTACGCGAAGCGGTTCGGCTACGGCGTCGTCCGCGACTACACCGGACACGGCGTCGGTCGGGCGTTCCACTCCGGCCTGATCATCCCCCACCACGACGCACCGCAGTACGACACGGTGATCGAACCCGGCATGGTGTTCACCATCGAGCCCATGCTCACACTCGGCGGCATCGAAGCCGACATCTGGTCCGACGACTGGACCGTGTCGACCCGCGACAAGTCGTGGACCGCGCAGTTCGAGCACACGCTCGTCGTCACCGAACGCGGCGCGGAGCTCCTCACCGTCTCCTGACCGGACACCTCCGGCAGGCAACCGAAAGGCACGACAACCTCATGACCTCCCTCGCAGTCGGCGTCGACATCGGTGGTACGGGCATCAAGGGCGCGATCGTCGACGTCGCGTCCGGCGCCCTCACCACGGACCGCATCAAGAAGGCCACGCCCGAGGGCGGGAAGCCCCAGGACATCACGGCGGTGGTCAAGGAGATCATCGGTGAGCTCGCCCCCGGTGACGACGTCCCCGTCGGGGTCTGCTTCCCGGCGATCGTGCGGGACGGCAAGACGATGTCCGCCGCGAACGTGTCGAAGAAGTGGATCGGCTTCGAGGCCGAGGCGCTGTTCGAGAAGGAACTCGGCCGCTCCATCCACTTCGTCAACGACGCCGACGCCGCCGGGTTCGCCGAGCAGCAGTTCGGTGCGGCCAAGGGCAAGGACGGCCTGGTCATCGTGACGACGCTCGGCACCGGCATCGGCACCGCGCTCATCAACGACGGCGTGCTCATCGTCAACTCCGAGTTCGGCCACCTGGAGATCGAGGGGCACGACGCCGAGTCCCGCGCCTCGTTCGCCGCCAAGGAGCGCGACGACCTGTCGTGGAAGCACTGGGCGAAGCGCCTGCAGAAGTACTACTCGACGCTCGAAGCGCTGCTCTCCCCCGAGCTCTTCGTCGTCGGCGGCGGGGTCTCGAAGCAGTACGAGGAGTTCCTCCCGCTGCTCGACCTGCAGGCGGACATCATCCCCGCCACGCTCCGAAACAACGCCGGCATCATCGGCGCTGCGACCCTCGCCGCGCGGAGTCGGTAGCGCTGGGCCCGTCGCAGGCGTACCTGGTCGAAACGGGCCTACCCGGTCCGAACTTCCGACCAGGGACGACCGTTCTCATCAGCGACGCGCGCAAGTCGCGCGCACGTCCTGCGTCGGGCGGCGTCGGGCGCCGCGTCGGGCGCCGCGGACCCGGGTAGACTCGCAGCAGCGAATGGGTCGGTGAGACGGTCGCGTCGCTCCCCCGGGAGCGCCGAGGAACGTCCGGGCTCCACAGAGCAGGGCGGTGGGTAACACCCACCCGGAGCAATCCGCGAGACAGTGCCACAGAAAGCAGACCGCCGGCGGCAACGTCGGTAAGGGTGAAACGGTGGTGTAAGAGACCACCAGGGGTCCGGGTGACCGGATCCGCTCGGTAAACCTCGCCCGGAGCAAGGTCAGACAGAGGACGTTGAGGCTGCTCGCCGAGTCCTCGGGTAGACCGCTGGAGGCCGACGGCAACGTCGGTCCGAGAGAGATGGCCGTCACCGCCGCGCAAGCGGCGGGACAGAACCCGGCGTACGGCCGGCCCATTCGCCCCTTCTCGGTGCCGTGTTGGCCGGCGCGCGCTCGGCGCGCTCGGCGCGCGCGGTCACGACTCCCCGCTCGGGTTCGCCGAGTGGTCACGAAGTGTCGGCCGGCACCGCCGCAGCCGACAGTTCGTGACCAGTCGGCGCCACGCGAGCGACGCGTTGCGACCAGCCGACGGAACGGACTGGAGGCGCGGCGCGGTGCCGCCACGGGCCTCCCGTCGGTCGGCGCACGGGGTCACGACTCCCCGCTCGGGTTCGCCGAGTGGTCACGAAGTGTCGGCTGGCACCGCCGCAGGCGACAGTTCGTGACCAGTCGGCGCCACGCGACCGACGCGTTGCGACCAGTCCACGACGGACTGGAGGCGCGGCCCGGTGCCGCCACGGGCCTCCTGTCGGTCGGCGCGCGCGGTCACGACTCCCCGCTCAGGTGCGCCGCGTGGTCACCAACCGTCGGCCGGCACCGCCGCAGCCGACACTTCCTGACCGACCGGCGCAACGCGAGCGACGCGTTGCGACCAGTCCACGACGGACTGGAGGCGCGGCGCGGTGCCGCCACGGGCCTCCCGCCAGGCAGCGCGCGCGGTCACGACTCCCCGCTCAGGTTCGCCGCGTGGTCACCAACCGTCGGCCGGCACCGCCGCAGCCGACGCGTTGCGACCGGCCCACGACGGAGCGGAGGCGCGGCACCAGCCGGCACCGCGCCTCCGCTCCGGACGTCGCTCGCGTCTACAGCCCGGACTCGGCCGTCCGCACCAGGATCGCGTCGCTGTCGGGGCACAGCACCACGTCGTCGGGCGCAGCCCGGCGGATGGTCTGCAGGTCGGAGTTGTTGAGCGCCACGCCCGAGGCCGTCGACACGCCACCCTGCAGCAGTGAGGCGCCGAAACCGTAGCGCGCACGCTGCCGGTCGTACAGGGCGAGCAGCTCGGCCGGCACCTTCGCGGCGACGTCGGCGCGGGCCTGCTCGGCGGACTCGCGGTCGGCGGTCAGCCGGGCGATCTCGGCGTCGCGCTCGGCGACCAGACCGCTGCGCGCGGACTCCACCTCGGCGAGCTTGCCCTCGATGTCGCCGACCCGGGCACGGAGCCCGTCGAGGTTCTCCATGATCTCGAGCTCGGCGGTCTCGAGGCCCCCGATGCGCCGCTGCAGCGAGTCGAGCTCGCTCTGCAGTCCGGCGGCGTCCTTCGCGTTCGCGACGTTCTGCAGCATCGTGGTGTCGCGCTCGACACGGGCCTGCGCGACCGCGGTGTCGGACTCCAGACGGGCGAGGTCGCGCTCGGCGTCCTCGACCTCGCCCGTGGCGGCGACGAGTCCGCTGCGGAGGCCCGCGGCCTGCTTGCTCAGCTCGGTCAGCCGGTCGCCCTTCTGCAGCGACGTGATGCGGTGCGCGATGCGGGTGACGTCGTTGTCGAGACGCTGGACGTCGAGGAGGATGACCTGGTCCTCGGGTGCTGCCTTCATGGTCAGGCTCCTTCTGTGGGGGTGGTGGGTTCGGCGGCCGGCAGGACGGCGAAGTCCCACGGGTCGGTACGGAGGTCGCTCACGGTGACGCGGACCCCGGCGTGGGCGCGGAGCTGCTCTGCCGCGACGTCGAGCCAGAGCCACTCGGTGGCCCAGTGTGAGGTGTCGATGAGCGCGGGTCCGCCGCCGAGCAGTGCCTGTTCGCGGAACTCGGACGCCGGGTGGTGCCGGAGGTCGCTCGTGATGTAGACGTCGGCGTCCAGTACCGCCGGATGCCCGAGCAGGGAGTCGCCGGCACCGGCGCAGAGCGCCACGGTGTGGACGGGCTGGTCGAAGTCGCCGGAGACGCGGACCCCGGTCGCGGTGGGCGGCAGCAGGTCGACGAGCTTCCGGGCGAGCGCGCCGAGGGTGGTCCCCGCGGGCAGGACACCGACGCGACCGATGCCGGTGTCGGGGTCGGCTCCGGCGTCGAGCGGGCGCTGCGCGGTCAGCCCCAGGCGGTCTGCCAGGACGGCCGAGGTGCCGGTCGTCACGACATCGGCGTTGGTGTGCGCCGCGAGCAGGGCGCTGCCGCCGCGCACGAGGGTCGCGAGGACGCTGCCCTTGTAGGTGGACTCGGCGATCGTCGTCACCCCGCGGAGCAGCAGCGGGTGGTGCGTGAGGAGGAGCCCGGCGCCGAGCTCCACGGCTTCACGGGCGGTGGCGGGGACCGCGTCGACGGCGAGGTGCACGTGCTCGACGGTGGCGTCCGGGTCACCCGCGACGAGCCCGACGGCATCCCACGACTCGGCACCGGCGGCGGGCCACAGGTCCTCGATCACGGCCTGGAGTTCGCGGAGCGTCGGCATCCCGTCAGTCTACCGAGGCGACCGCCCCGCCACGGGCAGCCGGACCGTGTGGGGTGATCCGGGCCTCCAGGCGGTGCGACCGGAGAGGGTGCAACCGGAGGCAGTACAGCCGGACCCGGTGCGACCGGAGCCGGTGCAACCGGACGAGGGCCGGACCGAGGACGGTCAGCGACGACCGAGCAGGCCGAGCAGACGCTCGACGAGTCGCGTCCACCAGCCGGCCGGGCCCGGCGTCGTGGTGACCGCCGCGTCGGCGGCGTCCGCGACCGGAGCCGGAGCCGGGACGACGGGTGCGGCGACGGCGTCCGGTAGGACGACCGGCGTGCTCGCGGTGGTGCCCTGGTGCGCCGTGAGGGCGGCGGCGAAGGCCGCGCGGTCGATGACCGTCGGGCCCGTGGCGGGCAGGACGAGCGGGGTGGGTCGCGTGGACGCGGACACCGGCGACACGGCCGGGAGGCCCAGCACCGGTCGGACGGGTTCGTCGCGTTCCGGGGCGACGAGTTCCACGACCGGGGCGGGTTCCCGGGTGGGTGCCGAGTCCTGCGCTGTGGTCGCGTCCTGTGCTGCAGTTGCGTCGTGTGCTGCTGTTGCATCCTGCGCTGCGCGCGCCGGGAGGCGCGCGGGCCGGGTCACGAGCGCCACCGGCGCGGTCGCTGCGCGACGGGCTGCGGCACGGTCGCGGCGGTCCGCCTCGGCGGCGGCGTCGGCGAGCAGGTCGGAGAAGACGGTGTGGGCGAAGGCGCGGGCGGCCGTCACCTCGGGGTCGTCGGAGCCGGCGACGGTGGCCTCCCACGCGGCGAGGCGCGCGAGGTCCTCGTCACGGCGGCGGACCTCGTCCTCGAGCAGGACGATGCGGTCGATGGTGCTGCGACCCGTGGACCGCGAGACCTCGACGGCCAGATCCTCGATGCGCAGGGCCAGGCGCTCCGGCGGCTCGGGGAACGACGGGGCGCAGACGGCGGCGTGGCGGGCACGGTCGCGGCGGAAGGCCGGGGCCGCGACGGGAGCCGAGTCGGTCGTCGCGTCGACCGGTGCCGTGACGGCGACGGCAGCCAGCGTCTCGTCGGTGGTGGTCGTGCTGTCCGCGACGAAGCCGGGGCGCTGCACGGGGCCGGTGACCGGCGGGACGACGAGGTCCGGCACGTACGGCGCGCGGGTGGCCGGGGCGTCGCGGAGCCACTCCTCGAGCTCGCGGCCGAACGGGTCCACGAGCGGGGTGCGTGCGCCGGACTGGGTCTCCATGTCCGAAGGATAAATATCGCGCGGGCCGAAATGCGGGACATCCGCGGTGTGTCGCTGCACCGCCTGCCATATCGGGTCGGAAGTGAGCGGCGTGTCGCGGCCCGCCGTCACCGCGTCCGTCGGAGGCCGTCCTCGAAGGCCCGCAGCAGCTCCCGGCCGGCCGGCCAGCCGCCGACACCGCTGGCGACGTTCACGTGCCCCAGGGCACCCACACGGACGACGTCCGCGCGCATCGCGGCGGCGAACTCGAGGGCTCGGGATACACCGCAGTAGGGGTCGTCGTCGCTCACGACCAGGTGCGTCGGGACCTGCTGTTCCGGGGGCACCGGACGCGGCGGCGCGAAGCCCGATGCCTCGGCGGGGAACGCGTCGCCGAGCGGATCGGGCGGTGCGACCAGGAAGGCACCGGCGACCAGGGCGGGTGCGGTCGTCATGGTGGCGAGCCAGTCGGCCGCGGCCAGGACGCCGAGGCTGTGGGCGACGAGCACCGGGGGTTCGCTGCACGCGGCGACGGCCGTCGAGATCGCGGCGCGCCAGTCGTCCGCGACGGGGGCGCTCCACGAGTCGGGGGCGATGCGGACGGCGCGGCGGGTCTGCTGATCACGCTCGTCGTGCCGCTCGCGCTCGTCGTGCTGCCGGTCGCGCTCCCAGACGGACTGCCAGTGGTCGGGGTCCGAGTTCCAGATGCCCGGGATGACCACCCACGGTCGCGGTCCGCTCATCCGGGCAGCGTAGCGAACCGGCGACGCACCGAGCCGGAGTGTGACGCGGGGCGTCCTGCCCCGGTCAGGCGTGCGGCACCGCTCCCCGCGGCTGCTGCAGCGTGTCACGCGGGTACTGTCCGAAGCGCGAGGCGTACGCCGCCGAGAACCGGCCGAGGTGCGCGAAGCCCCAGCGCAGTGCCACGCTCGCCACCGTCAGGTCACCGGCCGCCCCGCGTCGGAGCTCCTCGTGCACGCGGTCCAGGCGGATCCCCCGGAGCATGGCGTTCGGTGCCGTGCCGACCTGCCGCTGGAAGGCCTGCTGCAATCCCCGGACGCTCAGTCCGACGTGCTCGGCGACGTCGGTCGTCGTGATCGGGGTGTGTGCGAAGGCGTGCATGAACTCGACGGCCTCGCGGACGCGCCCGGTTGCACCCTGCGGCAGTGTGACGTCGGGGGCGATGGACTCGTGCGGGAAGGTGTCGAGGAAGGCCAGCGCGGTCTCGCGCACCGTCTCGGCGAGGGCGAGGCCGGTGAGTGGCGCCTGACCGAGCACCACGGCTGCCGCACGCTGCACCTGGGCGTTCCACGCGCGGAGGTCCTGGGGCCGGGGCGCCGCGGTGTGGTCGAACACCAGGGGGCCCGGCCGGGTGCCGTGCACCTCGGCGGCGAGGCCTTCGAGGTACGTGCGGTCGAACTGCACCAGGCTCTGCCGGACGTCCTGCAGGTCGAACACGAAGGGGCGTCGCGACGGGAACACCCGGGGCGTCCCCGGTGCGAAGTCGACCTCCTGCCGACCGACGTCCACGCGGCCGCCACCGTCCGAGGTCCACATCACGACGTACTCATCGGGGACCTCGACCTCGCCGCGCATCCGCCCGTCGAACCGGGTGGAGCGGAAGGTCATCGCGTCGTCGCCCACGACCTGGAACCGGTACGCGAACGGACGACCGGTCCGGGACGCCGAGAACCCCGAACTCCCGTAGGCCTCTTCGTACAGTTGCACGGCCGCGTCGAGTCCGGCGCCGGACGTCTCGAACCGGATCCGGGGATCAGGGTCGACAGTCATCGCGCGAATCGTGACACGGTGTCCGGGAAACGCGTCAATCGTCTCCGCGTCATTGCGGTTTGCGGCCCGCGCAGTGCGCTGTGCGGATGAGCGGTCCGACTGCTGGTGCTGGTCCTGGCCCTGGTCAGTGCCGCGACCGCAGGACCGTCCAGCGGTTCCGGTCCGCGACGCGCTCGTACCGCAGGTCGTCGACGACCATGCGGACGAGGGCCAGCCCGCGGCCACCCTCGGCGAAGTCGTCCGGCAGCACGGCGGCATCGGGGTCCACGGTGGCGGCGACCCCGTCGTCGGAGAGCAGCGCCTGGACACGCTCGTTGCCGACCTGGAGCCGGAGTTCGCACGAGACACCGTCCGCACGCGCGCCGTGCTCGATGACGTTCGAGGTGAGTTCGACGAGTGCGAGCTCGAGGGCCATGCGGTCCTCGGCGGAGACGGTCGGCTCGTGCTGCCACACGCCCGCCAGGAACTCGTGCACGGCGGACACGTCGTCCGGCGGGCACGCCAGTGCGAGCATGTGCTCGGCGACGGGGGCGGTCATCACCAGTCGGTCACCGCGGCGTCCCCGTCGGGGTACGTCCGCAGGATCTTGTCGATGTTGGAGAGCTTGAGCACCATCTGCACCTGTTCCGACGGTGCCGCGATGCGGAGGTCGCCGCCGGCCTGTCGCGCGGTCTTCAGGCTGCCGACCAGTGCGCCGAGGCCGGAGGAGTCCATGAACTCGACCCCGGAGAGCTCGACGACGAGCCGCGACCGCCCGTTGCCGACGATCTGGGCGACGGTCTCGCGGAACGTGGGTGCGGAGACCATGTTGAGCCGGCCACTGCACTCCAGCACGGCGGTGTCGGTCTCCGCCTCGTGTACGACGATGTCCATCTCGGTGGGTCTCCTCAGATCGGTGCGCCTTGCAACCAGCAACCTACCGGCTCAGACCCTCAGGTGTGGGACCGGTTTCGCCGCGTCGCCGTCACCTGCACCACGACGGCCGCAGCCATCAGCGCCGCCATGACCCCGCCCATGGCCAGCGCGGTCCCGCCGAGGGCGCCGGCGAGCGGGGTGCCGAGGCCACCGATGCCGAAGGTCAGCCCACCCTGCAGCGCGGCCGCGGTGCCCGGGTGCGCCGAGCCGACGTGCTGCGTCCGGGTCATCGCAGCCGGCAGGACGAAGCCCCACGCGGCCGTCACGACCGCGAGTGCGCACCACACCGGCACCGGCCCGAGGTCGAGGATCGCGGACACCACCACGGCCGTGGCACCGAGGGTCCCGACGACCAGGCCGAGGGTCAGCAGGGCATCCTCGGTGACCCGCCCGACGAGCCGGCCGAACAGCAGCGTGGTGATGATCATCATCGACGCGTTCGTGGCGAAGACGAGCGTGTACAGCCCTTCGGAGAACCCGTACTCCGACTGGAACACGAACGAGCTCGTCGCGATGTACGCGAAGAACCCGACCGTCGACAGCACCCCGCTCAGCACGTACGCCCGGAAGCGCGGGATCGCCAGGAGCTCGCGGATGCGCCGCCCGTTCGCGGCGAACCCGACGCCACCGCGACGCTCGGGCGGCAGGGTCTCGCGGAAGCGCAGCACCACGGCCACGAAGAACACGGCACCGAGCACCGCCAGCACGACGAACATGAGCCGCCACGTGCCGATCGTCAGCACCGCTCCCCCGGCCAGCGGGGCGATCACGGGGCCGATCGCGTTGATGGCCGCGAGGGTGCCGAACACCTTCGCCATCCGGGTACCGCTCGTCACGTCGGACACCATCGCCCGCCCCGCGACAGCACCGGCCGCACCGGCGAGTCCCTGCGCCACGCGGGCCACCACCAGCGTCACGACGTCCGGGGCGAGTGCGCAGCCGACCGACGCCAGGGCGAACAGGGCGGTCCCGGCGACGAGCATCGGCCGACGACCGATCCCGTCGCTCACCGGGCCGACCAGCAGCTGACCCACCGCGAACGCGACGAGGAACGCCGTGAGCGACAGCTGCACGGCGCCGGGGGTCGTCCCGAGGTCCCGCGCGATGGCCGGGAGCGCCGGGATGTACATGTCGGTCGCGAAGGGCGAGACCCCGACGATGAGCGCCAGCGGCACGATCGGGGGCAGCACGGTCGTCGTCGGTCTCGGCATGCGCTCCGTCGTCACCTCGGACACGCTACGCGTCCCCGAATCGATTCGACAGGGCACTTCGTGAGCAGCAACTGTCGGGTCGCGGTGCCGGACGCGACCGTTGCTGCTCACGGATCGCGGGCCCGCGACGTGGGCGCGGACGGACGGGAGGCCCGGTACCGGCCCGCCACGGGCCTCCCGTCCGCCGCCGCGAGCGGTCACGACACCCCGCTCACGTCCGCCGAGCGGTCGCGTTCCGTCGCCCGGCGACCGCGCAGCCGACGCTTCGTGACCACTCGGCCGGGGCCACCCGACGTGTCGCGACCCCTCGGCGAGGGCAGCGGCGCGAAGCTCCAGCGGTCACGACACCCCGCTCACGTCCGCCGAGCGGTCACGTTCCGTCGCCCGGCGACGGCGCAGCCGACGCTTCGTGACCACTCGGCCGGGACCACCCGACGTGTCGCGCCCCCTCGGCGAGGGCAGCGGCGCGAGACACCGAGCGGTCACGACACCCCGCCCACCTCCGCCGAGCGGTCACGTTCCGTCGCCCGGCGACGGCGCAGCCGACGCGTCGTGACCACTCGGCCGGGGCCACCCGACGTGTCGTGACCCCTCGGCGAGGGCAGCGGCGCGAGACGCCGAGCGGTCGGGAGCCGTCGCGCGGCGACCGCGCGGCCGACACTTCGTGGCCGCTCGGGGGCGCGGCTCGGGACGTGCGCGGAGACGGACAGGAGGCCCGGTGCCAGCTGGCACCGGGCCACCAGTCCGGGGGGGGGGGGCGGCAGCCCGGG
>NZ_JADKSC010000004.1:0-415029 GCF_015350855.1 Curtobacterium sp. VKM Ac-2889 | reverse complement strand
GAAGCTAAGCCTCTCAGCGCCGATGGTACTGCAAGGGGGACCTTGTGGGAGAGTAGGACGCCGCCGGACTTAACGTAAGAAAGATGTGGCCATCGGCCCTCCATCGAGAATTCGCAGGGGAAACCCTCGTTCTCGGTTGGGGCCGGTGGCCATTTCTGTTTCTGCCGCCGTTCACTCGACGCCGGCTCCGGTTCGTGATGGACTGGAACCACCGTCGGGCGACCGACGCGGCACCCAACACAACGACACAGCGGATGAACGCCCGAGGCACTGCACCGGGCTCGCGATGAGGAGCAACGGTGGCGAACGACGACGATCAGCGGCGGAACGACGGCGACCGCGGAGATCGACCCCGGCGGGACGGCGATCGTTTCCCCCGTCGTGATGGTGCTCCGCGTCGTGACGACCAGAGCAACGGCCGGTGGTCCTCTGGTCCTCGTGAGTTCGAGCGTCGCGAGGGTGACCGTCGCGATCGTCCGCAAGGTGGGGACCGTCCGTTCCGCGATGGTGCTCCCCGCCGGGACAGCGCTCCGCGTCGTGACGGCGATCGTCCGTTCCGGTCAAGCGACCGCAATGACCGACCCTCGTGGCAGGGTGATCGTGGCGCCGCCGGCCGTCCGCCGCGCGGGGATGGTCCGCGTGGTGCCGATCGCCCGGGTCGTGACGGTGACCGTCCGTACCGTGGTGGGTCTTCGGATCGTCCGGCTCGTGATGCTGACCGTCCGTACCGTGGTGGGAGCTCTGACCGTCCGCGTCGGGACGGTGACCGCCCGTACCGCGGTGGCTCGTCCGATCGTCCCGCTCGTGATGGCGATCGCCCCTACCGCGGTGGCTCGGACCGTCCCGCTCGTGATGGCGATCGCCCGTACCGCGGTGGCTCGGACCGGCCCGCTCGTGATGGCGATCGCCCGTACCGCGGTGGCTCGGACCGGCCCGCTCGTGATGGCGATCGCCCGTACCGTGGCGGGTCCTCGGACAGGCCGCGCCGTGACGGGGACCGACCCTTCCAGGGCGGTTCGGACCGCCCGCGTCGTGATGGCGATCGTCCGTACCGCGGCGGATCCTCGGACCGTCCGGCTCGTGATGGTGACCGTCCGTACCGCGGCGGATCCTCGGACCGCCCGCGTCGCGACGGCGACCGTCCGACCCGTGGTGGTTCCTCCGACCGTCCGTTCCGTGGCGGGTCCTCGGACCGTTCCAGCCGCGATGGTGGCGAGGAGCGTCGTCGGTTCGGCGACGGCTCCCGGCACGCCGGTGCGCGCTTCGGCGAAGCGGCCCGCGACGACTGGGAAGACCGCGATCCGTACGGCACGAAGTCCATCCGTCCGCGTCACGAGGACCCGGAGATCCCCGAAGAGATCGATGCGCGCGACCTCGACCCGGCCGCCCGCATGGAGCTGAAGACCCTCAGCAAGGACAACGCGGACTGGGTGGCTCGTCACCTGGTGGCTGCTGCGCTGTTCGTCGATGACGACCCGGAGACGGCGAACCAGCACGCGCTGAGCGCGGCTCGTCGTGCTGGTCGGGTCGGTGTCGTCCGTGAGACCGCTGCCATCACCGCCTACCGTCTCGGCGACTTCGCCACGGCCCTGCGTGAGCTCCGCACCTACCGCCGGATCTCGGGTCGCAACGACCAGCTGCCGATGATGGTGGACTGCGAGCGCGGCCTCGGACGTCCGGAGCGCGCGCTCGAACTCGGCCGCTCGGTCGAACGGTCGGCCCTCGAGACACCGGTGCAGGTCGAACTCGCGATCGCCATGTCCGGCGCCCGTCTCGACCTCGGGAATCCCACAGCTGCGCTCGGCGAGCTGGAGATTCCACAGCTCGACCCGTCCACCGCCTACACGTGGTCCCCGGCGCTCTACAGTGCTTACGCGGCCACGCTCGAGGAGCTCGGTCGACAGGACGAGGCCGACGAGTGGTGGGCCCGAGTGGACCGCGCGGTAGCGGCCCTCGCCGAAATCGCGGACGACAACGCTTGGGAGACAGTTGATGTGGTCGAGGAAACGATCGAAGTCGAAGTACATGGAGACGCCGGAGACGCCGGAGACGCCGGAGACGACGACGCCGAAGACCTCGGAACCGACAACGTCGCGACCGACGCACTCGACGGCGACGACGACTCCGCCGACGATGTCGACGACGACCTCGACGACGAACCAGCCCTCGACGACCTCGACGACGACACCTCGGCAGCCGACGAGCCCGGCGAGATCGACGACGACAACCCCCGCGACGTCGACGGCTCCGCAGCCGGCTGAGCACCCGGCGGCGCTGACCGACGGCGTCGACGTGGTCCTCACCGACCTCGACGGCGTCGTCTACCGGGGCCGCAACGCGATCCCGCACGCGGTCGAAGCACTGACCCGGGCATCCCTCACGGCGCGGGTCGGCTACATCACGAACAACGCATCGCGCCGCCCGATCGACGTCGCTGAACACCTCGAGCGCTACGGGCTCGAGGTGTCCGAGGGCGACGTCGTCACCTCGTCGCAGGCCGGCGTCCAGCTGCTCGCGACCCTGGTGCCGGCCGGGTCGACCGTCCTGGTGACCGGCGGGCTCGGCCTGTCCAGCATCGTCGAGGCAGCCGGGTTCACGGTGACGTCGAGCGCCGAGGACTCTCCGGCAGCGGTGATCCAGGGCTTCTCGCCGGATCTCGGCTGGAAGGAACTGGCCGAGGCGTCGTTCGCCCTGGCCGACCCGGACGTGCCGTGGGTGGCGACGAACATGGACTGGTCGATCCCCGTCGAGCGCGGCATCGCCCCCGGCAACGGGACGCTCGTGTCCGCCGTGCACCAGGCCGTCGGTCGCATGCCCGTGGTCGCCGGCAAGCCCGAGCGGCCGATCTTCGACACCGCGGTGGAACGCTTCGGCGGCGGTCGGACCCTGTTCATCGGTGACCGGCTGGACACCGACATCAAGGGCGCGAACGACGTCGGGATCCCGAGCGTGCTCGTGCTCACCGGCATCGACCAGGCCAAGCAGGTGCTCGCGGCCGACCAGCGCTCGCGTCCCACCTACGTGCTGGAAGACCTCCGCGGCTTGTCCCAGCCGTACCCGGAGACGGTGCGGCGCGAGGACGAGGACGGCACCCGGTACGTGACCGTCGGAACCTCGACGGTGGCGATGCGCGGGCACGTGGTCCGGGTGCTCGACGCCGGGACGGACATCGATCGACTGCGCGCCGGCTCCACGATCATCTGGGAGTCCGAGTTGGCCATCTACGGGCTCGACGTCGACCCGCAGCTGTACGGCGGCGAGTAGCGTGTCGGACGTGCCGAACCCCGAGCAGCCGTCCGCCGAACCCGAGCAGCAGGACGCCTTCGCCGCGCGGACCGCCGAGGCAGAGACGCTCCCGCTCGTCGATCGCGCCGACGCCTTCTCCGCGCTGCACGACGAGCTGCGGACGCGGCTCGAGAGCGGCGGCTCCGCGAGTGCCTGAGCCGGACGGAGCCGTCCCCGACGCGACCCCGGTCCGCCTCGACGCGCTGCTCCCTGCACGCGGACTCGCTCGGTCGCGCACCGTGGCCAGCAAGCTGATCCAGGACGGCCGCGTGCTCGTCGGCGGGCGTGCCGTGCTCAAGCCGTCGACGCCGGTCGCGCCAGACGCCGAGATCGAGGTCGACGCCGCGGACGAATGGGTGTCGCGTGCAGCCCGGAAGCTCGTCGGTGCGCTCGACGCCTTCGACGTCGACCCTGCCGATCGTGTCGTGCTCGACGTCGGCGCGAGCACCGGCGGGTTCACCCAGGTGCTGCTCGCACGTGGTGCGCGCCGTGTCATCGCGCTCGACGTGGGCCACGGACAGCTGCACCCCACCATCGCGCTCGACGAACGCGTCGCCGTGGTCGAGGGGACGAACGCCCGGAACCTCACGCGCGCCGACTACCTGGCGCTCGACGACGCAGCCACCGACACGAGCCTCGTGGTGGGGGACCTGTCCTTCATCTCGCTCAGACTCGTGCTGCCGGCGCTGGCCGAGGCCGTCCCGGCGGACGAGTTCGTGCTGCTGGTGAAGCCCCAGTTCGAAGTGGGCCGCGGCGGTGTGCGCGAGGGCATCGTGCACGACGCGGGGCTGCGGAACGACGCGCTCATGAACGTGCTCTGGGCGGCGTGGGACCAGGGCCTCGGTACCAGCGGGCTCACCGCATCGCCGATCGTCGGGACCCACGGCAACCACGAGTACCTGGCCCGCTTCCAGCGCGGTGTCGGGGGCAATCCGACAGAATGGAGAGTCCGGGCGACCGAACTCACGGAAGGGTCTTCATGAGCGACGAACGGCACATCCTGCTCGTGTCCCACACGGGTCGCCGCGACTCGATCGACGCCGCGGTCGAGGTCTGCGACCTCCTGCACGCCGCCGGTCTCACGCCCGTCATGCCCTTCGACGAGTACGCGGACATCCGCCGCGCCGAAGCGTCGGTCGGCAAGGTCGACATCCTGGGCGTCGACGTCCAGCCGAACCAGCTCGAGATCGTCATCGTGCTCGGCGGCGACGGCACGATCCTCCGCGCCGCGGAACTCGTCCGGAACACCGGTGCTCCGTTGATCGGCGTGAACCTGGGGCACGTCGGGTTCCTGGCAGAGAGCGAGCGCGACGGTCTTGCCGAGACGGTCGAGCGTGCGCTGTCCGGCGAGTACAACGTCGAGGAACGCGTCACCCTGCAGGTCGACGTCGTCGTGGGCAACCAGATCGTCTACTCGAGCTGGGCGCTGAACGAAGCCACGATCGAGAAGGCGTCCCGTGAGCGGATGCTCGAGGTCGTGACCGAGGTCGACGGGCGCCCGCTGTCGTCCTTCGGTTGTGACGGTGTTGTCGTGTCGACCCCGACGGGCTCCACGGCGTACTCGTTCTCGGGTGGTGGCCCCATCGTGTGGCCCGATGTGGACGCACTGCTCATGGTGCCGCTGAGCGCCCACGCCCTGTTCGCCCGTCCGATCGTCGTCGGGCCGGACTGCACGCTCGCGATCGAGGTCCTGCGGCGAACGAGCGGCGTCGGCGTGCTCTGGTGCGACGGACGCCGCACCCACGACCTGCCCCCGGGCGCCCGCGTCGAGGTCCGGCGTTCGCCCGACCCGGTGCGCGTCGCCCGGCTCAAGGACGCCCCGTTCACCGACCGGCTGGTCGCGAAGTTCCAGCTGCCCGTCGCCGGGTGGCGCGGCCCCCAGAGCGACGAGGACGACCGATGAGCACGGAGAACACCCGATGATCGAGGAGATCGCGATCCGCGACCTCGGTGTCATCGGTGAGACCACGCTCGAACTCGGGCCGGGCTTCACCGTCGTCACCGGGGAGACCGGTGCAGGCAAGACGATGATCGTCACCGCACTCGGGCTGCTGCTCGGTGCGCGGGCCGACGCCGGTTCGGTTCGCCGTGGCGCGTCGAGCGCGGTCGTCGAAGGCCGCTGGCACGTCCCCGAGCAGGACGCGGTCGCCGAACGTGTCGAGGACGCCGGCGGCACCGTCGAGGACGGCGAGCTCATCCTCACCCGCACGGTCTCCGCCGAGGGGCGCAGCCGTGCCACGGTCGGCGGTCGCAGTGCCCCCGTCGCGGTCCTCGGTGAACTCGCCGACCAGCTCGTCACCGTGCACGGGCAGTCCGACCAGATCCGCCTGACCTCGGCCACCGCGCAGCGGGCGGCGCTGGACGGGTTCGGGGGATCCTCGCTCGAGAAGGCCCTCGCCCGGTACGTGGCCGCGTACGACGCCTGGCAGCAGCACGCCGGTGAACTCGAGGTCCTGGTCCGTGACCGGGACGACCGGGTGGCCGAGGCCGAGCGCATCCGTGCGGCCTCCGACGAGATCGAAGCCGCCGACCCGCAGCCCGGGGAAGACGTCGAGCTGGCCGAACGCGCCGAGCGCCTGGGGAACCTCGAGGAGCTCCGGCTGTCCGCTGCCCTGGCGCACGAGGCACTGTCCAGCGAGTCCCTCGACGGCGTCTCGGACGTCGTCGGCCTGGTCGAGTCCGCGCGCCGTGCCGTCGAGCGTGTGGTGTCGTCGGACAGTGCCCTGCAGCCGGTGCTCGAGCAGCTCACGGAGCTGGGCATCCAGGCAGCCGAGGCGTCGGCGAGCATCTCGAGCTACCTCGGTTCCCTGGAACCCGAAGCCGGGCACGACCTCGAACTCATCAACGAACGCCGGGCGTTGCTGGCCGGCCTCACCCGCAAGTACGGCGAGACGGTGGACGACGTCATCGCCTACGGTCAGCGCGCGAGTGACCGGCTGCTCGAACTCGACGGCGACGACGACCGGATCGCGGCGTTGCAGCAGTCGGTCGAGCAGGATGAGCAGGCGCTCGAGTCCGCCGCCGCAGCGCTCACCACGGCGCGTACCAAGGCGGCGGCCGACCTGGCGAAGCGTGTGACGGCCGAGCTGAAGACCCTCGCGATGGGTGGCGCGACCCTGGTGGTCGAGGTCACCGACGCGGGGGAGTACCGCCGCCACGGCCGTGACCAGGTGACGATCCTGCTCCAGCCGCACTCCGGCACCGACCCCCGGCCGATCGGCAAGGGGGCGTCCGGTGGTGAGCTGTCGCGCGTGATGCTCGCGATCGAGGTCGTCATGGCTGGCAGCACCACCGTGCCGACCTTCGTCTTCGACGAGGTCGACGCGGGTGTCGGTGGGGCGGCGGCCATCGAGATCGGCCGGCGGCTGGCGAAGCTCGCCGAGCGCACGCAGGTCATCGTCGTCACGCACCTGGCCCAGGTCGCCGCGTTCGCGAACAACCACCTCAACGTCGTGAAGGATGCCAGCGGTGCCGTGACCTCGTCGAGTGTGCGACGGCTCGAAGGCGAGGACCGGCTGCAGGAGATGGCTCGGCTGCTCTCCGGGCTCGGCGACAGCGCCAGCGGCATCGAGCACGCCCGCGAGCTGCTCGACGTGGCCGGCCAGCGGGCCTGACGGTCGGACCGGCCTGGTCCCCCGGTGACCCGGTCACGGCCCGGTGACCGGGCCACGGCCCGGTGACCGGGCCACGGCACGGTGACCGGGCCACGGCTCGACGACCCGGCCACCCACCCGCGCAACGCCCAGGGCGAACCGGGGTCGCGCCTCCCGGCAGTTCTGACGTACGATGGAATCCCGTGGCGGACACTCTCAGCGGCGGTACCAATTCTTCGAACTCGACCCCGAAGGTGACGAAGCAGATCTTCGTGACCGGCGGGGTCGTCTCGTCTCTCGGCAAGGGCCTGACGGCGGCCAGCCTCGGCAACCTGCTCACTGCTCGCGGCCTCAAGGTCGTCATGCAGAAGCTCGACCCGTACCTCAACGTGGACCCGGGCACCATGAACCCGTTCCAGCACGGCGAGGTCTTCGTGACCGACGACGGCGCGGAGACGGACCTCGACATCGGGCACTACGAGCGCTTCCTCGACATCAACCTGTCGCAGGCCGCGAACGTCACGACCGGTCAGGTGTACTCGACGGTGATCGCCAAGGAGCGTCGCGGCGAGTACCTCGGCGACACGGTGCAGGTCATCCCGCACATCACCGACGAGATCAAGCGCCGGATGCGCGAGCAGGCGCAGAACGACCCGCAGCCCGACGTCATCATCACCGAGGTCGGGGGCACCGTCGGCGACATCGAGTCGCAGCCGTTCATCGAGTCCGCCCGTCAGGTGCGGCACGAGCTCGGCCGAAGCAACGTGTTCTTCGTGCACGTGTCGCTGGTGCCGTTCATGAACGCCTCGGGTGAGCAGAAGACCAAGCCGACCCAGCACTCCGTCGCCGCGCTCCGCTCGATCGGCATCCAGCCCGACGCGCTCGTGCTGCGGAGCGACCGTCCGGTGTCGGAGTCGAACAAGCGCAAGATCGCGCTGATGTGCGACGTCGACGAGGACGCCGTGGTGAACGCTGTGGACGTCCCCTCGATCTACGACCTGCCGACGCTGCTGAACAACCAGGGTCTCGACCAGGTCATCGTCGAGGCGCTCAAGCTCGACGCCGGTCCGGTCGACTGGACCGCCTGGACGCCTGTGCTGAAGGCCGTGCACGAGCCGAAGAAGGACGTCACGATCGCGCTGGTCGGCAAGTACATCGACCTGCCGGACGCCTACCTGTCCGTCACCGAGGCGCTCCGTGCGGGTGGCTTCGCGCACGACGCGAAGGTCACGCTGAAGTGGGTCGTGTCCGACGACTGCACCACCCCCGAGGGCGCGGCGAAGCAGCTCGGCGACGTCGACGGCATCTGCATCCCGGGTGGGTTCGGCGTGCGCGGCATCGAGGGCAAGCTCGGCGCGCTGCAGTTCGCGCGTGAGCAGGGCATCCCGACGCTCGGCCTGTGCCTCGGCCTGCAGTGCATGGTCATCGAGTACGCCCGCCACGAGGTCGGTCTGACCGACGCGTCGAGCACCGAGTTCGACCCGGAGACCTCGACCCCGGTCATCGCGACGATGGCGGAGCAGGTCGACATCATCGCCGGTGGGGACCTGGGCGGCACGATGCGCCTGGGCCTGTACCCGGCGTCGTTCACCGAAGGGTCGCTGGCGGCGGAGCTGTACGGTGCGCCCGAGGCCTCCGAGCGGCACCGTCACCGCTACGAGGTGAACAACAAGTACCGCGAGCAGATCGCGGATGCCGGCCTGGTGTTCTCGGGCACCTCGCCCGACGGCACGCTGGTGGAGTACGTCGAGCTGCCGCGCGACGTGCACCCGTTCTACATCGCCACGCAGGCGCACCCGGAGCTCCGCTCGCGTCCGACCGATGCGCACCCGCTGTTCGCGGGGCTCGTCGCGGCCGCGATCGAGCGCCACGAGGCGTCCAGCCTGTTCGACCCGCAGACCGAGGAGCAGGTCGCGTAAGCGCCGGTCTCCACGATCGGACGGGAGGCGCGGTGCCAGCTGGCACTCCTCCCTCGCAGGCTCGGTCGGCGCGACCCGCGCAACGCTTCGCGTCGCCGCTGAGCGGGGCGCGCTCCCGTCCGTCCGTCGCCGCGTCAGGGGCGCGTGCTTGGATGGTGCCGTGACAGACGCACCCATCGCCGACGAGTCCGCCTCCTTCGAGGTCACCGAATCCACCGTCGTCTACGAGGGCGCCGTCTGGGACGTGCGTCGCGACACCGTCGCGTACAACGGTGACGCGATGGTCCGCGAGTACATCGACCACACCGGCGCGGTCGCGGTGTACGCCGAGGACGACGAGGGCCGCGTCCTGGTCATCCAGCAGTACCGGCACCCGGTGCGGATGCGTGACTGGGAGCTGCCCGCCGGCCTGCTCGACATGGCGGGCGAGGACCACCTGACCGCCGCGAAGCGCGAGCTGGGCGAAGAGGCCGACCTCGAAGCCGACACGTGGGAGCCGCTGATCCGCTACAACACGTCGTCCGGCGGCAGCGACGAGTTCATCCAGGTCTACCGGGCGCGCGGCGTGCGGTCGACCGGGTCCGCGTTCGAGCGCGAGGCGGAAGAGGCCGACATCGTGACGCGCTGGGTGCCACGGGCGGAGCTGCTCGACGGGATCCTGGGCGGTCGGCTCAACAACTCGGCCCTCGTCGTCGCGACGCTCGCGGTCGAGGCCATCGAACAGCGCAGCAAGTGAGCGGGGCAGCGGTCGACGGTCTGCGTGACCTGGTCGGCGCCGGTGCCTGGACGCACGAGCCGCAGGCCTCCGTGCTCGACGGCGACGTGTTCCGTGTCACCGCCGTCGAGGGCAGCGATGCCTGGCGGACCACCTCGTACGGGTTCGTGCACGACTCGGAGCACGCGCTGCTGCAGCCGACCGACGGCCCGTTCTCGGTCGAGGCGTCGTTCGTGCTCGACTACACCGAGCAGTTCGACCAGGCCGGGGTGTTCCTGCGCGTCGACGAGCGGACGTGGATCAAGGCCGGTGTCGAGTTCTCGGACGGTGCTCCTCAGCTCGGCGCCGTGGTCACGCGTGGGTTCTCGGACTGGTCCGTGTCGCCCGTGCCGGAGTGGGTGGGCCGGGTGGTGACCGTCCGCGCGAGCCGCGACGGTGACGCCGTGACGATCCGGGCGTGGGCCGAGGGCGACGAGCCCCGGCTCGTCCGGGTCGCGTACCTGGACCCGGAGGCCGTCGTGTCCGCGGGGCTGCTGTGCGCCGGGCCGACGCGGGCTGGCTTGACCGTGACGTTCACCGGCTTCCGGGTGGGCGCGCCGGACGAAGCGCTGCACTGACGGGCAGGTGGCCGTTCGCCGGTTAGCCTGCTGAGGTGATGCCCCTCGATCGTGCCGTGGAGACGTACCTGCGGCACGTCGCGATCGAGCGGGGACTCTCGCAGCACACGCTGTCGGCGTACCGGCGGGACCTCGCCGTGTTCGCCGAGTGGCTCGGCGTCGCACCGGTCGTCGAGTCGGACGGCGCTGACCGGGCCGGAGGCTCCTCGGTGCTGCAGGACGTCGCTCGCCTGGCGCGGGCGGACGTCTCGGGGTTCGTCGAGCACCTCGCCACGCGACCATCGGGACCGTTGGCGCCGCGGTCGATCGCGCGCATGCTCAGTTCGGTCCGTTCGTTCACCGCCTTCGCCGCGGGAGAGGGCTGGCTGCCGCTCGACCCCGGCACCGCCGTCCGACCGCCGAAGGCTCCCATGCGGCTGCCGAAGGCGATCCCCGTCGAGGACATGGAACGGCTGCTCGGGGCGGTCTCCGTCGACGCGGACGACCCCGTCCAGCTGCGGGACAAGGCCCTGCTCGAGCTGCTCTACGCCACCGGTGCGCGGATCTCCGAGGCGGTGGGGCTGTCGGTCGACGACGTCACCACGCTGTCGGACGCCGCTGCCGACGCTCCGGGCCCGGGCCCGGGCCCCGGTGCGGACGGGCTCGCCGTCGTGAAGGTCACCGGCAAGGGCAACAAGCAGCGGATCGTCCCGCTCGGCAGCTTCGC
Organism: Curtobacterium sp. VKM Ac-2889; assembly: GCF_015350855.1. Classification (NCBI taxonomy): domain Bacteria; kingdom Bacillati; phylum Actinomycetota; class Actinomycetes; order Micrococcales; family Microbacteriaceae; genus Curtobacterium; species Curtobacterium sp. VKM Ac-2889. Next base: position 404,194 of record NZ_JADKSC010000004.1, on the reverse strand, counting down.
GCGGGCCGCGATCGACGCGTACCTGGTGCGGGCACGGCCGGTGTTCGCGGTACGGGGAGCGTCGACGCCGGCGCTGTTCCTCGGCGCCCGTGGTGCGCGGTTGTCGCGACAGAGCGCCTGGCTCGTGATCCAGGCCGCTGCTGCCGCCGCCGACCTGGAGGCGCACGTGTCACCGCACACCTTCCGGCACTCGTTCGCGACGCACCTGCTCGAGGGCGGTGCTGACGTCCGCGTGGTGCAGGAGCTGCTCGGGCACGCGAGCGTCGCCACGACGCAGATCTACACGATGGTCACGGCCGACATGCTGCGGGACGTGTACCAGACGGCGCACCCGAGGGCGCGGCGGCAGGCGCTGCCGGATGGGCGCGACGGGCGCGCTTCGTGAGCAGCAATGGTCGGGTCGCGGTATCGCACTCGACATCTCCTGCTCACGAAGTGCCGTCTCCCGGTGCACTACGGTCGGGGCGTGCCCTCGACCCTCGACGACTTCTGGACCGCACGACGCCTCGAGCGACCGGACCTTCCGGTGGACGTGCCGGAAGCCTGGTCGTTCGGTGCGACCCCGGAGCAGGCGGACGCGCTCCTGCAGCTCGTGCTCGACGGGGTCAAGGTCGGCACGGCGTCGTCGCTCTGGGACTACGAGGCGACCGGTGACCCGCTGCCCGCAGTGGACGAGTTGAGCATCGTGACCGACGGCTCCGATGCGCCCCGCGCGGTCATCGAGACGACGCTGGTCCAGGTGGTCCCGTTCGATCAAGTCGATGCTGACCACGCCTGGGCCGAGGGTGAAGGCGACCGCACGCTCGAGCACTGGCGGGCCGTGCACGAGGCGTTCTGGCGTGCACACTCCGAGCACCCGCGCGGGTTCGCGCCGGACATGCCCGTCGTGTGCGAGCGGTTCCGGCTGCTGTGGCCGGACGGCTGAGACCTTCGGTCAGGCGGGAACCGGCTCCGCGTCGACCTCGGTGAAGACGTCCTTCACGGCCGCGAGCAGCCGCGCGTTGAACTCCACACCGAGCTGGTTCGGCACGGTGACGAGCACGGTGTCGGCAGCGCGGACGGCCTGGTCGGCCGCGAGCTCCGCGACGAGCTGTTCGGGCCCACCGATGTAGGAGCGGCCGAACCGGGCGAGCCCGCCGTCGAGGTGCCCGACCTGGTCCTGCCCCTCGACCTGCGCGCGCACGCCGAAGTAGTGGCGCGACTCGTCGTCGATGATCGGGATGATGCTGCGCGAGACCGACACCCGTGGGGTCCGCTCCCAGCCCGACTCCGCCCACACCCGGCGGAAGCGCTCGATCTGCTCGGCCTGCAGCTGGTCGAACGGCACACCGGTGTCCTCGGTCAGCAGGGTCGAGGACATCAGGTTCATGCCCTGCTCGGCCGTCCACTCCGCGGTGGCGCGGGTGCCGGCACCCCACCAGATGCGGTCGCCGAGCGAGTCGGACAACGGGAAGATCGGCAGGGACCCGACCGATCCGGTCATCTGCGGGTTGGTGTTGGCCATCGGCTCGCCGGCGATCGCACGGCGGAACACGCTCGTGTGCGCTCGGGCCATGTCGCCACCGTTCTCATCGGAGGCGTCGGGCACGTAGCCGAACTGCTGGTAGCCGGCGAGGGCGGTCTCGGGTGATCCCCGCGAGACGCCGAGCTGCAGTCGCCCGCCGGAGATCAGGTCGGTGGCCGCGGCCTCTTCCGCCATGTAGAGCGGGTTCTCGTAGCGCATGTCGATGACGCCGGTCCCGATCTCGATCCGGCTCGTCTTCGCGGCGATGGCGGCGAGCAGCGGGAACGGTGCGGCCTGCTGCGGCGCGAAGTGGTGGACGCGGAAGTAGGCGCCATCGACGCCTGCTTCCTCCGCTGCGACGGCGAGGTCGATCGCCTGCACCAGGGCCTCTCGCCCGCTGCGCACCTTCGACCCCGGCACGTCACGCCAGTGTCCGAACGACAGGAACCCGATCTTCGTCATGTCCATGCGAACGCATCCGGGGGCGGGGTCATTCCGCCGCGACTACCGTGTCCGGGATGGAGGACCCCCGCCCCGCACTCGAAGCCGAACGCGCCCGCAACGAACGGCTGCTGACCGAGGTCGAGCGGAGCATGCGTGACGTCAGTGACGCCCGGCAGGATGCCAACTCCGACGACGAGCACGACCCCGAGGGTGCGACCCTGGCGTGGGAACGTGGCTCGCTCGGTGCGGTCCGCGACGGTGCGCAGCTGCGGATCCGCCAGGTGGACGCCGCGCTCGCACGGATCGACGAGGGCACCTACGGCCGCTGCACGGTCGGCGGCGAGCCGATCCCGGAGGCCCGGCTGGCCGCCGTCCCGTGGGCGGCGACGTGCGTCGCGCACGCTTGAGGCTCGGGGATTCCACTCGCAGGTGAGATTTCTTTAGTATTTTGCCGCCGACCGCGCGTGGCGTTCTTGTCGGCGCCTCGCGTCCCGCAATCATGACGCCATGACGCAGACCACCATCTACCGCACCGAGCCGATGGCGACTCGTGCCCTCGGCGCCGAGATCCGACACGATCACGAGCGGTTCGTCCAGCTCCTCGAGCGCGTGAGCGGCAATCAGTTCGGCTCGTTCCAGAAGGTCGAGTGCGAGGTGCCACACAAGGACGTCGAGACCGAGCGAGGGAGCGTCCGTCTTGACGTGCAGCTGACCTTCGACAGTGGCTTGGTCGGGATCGAGGCGAAGCTCGACCACGAGCTGACCGAGCGGCAGGTGGACGCCCAGCTCGAAGCGCTCGGCGACACCGGCGCGCTGTTCGTGCTGGTGCCGCGTAAGGAGTCGCTCGCTCGCTCGGTCATCGAGCACGAGCGAGTCAGCGTTATCGACTGGGACGAGGTTCTTGCGTGCTTCGACGCCCCTCGGCTGGTCAAGGACGACATCGAGGGCGAGGGGCGCCTGCTGAAGACGACGGTCGAGGCCCGGCTGCACGGCCTCGGGCTCGGTGCGCGGATGCCTGGCTGGAAGGTGCGGGTGCAGCGCGGGGACGGCGGTATGCCGTCGATCGTCTTCGAGCGGCCGCTGCACGACGGCAAGGATGCGAAGTGGATCCGCGGGCAGATCCAGGTCCCGGGGCGCGGGATGCCGCCGTACCTGGAGGACACGCAGTTCGAGGGGTTTGTCGGATTTTCGGTGAACCACCTCGACGAGGCCGACTTCCCCGATCCAGAGGGTGATGAGCAGGCGCCGGCGTGGGTCCGGGCGCTCGAGGTCTTGGACGACCAGGTCTTGTCGGAAAACCCGGGCGGGATCGCGGTGAGCCGTGGGTCGGCAGGCAACGGTCGGAAGGGTCTCGGCAAGCACAAGCTGCCGCTCGCGAAGCGCCACCTGTCCGGGCGCACGCACCTGGCGAGGGGCTACACCGACTGGTCCATCGGCCCGAAGACCGAGCTCGTCGGCATCGATGACCTCGACGCGCTCGTCGAGACGATGGTCACCTGGAGCAACGGCTGGTTCAAGGCGCTGCAAGGCTCACCGCTCGCGCGACCGGCGCAGTAGCGGCGACCACCTGCTCGCCGGGAGGCGCGGCGCAACCCCGCCCCGCGCCTCCCGGCCTGCGCACCCCGCGTCCACCGCGTGCGCCGCTGATTCCCAGCCGCGCGCCCTACGTTTTCGGCATGGACGGCGACCCGAACGACCGACCCGGCGACGCCCGGGCCGATGGTGCGGCCCGACAGCGCTTCCAGTGGTTCCACCGCCTGCGCGCCTGGATCCACGAGCGGCCGCACGTGCACCTGTTCTACAAGGTGCTGGTCGGTCTGGTGGGCGGGCTGGTCGTCATCATCGGGCTGATCCTGGTGCCGCTGCCGGGCCCGGGGTGGCTCGTGGTGTTCATCGGTCTCACCGTGCTGGCGAGCGAGTTCCACTTCTTCCACAAGATCATCACGTGGCTCAAGGCGCAGCTGCACCGCTTCTGGGACTGGGCCAAGCGGCACGGGCCGAAGCGTCTGCGCGATGCGGCCGACCGGGGCAAGGCCGACGTCGATGCTGCGCACACCGGAGCGGCGCGGACCGTCGGGGTCCGTGCGCGCGCTCGCGGGGCGAACTCGGCACACCCGGGCCACTAGTCGGGCCGTCGCGGTCGGCACCGTGCGGTGCTGTTCACCGCGTGCGAGGTTGACGCCTCCGTGCGGCGCTGCAGGCTCGCACCGAGCGATCAACCTCGCACCGAATGGGCAGCGCCGCACCGTGCGGGGCGCGCCTACTCGGCCGCGACCCGCACCGAACCGGTGGCGGTGCGCTCGATGACCTCGGCAGCGCGCTCCTCGACCTCGGCGGCGTCCTTCGATGACAGCTGCAGCACGAGGGCGACGACCGCGGCGAGCACGATGAAGCCGCCGTACCCGGCGATGACCGGGACGAGGCCGACCGACGGCTCGAGCAGGCCTCCGATGACCGAGGGCACCCCGAACGCCAGGTAGCTGACGACGTAGATCGTGGAGAGCAGTCCGGCGCGGTGGGTCGGTGCAGCGGTGGCGAGCAGCATCCGCAGCGGTGCCTGGAACCCGGCGCCGAAGCCGACACCGGCGACGGCGCTGCCGACGACCATGCCCGGCAGGGAGTGCGCGAACACGAACGACACGGTGATGATCGGGCCGAGCACGAGCGCCACGAGCCCGAGCAGGACCGCACGTCGGGTGTCCATCCGCTGGATCGCCAGGCCGGTCAGGGCGCCGACACCGGTGACGACCGCGATGAGCGCACCGGCGGCGAAGTGGTTCGTGATGCCGAACACCGCGCCGAGTGCCGAGGGGACGAGCGACAGGAACATGCCGCCCAGTGCCCAACTGGCCACGAGCGATCCGGCGACGCCGCGGAACAACCGACGCGATGACCGCGGCACGCTGATCGTCGGGCGCAGGGAGCGGAGTGCTCCTGGGCGACGCTCCACCTGCTCGGGGACGACGGACAGCGCGAGGACGAGCAGCACGAGGAGCGCGCCGAACAGCAGGTAGACGAGCTGCTCCGGCGCCGGACCCCACTGCACCAGGGCGCCGCTCGACAGCGCGCCGGTGGCCAGGGCGATCGGCGGGATGACACCGTTCAGCACACCCGCCATGGTCGGGTGGCGTTCGAGGGAGTTGTCGATGAGGGCCGCGCCGAGTGCACCGATGAGCAGTCCGACCGAGACGCCCTGCACGATCCGGTCCACGATGAGCGCGACGACCCCGTCCGCCGCCGCGAACAGGCCGAGCGACAGTGCGACGCCCAGCCCGCCGACGACGAGCACGGGCTTCCGGCCGACGTGGTCGGACAAGCGCCCCGCGATGAGCAGGCTCGCCAGCAGGCCGGCGACGTAGATGGCGAAGACCCCGGTGAGCATGAGCGGCGTGAGGTGCCACTCGGCGGCGTAGACCGGGTAGATCGGCGACGGGACGGCCGACGAGGCGACCGAGACCAGGAGCATCGCCGCCAGGATCCAGAACCCGGCGACCGAACGAGCTGACTGGTGCATGCGCACCCCTTTCCATCTCCGTGCAGTACGACTGCATTCGTACCGCACTCGAACAGTACGACGCAAGTCGTACAGCGAGCCGAACGGTGGTAGCGTCCCGTCCATGCCCGCGCACGTCGATGCTCCCGAACGGTTGCCGCAGCCGTCCGTGGCCGAGATGGACCTCCCCGTCGTCATGGACGCCCTGAGCGACCCGATCCGGCTCGCGATCCTGCACCGCTACCTGGTCGACGCGGCCGGCGGCGAGCGCAGCTGTGGGTGGGTCGGCATCGACCGGCCGAAGTCCACGCTGACCCACCACTTCCGGGTCCTGCGCGAGGCCGGGTTGCTCGAGCAGCACCTGGAGGGCCTGACCCGCGTCAGCCGTGTCCGGGTGGAGGACGTGCAGCAGCGGTTCCCCGGGCTCCTCGACCTGGTGCTCGACTGGCAGGTCCCATCGGCCCTGCTCCGCGAGGGGCTCGCCTCGTGAGCGGCGAGCCCGACGCCGCCCCGAGCCCGACCGTGCACACGCTGCCGTCGATCGTCGCAGACCCCGCCGTCGCCACGGCGCTCGCCGCGGACCTGACGGCCGCCGGCTTCACCGTCGACCGGCTCGACTCCCTGTGGGGCGCCGAGGCTGCCGCATCGCTGCACCGCGGTTCGCGGGTCGCTGCGCTCCGTGCGCTCGCCGCCCGCGAGACCACGCCGCTCAGCACCCTGGCGACGCTGTTCGTGCTCGGGCTGCCGGTGGCGCGGGCTGAGGCAGCCGCCGCGTTCCCGACCGCCGGGCTCGACGCCGTCATCGCATCGGGTCTGCTGCGCAGCGAAGGCGAAGGCGAAGGCGAAGGCGAAGGCGACGGCGAAGGCGACGGCGGCGCCCCGCTCGTCCACCCCACCGTCGACCTGCGCCCCTACGCCTTCGTCGACGACCTCGGCGCCGGCAGCTGGTGGATCGTCTCCGACCTGGGCGAGCTCGCCCTCGGACACGAGATCAGCGAGGAACACGTCCTCGGCATCGGCGGCGCCACCACGACGCTGAGCGGCCTGCAGGTGCCCGTGCCGGTCGAGCGGGTGCTCGACCTGGGCACCGGCTGCGGGATCCAGGCCATGCACGCGCGGCGGTTCGCTGACCACGTGGTCGCCACCGACATCTCGCGCCGTGCCCTCGACATCGCCCGGTTCAACGCGCAGTTGAACGGCATCGACGGCATCGACTTCCGGTTCGGTTCACTGTTCGATCCGGTCGCGGGGGAGCGCTTCGACCGGATCGTCTCGAACCCGCCCTTCGTCATCACGCCTCGTCGCGAAGGCGTCCCGTCCTACGAGTACCGCGACGGCGGCATGGTCGGTGACGCCCTGGTCGAGACGGTGCTCCGGGGCCTCGGGGACCACCTGGAGCCCGGTGGCACCGCACAGCTCCTCGGCAACTGGGAGTACCACTGGGGCGTCGACGGCCTGGACCGCGTGCGCGCCTGGTTCGCCGACACCGGCCTCGACGTGTGGGTGATCGAGCGCGAGCGGCAGGACCCGACGTCCTACGCCGAGACCTGGATCCGCGACGGCGGCACCAAGCCCGGCACGGACGGGTTCGACACCCTGATGGGCGCGTGGCTCGACGACTTCGCGGATCGCCGCGTCACCGGCGTCGGCTTCGGTTACGTCGTGGTGCGTCGACCCCTGCCGGGAGGCCCGTCCGGCCTCCGCCGGTTCGAGCGCGTCCCCGAGACGCTCGGCTCCAACCCCGCGGGTCTGGGGGCGACGGTCGCCCGCGTCCTCGACGCGGCCGCCTGGCTCGCCGCCCACGACGACGCCGCGCTCGCTGCCGCCCACCTGGCGGTGACCGGTGACGTCACCGAGGAGCGGTACTACTGGCCGGGCAACGACGACCCCACCGTGATGACGCTGGTGCAGGGCGGCGGGCTCGGGCGCCGGGTGGACGCGGACACCGCACTCGCGGCGTTCGTGGGCGCGTGCGACGGTGACCTGTCCGTCGCGGCGATCATCGGCGCACTCGCGCAGATCACCGGCGTGGACGAGCAGGCCCTGGCCGCCGACCTGCTGCCGGCGGCGCGCGACCTGGTGCTCGACGGGCTGCTCGTCCCCGCTGCCTGACGATCAGGCGCGGTGGTCGCGCCAGCTGTGCTCGGGCGTGTAGCCGAGGAGTTCGCGGGCCTTCTCCGACGACAGCAGCGAGCTGACGCCGTCGATGTCCGCACGGCGCTCGATGTCCGGCACGAAACGCTCGACGAGTTCGATCGTCGGGGTGTCCATCACCGTGTCGGGGCTCGCGATGACGAACGCCTCGAACCCGGTGAGGTCCGCCTCGAGCGCACGGCGGACGGCCTGGGCCCCGTCGCGCGAGTCGATGTACGACCACAGGTTGAACGTCTTCGCCTCGGGGGTGGCGTCCCACGGGAACGCCGGGTAGTCGGTCTCGTCCATCACGTTCGAGAAGCGCAGCCCGATCATCTTCAGCTCCGGGTCCCAGCGCGTGAAGTGGCGGGCCATCTCCTCTTCCACCGCCTTGCCGAGCGAGTACGACGACTGCGGGCGGACGGCGAACTCCTCGTCGACCGGCAGGTAGGGCGGCAGGTGTTCGCCCATCGGGATGCCGAGCAGGGTCTCGCTCGACGCCCACACGACGTTCTTGATCTTCGCGGCACGGGCAGCGTGGAAGACGTTGATGGACGAGGTCACGTTGTTGGTGATCAGGGCCACGTCGGGCACCTGTCCCGGGGCCGGCACCGCCGCGAGGTGCACGACGGCGTCGACGTGGTCGTACCGGTCGTCGATGCCGAGCAGGGCGTTCAGGACCTGGCCGTGGTCGGTCAGGTCGATCCGCACGAACGGGACACGCTCGGGCTTGTCCGGCGAGGGGACACGGTCGAGCAGGACCACGTCGTACCCGTGCGCATCGAGGTCGCGCACCACCGCCCGTCCGAGCTTGCCGCTGCCACCGGTCACCACTACACGCGTCATCGCGTCACTCCACATCGTCGTCGGAACACACCCTGGCGGGCACCGACCATCCTGCCCCGCCTGCCCTGACACGACCAGGCCCTGTCCGTACCCCACTGCCGGGGCGGGGGCTGTCAGGCGGTGGGGGCGACCTGGGCGATCGCCAGACGGGCGACGAGCTCGACGTGCTCGGCCATGTCGCGTGTGGGGTCGAAGAGCCACTGGATCTGCATGCCGTCGGACACCGCGAGCAACACGCTCGTGAGCTCGTCGGGGTCGATGTCGGTCCGCAGCCGTCCGTCCTGCTGCATGGTGCGGAAGTCGGCAGACAGCACGCGGCGGCTGCGTTCGTAGCGCTCGCGGAAGTACTCGTGCGCCGGGTGCTCGGCGTCGGTGGCGGCCGCGGCGGACAGGTTGACGAACATCTGCACCAGCCCCGGGACCTCGGCGTTGTGCCGCACGATCGCCGCGAGCAGGGCCGCCGGGTCCGCGGCCTGCCAGTCGTGTGCCAGGTCGAGCTCGTCGCGGCGGCGGAGGATCTCCACCCAGAGTTCGTCCTTCGAGTCGAAGTAGTGCAGCAGGCCGGCCTGGGTCAGGCCCACGGCGTCGGCGATGTCCTTGATGCTCGTCCGCCGGAAGCCCTGCGACGCCACGAGGTCCAGCGCGACCGTGAGGATCTCCTCGCGCTTCGCGATGCCCTTTGCGTACGAACCCCGTCGTGCCATGGCCAGACTGTACCGCCCACGGGAGACCCCAGAAAACCAACCAGCGGTCGGTTTTGGGTGGTACGGTGCAGGAGCTGCCAGCGCGGGCGGCGAACCCGGTGGATGGTGGGTGTGGGCGACGAGGCCCCGGCCGTCCAGGCGGCGCCCCGCGGCCCTGAACGAGAGGACCGACCACCGTGACCACCGTGAACGACGCGAGCACCGCCTCCAGTCCGTCGACGCCGCTGACCGAGCGCATCGATGCGCTCCTCGGCCAGTTGACCACCGACGAGAAGGTGCAGCTGCTCACCGGACGTGACTTCTGGACCACCTGGCCCGTCGAGAAGATCGGGCTGCGCCGGATCCTGATGTCGGACGGGCCGTCCGGCGTGCGCGGCGAGGTGTGGGACGAGCGTGACCCGTCCCTGAACCTGCCGTCGGCGACCGCGCTGAGCGCCTCGTGGGACCGCGCGATCGCGAAGCGCTACGGCGCCGCCGCTGCCGTCGAGGCCCGTCGCAAGGGCGTCGACGTCGTGCTCGGCCCGACCATCAACCTGCACCGGTCCCCGCTGGGTGGCCGGCACTTCGAGGCGTTCAGCGAGGACCCCGTGCTCACGGGTGACCTGGCCGCGTCGTACGTCGACGGTGTGCAGGAGAACGGTGTCGCCGCCACCCCGAAGCACTACATCGCGAACGACTACGAGACCGACCGCTTCACCGCGTCGACCGAGGTGTCCGACCGCGCGCTGCGTGAGCTGTACCTGCTGGCGTTCGAGAAGGCCGTGACCGAGGCGCACGCCTGGGCGGTCATGTCGTCGTACAACGCGATCAACGGCGTGACGGCGTCGGAGAACGACCTGCTCGAGACCCCGCTCAACTCGGAGTGGGGCTTCGACGGCATCGTCGTGTCCGACTGGACCGGAGTGCGTTCGGTGGACTCCGCGAAGGCGTCGCAGGACGTCGCGATGCCCGGGCCGAACCCGTGGTGGAGCGAGGGGCCGCTGCTCGCCGCCGTGCAGTCCGGCGAGGTGCCGATGGCAGCGATCGACCGCAAGGTCCGCCGGATCCTGACCCTGGCCGCCCGCGTCGGCGCGCTCGAGGGCTTCGAACCCGTCGCCGCGTCGCCCGTGCACGTCGAGGACGGCATCGCGTTCGTCCGCGAGGCCGAGGCCGAGGGCACCGTCCTGGTCCGCAACACCGGTGTCCTGCCGCTCGACGCCCCCGCCGTGTCGCGCATCGCGGTGATCGGCCACAATGCCGACCAGGCCCGCACGCAGGGCGGTGGCTCGGCCACGGTCGTGCCGTCGCAGGTCGTGTCGCCGCTGGACGGCATCCGTTCGGCGTTCCCCGGCGCGAGCGTGGACTACGCGATCGGCGCCGTCGTGCAGGAGGGCATCGCGGAGTTCCCGCTGTCCACCATCACGAACCCCGGCACCGGTGAGCCCGGAGCGCGGGTCGCCTTCGTCAAGGACGGCGAGGAGCTGTTCGTCGAGGACCGCCGCGCGACGGCACTGTTCTGGTTCGGCGGTGACGCGCCGACGCGCGAAGCCGACCGGCTCGACATCACCACCACCTACACCGCCGAGTCGACGGGGACCGTGCGGTTCGGCATCGGCGCGGCCGGACGGTCACGCATGTGGATCGACGGCGAGCTGCTGCTCGACGAGGACGTGCCGTACGAGGGCGACCAGCTCGGCGCCGCGTTCCTGAACCCGCCGGCGCGGTCGGTGCCCGTGTCGGTGACCACCGGCCAGCAGGTCGCGATCCGGATCGAGTACGACGTCATCCAGGACGAGACGCTCGGCGGGGTGCTGGCGTACCAGTTCGGTACCGAGCCGTCCGACGACGACCCCGCCGTGCTGATCGACGCAGCGGTCGAGGCCGCTCGTGGTGCGGACGTCGCCGTCGTCGTGGTCGGGACGAACTCCAAGGTCGAGTCCGAGGGCTACGACCGCTCCTCGCTGGCGCTGCCCGGTCACCAGGACGACCTGGTGCGCGCGGTCGCCGCCGTGAACCCGAACACGGTCGTCGTCGTGAACGCCGGTTCGCCGGTCGAGATGCCGTGGCGGAACGACGTCGCCGCGGTGCTGCTGACCTGGTTCGGCGGGCAGGAGTACGGCAACGCCCTGGCCGACGTGCTGACGGGGCGGCAGGAGCCCGGTGGACGCCTGCCCACCACGTGGCCGGTCGCGATGGCCGATGTCCCCGTGCTCGACGTCACCCCGGTGGACGGCAAGGTCTCCTACGACGAGGGCGTCCACGTCGGGTACCGGGCCTGGCTGCGGGCCGGCACCGAGCCGGCCTACCCGTTCGGGCACGGCCTCGGCTACACCACGTGGTCGATCGACGGGGTCTCCGCGACGCCGACCGTGCGCGAGGGCGACGCCGTCATCGTCACGGCGACCGTCGCGAACACGGGCGACCGCGCCGGCAAGCACGTCGTGCAGGTCTACGCGTCCCGTGCGGAGTCGGCGGTCGACCGCCCGGTTCGCTGGCTGGTCGGGTTTGCCCCGGTCCGGCTCGGTGCGGGGGAGTCGACGGAGGTCTCGATCGAGGTCCCGGCACGCGCCTTCGCCCACTGGGACGGTTCGTGGCAGTACGAGTCGGGGACGTTCACGCTGCACGTCGGTGCCTCCGTCGTCGACGACGCCGGAACCGCGTCCCTCGAACTGGAGTGACGAAGTCGTCCGGTTTCCGCGCAGCTCCCGACTCTGTTCAGTAACATCGTCGTGCGCGAGTCGGCTGGTTACCGTCCGCGCACGCACCGACTACGGGGTCGCTGGGTGAGCGATTCGGCCTCCTGATCCGGCCGTTGTCGCCCTGGCTTCCCCGGTGCGTCCCAGAATGCGTCCCCGCGTCCGCGCGGGGGCGCATTCGTCGTTCCGGGTCGGAGCCGCATCGGTGCTCCGTGCCGGAACCTCGTTCCGCGGATCGTCCCGGACTCGGTGCGCACCGGTGAACCGGTTGCCGGACTTCGTGCCGGTTCGCAAAAACGAGTGACACTTGGTCAACTTCTTTGCTCCAGGGACGCAGATCGGTGTGACAAACCGGTCGGTAGGTGGAACGATGGGGGCACCATCTCGTGCGGATCAGGGACGAGATGGTCATCCGGCCGGGCTCTCGGGCTTCACCAACTCGATCAGAGCCCCGCCGGATGCCCTCGACTCTCGGTGGCGGCAGGGCCGCAGGCGATCAGGCTCCAGGCGTCTGCCCGCGTCGCTGGCCCTCAGGCCCGTAGCGCCGGAGCGACCTCCTCGGCCACGATGCGCAGGATCCGCTCGTGTGCCGCACGGTCGCCGTTCGCCGGCAGGGTGATGACGAGCTCATCGGTGGCGGTGGCAGCCGGGTCGGCGAGCAGGGCGTCGACGATGGCCGCCGGTTCGCCGGACACGACCTTGCTGAAGCGGAACGGCGGCGCGCCCGACAGCGGTCGGCCCTCGTCGTCCATCCCGGACGCGTACCCGGTCAGGAACTCCTGGTGCACGGCGCGGTCGTGGTCGTCGAGGAGCGGCACCACGATCCGGCCCACGGCGACCTTGGACTCGCGGTGCGGGTGCAACTCGGCGAACCGCTCGCGGTAGGCGGCGATCTGGTCGGCCTGCGCCTCGGCGAACGGCGCACCCGTGTCCTCGGTGTTCAGGGTCGAGCAGTGCAGCAGCAGCCCCTTCTCGGCCGTGCGCACCGCCGTGCCCATGCTGCCGCCACCCCACCACACGCGGTCGCGCAGGCCCGGGCTGAGCGGCTGCAGGGTCAGGTCGGCCCCGGCGGGGATGCTCTCGTAGCCCTTGCCGGCACTGCCCAGGGGCTCGCCCTGCAGGACCTCGAGCAGCCGTGCTGCGCGGGCCTCGGCCTCGTCGCGGAAGCTGCGGTCGACCGTGCCGAACACCGGGTCGAGGATCGGCCCGTACCCGGCGATGCCCGTGCTGATGCCGAGCTGCACACGGCCGCCGCTGAGCAGGTCGACCGTGCTGGCATCCTCGGCCAGGCGCACCGGGTCCTCGTAGCGCATGCCGAGCACGGCGGTGCCGAACGCGATGGTGCTGGTGCGCTGCGCGGCGGCCGCGAAGAAGGTCATCGGGCTCGTCAGGTACGGCTCGAAGTGCCGTCCACGCACCCAACCTGTGCCGTAGCCGAGGGACTCGGCGGTCTCGAACAGGCGCAGGCCGTCCTCCAGGGCGCCGGCGGCGCCGTCGGTGCCGCCGTGGTTCGGGACGAAGGAGAGGAAGCCGAGTTCGCGCATGGCGCGAGTCTATGCGCACGTATCGAAATGCGCCTGAGTCGGCGACGGGGCGGACGGGAGGCCCGTGGCGAGCTGGCACCGCGCCTCTCCCCACCGGCATGGCCGGTCCGCCGCTGGCGCGTCGCCCCGGGACCGGCGGCGTGGGCCCAGTCCGTCATGGCCGCACCTGGGAGGATGGGCGCATGACCGACGTCACCGCCCTGCCCCCGCTCGTCGCCGCGATCCCGGCGGCGGTGGACGGCGTCGTCGACCCCGACGAGGTCTACGAGGCCTTCGCGGCCTGGGCCGCCGAGGGCGGTCGGCCCCTGTACCCGGCGCAGGACGAAGCGGTCATCGAGCTCGTCTCCGGCGCGAACGTCGTGCTGAGCACGCCGACCGGCACCGGGAAGTCGCTCGTCGCGGCCGGCGCGCACTTCGCCGCGCTCGCCGAGGGCAAGCGGAGCTACTACACGGCGCCGATCAAGGCGCTGGTGTCCGAGAAGTTCTTCCAGCTCGTCGAGCTGTTCGGTGCGCAGAACGTCGGCATGGTCACCGGCGACTCGAGCGTCAACGCCGACGCACCCATCGTCTGCTGCACCGCCGAGATCCTGGCGAACCTGGCGCTGCGGCAGGGACCGGACGCCGACGTCGACGTCGTCGTGATGGACGAGTTCCACTTCTACGGCGACCCCGACCGCGGCTGGGCGTGGCAGGTACCGCTGCTCGTGCTCGAGCGTGCGCAGTTCCTGCTCATGTCGGCGACCCTCGGCGACGTCACCACCATCGCCGACGACCTGTCCCGCCGGACCGGCCGGCCCACCGCCCGCGTGACCGGTGTCTCGCGACCCGTGCCGCTCGAGTACCAGTACGTGATGACGCCCGTGCAGGAGACGGTGGAGCGGCTCCTCGAGGAGGGCAAGGCGCCGATCTACATCGTGCACTTCGCCCAGGCCGCCGCACTCGAGCGGGCGCAGTCGCTGATGTCGGCGAAGGTCGCCTCGCGCGAACGCCGCGACCAGATCGCCGACGCCATCGCCGGCTTCCGCTTCAGCGCCGGGTTCGGGCAGACCCTGTCGCGCCTGATCCGGGCGGGCATCGGCGTGCACCACGCCGGCATGCTGCCGAAGTACCGACGACTCGTCGAGCAGCTCGCCCAGCGCGGCCTGCTGCCCGTCATCTGCGGCACCGACACCCTGGGCGTCGGGATCAACGTGCCGATCCGCTCCGTGCTGTTCACCGGACTGACGAAGTTCGACGGCACCAAGATGCGCCAGCTGTCCGCACGCGAGTTCCACCAGATCGCCGGCCGCGCCGGACGCGCCGGGTACGACACCGAGGGTGACGTCGTCGCCGAGGCCCCCGAGCACGACATCGAGAACGCCCGCGCCGTCGCCAAGGCCGGCGACGACCCGAAGAAGAAGAACAAGATCAAGCGGAAGAAGGCGCCCGAGGGCTTCGTGTCATGGGGGCAGGCGTCCTTCGAACGGCTGATCGCGGCCGAGCCCGAGCCGATGGCCTCGCGCATGCGGATCACGCACGCGATGGTGCTGTCCGTCGTCGCCCGTGGCGGGGACGCCTTCGCCGACGTCCGGTCGCTGGTCTACGACAACCACGAACCGCGCTCCCGGCAGCTCGCCATGGCCCGCCGGGCACTCGTCATCGCCCGGACCCTCATCAACGCACGGGTGATCGAGAAGGTCGACGGCGCCTACCGCCTGACCGTCGACATCGCACCGAACTTCGCGCTCAACCAGCCGCTGTCCCCGTTCGCGCTCGCCGCGTTCGAGTTGCTCGACCCTTCTTCTCCCACTTATGCACTGGACATGGTCTCGGTCGTCGAGGCCACGCTCGACGACCCGCGGGCGATCCTGTCGCAGCAGCAGTTCAAGGAGCGTGGCGAGGCCGTCGCCCGCATGAAGCAGGAGGGGATCGAGTACGAGGAGCGGATGGAGCTGCTCGAGGAGGTCACCTGGCCGAAGCCGCTCGACGAGCTGCTGACCGCCGCCTACGAGGCCTACGCCGCCGAACAGCCCTGGGTGCTCGACTTCCAGCTGTCCCCGAAGGCCGTCGTCCGCGACATGTACGAACGCGCGATGACCTTCGGCGACTTCGTGCGCTTCTACCAGCTCACCCGCTCCGAGGGGCTCGTGCTCCGCTACCTGTCCGACGCGTACCGGACCATGCGGCAGACCATCGCCGAGGAACAGCGGACCCAGGAGCTCGACGACCTGATCGAGTGGCTCGGCGAGGTCGTGCGGCAGACCGACTCCTCACTCGTCGACGAGTGGGAGGCGCTGCTCAACGGCGACGTCCTGCTGGCCTCCGAGGAACACGAGGAGATCGCGCCGCCGCAGCCCGCACGGCTCACCGGCAATCCCAGGGCGTTCCGGGTGCTCGTGCGCAACGCCCTGTTCCAGCGGGTGCTGCTCGCCGCGGCCGACGACATCGACGGGCTCGGGGAGCTCGACGCGACCGCCGGGTTCGACCGGTCGGCGTGGGACACCGTGCTCGAGGAGTACTACGAGGAGCACGACAGCATCGGCACGGACGCCGACGCACGGTCCATGCAGTACCTGGTGCTCGACGAGAGCGGTGCCACGGCATCACCGCGGGTCTGGAAGGCACGGCAGATCTTCTCCGACCCCGAGGGCGACAAGGACTTCGGGTTCTCGGCGACGATCGACCTGGACGCCTCGGACGAGGTCGGCGAGGCCGTCGTACGGGTCACCGAGATCGGTCGGTTCGACGGGTGGGCCGAAGTCGACGTCGACTGATCCGCGCGGGGGTTGTCGGACGTGTACCGTCTGCCGCACCACCCCCACCCGAGAGGACTGCGTCATGCGCATCGGATCCAGCATCGCCCTGATCGTCATCGGCGCGATCGTCGCCTTCGCGCTGAACATCCAGCTCGCCGGCGTCGACCTGCGCCTTATCGGCTACATCCTGATGGCAGCCGGTGTCGTGCTGCTCATCATCAGCCTCGCCGTGGCCTTCGGTGGTCGCCGCACCACGACCACCACGCGCTCGGGCGTCGACCCGGCGTCGGGGGAGCAGATCACGCAGCAGGAGCGGCGCGACGGGACCTACTGACCCGCAGTCAGCGCTCCGGCAGGTACTCGTGCCGGAAATCGGCGACTGCGTCGGCGATGTGGTCGTAGTCGCGGTCCGAGCTGAGGACGGTGGCCCCGTTGCGCACGGCGTAGGCAGCGATGTGGACGTCGATCGGTCCGGCTCCGCGGACGTGGCCGTTGTTCCAGAGGGCGTTCTGGATGCTCGTGACATCCTGGATGTCCGGGTGTTCTGAAGCCTCGAGGAAGGCGTCCATGTCGTCGCGGTACCCCTGGTGGTCGGGTCCGGTGCGTGCTGCATGGCAGTACTCGAGGACCTGCGGCGGGCAGGTCATGATCAGGTCCTGCGTCGCGATCTCGCGAAGCCGCTGTGCGATGCCCGCTGAACGGTGTGCCTTCCACCAGACGGAGTTGTCGACGATGTACGTCGCCATCAGGGATGCAGCTCGTCGGCCGCAGAAGGGTCGGCGCTGAAGTCTCGCGCGATGATGCGTTCGACGGCGGCGGGCTGTCGTCGCACCGCGATGAGGGTTTCGAGTGCTCTCTGCACGACCTCGCGGTTGGAGCGGGCGCCGGTCAGCTGCTTCGCATCATCGAGCACGCGTGGATCAAGATCGATCGTCGTCACTGCCAAGCCGATCACCTCCGTTATACAGGGGAGTACATAACCGGGCGGGCTGCTGGCGGAAGGGTCAGAAGAGGGTCGCGGGCGGGGTCGCGTCGGGCAGCGCGGACGGCTCCGGGACCTCGACGTTGGGCCAGCCAGGACCGTGCGGCACGTCGGTGCCGTTCTGGAACGCGGTGGCAGCACCACGGGCACGGACGTCGGCAGCTTCGTTCATCTCGTGACCGACGTGGCCGCGGACCCACTCGAACGTGACCTTGCGACCCTGCAGTTCCGCGTCGAGTTCCTTGATGATCTCGACGTTGAGGACCGGCTTGCCGTCGGCCTTCCGCCAGCCCTTGCGCTTCCAGCCGGCGAGCCACTCGGTGCAGGCCTTGATGGCGTACTGGCTGTCGCACAGGATGTGCAGCGGCTCGCCGGTGTCCTTCGTGGCACGGAGCAGCTGCAGCACGGCGGTGAGCTCGCCGATGTTGTTCGTCGCGCGGGGCCAGCCGCCGGCCGCCCACCGGTCGTCGTCGACGTACCAGGCCCAGCCGGCGGGGCCGGGGTTGCCGAGGGCTGAGCCGTCTGCGGCGGCGACGATCGTCACGATGGGACCTCCTGGTGGTGCCGAGTGCTCGCGAGTGCTGGTCAACCGTAACCGACCGTACGGACGGGCTCCGTCCGGCGGGGCGGCGACCGGATCAGCGCGCTGCGGGATCCAGGTTGAGATCGGTGTCCGTGATGAGCTGGTCGCCCGCGCCGGTCTGCAGCGACGGGTTCAGCCAGCGGAGTTGCGCGACGGTGATGCCCAAGCGTTCGGCGACCGTCACCTGCGCGTCGTCGCTCGACACCTGGTATGACACCGGCACACCGTGACGTTCGTGCACCCAACCGTTCGCCCCGGGCCGCGATGCGCCCACGTCGACCTGCAGGTCCGGGTACGGGTCGGGGATCGTCCAGTGCAACGGAGCGATTGCGAGCACGGAGCCGATGCCGGTGCGTCCGGAATCGTCCCCGTCATCAGACGGCGCCGGCACGAGCGCGACGCTGTGCAGGAAGTCCGGAGTGGGGCCGGCGTCTGACAGCCCGACCGAGTCCGGAGCGCCGGTCTCCGGGTCCCAGATGACGACTCCGGCACGGTACCCGCTGGCGTCGCCGGCACCGTCAGCGTCACCTCCGCGGAACTCCAAGCTCATCCACTGCGGGTTCGTCGTGCGGTAGCCGGACAACTCCGCGTCGAAGGTGCCGCTCTCGTTCGCGACGACCCGCACGTGGATCCGGGTGTCACCGCTCGCCGAGACGACATCGGTCTCGGCGGCGACCGTGCCGGCCGCCAAGACCTGCGGTGTGCTGACCTGCTGTGCGGCGGAGGTCGGGTCGGCTCCCGGGCTCCGGCTCGTCCCGTCGAGTGATGCCTGTCGTGTCGGCGTCGGGATCGCTTCGTCGCCGCCGAACGCCGTGCACCCGGCGAGCAGCAGCCCCACCAGTAGCGAGCCGATCACCGCGGTCGTCGCATCGTTCCCCCTCGTCGGCAGCGTAGCGGGGGCCAGGGGCGTCATCGAGTGCGGGGAGCGGACCGAGCCAGGCTCGTTACACGGGGCCGAGGACTAGCGTCCGCTGCAGGAGGAAACACCATGAGCGACAGCATCCCGAACGCCCCCGGCCCCGAGCCGTCGGACGACCGCGCACGGAACGACGCGCTCCGCGACGCCGCGCACAGCGACGACGTCGACGGGGTCAGCGGCCGCGAGCAGCGGGCGGCGGACACGTCGTACAGCCCGTCGAGTGAGCGCGAGATGGACGCGTCCCAGACGAAGCAGCGTGACGACGACGACCTGCGTGAGGACGGCATCGACCCGTCCAAGGTCATCGCGGCCCCCGGGACCGGCGGCGCGGACGACGCCGGCGACGTGGAGCCCGAACCGGGCGACCTGCACCTGCCGTGGCAGTCAGAGGAGGACCGCCGGGGCTGATCCGGGCTACCGGGTCGCGAGCTCGAGTGCGCGCACGAGTTCCTCGCCGTCGCGGACATCCCAGAACGCCACGAGCTGCGGACCGAAGAATCCATCGAGTCCGGTGTTCGCGTAGATCTGCGTCTGCAGACCGCGGGTCACGCCAGCGAACGGACCGAACTGCTCCTGCCACTCGACCGTGCAGTGCCGTCGGTCGGCCGACCAGCGCGTCGTGCGGTCCGATCGGCCCACCGGGACGTCGCGGGTCCCACACGACGTGATGACCAGGGCGCGGCGGTCGGTCACGGCGTAGACCGTCGTCCGCTTCCGGTGGAGCTTCACGAGGAACCGGCCGAACAGCAAGTGGAGGCCGAGGACGAGGAAGAGCGGGAAGATGACGAGCTCTGGCCCGATTTGACCGTCTCGGAGGACGCTGACGGTGCCGAAGCCGACGAATCCGCACCAGAGCAGCGAGAACGGAATGAGGAAGCCGTCGCGGCCCGAGAAGAGCTTGGCCGGGTCACTGGTGCCCGCCCAGTACAGGTGCTCATCGGGACGCAGATGTTCACGGGCGGCCTGTTGAGGATCGATCACCCCTCGACAGTACGACCTTGCCCTCGCCGTGGCTGACCGGTGCGTACCCCGCCCGCTACGACACCGTGTCCGGGTGGGAGCCCGTCCGCTGGCCGGACTCGAGTGTCGCGATCGCCGCGAGCTCGTCGTCGGTCAGCTCGAACCCGTCCACGTCGAGGTTCGACCGGATCCGCGAGGGCGTGACCGACTTCGGCAGCACCACCACGCCCTGCTGGACGTTCCACCGCACGAGCACCTGCGCCACGCTCGCCCCGTGTGCGTCCGCGATGCCGGTCAGCACCGGCTCGTCGATCAGGCGCCCGCGGCCGAGCGGCGACCACGCCCCGGTGACGATGTCGTGCTGCTCGTGGAACGCGATGAGCTCGCGCTGCGGCAGCCAGGGGTGCCGTTCGACCTGGTTCAGCGCCGGTACCTCGCCGGTCTCGTCGATGAGTCGCTGCAGGTGCGGCACCTGGAAGTTCGAGACGCCGATGCTCCGAGCCCGCGCCGACTCGCGCAGTTCCACCAGCGCCCGCCAGGTCTCGACGTAGCGGTCGTTCGCGGCGGCCGGCCAGTGGATCAGGTAGAGGTCGACGGCGTCGAGCCCCAGTCGCTCGAGGCTTCCGTCGAATGCCCGCAGGGTCGCGTCGCGCCCCTGGTGGTCGTTCCACACCTTGGTCGTCACGAAGACGTCGTCACGGTCCAGCCCGGAGGCCCGGATCGCCTTGCCGACGCCGGTCTCGTTGCCGTACATCTCGGCGGTGTCGACGTGCCGGTAGCCGGCGTCCAGCGCGAGGCCGACCGCCGTCTCGGCCTGGGCGTCGTCGACCTTGTAGACGCCGAAGCCGATCGCGGGGATCGAGCGGCCGTCGCGCAGGGGAACTGAGGTGACCATGCACCCATCCTGCCGGTGCCTGGCGGGCGCGCGCCGGGCCTCCAGGCCATCTGTGGAGAACGCGACCCGTACGCCGGGCGCACGTTCCTTCCCATACCGGCGGCGATGGCGAGTGGAAACGGGCGTACCTGCTCAGAACTTCCGACCGGGTACGCCCGATTCGACCAGGTACGCCCGAAAGCGTCCGCTCAGGTCGGCAGGTGCACCGGCTCGGTGTCGGGGAGCGGGCTGGCGTCGCGGCCGCGCAGGTCGGGCAGCCAGCTCCGCATCGCCAGGGGGAGCAGCACGCCCAGCCCGGCCATCACGGCGCCGACGGTGAAGCCGCCGACGGGGCCGCTGCCGTCGATCAGGAAGCCGGCGATCGCCGAACCGCCGGCCGCGCCGATCAGCTGGCCGGTGCCCATCCAGCCGTAGGCCTCGGCCGTGTCGGAGAACTTGACGGTGGCGGAGACCGAACCGAACATCACGGCGAGGGCCGGCGCGATGCCCACACCCGCGATGACCAGGGCGAGGCACAGCCACCAGAAGCCCGTGCCGCCGAGGGCCAGGGTGAGGCCGACGAACACGACGGCCATGCGCGTCCACAGGGTGTTGCGGGAGATCGGGCGGTGGCCGAACGCCAGGCCACCGGCGAGCGAGCCGACCGCGAACACCGCGAGGACGATGCCGGCGTTCGGGCTGCCCTCGCCGAAGACGCTGGTGACGCTCGCCTCGACCGCGGCGCACGCCCCGATCAGGAGCAGGCCGGTCAGGGTGGCGACGACGACCGCTGGACGCTTCAGCACGACACCGAACGCGCGCTTCGAACGGGGGATGCGGACGCGTCCGAGCTCGGGGGAGGCGATGAACCACGTGCCGCCGACGACCAGGAACACCATGGCGACGACGATCGCCTCGACCGTGCCGACCTGGGTGGCGACGAAGGTGGTGATGACCGGGCCGGCGACCCAGATGAGCTCCTGCGCGCTGGCGTCGAGGGAGAAGAGCGGTGTGAGCTGCGCCGACGTCACCATCTTCGGGTAGATGGTGCGCACCGCCGGCTGCACGGGCGGGACCGCCAGCCCGCCGAGGAACCCGACCACCACGTATCCCCAGAGCGGCATGACCACGAATGCGATCACCACCATGCTGACCAGCGCGACGATGCTCGTCAGGATGAGGACGGGGCGCATGCCCCAGCTGCCCATCCAGCGGCTCGTCAGCGGCCCGGCCAGCGCCTGCCCGACACTCGTCGTCGCGAGCACCAGACCGGCGGCGCCGTAGGAGTGGAACACGTGCTCGACGTGCAGCAGGTAGGCCAGCGACAGCATGCCGAACGGGAACCGTGCGGTGAGCTGTGCGGCGATGACACGACCCACGCCAGGGGTCTTCAGGAGGGGCCCGTACGTACTCACGAGACGAGTGTACGGACCGGCCGGATCGGGGTGTCCCCCGTCCTGGGGAGGGGGCCTTCGCGACACGCCGATGGGCTGATTCCACATCTGTGGATCGGGACTGTCCCCCGGTGTGGGGAAGTGTCGGTGGCCGGCCGCAGACTGGCGGAAACTCGGGCCTCCCGGGAATCCACAGACTGTGGAGGGCGTTGTGGAGAACTACACGGCTGTAACACTTCCTCTAGTGGTCGGTGCTGCGGCTAGCCACTAGATGTAGTGTGGAGGCATCGCAGCGGCCCCTCCCGGACACGACTGCGGACAGACATCAGCACCACCTCCACAGCACAGCAGAAACCAGTAGGAACCAGGGGAGAACATGGCCGTCACCGTCTACACCAAGCCGTCCTGCGTCCAGTGCACCGCGACGTACCGGGCCCTCGACAACAAGGGCATCGAGTACGAAGTGCACGACGTGTCCACGGACGAAGCAGCGCTCGAGCACGTCAAGAGCCTGGGCTACATGCAGGCCCCCGTCGTCGTCACGGACGACGACCACTGGTCGGGCTTCCGCCCCGACAAGATCGCGACCCTCAGCGCCGAACTGGCGTAGTCGTCCTGCGGGCCCCGAAGGGGCCCGCAGGCAGGGCATCTCGGGAGGCGCGACTCGCCTCTCCTGGCCCGCCCGGTCCGCCTGTCCGCACCTTTCCACGAGGAGCGCACCATGAGCCGATTGGTCTACTTCTCGAGCGTGTCCGGGTACACCGCACGCTTCGTCGAGAAGCTCGGCCGCGATGCGGACCGGATCCCGATCTACCCGAGCGAACCGTTCCTGCACGTGGACGAACCCTACGTCCTGGTGCTGCCCACCTACGGTGGCGGCAACGGCGACGGGGCAGTGCCCAAGCAGGTCATCAAGTTCCTCAACGACGCCCACAACCGCTCGCTCATCCGCGGCGTGGTGGTGGGTGGCAACACGAACTTCGGCGAGGCGTACGGCCTCGCAGGGGACGTCATCGCACAGAAGTGCAATGTCCCCCTTCTCTACAGATTCGAACTCTTCGGGACCCCTGACGACGTGTCGGCGGTCAACTCAGGATTGGATGCATTTTGGACGCAGCAGTTGCAGACGTCGATCTGACGTCGCCGCAGACGGGGATGGACTACCACTCCCTCAACGCGATGCTCAACCTCTACGACGCGGACGGGAACATCCAGTTCGACAAGGATCGTGAGGCCGCCAAGCAGTTCTTCCTGCAGCACGTCAACCAGAACACCGTCTTCTTCCACAACCTGAAGGAGCGGCTCGACTACCTGGTCGAGAACGAGTACTACGAACAAGCCACGATCGACATGTACTCGCTGGACTTCATCCAGCGACTCAACGACCTGGCGTACTCGAAGAAGTTCCGGTTCCAGACGTTCCTCGGCGCGTTCAAGTACTACACGAGCTACACGCTCAAGACGTTCGACGGCAAGCGGTACCTGGAGCGCTTCGAGGACCGCGTCGTCATGACCGCCCTCGGCCTGGCCCAGGGCAACGAGCAGCTCGCCATCGACCTGGTCGAAGAGATCGTCGCCGGCCGCTTCCAGCCCGCGACCCCCACGTTCCTCAACACGGCGAAGGCACAGCGCGGCGAGCTCGTCTCCTGCTTCCTGCTCCGCATCGAGGACAACATGGAGTCGATCTCGCGCGGCATCAACTCCTCGCTGCAGCTCTCGAAGCGCGGCGGCGGCGTGGCCCTGCTCCTCTCCAACATCCGCGAGGCCGGCGCCCCGATCAAGCAAATCGAGAACCAGTCCTCGGGCATCATCCCCGTGATGAAGCTGCTGGAAGACTCCTTCTCCTACGCGAACCAGCTCGGTGCGCGTCAGGGTGCCGGTGCGGTCTACCTCAGCGCCCACCACCCGGACATCATGAAGTTCCTCGACACCAAGCGCGAGAACGCCGACGAGAAGATCCGCATCAAGACGCTGTCCCTGGGCGTCGTCGTGCCGGACATCACGTTCGAGCTCGCGAAGAACAACGAGGACATGTACCTGTTCTCGCCGTACGACGTCGAGAAGGTCTACGGCGTCCCCTTCGGCGACGTCCCGATCTCCGAGAACTACCGCGCGATGGTCGACGACTCGCGCATCAAGAAGACGAAGATCAAGGCGCGTGACTTCTTCACGACCATCGCCGAGATCCAGTTCGAGTCGGGCTACCCGTACATCGTGTTCGAGGACACGGTGAACAAGGCCAACCCGATCAAGGGTCGGATCAACATGTCCAACCTGTGCTCGGAGATCCTGCAGGTCAACACCCCGACGACCTTCAACGAGGACCTGTCCTACAAGGAGATCGGCAAGGACATCTCCTGCAACCTCGGCTCGCTGAACATCGCGCTGACGATGGACTCGCCCGACTTCGGCAAGACCATCGAGACCGCCATCCGCGGCCTGACCTCGGTCTCGCAGATGTCGCACATCACCTCGGTGCGTTCCGTCGAGGACGGCAACGACAAGTCGCACGCCATCGGCCTCGGCCAGATGAACCTGCACGGTTACCTCGCTCGTGAGCGCGTCTACTACGGCTCCGAAGAGGGCATCGACTTCACGAACATCTACTTCTACACGGTGCTGTTCCACGCCCTTCGTGCGTCGAACAAGATCGCGATCGAGACCGGCGAGACCTTCGACGGCTTCCGCGACTCGAAGTACGCATCGGGTGAGTTCTTCGACAAGTACACCGACCAGACGTGGACCCCCGCGACGGCTCGCGTTGCCTCGCTGTTCGACAACGCGAACATCACGATCCCGACGCAGGATGACTGGAAGGCGCTGAAGGCGTCCATCCAGGAGCACGGCATCTACAACCAGAACCTGCAGGCCGTCCCGCCGACCGGTTCGATCTCGTACATCAACCACTCGACGTCGTCGATCCACCCGATCGCGTCGAAGATCGAGATCCGCAAGGAAGGCAAGCTCGGCCGCGTCTACTACCCGGCGCCGTTCATGACGAACGACAACCTGGACTACTACCAGGACGCGTACGAGATCGGTGCCGAGAAGATCATCGACACGTACGCCGCGGCGACGCAGCACGTGGACCAGGGCCTGTCCCTGACGCTGTTCTTCAAGGACACCGCCACCACGCGTGACATCAACAAGGCGCAGATCTACGCATGGCGCAAGGGCATCAAGACGATCTACTACATCCGTCTCCGCCAGCTCGCGCTGGAGGGCACGGAGGTCGAGGGCTGCGTCAGCTGCATGCTGTAGAGCTGCCGCTCTGCTCCCTGGAGGCGCGGTGCCAACCCGCACCGCGCCTCCAGTCCGTCACTTAGTCACCATCTCTGTAAGGAACACACGTTGGTCGAGAAGCTGAAGCTCATTGATCGGGTCCAGGCCATCAACTGGAACCGCATCCAGGACGACAAGGACGTCGAGGTCTGGAACCGTCTCGTCAACAACTTCTGGCTGCCCGAGAAGGTGCCGCTGTCGAACGACGTGCAGTCGTGGAACACGCTGACGCCGGCCGAGCAGACCCTGACCATGCGCGTGTTCACCGGTCTGACCCTGCTCGACACCATCCAGGGCACCGTCGGCGCCGTGTCGCTCATCCCCGACGCGATCACCCCGCACGAGGAAGCCGTCTACACGAACATCGCGTTCATGGAGTCGGTGCACGCCAAGTCCTACTCGTCGATCTTCTCGACGCTCGCGTCGACGCGTGAGATCGACGAGGCCTTCCGCTGGTCCGAGGAGAACCCGAACCTGCAGAAGAAGGCGTCCATCGTGATGGACTACTACCAGGGCGACAACCCGCTGAAGCGCAAGGTCGCCTCGACGCTGCTCGAGTCGTTCCTGTTCTACTCGGGCTTCTACCTGCCGATGCACTGGTCGTCGCGCGCCAAGCTCACGAACACCGCCGACCTGATCCGCCTGATCATCCGTGACGAAGCCGTCCACGGGTACTACATCGGCTACAAGTACCAGAAGGGCCTCGAGACCCTCACGCAGGCCGAGCGTGACGAGCTCAAGGACTACACGTTCTCGCTGCTGTTCGAGATGTACGAGAACGAGGTGCAGTACACGCAGGACCTCTACGACGAGGTCGGTCTGACCGAGGACGTCAAGAAGTTCCTGCACTACAACGCCAACAAGGCGCTGATGAACCTGGGCTACGAGCCGATGTTCCCGAAGAACATCACGGACGTGAACCCGGCCATCCTCTCCGCCCTGTCGCCGAACGCGGACGAGAACCACGACTTCTTCTCGGGGTCGGGCTCGTCGTACGTCATCGGCAAGGCCGTGAACACTGAGGACGAGGACTGGGACTTCTGATCCTGGACTGACTCGACGGGGACGCCCCGCTGGCTTCGGCCGGCGGGGCGTCCTTCGTTCACCGGCCCCGCCGCCCGAGAGGCTTGCTGGCACCCCCGTCGAGGTTCAGCTCGGAAGGGGCGTCTGCGACCGACCGGTTCCACCTCGACTCGAGCAGGCGAGCGTCATCCCTTGACGGCCGAACCGGCGACACTCTGGATGAAGAACCGCTGGAACGCGAGGAAGACGATCAGGACCGGCAGCACCAGCAGGGTCCCGAAGGCGAACGTCTGTCCCCAGTCGACCGGCGTCTGGCCGGAGAACACGCTCATCTCGAGCGGGAGCGGGCGGGCGGTCGGATCGGACGTCACGATCGACGGCCAGAGGTACGACCCCCACGAGCTGAGGAACGTGAGGATGGCCACGGTCGCGAAGACCGGTCTGGCGTTCGGGACGACGACCCGGGCGAACGTGCCGAATGCCCCGAGACCGTCCAGGCGCGCGGCCTCCTCGATGCTCTTCGGCAGGTTGAGGAAGAACGTGTAGAACAAGAAGATCGAGAACGCGTTCGCCACGAACGGGATCATCTGCACGAACAGGGTGTCGCGCTGGCCGTTCAGCAGGAACAGCAGCGGGACCGCGACGGACTCGAACGGCACGATGATCAGCAGGACGACGATGACGAACACCGCGTTCTTGCCGCGCCACTGCAGGCGCGCGAAGGAGTAGCCCGCCATCGAGTTCACGACGAGCCCGCCGAGCACGATGACCAGCGAGATGGCGACGGAGTTGCCCATGAACCGCCAGAAGTACCCCGTCGCGTCCGAGTCGAGGGCCTTGAAGACCCCGAGGTAGTTCTGGAGCGACAGGTGGATGGGGAGGAAGCCGGTGAAGCCGTCGAGGACCTCGGAGCTCGGCTTGAAGCTGCCGATCAGCAGGTAGTAGATCGGCGAGAACATGACCGCCGACATCACGATGAGGATGGCGTAGGAGCCGGCCTTCGAGAGTCGCTTGCGGGTGGGTCGGATGGTGCTCAACTTTCGCTCCTCTGGCGCAGGACGGCTCGCTGGACGAGGGTGATGACGACGATGATCAGGAAGAGGACCACCGAGATGGCGGCAGCCTGACCGACGCTGTTCTCGGCGAGGATCGCGTTCGTCGCCTGGTACAGGACCGTGCGGAGGGCGTTCTCGTTCCCGCCGGCGGTGGTGATCAGGATGTACACCTGGTCGTAGACCCGGAAGGCGAAGATCGTCGTGAGCAGCACGACGAAGATCAGGGTGTTCCGGACGCCGGGCACGGTGATGTAGCGGAACTGCTGGAAGACGTTCGCTCGGTCGAGTCGTGCGGCCTCGTAGCGCTCCTCGGGGATCTCCTGCAACGCCGCGAGGATGATCACCATCTGGAAGCCGACGCCCTGCCAGACCGACAGGACGATGACGGAGAGCATCGCCGTGTTGCCGGAGCCGAGCCAGTTGTGCGCGCCGACGGTCCCGCCGGTCACGGTCTCGACCGCGCTGTTCAGCAGGCCGTCCCCGCTGCGGTCGAGGATGACGCGCCAGATGACGGCGACGAGCGCCATGGGGAAGACGACGGGCATGAAGAAGAACGTGCGGAAGAACTTGATGCCCTTGAGCTGCTGGTTGAGCAGGACGGCGAACACGAGCGCCAGCCCGGTCTGCACCGGGATGACGACCGCGGCGAAGAAGAGGTTGTTGCCGAGAGCGCGGAAGAACTGCGGCGCCTCGACGGGGTCGGTGAAGAGGCGCACGTACTGCGTGAACCCGAGGAACGTCGGCGGACGCGGCGACCCGATCTGGACGTTGAAGAACGACAGCCCGATCGCGGCGACGAAGGGTACTGCGATGAACAGGACAATGCCGCTCATCGCGGGGAGGGCCATCAGCGGACCGGCGAAGGTGCCGCTCCGCTGCTTGCGCCGTTGTCGGGGAGCGCGGTGCTCCCGCGCCCTGGATGGCGTCGGCGGGGCATCCGACTGGGGACTGGTCGTGCTGGTCACTGGTGCTCCTGGTCGTCCTGTTCGGGGGCGGTGCCGGTGGAGACGTCGGGCAGGCCGACGTCTCCACCGCCGATCACTTGTAGTCGTTGCTGTCGGAGAAGGCCTGGTCGATGGACTGGGCCGCGGTGGTCAGCTGCTCCTTCGCGTCGGCGCCGCCCCAGACCGCGGAGAGCGCACTGGCGAACTTCGAGGTGATGACCGGGTAGCCCGGGGTCACCGGTCGGTAGACCGCGATACAGGAGTCCGTGATCGCCGTGGCGGGGCAGGACTGCTCGAGCTGTTGCCCCCAGAGGGCGAGGGCACCACCGGGCTGGTAGTCGGCCTGCTTGTCGAACACGGACTTCGTCGCTGCCGGAGCACCGTTCGCGTCCGTGATCGCCTTGACGCTGGTGTCGTTGAGCAGGTAGTCCATGAAGGCACCTGCGGCCTTGCCGTTCTTGGTGGCCGAGCTCATGCCCCAGGTCCAGGACCCGGCGCCGACCTTCTCACCCTTGCCGAAGTTCGGCAGCGGCAGGGCCACGAGGTTGCTGCCGACCGCCTTCGAGTAGGCCGGGTAGTTCCAGTGTCCGCTGAGGCTCAGCGCGACGCGGCCGTTCTGGAAGGCGTTGCCGTCCGTGTTCGCGTCGACGTATGGCTTCCAGGACGCGATGTCCTCGAGGGCCTTGACCGAGGCGGCGGAGTTCAGCACACCGGTGGCCTTGTCACCCTGGACGAGGTTGCCCCCGGCAGACTGGACCATCGGCGAGAAGCCGTACGTGCCCCACTCGGCGTTCAGCGACGCTTCGGTGAGGTCGAGCGCTTTCCCTGAGGAGTTCGCCGCGGCGAGCTTCTTCAGCGCCGCCGAGAACTGTTCCGGCGTCCACGCAGTGGACGGCGAAGTCGGGAGCTGAACACCGGCGGCCTTGAGGAGCTTCTTGTTGCCGTAGAGGCCCATCGCCGAGCTGTACTGCGCGAGGCCGTAGAGCTTGCCGTTGTCGGTACCCTCGGCGATCGAGCCGCTCGTGGCGTTGCTGACGGTGGACTTCGACACGTAGTCGCTGAGCGGAGTGAGCTTGCCGTTGTAGACGTAGCTCGCGAGCGTCGGGCCGTCGATCTCGAGCACATCCGGCAGCTTGTTCGTCGGGGTGTTCGTCACGGTGCTGGTGTAGGTGTCGCCGGAGATGAGCTTCAGGGTCGCCTTCACCTTCTTCTGCGACGCGTTGAAGCCCTTGACGGCGTTCTGGATGGCCGCGACCTCGGAGTCCTGGCCCTGGTGGCCCCAGACGACGATGCTGCCGGTCCCGCTGCCAGCAGCACTGCTGGAAGCGGAGCCGGAGGAGCAGCCGGTGAGGGCAGCAGCGGCGACCGCGGCGAGGGCGATGACCGTTCCTGTCCGGCGGACGAGGGACGTTGTGTGCATGGTTCTCCTTGAGTGGGATCGGGTGTCGGTCGGTGGGACGGCGCTCAGGGAGCGGCCGTACCGCTGCCGGCGGGGCAGGGGTGGGTCTGGGTCTGGGCCGTGGGCGCCGCTGGACGGAGGGCCAGCCGACCGTCGACGACGTGCACGTCGACCGGGTCGTGCAGGAAGCCGGGCAGGGGTTCTCCGGCGCGGCCGTTCGCGAAGGTCATCAGGACGGGTGAGCCGTCGCGACGACGGACGATCCGGCCCGAGTAGCACGTCACGTCGGTCAGCGGCTCGGCATCCGTCACGTCGAACGGACCGAAGGGCCCGTCGATCGGGACCGACCAGGTGCCCGGTGTCTCGTCGGCGCGTGGATTGGCCGTGCTGAGGGCGTCAGCGGGGCAGGAGAACACCAGGAACCAGGCGCCGTCGACCTGCACGACCTGCGGTACCTCGAGGTGGACGAAGCCCGATCCGGGTGAGGTCAGCGGTGGCTGTACTTCCCAGCGCTCGAGGTCGGTGGACGTCGCGTGTCCGATGACTCCGCGGTCGTCGAGCGCTCCCTCGGTGGAGCGGGCGGTGACGAGCATGTGCCAGAGGCCGCCAGAGGGGTCCTCGTGGACCCACGGGTCGCGCCAGGCCTCTTCCGGGAAGAGTGCGCCGTCGACGTCGGGGTCGTTGCCGAGGGTCTCGTACCAGCGGGGGTCGGAGCGCGTCACAGGGCCGGGCAGCTTCTGCCAGGTGACGAGGTCGTCGGACACGGCGACCCCGACCGTCTCGATGTTGGTGTGGACGGGCTCGTCCTCGAGGAACCGTGTGCCGGTGTAGAACATCCGCCAGCGGTCGTCCTGGCCGCGCACGACGCTCCCGGTCCAGGTCGTCGTCCCGTCGAACGCGTTGTCGGGACCGGGCCCGAACGGTCCGTCCAGGATCGCCCAGTCGACGAGGTCGTCGGAGACGGCATGACCGATGCGGGCTGCACGGTGTCGACGGTGCTCGTCGCCGAGTGACCGCGGTGCGTGGAGGAAGAACACGTGGTGGCGGTCGCCGTCGTCGGCGAACCAGAAGTCCCACACCCAGTGGTCGGGGAGCCTCAGCACGGGAGCACCGTTGCCCGGAAGCGGCGTTGGCCGTCGGTCGAGGGAAGGTCGTGCACGGGGTTCCACCACTCATCATCGAGGGGTCCACCGCCATGGTGAACCGGTTAATCACGTATGGTGTACCGGTTCACCACGGTCTGTCAAGCCCGTATGCTGGAGAGGTGCGAACAATGACGACGAGGTCGAGATGAGCGCCCGTCGAGTGACGCTCTCCGACGTCGCCGCTCGCGTCGGGCTGTCCAAGGCAGCCGTCTCGCAGGTGCTCAACTCCCACCCGGCATCGCGCGTTTCCGTCGACGCCGCAGCCCGCATCCGTGCCGCAGCGGGTGAACTCGGTTACCGACCGAACCTCACCGCACGGTCACTCACCACTCGCCGGTCCGGTGTCATCGGACTCGTCTCCGAGGCCATCACGACTGACCGGTTCGGGTCGGGCATGATCCGCGGCGCCCTCGCCGAGGCGAAGCGCCAGGGATACGTCCTCTTCATCACCGAGACCGAGGACCAGCAGGCCGGGATCGTCTCGTCGTTCGGTGTGCTCGTCGACCACCAGGTGGACGGGCTCATCTACGCTTCGATCCGACCGCACGCCGTCGAACTCCCTGAGATCAACGCGGACATCCCCGTCGTCATGCTCAACGCAGTCGCATCCCGTCCGACCGCCACCGTCCTCGCCGATGAGCACGCCGGCGGCGAGTCGATCGTGCGGCTCCTGCTCGACGCCGGCCACACCGAGGACGTCGTCATCATCGGCCGCGATCGGTCCGTCCGCCCGGCTTGGACCACCCGCGCGATCGAACGGCGCCTCGCCGGGATATCGGCGGCCCTCGCGGCCCACGACGTCGTGCCGATCAGTGAGATCGACATGCCCGAGTGGGATCCCGACCACGGCTACGAAGCCATGCGGGGCCTGCTCGCCAGCGGCCGTCGCCCTGGAGCGGTGATCGCCCTGAACGACCGGCTCGCCTTCGGTGTCTACCGCGCCCTGACCGAAGCGGGACTCCGGGTCTCCGAGGACGTCTCAGTCGTTTCCTTCGACGACGACGACATCGCGTTGTACCTCGAACCGACCCTCACCACCGCGGCGCTGCCGTACGAGGAGATGGGGGCCCTGGCGGTCCGCATCCTCCTTGACCCGGACTTGACCGTCGGTGAACAGCTCGTCCCGATGCCGATCCGGGTACGCGGTTCGGTGTCCGCAGTACCGCAGGAGCTCAAATCGTTCGACAGGCCCCACTGAGTCGTCCAGCGACGGTCCGCGGCTCGGGATGTGCGATCGCAGCCTGGGCCGAGCGGGCATCTCGTTCGTCGACGCCATGGTCCGTTCGGCGAGCGCCGAACCGCGAGCTGCCAACGTCGGACCAGGGGGGGTGTGATGCCCCGACGAACCCACGTGTGCCACGCTCAGAGGAGCGCGGATCACGATCACCTCTGTCGCCGACGAGCACGTGGAGGAGCCCGCCTTGATCATCACGAAAACCAACGGGTCGGTCAGCAGTGTGCTGAACGACACGTTCCGACCGCTCCCGGAGCAGGTGCGACGTAGCCTCGGCCTTCTCGACAACGACGACCACTTCGCGTGGCTCGTCTTCTCCGCGCCGATCGACGACCAGACCTGGCGCGCCGGCCCGCAGGCGGTCATCGACGAGTACGGCGACTCGTACCTGCAGGCCGGTGGCACCGCGGAGAAGATGAGCGTGGAGCTACGCCGCCGTGAGGACGACGGTGAGTACCGCTTCTCCATCGTCGGCCGTGATCACGATCTCACCGAACCGCTCACGGAGACCATTGACGTGCAGGCCGCGCACGAGCCGCGGCATCCTGCCGAGCTGTTCACGGCCGACCAGGCTGCGCCGGTGTTCATGCACTACGTCGAACACCAGACGGTCCCCGACGGCTACACGCTCCGTCTCGTCGCCGACATGTAGAAGATGGTGACGCCTCCCGTCCGTCATGTGTCGCGCGAGCGCGTGGAGTCTCGACGTGTTCTCGCCGGTGCCAAAGACTTCCGACTGCCCACGAGCGCTGTCCACGGGGTGCTTGAGGTGGGCTGATGTGACCGGTGGAGGCCTACGCGTTGAGCGTGCGCTCCAGCTCCGCGGCGATGGCGGTCATGCCGGCCTCGTTGGGGTGGAACGAGGACATGTCCAGGTGGAACGGCTGGATCCAGGGCTTCGCTGAGCCGAGCGCGTGGCCCTCGCTCAGCGCCGAGGCGAGGACGAGTTCGGCGCCGGTCCTCGATGCCGCGTCGCGGAAGACCTTGCGGATCGCCGTCTGTATGACCAGGAACTGATCCAGCTCGTCCTGGTCGAACGGCGTGTGCTCGAGCGAGTCGCCGTCCACCACCGTGAGGTAGTCGACAAGCATGATCCGCGCACGTGGTGCCTTCTCGCGGGCCTTCTCGACGACCTGCACGAGTCCCGCTGTCGCCGCTTCGACGGCCTCGTCGGTCGGTGCGGGGATGTCGTCCGGCAACATGGTGCTGAGCGTGGCGACCATGGGAGATTCCGGTGCCGTCCGGCGCAACGCCACGGAGAACATCGCACCGGCGAACTGCAGGTCGTTGCCGCCGGCGGTCACGGTGACCACGTCGGCATCGGCCGGAACGCCGTCGACCTGCGGCGGGTAGACGACACCGGACAAGGCTTGCTGCGGGGTGTCGAGGACATTCGCCGTCGTCGCGCCCGAGACGGTGAGATCGACGAGTTCCGCCGAGAGGCGTCCGGCGAGCTGGTGCGCGTAGTTCTTCGCGGACCGCACGGCGCTGGCGTCGACGATCGGCTCGATGCCAGGGCCGGCTGCGAAGGAACTCCCGAGTGCTGCGATGACCTTGGAGGGGGACATGGGACCAGCGTGTCACCGGGAGCACCTCGTTGCCGGAGCGTTCGTTCAACAATGACCATCCCGCGTCGGCCACACTGAACGGAGAACGAATCCAGATCACCTCGGTCAGCGCAACGAGTGAAGCGGCACATGATCATCGAAGAGACCAACAGCAGCATCAGCAGCATCCTGCGGGACACCTTCCGGCCGATGCCCGACCAGGTCCGCCGCATGCTGGGACTCCTCGACAACGACGAGCACTTCGCGTGGAGGCTCTGGTGGTGTCCCGACGACGCCGACTGGATGTTCAACCCCGACAAGACTGAGGAGCAGTACGGCAACTCCTACCTGCAGGCCGGTGGCACCGCCGAGAAGATGAGCGTGGAGCTGCGCCGCCGCGAGGACGACGGGGAGTACCGCTTCTACATCATCGGCCGTGCCCACGATCTCACCGAACCGCTCACGGAGACCATCGACGTGCAGGCGGCGCACGAGCCCCGGCATCCTGCCGAGCTGTTCACGGCTGACCAGGCTGCGCCGGTGTTCATGCACTACGTCGAACACCAGACGGTGCCAGACGGCTACACGCTCCGTCTCATCGCCGACATGTAGAAGGTGGCGACGCCACCGTCGTGTGTTCGCGACCGTGTACCGGACGGGAGGCGCGGTGCCAGCTGGCACCGCGCCTCCCGTCCGTCGTCTGTCACGAGATCGCGTGCACTCACGCGGCCAGCTTCCGGTGCAGGCGTCACGAGGTGCGGGTCGCACCGATCGCCCAGACGCGGGGCGGTTCGGCACCGTTGACCGCGTGGTCGCCGATGATCCGCGCCTTGAACACCCACGGGTTGTGGCTGCCAGCGGTGCGGGCGTTCCGCCAGTGCCGGTCGAGGTTCTTCGTCGTGCTCACCCCGGACGCCGCGAGCGCGTCGAACAGGTGCGACGTCGCCGTCGTCGCCAGCGTGGTCAGCGCAACCTGCGCCTGCGCGGTCGCGAGTTCGGCGCGGTCGTTGCGGCGCTCGTCCTCGGCGGTGTCGAGCCCCGCTCCCTCGTACGCTTCCTGCAGGGCTGCGGCGGCCCGGTCGACGATCGCGGTGGCGGCGAACCCGGCCGCCGACACCTCACCGACGACCTGCAGGATCTGCGGGTCTGCCGCGAACGTGTCGGCGTTGCCGTGTGAGAAGACGCGGGTGCGGTTGCGGACCTCGCGCGCGATCTCCCGTTCGGCTGCGAGGACGGACCCGGCGAGGACGCTCAACAGCACGCCCTGGTAGAACGCCGTCTGGTACTTGAACCGCTCGTCGAAGGGGATCACCGCGTCGGCCTGCACGACGGCGTCGTCGAAGGTGCTGGTGCCGGAGCCGGTGGTGCGCTGCCCGAACCCGTCCCAGTCATCGGTGTGCGTGACCCCGGGCTGGTGCGCGTCGACGATCGCGATGACCCGCTCGCCGGTGTCCGTGCGCTCAGCGTAGGTGTCGATCCAGTCGGCGAAGATGCTGCCGGTCGAGTAGTACTTCTGGCCGGTGATCCGGAACGTCCCGTCCGGCTGCGGGGTCACCTTCGTGACCACATCGCCGACCTGCACTGACCCGACCTCGGTCCACGAGTTGCCGGCGATCTCACCGCGGCCGAAGCGGTCCAGCCACCCTTCGCGTTCCCCGGACCGGGCGACCA
The DNA here is from genome assembly GCF_015350855.1 of Curtobacterium sp. VKM Ac-2889. Classification (NCBI taxonomy): domain Bacteria; kingdom Bacillati; phylum Actinomycetota; class Actinomycetes; order Micrococcales; family Microbacteriaceae; genus Curtobacterium; species Curtobacterium sp. VKM Ac-2889. The sequence continues at coordinate 369,104 of NZ_JADKSC010000004.1, read as the reverse complement.
GCCGGTCTTCCACCAGCGCGAAGTGACCGCGGAGCGCCTGGGGGATGTTGCTGTCAGCAGCGGCGAGTTCGGTCAGCAGGCGGAACAGCTGGGGCAGGGTCGCCCCGGCTCCGCCGCGGGCGACGGGGACGCGGACGGCGCCGAATCCGGCGGCGGCCAGTTCGCGGATCTCGTCGAACGGGAGGCGGTGGTCGCGTTCGCGCTCGGAGGCGCCGGCAGCGATGCGGTCGAAGATCGGACGGAAGCGGGCGAGGAGCTCGTCGTCGGCGCCCTCGTCGATCGTGCGGTCGGCGGTCTGGTTGCTGATGGTCACGAGGACTCCTTCGTGCTCTGGGTTGCTACCTGTCGCGTGGTGTGGCGCCGTGTGGTGTCGATTCGTCCGGTGTGGGCGGACAGCCCGACCAGATGTGCGCCATCGCGAGACTGTGGCATCGCCGAACGCCCGCGAGAAGGGGTGTGTCGATGTGTGTCGGAGGGTGACTTCCCATGACGCGTGACCACGCTGCGACGCCGTGTGCGTTCGCAGCAGCCCCCTTCGCGGTTCCGTGCGGGTGTGATGGCTGGGGAGCCGACGTTGGACGACAACGGGCATGCTCCTCAGAGGAACCCGCCTATGCCGCCCTCAGCGCAGCGCGCATCAACGAGGGAGCAAGCACCCGTCAACGGACTGGCCACTGCCTGGCCGGGTGTGGGCGAAAGCCTCGGTTTCGGCGTCGTTCACTCCGGTGAGGTTCAGGCCGGCGGTGTCGTCCCAGCGCCCTCGGTGTCGTCGGCACCCGCAAGACCTGTCCCGGCCTGGTCGAGGTTCTCGTGGGGGTCACCCATGTCTCCGGTCGCAGCGCCGGTGCGGGACAGCCCGAAGTGTCCGCGGACGGCGTTGGCCTCAGCGGGGGACAAGGTGCTTCCGGCTCCGAGGGACGGCGCGCCCTTGATCGCGTCCTTCGTGTACCCGACGTGCACGTCCGTGCCGTCGAACGTGGCGTCGTCGGCGGGGACGAGCGCCTGGTGACGCCCGAGCAGTCCGGTCGCGACACAGACGTAGGCCGCACTGCCGTCCTCGTCGGAGGGGAACACCTGCACGACCTTGCCCACTGATACGCCGTTGCGATCCCGGACAGTCGCACTCTCGACCTTGTGGATGACGCCCTTGGTGATCATGAACGTAGTCAACGCCCCGAGTCTGACGCTTCGCAGACGCCGTCCCCTTGGTGGGCGGGGTGGACCCGACCCTCGGAGTCCGGGGCCGCCTTGGCGCGCCACTCGATCGGCCGATCGCCCTCCGCGCGTCAACGACACGCCCGGAACAATTCTGAAGTTGCAGATCTGATGTACCACTGAGTTGACTGCTCGTTGTCGGCAACGCCGCCGACGCGAAAGCCGGCGTTGAGGCCGGAGAGCGAGGGGAATTTCCATGAAGCAGTCAACCTACGGACGTGTCGTCTCGATCGGCGCATCATGCGCCGTCGTCGCTGGTTCCGTCATCGTCGCCGTTCCGGCAAACGCCACGGTCACGCCGCCCGCCGACAGCAACGCTGTTGAACCGCGAACGCCGTCCGAGGTGTTGTCGGCTATCCGCGCTGACCTCGTCGCTTCCGGAACCCCGTCCGACATCACGGCCTTCGACCGCCTCAGCGCTGATCAGCGCCATGAGCTCGCTTCCTACTTCTTGGATCCGAGCATTGCGTCCGCGGCCACCGCAGCCGCCGATGAGAGGGTGCTCGGGCCGGAGACTGTTCGGACGAACGGGGACTTTGAATGGGGAGAAACGGAACCGTCGGGCGCTGGACAGGCAGGAAACGGCGTCGGGGTGGGGACCAGGGCCGCATCCCGGTCGTCGTGGGGGAAGCAGTGGTTCGCCTTCGCCGGAATCCGGCTCACCGAGACGAAGGTGTCGATGTCGTACCAGTACAGCGGTACTACAGCGAGGAAGATGCTCGGGTACTCGTGCACCGTCGTCAGGAACGTCCAGCCGTTCACTGAAGTGAGGACCTCCAAGAGCAGCGGTTACATCAGCGGCGGACAGGCCACTGCGAAGTGCAAGGTCGTCGTGGAGCGTGGTGTGCCGACTCCATGGGGCACGGTTGCGTGGAGCACCTACTCCTCGATCCAGCGCCTCAGCGCCAAGGGCAACGGCGCGATCACCTACAACCGCTGGGAGTGAGCGGAATGGCGTCTTGGGCGGCGGGGCAGATGATGAATCCACTTGTTCCAACAGTGCTCGACGGTGTGCTGATGGCCGTATCCCTCCTCGCGCTGTTCCTCGCGCTCGCAGCGTTCATCTCGCTGATCCGAGCTCGGTCGACCTCTGGCCGTCGTTTGCTCGGATGGACTCTCGTCGTCCTGTTCGCTCCGATCATCGGGCCGGCAACGTGGTTCGTCGCTCGGCACCGCGAACGGTCGATCGTGCCCAGAAATGACGACGTTGGCCAGCGGTGAGGGGAACTTTCGGTCGGATCAGCACCCTGTGCGCAGCATGAATCCGCGTGCCTTGTTCGCAGCCGTCGCTGCTGCGTTCCCGGTCGTCGTCGAGGTCGCGGTCACCAGCGTCTGGTGGGATCGGTTGCCCGACCGGATCGCGACGACGTTCGGCCCGGATGGCAGCCCGAGCGGGTACGGAACTCCGTTGGGAACCGCGATCCTGCTCGCGGCGGTACAGTCGCTGTTCCTCGTGGGGGCGGTCGGCTCCGCTTTTGCTCGAGACCGGCGCAGAGGTCGCATCTCGTGTGCGGTCACCGCAGGGTTCGTTGCGGCTCTCGCGATGAGCTGGCTGATCATCGTGGGATTGGGGTCTTCGACGTTGAGTCCGACGGCTTGGTGGCTTCTCGCGGCGGCGCCCGTGTGGGCGTTTGTCCCGTACTGGTTGCTTTCCCCCGCGAGGGGCGGTGGAAGGTGACGCCACTGCCGGCGTGACCTTCCAGCCGGAGCGCAGCCGCGCCTCCAGATCGGATCGAAAGCCGCGCACGCGGCGGACGCAACACGAACGGCGGCTCTCCTCCTTCCGGAAGAGAGCCGCCGTGGTGTCTCGCAGTGGTCAGCGCCCCGACGGGACCGCCGCGCCGACGAGCTCAGCCCGCACGATGTCTGCTCCAGCGGACAGCGCACCGAGCTTGTCCAGCGCCGCGCCCCGCGCCAGGGGCGCCATCCCGCAGTTGGAGCTCGGGATGAGCTTGTCGGCATCGACGAACTCGAGCGCCCGACGCAGCACCTCCGCGACCTCTTCCGGGGTCTCCACGGTCTCGGTCGCGACGTCGATCGCCCCGAGCATGACCTTCTTGCCGCGGATCAGCTCGACGAGTTCAAGCGGAACGTGGGAGTGGATGCACTCCAGCGAGACGATGTCGATCGACGACTGCTGCAGCAGCGGGAAGGACTGCTCGTACTGCCGCCACTCGGCGCCGAGGGTCTCCTTCCACTTGTTGTTCGCCTCGATGCCGTAGCCGTAACAGATGTGTACGACGGTCTCGGCGCGCAGGCCCTCGGCTGCGCGCTCGAGCGCGGCCACGCCCCAGTCCTGCACCTCGTCGTGGAAGACGGTGAAGGCGGGCTCGTCGAACTGGATGATGTCGACGCCGGCATCCTGCAGTTCCCGGGCCTCTTGGTTGAGGATCGTGGCGAACTCCCACGCCAGCTTCTCGCGGCTCTTGTAGTGCTGGTCGGACAGCGTGTCGATCATCGTCATCGGGCCGGGGAGCGCCCACTTGATGGGGCGATCGGTCTGAGCCCGCAGGAACTTCGCGTCCTCGACGAAGACCGGCGCCCGGCGGCTCACGGCACCGACGACGGTCGGGACGGCCGCGTCGTAGCGGTCGCGGATGCGGACGGTCTCCTTGCGCTCCAGGTCGACGCCGTCCAGGTGCTCGATGAACGTCGTGACGAAGTGCTGGCGGGTCTGCTCACCGTCGCTGACGATGTCGATGCCGCGGCGTTCCTGCTCGTGGACGGCGGACCGGAGGGCGTCCTGCTTGCCCTCGGTCAGGGCCGCGCCCTGCAGCTCCCAGGGGGACCAGAGCCGTTCGGGCTCGGCGAGCCAGGACGGTTTCGGCAGGCTGCCGACGATCGAGGTGGGGAGGAGAGAACGCATGGGTGTGATGGTCCAGTCAGTCGAAGGGCAGAGGAAGTCAGTGCGCGAGGGCGAGGTCAGCCCACCGGGCGAGGAGTGCGCGGTGCGGCCGCACCAGGTGCTCCTCGGTCCACCGGCCCTGCGTGATCCCGAGGCGGCTGCGCTCCTCGCGGTCGTACGTCACCGGGGTCGGCGTGAAGTCGGTGTGGTCGAGGGTGGGGCGGTAGGTGCTGCCGGCCGGGGTGTTCGCGGCGTAGACCTCCGGGCGGTAGATCTTCTGGAAGGTCTCCATGGTGGCGATCGTGCCGACGAGCTGGAGGTCCGTGTAGTCGCCGGTCAGGTCGCCGCGCGTGTAGAACGCGAGCGGGGCAGCCGCCCCGGCGGGCTGGAAGTACCGGACCCGCATGCCCATCCGGCCGAAGTAGTCGTCGGTGAGCGAAGAGTGCTCGTGCTCGTACTCGGCGCCGAGGACGGGGTGGACGTACCCGTTCCGGCGGTAGGTCTGGCTCGTCGAGACGCTGATGCAGACGACGGGCTCGGCACTGAAATTCGAGTGGAACGCGGAGGACTCCAGGAAGCGCTGGAAGAGTGCCCCGTGCAGCGCCCCGAAGTCAGACGGCAAGCCCGGGGACGACGGCAGCAGCACCGAGAAGTCGTAGTCGCGCAAGTACGACGAGAAGTTGTTGCCGAGGATCCCGCGGTGGCGCTCGCCGGTGTGCTCGTCGACGATCGTGACGTCGAGCATCTCGAGCAACGGGAACTCGGCGTCCGAACCACCGTCTGAGAACTCCAGCGCCACCGAGACGATGTCGAGCTGCAGACGGTAGCGGTCGTGCGCCGCGGCCAGCTCGTTCGCGCGCCCGTCGATCATCGCCAGCGCAGCACGGAGGTTCTGCTGACGGCGCTCGCCGCGCGCCAGGTTGGCGAAGTTCGTGGTCAGCCGGGAGCTGTCGGCGGGGGAGTAGTCCTCGTCGAACCGGGTCCGGGTGATGCTGAAGGTGAGGTCGTTCGCCATGGTCGGCAATCTGTTCGTCGAGCGGCCCGTGGGCACGGTGGGAAGGATGCATCGATGATGGCGGGAATAGCGAGCCATCAGGTAATACCGAGACGCTATGCACTGGTATAGCCTCGGCCTATGGCCCGGGTCTCGAACGACATCACCCTGCAGCAGCTCCGGTACTTCATCGAGGTCGCAACGGAGGGCTCGATCAGCGCAGCGGCCGACCTGCTCTACGTGTCGCAGCCGACGATGTCCGCGGCGATGAAGGACCTGGAGACGCGGATCGGGCGCCCGCTCTTCACCCGATCGGCCAGGGGAGTCGTGCTCACCGTCGACGGCGTCGAGTTCCTGGGGTACGCCCGGCAGGTCGTCGAGCAGGTCTCCCTGCTCGAGCAGCGGTACGTCGGCGGCCAGCGGTCGCGTCGGCTGCTCGGGGTGTCCGCCCAGCACTACTCGTTCGCGGTGGAGGCATTCGTCCGGATGGTCGAAGCGGCGGCTGCGGACGAGTACGAGTTCTCGCTGCGTGAGACGCGCACCTGGGACATCATCGAGGACGTCCGCACCCTGCGCAGCGAGGTGGGCATCCTCTACCGCAACGACTTCAACAAGCAGGTGCTCGGCAAGCTGCTGCGCGACGCCGGGGTCGTGTTCACGCCGCTGTTCGTCGCGCAGCCGCACATCTTCGTGGCCAAGCGGAACCCGCTCGCGTCACGGGAGCGGGCGACCCTCGAGGACCTTGCCGACCTGCCTCGGCTCACCTTCGACCAGGGTGCCAACAACTCCTTCTACCTGGCCGAGGAAATCCTGTCGACGATGTCGAGCAAGCGGGAGATCCGCGTCTCGGACCGGGCGACGATCTTCAACCTCATGATCGGCCTGGGTGGGTACACGATCTCCACCGGGCTCATCAGCGACGACCTCGACCCCGAGATCGTCGCCATCCCCCTCGACGTCGACGAACGCATCGAGATCGGCTGGATCGCGCATGCCTCGGTTCCCCTCACCGTGCAGGCGCAGGCGTACCTGGACGAGTTGCGTGCGGTGGTCACCAGCTACGGCGTCGAGCCGCTCGGGTAGGCAGGCGGCGGCTCCGGCGGCTCCGGCGGGTCCGGCGATCGGCCTGGAGGCACGACACGCGTCCGTCAGGAGGCTGCGGTCTCGATCATCGCCGTCACGTGCGGTGCGCTCCACCGCAGGAGCGCGTCAGATGGCGGGTCCTCGAGGTCCTCACCCCAGATCGCGACGGCGGCGCCCGACATCGGAGCCGCGAGCAGCGAACCGGAGTCGCCGTCCCACGTCCGGAGTGACCAGTTCTCGCGGAGATCGGCGACGGTGTACTCGCTGTCGGCCGGGTCGAGGTCCGTCGGCACCTCGTACAGGTAGTACGAGTTGTAGTTGAGCATGTCGATCCCGGCCTGCTGCAGGTCGACCGCACTCGCCCGCCGCGCTCGCCGTTCGCGCCGCTCGGCTGCGTCCTCGGTGTCGCCGTCGAAGCTCCAGTACGTGACGTGGATGCGCGGGTCCAGTCGCCCGACCGCGACCCGATCGATCCCGTCGTTCCAGGCCCAGACCTCGCGGTTGCCGAGAGCGGCCGCCATCGCGTTCATCCAGGCGACCCGTTCGGCGGCCGCGACGTCGTCGCCCCACTCATCACCGCCGATGTGCACGGTTCGGCTGGCGGGGAAGGTCCGCTGCACCTCTGCGTACAGCTTCTTCGCCAGCGCGAGACTCCCGGGCGCCGACGTGTCGAGTTCGTTCTCGCCCGAACGGATGCGGTCGACCCACTTCGTGCCGTGCTGCGCCTCGAGCAGGTCGAATGCCGCAGTCATGTGGCCCGGAGTGTCGATCTCGGGCACGATCGCGACACCCCGCCTCGCTGCGTGGTCGGAGATGGTGCGTGCCTGCGCGGCGCTCAGGAACGGACGACGGGTCACGCGGCTCGTGTACACGCCTTCGTCGAGATCAGCGTTGGCGAGGGTCTGGCCGAGCACCGTGCTCTCGATCCCGACGTTCTGGTCATCGGTGAGGTGCAGGTGCAGGAAGCGCCCACCGTCGTCGGCGAGCAGGTCGATGTGCCGCTTGATCAGCGCCACGGGGTAGTAGGCGCGAGCGACGTCGAGCATCACGCCCGTCTCCGGGCGCGCGCGCTTCGTGGGCGTGCTGGTGATGGTCGCAGTCGACGTGCGGCACTGCTTCGCGGAGTACGCACCCACGCAGGCCAGGACCGAGTACTCGCCGGCCGTGGCACGGGAGGGTGTCACGCGGACTGCGGTGACGGACGTGCTCGAACCAGCGGCGAGTGCCTTCACCGCGACCCGGCCGAGTGTGTACTTCTTCGTGCCGGCGGACAGGTACAGCCAAGCGGAGGAAGCCGGCTTCCGCACGGCGGCAGTGTTCTTGATCTTGAGGGTGGTGCGAACGGCGGTGCCGGTGGAGCTGGCGGTGGTCGTCGCGGTGACCTGGGTGACCGTCACCGTCGAGGTGGTCGACCCGGCAGCTGACCCGGCGATCACATCGATGCCGATCAGGGCTGCCGCAGACACCGCGATCGCCAGACCGGCTGCGACGGTTCGTCTGACGTGGTGTGGCGCAGGCGCTGTGGACGATCGGGACGAGGTCCTGTTCTGACGTGCCACGACGCGCTCCCTCGGCAATGCGCGTCCTTCACACCCGCGCGACGGCGACACCTTTCTACCCCAGCCGGATCACGTGGCTCGGATTCGTGCCCGAACCACGACGAAGGCGCCGTCCATCGGTGCTCGCCTTCGTCGCCATGTCCCCGAAACGACGGGCAGCACGCATCGGGACAGTCCCGAATGCACCGTCGCCCTCGGAACGCTGCGGATCTGACCGTCAGGAAATCCGTCTTTGGTTCCGAACCGTCTGGCGGTACAGCTGTCTGATTGCCTTGGGTGCCTGCTCGTGCCCACCGCCCGTTCTCTACCCAACCTCACGGCGTTACGGGACAGCGTCGATGCAGTCACATCCGGCGCCCTTGCTCCTGCCGCCCGCAACCGGGCGAGTATCGGTATGGTGGCTGCGGGGTGGAACGGGGGGCGTTATGGCTGATATCGAGTTTGATGAACGTGCGGCGGCAGCGCTCGTGGCGGCTGCCCGCGCGGCGGATGATTGCCTGCGTGGGCAAGGTGCCTCAAGATCAGCGGCGGCGCAGGACGCGTTGTTCAATTTTGACGGTGCATACTCCCTGCGATTCGTTGCAGCCGTCCAGACTGAGGCGTCTGATCGGACGCTCTTGGCGAGACACCTGGCAACAATGGCCGACCAGGTCACCGCGGTCGTCTCTGATGCTGCTAGGGAGCGCCGACGCATCGCCGACCTAGCCGAATGGACGACACGGGAAAACCGTCGCCAGCAAACCGCAGCTGCTGATCCGCTGCGGATGCTCGAAGTCCCGCCGAGCACTTTTCCAGATCCGAAGCCATCGACGGTAGCGATCACGCCGACGGAAATCTCGGTGTCATTCGCTGCGCGCCACCGAGAACGGACAGGAACCGGAACGAGCGGTGGGCGGAGCTCCGCGGTGCCCGAGAGCTTGAGAACGTTCGCCCGGGCTTGCCGGTCTGAGGACCGGTCAGCGGGCACGTCCATCGCTCGCCTCCGACGGGCTTGGGCGGCGTTCATTGCCTCATGCGGATGGGCTCGGGTAGGCAATACGACTTTCCTAGCCGGGATGGAAGGGTACTTGCGGGAGAACAACGAAGACGCGTTGTGGATTGATCGCGTAGCGGACGCGTTCGACCGAGCCGGCCGCTCCGGCACGCTGTCCAACGCGACGATAGACGTTGCAGCTTCGACTGAGGTCCCCGCCGCTGTGCAGCGCCTCTTCGGGGATGGGCTTGCACCGAGCGAGGTGCACGAGTTGTGGATGACATTCGGGTACACACCAGAACAGCGCGCCGATTTGCGAGCGCTGCCGCTGACAGTGCTCTCCGCGCTCGGGAACTTGGAAGGCGTTCCGTACTGGGCTCGCGACACGGCCAACCGAGTCGTACTTAGCGAGCGGCTGGAGGCCGCCCGGCGTGGTGGGAACGATGTGGAGCTGGACGCGCTCACGAGTATCAACAAAGCACTGCGCGGTGCGACCGATGAACACCCCAGATCGCTCACCGCACTCACTGCAGACGTGCCTCCGCTCGCTGCGGTCTCGATCGGTGACCTTGATACAGCGGCGAACGTGACGTGGGCTGTCCCCGGCATGGGCACGACGACCGCTGACATGGTTGGGTGGGCAAACTCAGGCCAGAACCTCGTCGAGCAACAGGCCGAAGCAAACGGCCGTCATGACAACGCAGTACTGGCGTGGATCGGTTATGCGCCGCCGCCCGTTCCGGACGGCGAGAACCGGGATCTGGGCGTGCTCGGCGATAGATCTGCCCGAGAAGGGGCGCCACAATTGGCGTCGAGCATACGAGGCCTTGACGCAGTCCGGGGCACCGACGGCCAGCCGCGGACGAATGTGGTCGCTCACTCCTACGGATCAACCACCGCCGCGTTCGGGCTCAGCGAGGAGGGCGTTCACGTGGACACTTTGACTACAATTGGATCAGCGGGGATACCGCGCAGCATCCGCGATGCTGGCGACCTGCACGCAAGCCACGTCTACTCCGGCCAGGCTCAACAGGCGAACCCATTGAACGAAGACAAGCCAAGCGGCGACCAATGGGCCTGGCTCGGTCGTCTCGGAAGTAACCGCAAAGACCCGACGGATCCCGACTTCGGTGGTACCGCCTTCGAGGTCGACGATGGCGGTCAAGGCAACCCGGTCCTGGATCACGGAGTGCACACGGATGGTAAACGCGGGTACCTGGACAAGGGGACTGAGTCGCTTCGGAACGTTGGCCTGATATCCACGGGTCAGGGCGACAAAGTGAGCCGACCGGATGATCACGAGGAAGCCTGGTGACCAGCGAATGAATGGCTCCGCGATTGCGAGTAGGGCGGGCCGGAGACGCTCCGCGACGCGATGGTTCATTGCGGTGATGGCCGTGGTAGTAACGATGTCTCTGCTGACAGCATGCGCAGGAGGAAAACCCATGGAAGATCCCTCGGCTCGGCACACCGTCAAGCCCGACGCAGCCAAGCAAACCGTGGTGGATCTCGTTGATGAGACGGCTCGAGCAGTGGACGGCCCCTGGAAGGTCATCAGCGGTCCGCGACTCGGTCTGTGCCCGGGATCTGACGGCTCGGGAGAAGCGGACGACAGCGGCGGAGTCACTTGGGTCTACGTCAAGCAGCGCGAGGGCGCAGCCGATCCGAGGAACGATCTCCGGAAGGTCGAGGCGTTGTGGAAGAGCCGCGGCATCACGACCGAGCGGTATCGGAGCGGTGGCGACGATCCTGACCTCGGGGTCCGGGGCCGCGGCGGCCCGGTCGAGACGATCGATTTCCTCGCATCCACGGTGGGCGGATACAGCATCGACGCCGAGTCGCAATGCGCTGATGGCGACTACGGAGAGATGACCGGGAGCGGCTCAACAGGCTGATCCGGGTCGTCGCGGCAGACAACCGAGCGGGAGCTAGACGGGCCAACCTACGGCTTCGCGGACGGCAGTTCGAGGCAGTGTGCCATGACGGCTTGCTGGACCGGCAGCAGCGCGGCCTTGAAGGCGTGCCCGACGAAGGCAGGGTGTTCGAGCGCATCGGTGCTGACCTCCCGACCGCGCACGAAGGGTGGACACGGGTCGAGCAGCACCCCTGTCGGCGCGAGGTCGAGCAGGGCCGCGGTGATCCGGAACGGTTCGAGTGCTCGGGCGTGCTCGCCGGGGCCGTCGGTGAGGAACACGTCCGCTGATCCGACGGCGGTCTCCAGGTCGTCCGTCCACACCGCACCCGGGGAAGCGAGCTCGGCGGGGCAGCACTGGACCAGATCGAGCTGCAGGACCCGAGCCGCTTCCTGCCACGCCCGAGCGATGTTGCCGTCAGCACCCACGAACAGGTACCGGAGCGACGAGATGTCGCCTCGCTGCCGCAGCGCGTACAGGTCAGACAGCACCTCGCAGGGGTGGTTCTCGTCGGTCATCGCGTTCACCACGGGCAGTGCCGCTGCTGCGGCCAGACCCTCGATGACGGCGAGGTCGTGATGGCGCACGACGAGGATGTCCGCCCACGCCGCCAGGTACTGCGCGACGTCCGTCAACGCTTCCGGCTTGTCCAGCGTGGTGTCGGGGAACACGATCGGCTGCAGGCCCATCAGGGACGCGCCCCGTTCGAACGTGACCCGGGTCCGCAGGCTCGTGGACGGGAAGAACATCACCGCGGTGCCCGCCATCGTTGGTCCTCGGCGGTCGCGGTAGTCGTCGGCCAGGTCGAAGACGGCGTCGACGTCGGACCTGCTCCAGTCATCGAGCTTGGTGAGCGATCGCATCCCACCACCCTAGGGACGCGCCGGCGCGCCCCCGACGTGACCGGATGACGGCCTGGAGGCGCGTGGCGGCGCCGCCACGCGCCTCCAGACCGTCGTGTGGTCGGTCCGACAACGCATCAGCGCCGTCGGCACCGCTTGGGTGGTTCCCTTTCCACTCCCTCATGGGAAGGCGCGAGCAGGCGTCCTACTGTCGTCTCAACCCGAGGTGCCCCAACGCCGGCTGGGACGTCGGCGGCGGCTGCGGGGCTCGGCGGAGGTGAGGAGGAGAGCGATGCCCCTGCGCGTCTTCTTCCCCCTCGTGTCGCTGACGTACGGGATCGGGAACTGGTTCACCTACCTGGCGCTGATCGTCTACGTGCAGACCCAGGCCGGGTCGACCGCGAGCGCGGGGCTGTTCCTGGCGCAGACGGTCCCGGCACTGCTCGTCGCCGGTCACATCGCTCGAGCTGTTCCGATCGAGAGCGTCCGCACGGCGTGGATCGGTTGCCAGGTCACCCTGGCCGTGATGACGGTCGGCGCGGCGTTCTTCGTCGAGCACCTGTGGGTGGTCTACGTGTACGCGGGGTCGAGCATGATCGTCCGTGCGGTTGCGAATCCGCTCCTGCTGTCGCTCGTGAGCTCGTCGGTCACTGCCACTGAGCGTCCGGTGGTGCTCCGCTCGGTGAGCGCGACGTCGGCAGTGACCCTCGCCGTCGCGCCGGCCGTGGGAGGTTCACTGCTCCCAGTGATCGGGCCGACGTGGTTGCTGCTCCTGAATGCGCTGATGTTCGTCGGCGTCGGAGCAGCCATGTGGGCTCACGGCGGTGTCGGACGTGCGTTGCGAGCGGCTCGCGATCATGGCGGGAGGACGGCGACCGAACTGCGCACGGGGAGCTGGTTCCGCTTGCCGGGGTTCGCCGCCCTCGTTCGCGTGGAAGGGTCCGATCTGTGGGCCTGGCGACAGCCCTACACACGGCTGTGGATGCTCCTGCTCATCGCGGGCGCGGTCCTCAACATCATCGAGACGCCGCTCGTGTTCGAGGTCGTGAAGCTCGGTGAAGCCGCGTACGGATGGATGCTCGCCGCCTACGGATGCGGCGGCCTCGTCGTGCTGCTCAGTAACCTGCGCCGTGGTCGCGCTCAGGACCTGTCCCCCGGGAACGACCGTGTGCCCACGTCGATCTCAGCAGTGGCGCTGGCCGCAGGCTTCCTGGCGGTCTCAGCGGTCGCGTTGGCGAGACCGTCGGAGGTCACCACGGTGGTGACGGCGGTCGCCGCGTTCTTCCTCCTCGGGTACGGAGCGAGCTGGCTCTCGGGGACGTCGCGGGCGTGGCTGAACTCGTCGTTCCAGGACCAGGGCGACACCGTCACGAAAGCGATGTGGACCTGGGCTTCGCAGGTGACGCTCGCGATCAACCTCGTCGTCTACCTCGCGTTCTTCGTCGTCTACGCGATGGTCCCGACGGGAGCGTGGATGCTCGTGCCTGCCCTGGTCGCCTACGGCGCGCTCCTGGTCACCCTTGCGCGGACCCGATCGCCACGAACGCTCGTCGTGGGCTGAGCCGAGGGCCTGCGCGTCAGCTCGTCGTGTCCGCCGCAGGCCCCTGTGTCGTCAGCCCGTGCTCCGTCTTCTCCCAGTAGTGCGGCCGGGTCAGGAGCTGCCAGAGCGCCTTGTAGGCGGCGATGGAGTGCAGCGTCCAGTACACGGGGTTCAGGAGCGACCAGAGGATCAGGTGGAAGGTCCCGCGCTTGAACGGGCCCATCATCGACAGGTAGATCATGATCGCGTTGCCGACCAGGAAGTTGAACAGGCACAGCCACAGCACCCACACCGGGAACAGCGCATCGACGGTCTCCCGCGGCAGGAAGAACGTGACGACGGTGAGCGCGTAGAACGGCAGCACGCAGAGGAACGTCGCCGGGGTACCTGCGATGAGCAGGACGAACGCCGCGAACCGGACGAGTCCGATCTCACGGACCAGTGCGACGGGCCGCCGCGCGTGGACGAGGCTCGTCTGCATGTAGCCCTTGATCCACCGGGACCGCTGCCGGATGAAGTTCGGCACCGAGGTGTTGGCCTCCTCCATCGTGGTGGAGTTGATGACACCCACCCGGTACCCGACGGCGCTCGCCCGGATGCCGAGGTCGGCGTCCTCGGTCACGTTGTAGGGGTCCCAGCCGCCGAGCTCGATGAGCGACGCCGTGCGGAAGTGGTTCGACGTGCCGCCCAGCGGGATCGGCAGGGACGCGTGGTCCAGACCGGCCAGCATGTAGTCGAACCAGTACGAGTACTCCAGCGTGAACATGCGGGTGAGGACGTTCTCGCGGGCGTTGAAGTAGTTCAGCGCCGCCTGCACGCACACCGTGGCCTCGCCACCGCGCTCGAACGCGATCAGTGCCTTCTTCAGCTGGTCGGGGTCGGGGGTGTCCTCGGCGTCGTAGATCACGAGGAAGTCGCCGGTCGCGACGTAGAGCCCGACGTTGCAGGCACGTGGCTTCGTCTGCGGGTGCCCCTTCGGCACGCTGATGACGCGGAAGTGCGGCGGTGGGTTCGCCGCGGCGATCGCGTCCCGTGTCTCCTGGTCCTCTTCCTCGGTCAGGATGATGACCTCGAGCTTGTGTACCGGGTAGTCCAGGCCGCCGAGGTTGTCGATCAGCTGGGCGACGATGTTCGCCTCGCGGAACACCGGGACCAGGACCGTGTAGCCGGGGAGATCTGCGTCGTCCAGAGCGGCGACCTCGGTGTCGGTGATCCGTTCGACGACGTCGTAGCGGGCTCCCTGCGTGGCGACGACGAACTTGAAGCCCGTCCCCGCGAGGAACACGAGGCTCGCTGCGATCAGTGCTGCGATGGCGGTCTGGACGGGCCAGACGATCCCGCACGCCACGGCGATCACGGCGAGGACGATGCCCGAGGCCTTCTGCGACCGCGAGAAGACGACGCGGGCGGAGAGCGTCGGGTTCCGGTCGTGGAGTTCGTTCGCGGCAGCGTCGGCGACGGCGCCGTGGAACTGGCTCAGCACGGCACGGCGGAGCGTCCAGCTGTCGACCGAGACGAACGTGACCGGAGCCCCGAGCTCCTCGGACAGCGCATCGCCGAGGGTGGCGTCGTCGGCTCGGCCGGAGGTGAGGACGAGGATGCTGCCGTCCTGCAGCACGCGCACCGGCATCCAGTCCTCGGCGAGGTACCGCTGTCCGGATCCGGGGCGCTGCAACGCCGGGTCGATCCCGGAGGCCTCGAGTTCGGTGAGTTCGTCGGGTCGGGACGTGGCCGTGTGCCGGCCGAGCCCGGAGGGGTGCGGGGTCGTCACGCGTCACCACCACCCGAGCGATGCACCGATGGCGGCCATCCACTGCAGCGTGATCGGCCGGTTGAACGCAGCCGCCCACGCGATCACGATCTGCGCTGCGCCCACGGCAGCGATCAGGCCACTCACCCGGGTGGTCCGGGCGGCGGGGACCACGGCGATGCCCATCATCGTCATGATGAGGAACACGTTGCCCGCGGAGTTCACCGGGATGAGGCCGCCCACGTAGCCGATGATCAGTGCACCGAAGACGAACACCGAGATCAGGACCGAGCCGGGGCGCCGGCTCAGCAGCGCCAGGGCGCAACCACTCACGACCGGGGCGAGGATGAGCAGCCCGTTGAGTGTCGTGACGAGCTCCGGGACGAGCGCCCAGAGCGCGGGGTCGTAGTGGACGGCGTTCTGGAACACCAGCAACGGGTTCCGTCCGAACAGCGCCTCGAGGAACATCACCGCCCCGAAGACCGCGATCGTCGGGAACAGCACGATGAGCACGTTCGACCATCGCGCCCCCGACTCGCTCCGCCGGGCGACGGAGAGCAGTGGGGCGGTGATCGCCGCCGCGACCACGAGGACGAGCCCCGAAGCATCCGCCAACGCCGCGAGCATGAAGAGGATCCCGGACTCGAAGCCCGCCTTGGTGTTCCGGCTGGAGACGAAGCGGACCATGTTGATCGCGCCGATCCCGAACAGTGCGATGCCGAGGAGCGCTTCGAAGTTGCCCGTGGCGGTGTACGCGAAGAGCGGGTTCGCGCCGATCGCGACGAGGAAGACCGTGCTCTTCCACCAGGGGAAGCGTCGCTGGACCATGGCCTCGAGCAACTGCTGCAGCAGGATCCCGGCGACCAGGGCCCCGGCCGCCGCGAGGCCGGCGGCGCCACCGGGGATGAGCCGCACCAGGACCGTGCCCAGCGGCGGGTAGAGCTCACTGAGCCACGAGACGTCCGCCCGGTCCCAACTCAGTGTCGCGACGTGGTCCACGACGGAGCGGTTGACGGTGACGTCGGCCACGGTGGGGTCGGCGCTGACGACGGCGAGGATCAGGAACGGGACGGCGAACGCGAGCCGGAGCAGCCACCGTGCGCCCGCGCGGCTCGGGAACGGTTCCAGCCGTGTGCGCGCGTGGCCGTCCGCACGCGCGGCTTCCAGCTCGCGCCGCAGGGAGCCTGCACGTTCCGCTTCCAACAAGACCACTGGGGCCACCTCACAGCAAGGCCGACTCGGTCTTGTTTGAAATCGATATCCGCGCACGACACGCAAGTCGTGGACGCCGCGGCAGTGCGGACGCGAGCGAATCCTCTCACCTCCAGCCGATCGCCGACCCGGGCCTCGGTCTGTCTGACCGCACGTGACGTCGAGCACGCGGCTGTCGGGTGCTCGTACCGGCCGGTCGAGGCGGTTCGACCGCGTCGTCGAGGCGATCGACGTGTTCGCCTCCCGCCCAGAGGCCGCCCGTGCGGGCATGCGTTCCGCGGCTATCGTCGAGGTCGCCCGACGGTCGTTCCGTCAGGCCTGACGAGTTCATTCACATCGGTCACTGACGACGGCTCGGGCACCGGATCGAACATCGCCACGCGGAGCGGAACACGACCATCGCAGTTCGGGAGCCCGGCGAACGAATCGACTCGCACCACTCCGTTGCCATCACGCTCGAGCCGGTACTCGACTCCGTACCCGGCATCGAGGCTGCCGAGCGATCGCCCCGGGGTCATGGTCCAGTTGCGCGCCTTGCAGCCGCGGACAGCTGCCACGTCCTCACCGTTGTTCCCGTTGCCCAGTTCGACCTCTGTGGGTGCGAACGGCCAGGGGCCGGCGAAGAGGTCGGTGTCGTGGTTCTGGCGGAGCGTCTCCATCGCCACGCTGGCGAGGCGATCGATGTAGGAAGGCGTCGCGCTGTGAGCGAGTTCGGGGATGCTGAAGTCGTTCCGGTTGCGCGCCACAGCCTCCGCTTCGAGCTCTGCGCGGACTGCTCGTACCCAGGGGTCCTTCTCGAGCGGCCCCGATGGTGCTGCGCCAACCCACCGGACGTCTGGGTAGACGGCCGGGGGCTCGTCTTCGGCGCATCCTGCGAGCGTGAGGACTGCGCAGCCGATCGCAAGCGGCACCCACACCACACGCCGCAGCCGACGACGTCTTCCGCGGCTCGAACTCCCCGATGCCACTGCTGCGAAGCGCTGTGTCCCCGACTTCCCCCAGGTCGCCATGGAGTCGAATCTACACACCGGGGTGTCCGGCCCGACGGTGCTGCGCCCCGAGATGCCCGCGCGGGTGCAGATCGTCACGGGACCACCTGACGGTCTGGAGGCCGCTTGCGGCGCCGCCCCGTGCCTCCTGTCCGTCATCTGGTCGCGCGGCCTGCGGCGACCACGCTCCAGAGCGCCCCGCCGACGAGGGTGACGGCGCAGGCGACGAACGCGGGAACGTCGTCGGCGCGTCCGAGTCCGACGGAGACCAGGCCCACGACCACCGTCGCGCCACCGGCGATGCTCGTCGGGACGACCGCTGCGCGGTGGCCGAGGAGCCAGTTCTCGTCGCTGCGCATGGTTGCCCTGGTGCGGATGCCGGCGATCCCGTTCCTGCCGATGACGCCGCGCGCCGGCAAGGCGACTAGGACGACGGTTAGCGCGGCGGCGACGATCTCGATGGCGATCAAGTGCGGTCTCCTTCCGGGGTCGTTGCGCGCTCAAGCGGACTTGCAATGCACCCGCTGCGTCGCACGAGTCCAACCTGCCGGTATCCGGTGAAATACGCAAGGGGTTGAGTTGGCGAGAAGTGGGCAGCGCGGCTGTGGTGGTACTCATTGCGCTGGTGCGAGGTCGTGCGCTTCGCTTGCCGAGACCGCCGGACCGTCGGACCGTCGGCGGCAGTGTGAGGGGTGCAGGTGCGGACGAGCAGGCTGCCGGGGCGTTCGCCGCTCCTGACGCGCACCCTCGCTACGACCATCGTGGTGACAGCTGGGCTGGCGCTGATGACCGGGTGCAGCTCGCCCGACCTGCCGCCGTCGTCAGCGTCTCCGGTCGAGGTGACGAAGGCGTACCTGGCTGCGGCGAAGGCGCAGCGGTGTGATGTCACGAAGGCGTTGACGCTCGACAGCACGTGGGCGTGGTGCCGGAACCCGACGCTGCGGAAGTACACCGTCGCGGACAAGGCGGAATCGGTGCCGTTCAACCCTGGCCACACGACGGAGTCCTGCGTCGACACGACGGTGACGAGTCGAGCGTCGGAGGAATCGGAGCCGATGAACGGGACGCGCACGTGGAGCTTCTGCTTCACGAAGACGGCGTCCGGATGGCGGCTCACGGACCAGGGACAGGGCTAGGGCGTCCGCCCCTCCCGTGTCGGCCGGAAGGGCCAGGCGTCAGCGTGCGTGTGTGGCACCGCGACGACCTGGACCGCGTCCCGGTAGACGATCCGACCCGGCGAGCGGGTCACGAGCTGCATCCACGGGATCCCGTGGCGGTCGAGGAGTTCCAGGTACGGGCCGACCATCTCGAGCAGCTCGACGGCGTCGGCGGCGAACCAGGCCCGGGCCCCGGGGTTGCGGGTCTCGTCGTAGCAGTCGGTCTGCACCGTGGTCGGGTCCGTGTACATCGCGGTCGCGTGCAGGTTCGCTTCTCGGAGCCACCTGGTCTCGGCGTCGCTGAGCCTGCCGTCCCGCTGCAGACCGTTGGCGAGGGCGAAGACCCCCGGGAACCGCCCGCGACGGTTGGGAACGGCGCTCTGGTACCGGACGAACTCGCTCACCGCCGCACGTACCGGTGCTCCGGCCGCCCCGCAGCCCCGTACCGCAACTGCATCGCCACCGTCCCGTCGGCCGTGAGCTGCGCCAGGTACCGCTGCGCCGTCGCCCGCGAGACCCCGATCGCCGCAGCGACCTCGGCGGCCGATCGTTCTTCACCGGCGACGAGCTGCTCGAGCACCAGCGCAGCAGTGGCCGCCCGGGACGGCGACGCCCCACCGCTGTCCCCGGCGTGCAGGATCCGGAACGCCCGCTCGACGGCCTCCTGGTCGAGCGTCGACCGCTCGTCGAGCACGTTCCGCGACCGCGCGTACGCCTGCAGCCGCTCGGCCAGCACCCCGGCTGCGAAGGGCTTGATCAGGTAGGCGAGCGCTCCGCTCCGCATCGCCCGGCGCACGGTGCCGGAGTCCGAGGCCGCGCTCAGCACGAAGGCGTCGGCGCCGGTGTCGATCGACCGCAGCAGGTCGAGGCCGCTGCCGTCGGGCAGGTACACGTCGACGAGCACCAGGTCCACGGCTCCGCCCGACAGCGCGGAGCGAGCACCCGCGAGGGTCCCGACGGGTTCGAGCGCCCGGAAGCCCGGTACCTGGTCGACCTGCCGCCGGTGCAGGTCTGCGACGTGGAAGTCGTCGTCGACCACCAGCACGGTGAACACGGAACTCACGACACCACTCCTTCCAGTCGGGCGCAGAACACCGCGCCGTGGTCGTCGCCGCCGGGGGAGGCGAGCCACACGTCGCCACCGTGCCGCCGGGCGATCTCCCGCGACAACGGCAGTCCGATCCCGAGCCCGTGCACCTGCGCGACGTCCCCGGACGCGGCGGTCGCCGCACTTCGGACGAACAGCGAGTCCGCGGCACCGTCCGGCACCCCCGGCCCGGAGTCCATCACCGACAGGTGCAGGGTCGTGCCGTCGTCGAGCACCTCGACCTCCACCCACGGGGAGCCCCCGTCACGCGTGCGCTCGTCCCCGCGGAGGGCCGCCGTCACCGCGTTGTCCACCAGGTTGCCGAGCACGGTCGTGACGTCGCCCGGCTCGGTGATCGTCCTCTGCACGAGCGTCTCCGCCCCGACCCGCAGCAGCACCCCGCGCTCGGCGGCCTCGACGCCCTTCGCCCCGAGGAACGCCTGCAGGTACGGCTCGGTCAACCGGTCGGCGTGCTGCACCGGGTAGCGCAGCGGCCCGCGCTCCTGCACGTCCGCCAGGTACGCCCGCGCCCGTGCGGTCTCGCCGATGTCGAGCAGCCCCGAGATCGCGTGCAGTCGGTTCGCGAACTCGTGGCGTTGCGCCCGGAGCGCTGTGCTCATCGCTCCGACGGCGTCGAGCCGCCGGGTCAGGGCCTCGACGTCGGTGCGGTCGCGCAGGACAGCGACCCGGCCCAGGTCGCGTCCGTCGCGGGACACGGTGCGGACGTCGACGAGCAGCACCCGGTGCCCGGCGACGATCGTGGCGCTCGCCGGAGCGGCGGAACCCCCGTCGAGCATCGACCCGAGCGGCGCGGGCAGGTCGAGGGACCCCACCGGCTGCCCGACCGGGTCCGCCAGCCCGAGCAGCTGCACGGCTTCGGGGTTGCAGACGGTGACGGCCCCCGACGGGCCGATCGCGATGACGCCTTCACCGACCCCACCGAGCACGGCCTGCTGGTTCTGCACGAGCGTCACGAGTTCCTCCGGCTGCAGCCCGAGCGTCAGCCGCACCAACCTGCGTCGGATCAGCACCGACGCGATCAGCGCGAGCAGGACCGCCGCCAGCCCGGCACCGATCACCGGCATGCTGTCCTCGACCAGGGTGTCGTAGACGCGTGCCCGGGTGAACCCGACGCTCACCTCGCCGACGACGGTGGACTGCCGGGAGGCGCGGCTCGTCCCCGCCCCGCCGGCTGCGGGTGCGGAGACGGGCACCTTCGCCCGCGCCGACTCGCCGAGCGTGCCGCGGGCCCAGGACACGGTCTCGCGTCCGGCGAGTGCGGCGTCGGGGGAGGTGCTCACCATCTCGCCGATGCGGTCGACGTCGGGGTGGGCCAGCCGGACACCCCGGTCGTCGGTGACCACGACGAAGAGCGCCCCGGTCCGGCGCTGGGCGGCAAGGGCAGCACGCTGGACGGGCCCGTCGGCGAGGGTCGCTCGGTCGAGGTCGGTGCCGTCGACGCTGAGCCGGGCGACCGCGGCCCGGACGTCGGACTGGGCGGCGACGCTCTGCGCGATCGCCAGTGCGGTCCCCTCGGCAGCGCGCTCGAGCCGGGTGACCTCGATCCGGACGAACACGGCACTGGTCAGGGCGACGACGGCGACGACCACGGCGAGCTGCAGGACGAGCACCTGGGTGGCGAAGCGGAGCCTGGGGCGCCGTGAACGGTCGTCGGTCACGACCCCAGCGTACGGAGGGTGCGCCGACCTGCTTGCGCACAATGCGCAGAATGCGGTCAACGCGCGATGGTGCGCCAATGTGCAGAAGCGCGCCGCGCCTCCAGGCCGGGTCGTAGCGTGCCCGGACTGCCAGACACGGACGAAGGAGTCCTGATGCTCGTCATCCTCGGGTACGCGATGGTCCTGACCTTCATGGTCCTGATCATGACCAAGCGCATGTCGCCCATGCTCGCGCTGATCATCGTGCCGACCGTGTTCGGCCTGTTCGCGGGGGCGGGCCTGGGACTCGGCGACATGGTCACCGAAGCGATCGGCACCCTGGCGCCGACGGCAGCGCTCCTGATGTTCGCGATCATGTACTTCGGGCTGATGATCGACGTCGGCCTGTTCGACCCCCTCGTCCGGTTCATCCTGCGGGTGACCGGCAACGACCCGGCGAAGATCGTGCTCGGGACGGCTCTGCTGGCGGGCGCGGTCTCGCTCGACGGGGACGGCTCGACGACGTTCATCGTGGTGACCGCGGCGATGTTGCCCATCTACCTGAAGCTCGGCATGAGCCCGGTCGTGATGACGTGCGTCGCCGGTCTGACGAACGGCACGCTCAACATCGTGCCGTGGGGTGGTCCCACCGCCCGGGCCGCCGCTGCACTGAAGATCGACCCGACGGACATCTTCGTCCCGCTCGTGCCGTCGCTCGTGGTGGGGCTGCTGCTGTGCTTCACGTTCGCCTGGACGATGGGGCTGCGGGAGCGGAAGCGCCTCGGGCTGATCGAGTTCACCGAGGCCTCGCGGGGTGCAGGGGTGCCGGAGCGCGCGAACGCCCGGGCCGGGTCGCGCGTGCTCGCGGCGGTCGGCGGGACCGGCGGCGGGATGTTCACGAGCCCCACGGTCGCGCTCGGGCTGCGCGGCGGGAAGGCCGACGGCCGACGTGCGGACGGCGACGGCGTGGACGGAACCGGTGCGACGGACGAGGGCGCGGGCACCGGCACGATGGCCGAGACGATGCTCGACCCGAACCGTCCGACCCTGCGCCCGAAGCGCATCTGGTTCAACCTGGCACTGACCGTCGCCGTGATGGTGGCGCTCGTGATGGGCCTGCTGCCGCTGCACTTCGTGTTCATGATCGGCACGGCGATCGCCCTGCTCGTGAACTTCCCGCAGCTCAAGCAGCAGACCGCGCAGATCGTCGCGCACGCCCCGAGCATCGTCGGCGTGGTGTCGATGGTGTTCGCCGCCGGGGTGCTGATCGGGGTGCTCGACGGCACCGGGATGGTCGCGGCGATGGCCGACTGGCTCGTTGCGGTCATCCCGGACTCGATGGGCCCGTACCTGGCGGGCATCACCGGCATCCTGAGCATGCCGCTGACGTTCTTCATGAGCAACGACGCGTTCTACTTCGGGATCCTGCCGGTGCTGTCCGAGAGCGCTTCGGCGTACGGGATCACACCGGCGGAGATGGCCCGCGCCTCGGTCGTCGGGCAACCCGTGCACATGCAGAGCCCGCTCGTCCCCGCGATCCTGCTGCTGGTGTCGCTCGCCAACGTGAACCTCGGCGACCACCACAAGAAGGTGCTGTGGCGGGCCGCCGTGGTCGCGATGGCGATGCTCGTTGTGGCGATCGTGGTGCGGGTCATCCCGTTCGGGTGATCTGACCGCCGCGCCGGAGTGCGCCGGGCCGGCTCAGGCGGCGTCGAGCTCGCGCGTCAGGGCTGCGACGAAGTCGTCGACGTCCTGCTCCGAGGTGTCGTACGCGCACATCCACCGCACCTCGTTGCGGCTGGCGTCCCAGTCGTAGAACCGGAAGTGCTCCCGCAGCCGGTCGGCCACGCCGGCGGGCAGGGTCGCGAAGACCCCGTTCGACTGGGTCTGCTGGCTGAAGCCGACACCTCGGATGCTGCCGTCGGCGATGCCGGCCTCGAGTGCACCGCGCAGGCGGGCGGCCATCGCGTTGGCGTGCCCGGCGGAGCGCAGGTACAGGTCATCGCTGAGCAGGGCGATGAGCTGGGCGGAGACGAACCGCATCTTCGACGAGAGCTGCATGTTCATCTTGCGCAGGTAGTGCAACCCCTCGGACGCGGAGGGGTTCAGCACGATGATCGCCTCGCCGTAGAGCATGCCGTTCTTCGTCCCGCCGAAGCTCAGCACGTCGACGCCGGCGTCGGTGGTGAAGTCGCGCAGGGGCACCCCGAGCGATGCCGCGGCGTTCGAGATGCGGGCGCCGTCCATGTGCAGCGTCATGCCGAGCGAGTGCACGTGGTCGGCGATCGCCCGGATCTCGTCCACCGTGTAGGCGGTGCCGAGCTCGGTGGTCTGGGTGATCGACACGACGAGCGGCTGCGCACGGTGCTCGTTGCCCCAGCCCCAGGCCTGCCGGTCGATGCGCTCGGGGGTGAGCTTGCCGTCCGGTGCATCGACCGTCAGCAGCTTGATGCCCCCGATGCGCTCGGGTGCTCCGGCCTCGTCGGTGTGGATGTGCGCGGTCGAGGTGCACACCACCGCACCCCAACGCGGCAGCATCGACTGCAGGCCGACGACGTTCGCGCCGGTCCCGTTGAACACCGGGAACGCTTCGGCCTGCGACCCGAAGTGCTGCCGGACCACCTCGTGGAGACGCGCCGTGTAGACGTCCTCGCCGTACGCGGTCTGGTGGCCGTCGTTGGCCTCGGCGATGGCCGCGAGGACCTCGGGGTGCACGCCGGCGTAGTTGTCCGAGGCGAAGCCCCGCAGGTCCAGGTCGTGCAGTCGGAGGGTCACTCGTTCATCCTAGGTTCGGGGGATCAGACGCCCTGAGCGACGGTCGCACCCGCGTCGCGGGCCGCGTGATCGGTACGGTGGTCGCCATGGCCCGATTCACGCCCCCAGCCGCTGACGCGATGCGCGCACGACTCCTGCTCGCCGCGCGGGACGAGTTCGCCGCGGTCGGACTGGCCGCCGGCAGGGTCGAACGGATCGGTGCCACGGCGTCGAGCAACAAGGCGCAGGTCTTCCACTACTTCGGCAGCAAGGAGGGCCTGTTCGACGCCCTCGTCGCTGACACCGTGACCGAGACATTCGCCGATGCCCCACTCGACACCGCCGACCTCGCCGACTGGGCCGGGCGGGTCCACGACTCGTACGTCCGTCGCCCCTGGGCCCAGCGGCTCGCGACCTGGCACCGCCTCGAGCGCGCCGACGTCCCGCTCGAGTCCGTCGCGACGAGCTACGCCGACGCGGTGGCCGAGGTCGAGCACGCCCAGCGCGCCGGGGTCCTGCCGCGGGCGTTCCGTCCGGCGGTGCTCCTCGGGCTCGTCCTGCACACCGCGGCGTTCTGGAGCGCGACCGCTCCGGAGTACGAGCCGCTGGTGCAGGCCGTGACGCCGCCGCGGCGTCGCCAGGTCGTGGTGGACGCGGTGACGGCGCTGCTCGGCGGGAAGTCCTGACCGAGGGCTCGACCGGCACCAGCGCGACCGCGATCGGACCGGGCGGGCGGGACG
This sequence comes from Curtobacterium sp. VKM Ac-2889, assembly GCF_015350855.1. Lineage (NCBI taxonomy): Bacteria > Bacillati > Actinomycetota > Actinomycetes > Micrococcales > Microbacteriaceae > Curtobacterium > Curtobacterium sp. VKM Ac-2889. The sequence goes on along the minus strand of NZ_JADKSC010000004.1, from coordinate 344,793 downwards.
GAGCCGCACCGGGCCTCCTGTCCGTCCCTCAGCCGGTTGCGCCGGCGGCGACCCGCAGCGTCCGCTCCGCATCGTCGAGGTAGACCGCGAGCAGTGCCGAGGCGGCGTCCTGGTCGCCACCGCGCAACGCGGACACGATCGCGTCGTTGCGTTCGACGAAGTCGGCGTGGAACGACGCCGGGTCGGCGGTGGTCAGGAACGCGAGTCGCATCTCGGCGAGCAGGCCGTCCATCAGGGCGTGGATCCGCTCGCTCGGCACCGCGCGCACGAGTTCGGTGTGGAACCGGATGTCGGCGGTGCCGACGGCGCCCCAGTCGCCCGCGGCTGCTGCGGCCCGGGCGTCCGCGACCGCTGCGGCGGCCGCGGCGAGGGCTGGCGAGTCGGGGGAGCAGGCACGCACGGCGGCTTCTTCGAGAACCCGCCGAGCCGCGTAGAGATCGGTGACGTCGGCGGCGGAGAGGCGTCGGACGAACACCCCGCGGTTGAACACGTGCTCGACCAGTCGGTCGCGGGCGAGCAGCCGGAAGGCCTCGCGCAGGGTGTTCCGCGACACCCCGAGCTGATCGCTCAACCGCTCCTCGGACAGCTGCGCGCCGGGGGAGAAGTCGCCCGACGCGATCATGGTGCGCAACCGCGTGGCCGTGGAGTCAGCGCCGCCGACGGTTCGGGTCATGGCACCGATCCTGGCACGGGCGGCGTTTGTGAAGGGCGTGTTACAGAGCAGAACCGGCTCTTGCGATTGTTGAACAATGCGGTCCAGACTGTCCCGCATGTTCGTCCTCATCGGCGTCGCCGTCGTCATCGTCGGCTTCGCGTTGCGCGTCAACGCGCTCCTCGTCGTCACGGTCGCGGGCATCGTGACCGCGGCCATCGGCGGGATCGGTCCCGTCGGCATCCTCGACGCGTTCGGCAACGGGTTCGCCTCGAGCCGGTCCGTCACGACCTTCGCGCTCGTCCTGCCCGTCATCGGCCTGATCGAGCGCTACGGCCTGCAGGACCAGGCGAAGCGTTTGATCGCGAAGCTCGACAAGCTCACGACGGGTCGTCTGCTCGCCGGCTACCTGGTGATCCGGCAGGTCACCGCGGCGGTCGGCCTGACCAGCATCGGTGGCCCGGCGCAGACCGTCCGCCCGCTGGTCTACCCGATGGCCGAGGGCGCGGCGACGAAGAAGTACGGGCGGATCGATGACCGCATGCGCGAGAAGATCAAGGGCTACTCGGCCTCGTCCGACACCGTCGGGGTGTTCTTCGGCGAGGACGTCTTCGTCGCGGTGGGCTCCATCCTGCTCATCACGACGTTCGTCGACGCGACCTACGGGCTGTCGCTGGAACCGATCGACCTGGCCCTGTGGGCGATCCCGACGGGCATCGCGGCGCTGATCGTCCACGGCGGACGCCTGCTGCTGTTCGACCGCCGACTCGACAAGATGGCGGCGGACGCCCGTGCCGACGCTCCGACCCTGGGGGCCGCAGCGTGATCACCAGCGAATGGCTCTACTGGCTCATCGGCGCGTTCTTCATCGCCGTCGCCGTCCTGATCGTCACCGACACCGCGCACGCGAAGCGCCTGGGCAACGCCGCGTTCTGGGGCATCCTCGGCCTGTCGTTCTTCGCCGGCACGTTCGTCGCCGCTGGCAGCATCCCGCCGTGGACGCTCGGCATCGCCGTCCTCGTGATGGTCGCGCTCGCCGGACTCGGCTTCACCGGCACGACCAGCCGCACCCGGGTCGCGAGCATCCCCGGCGCCGGTACCGGTGCGGAGACCGGCCCCGCCGAACCCACCGGCGTGACGCAGAAGATCACGAGCGCGGGCAGCGGCAGCACGAGTGTGCTCGCCACCACCAGCCCGGACGAGCGTGCCGCGTTCGCGACGAAGTACGGCAACCGGCTCTTCATCCCGGCCCTGGTGGTGCCCGTGGTCGCCGTGCTGGTCGCGACGCTCGGCCCGCTCGTCTCGTTCGGCGGCGAACCGCTGCTGGCCGAGGGGAGCGCGACCCTGACCGGCTTGGGCATCGGCTCGGTCCTCGCCGTGGTCGTGGCCGTGTTCGTCCTGCGCCCGCCGAAGATCGCCACCCCGATCCGCGAGGGCGGTCGGCTCCTGCAGGCGATCGGCTGGGCGGCGCTGCTGCCGCAGATGCTCTCGACCCTCGGCATCGTCTTCACCCAGGCGGGGGTCGGCGACGCGGTCGGCACGATCATCAAGTCGGTCCTCCCCGACGGCTCACTGCTCGCCGCAGTGGTCATCTACTGCCTGGGCATGGCCCTGTTCACGATCATCATGGGCAACGCGTTCGCCGCGTTCCCGATCATGACGGCCGCGATCGGCTGGCCCGTCCTGGTGCAGGGCTTCGACGGCAACCCGGCCGCGATCTTCGCGATCGGCATGCTCGCCGGGTTCTGCGGCACGCTCGTCACCCCGATGGCCGCGAACTTCAACCTGGTGCCGGCTGCCCTGCTCGAGATGCGGGACAAGTACGGCCCGATCAAGGCGCAGATCCCCACCGCCGCCATCCTGCTCGTCGTCAACATGGGAGTCATGTACCTTGTCGCATTCTGATGCCGCCCCGATCGACCTGACCCGGGCGGCCTGGGCCGACCGCTTCGCGGCCGTCGCCGCGGACAACACGACCCGTGAGTACCCGTACGCCGCGCACCACGCGACGTCCGGGCCGGACGACCGGGCACTGCCCGTCGAGCTCCACCCCGCCTTCGCCACGTCGTACGACTGGCACTCGTCGGTGCACATGCACTGGCTCGCGGCGCGCCTGGTCGCGCACGGCCTGCCCACCGACCTGGAGGCCCGGCTCACCTCGATCCTGCAGGCGCACCTCACGACGGATCACCTGGCGACCGAGGCCGCTTACCTGCGCGAGACACCGCACTACGAGCGCCCCTACGGCTGGGCCTGGCTCGCACGGCTCGCCGCCGAGGTGTCGGCATCCGAGGCGCCCGCCGTCCGGGCACTCGCACCGGGGTTCGCGCCGGTCGTCGACGTCCTCGAAGACCTGGTCGTCCGGTGGATCGACGGCGCCGCGCACCCGGTCCGGCACGGCGTGCACTCGAACGCGGCGTTCGGGCTGCTGCTCGTGCTCGAGGCCGCCCGGTCACTCGACCGTCCGGCCCTGGCGGCAGCGGTCGAGGGGGCAGCACGGGACTGGTTCGGCGCGGACGCCGGGTGGCCGTTCGCCTGGGAGCGGAGTGGGCACGACTTCCTGTCCGCCGGTCTCGCCGAAGCCGACCTGATGCGTGCGGTGCTGCCCGCTGCGGAGTTCGCGACGTGGGCCCGTGGCTTCTTCGCCGCGGTGCAGCCGGGCGACGCGATCCTGCGGTCGACGGTGGTGCGCGACGAGAACGACCCCCAGCAGGTGCACCTGTTCGGGCTCGACCTGTCGCGGGCGGGATCGGCCCGGCGCATCGCGGACGCACTCCGTGCCGGCAGCTCGGACGACACCGGCATCGCGGACCTGCTCGACGACGCGGCCGACCGGCTGCTGACCTCCGGGCTCGCGGCGAGCGTGGGCGAGGAGTACTACTCCACCCACTGGCTGGCGAGCTTCGCCTGGGACGCCATGGAGGCCCGGGAGCACGCCGCTCGATGAGCGGCTTCGGGGTGGTGATCGTCTGCGGACACACTGAGGATCCGGAGGTACCTTCGGGGCCATGAGCGATCCGAAGGACGACGAGACCCTCGACGACTTCCGCGAGGCGCAGGAGACCGACTACGAACCGGAGCCCACCGTGCTCGACCCCGACGACCTCCCGGTGGTCGACGACGCGGACGACGAAGTGCTCCCCGACGACGAACGGCCGGTGCCGCTCGACACCGACGACGACGTGGTCTGACCGACCGCGGCCGACGCCGACCCATGCGCCGTGGGGCGGCGCCGGTGTCGGCTCAGTGGAGCGGGATGGACCGCGCGAAGGTGCGGGTGACCGGTGTCGCTTCGAGGAACGGTGCCATCGCCGGAGCACCCTCGGGCGTCGCACGCCAGGCCACGTACGTGTCGTGGTCCGCGGCGGTCGTCCACGACTCGACGACGACCATGCGCGCCGGGTCCTCGTCGTCGACCAGGACCTCGAGCGACTCCAGGCCGTGGAACGACGCGGTCTGTTCGAGCGTCTCGCGGATCGCACCCTGGAGCGCGTCTTCGGGGGCGTCGCTCTGGAACTGGACCTCGAGCAGGACGGTGATCGACATGGGGAACCTTTCGTCAGCGGTGTCCAAGCCAACTCCGGACCCCCTGCGCTTGTTCCGGGTCGGTCAGTCGACGATGCGGAACCGGAGCGGATCACCAGGCCGGAGCTGCGCGGCACGGTCGACCGACCGGGGCGTCAGGACCGCGACGACCGGGTAGCCGCCGGTGACCGGGTGGTCGGCGAGGAACAGCACGGGGAACCCCTCGGGCGGCACCTGCAGCGATCCCGTCTCGACACCCTCGCTCGGCAGCTCGCGTGTCACGGAGCGGGCGAGCGGCGTCGCAGCCGTGGCGCGGACCCCCACGCGGTCGCTGTCCGCACTGACGGTGAAGTCCTGACCGGTCAGGGTCGATCGCCACTCCGGGGTGAACCAGTCGTCGCGCGGCCCGGGCACCACGTCGAGCACGACCGGCTCGTCCGGCCACCGCGGTTCGGGCTGCGGCACCGCGTCGACGACCGGCCACGAGACCCGGGCTCCGCCGACCGGCAGGAGGTCGCCGGCCGACAGCGGCGGCGGACCGAGGCGCGCCAGGGAGTCCCACGAGCGGCTGCCGAGCACCGGTTCCACCGCGAAGCCCCCGAGGACCGCGATGTAGGCGCGCAGGCCCACGGTCGCGGTGCCGATACGGAGCGTGTCGCCCGGGGCCAGCAGCAGCACCTCGTGCGAGGCCGCCCCGCGGACCGATCCGTCCGCCCGCTCGACCTCGACCGGGCAGGCCGCGCCGGTGGCGGCCGCCACCACGTACGCGTCGGTGCGGAGCGTGACGGAGCCGAGCACGGCCTCCAGGACGGCCGCGTCGGCACGGTTGCCGACCAGTCGGTTGGCGAGTGCTGCGGACCCGCGGTCGGCCGCGCCGGCCGCCCCGAGGCCCATGTCGCTGAAGCCCGGTCGACCGAGGTCCTGCGTGGTCAGGCCGTAGCCGACCTGCACGACGGTCAGCGCGCTCATGCCACACCCGCCACGACGAAGCGGACGAGGGTGCCGGCTGGCGCGAGCGCCGGGGGCGTGCGCTCGAGCGACCACATCGGCACGTCGGTGCGGCCGATGAGCTGCCAGCCGCCGGGCGATGTCCGCGGGTAGACGGCGCTGAACTCTCCGGCCACCGCGACGGCACCGCTCGGGACGGCCGTGCGGGCGGTGCTGCGGCGGGGCAGGTCGAGCGGTCGATCGCTGCCGGTCAGGTAGCTGAAGCCCGGAGCGAAGCCACAGAAGGCGCTCGTCCAGAGCTGCCCGGTGTGCCACGCCACGAGTTCGTCGCGCCGCATGCCGGTCAGTTCGGTGACGGTGTCGAGGTCCTCGCCGTCGTAGGTGACGGGGATGACGAGCGGTTCGGTGTCGTGCGCTTCGAGCGTGGCGCTGACCGGGATGACGTGCGCCAGCTCCGAGCGGAGCCGACCGGTGTCCGTCGTCGCGGGGTCGAACCGGAACAGCAGCGTCCGGGCGCCGGAGACGATTTCGGTCAGGCCGGGCAGGGAGGCCTCGTCGAGCCCGGCGCGGAAGGCGACGACCTCGGCGAGCGACTCGAACGTGGCGAGGAGTGCGGTGCCGCCAGCGGAGCGGACGTCGGGACCCGTCACGGCGCGAGCGGTGCGGGCAACACGAACGGCGCGATCGTCACGCCGTGCTCGGTCAGGAGTGCTCGGATCGCACGGGCCATCGCGACGGCGTCGGGGGAGTCGCCGTGCACGCACACCGAGTCGGCACGCACCGCGATCTCGGACCCGTCGACGGCGATCGCGACGCCGTCGGTGACCATGCGGAGCACCCTCGCCGCGACCTCGTCCGGGTCGTGCAGCACCGACCCCGGCTGCTTCCGGGACACCAGCGAGCCGTCGGGTTCGTAGGCACGGTCGGCGAAGGACTCGCTCACGGCGCGGAGCCCGTGTCGTTCGGCCGCCAGCAGCAGTTCCGACCCGGGCAACGCCAGCACGGCGAGCGACGGGTCGACGTCGGCGACGGCGCGGACGACCGCCTCGGCCTGCACCGGGTCGGCGCAGGCGGTGTTGTACAGGGCGCCGTGCGGCTTGACGTAGGTGACGGCCGCGCCGGCGACGTGCGCGGTGGCCGCCATCGCCCCGAGCTGGTGGACGACGTCGGCGTACAGCTCGTCCGGTGTGACGTGCACGGGGCGGCGGCCGAAGCCGATCAGGTCGCGGTAGGCCACGTGGGCGCCGATCGCCACACCGCGTTCCGCGGCGGCGCGGGCGGTGGTGAGCATGATCGTCGGGTCGCCGGCGTGGAACCCGCACGCGACGTTGGCGCTCGAGACGACGTCGAGCATCGCGGTGTCGTCGCCCATGGCCCAGGCGCCGAAGCCCTCGCCGAGGTCGCTGTTCAGGTCGATCGTCGTCACGGGTGCTCCCTGTCGTCGCGGGTTGTTGAACAATCTACCGAGCGCCCCGGCCCGTGTCATCCGCTTCCCCCGCTCGGACGGTGGATTCCGAGGCGGGGCACGTACTGTCCGAGTCCTCAGTACCCCGGTGGCGGTGCCGCCGGGTCGATCCCTGCACTGGAGCAGCTCATGACCGACAGCAGCAACACGCACGACGCCCCGAAGAACGACCCCGAGGGCACCGAGAAGCCGGGCGGCCTCGGCGACGACAACACCATCCCGAACAACCCCGACGGCCTGGCCGCGGGCCACTCGGGCGACGACTCGCACTTCAACCCGGAAGAGGACGGCGAGCAGTAGCGGCTCCTTTCCGGCCTGCGGGTCGATGCAGAACGACACCGTCGTTGTCCTCCGACAACGGCGGTGTCGTTCTTCGTCGGCACGCATCCGCACCGACGAAACAATCAGAGCAAAACCTTCCGGCCTGCGGTTTCCGGTGCTACAGTCCCGATCACCTAGCAGCGCTAGGTATTCGAGGGCCCCGAAGCCCCCTATGACTCGAGGAGGAGTCATGTCGACACCGTCGTCGAAGGAAGAACCCACCCGCGGCATCGCCGGGACCGCGTCCCCCGCGGTCACCGCAGCCGCCGGAGCCACCGCCACGGACGCTGCTGCGTCCCGAGCGTTCTCGGTCGAGGGCATCACACAGTCCGTCAGCACCGTCCGGGTGGGTCGCGGGTACCTCTGGGGCCTGAGCTTCGCCCAGTTCGGCCTGTTCGTCGCCCTGCTCACCCCCGTCTTCGTGAGCATGTCGATCAAGGCCACGGAGCTGAACCCGACGAGCCCCGAGACCGTCGTAGGCTCGGTCCTGCCGTTCGGAGCGCTCGGTGCCCTGTTCGCCAACCCGCTGTTCGGTGCGCTCTCCGACCGCACCCGAACGCGGTGGGGTCGTCGTCGCCCGTGGATGGTCGGCGGCGTCGTGGTCTTCGTCGGATCCCTCGCCTGGCTCGCGTTCTCGCCCGACGTGCTGCAGCTCACCCTGGCCTGGGTGCTCGCGCAGGTCTCTGCCAACGCGGTGCTCTCGACCCTGACGGCGAGCTTCGCCGACAACGTGCCGGAGTTCCAGCGCGGCAAGGCCTCGAGCGTCATCGCGCTGGCGCAGAACATCGCGATCCTCGCCGGGCTCTACCTGGCCGTGTACCTGGTCGGCAACCTGCCGGTCCTGTTCATCGCACCGGGTGTCCTGGCGATCGTCGCGGTCCTCGTCTACTCGTTCGTCGCCCGTGACGACCTGCCGACGACTCCGGTCAAGCCCTTCAGCTGGGTCAACCTGATCAGCTCGTTCTGGACGAACCCGATCAAGCACCGCGACTTCGGGCTCGCCTGGTGGGGCCGCTTCCTCATCACCTTCGGCACGTTCATGTTCACGACGTACCGACTCCTGTACATGCAGGACCGCATCGGGCTCCCGCAGGGCGAGGCGGTCGGGGTCGTCGCGTTCGGCGTGCTCCTGTACACGATCGCCCTGCTCGTCAGCGCAGCGGTCTCCGGCTGGGTGTCCGACCGGATCCAACGTCGCAAGGTCTTCGTCTGGGGCTCGACGGCCATGACCGCCGTCGGTCTGGTGATCCTGGCCCACGTCGACACGGTCGGCGGGTTCTACTTCGCCGAGATCGTCCTGGGCTTCGCCTTCGGCATCTACGCCGCCATCGACACGGCCCTGGTCGTCGACGTGCTGCCCGACCCGGAGCGCCCTGGCAAGGACCTCGGCGTCATCAACATCGCGAACGCGTTGCCGCAGTCACTCGCCCCCGCCGTCGGCCTGTTCCTGCTCGGCATCGGTGGCGGCCAGAACTACACGCTCATGCTCTGGGGTGCCGGCGTCGCCGTCATCCTGGGTGCCCTGGTGATCCTGCCCATCAAGTCGGTCCGCTGACCGACGCGACCGCCTGGAGGCGCGACCTGCGTCCGTGACGCACGCCGCGCCTCCAGGCGGTCACCTGCACCGCCGGTGACCGTTTCAGCGGGCGCCGTGCTGGCGCAGTGCGACGACGACCTCGTCGAGGAAGTCGTCGACCTGCCCCTGGTCGTACCCCTCGCGGAACTTCGTCGGCTGGAACCGCACATCCATGACCTGTTCCGGCGTGAGCGGGTCGACGGGCCGCCGCTGCTCGTACCCGGTCAGGGTGGCCTGGATCCGGTCGAGGAACGCATCGACCTGGCGCTGGTCGTACCCGTCGCGGAACTTGGTCGGCCGGAACCGCTTCTCGGACACCTCTCGTGCGAGCATGTGCTCCCCCTTCTGTCTTTCCGGCAATGCTCCCACGGGCCGGTTGCCGAGGGTCAGCGCTGCGGCGTCCGCTTGCCGAACAGTGCGTCGAGGAACCGCGAGAACCGGGACTCCGGCTCGTGGATCGTCTCGATCGAGCGGGTCGGCGACCGGAACGCCAGGTCGTGCAGCATGTTCCGCTTCGAGCCGTCCCAGTTCGCGAACAGGTAGGTCCCGCCGATGAACGACATGCTCCGGACCGGCGCACGCTTCCACGAGTCGGCAGCCACGTAGTACCCCGCGTGGCCGGCGCGGATGTGCTGGATCACGGTGTCCACGTCGATGACACCGGTCGGTGTCACGACGGCGGTGATGCCCGTGCGGTCGCGGGCGACGTACTCGATGAGGTGTTCGGTCACGATGGAACTCTTCGTCACGGAGGTGAGGCGCCACGGGGGAAGCGTGGCGAAGGGGATTCGGAACCGCCGTTGCTTCCGTTCCCAGAGTACGTCCGCCTCGGGCGCGGCGTTCCCCGATGTCCGCCGTTCGTCCGTGGAAGAGCGCTCAGCGGATGGGCGTGTGGTGGTCGGGCGTCCGGTGGTCGGGTGTCCGATCCGCCCACGCGGCGATGCGGTCGATCGCGTCGTCGAAGTCCCGCGTGCCGGGTCGGTTGAGGAACGCGTGACGGCTGTCCGGCAGGACGTGACGTTCGACGGGGACGCCCGCGTGCTCGAGCTCGCCCGCGAAGCGTTCCCCCGACCCGCGCATCACGTCCCGCTCGGCGTCGACCATCAGGGTGCGAGGGAACCGGGTGAGGTCGTCGGACGCCGGGTAGACCGCAGCGGGGTGGCCGCCCGCGTACGCCCGGTTGCTCAGGTCCAACAGCACCGGGGCGTGCGTGAACCACCGGTGTCCGCGGACGAGTCGCCGCACCGCCCGGTCGCGGGGGAGTCGGGCGTGGAAGAACCCGTAGGTCAGCACGAGGCCGACCAGTGCCGGGGCGGTCGCGACCGCGGAGGCCGCCAAGCACGCACCGGCGCTCGCCCCGCCGAGCAGCAGACCCGAGGGTGCCTCGTCCTGCAGGTGGTGGAGGACGGCGACGATCTCGTCCCGCGCGTGCGGTGCCCGTCGTCGCCCACGTGGTCCACCCCGGCCGAGCCAGGGCAGCCCGGGCAGCGGTCCGAGGCGGTAGCCGACGGTCACGACCGGCAGCCCGCGCTCGGCGAGTGCCCGTGCGACGGCGTCGGACTCGGGCAGTTCGAGGTCGCCCCGGAAGAACCCGCCGCCGTGGACCCAGACCAGGGTCGGGGCTCCCGTGCTGGCGCTCGGATCGGCCGGTCGGTACCGACGGACGGGGACCGGCCCGTGTGGTCCGTCGATCTGGTCGTCCCGGACCTCGACCCGGACGGTCCCCTGGTGCATCCCCCGCATGGGAGCAGTGTGGCAGCACGCCGGCGGACGCCACAGGCACACCGCTGCAGCGTCCGGAGGGACACATCCCGGTAACGATGCGGGCGACCGTTCGGCGGCGCAGGCAGCGTGGAGGGATGCGCCTGACGAGAACCGCCCTGATCCTGACCACTGCGACCCTGGCCGCACTGCTGACGGGGTGCTCCGGCGCGGACGGGGCGGACGGCAGCGCGGCGACCCCGACCGTGACCGAGACCGTCACCGCCCCGCCCTCCGACGCCGCGAGCACGCCGACGCCGACCCCGACCCCGACCTGCGGGCCGACGAGCGGCGCCGAGGCTGCTGCCGCGGGCATCGCGGCCCTGCCGCTGCCCGCCGGACTCGAGGACGCGAAGTGGGACGCCGCGAACGCCGACTACTCCGGCTACGACGCCTGCGCGCCGCTGTCCTGGTCCGTGGTCGAACCCGAGTTCGCCACAGCCGGCTCCCCGTACGCGATCCTGCTGTTCCACGAAGGCCGGTACCTCGGCACCGCCACTGCCGAGCAGTACGCCTTCGAGCCGACCATCGAACGACGGAGCGAGTCGGCCGTGACGGTGACCTACAAGTTCGCGAAGGCGGGCGAACCGAACGCAGCACCCTCCGGCCGCACCACGGCCACCTTCACCTGGAACGACGAGACCGGCCGCGTCGACATGACGGGTGACACCCCGCCCGCTCAGTGACGATCGGGCGCTGCCCGTCGCGGTGACGCCCGTTCCGCGAGCGCGGCATCTGCCGGCACGACATGCTGTCCTCATGCAGTCCGTCCGTGCAGCCGCCCCCGGTGTCGCCCTCGCCGTCGCGATCGGCATCGTCGCCACCCTGGTCGGCCGGGTCGTCCCGGTGGTCGGCGGCCCCGTCCCCGCCGTCCTGATCGGTGCCGTGGTGGGGTGGCTCGTCCGGCGTCGCACCGGTGGCACACTCGCGGTGCTCGCCCCCGGGGTGAAGTTCTCGTCCAGCCGGGTGCTGCAGTTCGCGGTGGTCCTGCTCGGCGCGCAGCTGTCCATCGGCGAGGTGCTGCGCATCGGCGGTGAGACCCTGCCGGTGATGCTCGCGACGCTCGTCGTCTGCCTGGTGGCCGCGTGGGGGATCGGTCGACTGCTCCGGGTGTCGGGCGCGCTCCGCACCCTGATCGGCGTCGGGACCGGCATCTGCGGCGCCTCGGCGATCGCCGCCGTCACGCCGGTCATCGGCGCGGTGAGCGCCGACGTCGCCTACGCGATGTCCACGATCTTCCTCTGCAACATCGCCGCCGTCTTCGCCTTCCCGCTGCTCGGGCACGCCCTCGGCCTCAGCCAGCACGCCTTCGGCGTCTTCGCGGGCACCGCCGTGAACGACACGTCGTCCGTCGTCGCCACCGCGACCGTCTACGGTCGCCAGGCGACCGACACCGCGGTCGTCGTGAAGCTGGTGCGCACCCTGATGATCATCCCGATCGTCATCGGACTGGCCGGACTGGAGGCCCGCCGCGCCTCCCGCGAGCAACTCGCCCCCGCCTCGGGGTCGGGCCGCGGATTCCGCGTGTTCCGCTTGGTGCCGTGGTTCCTGATCGGGTTCCTCGTGGTGGTGCTGCTCCGGACGGTCGGGGTCCTGCCCGCGTCCGTGGCACCGGGGTTCGCGACCGCCGCCTCGTTCCTCATCACGGTGGCGCTCGCCGCGATCGGCTGCTCGACGGACTTCGCGGCGCTGCGACGTGCCGGGTTCCGTCCGATGCTGCTCGGCATCGCGCTCTGGGTCCTGGTGGCGGGGACGAGCCTCGGCGTGCAGGCGGCGTTCGGGCTGCTGTAGGGGCTTGCCCGAGCCGGACCCATCGTTTATCGTTGCATCGAAATTCGATGGTATCGATGATCGACAGGGGAAGCAGCCATGACCACACCCGTCTACGAACCGCCCCGCGGGCGGAACTCCTACTTGGCCTACGTCGTTTCGTGCGCCATCGGCATCGTGTTCGTCGTCTGGCGGTACGTCGAACAGCTCGTCCAGTCGATCACCTCGGGCACGGTGGCGGTGCCGATCCGGATGCGTGAGACGAGGGCCATCCCGCAGCCCCCGGGTGGCGCGACGGTGACGTCCGACCAGCTCGTGCTCCGGGCGCCGGTCGCCGACGTGCCGGGTGGTGCGATCGGGTGCATCCGCGTCGGCGACGCCCTCGAGGTCCTGCTCGTCAGCGTCCTGATCGCCCTGGTGGCGGCGGTGGCCTGGAAGATCTCGCGCGGCGGGCTCTTCGACCGCTCGACCACCCGGATCCTCGACTGGCTCGCCGGCGCGGTGCTGGCCGCCGGGTTCCTGCCGTCGTTCGTCCGCCGGATGGGGTGGAACTGGGTCGTGTCCGGGCTCGGCTGGGACGGGTACCTGCCCACGCCGGTGGTCGATCACCAGTTCCTGCCCGTGTACCTCGGCCTGCTCGTCGTCGTCTGCTTCCGGTTCGCGCTCACCGCCTCGCAGCGGATGGTGCGGGACCAGGCCGGGCTGGTCTGATGCCCCCGGAACAGGAGGACGGCCACGCGGTCGTCTGTCACCTCGACGATCTGCTGGCCGCGCAGGGGATGACCCTGACCGAGCTCGCCGACCGCGTCGGTGTGACCGTCGTCAACCTCTCGGTGCTCAAGAACAACCGGGCCCGCGCGATCCGGTTCTCCACCCTCACCCGACTGTGCGAGGTGCTCGGCTGCCAGCCGGGCGACGTCTTCTCGGTGCGCACGGACTGAGGATCCCCGCCCGTGCCTCACGTGATCCGGGAGTCGATCACCGCCCGGTCGCCGCGGTACCGCGAGAACCCGTACTCGACGGGTGTCCCGTCGGCCAGGCACATCAACCGTTCGATGTGGAAGATCGCCTGGCCGGGATCGATGTCGAGCAGGTCGGCCGTCCACTGGTCGGCGTTCACGGTGCTCAGGAGCAACCGTCGTGCCTCCGGCCGCGCGCCGGCCTTCCTGACGAGCACGTCCGGCACGTACTCGGTGAGCGGTTCGGCGACCAGGTCGGGGAAGCGCTCGTGCGGGACCCAGCTCGTCCGGACCCGGCTCGGTTCGCCGTCGAACGAGATGAGGCTCTCGACGAAGAAGGCGCTGCTGCCGGTCATCTCCAGGTTCCGCCGGACGGTCTCCGGCGCGGTCACCTGCTGCACGCACAGGTGCACGATGCTGAGCCGGGGCGACTCGAACACGCTGCCCCCGGCCGTCTCGCCGTAGATCGTGACCTCGTCGGACGTGCGGGCCAGGCTCACCGAGGCGACGGGCCGCACACCGAACGTGCCCGATCGCGGCGCACGGGTGAGCAGCCGTTGTTCCTTGAGCAACGCGAGGGCAGCCCGCAGGACGTTCCGCGTCGTGCCGTACAGGTCGAGCAGCTCCCACTCGTACGGCAGCGGACCGGTGAACCGCCCCGCGACGATGTCGGCCCGGATCAGGTCGGACACCTGGCGGGCCGCGTCGGAGCGTCGGTTGAACCCGATCCAGTGACCCGGTGCCGACGGAGTCGTCCCGACCCCCATGTCGGTCCAGGCAGCGGACGGGGCGAACCCCTCCGGCACGGTCCCGGTCACGAGGCCACCCCCACCGTCGACAGGTCACCGGTCCAACCGGCCCACCGCAGGAACTCCCGGGCCAGCCGCACCGGGTAGTCGGGCGCCTGGATGTCGAGCGAGACGAACACACGTCGGTAGAACGTCGGCCCGCCGAGCAGGTCCACGGCGATGCCGAGGTCGACGTCCGGTCGCAGGTCGCCGGCGTCCATCGCCCGCTGCAGCATCGCGTTCACCCAGAGCCGCCGGTCCAGGTGCCACTCGGCCACGGCCTCGGCGACCCGCGGCTCGTGCGACGCGGTCTCCACGATGAGCGGGAGCGCCCGACCGACCGGCGTCGCGACGAGGGCGTGCACCCATCCCCGGGTGAGGCCCAGGACACCCGCGGTGATGGGAGCATCCTGCACCGTCGGGATGTGCTCCTCCATCAGCCGGATCACGGTCTCGGTGAGCAGGACCTCCTTGCTCGACCACCGCCGGTAGATCGTCGCCGCACCCACGCCGGCCGCGTCGGCGACGGCCCGGATCGTGAACGCGCGGGGGTCGCCCTGGGCCAGGATCTCGACGCACGCGGTGTACACGGACTCGCCGACGGCAGCGCTGCGCGGCCGGCCCCGGACCTGCGCCTCGATGCGCGTCGTGGTGCTCATGCCGCGTCCCAGTGCTCGAGGACCCGGTCCATGGCCCAGACCTCGCCGATCTTGGCGGCGATGTCGAACAGGTTCGCCTCGTGCACGCTCGGCAACCGGTCGCCGACGGCTTCGCGCACGACGATCGGGACGAAGCCGTGCTGCATGGCGTCCGTGGCGGTCGCGCGGATGCACCCGCTCGTCGACAGCCCCGCGATGAAGAGCGTGTCGACGCCGCGGGCGACGAGGTCGGCGGCCAGGGACGTGCCGAAGAACGCGCTCGGGTACTGCTTGGGCACCACGGTGTCGCCGTCGAGGGGTTCGAGCCCGTCGACGAACGCCCCCGTGGACGCACCCGGCAGGTACGCGGCGAGTGCCGGCACCTTGCGGAAGAACACGCCGGCGTTGGACCCGTCGGCCGAGAGCGCCATCGTGGTGATCGCCACGTGCACCCCGGCTGCCCGAGCGGCGGTCGTGAGCTCCCGCATCCGTTCGACGGGTTCCTCGACCCCCGCGTAGAGCCCGCACTCGGGGTCCACGTACGCGCGGACCGGGTCGACGACGACGAGCGCAGCGCGTCGTCCTGGCTGCAGCGTGCCGGTGAAGCCGGCTGCCGCGTAGTCCTGGTGGTCGTCGGTCATGGTGTCCTGCTTCCGTCGTGGGTGGTCGTTGCCAGGGTGAGGACGGTCACGTGGACGCCCCCGGCTCGGGGAGGGGACCCGACCTGTCGGGTCGGAGTGGCGCCTCCCGGTCGGGAGGCCCGAACGGACCGAACGCGACGATGAGCGCCCCCAGGGCCGCGCAGCCGGCGAACGTCAGCGCCGCGGCGCGGACGCCGTCGACGAACACCTGGACGTCGCCGGACGGCAGGCTGAGCAGGCTGCCGTCGTAGGCCGCGGCCGCCTGCGCCGCGGACAGGCCGCCCGTCGCGATCGCGAGGCCGAGTGCCGTCGAGAACAGGAAGCCGGCGTTCTGCAGGGCCGACCGGATGGCGTTCGCGATGCCGCGGCGGTGCTCCGGGACGCGGGTCATCAGTGCCGACGTGCTCGGCGTCATGAACACGCCCGTGCCGACCCCGACGGCGCCGAGGCCGGTGGCGGTGACGGCGTAGGCGTCGCCGTCGGCGAGGGACACCGCGAGCACCGCGGCGCCGAGCGCGATCAGGAGCATGCCGATGGTCGACAGCGTCCGCGCGGCGACCCGACGGGCGAGGAAGCCCGCGCTCACCGCTGCGACCGTCGTGCCGATGGGCGTGGGCAGCACCCAGAGCGCGGCGTCGACAGCGTCCTTGCCGTCGACGGCCTGGAACGACAGCGACGCCAGCAGGACCAGTGCGTAGCTGGACAGGGCGCACAGCCCGGCGGCGGAGAACAGGGTGATGGTGGTGCGGTCGCGGAAGATCGCCGGGTCGACGAGGGGGTGCGCGACCCGGCGTTGCGTCCACACGAACACACCGCCGAGCACGACCGCGCCGGCGGTCATCGCGACGACGGGCACGGCCGACCAGCCGATCGAGCCGCCGGTCGAGACCGCACCGACGAGCAGCCCGACGGCCGTGACGGACAGGACTGACCCCGGCACGTCGAGGCGCTCGCCGGAAGGGGGACGCGTGCTGTGCGGGATCAGCCGGAGCGACCAGATGAGTCCGGCCAGTGAGATCGGCACGCCGGCGAGGAAGATCCACCGCCACCCGAACGACTCGGCGACCAGCCCGCCCACGACGGGCCCGATGACCTGGCCCACCGCGGCGACGGTGGCGTTCAGGCCGAGGCCGAGCGACAGGATCGACTCCGGGAAGACATCGGTGAGCAGCGCGGTCGTGTTGGTGACGATCGCTGCCGCCCCCACGCCCTGCACGAGTCGGGCACCGAGCAGCACCGCGGCGTCCGGGGCGAAGCCGCAGGCGAGGGAGGCGAGCAGGAAGACGAGGATGCCGGCGATGTACAGACGGCGCCGACCGACGAGGTCGGCGATGCGCCCGAAGACCAGGATGAGGGTGGTCGTGGTGAGCATGTAGCTGAGGAGCACCCAGCTGGACTGCACGGCGCTGGCGTCGAGGTCACGGCTGACGTCGGGGAGCGCGATGAGGAGCGCGCTCGAGGAGATGAAGACGAGGACGACGCTCAGGCTCGACGCGCAGAGCACTTGCCAGGCGCGTCGCCGGGCGGCGCCCTCGTCGATGGTGCGGCTACCGATCGGTCGGCCCTCGCACGGCGGACGACGGCGGCACCAGGCGGTGGTGCGTCGTGACCCGCTGGAAGGCGGCGGCCGCGGACAGCACGAGGCGGTCGTCCCACGGCCGCGCGACGAGCTGCACGCCGACGGGCAGGCCGTCCGGCGCGGTGCCCGCCGGCATCATCAGCGCGGGGAACCCGACGTAGTCGAACAGCCGGGTGTTCCGGGGGATGACGTCGTGCAGGTTGAACCGCTCGCCGTCGACCGACATCGTCAGGTCGTCGAGTCGCGGGGCGGTGGCGCCGATCCCGGGGGTGAGCACCACGTCCACGCCGGCCTCGTCCATCCGCGCGACCATCGCGGCCTGCACGAGCGGGCGACGGCGGAGTGCCCGGAGGTAGTCCGCCGCGGTCGGCAGGAACGAGACGTCGAACCGCGCGCGGGTGCCGGCGTCGAACAGGTCGGCCGTGTCGGCGTTGGCCTCCTGGTTCGCGGCGAGCTCCCCGGAGAACACCGTCCAGCACTCGGAGTCGATCGACTCCAGGTCGTCGAACTCGATCGGCACGAGTGTCGCGCCGAGCTCGCGGAAGCGCTCGACCGCCGCGGCGTGTGCGTCGAGCACCGCGCGGTCGACGCGTTCGGTGAACCAGTCGAGCGGGACCCCGATCCGGAGCCCCTCGACCCGTTCGGGCGCGGCCTCGATGAGCGGCACGGTGGCAAACGTCGTCGGGTCCTCGCCGTCGGAGCCGGCGATGACCGCCAGGACGAGGGTGAGGTCCTCGGCCGAGCGTGCCATCGGGCCGACGTGGTCGAGCGTCCACGACAGGCTCGCGACCCCGGTGCGCGGCACGAGGCCGTACGTCGGCTTGATCCCCGTGGTCCCGCAGAGGGCGGACGGGACGCGGATCGATCCGCCGGTGTCGGACCCGAGCGCGAGCGGGACGATCCGGGCGGCCAGCGCCGAACCCGACCCGGTCGAGGAGCCACCGGTCCAGCGCTCGGGGTCCCACGGGTTCCGCACGGCGCCGTACCGGGCGTTGTGCGGCCCGCCGCAGGCGAACTCGGTGGTGGCCGCCGTGAACACCGGGATCGCGCCGGCGGAGCGGAGCCGAGCCACGACGGTGGCGTCCTTCGGGGCCACACGGTCACCGGTCTGGAGCGAGCCGCTCGTGACGATCGTCCCCGCGACGTCGATGATGTCCTTCACCGCGAACGGGATCCCCTCGAGCGGTCGGGCGTCGTCGTCCGCCCAGCGGCGGGTGGACTCGGCGGCGGCTTCCTCGGCCCCCTGCACCAGGCGCAGGACGGCATCGGACCAGACGTCGTCGCTCGTCCAGTGCGGGGCGAGTGCGGCGAGGACCTCGGAAGGGGTCGTGGTGCCGGACCGGTACGCGGCGAGGAGTTCGACGACCGAGGCGCCAGCGGGGTCGGTGGCAGCCCGGCACACCGCCAGGTCGTCGTCCGGACCGGCAGCGGTCGGCGCCGGGGCCCCGTCGATCGCCGCGCCGAGGAGCCGGCCGAACAGCTGCGCGCTGTGAGCCGGTTCCGCGGGCAGCGCCGACGGAGCCGCGGGCAACGGGTTCGCGCGACTCGCGGCCAGCGCGCGGTCGAGCTGCGGTGCGATGGTGCCGCGGACCAGGGCGGCGACGTCCGTCACGCGGGGACCGCCGCCGCTGCGTGGGCGTCGGCGAGGTACCGGAACACCCCGGGCTGCCGGTCATGTCCGAGCGGGAAGTCCCGGCGGGCTGCCGCGACCTCGCCGACGTCGATGGTGGCCTGGATGATCGGTCCCGCCTGGTGGGCGGGGGCCGAGACGACCAGGTCACCCCGTGGTGAGACGACCGAGGACCGACCGAAGTAGCTGACGGTCTTGCCGTCGACGGTCTCTTCGCCGCCGCGGTTCGGGGCGAGGACCCACGTCTGCGTCTCGAGCGCGCGGACCTGCAGTTCCTGGGTGAACAGGGTCTCGCGGAAGCCCATCGACGACACGAGCACGAGCATCACCTCGGCCCCGGCGGCACGTGACGCGAGCCAGTACTCGGGGAAGCTCCGGTCGTAGCAGATGAGCATGCCGAAGCGGGTGCCGAGCGCGTCGAACACGACCGGTCCGGAACCGGCGGCGAAGTAGTGCTTCTCGTCGACGTCGGAGATCGCGTTCGTCGGGATCGACGTCTTGCGGTACGACGCCACGCGGTCGCCGTGCACGTCGGTGCCGTGCACGAGCGTGCCGTCGGCGTCGATGAACACCGCGCTGTTGTACTGCGCGTCGCCCGCGTCCTCGTAGAGACCGAAGGCGACGGCGGTGCCCAGCCGCTTCGCCGTGCTCGCGAAGCGGGCGGTCGCCGGACCGGGGACGGGCTGTGCCCAGGACTTCCGGCTGTCGTTGACCACGCCGCAGAAGTAGGGCGTGGTGCAGAGCTCGGGGAACACGACCAGGTCGGCACCCTCCGCGGCCTGCTCGAACAGGGTGATGAGTTCGTCGAGTGCGGTGTCGCCGTCAGCGGGGGTCCCGCCGGCCTGGACGACCGCGACCTCGATGACCGGACGGCTCGCGGCGGCGCTCATGCGGTGACCGCGCTCGGAGCAGCGGACGCGACGCCCTCGCGGGTGCGAATCAGCGGCTGGATGCGGGTGCCGAAGTCGTCCATCCCCTGCAGGAAGTCGTCGAACACCAGCATGATGCCCTTGGTGCCCTCGACGGCGGCGGCTTCGTCGAGCATCGCGGCGACGTGCTCGTAGGAGCCGACGAGCGTACCCATGTTCATGTTCACGGCCCCCTCGGGCAGCGAGATCCGCTTGGCCGTGTTGCCGTCCTCGCCCTCGGCATCGGTGAGCGCCTGGCCGGTCATCCAGGCGATCGCCTCGACGTCGACCCCGTCGCTGTACCGCTCCCACTTCGCCTGGGCGGCCTCGTCGGTCTCGTCGGCGATCACCATGAAGAGCACGTAGGAGCCGACGTCACGGCCGGTCTTCTCGCGTGCCTCGAGCAGGGCCTGGTTCTGTTCGGCGTAGGCGGTCGGGGTGTTCACACCGACGCCCATCGAGAAGTTGTAGTCCGAGTACTCCGCGGCGAACGCCATGCCCTGGGACGACTGACCGGCCGAGACGATCGGGATGTGCGACGTCGGCCGCGGCAGCATCCGGCAGTCGTCCATCTGGAAGTACTCGCCGTGGAAGTCGCTCCGGCCGGTCTCCCACAGCTCCTTCATCACCTGCATGTACTCGGTCTGGTACGCGTAGCGACGCTTGAAGTGCACCTCGTCGCCCGGCCACAGGCCCATCTGGTCGTACTCCGCCTTCTGCCACCCGGCGACCAGGTTCAGCCCGAAGCGGCCGTGCGAGATCGAGTCGACGGTCGCCGCCATGCGTGCCGCGATCGCCGGCGGGATGGTGAGGACCGCGGTCGTCGCGAACAGGCGGATCCGTTCGGTGCGGGCGGCGAGACCGGCCATCAGGGTGAAGGACTCGAGGTTCTCGTCCCAGAAGCCGCTCGGGCCGCCGAAGCCGCGCAGCTTGATCATCGACAGGGCGAAGTCGAAGCCGTACGCCTCGGCTTTCTGCACGATCTCGAGGTTCAGGTCGAACGACGGCTTGTACTGGGGCGACGTGGTGGAGATGAGCCAGCCGTTGCTGCCGATCGGGATGAAGACTCCGATGTCCATGGGGAACTCGCTTTCTGTGGTGGGTGTCGAAGGGGGAGCAGGGTCAGGGACGCTTCGCGGCGGCCTTGGCGGCGGTCGCGACGGAGTGCCGCCGGATGGTCTGCGAGACGGCGACGGCGACGATGAGGGCGCCGCCGTAGAAGAGCTGCTGCACGAAGTTGTCGGCGCCGAGCATCTGCAGACCGACCACGCCGGAGAACAGGAAGTACACGGCGATGAACGTGCCGATCGCGTTGAAGCGCCCCGGGACGATCGCGGTCGCACCGAGG
Source organism: Curtobacterium sp. VKM Ac-2889 (assembly GCF_015350855.1). Lineage (NCBI taxonomy): Bacteria > Bacillati > Actinomycetota > Actinomycetes > Micrococcales > Microbacteriaceae > Curtobacterium > Curtobacterium sp. VKM Ac-2889. Next base: position 324,284 of record NZ_JADKSC010000004.1, on the reverse strand, counting down.
TAGCAGGCGGCGAACGCGGGGAGCAGGAACGACTGTCCGCTCGACGGGTCGGCGCCGCCGAGGGTGCCGGCGTAGACGACCCCGGCCACCGCGGCGGTGAAGCCGGCGCCCACGAACGCACCGACCCGGAGCCGTCGGACGTTCAGCCCGGAGAGTTCCGCGACGGTGCGGCCGGTACCGACGAACAGCAGCCGTCGGCCGACCGGGGTGGCGCTCAGGACGACCAGGACGACGACCGTGGCGATCAGGCCGTAGACGAACGCGAGCGGCAGGCCTGCGAGCCCGCGCCACCCGACCGTGGCCTGCACGAGCGCCGGGTCGATGCCCGTCACCGAGGACGACACGCTCATCCACTGGATGATCCCGATCATGAAGGTCGACGTGCCGAGGGTGACGATGAACGAGTCGATGCGGAACCCGACGGTCAGCAGCCCGTTGACCAGGCCCACGACGACGCCGATGACCAGACCGGCGGCGATCGCGGGCACGAGCGGGACGTCCATCTTCGCGTTGAGCACGGCGATGGTCATCGCGGAGAGCGACATCGTCGAGGCGCCGGACAGGTCGAACTCACCGGCGGTGAGCGGGAACAGGAACCCGAGCGCCAGGATGAGCAGCACCGACTGGGACCCGAGGATGTTCTGCAGGTTGCCGAGGGTCGGGTACGTGTCGGGCAGCGCGATGCTGAACGCGATGACGATGACGACCCAGGCACCGAGCAGCGCGTACCGCTCGGTGTGTCCCCACGAGAAGCGCGGGCGGGTCGGACGGACGATCGAGGTCTCGAGGACGGGGTCGGCGGTTGTGGACATCAGGCGTTCTCCTTGACTGCGGAGGAGGCATCGGGGGAGGACGAGCCCGCGGGGGACGGGGACCCGGTGGGTGACGCCTGGGCATCTCGGTCGACGAGGCTCGCCACGACCGCGGCCGCGATGACGTCGCGGTCGACGCGGTCGTCGGTCAGCACGTCGTGCACGCGACCCTGGGCGAGGACGACGACGCGGTCGCAGACCTGCGCGAGCTGGTCGTAGTCGGTGGAGGCGCAGACGATGGTCACGCCCTGCTCGGCGCTCCGGCGGAGCATCGAGAAGATCGCGGCGCGTGCCCCGACATCGATGCCCTGGGTCGGCTCCTGCAGCAGCACGAGCCTCGGGGCGTCCTGCATCCACTTGGCCAGGACGGCCTTCTGCTGGTTGCCGCCGGACAGCGTGCCGAACAGGGCGGCCGGGTCGGCTGGTCGGACGTCGTAGTCGCGGACGAGTCCCGCGACGTGGGCGCGTTCCCGCGCGGGCGAGAGGCCGAGCAGCCCGCGGAGCTTCCCGAGGACGGGGAGCGTGACGTTCTGCTCGACGGACAGGGTGAGCGTCCCGCCCTCGCGCTTGCGGTCGGCGGGGACGTAGACGACGCCGCGGGCGATCGACGAACCGGGCGTCACGCGCTTCAGGTCGACCGGAGCGGGTGTCGCCCCGTCGCGCCGCACGGTGAGCGAGCCCGTCGCGGGGCGTGCCCCGTACAGGCCGGGCAGCACGTCCTCGACACCGGAGCCGGCGAGCCCGGTGATGCCGACGACCTCGCCGTCCGCCACGTCGAACGACAGACCGTCGACGACGCCGACCCGCAGGTCCCGCACCGTCACGACGGCGTCGCCGGTGGTCGCCGGGCGCGGAGTCCTGGCGGCGGGACCGTCCAGTCCGCGTCCGACGATGAGGGAGACGAGCTCGTCCGCCGTCGTCGTGGCGGTGTCCCGGTGCGCCTGGACCCGGCCGGCCCGCAGGACGGTGACACGGTCGGCGTGTTCGAGGACCTCGGACATGTCGTGCGACACCAGCAGCGCCGAGGTGCGGCCGTCCGCGACCAGGTCCTGCACGACCCGGAAGAGCAGGTCGGCGTCCTCCTTCGGCAGGAAGACCGTCGGCTCGTCGAGCACGATGAGCGCCCGGTCGTCGCCCAGCTCGGCGACGGCCCGCAGGATCGCGACGAGCGCCTTCTGGGTGTCGGTGAGTTCGTCGATCCGGGCCCGTGGGTCGATGTCGACCCCGTACCGCGCGAACAGCTCGGCCGCGGCACGGTGCTCGGCGCCCCAGCGGACGAAGGGTCCACGCCCGGCCACCACGGTCGCGAGCCGCAGGTTCTCGGTCACACCGAGCGAGGGGACGAGTGCGAGGTCCTGGTGGACGAAGCTGATCCCCACACGGCGGAAGTACCCGGGAGGCACCGGTAGTGGCAGCCGGGCGCCACGGACCTCGATCGTCGCGCCCGGTTCCGGCGCGTAGGTGCCGGACAGGACCTTGATGAGGGTCGACTTGCCGGAGCCGTTCTCGCCGAGCAGCGCGTGCACCTGGCCCGGCAGGACCTCGAGGTCGACGTCGTCGAGTGCGGTCAGCCCGCCAAAGCGCTTCGTGAGCCCGCTGATCCGCAGGACCGGCGCGGTGTCCGCACCCGTGCCGACGACCGCAGCCGACGATGCGGAGCCGAGCCGTGCCTCCCGGGTGGCGGTCACTCGGCCGCGCCCCAGATCGCTTCGTACCCGGTCTTGTACGCGTCGCCGTAGCCCTTGCTCGGCGCCGGCGGCGTGCCGGTCGCGTCGACGTTGTCCTTCGTGAAGACCTTGAGCGGGGTCTTCTCGTCGCCGTCCTCGATGATCGGCGTGCCGGTCAGGACACGGCCGGCCTGGTCGAGCGTCGCGTAGGCGAGCCACTCCATGTTCTCGCCGATGTCCATCGTGAGGACGCTGCCCTCCTGCAGGATCCTGAGCACCGCGGGGGTGCCGTTGTACGACGAGGTGAACACCTGGCCGGTCTTGCCGGCAGCGGTCACACCGGCCTCGACGTAGAGCGTCATCGAGTCGTAGACCGGCAGGACGTAGTCGAGGTTCGGGTCGGACTGCACGGCGGACTGCACCGTCGACGAGATCTTCGTCGCCCAGTCGGCGACGGGGACGTTGGTCACCTTCACCTTGCAGCCGTCGCACTGCGCCTCGAACTCGTCCTGCATCGCCGTGACGATGCCGTCGGACGGGGGCACCTCGGACGACGTGATGATGAGGACGTCGCCCTGACCCTTGGTCTCCTTGATGGCCCAGTCGGCGTTGAGCTTCGCGGCTTCGTGGAACGGGGCGGTCACCTGTGCGGCCACGAGCCCCTGCAGCTGGTCCGGCAGCGCTTGCCCGGTCTGGTAGGTGTGGCTGATCAGCACGGGGATGCCCGCTGCCTTCGCACGCTTCAGCGCCGGGACGATCAGCTCGCCGTTGACACCCTGCGCCAGCACGATGATGTCGGCTCCGCGGCTGATCGCCTGGTCGATGCCGGCGGAGTGCTCGGTGGGTGTGCCCTGGTTCGTGTACTCGATCCACTCGGCGCCGTACTGCTCGGCGACCTTCTCGCCGGCCTCGTCGACCGCGGTGATGAACGGGACCGCTGACGAGTTCGGGATGTTGAAGATCGTCTTGCCGGCGATCCCCGACATGTCGAAGCGCGCGCCCTCGAAGGTGAACGCCGGGTCGACGCTGGCTGCCTCGATCTGGCTCGTGGCGTGCTCGACGCCGGCGGTGACGTCACCGGAGCTCGTCGACGCGGTCGAGGTGGCGGAGCACGCGGACAGGAAGAGCACGCCGGAGATCGCGGCGGTGAGGAGCACGGGACGGGACGGACGCGTTCGGGACGGTGCGGGGGACGACATCGGTCGGGGACCTCCTGGACGGGTGGAGCAGGGAAGGTGCGGGGACGGGGAACCGGTGCGGGGACGGGCGGCGGGGACGCCGAAGGCCCCGCGGCGCGGGGTGGAGCGTGCAGGGAGCCGGGGACGGGCAGCGGGGCATCGGATCGGGGCGGGGCCGACGTGTGGCGGATCGCCGGTGACGCCGGCCGCTGCAGTGGGGCTGATGCGAATGTAACGGCCGCGGGGTGCCGACAGAGGGTCGCCCGGTAACGGTCCTGTTAGGCGTTTGTTTCGCTGGTGTTAGGCCACCTGCGGCGCCCGCCGCGGAGGGTCGTCCGCCCCACGGATCCGGGGCGGACGACTGCGCCACCGACCCGCGTGCAGGGGCGGATCCGGGCGGTGACGGGCCGGCGACGGCGGGGCGAAACACGCCGGACCCATCCGAGGCGACTTCCGGAAACGGCGCTCTCACAATCCGGCGCGGTCAGTGGGGACAGCGCCTGGCGGAATGGCGGAGCGGCCCGGACGCGCAGCCGCGCTGACCGGGACATTCGGGTGCCGCAGGGCCGGGGCAGCTGGCGTAACCCAGCCGATACGGACGCGGTACGGCGGCGAAACGAACGAGCGGTGGACTGCACCAAGCACCCACCACCCGCCCACCGACAGGAGCACCCCGATGATCACCACCGTCGTCGCCGGCAACCCCAAGCCGGCCTCACGGACACTCGACGCCGCGACGGTCGTGCTCGAGCGGCTCACCGGCCGGGCCCCGGACCACGTCGTCGACGTCATCGACCTCGGTGCCGGACTGCTCGGCTGGGGCGACCCCGCCGTCTCGGACGCCGTCCGCACCGTCGCCGGTTCCGACCTCGTCGTCGTCGCGTCGCCGACGTTCAAGGCGACGTACACCGGCGTGCTCAAGCTGTTCCTCGACCAGTTCGGCACCGGCGACGGACTCGCCGGCGTCGTCGCGGTGCCGCTCATGCTCGGTGCCGGCCCGGCGCACGCCCTCGCTCCGGAGGTCTTCCTCAAACCGGTGCTGGTCGAACTCGGCGCGACCGTCGTCGCCCCAGCCCTGTACCTGAACGACAAGCAGTACTCCGACCCCGCATCGACCGACGTGTGGCTCGCCCGCTGGCAGGACGTCGTCCTCGCCGCCGCCGCTCACCAGGAAGGAACCGCGTCATGATCAGCCCCTACTCCACCGAGGCCCCGGACCGCTCCGCGCTCAAGCAGGCGTTCTCCGGGTTCCCGTGCGGTGTCGCCGCGCTCTCCGCCGTCGTGGACGGCGAACCGACCGTGCTCGTCGCGTCCTCGTTCACGGTCGGCGTCTCACAGGACCCACCGCTCGTGATGTTCGCCGTGCAGCACACGTCGACCACGTGGCCGGTGCTCCGCGACGCCGGCACGATCGGGGTCTCGATCCTCGGTGAGGGGCACGCGCAGGTCACCCGGCAGCTCGCATCGCGGGACAAGTCGATCCGGTTCGTCGGTGTCGACACGACGGTCGCCGAGACGGGCGCGGTGTTCCTGCAGGGGGCGCCGATCTGGCTGGAGTGCTCGGTCGAGCACACCTACCCGGCCGGCGACCACGACATCGTGGTGCTCCGGGTGCTCGGACTCATGTCCGACTTCGCGCACAACCCGCTGGTCTGGCACCGGTCCGCCTTCGCGACGCTGACCGCCTGACCGGCGCCGGGCAACGGACGGGAGGCCCGCCCCACGTGAGCAGGTCTGCTCACGCTGGGCGGGCCTCCCGTCCGGGGCAGCCGGGTGCGCCGGGTGCGCCGGGTGCGCCGGGTGCGCTGGGCCTGCCGGTCCTGCGGCGTCAGCCGCGCAGCGCCTCCGACAGCTTCACGCGACTGCCGGTGCGGAGCAGCGCGTTCTCGTAGACGCGGGCACCGATGACCACGACCGCGACCACCGAAGCGGCGACGATGACGAGCGACAGGATCGGCTCCCACCACTCGGCCGTCCCCAGGAAGATCCGCATCGGCATGCCGATCGGGGCGCTGAACGGCACGTACGACATGATGCCGAGGATCGTCGGGTTGTCGTACGCGACGATGATCAGGAAGTACGGGATCATCACGAGCATCATCACCGGGGTGGTGACGCTGCCGACGTCCTCCTGGCGTGACACCAGCACGGCCGCCGCGGCGAACAGCGACGCGAGGAGCACGAACCCGATCGCGAAGAAGCCGATGAACCACAGGATGCTCGGGCCGAGCATCGCGAACATGTTGTCCTGCCCGGTCACCGCCAACGTGACGATGGCGGCGACGGCCACCGCGACGATCTGGGCGAAGGCCATGATGCTGTTGCCGAGGACCTTGCCGGCGAGCAGCGCCCTTGCCGGGATCGCGGACATCAGGATCTCGACCACCCGTGTCGACTTCTCCTCGACGACGCTCTGCGCGATCGACTGGCCGAACGTCACCGCCGACGCGAAGTACACGACGCCGAACGCGATGGCGATGAGGTAGACCAGGCCGCCCGGCAGCGCGTCCGGGTCGAGCAGCTCGATGCGCGGGGTGACGCTCAACGCCGAGACGACCTCGGACGGGGCTTCGTCGAGCCCGACGACCTTGTAGCCGAGCGGGTCGTCCGACGGCACGATCGCCGCGTCGACGTCGCCCTTCGTCACGAGCCGTTCGGCGTCGTCGACCGACGCCGACTTCGTGACGTCCAGCCCACTGGTGGTCGGCAGCGAGACGCCGTCGACGACCGCGACCGGGGTGGTGTCGTCGGCGGTGGCCTTGCTCACGATCCCGCCGACGACGATCGACGCGACGACCATGCCGATCAGGATGAGCGCCGAGACCACGAAGGCCTTGCTGCGGATGCGTGCCTGGATCTCACGTGCGGAGACGAGCCGCACGGCCTGCACGAAGGAGTTGTTCATCGGACGACCTCCCGGAAGACCTCGCTGAGCCGCGGCACCCGCGGCGAGAACGACCCGACGGTGCCGTGCTGGACGGCACGCTGCAGGACGCGCTGGGCGGTGGCGGCGTCGGCCTCGAAGACCGCGTACCCGCCGTCGAACTCCCGCACGGCCACACCCGGCTCGTCGCGGAGCCAGGCGACGTCCCCGTCGACCAGCAGCTCCCACGCGGCCGGGCCGGCCTGCTTGCGGAGTTCCTCCTGCGGACCGGCGGCGCGGATCGTGCCACCGGCGATGACGACGACGTCGTCGCAGAGCCGCTCGACCACGTCGAGCTGGTGGCTCGAGAACAGCACCGGGACGCCCCGGGCCGCGGTCTCGCGCAGGACACCGAGCACCGTGTCGACGGCCATCGGGTCGAGGCCCGAGAACGGCTCGTCGAGCACGAGCACCTCGGGGTCGTGTGCCAGCGCCGCCGCGATCTGCACGCGCTGCTGGTTGCCGAGCGAGAGCTTCTCGACGGGGTCGCCGGCGTGTGCGGTGAGTTCGAGGCGTTCGAGCAGCTCGCCGGTGCGGGTCGTCGCGGTGCGCTTGTCGACGCCGTGCAGCCGGGCCAGGTAGGTGATCTGCTCGGCCACCGGCATCTTCGGGTACAGGCCGCGTTCCTCGGGCATGTAGCCGAAGCGGCGGCGGTCGGCGGGACGGACCGCGGTGCCGTCGATCGAGACCGTGCCCGCGTCGGCCTGGAGCACGCCGAGCATGATGCGCATGGTGGTGGTCTTGCCGGCGCCGTTGCCGCCGACGAAGCCGGTGAGGCGGCCGCTGCCGACCGTGAACCCCACGTCGTCGAGCACCCGGCGGTCACCGAAGTGCTTGGTCACCCCTTCGATGGTGAGCATGTCGTTCCCCTTCGTCACGACGCTGGTCGTCGCTGCGCTCGACGCTATTGGCCGGGAGGCACGCCCCGCCTCCGCCGCCAGGCGGGACTTGGGTGGGGGCCGGCTCCACCGCGTGGGGGAGGAGCGTGCGGGGTGGGTGCGGGCGGGGTGCGGGGCGCGTGCGTCGAGTCGGCACGGTGCGGGCTTGTTCGGCTCGTGCGGGTTTGGTTGCTCGGTGCGTCGTGGTGGCGGGGCACGGTGCGGTCAACGCTGCACGGGTTGAACGATGGCGCACGGTGCGGGCGTGGGGTGCGGTGGTCGGCACCGTGCGGGCTTGTTGGGCTGGTGCGGGTTTGGTTGCTCGGTGCGTTGTGGTGGCGGGGCACGGTGCGGTCGACGCTGCACGGGTTGAACGATGGCGCACGGTGCGGCGATGTCTGCGAACTCGGCACCGTGCGGACTTGTCCCGCCGGTGCCGGATCGGTCGGGCTCGGTCAGCCGGCGACGCCGTGCTCGAACGCCCAGACGACCGCCTGGATCCGGTCGCGCAGTGCGAGCTTCTGCAGCACGTTCGACACGTGGGTCTTCACGGTGGCGTCCCCGACGTAGAGCTCGGCGGCGATCTCCGCGTTGCTCAGGCCCCGGGCGAGGAGCCGCAGCACCTCGGTCTCCCGCTCGGTGAGGCCGGCGGCGGTGAGCGCATCCCGGCCGGACGTCGCTGCCGTCGCGGTGGTCGCCGGCTCGGGCCGGGTCTCCGGCAGCGTCGTCGCCGTCGCCCGGCTGATCACCCGCCGCGTGACGTCCGGTGCGAGCAGGGCGTCCCCGGCTGCGACGGTCCGCACCGCGTCGATCAGCCGCTCGGGGGAGGCGTTCTTCAGCAGGAACCCGCTCGCTCCCGCCTCGAGCGCCTGGAACAGTGCATCGTCGCTGTCGAACGTCGTGAGGATGAGCACCGCCGGCGGGTCCGGCAGCGCCGCGATCCGCCGCGCGGCCTCGAGCCCGTCGACGCCGGGCATCTGCACGTCGAGGCAGACCACGTCGGGGCGAAGCGCCTGCACGGCCTCGACCGCCCGCGCTCCGTCCGACGCCTCTCCGACCACCCGGAAGCCCGGCTCGGACTCCAGGATCACGCGGAACCCGGCACGGACGAGTTCCTGGTCGTCGGCCAGCACGATGGTCAGGTCGGCCGTCCCGTTCACGTCGTCGGCAGCCATGCACGCACCAGGTAGCCTCCCCGGGCGCGTGGCCCGATCTCGATCCGTCCGTCCACGGCGTCGACGCGCTCCCGCATCCCGACGTGCCCGAGCCCGCTGCCGGAGGTGCTCCGGGCTGCACGGGCACCGAGTCCATCGTCCGCGACCTCGACCTCGACGCTGTCGTCCAGGTACCGCAGCCGGACGTCGGCGCGGGCGGTCGGTCCGGCGTGCTTCAGGATGTTCGTCACCGCTTCCTGCACGATCCGGTACGCCACGGCGGCCACCGTCGGTGGCACCGGGCGCTCGGTACCCACGACGACGTACTCGGCCGGGTGGCCGGCCACCCGGGCCGACTCGGCCAGTTCGGCGATCCGCGTGATCCCCTCGGTGCTCGGCCCGTCGCCACCGGTCGTCCCGCCGCCGGCCGCATCGTCGTCGGAGCGCAGGGTACCGAGCATCCGCCGCAGCTCCTCCACCGCGGTACGGGCGTTCTCCTCCACCACCTCGAGCGATGCGGACGCCTGCCCCGGGTCGCGGTCGAGCACGCGCCGTGCCGCACCCGCCTGCACACCCATCAGCGACACGTGGTGGGCGACGACGTCGTGCAGCTCGCGGGCGATCCGCACCCGCTCGATCGTGACCGCTTGCGCGGCCGACCGTTCCCGCTCCGCAGCGAGTTCGGCGGTGCGCTCGGCGAGCTGGTGCCGCGCGACGGCGGAGGCCCAGGCGCGGTTGCCGGCGTACCAGGCGGCGCCGAAGTAGATCACGTTGATGAAGATGTTGAGCAGCGAGAACGCCACGTACGGCGCCACGGGCGAGTCCGTGTCGTTCGGCAGGGAGTTCGGTGACGCCCACCCGAACGAGATCGCGATGAACAGCCACGCGAACATGCCACCGATGACGACCCAGCGCACCGCTTCCGACCGGACCCGGTCCGAGCACCACGCTCCGACCGTGTACAGCGCGATGAAGAGCGTGAAGTTGACGAGGAAGACCTCGGGGACACGGAGCAGCTGCGTCGCGGCGAACGCCACAGCCGACACCAACGCCACCGACATGGGGAACCGTCGGCGGAACGCGATCGGTGCCGCGTTCGCGACGATCATCAGGGCCGAGACCCACCAGACGGCCTGGTCGTCGCCGTACGTGCCGGCCGACCCGTACAGGAACGTCGTGAGCGCGAGCCCACCGGCCAGCACCACGGCGAGCACCGTGTCCTGTCGGTACTCGTGCCGCCCCACCGGCAGTCGCGACCACTCCGCCGTCGTCCCCACTCGCGGAACGCTAGCGGAATCCCGGTGCGATGTCGCCATCACGCTGGACTGCTCGGCGTCCGCTCGCTTCACGGTGCTCTGGTCACCCGTCGGGTTCGGCGATCGCCCGGATGACGGCGACGTGCCGCTCGAACGCATCCCGTCCTGCGTCGGTGAGGGCGAGCCAGCTCCTCGTGCTCCGCCCCACGCGAAGCCTGCGGACCCGGAGGAACCCCGCCTCGCCCAGAACCGCCGCTGCTTGGGACAGTGTTGAGTCGCTGACCTCGAGTGCGTCCCGGACGACACCGAACTCCGCTTCGTCCACCGTCCTGAGCAGGGCGAGCAGTGAGAACCGCACCGGCGAGTGGATCCGGTCGTCGAGTTCGTGCCGAGGGTGGGCGCCGCTCGTCATCGGCGCCGCGGCCGAGCCTGCGCTGCCGCCACGATGAGTGGAGCTGCGACGACGAGCGAGGTCGCTCCCCATGCCATCAGCGACGTCGACCCGTCGAGTCCTCGGAGCACCGCGGCGTCGAGCGGAGCAACGGCGAGGACGTACAGGACGCCGGTTGCGATCCAGGCGACGGCCATCAGTCGGTTGCCTCCGCGGGGGACGACCCGCCGGGTGCTCGCGACGAGCCACAGTGCGATGACGACGACCGCAGCGACCGCGAGGACCGGCAGCCGCGGGGCATTCAGCCCGTCGGCCACGAACACGAAGGACGCGACCACGGCGGCACTGCACAGGAACACCGGCGTCTGCCAGCCGCGCCCTTGCCTGAGGCGAGTCCCGGCTGCAGCTCCTCGAGAGGACGAATTCATGTTCACAGATGGTAAACGTGAAACTGCCGCATCCGCGGATGTCCCAGTGGAACCGCAGCTTCGGGGCGAAGGGGTCGGTCAGTGCGCGACGAGAGTAGCCTCCCGCCAACGAGCAGGGGAGACGCCATGCAGTTCCTCGTCAACGTCATCGACGACGGCCAGGCCGCCGCCGTCGGCAACACGTACTCCGCGACCGACGCCGAAGCCGCCGCGGTCGACGCCTTCAACGCCCGGATGGCCGACGCGATCGTGTTCGCGGCCGGGGTCTCCGCACCGGCCGACGCCACCCTGGTCGACGCCCGTGCAGGTGCGGGCGACGCGGCCACCGGCCCCGCGACGGCCGGGCGCGCCACGACCGGACCCGCGACCGGCACCGACGAGTACGTCGCCGGCTTCTGGGTCATGGAGCTCCCGGACGCCGAGACGGCGGCCCGGGTGGCGCACCAGGCGTCGCAGGCGTGCAACCGGAAGATCGAGCTCCGCCCGCTGCTCTGACGGCACGCAGGTCGCCCGGCCGACGGACCACCCCAGGGACGGCGCTCGCCGCGGTCACGACGGCCCCGACCACGAACGTCGCGACGAACCCGATCGCACCGACGAGCGCTCCGGCACCCGCCGCGCCGACGGCCTGCCCGAGCACGAGTGCGACGAACAGCATCGACGTGCCGGCCGACGACCGCTCGGAGTCGATCTCGGTCGTCCACGTGATCAGCGCCCCGGTCGCCGCCGTGTAGCCCCAACCGAACACGGCACACGCCAGCAGCGCCGCGACCGTCGACTGCGGCAAGGCCCCCAGCACGACGACAGCGACGGCGACCGAGCCCGCCGTGACCGCCCAGAGCGTCCGGGCGTGCAGTCCGTTGGTCCACCGCGCAGTGACCACGACGGCCGCTCCGCCGACCCCGAGCGCGATCCAGGCCGACACCGAGACCACGACCGACGCACCGGCGTCCACCAGGGCCGAACGACCGTAGGTCCAGACGACGGCGGACCCGGCCCCGAACAGCAGCGCCAGCACGATGACCCCTCGGTGCGCCGCGAACCACGGAGCACCGGGCAGTGGGGGCCGGGATGTCGCCGCACCACCCCGGGACACCACGAGCAACAGGGTTCCGACGGCCAGGGCGAACACCGCGGACACCACCCAGGCCGTCCGCCAGTCGGGCAGCAGCACGAGCGCGAGGACCCCGGCGCCCACGAGCCCCGGTCCGGTGCCGGCGTTCACGACCGCCTGCGCTCGACCGAGCAACGCGGACGGCACCTGCTCCGCGACGAGTCGCACGAGTGCGGGGGACGCGAGCCCGGCGCCTGCCGACGCGAGCACTGCGCTGACACCGAACGGCACCGGACCGTCGGCGGTGGCCATGGCGATCGCACCGACCCCCGCCACCAGCGTGGCAACCGCGACGAGGACCCGGGGCATCCGTGCGGCGAGCAGGAACCCGGCGACCGCACCGACGCAGTACAGCGCCGAGGCGCCCGACGAGACCCATCCGGCGGCGTCGGACCGGAGCCCCAGGTCGCGTTGCACGTCGGGCAGGAACAGCCCGTACGCCAGCCGCACCAGCCCGTAGGTGGCCGCGATCAGGCCGAGTCCGCTCACGAGGAGCAGTCGATGTCGCAACGAAAACGATCGTTTCACTTTTCAGACCCTAGGGTGCTGTCATGGTGATGCGCCCAGGAACCGAGCAACGGCTGCTCGACGCCGCCGAGGAGCTCTTCTTCTCGCAGGGGATCGCCGCCACCCCGATCGACGCCGTCCTCGAACGGGCCGGGGTCTCGACGGCGACGCTCTACCGCGGCTACGCGAGCAAGGAGGCACTGGTCGCCGCGGCGCTCACCCGTCGCCACGACGACTGGATCGCCACCTGGGACCGTGCGGCCGCCGCAGAACGGGACGACCTGGGCCGGCTGCTGGCTGTGTTCGACGCCCTCGACGACTACCGCTCGACGCCCACGGGCTCCCGCTGGTGCGCCTTCCTCGGCACCGCCGCCGAGTACGCGGACGCGCCCGCCGAGGTCCGGCAGGTCCTGGACCTCGAGACCACCACGTTGCGGCAGCGGCTCGTGTCGCGGGCCGCGCCGGTGGTCGGTCCCCGTGCCGAGGCCCTCGCCGACCAGCTGCTCCTCATCGTCTCCGGTTCCCTTGCGATGCGGTTGCGCGACCCCGCGCTCGACACGACGACGGCACGGTCCGTCGCCGCGTCCCTCATCCGGGAACACACCACCCCCGACGGAACGGCGCCCACCCCATGACCCGATCGCGTGCTGCCACGATCACCCGCCGCTCCCTGCTGATCGGCGGGACGGGCGTCGTCGCCGCGGGAGCCGTGGCCGAGGCGATCAACCTCGGACTGCTGCCCGGGCGCTCGACCATGTACCGGGTCCTCGGTCTGGACGGCACCGACGGCACGGTCCCCGACGTCGAGCCCGTCCCCACGACCTCCGGCACCTTCGTGTCGGCGGCGCGGAAGGGCCGCACCGTCGGCTGGACGATCGCGGCACCGGCGTCCGACACCCCCTTGCCGGTGGCGGTCGCCCTGCACGGGTACGGCGACGACCACACCTCGTTCTTCGGGCGCAGCCTGGGCTACGACCGGTTCCTCGCGGCGCACGTGGCCGCCGGCGGAGCCCCGTTCGCGATCGCCTCGATCGACGGCGGCAACCGGTACTGGCACCCACGAGCCGACGGGGACGACCCCGCCGCGATGGTCGTCGACGAGTTCCTGCCCCTGCTCGGCCGCCGCGGGTACGACACCGACCACCTCGCCGTGACCGGCTACTCGATGGGTGGCTTCGGCGCGCTCCGGCTCGCAGGGGTCCTCGGCGCCGCGCGCGTCCGGGCCGTCTCGGCCATCAGCCCCGCGCTCTGGAAGTCGGCCGCCGACACCGCCCGCGGCGCCTTCGACGACGCGGCCGACTTCCGCGCGAACACCGTCCTCGGGCGGCAGCGCGCGCTCGACGGCGTCGCGGTCCGCGTCGACTGCGGCAACGGCGACGGGTTCGCGCCGGCGGTGCACGCCTACGTCGACGGCTTCGCCGAGCCGCCGGCCGGGGGCTTCGCACCCGGCGGCCACACGCACGGCTACTGGCGCCGTCTGGCGCCGCAGCAGCTCGCCTTCCTCGGCCGCCACCTCGGTCACTGACCCGACCAGCGCCCGAGACGCGCGCCGAGGCGGACGGGAGGCCCGTGGCGGCGCCGCACCGCGCCTCCAGGCCGTCGACCGGTCGCGGCAACGGCCCGTGCCGGGTGACCAGGACCGCTCAGGCGCGCCCGCGGTTGCGGCGCCGGATCTCCTTCGGAGCCCGCCCGGCCACGAAGGACCGCGCAGGATCGACGAGGAAGCCCTGCCGGAGCGCCTCGCGCCCGACGAGCATCCGGAAGCCCATCTGGTCGCGGTTGCTCAGCGTGACCTCGGACTCGACGACGCGCCCGGCCAGGGCGATCTGCGTCAGCACCACGATGCGTTCCTGGGTGTGCCCGGTGGAGCTGCGGACGACGCGCCGGTCGTGCACGTCGCACTCGATCGTGGCGGCGTCGGCATCGGTGTCCTGCCAGGGGTGCAGCGAGAACCGGACCCGCTCGCCGGGCAGTTCCTCGAGGTCGAAGGCGTGCAACGCGGAGCTCCGGGCGCCGGTGTCGAGCTTCACCTTGATCCACGGCACGCCGAGGTCCGGCAGGCCCGCCCACTCCCGCCACCCGGCGACGACGAGCCCGCTGTCGGAGGACTTCGGAGCTCGGGCCATGTGCCCATCCTGTCGCATGCTCCGCGGCCACGTCCGCATGCTTTGATGGAGCGTCGCCGTCGATCCGACCCAGCGGAGAACCCCTCGATGAAACTCGCCATCCTGTCGCGTGCGCCCCAGGCGTACTCGACCCAGCGCCTCCGCGCAGCGGCACTCGACCGCGGGCACGAGGTCAAGGTGCTCAACACGCTGCGCTTCGCGATCGACCTGTCCGGTGACGACCCGGACCTGCTCTACCGCGGCAAGCTGCTGAGCGACTACGACGCCGTGCTGCCGCGCATCGGCAACTCGATCACCTACTACGGCACCGCCGTCGTGCGGCAGTTCGAGCAGATGGACGTCTACACGCCGAACACGGCGAACGGCATCACGAACTCGCGTGACAAGCTCCGGGCGAACCAGATCCTGTCGCGGCACGACATCGGCATGCCGGCGACGACGTTCGTGGCCGGGCGCAACGACGTGCGCGGCGCGATCGAACGGGTCGGCGGCGCGCCCGTCGTCATCAAGCTCCTCGAGGGCACGCAGGGCATCGGCGTGATCCTGGCACCCGAGGCGAAGGTCGCCGAGTCGATCGTCGAGACCCTGCACTCCACCAAGCAGAACGTCCTGATCCAGCGGTTCATCGCCGAGAGCCGCGGCCGGGACATCCGTGCCCTGGTCGTCGGTGACCGGGTCGTCGCGGCGATGCGCCGGACCGCCTCGGGTGACGAGTTCCGGTCGAACGTGCACCGCGGCGGCACCGTCGAGAAGGTCACGCTCACGCCCGAGTACGAGGCCGTGGCCGTCCGCTCGGCGCAGATCATGGGCCTGAAGGTCGCCGGCGTCGACATGCTCGAGGGCAACGACGGGCCGCTCGTGATGGAGGTCAACTCCTCACCGGGGCTCGAGGGCGTCGAGCGTGCCACCGGCCTCGACATCGCCGGTGCGGTCGTCGACTTCATCGCGAACCAGGTGGCGTTCCCCGAGATCGACGTCCGCCAGCGGCTGTCCGTCTCGACCGGCTACGGCGTCGCCGAGCTCCTCGTGCACACCAACGCGGACCTGGTCGGCAAGACGATCAAGGAGTCCGGGCTCTGGGACCGCGACATCACGGTCCTCACCCTGCACCGTGGCTCGAACGTCATCCCGAACCCACGCAGCGGTGTCGTCCTGGAGCCGGGTGACCGCCTGCTCTGCTTCGGCAAGCTCGAGGAGATGCGCTCGATGATCCCGGAGCGTCGCAAGCGGCGCGCGAAGGTGCGGAAGTTGCCGAAGGACGTCTGATCCGGAGCCGTCCAGCGCATCCGGATCGCGCACACAGGCCAGATGCGGAAGTATGTGTCGGTGACGATCATGACGGAACGGCCGGTCGACCAGGCATCGAGCAGTGAACCGGAGCAGCCCGGCAACGCCACGGCGAAGCACCGGAACGTCTCACTGCTCTCCGTGGCGACCACCACGGCGGAGCGTGTGACGACCTCGGCCGACATCGAGGCCAAGCTCCGTGGGGTCCTCCGTCGACTCCGTCTGCCGATGGGACTGCTCGAGCGCGTCGCCGGGGTCATCGAACGTCGCAACTGGGGCGAGGGGCAGACCTTCCAGGACGCCGCGATCGACGCCGGCCGCCGTGCCATGGCCGAGGCCGGGGTGCGTCCGGACGAGATCGGCCTGCTCATCAACACCTCGGTGACCCGTCCGCACCTGGAGCCGTCGGTGGCCGTCCGCCTGCACCACGGGCTCGGGCTGCCGTCGTCGGCCATCAACTTCGACATCGCGAACGCGTGCCTCGGGTTCGTCAACGCCATGAGCGTCGCCGCGGGCATGATCGACTCCGGGCAGATCAAGTACGCGCTCGTCGTCGACGGCGAGGACGCCGACCAGGTGCAGCTCAACACCATCGACCGCCTGAACCAGGGCGGGCGGAACCGCAAGGACTTCATGAGCGAGTTCGCCAGCCTGACCCTCGGGTCCGGCGCCGCGGCGGCCGTGCTCGGCCCGGCGGACCTGCACCCCGAAGGACACCGGATCGTCGGCGGCGTCACCCGCGCGGCGACCCAGTGGTACGACCTGTGCGTCGGCAGCGTCGACGGCATGTTCACGGACGCCAAGATGCTGCTCAAGGGCGGCATGGAGCTCGTCGTCGCCGCCTGGACCGAGGCCCGCGCCCACTTCGACTGGGCCGACATGGACCGCTACGTGCTGCACCAGGTCTCCGACGTGCACACCAACGCCTTCGTCGAGGCGATCGGCATCCCGCGCGACAAGGTCCCCACCACCTACCAGCGGTTCGGCAACGTCGGCCCCGCGTCGATCCCGATCACCCTGGCCGACGAGGTCGCCTCCGGCGGCATCCGTCGCGGTGACCGCGTGTTCCTGGGCGGCGTCGGCTCCGGCATCAACACGGCGATGATGGAACTCCACTGGTGAGGTCCCGGTTGCCCCGCGTCGCCGCGAGCACGGCTCCGGCGACGCAGCCACCCTCCCTGCCCGGCCTCGACCCGGCGTGGTCGCGTCTGGTCACGGTCCCCGCGTGGTCCGGAGATCGCAGGGGAGGAACGGATCGCGCCGCGCGCACCTGGCACCTCCTCGACACGGCCGGGTCCCTGGCCGCGCTCGGCGTGGAACCGGTCGGCACCATCCTGTGCGTGCACGGCAACCCGACCTGGTCGTACCTCTGGCGGTCGGTGCTCCGCACCTCGCTCGAGGTCGCCCAGGCCGGCGGCCCGGCCTGGCGCGTGGTCGCCGTCGACCAGCTCGACATGGGCTTCTCGGAGCGCACCGGCGTCGAGCGGGGGCTGCCGCAGCGCGTCGCGGACCTCGGTGCCCTGACCGACGAACTCGGGCTGACCGGCCCGGTCGTCACCCTCGGCCACGACTGGGGCGGTGTGGTGTCGCTCGGCTGGGCGGTCGACCACCCGGACGTCCTGGCCGCCGCGATGACGTGCAACACCGCGGTGCACCAGCCCGACGACGCCCCGATCCCCGCCCCGCTGCGGCTCGCCCTCGGCCCCGGCATGCTCGGCCGCGCGACGGTCGTGACCCCCGCGTTCCTCGAGACCACCCTGGCCATCGCGCACCCGAAGCTCGACCGTGCCACGGCCGACGGCTACCGGGCGCCCTACCGTGGTGCCGCGCGGCGCGGTGGCATCGGCGGCTTCGTCGCGGACATCCCCGTCGACGCCCGGCACCGGAGTGCGCCGGAGCTCGACCGCATCGCTGCGGGTGTGGCGGCGCTCGACGTGCCGGCGCTCCTGCTCTGGGGCCCGCGTGACCCGGTGTTCCTCGAGCGCTACCTGGACGACCTGACCGAGCGGATGCCGCACGCCGACGTCCACCGGTTCGAGGGCGCCGGGCACCTGCTGCCTGATGACGCCGACGTGGCGGGCGCGGTGTTCGACTGGCTCGGTGACCGCCTGCCGGACGGTGGCCGTCCTGCACAGGCCGACCCGGGCCTCCAGTCCGGACCCGTGGACACGGACCGGCCCGCCGCGGCGACGCCGCCGCTCTGGGCGCGGCTCGACGAGCTGCGGGGGAGTGACGAACCCGCCCTGGTCGAGATGGCCGCCCCGGGCGGTCCCCGCACGATCACGTGGCGGCTGCTCGCCCGACGCGTCGACGAGATCGCCGCCGGGCTGGACGACCTGGGGGTCCGGAGCGGCGACCGTGTCTCGCTCCTGGTGACCCCCGGTGCCGACCTGACCGCCGTCCTGTACGCCTGCGTGCGGATCGGGGCGGTCGTCGTCGTCGCCGATGCCGGTCTCGGCCTCGGCGGCCTGACCCGCGCGGTCCGCGGTGCCCGACCCGACTGGATCATCGGCGCGCTGCCCGGCCTCGGTGCCGCGCGTGCCCTCGGCTGGCCGGGGCGACGCATCGCGACGGTTTCGCTGCCCGCACCGGCACGGAGGGCGCTGCGCGTCGAGCACACGCTCGTCGACGTCGCCCGACGTGGTGCGCGTCGTCTCGCACACGGGGCGGAACTGCCGGCAGCGCCGTCGCCGGACGCGCCCGCCGCGGTGCTGTTCACCTCGGGATCGACCGGCCCGGCGAAGGGCGTCGTGTACACGCACGGGCAGCTGAGCGCCGTCCGGGACGCCCTGGCGACCCAGTACGACGTCGGGGTCGGCACCGGACTCGTCGCCGGGTTCGCACCGTTCGCGCTGCTCGGCCCGGCACTCGGCGCCAGGTCGGTCGCGCCCGACATGGACGTCACCGCGCCGCGCACGCTCACGGCGAAGGCGGTCGCTGCGTCGGTCGCCGCCGCCGATGCCACCGTGGTGTTCCTGTCGCCGGCAGCGCTGGCCAACGTGGTCGAGACGGCGTCGGAGCTCACCGATGCCGATCGTGCGGCGCTGCGGGGCGTGCGGCTGTTCCTGTCGGCCGGCGCTCCCGTGTCGGCCGCGCTGCTGACCGCGGCGACCGAGCTGATGCCGAACGCCACTGCCCACACCCCCTACGGCATGACCGAGGGGCTGCTCATGACCGACGTCGACCTGGACGGGGTCCGCGCCGCCGGCCGGTCCACCGACGAGGGGATCTGCGTCGGGGCGCCGGCGGAGAACGTCCGCGTCCGCATCGCGCCGCTCGACGGTTCCGGTCGCGCGACCGGAGCCCTGACGGACGCGCCCGGGGTCACCGGCGAGATCGTCGTCGCGGCACCGCACGTGCGCGACCACTACGACCGGCTCTGGCGCACCGACCGGGTCTCGCGCCTCGGGGTCGACGACCCGCGCGGACACCGCACCGGGGACGTCGGACACCTCGACTCCGCGGGACGGGTCTGGGTCGAAGGCCGGCTGCAGCACGTGCTCACCACGCCCGACGGGGTCGTCACACCGGTCGGGCCGGAGCAGCGGATCGAGGGCGTCGACGGTGTCGGACGTACCGGGGTCGCGGCCATCGGTCCGATCGGCACGCAGCAGGTGGTGGCCGTCGTCGAGACCGATCCCGCCGTGCGCCGGCCGGGTCTGGCGTCGCCGCAGCTCGCCGCCGCGGTCCGCGCTGCCGCCGGGGTCCGGCTCGCCGCAGTGCTCGTCGTGCCCGTGCTGCCGACCGACATCCGGCACAACTCCAAGGTCGACCGCACCCGGCTGTCCCGCTGGGCCGGCTCGGTGCTGTCCGGCGGACGGATGGTACGGCCGTGAAGGTCCTGGTCACCGGGGCCAGCGGGTTCCTCGGGCAGGCCACCGCCGCGGCCGTGCGGGACGCCGGGCACGAGGTCCGGACGTTCCAGCGCCGTCCATCCGGTGTGCCCGGGGTGCAGGACGTCGCCGGCACGATGACCGACGACGCCGCGATCGCCCGCGCGGTCGACGGGGTCGAAGCCGTCGTGCACCTGGCCGCCAAGGTGTCGCTCGCCGGGGACCCAGCCGACTTCGCGCGCGTGAACGTCGACGGAACGCGATCACTGCTGCGAGCCGCCCGTGCCGCCGGGGTCGCGCGCTTCGTCTTCGTGTCGTCGCCGTCGGTCGCGCACACCGGGTCGTCGCTCGTCGGGGCCGACGCCGGACCTGCCGAACCGTCCCGTGCCCGTGGCGACTACGCCCGCACCAAGGCCGCGGCGGAGCTGCTGGCACTCGACGCCGACGCCCCGGACTTCGCCGTCGTGGCGGTCCGGCCGCACCTGGTGTGGGGGCCGGGTGACACGCAGCTCGTCGGACGGATCGTCGAGCGGGCCCGAGCCGGACGGCTCCCGCTGCTCGACTCCGGCGCCGCGCTCATCGACACGCTCTACGTCGACAACGCCGCGACGGCCATGGTCGCGGCACTCGAGCGCGTCACGGACGACGGCGTGCACGGCAACGCGTACGTCGTCACGAACGGTGAGCCCCGACCCGTCGCCCACCTGCTCGCCGGCATCTGCACGGCATCGGGCGTCCGGCCACCGCAGTGGCACGTGCCGGCGGCGGTCGCCCGGGCAGCGGGCTCAGTGGTCGAGGCCGTCTGGCGTGTCCGACCGGGTGAGGACGAGCCGCCGATGACCCGGTTCCTGGCCGAACAGCTCTCGACCGCGCACTGGTTCGACCAGCGACGGACCCGGCAGGACCTGCGGTGGACCCCGTCGGTGTCGATCGACGAGGGGCTCGGACGGCTGCGCGTTGCGGCTCAGGCTTCGTCGGCCGCCACGTAGACCCAGGCCGTCCAGCCCGAGGCCAGCGTGACCTGGATGCGCTGGTAGTCGGCGACCTCGTAGTCGTCGACCGCGCGGAGCTGCCACTCGTACCCGAGCGTCAGGGCCACGCCCTCGACGACGTCGCCCGCGGCGCCGCGGCGCAGGATCGGGTGCCGGTCGGAGCCGCTCGTCCGGATGACGTCCGGGTCGGTGATCGTCACCCAGTCGAGTCGCCAGCCGGGCAGGGAGTCCGCGGTCGTCGGGACGTGGTCGCCGAACAGGGACTCCTGCACCAGGGGCTGCTGGAGGGTGCCGTACGAGAAGACCCGGTGCGTCGCTCCGGGGCGCGGCGTCGGACGCTTGACGGGACGCGGCGCGATCGCCGGGGTCGAGGTCCAGACGAGTGCACCGGCCAGGCCGGTCAGGCCGAGGTGCAGCAGCCCGATGATGCCGACGACGCCGCCCCAGGGGAAGCCGACCGCGAACGCGATGACGCCGACGACGAGACAGACGAGCGCGAACGCGCCGAGACCGATGACCCAGCGCTGGCCGGGGGAGAGACGCTTCACGTCGCGAGGCTAGCGGACGGGCAGTGGACCGGAGGACCACCCGGGTGCGCCGACGTGGGCGGGTGGGGCGGGCCTCCAGTCCGGGACCGCGTGCACGACGTCAGCCGGTGAAGCGGTTCCAGAGCTCCGTGACGATCGGCCAGACGTCGCCCGCGCGGTCGGCGGACCCGACGGCGACCAGGACGACGGGGACCAGGGTGACGGCCACGCTCACCAGGACGGCGAGCACGACGGCGGTCGTCGCGGTGGCGGTGTGCCGGCGGGTCAGGGCGAGCAGGAGCAGGGCGAGCACCACGACCGCGCCGAGCAGGGCGATGAGGGTGACGCGGACGAACGGGAACGGCACGAGGCCGGCGGTCGTGGCGGTGACCCCGCCGAGGAACCCGACCAGTGGCAGGAACCCGCCGACCGCGATGGCGAGCACGAGGAAGACCCCGGTGCCGCTGGCGATCCAGACGCCGCGGGGTCGGGGGCGCCGGTCGCGGGACCGGCGCCCTCCGGACCAGGCGGTGGTCACGGCTGGTCCCGGTGCCGCGGTGCCGCTGCGGCGTCGGCGGCCGAGTCAGCGGCGTCGTCAGCCGCTTCGGCCGCGGCATCGGCGGCGTCGGCGGCCCGGTCGCGGGTCGTGCCGGCTGTCTCGACGACGACGTCGCGGGCCTGTTCGGCGGCGTCCTTCGCGGACGATGCCGCGTCGGCGGCCTGTTCCGATGCGCGGGCGAGGGACTCCGAGGCGGAGTCGCGGACACGCTCGCCGGTCTCGGCAGCGGCGTCGACGGCACGCTTCGTCGTGTCGGCGGTGGCGTCGGCAGCGCGCTTGGTGGCGTCGGCGGTGGCGGACGCTGCCTGTTTGGTGGCGTCAGCGGTGGCGTCGGCAGCCTGCTTCGTCGCGTCCGCCGTGGCCGTGGCAACGCGCTTCGTGGCGTCCGCGGTCGTCTCGGCGGCCCGCTTGACGGCGTCGCCGGTCGACTCGGCCGCCTGCTTGAGGGCGTCGGTCGTCTGCTCGGCGGCGCGACCCAGCGGGGACTGCTCGTCGTCGAACGGGCCGTGCACGTCGAGGACGCGCACGTCGACCGTGGTGTGCAGGTCGGACAGCTGGCGCGTCGCTGCGCTCACCTGCTGCCGGACCTCGGCGGCGACGTCGAGCACCGGGTGCGGGTAGCTGACGACGACGGCGACCTGGACACTGAGCTCGCCGTCCTGTTCGTCGACCTGCACGCCGGCGGTACCGGCCGAGCGGCCGAGCTGCTTCCGCAGCTGGTCGGCGGCACGGGCGGCGATCCCGCCGAGGTGGTGCACGCCGGGCACGCCGAGTGCGGTCTCCGCCGCGGTGCGCGCGACGATCGTCGCGGTGCTCGCGTCGTCGGGCAGCGGCTCCGTCAGTGCTGCGGGCAGGGCCACCTCGGTGACCTGCGTGTTCGCATGGGGGTCGTGCTGCATGGTTCCTCCTCGTTCGGGATCAGCGCGGGGACGCGTCGGGGCACCCGTTCGACGGGTGCCCCGACGCGGTCGTGCGACCTACTTCTTGAAGACGTCCTTGACGTCCTCGCCGGTCTGCTTCGCGCTCGCAGCGGTCTGGTCCTTCTTGCCTTCGGCGACCTTGGCGTCGTCGTTGGTCAGGTTGCCGACGGCTTCCTTCGCCTTGCCGGCGAGGTCCTGAGCGGCGTTCTTGATCTTGTCGTCGAGTCCCATGACGGGTCCTTTCGTGGGTGGGCGTGTGCCCGGTGGTGTGGAGGTGGGCCGGGAGGCCCGGGGGTGCGTCCGGCTGACGGGTGTCAGTGGACGCGGGTCGCCTTCGCGAGCGCGGAGCGGGTACCGCCGGTCAGGTGCACGAGC
The DNA here is from genome assembly GCF_015350855.1 of Curtobacterium sp. VKM Ac-2889. Lineage (NCBI taxonomy): Bacteria > Bacillati > Actinomycetota > Actinomycetes > Micrococcales > Microbacteriaceae > Curtobacterium > Curtobacterium sp. VKM Ac-2889. The sequence continues at coordinate 301,357 of NZ_JADKSC010000004.1, read as the reverse complement.
ACCGGGACCGGACGGCCGAGGGTGCGGTCGAGGACCGCGACGGCTCGGTCGACGGCGTCGAGCACGGTGACGGCGTCCCCGCCGCGGCGGACCGCGACACGGATCCGTGCGGCGCGCTGCCGGCGGACGAGGTAGGTGTCGACGCGGGAGCCGACCACGTCGCGGACACCCGCGAGTTCGTGTTCGACGACGTCCCGGACGAGTGCGACGTTGATGGTGACCGCGTCGTCGCCTGAGCGTTCCCGGACGGCGACGGACGTGCCGCCACCACCGCGGGTGGACGCCCACACGAGTGACAGGACGACCACGAGGGCCGCGGCCCCGGCGACGATCCACAGCGCGGACGCGGGCACGTCGAGGCTGCGGGGGAGGTCGACGTACGGCTTGAGCGCATCCTGGACGGCGGGCAGGACACCCGCGCCCATCGCGATCCCGACGACGACGGCGACCAGGCCGAGGACGAACAGGATGATCCGGTTGAGGGTCCGGTTGCTCTTGGTCATGCGAGGGTTCCCTTCTCCTCGACCCGGACGCGGACGCGTCGGCCGAAACGCTCGTCGAGGCCGCTCAGGCGCTCCACGACGGCGGCGCGGACGGTCGCCTCGTCGACCGGCACACCGGTGACGGGGACGATGCGGACCTCGGTGGAACGGCCGCGGGCGGTGGCGGAGGCGTTCCCCTCGGGGACGCCGGCCGCCATGCCGGCGGCGTTCGCCGCGGTGGAGGCGACGATGCGGGAGTCGATGACGACCGCACCACGCTCGTGCTCGACGACCGATCGGTGCTGGCGACCGGGCTTGAGGGCCAGGACGACCAGCACGACGCCGAGGACGACGAGCACACCGGCGATGACCTCGACGATGGTGACGAACGCGGCGTCCGGGCGGAGCGCCGTGTCGACCACGGTCTGGGGGTCGGCGACCAGCGGTGGGCGTCCGATGGCGCTGAGCACCGACTCGGTGCCGATCCAGGCGGCCACCAGGGCGAGCACCACGAGGGCCACCGCCACTGCTGTGGAGCGGGAGCGGTGCACGCTCCGACGACGGATGCGTCGTTCGACGGAACCGTTGCTCATGATGGCCTCCTAGCGGGCGCGGGACTCGTGCTCGCGCACGATCCCGGTGAGTTCGATGTGGGCACTGCCGACGCGGCGCCCGGTCAGGTCGCTCACGCGGCCCTTGACCTGGTCAGCGATCCGGATCGACCCGGAGACGATGTCGTCGCTCGCGGCGATCGGCCCGGTGATGTCGAGGGACAGTGCTCCCGACGCGTCGCCGAGGCCGACGCGCACCCGCTTGGCGGGGGCGCCGAGCCCTTCGGCTGCGACGGCCCGCGCCAGCGAGGTGAGCGCGCGTGCGGTGATCTCGACGCGGCCCGGGACGTCCGGGCCGGCGTTCACCGGGAGCTCCGGCGTCCGGTCAGCACGTCGGTCAGGGCGCCGCGGTCGATGCGACCGGTGGCGAGGGCGGCCACGAGGGCCCCGATCGCACCGAACACGATCACGAGCACGAAGCCCCAGAACCCGAACTGCAGTGCCACGACGGCGAGGACTGCGCCGATGAGGGCGCCGATCAGCGTGTTGCTCATGCGACTCGCGCTTCCTTCTTCTCGTCGTCGTTGTCGTCGTCGTCACCCGGGATGTAGACGTCCTGGACGGTCACGTTGACCTCGGCGACCTCCATGCCGACGATCTGCTCGAGGGCACGGGCCACACCGGTGCGGACACCGTCGGCGACCTGCTGGAGCGACACCGGGTACTCGGCGACGATCACGATGTCCGCGGCGACCTGCTTCTCGCCGACCTCGACCTTGACGCCCTGACCGAAGTCGCGCTGGCCGATCGCGTCGCGGATGGCGCCGATGGCACGGGCTGCGCCGTTGCCGAGGGAGTGCACGCCGTTGACCTCGCGGGCGGCGATGCCGGCGACCTTCGACACGACGGTGTCGTCGATGACGGTCTTGCCGGTGACGCCGCTGGTGCCGGCGTGCGAGGTGGCACGGGTCGCCGTGGTGGCCGGGGTGGGGGTGGTGGTGTCAGCCATGGTTCATTCCTTCCGTTGACCCGCCGGGCGTTCCCAGCGGTTGCTGTTCACGGATGAGACGGGCTGTGGAAGAGATTCGTCACACACGACTTCTCGGATTCGGGAAAAATCCAGGGATCCCCGGAAATCCGGGGATCTGCGTGTACCCCCGGGGCGTTCCGTCAGGCCGTTTCGCCGATTCCGGCCGCGTCGTTGCGTTCGGCAGCGGCCCGCATGGCGCGGACACAGGCCATCGGGGACTCGCCGCGCTCCTCGCGGAAGAGCTGCTGCAACCGACGGGGGAGCACCCCTGCGGCGGCTGCGATGTCGTCGAGCGTGAGCGGGTCGTCGAGGTGCTGTTCGATGTAGGACACCGCACGACGGACACGCCACGACGCCCTGCCGGCCTGCGGCTGCGCCGCGAGTGCCGCGCGCTTCGTGGTGGCCGGGTCCTCGCCGAACCGTTCGCGGTAGGTCTCGGCGAACCGGCCGGGGTTCGTGAAGCCCCACCGCCGGGCGATCACGGCGATCCCCGACGACACGAGCGGGCAGTCCGCTGCAGTCGCGCCGCCGCGGTCCGCGCGCAGGAGCTCTTCCCGCACCCGGTCCAGGCGGTGGTCGCGGAGGAACCGGTGCGGAGTGGTGTCGAGCGTCCGGGCGAAGACGTCCTGCAGTCCACGCTGGCTGAGCCCGCAGGCGGCGGCGATGGTGGGGATCGAGGGGCGTTCGGCGGCGTGCAGCTCGATGAAGCGGATCGCGTCGCGGAGCCGGTTCGCCACGGGGACGTCGTCGCCGCGGTTGCGGATGGGGAACGTGTCGAGGATGACGACGGCCAGCCGACGGTTCAGCGCGGTCCGCATCGGGCCGAGCACGCGGTCGTCGACCAGTGCCGGGCCGAGTTCGCGGATGAGGTGCCGGAGCGGTTCACGCCGGGCGATGACCTCGTCCTGCTGGTCGAACAGCAGCGGACCGTCCGGCAGCCGGTAGCCGAGGTCGCGGCCGACGCTCCGCAGGAAGCGGTCGGACACGTGCACGCCGTTGTAGACGGTGCCGTCGGACTCGAACCGGTACGCCTCGGACGCCGAGGCGATGTACGGGCTGCCCGGCTCGACGACGCGGGTGCGGTCGGCGAAGTGCATCTCGAGCCGGCCCTTGGTGAGCCAGAACACCACGTGGTCGTCCCGCACACCGATGACCCCGCCGCGTCGCCCGCCCTCGGCACGCATGGTGCGGAGTGACAGGTCGTCGTCGCCGACGACCGTGTACTCGTACCGGGTGTCGTCGGTGGCGAAGGTCTCCGAGGCGAAGTCCGAGCCGCCGTACTCCGCGGCGAAGATCTCGGAGTAGTCGGAACCCTCACCGTCGGAGAACCGCAGCCGGCGGAATCCGTTCGTCGTCGAGGTGTCCATGCGCCGATCATGCCATCAGTTGCACCAGACAAGGAAAGGAATACCCTAGGGGGGTACCGTATTGAGAACGGTGGAGGCGGACATGCACGAACACGTCGGGTACATCGGCGACAAGGACGACCTGCTCAAGCGACTCCGTCGCGCCGAGGGGCAGGTGCGCGGGATCGCGCGGATGGTCGAGGACGAGACGTACTGCATCGACGTCCTGACCCAGATATCCGCGGCGAACCGGGCGCTCGAACGCGTCGCGCTGTCGTTGCTCGAAGACCACCTGGCGCACTGCGTCGCCGAGGCCGTCGCCGAGGGCGGGGACGCCGCCGACGAGAAGGTGCGCGAGGCCAGCCAGGCGATCGCCCGGCTCGTCCGCTCCTGACCCCTGACGATCGATCAACCAGAAGGAGACACCATGACCACCGAGACGCTGCTCGTCGAGGGCATGACCTGCGAACACTGCGTGATGAGCGTCACCGAGGAACTCTCCGAGGTCGACGGGGTGACGGGCGTCGACGTCCGACTCGTCCCCGGCGGCTCGTCCGAGGTCACCGTCAGCTCCGCGGCGCCGGTCGATGCGGACGCCCTGCACGCCGCGGTGGCCGAGGCAGGCTACGAGGTCGCGCGCTCGTGACGGACCGCACCGTCGAACTCGACATCACCGGGATGACCTGCGCCTCGTGCGCGAACCGCATCGAGCGAAAGCTCGGCAAGATGCCCGGCGTCACCGCCACCGTGAACTACGCCACCGAGAAGGCGCAGGTGCAGGTCGCGGCCGACGGCACCGCCGACCCCCAGTCGCTGATCGCCGCGGTGGAGTCCGCCGGTTACGGCGCCACGGTGCCGGCACCGCCCGCTGCCGCCGACGCCGAGCCCACGGCCGACCAGGACCGGGCGGAACCGCTGCGACGACGCCTGGTCGTGTCCGCCGTGCTCGCGGTGCCCGTCGTGGTGCTCTCGATGGTGCCGGCCCTGCAGTTCCCGAACTGGCAGTGGCTCGCCCTGACGCTCGCGGCACCCGTCGCGGTCTGGGGAGCGCTCCCGTTCCACCGTGCCGCGTGGGTGAACGCACGCCACGGTGCCGCCACCATGGACACCCTGGTGAGCGTCGGGGTCCTCGCCGCGTTCGGGTGGTCGCTGTACGCCCTGTTCCTCGGGGACGCCGGCACGACCGGCATGCACATGACGTTCTCGTGGTTCGCCACCGATCCCGAGGCCGCCGACCTGTACCTCGAGGTCGCGACCGCCGTGACGGTGTTCATCCTCGCCGGCCGGTACATGGAGGCCCGTGCGAAGACGCAGTCCGGTGCCGCACTCCGGGCGCTGCTCGAACTCGGTGCGAAGGACGCCGCGGTCCTGCGCGACGGTGCCGAACACCGCGTGCCGACCTCGTCCCTCGTCGTCGGCGACGTCGTCGTCGTGCGACCCGGCGAGCGGATCCCGAGCGACGGCCTGGTGCAGGACGGCTCCTCGGCCGTCGACCGCAGCATGCTCACCGGCGAGTCCGTGCCGGTCGAGGTCGGACCGGGCGACCGTGTCACCGGCGCCACGATCAACGTCGGCGGCCGACTCGTCGTCGCCGTCACCCGCATCGGTGCCGACACCGAGCTCGCCCGCATGGGGCGCCTGGTCGAGGACGCCCAGACCGGCAAGGCCGAGGTGCAGCGCCTGGCCGACCGCGTGTCCGGCGTCTTCGTGCCGATCGTCATCGCGCTCGCCGTGCTGGCCTTCGTCGGCTGGCTCGTGCTCGGCGGCTCGGTCACCGCGGCCTTCACCGCCGCCGTCGCCACCCTGATCATCGCGTGCCCGTGCGCCCTCGGGCTCGCCACGCCCACCGCGCTGCTGGTCGGCACCGGTCGGGGCTCGCAGCTCGGGATCCTGATCGGCGGCCCGCAGGTCCTCGAGCGCACGCGCGGCGTCGACACCGTCGTGCTCGACAAGACCGGCACCGTCACCACCGGGTCGATGACCCTGTGGTCCGTGACCGTCGTCGACGAGACCGAGGACGCCGTGCTCCGGCTCGCCGCCGCGGTCGAGGACGGCTCGGAGCACCCCGTCGCCCGCGCCGTGACCACCGCGGCCCGCGCCCGGGGCGCCGACCTGACCGCGGCCGAGCAGTTCACCGCCACCGCCGGTGCCGGGGTGCAGGCCGTCGTGGACGGTGACGTCGTCCTGGTCGGCACGACCCGCTGGCTCGCCGACGCATGGTCGATCACCCTGCCGCCGGTGCTCGCCGACGCCGTGGACGGCGCCGAGGCCGACGGGGCCACCGCGGTCGTCGTCGCCCGGAACGGCAGCGCCCTGGGCGTGGTCGTCGTCGGCGACACCGTGAAGCCCGAGGCCGCCGACGCGATCACCCGCTTCCGCGCGCTCGGCCTGCGCCCGGTCCTGCTCACCGGCGACAACGACGGCGCAGCACGTGCCGTCGCCGCCCGGGTCGGCATCGACGAGGTGCACGCCCGCGCGACCCCGGCGTCGAAGCTCGAGACCGTCCGCCGGCTGCAGTCCGAGGGCCGGAGCGTCGCGATGGTCGGCGACGGCGTGAACGACGCCGCCGCGCTGGCAGCCGCAGACCTCGGCATCGCGATGGGCGCCGGCACCGACGCGGCCATCGCGGCGAGCGACATCACGGTCGTGAGCGGTCGGCTCACCGTGGTGGCCGACGCCGTCCGGCTGTCCCGCGCGACGCTCGGCGTCATCAAGGGCAACCTGTTCTGGGCGTTCGCGTACAACGTGGCGGCGATCCCGCTCGCGATGGCGGGGCTGCTGAACCCGGTGTTCGCGGGTGCGGCGATGGCGTTCTCGTCGGTCTTCGTCGTGACGAACAGCCTGCGCCTGCGCCGCTTCGCACCGCAGTCGTGAACCCGGCCACAGTCGTGAACCGGGCAGGCCGACCGCAGCCCTGAACCCGGCAAGCCGACCGCGGCGATGAACGCGACCGGCCGGGAGGCGTGACGCGCGCAGCGAACGCGAGCCGCGCCTCCCGTCCGACTGTGCGCACCACCTGCCGGAGCGCACTACGCTCGAAGACGGTCCGCGACGCAGCGCTGCGTGACCCGCGGGCTGTACGTCTCGAACGTGATCCCCAGGAGGACCGAAGTGACCGAATCCGCTCCCGTCGACCCCACATCGACCGAAGGCTGGAAGAAGCTCGACAGCATCGCTGCCGGCTTCACCCCGGACCTGCGAGGGTGGTTCGACAGCGACCCCGGTCGTGCCGAGCAGTACACCTTCCAAGCTGCCGACCTGACCGTCGACCTGTCCAAGGGCCTGGTGACCGACGAGATCCTCGCCGCGCTGCTGCAGGTCGCCAAGGACACCGGCGTCGCCGAGCGCTTCCAGGCGATGCTCGCCGGTGAGCACATCAACGTCACCGAGGACCGCGCCGTGCTGCACACCGCGCTCCGTCGTCCGAAGTCGACCGAGGGCCTCGTGCCGGCCGCGCCGCTGACCGTCGACGGCCAGGACGTCGACGCCGACGTGCACGCCACGCTCGACAAGGTCTACGGCTTCGCCGAGCAGGTCCGCAGCGGCGCCTGGACCGGTGTCACCGGCAAGCGCATCGAGACCGTCGTCAACATCGGCATCGGTGGCTCCGACCTCGGCCCGGTCATGGTCTACGAGGCGCTCAAGCCGTACGTCCAGCCCGGCCTCGAGGCCCGCTTCGTGTCGAACATCGACCCGGCGGACATCTACGAGAAGACCGCGGACCTGGACCCCGAGACCACGCTCTTCATCGTCGCGTCGAAGACCTTCGGCACGCTCGAGACCCTGACGAACGCGCGCCTCGCCCGCCAGTGGCTGTGGGAGAAGCTCGGCCTGACCGACGCCGCCGACGACGAGAAGAAGAACGCCGTCGCCAAGCACTTCGTCGCCGTCTCCACCGCGCTCGACAAGGTCGAGGCGTTCGGCATCGACCCCGAGAACGCCTTCGGCTTCTGGGACTGGGTGGGCGGCCGCTACTCGGTCGACTCGGCCATCGGCACGAGCGTCGTCATCGCGATCGGCAAGGAGAACTGGGAGCAGTTCCTCGCCGGCTTCCACGCCATCGACGAGCACGTCCGCACCACGCCGCTCGAGCAGAACGTCCCCGTCCTGATGGGCCTGCTCAACGTCTGGTACACGAACTTCCTCGGTGCGCAGAGCCACGCGGTCCTGCCCTACACGCAGTACCTGCACCGCTTCGCCGCGTACCTGCAGCAGCTCACGATGGAGTCGAACGGCAAGCGCGTCCGCTGGGACGGCTCGCCCGTCACCACCGAGACCGGCGAGGTCTTCTGGGGTGAGCCCGGCACGAACGGCCAGCACGCGTTCTACCAGCTCATCCACCAGGGCACCCGCCTGATCCCGGCCGACTTCATCACGGTCGCCAACCCGGCCCGTCCGCTGCAGGACGCGACCGGCGACGGCAAGGGCGTCGCGCCCGGCACCGACGTGCACACGCTGTTCCTGGCGAACTTCTTCGCGCAGACCAAGGCGCTGGCGTTCGGCAAGAGCGCCGACGAGGTCCGCGCCGAGGGCACCACCGACGAAGGAATCGTCGCGGCCCGCACGTTCCCCGGCAACAAGCCGACCACGTCGATCATCGCGCCGGAGCTCACCCCGAGCGTGCTCGGCCAGCTCATCGCGCTGTACGAGCACATCGTGTTCACCGAGGGCACGATCTGGGGCATCGACTCGTTCGACCAGTGGGGTGTGGAGCTCGGCAAGCAGCTGGCGCTGCAGGTCACGCCGGCCGTCGAGGGCGACCAGGCCGCGCTCGACGCGCAGGACCCGTCGACCAAGGCGCTCATCGCGAAGTACCTGGAGCTGCGGAAGTAGCGCACGCCCCCACCTGACGGACAGGCGGCCCGTGGGGGAGCCGCCACGGGCCTCCTGTCCGTCGTGTGCGTGCGCTGCGGCCGCGGGCCGGACGCCGGGCCGGTTTCGCGCTCAGCGACACCTCATGCGCGCGCCGTCCCGTGCGGTGTCGCTCAGTGCGGAACGCGGCTGGTCGCGGTGCCCCGCCACCGCGACGGACGGTCCGCCGGTGTCGGTCGGAGCGGCTACGGTCGAGGGCATGGAGCGTTCGGAGATCCTCGCCGCGGCTGCCGCCGCGCACGCCGCCCGCATCGCAGCGGCGGGTGGTGACGACGCCGCGGCGCGTGAACGGGCCGACAGTGTCCGGCGCCGGGCCGACGGGCTCACCGACCGGTACGACACGGTCGAGGGCACGGACACCGAGTCCGACGCCCGTGACGCCGCCCGCCGTCGTGCGGGAGAGGCGGACCGCGCGGCCTCGCGCACCGAGGGCGTGCTGTCCGACTGGCACCGGATGGGCACTCGTCGTGGCGTCACCCCGGACGCGCAGGTCCGCACGGCCTGGACCGTGACCGGGGTCCCCGAGCGGGGTGACGCCCGTGCGCTGGCGAACGTGCTGCTCTCGACCGCGGGGCACGCGGGCCGCGTCGCCGACGCCGCTCGGCGCAACCCCGCCCTGTCCGGCGCCGCCAGTGCGGCCGCTCGACGCACCGTCCGCCGCTACACCGACCACGGTGCGGACATGGCGTCGTTGGGGGACGTCCTCGGCGACGGCCCCGTCGACGACGACCGCTGACGCTGCATCGCAGATTGGACCGCTCCCGTCCTCATCAGGTGTTCTGTGGACCGATCCAAACGACCTGACGACAGAATGTCCAATTGACAGGACATGGAATCGGGTTACGATCGGTCCACGCACTGACGCGCGATCACCGACGAAGGAGTCACCGAATGGTCGACATCAAACCGACAGCCCCGACTGTCGCACTGCCCCCGTTGGGGACCGGGCCGCACCGCCGACGTCTCGGCGTGCTGGCCCTCGTCGCCACGTTCGGCGGGTTGCTCTTCGGGTACGACACCGGCGTCATCAACGGCGCCTTGAACCCGATGAAGACGGAGCTCGGCCTCACCAACTTCACCGAGGGTGTCGTCACGAGCTCGCTGCTGTTCGGCGCCGCGATCGGTGCCATGCTCGGCGGCCGCATCGCCGACGGCTGGGGTCGCCGCAAGACGATCATCCTGCTCGCCGTCACGTTCTTCGTCGGCACGCTGATCTGCGTGTTCGCGCCGACGTTCGAGGTCATCGTCATCGGTCGTGTGCTCCTCGGCCTCGCGGTCGGTGGCGCGTCGACGGTGGTGCCCGTCTTCCTCGCCGAACTCGCCCCGTACGAGATCCGCGGATCCCTGTCCGGCCGCAACGAGCTGATGATCGTCATCGGCCAGCTCGCGGCGTTCGTGGTCAACGCGGTCATCGGCAGCGTGTGGGGTGAGGGCAACGGGGTGTGGCGCGTCATGCTGGCCGTCTGCGCGCTCCCCGCGATCGCCCTCTTCGTCGGCATGCTCCGGGTGCCGGAGTCGCCGCGCTGGCTCGCGTCGAAGAACCGTAACGACGAAGCACTCTCCGTCCTCGAGCAGGTGCGGACCACCGACCGTGCCCGTGCCGAGCTCGACGACATCAAGCGGAGCAACGACATCGAGGCGAAGGTCGAGCGCGTCAGCGGGTGGCAGACGCTGCGCGGGAACAAGTGGCTCATCCGCATCGTGCTCATCGGCGCCGGACTCGGCGTCGCGCAGCAGCTCACCGGCATCAACTCGATCATGTACTACGGCCAGACCGTGCTCATCGAGTCCGGGTTCCAGGCATCGGCAGCCCTCATCGCGAACATCGCACCCGGTGTGATCGCCGTGGTCGGTGGCGTCATCGCCCTGTACAACATGGAGAAGATCAACCGCCGGACGACGCTGATCCTCGGGTTCACGCTGACGACGACCTGCCACTTCCTGATCGGCATCGCGTCGGTCGCACTGCCCGAGGGCAACCCCGCTCGTCCGTGGGTGATCCTGTTCCTGGTCGTCGCGTTCGTCGGCTCGATGCAGACCTTCCTCAACATCGCCGTGTGGGTCGTCCTGTCCGAGATCTTCCCGACCCAGATCCGCGCGCTCGGCATGGGCATCTCGGTGTTCTGCCTCTGGATCGCGAACGCGTTCCTCGGGCTGTACTTCCCGACCATCGTCGCCGCGACCGGCATCACCGGGACGTTCTTCGGCTTCGGGATCGTCGGGCTCCTCGCCCTGCTCTTCATCTGGAAGTTCGTGCCGGAGAGCCGCGGCCGCACCCTGGAAGAGGTCGAAGAGGGCGTCACCACCGGCAACATCTTCACCGTCCCCGTGAAGGCGTCGCGCCGCTAGGCCGCACCACGCTGCAACGAGTGCGCAGAAGACGTCGGGTCGCCCCAGGGCACCCGGCGTCTTCTGCTCATTCGGTGTGTGACGAAGCATGCAGACGGACGGGAGGCCCGGTGCCAGCTGGCACCGGGCCTCCCGTCCTGTGGTCGCGCTACGGGCGCAGGAGCACCTTGCCGACGCGGCCGGCGGTGTCGCTGGCGCGCACGGCGTCGCGGACCTGCTCGAAGGCGAAGGTCTCGGCGACGGGGAGCGTCAGCGAGCCGTCGAGCACCCGGGTGATGAGCTCACCGAAGAGCTGGCCCTTCGTCTCGGCGGGCATCGTCTTGCTGACGACGGAACCCCAGAAGCCCTTCACGGTGAGCTGGCCGAAGATGACCTTGCCCGACGGGATCTCGAGCGTCGGTGACGCCATCGCGCCGAAGACGACGAGGGTGGCGTTCTCGCCCAGCACCGACGCGATGTCGCCGGCGGCCTTGCCGCCGACGGACTCGACACCGGCGATGATCGGGGCGCCACCGGTGATCGCGGCGACCTGGTCCTGCCAGTCGTCGGCGTCGGTGGCGACGATGCGCTCGATGCCCTGCTCACGGAGCTCGTCGACACCGGCGGCGCGACGGACGAGTCCGATGACGTTGATGCCGCGTGCGGCACCGAGCTGGGCGACCATGCGACCGACCGCACCGTTGGCGGCGTTCTGGATGATCCAGTCGCCCTCGTGCAGGTCGAGCGAGTGCAGCAGGCTGATGGCGCTGAACGGCATCGAGACGAGCTGCGCGGCGGCCTCGTCGGTCATCGCGTCCGGCACCGGCACGAGGCCTGCGGCGTTCGCGGTGTAGTACTCGGCCCAGACGCCGAAGGCGCCACCGGCGACGCGCTGGCCGACCTGCAGGTTCGTGACGCCCTCGCCGAGCGCCTCGACGACGCCGAGTGCCTCGGTGCCCGAGGCGGCGGGCAGCTCCGGCTTGAAGCCGTAGGTGCCGCGGACGGTCCACAGGTCGTGGTTGTGGATGGGGGAGAGGACCGTGCGGACGAGGACCTCGCCGGTGGCGGGCGTCGGGACGGGGCGCTCCTGCACCTCGAGGACGTCGGCGGGCTCGGCGAACGTCTCGTGGACGACGGCGCGCATGGTGGTGGGAGTGGTGGTGCTCATGGGTCAGTCCTCCGAGACGACGATGGTGACGTCGATGTTGCCGCGGGTCGCGTTCGAGTAGGGGCAGACCTGGTGGGCTGCGTCGGCGAGTGCCTGGGCCTGGTCGTGCTCCAGGCCGGGGATGACGACCTCGAGCATGACGGCGAGCTGGTAGCCACCGTTGCCGTTCGGGCCGATCTGCACGCGACCGCCGACGGACGAGTCGGTGATCTTCACCTTCTGGCTGCGGGCGACGCCCTGCAGTGCGGAGTGGAAGCAGGCGGCGTAGCCGGCTGCGAAGAGCTGCTCGGGGTTCGCGCCGTTGCCGGAGCCACCCATCTCCTTCGGGATGGCGAGGTCGAACTCGACCGTGCCGTCGCTCGTGGCGACGTGGCCGTTGCGGCCTTCGCCGGTGGCCAGGGCCTCGGCTGTGTAGAGGGCTTCCATGGGGTTCCTTCCTTGTGGGGCGGATCGTGCAGTTCGGGGTGTGCGGCGTGCTCTCGCGCTCAGCGACACTTCACGGGCACACGTGGCCGTGAGGTGTCGCTCAGTGCGAAACGGCGCCGGCGGCGTCGCGCTCGGGATCGGCCGCCGTGTGCATCGTCTCGGTCAGCCGGTGCAGCGTCGCGATGAGCTCGGCAGCGGCACGTTCGTCGGCCAGGCCCATCCCGGCGGCTATGCGTGCGGGGATGCCGCTCAGCTCGGACCGCAGTTCGCGGCCGCGCTCACCGACGGTGACGGTGACGACGCGTTCGTCGGTGCTGCGGCGCTCGCGACGGACCAGGTCGCTCTGCTCCATGCGGCGGAGCAGCGGCGAGAGGGTGCCGGAGTCGAGCTGCAGGTGTTCCCCGAGGCTCGAGACGGTCTGGTCGCCCTCGACCCACAGGGTGACGAGCACCAGGTACTGCGGGTACGTCAGGCCCCAGGGTTCGAGCATCGTGCGGTACGCCTGCGTGGTGGCGCGGGACGCCGCGTAGAGGGAGAAGCACACCATCTCGTCGGTCACGGGCATGCGTCCACACTGTCACGCAACCCAGTTGTGCACAACTCGATGCAGCGGATGCCCAGCTGACGAACACGCCGACGGCCCGTGCGGTTAGGCTGACGTGACCCACGATGACCAGCTGCGACCTCGACAACACCACGACCCCCGGCAACGGATCGGCGTCGTCCCACGGCAAGACGATCCTGATCGGTGAGCACGCCGTGGTGTACGGCGCACCCGCTCTCGTCCTGCCGGTGCTCGACGCGCGGGTCGTGGCGACGGTCACCCCGGTCGCCGCCGACGCCGAGCAGCCCGGTCACAGCCTGCAGTCCACCGTGCACACCGGCCCCCTCGACCTGGCCCCCGCTGCCGTGATGCCGACCGTCACCGCGGTCACCGCGACCCTGCGGCACTTCGGGGTCACCGACCGGCACTTCCACGTCCGGGTCGACAGCGAGGTCCCGACCGCCCGCGGCATGGGCTCGAGCGCCGCGGTCGCCGCGGCCGTGACCGCCGCCGTCGCCGACGCGCTGGGCGAGACACTCGACGTCGAGACCCACCACGAACTCATCCAGGAGTGCGAGCGCGTCGCCCACGGGCGTCCGTCGGGCCTCGACGCCCGGGGCGTCGTCGCGTCCGCGCCGGTCTGGTTCGAGGCCGGGCACATCGAACCCGTCGCGCTCGGCGCCCGGTTCACCTTCGTCGTCGCAGACACCGGCGTCCCCGGGCACACCAGGGAAGCCGTGTCCGCGGTCCGAGCACGCCACGACCAGGACCCGGCCGGTGTCGGCGCCGTGATCGACCGGATCGGCGCGCTCGCCCGGCGGGCACGGGGGACACTCGAGGACGGCGATGCCCAGGCTCTGGGTGTCACCATGGACGCCGCGCACGACCTGCTCAGCACACTCGACGTGTCGAGTGACGACCTGGACCGGCTCGTCGACGCCGCACGCGCTGCGGACGCCCTCGGCGCGAAGCTCACCGGCGGCGGGCGGGGCGGGTGCGTCCTCGCGCTCGCCGCGGACGACGACCACGCGGACCGCATCGCGGCCGCACTCCGCGCTGCAGGGGCCGCAGCCACCTGGACCACCACGATCGGAGCCCGCGCTTGCTGACAGCCACCGCCGTCGCGCACCCCAACATCGCCCTCGTCAAGTACTGGGGGAAGGCAGACGCGCAGCTCGCGCTGCCCGCCACGGGCAGCGTCTCGATGGGGCTCGACGTGTTCCCGACGACGACCACCGTCACGGTGGACGGCGGACGGGAGGCGCTGGGCGCACGGGGAGACACGTTCACGCTGAACGGTCACGTCGTCGACGACGGGGCGCTGGTGCGCGTGCAGCAGTTCCTCGACCTGGTGCGGGAGCTCGCCGGCAGCGACGCCCGCGCGTCAGTCGTCTCCGAGAACACCGTGCCGACCGGTGCCGGGCTGGCCTCGAGCGCCTCCGGCTTCGCAGCGCTGGCCACCGCGGCCGCCGCGGCGTACGGCCTCGACCTGTCGCCGCGCGACCTGTCGCGTCTGGCCCGTCGTGGTTCGGGTTCGGCCACGCGCTCGATCCCCGGCGGTGTCGCCGTCTGGCACGCCGGCGACGACCAGGGCTCCTTCGCCGAGCCGATCCCCGCTCCGCCGATGGCCATGGTCGTCGTCACGATCGACGCCGGCCCGAAGCCGATCGGGTCGCGCGAGGCCATGCGTCGCACCATCGCCACGTCGCCCTTCTACCCCGCCTGGGTCACCTCGACCACCGAGACCGTCGGTGACATGCTCACGGCCTGTGCGGCCGGCGACTTCACCCGCATCGGCGAGATCACCGAGAGCAACGCCCTCCGCATGCACGCCACGATCGAGGGCGCCTTCCCGCCGATCCGCTACCTCAACGCCCGCAGCGTCGCCGTGTTCGACGCCGTCGCCGAGCTGCGTGCCGGCGGGGTCGAGGCCTACGCCACGGCCGACGCCGGCCCGAACGTCGTCGTGCTCACGAAGCCGCAGGAGCGGTCGGCCGTCGCCGGGGCGCTCGCGTCGCTGGGTGACGTCATCGAGTCCGGCACCGGACCTGCCGCGCGGGTGCTCCGCTCCGAAGAGACCGGGAGCAATCCCGACCAGAAGGAGTCCGCGCAGTGATCGAGTTCCGTGCACACGGCAAGCTGTTCGTCGCCGGCGAGTACGCCGTCGTCGAGCCGGGCCAGCCGTCCGTCCTGATCGCCCTCGACCGCGCCATCACGGCGAAGGTGCGCGAGGGCCACGGCGCGGGCAGTGTGCACTCCGAGGAGTACGGGCACCTTCCGCTCACGTGGACCCGTGCCGAGGACGGCCTGGCGCTCGACCGCGAGCACCACCCCTACGACTACGTGATGGCCACGATCGACCTGGTCGAGAAGCTCCGCGCCGAGCGCGGCATCGCCCCGCGGTTCCACGACCTGCGCATCGAGAGCCAGCTCGACGACGCCAGCGGCCGGAAGTTCGGACTCGGGTCCTCGGCCGCGGTGACCGTCGCGACCGTCGGTGCCCTCGACCGCTTCTACGGCATCGGTCTGACGCAGCGCCAGCGCTTCCAGGTCGCCCTGCTCGCGACGATCCGGGTCAACCCCCGGGCCTCGGGCGGTGACCTCGCCGCGAGCACGTTCGGCGGGTGGCTGCGCTACAGCGCCCCGGACCGCGAGCGGCTCGCCGCCATGCTCGGGGACCACGCGGTGTCCGCGATCCTGGCCGACGCGGACGCGTGGCAGGGCTTCGACGTCCAGCGGCTCCCCGCCCCCGAGAACCTGCAGCTGCTCGTCGGCTGGACCGGCTCGCCCGCGTCCACCACGAAGCTCGTCGACGTGGTGCGTCGGCACCGCAACGGCGGGTACCAGGCGTTCCTCGACGAGAGCCGTAGCTGTGTCGACGACCTGACCACGGGCCTCCAGACCGGCGACGCCGAGCGCACGCTCGATGCCCTCAAGCGTGCACGCGTGCTCATGCAGCGTCTCGGTGACTCGGTCGGGTCGCAGATCGAGACCGAGCGGCTCGCGACCCTGTGCGACGTCGTCGAGGCGGCTGGCGGGGCGGCGAAGCCGTCCGGTGCCGGCGGCGGCGACTGCGGCATCGCGCTCGTCCCGGCGGACACCGACCCCGCCGGCATCCACCGCGCCTGGGAGGCGCACGACATCAGACACCTCAGCGTCGCGGTGCGAGCACCAGAAGGAGCCCTCGATGAGTGACCTGCTCACACCGATCCCCACCAAGTGGGTCGGTCCGATCCGCGTCAGCGGCAACGCCGTGCAGGGGGAGCACGAGGTCCCCCTCGCCACCTACGAGTCGCCGC
The DNA here is from genome assembly GCF_015350855.1 of Curtobacterium sp. VKM Ac-2889. Classification (NCBI taxonomy): domain Bacteria; kingdom Bacillati; phylum Actinomycetota; class Actinomycetes; order Micrococcales; family Microbacteriaceae; genus Curtobacterium; species Curtobacterium sp. VKM Ac-2889. Next base: position 285,311 of record NZ_JADKSC010000004.1, on the reverse strand, counting down.
TCTGGCCGTCCGTCGGCCGCGGTGCCCGCATCTCGCGCATGGTCGAGGACGGCATCGTCGCGACCGTCGTCGACGAGCGGATGACCCGATCCGTCGTGGTCCGTGCCGACAGCGCCGCTGCCGCCCACGTCGCCGCCGGGCAGATCCTGGCACGCCAGGACGAGCTCGCCGCGATCGTCGCCGGCCAGAGCCGGTTCGCCAAGCTCATCGAGGTGCACCCGGAGATCGTCGGGGACCTGCTGTTCCTGCGCTTCGCGTTCACCACGGGCGACGCCTCCGGCCACAACATGGTCACCCAGGCCGCGGACAAGCTGCTGCCGGCGATCCTGGACTGGCAGCCGGGCCTGCGGTACGTGTCGGTGTCGGGCAACTTCTGCACCGACAAGAAGGCCACCGCGGTGAACGGCATCCGTGGCCGCGGCCGCAACACCATCGCCGAGATCGTGATCCCGGGCGAGGTCGTCGAGAAGCGCCTGCGGTCGAGCACCGCACGCATCGTCGAGCTCAACATCGCGAAGAACCTGATCGGGTCGACGATCGCCGGCGCCATCCGCTCGGCGAACGCGCACTACGCCAACATGCTGCTCGGCTTCTACCTGGCCACGGGCCAGGACGCCGCCAACATCGTCGAGGGCTCGCAGGGCATCACGAGCGCCGAGGACCGCGACGGCGACCTGTACTTCGCGACCTCGCTGCCGCACCTGATCGTCGGCACGGTCGGCAACGGCAAGGGCGGCGACCTGCCCGTCGTCGAGGACGCCCTGGTGCGCCTCGGCTGCCGCGACGACCGCGAGCCGGGGGCGAACGCCCGCCGCCTCGCCGGTCTCTGCGCCGCCACGGTGCTGTGCGGGGAGCTCTCGCTCCTCGCCGCGCAGACCAACCCGGGCGAGCTGATGGCCGCCCACGTCGCCATGGAACGCCGTGGCACGAAGCCCGCAGGCGGTGCAGCATGAGCGGCGTCGGCATCCACGACATCGCGATCGCGACCGGTCACCACGTGCTCGAGCTCGACGACCTGGCCGAGCGGCTCGGCGTCGACCCGGCGAAGTACCACGTCGGCATCGGGCAGGACGCGTTCAGCGTGCCCGCCCCCGACGAGGACATCGTCACGATGGGCGCCACCGCTGCGAAGGAACTCATCGACCGGCACGGCGTCGAGGGCATCCGGACGGTGCTGTTCGCCACCGAGTCCGGCGTCGACCAGTCCAAGGCCGCCGGCGTCTACGTGCACGGTCTGCTCGGGTTGCCGAAGGCCGTCCGCGTGGTCGAGCTGAAGCAGGCCTGCTACGGCGGGATGGCCGCGGTGCAGCTCGCGCTCGGCATCGTCGCCCGCGCCCCGCACGAGCGGGTGCTCGTCATCGCCGCCGACGTCGCGCGCTACGACGTCGACACCGCCGCCGAGCCGACCCAGGGTGCCGGTGCCGCCGCGATCCTGGTGTCCGCCGACCCCGACCTGATCGAGATCGAGCCGGCCGCCGGCGTCTACACCGCCGACGTCGACGACTTCTGGCGGCCGAACGACCGCTCCACCGCGCTGGTCGACGGACGGCTGTCCGTCAGCGCCTACGTCGACGCGTTCGTCGGCGCGTGGGACGACCTCGCCGAGCAGGGCGGGCCGGCGTACGAGGACATCGTGCGCTTCGTCCACCACCAGCCGTTCACGAAGATGGCGCTCAAGGCGCACCGGAAGCTCACGCAGCACGTGGGCGTGCCGTTCGACGAGTCGGAGCTGTTCGTCGGGTTCACGTACAACAAGCAGACCGGCAACACGTACACGGCGTCGCTCTGGATCGGGCTCGCGGCACTCCTCGACCTCGACGAGCACCTGGCGGGGGAGCGCATCGCCCTGTTCAGCTACGGCTCGGGCAGCGTCGGCGAGCTCATCACCGGTGTCGTCCGGCCCGACTACCGCGAGCACCGCCGGGTCGGTCGGGTGCGCGCGCTGCTCGGCGCACGCGTCCCGCTGACGGTCGACGCGTACCGCGAGCTGCACGCAGCCGGCGCCGCCACCAGCGAGGACGTCGAGCGTCCGCGCGTCACGACCGCGCCGTTCCGGTTCGAGGGTGTGCGCGGTGGCGCGCGCCACTACGAGGCGACGACGCAGCAGGCGTAGCCGGCGTCGCCGGCGTCGCCGGGCTGCTCCCGCCCCGCGGACCCGGCGCACGTGCCGGCACCTGTCGCTTCCGCGGACCGGACGGCGGGCCGGGGGGGGCGCCCCCCGGGGCCTCCTGGCCGTCCACCGGTCACGCCGGCGGTCTCGTGCACGAGGGCGAGGTGCCGGTAGTCTTGCCGCGGAGATCGGAGGGTCGATGGCGGAGCAGCTGGGCGCGTCCGGCGCCGTCCGTGCCCTCGTCGCCACCCTGCCCCGCGCACCGCACCTGTCCGACGTCGTCACCGGCGTCGGCACGATGGTCGGCAAACCCACTCGCGTCGTCGACGTCGACGGTCCGAGCTGGGGGCCGCTCACGGCGCTCGTGTCGCAGTTCGAGCACGAGAACCTGGTGCTCGTGCCCGCCGGGGCGCCGCCGCTCTACCGCATGCACTGCGTGCTGCACGAGCTCGGGCACCTGGTGCACGGCGACGTCGGCACGCCGACCGCGTCGTCCGTCGCCGAGTTCGCCGCCGGGGGCCACGTGTGCCGTCGTGCGCTCGACGCCGACTCGGGGCTCGTGAGCATCTCGGACGACGACGAGCACTTCGCCGAGCGGTTCGCGTACGAACTCGCGACCGTCCTGCTCGCCGGTGCCACGGGCGCGGACGAGCGGGCCTACGGCTGATGGCAGCACTGCACGCCGCAGCCTTCTGGTTCGCGGCGCTGATCTTCCTCGCCCGCACGCCGTACGTGCTGCGGAACCCGCGCGGCCGGGCGGCCTGGGGTGCCACGGGTGTCGGCGCACTCGGGCTCCTGACCCTGGGCAGCGTCGTGCCGCAGACCGTGCTCGACGGCGCACTGGGCGGCTCGAACCTGATCAACCTGGTGCAGAACGTCTGCGCGACCGTGGCGTTCTGGCTGATGCTGCGGGCGAGCACCGACGACCTGCCGGAACGCCCGATGCTGGCGAAGCCGGTGGCGCTGCTCGTCGTGGTCGTGGCGTTCACGGTGCCGTTCCTGCTGGTCGAGGAGCGCGGCGGTACCGACTTCGACTTCATCGTGCACGGGATCGCACAGACGCCGATGTGGTTCTACGCGACCGTCTACATGGTGAGCGTGGGGCTGATCGCCGCGACGACCCTGCGGCGTGGCGTGCTGCAGAACCCGGTGGCGCTCGTGGTGTTCCGCGTCGGGCTGGCCCTGGTGGTCCTGGCGAGCGTCGACGAGGTCGCCTCGCTGACGGCGGACCACTTCGGGGTGTTCCCAGCCGGGGTCCGTGACGGACTGCGTCTGGCCTTCGACCCGCCGTTCTACCTGGGCATCGTGTTGATCGTCGTCGCGATGGCCTCGTTGACGTTCCGGCGGTGGGGGCGTGACCTGCGGCACCGCGGGCACCACCGCCACCTGCGCCGCATCGTGCGCCGGCACGAGGTGCGCGCGGTCGAGCGGCCGGGCGACCCGCAGGCCCGGACCTACGACCTGGTCATCGCGATCCGCGACGCCGAGGTGCAGGGACGGACCCTTGACGATGCCGAGCTCGCCCAGGTGCGGGCGGCGGAACGGACCCTGACCCGGAGCCTCGGAGGATGACGGCGTGACGATCGTGTGGTGGGTGCTCGGTGCGCTCGTGGTGCTGGCGGTGGCGGCGCTGCTCGTCCTGCTCGTGGTGCGGAAGGTCGTCGGACGGATCGTGCTGCCCGCGGGCGACCGCTGGACCCCCGTGCTCGGGTCCGACGCCGACTCCGTCCGGCTGCCGATCACCGACGACACCGTGCGCCCGGGGGAGTACGGCCTGTGGCACGACGGCCCGGGCCACACCACCGTCGGGCCGGTGCTCGAGATCGACGAAGCCGCCGGGTCGGTGCGGCGGGCCGTGGTGCGGACGACCGGCGCGGTGTCGTCGCGGGTGCGGTGGAGTGGGCACGTGCACCCGGACCCGGCGGCGATGGAGGTCGACTGGTCCGAGGTGTCGCTGCCGACGCCGGTGGGGCCGGCACCGGCGTGGGTGGTGCGGCCGGGCCCCGACGGCGCGGCCGACGGCCGTGCGGGAACGGACGGCACCGCCGACGGCGTTGCCGACCGCGTTGCCGACCGCGATGCCGCCCGGACCTGGGCGGTCCACGTCCACGGGATCCGGACGACCCGGGTCACCGCGCTCCGGACCGTCCCCGCGGCGCTCGAGCTCGGCTGGACGTCGATCGTCCCGTCGTTCCGTGGCGACGGCGAGGCCCCGTGGGAAGGCCGGGCCTCGCACCTCGGTGCCCGCGAGTGGGCGGACGTCGAAGCGGCGCTCGACCACGCCGTCGCGAACGGCGCCGAACAGCTCGTCCTGGTCGGCTGGTCGATGGGCGCGACGATCACGCACGAGCTCCTCGCCCGCTCGGCGCACCGCGACCGCCTGGCCGGGATCGTGCTCGTCGCCCCCGCGCTGGACTGGTCGGTGGCGGTCCGGTCACAGGCCCGCCGTGCTGGTCTCCCCGGCATCGTCGTCTCGGCCGCCCTCGGTGCGATGGCGACCCCGGTCATCTGCCGGCTGGTCGGGCTGCGGGAAGCCGTCGACGTCCGGGCCCTCTCCTGGTTGCGCGCACCCCGGGCGTTGCCACCGACCCTGCTCATCCACTCCGCCGGCGACACGACGGTGCCGTTCTCGGCCAGCCAGGAGTTCGCCGAGGCACACCCGGGCACGGTGACGCTGGCGGTCAGCGAACCGGCCGAACACGCGTGGGAGCGCAACGTCGACGCCGTCTGGTTCGACCGGACGATCACGACCTGGGCGTCGAACCTCGCGCACACCGCGGCACAGGAGTAGAAGGAGCCATGGGTCAGCTCATCTACGGCGGGCAACCGCTCGACCTGCGGATCGACGACCGCGCGCTCACACACCTGCAGATCGTCATCGTCAACATGCTCCGGCGCGACCACCGTTTCGCGTTCTCGTGGAAGGACGACGTCATCCACGGCAACGGTCGCAGCACGATCTGGTTGCATCCGAGCGTCAGCCTGCACTTCAAGTTCACGGGGAGCCGGGTGCCGTCGATCAACCGCAGCTGGCTCGAGGACCTCTACGCATCGGCCACGTCGGGGTCCGGGCTCGTGCTGACACCGGAGCCGACGGACACCAGCACGGCCGACGACTCGGCGTGGTCACGTGCCGTCGCACCCGGGGACGCGGACGACGCCTCGAGCACTCCGAGCGGTACCACAACACGCTGATCTGGGTCAACGGGTTCCGGTCAGTCCGTCCGACCCGTACGCTTTCTGTACCGCGGTACAGAGTCGTCCCCCGCACCGGAATCCAGGGATCCGGTGTTGACCTGTCCCGCGGCAGGAGGGGGACCCGAATTGACCGTGACGCACTGCGAGTCCGGCACCGACCAACCATCGGTGCTCTGGGCGAGCGAGCGAGGTGAGTCCCGGATCAGGGGATTCGCCGCTCATGCGACCGGCGCCGTGCGCCGGGACCGCCGCGTCACGGTGCTGGGCTCGCCGATCGGTCTCGACCGACCGGCGCTCCTCCGGGATCGCCCCGGCCATCGGATTCGGGTTCCGTGGCCGGGGCGGTCTCTCCGCTCGCCTCAGTAGACGTCGCGCACGTACCGCTTCGCGCGACGCATGTCGGCCAGGTACGCCTGCGCGTCGTCCTCGTCGCGCCCGCGGCCGGTGCGGATGACCTGCAGCAGCGCGGCCTCGACGTCCTTCGCCATGCGTGAGGCGTCGCCGCACACGTACACGTGGCCGCCGTCCTCGAGCCAGGCGAACAGCTCCGCCGACCGTTCGAGCATCCGGGTCTGCACGTAGACCTTCTCGGCCTGGTCGCGCGAGAACGCCAGGTCGAGGCGGTCCAGCACGCCCTGTTCCTGCAGGTCGGTGAGCTCGTCCTGGTACACGAAGTCGGTGTCCCGGTGCTGGTCGCCGAAGAACAGCCAGTTGCGCCCGGTCGCACCGGACACCGCGCGCTCGTGCAGGAACCCGCGGAACGGCGCGACCCCGGTGCCCGGACCGATCATGATCATCGGCGCCGACTCGTCCGCCGGTACCCCGAACGACGCGTTCGGCTGCAGGTACACGTCGACGGTGCCGTCCGGGTCGACCCGGTCGGCCAGGAACGTCGACGCGACGCCGGCGTACATCCGGTGCGGGTCGCCGTAGCGCACCGACGCGATGGTCAGGTGGATGCGGTCCGGGTGCGCCAGCGGGCTCGACGAGATCGAGTACTGGCGCGCCTGCAGCGGCCGGAGGTTCGGCAGCAGCTCGTCGAGTCCGGGGGCAGCCGACCCGGCGTCGCGGAGCAGGTCGAGGACGTCACGTCCCCACAGCCAGCGGTCCAGCTCGTGCTTGTCGCCGTGCGCCACGACGGCTGCGAGCTCGCTCGACGGCGCGCGCTGCACCAGGTCAGCGATGAGGTCCTTCGAGGGCGTCCGGATCTCGCGGTCGGTCCGCAGGACCTCGCTGATCGGACGGCCGTCGAACGCCTCGCCGCCGTTCGCGCCGACCTGCTCGAGCAGGTCCGCCACGAAGACCTCGTCGTTCACCGGCACCACCGCCAGGGCGTCACCGGCCGCGTACTCGATCCCCGAGTCGCCGAGGTCGAACTCGTAGTGCCGGATCTCCTTCGCGCTGCGCGGCGAGGAGAGCAGCCGGTTCTCGACCAGGCGCGACGGGTACGGGTTGCGCTTGTTCCACTGCGACCCCGGCCGGGAGGCACGGCTCGCGCCCGCCCCGCCGGTCGCGGCTGCACCGTCGCCGGTGCCACCGCCCGTGGCAGCGTCGGGTGCAGCCGTCGCGCCGGTCTCGGCGGCCAGGCGGTCGAGGACCGCAGCGGTCCACAGTGCGGCCGCGTCCTCGAAGTCGACGTCGCAGTCCACGCGGTCGTGGACCCGCGTCGCGCCGAGCTGCTCGAAGCGGGTGTCGAGGAGCTTGCCGGCCTGGCAGAACTCGTCGTAGCTCGTGTCACCGAGCCCGAGGACGGCGTACTGCAGCCCCTCGAGCCGCGGCACCGTGCTGGCCTGGATCGCGTCCCAGAACAGGCCGGCGTTGTCGGGCATCTCGCCCTCGCCGTAGGTCGAGGTGACGACGAGCACGTGCGACATCTCGGCGAGCTGCTCGGGCGTGACGGCGTCGAGCGCGCTGGAACGGCCACCGAGCCCGCGGGCCCTTGCGCCGGCGACGAGCTCGTCGGCCAGGAACTCGGCGTTGCCGGTCTGGGTGCCGAAGAGCACGTCGATCGTCGTCGTGGGCGCGCTGGCCGCGACCTTCTTGCCGGCGGCGGCGATGCCCGCGATGAACCCGGCGAGCCAGGACTCCTGGGCGGCGGAGAACGGTGCGTCGACGGGGATCAGCGACCCGGTCGGGGGGAGCAGGCTCACGCGGTCACCGCCTCGGTCGGCGCCTGCGGTGCACGGCGCGCGATGTCCTCGAGCGCCGCGGTCGCGAGCAGCTCGTCGAAGCGTGCCTCGCGGACGCGGCCGTCGTTCTGGGCGTTCTGGTGCATGATCCACCCCGCGGTGCCCGGCGCGTCCATGCTGCGGTTGTTCCGCTGGGTGAGCGCGCGCTTGTAGTCGTCGAGCCGCTTGATCGCGATCAGGGTCGCGAGCTGGTCGTCGGCGAACCGGTCGAGCGTGCCGCGCAGGTACTTCACGACGCGCTGCTTGACGGAGAAGTCCTCGGTGAGCACGAGGTTCTTGACGGCGTCGGCGACCCGCGGGTCGGCGGCACCGGACGCGCCGGGGACGCGCTCGAGGGCGACGTCCTGGGCGACCCCGAGCACGGTGTACGACGACAGCAGCGAGAACATGTCCTCGCCCTGGTCGCCGAGCGCCGGGGCACGGCCGTCGAGCACCGTGCGCTGGTCGCGGTAGTCGAGCTTGAACGCGCGGAGCTTGTCGGTGGCGATCGAGATCGCGAGCTCGTCGAGGAGCTCCGGCCGGGTCGCCGCCGCCAGGATCTCGCCGGCGTCCTGCGTGAGCAGCAGGGCGCGGGGCATTCCGACGAACACGTGTGCGCGTGCGGTGTCCCACTCGGCGAGCAGCCGCTCGGCCAGGGCCGAACCGGTCGCCTCGAGATGCCACTCGAGCAGCAGGCGGGCGGCGGCCTCGTGGAACGCACCGCGCTCGGTGTCGGTGACGGGGAACACCAGGAGCGAGTCGGTGCTGGCACGCTCGGCGACCTGGCCGGACGGGTCGTACTGGTACAGGAACCCGCCGGACATGCCGTTGCCGAGGCCCTTGCCGAACGCGCCGAGGTTGAACACGGCGCCACCGGTCATGTACTCGCAGCCGAAGTCGCCCACGCCCTCGACGACGGCGGTCGCGCCGGAGTTGCGGACGGCGAACCGGTCGCCGGCCTCGCCCTCGACGAAGGTGCGGCCGCCGGTGGCCCCGAAGAGCGCGAAGTTGCCGACCAGCACGTTGCCGCCCTGTTCGGCACTGCCGCCACCGGGGGCACGGACGATGATCCGTCCGCCGCTCTGGCTCTTGCCGACGCCGTCGTTCGCGGTGCCGGTGTGCTCGAGCACGACGCCGTCGTTGTTGAAGACGCCGTAGGACTGCCCGGCCGATCCCTGCGTGCGGATCGTGACCGCGCCGTCCACCAGCCGGCGGCGTCCGCGGTCGTCCGTCGTCACGGCGGGCAGGCCCTGCACGTCCTCGGAGCGGAGCTCGTGGTTGAGCAGGCGCTCGAGGTCGATGCCGAGCTGGCCGCCGACCGACTTGTCGCTGTTGCCGAGCAGCACGCCGTGCACGAGTACGTGCTCCTGCGCGTGGTCGACCAGGGCGGTGCGGACGCGCTCGAGCAGGGCGTCGTCGGTGTGGAAGTCCTTCTCCAGGTACTCCGGGTCGGTGACGACCTTCTCGGGCACCTGGGCGAGCAGGGCACGTGCGTCGAGCCGGCCGACGCTCGCCGGGTGGTCGAGGAGCTGCAGCAGGTCGGTCCGGCCACGGGCCTCGCGCAGGGAGCGCAGGCCGAGCCGGGCCAGGATCTGCCGCACGTCGTGGGCGATGTTGAGCAGGTACTGCGCGAGCGCGCGGGGGTCGCCCTCGAACGCCTCGGCGTTCGTGGTCAGGCCCGCCGGGCACTTCACGTTGCAGTTCTTCGCCATCACGCAGCCGAGCATCATGAGCGCGGTCGTGCCGAACTCGAAGCTGTCACCGCCGAGCAGGGCGCTGGTGACGACGTCGCTGCCGGTCTGGTGCGCACCCGAGCAGCGGAGCGTGACCTTCTGGCGCAGGCCGTTCGCGACCAGGGCCTGGTGCACCTCGGCCACGCCGATCTCCGCGGAGCGGCCGGCGTACTTCAGGCTGGTGACGGCCGCGGCGCCCGTGCCGCCGGTGTTGCCCGCGACGTTGATGACGTCCGCGCCGGCCTTCGCGACACCGACCGCGATGGTGCCGATGCCCTCGGACGAGACGAGCTTCACGATCACCCGGACGCGGGCGGCCTTGCAGTCGTGGATGAGCTGCGCGAGGTCCTCGATCGAGTACGTGTCGTGGTGAGGCGGCGGCGAGATCAGCTCGACGCCGGGCGTGCCCCCACGGGCCGCGGCGATGTCCACCGTGACCTTGGGTGCGGGCAGCTGACCACCCTCGCCGGGCTTCGCACCCTGGCCGATCTTGATCTCGAGCTCCTCGAGCATTGGGTCGGCGAGGTAGCCGGCCCAGATGCCGAACCGGCCCGAGGCGAACTGCTTGATGCGCGAGCCGCGGATAGTGCCGTAGCGGGAGTGGTGCTCGCCGCCCTCACCGCTGTTCGACATGCCGCCGACCATGTTCGTGCCGTGCGCGACGGCCTCGTGGGCGGTGGCGACGAGCGCGCCGTGGCTCATCGCGCCGGACGCCAGGGTCCGGGTGATCTCGTGGGCCGGCTGCACCTCGTCGAGCTCGACGCTCGCCGGGGCGCTCTGCAGCAGCGCGAGCAGCGCGACGGCCGCACCGGTGGCGCGGAGCGTCACCTGGGTGTCGTCGACGGCGTCGACGTCGATCTGCCCCGGGTGGAGCAACGCGAGGCCGTCTGCCAGGGCTGTGTGGCGCAGTGCACCCGTGGTCCCCGTCGACGTGAGCTCCAGGCGGAACCGCTCCGTTCCTCCAGGCAGGTCCTGGTCGTCCGACGGACGCGAGCCGGACAGCCCGCGCACGGTGACGCTGGCGTTGCCGCTCGTCGAGAAACGACCGAGCTCGCGCGCGAAGTCCTCGGCCGTGTCGATGCCCGTGACGTCCGCGGGCAGGGCGAGCACGTCGCGGAGCGCGGCGGGGCGGCGGGACCGCTCGTCGTGCGTGGTCTGCAGGAACGTGACGTAGCCCGGCGTGATGCGGTGCGCGTCGATCTCGGCCTCGCTGAGGCGGTCGTACCCGGTGTTCCGGTACGCGGCGTCGGTGATGCCGAACGAGTCGTCGAGCTGGCGGAGCGTGAGCAGCCGCAGCGCGTCCGAGTCGCCGGAGCGCTCGAAGGCCGGGCGCTCCTCGGTCATGCCGCCGAACCCGCGGACGCTCGCGACGCCGAACGAGTGGCCGGCGCCGTCGGAGCGTTCCTTGAACAGGCCGAGGAGCGGGACCTGACCCTCGGACGCCACCGAACGGGCACGCTCGTGCCAGTCCGTCGCCGCCTGGGCGATGCGCACGAAGCCGACGCCGCCGACCGGGGCCTGCATGTGCGGGAAGACCCGTGCGAGCACGTCGTCACCGGTGTCGAGGTAGTTCGGCTCGAAGAACTCGCCGCCGATGTAGCTCTCGGCGGTGCACAGGCCGACGCGGCCCATGGTCTTCGCCAGGGCCTTCTCGGCGGCCTTGCGGAACTGCTTGAGTGCCAGGTCGGTCGCGGTCAGCTCACCGGCGGGTGCGGGCGCGGCGGGGTACTTCTCCTCCGCACGCAGCCGTGCGCTCAAGCTGTACACAGCGGCGGCACCGAAGCCGAGCGCGGTCGCGACGTGGTGTGACGATGGCAGCTGACCGCTCTCCGCGACGACGGACACCCGCAGGCGCAGACCGGTCTCGATGAGCCGCTGGTTGACGGCCGCCACGGCCAGGATCACGGGAAGGGGCGCATGGGTCGACGACACCTCGCGGTCGGTCACGACCGCGATCCCACCACCACGCGCCGCGAACGCCTCGATCGCGTCGCACAGGGCGTCCAGTGCGCCGCGCATCGCGTCGGCGTTCGCCTGCTCGTCGGCGGGCACCGGCACGTAGAGCATGTCGAAGCGCTCGAGCGGCACGATGTCCTGGTCACGCAGCCGCACCATGTCCAGGTGCCCGAGGATCGGCGACTGCACGACGAGCTGCCGGCCCGTGGTGCCGGTGCCGTCCGGCTTGGCGCCGAGTGCGACGCGCATCGACATGCCGTCGGCTTCGCGGATCGAGTCGAGCGGCGGGTTCGTCACCTGGGCGAAGCGCTGCGAGAAGTACTTCGCCATGCCGCCCTCGGTGTCGCTCAGGGCGTTGATCGCGTTGCCGTAGCCCATCGCCGAGATGCGCTCCGACCCGTTCTGCAGCATCGGGTCGAGCATGAACCGGAAGCTCTCCTGGTTCAGCGAGTACGCGACGTACCGGCCCGCGAGCGACAGGTCGCCGTCGTAGCCCAGGGTGTTCCTGGTGCGCTCGTAGGCCGGCGCGGGCAGGTCGTCCAGGTTCACACGGGCCGCGTCGAGCAGGGTGCCGTAGTCACGGCGGGCCGCGAGCATGCGCAGCACCTCGCCGGTGCGCATGCGGGATCCGGTGCGGTGGTCGACGACGAGCATGCCGCCGGCCTCGATGCGGCCGCGGTGCACGACCTCGTCGGCGGCGAACTCGACCTGGCCCGCCTCGGACGACACCATCAGGTACTCGGCCGTCTCGACGGTGCGCAGCGGGCGCAGGCCCAGACGGTCCAACCGGGCACCGACGACGTCGCCGTCGCTGAAGATCACGGCCGCGGGGCCGTCGTTCTTCTCCTCGTACAGCGAGAAGTACTCGAGCATGTCCCGGACGTCGGGGGTCAGGGTGCGGTCGTTCTCCCACGCCGGGGGCATGAGCGAGACGACGGCCTCGACGATCTCGAGCCCGTCGTCGAACACACGGCTCTGCAGGGTCTGGTCGAGCCGGCTCGAGTCCGACTGCCCGGGCGGACGCACGATGCTCCGGGTGCGGGCACGCGCGAGCGCCTCGTCCGACAGCCGGTTCTTCCGGTCGGTGTTCAGCTCGCCGTTGTGCGCCATCAGGCGGAACGGCTGCGCCATCGTCGGGTGCGGCTCGGTGTTCGTCGAGAACCGGGTGTGGAAGTACAGCGTCCGCACCGAGTGCCGGGGGTCACGCAGGTCGGTGAAGTACCCGATCACCTCGCCGGAGTTCAGCCGGCCCTTCAGGATCTGGGTCCGGGCGCTGAGTGACAGCGGGTACAGGGCGGCGTGCTCGGCACGCTCGGCGGCGGCCTGGGCGTAGGACACGGCCTCGATGGCGAGCAGGGCACGGTTCGCGGCGGCGTCGACCTCGGTGCGGTCCCAGTCGGACGGTGCACGGAAGACCCACTGCACGATCGGCAGCTGGTACTGCTCGGCCTCGGGGCGCGCGACCGAGTGGTCGACCGGGACGTCACGGACCAGCAGCAGCTCGAAGCCCTCGGCCGCGATGGCGTCCGAGACCGTCTGCTGGGCCCGGGTGCGCTCGTCGGCGCCGTCCGCGCCGGTGCCACTCGGCACGAAGCAGTTCGCGACGCCGAAGTGCCCGGCGCGCAGCTGCTGGCCGGTGATGGCGCTGAAGAACTCCACCGACAGGTCGATGCTGACGCCCGCGCCGTCACCGACACCCTCGGCGGACTTGCCGCCGCGGTGCGGGATGGAGCACAGCGCTTCGTCGCCCTTGCGGATGACGTCGTGGCTCGGCGTCCCGTCGAGACGGGTGATGAAACCGACGCCGCAATCGCTCGATTCGCGGGCAGGGTCGTAGAGACCGAAGGGTGTGGGGTTCACGTGCGGGTCCAGTGGGGCGTTGCCGGCAGCGGACGGCGCGGGCTGCATCGATGGAGCGCTCGCCGCGGGCAGACCGATGGTGGCAGTCGGGCCCTGTGGGGTGGTGGTGCGGTAGGGCGATGCTACGGCTTGGTATACCGACCGTGCAACACGGGTGGTGCGGGCGTGTGATGGTGTCGCACCGTGCGGGTCTGTTCGGCTGGTGCGAGGTTGCACGCTCGGTGCGAGTTCGTAGCGCTGCACGGAGCGTGCAACCTCGCACGGGATGGCCGACGCCGCACGGTGCGGCGTGCCGCGGGCGCCGTGCAACCTCGCACCGGGTGGGTAACCCGGCACGGTGTCAGGCCGCTCGCTCACCGGTTCGGTCGCTCACCGCGATCGGCTCCGTGACCGCCGTGCTCGCGTCGGCGGCCGGGGTCGTCCCGGGGGTCGTCCCGGGGCCGACGAGCTCCGGGTGACGGCGGCCGGTGCGGAACACCCACGCCTTGAAGAGCACGAAGCGCACGCACGTCGCGAACAGGTTCGCGGCCGTCAGCACGAGGATCTCCGTGCCGTGCGAGGCTCCCGGCGTCGTGCTGTGCAGCACCACGAGCGACCCCGACGTGATCGCCCAGGCGACGCCGAAGACCACCAGCCCCTGCACGTGGTGTCGCCCGGCTCCGGCGCGGCCCCGCACGCCGAACGTGAACCGCCGGTTGAGGGCGGTGTTGCCGATCGCCGTCAGCAGCAGGGCCAGGAAGTCCGCGGTCTGCGCTCCGATCGCCGGCCGGAACAGCGCGTAGAGCACGGCGAACGCCACCGTGGAGAGCACCCCGATCGCCCCGAACCGCAGCAGCTGCCCGAGGAACCCGACGTGCGGTGGGGTGAAGGGGCGGCGGCCGATCGCCTCGTACACGGCGCCGATCGGCACCCGACCCGTGGCGATGCCCCGCGAGACGCGCCACATGCCCTTCAGGTCCGCGGTCGCGGTCGACGCGATGTGCACCGACGAGTTGACGTCGTCGACCCAGTCCACCGGGACCTCGTGGATGCGCAGTCCGGCGTGCTCGGCCAGCACCAGCATCTCGGTGTCGAAGAACCACGCGTCGTCCTCGCAGAGCGGCAGCAGGTGGTCGGCCGCGCGCTTGGTGACGGCCTTGAAGCCGCACTGCGCGTCGGAGAACGACACCCCCATCGTGGACCGGAGCAACAGGTTGTACGAGCGGGAGATGAACTCGCGCTTGCTGCCCCGCACCACCCGCGACGAATCCGCCAGCCGCGTCCCGATCGCCAGGTCCGAGTGCCCGGAGAGCAGCGGCGCGACGAGCGGCTCGAGGGCCGCCAGATCCGTCGACAGGTCCTCGTCGACGTACACGAGCACCGTCGCCGGGGACGCGGCCCACACGGCCTTGAGCGCACGACCCCGGCCCTTCTCGGGCAGGTGGACCGCGTGCACGCCGGGGAGCATCGCCGCGAGGTCGTCGGCGATCCGGGCGGTGTCATCGGTCGAGGCGTTGTCCGCGATCGTGATGCGCCACGGGTGGTGCAACGACGTCCGGCAGAACGTGTGCAGCCGCCGCACGTGGGCGGCGAGTGTGTCCTGCTCGTCGTAGCAGGGGACGACGATGTCGATGTCGAGGGGCTGGTCGGTCTCCGTCATGCCGCTCATGCTCGGGAGCCCGGCTACGGGGGCCGAAGCAGGGCCCTGTGTCCGGGGTAAGAACGAACACCACGTGAACGCAGCGGACACGACACCTGTTGTCCGGATACGTTCGACGCACGATGACGACCGAGCGCGACGACGCACGACGGACGGCCGTGCTGCTCCCGGGGGAGCGGCTGGGTCTGGCGCTCGACGAGCGGTGCCCCGAGTTCACCGAGCTGCTGCTCGCGCCACCGTTGCACGGCATCCGTCCGGACGGACACGACTGGCTCCGGCGGCGCTACGAGCAGATCGTCCCGCTCGTGCTCCCTGCAGCGCTGCGGGCGGTCGAGCACGGTGAGCCGCTCGACCCCGACTGCCTCGTCCGGCTGCGCGAGGTCGCCGCCGCCAGTGCCGGTGATCCGCACGTCGACGTGTCGGTCGTGCTCCGCGGCGCCCTGCCCGCCATCCGCGTCTTCGCGCTCGTCATGCACACGGCCACCCGCGAGCACGCGACGACGATCGACCACGCGGGGCGGACGATGCTCGCGATGAGCCGGGCGTCGCTCGTGGCGCACGAGCTCGGCTCCTGCTGGGCCGAGGCTTGGGCGCAGCAGCGTGGCGGTCCGTCAGAGGACGCCGCGGCACCGCTCGGCACCGACGACATCGACCTGGTGGCGTCCGCGCCCGGCCTGGACGAGACCGAGGAACGGATGCTCGCGCTCGCCGCCAGCGGGCTCTCGAACGACGCCATCGCCAAGGAGACCGCCTACAGCCGGCAGGCCGTTGCCTGGCACCTCGGGCGGCTCATGAAGTCGTGGAAGGCGCCGAACCGGACGGCGCTGGTGTCGGTCGCCTTCGTCCGGGGCTGGATCCGGTCGCGGCGCCAGCTCGGCCTGGCGGCAGGGACCCGGCCGGCGGCGATCGAAGCACCGCCGGCGCACGACGACGCCCCCTGAGACCGGGGTCCCAGGGGGCGTTGTCGGCCGGAGCCGGAGTCAGCCGCCGTTGACGTGGATGACGTTGTCGATGCGCTCGATGTTGCCGAACACACCCCAGTTCAGCCAGCCGCCGTCACCGTTGTTGGTGACCTTGCCGGGGCCCTTGAACCAGTAGATGACGTAGTTGCCGCCCTTGATGTCGATCGACTGGGCATCGGCGACGTCGCCTTCGACGGTGATGTCCTGGTTCTTGTTGACCACCGCGACGGTGAGGCGGTCGGGGTTGCCGGCGTTCCAGTACCCGACGTCGAGTGCCGCCTGCACGGCACCGCCGCGGTCGCTCTGGTCGTTGACGGCGTCCTTGATCGCGTTGACGATCGCGACCGGGTCGAGGTTGACGTTGACGCTGCCCCCGACGGACGACGAGGTGCTGGGCGCGGGCTCGGCGGCCTGCGCAGGGGCTGCGATGAACGCCCCGGCGATGACGGCGCCACCGAGGGCGGTGCCGGCGAGGAGCTTCACGGACTTGCGCTTGAACGAGTTCATGATCGTGTTTCCCATCTCTGCAGTGGTGACCCGTTCGGGTCGTCTTGCTCGGACAAGACCCAGCCTGCGGGCGCTCCGCCACGGATGCACGCGATCGGGTTCGACGTTGGTCGATCGTCTGACGATCCGGACCGCGCACGACTTTCGTGCTCAACGACACCGCACGCGGCCAGTGGTGCGTGAGGTGTCGCGGGCGCGTGAGCACGCGTCCGAGCGCCTGACGAGCGGTTCAGCGGGGCAGCAGGATCTGCACGATCGCGACGACCACGAGCGCTGCGATCGGGACGCCCGCGATCCACACGCCCGCCCGCATCTGCGTCCGGCGGATCGTGGGGGCTGCGTGCGATGACCGTGCGAACTCGGTCGCGGCCACGAGCTCCGGCGCCGCGGCGGGCGGTGCAGGCTCGGGTTGGGGCCGGTCGTCCTCGAACGCCGGGACCTCGACCACCAGGTCGGCGGGGTCCGGACGGCCGGGCAGCTTGTCGTACGCGTTCGTCACGGGGCCTCCTCGTCCGACGTTCTCCGACCAGTATGCGACCCCGTGCCCGGCCCCGTGCCCGTGCCCGGCCCCGTGCCCGTGCCCACGCCCACGCCGACGGCAGCGGCAGGCAGGTCCACCGTGAACGCCGTCTGCCCCGGCTCCGACGAGACCCGGACGCTGCCGCCGTGCGCCAGGACCACCGCTCGGACGATCGCGAGCCCGAGGCCACTCGTCCCCTGCCCCGGCGAACGCGTCCGCGAGGCCTCGCCCCTGGTGAAGCGGTCGAACAGGGTGGGCAGGGTCTCCGTGGGGATCGGCGGCCCGTCGTTCGCCACGACGAAGCGCGCCACGGAGCCACCGGCCCCGTGGCCCTCGTCGACGCCGTCCAACGCCTGCAACGACACCACCACGGTCGTGCCGACGGGTGTGTGCGTCCGCGCGTTCGCGAGCAGGTTCGTCACCACGCGGCGCAGTCGTGCGGTGTCCCCGGGCACCACGAGCGGGTGGTCGTCGACGACCTGCAGCGTCCACCGGTGCTCCGGCGCGGTGGCGCGGGCGTCCATCGTGGCCTCGACGACGAGCGAGGTGAGGTCGACGGGCTCGGGCACGATCGGTGGCGCGGTGCCGAGGGCCGAGGCGTCGAGCCGCGCGAGCAGCAGCAGCTCGTCGACGAGCTCGCCCATCCGGAGGGCCTCCTGCCCGATCCGGTCGACGTTCCGGTGGATGGCGTCGAGGTCCGACGAGCCCGCGGTCAGCTCGGCGTAGGCGCGCACGGTCGCGATCGGCGTGCGGAGTTCGTGCGACGCGTCGGCGACGAAGGTGCGCATGCCCGCCTCGGCGTCGCGTCGGACCGTCAGGGCCCGGGCGACGTGGCCGAGCAGGCGGTTCAGTGCGGTGCCGACCTGGCCGACCTCGCGGTTGGCTGTCAGGTCGGCGTCGGCGACCCGCACGGGGATGTCCGTGTCGCCGCGCTCCAGGTCGAGTGCCGTGACGTCCGAGGCCACGGACGCGACGCGCTCGAGCGGTCGCAGGGACCGTCGCACGAGCAGCGCGAGTGCCCAGGCGGCGACCACCAGGCCGAGCACCGTGACGATCCCGATCACGAGCAGCAGGCGCGCGATCGCGGCGTTCAGGTCGCCGAGCGGCAGGGCCGTGACGAACACGTCGCCGTCGTGCCCGACCGCCTGCACCCGGTAGGCGCCGAGGGGTCCGAGGTCGATCGTCGCGGGGTCCGCGCCGATGTCGACCGCGGTGAGCGTCTTCCGTTGCGCCGACGCCAGCCCGTGCTGGTCTCCGTCGCTGTCGGTGTACCCGCCGAGCACGACGGTGTCGTCCCGCACGATCGCGACGACCGTGCCGGCGGACTGCCCGGGTGCACCGATGAAGGCGTTGTCGGGATCCGGACGATCCGACGACGACGAGGATGACGACGAGGACGACGACCCGGGCGGCGGTCCGGTGGGCGCGTCCGCGCCGTCCCGTCCGCCGACGGTCCGGTTCGCGGCCGTCGACAGTTCCGCGTCCAGCCGGTCGACCAGGTACCCCCGGAACGCGACGACGGTCACCGCCCCCACGACGACGTTCGTCGCCACGAGCAACAGCGCGACGGCCGCCACGACCCGCCACCGCAACGACGGCACCCGTCCGGCGCGGGGTCGGCCGTGACGGTGGGGAGAGGCCCGGATCACCTTCGCCGATCGGCTCACGTCGTCGGCCGCAACACGTACCCCGCCCCGCGGACGGTCTGCAGCATCGGCTCGCGCCCGACGTCGAGCTTCTTCCGCAGGTACGACACGTACATGTCCACCAGGTTCGACGACGTGCCGAAGTCCATGCCCCACACGCTCGCCAGCAGCTGCTCGCGGGACAGCACCCGGTTGGCGTTCCGTGCCAGGTGCCGCAGCAGTTCGTACTCGGTCGGCGTGAGTTCGATCGGGTCCCCGTCGCGGCTGACCGTGCGGGCGTCCTCGTCGAGCCGCAGGTCGCCGATCACGAGCTCGGTGCTCGCCCCGGCTACGGCGACCCTGGCCGAGGTGCGCGCCAGGATCCGCGCACGGACGAGCAGCTCCTCGATGCCGAAGGGCTTGGTCAGGTAGTCGTCGCCGCCGCCGGTCAGCCCGGCGAGCCGGTCCTCGGGGGCGTCGCGTGCGGTGAGGAACAGCACCCGGACGCCGTCGCGGGCGTCGCGGAGCCGTTCGAGCACCTCGAACCCGTCGATGTCGGGCAGCATCACGTCGAGCACGATGACGTCGGGCTGGAACTCCCGGGCCGCGAACAGCACGTCGCGACCACGGTGCACGGACCGCACGGCCCAGCCGTCGCCCGCGAACGCCAGGGCGACGGCATCGGCCAGGGCGTGCTCGTCGTCGACGACGAGGGCGCGGACGGGGGAGCCGTCGGTGCGCTGCAGCGGGTGGCCGGCCATGTCCCGGAGCCTATCCACCGCGCCCCC
Organism: Curtobacterium sp. VKM Ac-2889; assembly: GCF_015350855.1. NCBI lineage: Bacteria > Bacillati > Actinomycetota > Actinomycetes > Micrococcales > Microbacteriaceae > Curtobacterium > Curtobacterium sp. VKM Ac-2889. The sequence goes on along the minus strand of NZ_JADKSC010000004.1, from coordinate 266,245 downwards.
GTCGCCGGTCACTCCGTGCTGCTCAGGTCGTAGACGGTCTGGCCGCCGACCGTCGTCGACTCGTAGTTCGCCGCGACCCACTCCTGGATCGCCGACGCGGTCGAGGATCCGCCGCCCATCCCACCGCCGGAACCGGACGAGACGTAGTACCCGATGTCGCCGTCGGCGACGGCGGCCTTGAACTGCGCGAGCGTCGGAGCCGGGTCGCTCGACCAACCGCCGATCGCCATCACGGCGGTGTCGGTGTCGAGTTCGAGCTGCGCGGCCGACTGCGATCCGTTCACCGCGGCCGCCCACTTCGCGTCGGATGCCTCGAGCAGCTTCCGCAGCGCCGACGAGGTCGACGTGCCGCCGCCTGTGCCACCACCCCCGGCCTGGAGGCCCGTGCCCGACCCCGCCTCGGAGCCCGCGCCGTCGGGTCCCTCCGTCGTACCGCCCGGTGCCTGCCCGGTGGCGCCTTCCGGCGCCTCGCCGGAAGCGCCCTCCGGCGGGGTCCCGCCGGGACCCTGCTGGGAGTCGGACGCGCCGTCGGAGCCGCCGTCGTCGGAACCGGAGGCCGGTCCACCCGGTCCATCCGTGCCTCCCGGCATGCCACCGGTGCCACCGCCGCCCGTCCCACCGGAGCTGCTGCCCGCCGGACCGACGCTCGGGATCGAACCGGAGTGCGCGACGGTCGTCGTGGCGAGGGCGTAGGCGGTGGTGCCGGACAGCCCGAACAGGGTGCCGGCGAGGACGCCGACCGTGACGAGCCTGCGCAGCGACGGCACACTGCCGATGACGATCAGTGCCGCGGACAGCAGCCCACCGGCGAGCATCACCCAGCGGAGCCACGGCAGCCACGTCGGGTTCTCGTTCAGCAGGCACCAGCCCCAGAACGCGGTGACGCCGGTCATCGCGGCGAGGCCGAGGCGGCCGAGGAAGCGGGCTCGTGCGTGCCAGAGCAGGGCGCCGCCGGTGCCGACGAGTCCGGCGATGGCCGGGGCGAGGGCGACCGTGTAGTACGGGTGGATCGTGCCGGACATGTACGAGAACACCAGGCCGGTGACCAGGAGCCACCCGCCCCACAGGACGAGCCCGGCACGGGCGGGGTCGGCCAGGTGCCGGCGGCCGACGACGACCAGGCCGACGACCAGGGCGATGAGCGCCGCGGGCAGGAGCCACGAGATCTCGAGCCCCATCTCGGACGAGAACAGCCGGTTCAGGCCCGTCGAGCCACCGAAGGAGCCACCCGCGGTACCGCCGGTCATGCCGCCGCCTCCGCCACCGTTGCCCGAGCCGCCGAAGATCCGACCGAGGCCGTTGTAGCCGAACACCAGGTCGAGGACGGTGTTGTTCGTCGAGCCGCCGATGTACGGGCGGGACTCGGCGGGCCAGAGCCACACGGCGACGACCCACCAGCCGGCGGCCACCACGAGGGAGCCGGCGGCGACGACCAGGCCGATCACCCGCCGGCCCCACCCGGTGCGGGCGGCGAACAGGTACACGAGGCCGAAGGCGGGCAGGACGAGCAGGCCCTGCAGCATCTTCGTCAGGAACGCGAAGCCCAGGGCGATCCCGGCGAGCGCGATCCACCTCCAGCTGCCCTTCGGCAGCGCCCGCACCGTGCAGTACGCCCCGGCGGTCATCAGCAGGACGAGCAGGGCGTCCGGGTTGTCGAAGCGGAACATCAGGGCCGCTGCCGGGGTCGCTGCGACGACGAAGCCCGCGAGCAGGGCGCCGACGTTCGCGGTGGTGGCACCGAGCCGGGCCAGGGTGCGGCGGACCGTGCCCCAGACCAGGGCGACGGAGCCAACGGCCATCAGCGCCTGGGGGAGCAGCAGACTGGTGCTCGAGAAGCCGAACAGCCGGGCCGACAGCACCATCACCCAGAGTGAGGCGGGTGGTTTGTCGACGGTGATGAAGTTCGACGAGTCGAGGGAGCCGAAGAAGAACGCCTCCCACGACTTCGTGCCGGCCTGCACGGCGGCGGCGTAGAAGCTGTTGGCGTACCCGGAGACGCTGAGGTCCCACAGGTACACCACGGCGGTCACGGTGAGGAGCGCCCAGAACGCGGGCCGGAGCCAGCGGGCGTCCTCGCGCTCGCCGAGGAACAGCCGGGCGAGGGGCGGGCGGCGCCGATCCCGCGCGGCACTGCGCGCGGGGTCGCGTCGGTCGGTCACGGGTACCGGGTAGGTGGTCATGTCGATGAGCATCCGGGGCGTTCCCCGACTGCTGCACTGTGCCGGCTGTGGGCGAGCTAAGGACGCACGGTGCGAGGTTGGCCGGCGGGGAGAGCGCGGGCGGCGCGGGCGCACGGTGCGCTGTCGTCCGGTCGGTGCGGGGTCGCCTGCTCGGTGCGCGGCTGTAGCGCTGCACGGGGTGGGCAACCTCGCACGATGTGAGCGAGGCCGCACGGTGCGCCGCTGGCACCGGGGCGGGCAACCTCGCACGGGGTGAGCGAGGCCGCACGGTGCGAGGGGTCAGGCGTACCGCTGCGCCGCCCGGAGCGCGGCCCCGGTGTACGAGCCGCCGAACAGGAACACGCGCAGCAGCAACGGCGCGAGCTGGTGGAGCTCGACGCGCTCCTGCCAGCCGTCGGCCAGCCGTGACTCCCGGTCGTAGGCGGCGAGCACCGTCTCGAGCCGGGGCAGCCCGAACAGCCCGAGCAGCGCCAGGTCGGTCTCCGCGTGCCCGCCGTGCGCGATCGGGTCGATGAGCACGGCGCCGGTGGGTTCGGACGAGTCCGTCGGCCAGAGGACGTTGCCGGCCCACAGGTCACCGTGCAGACGAGCGGGGCGGTCCCCGACGAGCGCGGGCTGCGGTGAACCGAGGGTGCCGTCCTGTACCCGCGACGCGACCCGCTCGAACACGGCGGCCTCGGCGTGGTCGAACCCGCCGGCGTCGACGATCCGGCGGACGAAGTCGCGGATCCGGTACTCGGCGAAGAACTCGCCCCAGGTCGCCGGTGCCTGTTCGGCTGCGACGAACGGCGTGCGCGAACGGCCCATCCGCAACGCCGCTCCTCGGGTCCAGCCGGCGGGAGGTGCGCCCCAGTGGTCGGCACCGGCGGCGTGCGTGTGGGCGAGCGATCGGCCGAACCGCTCGGCCTGGGCGGTGGTGGGGGAGCCGTCGGAGATCAGTTCGAGGTCGAGCACGGTCGGACTCGGGCGCCCGAGCACGCGGGCGATGCGGGTGCCGCCGGCGTCCTCGGCCTCGGCGAGCCAGGCGAGCCCTGCGGCCTCGGCTGCCGCTTCGTCCGCGGTGGTGAACGTCTTCACGTGCGTCTCGGCCATCGGTCCATCCTGCCGAGCGGACATCGCCGACCGTTCAGACGACGCTCACCCGGTCACCCGGTGGGCTGTCCCCACCCCGTCCCGCCCCGCCGCGCCGCGTGCACGACGAGCGCGAGCTGCACCCGGTTCTCGACGCCGAACTTCTCGTACACGTGCCCGACGTGCGTCTTCACGGTGGCCAGGCCCACGTACAGGTCGGCGGCGATCTGCGCGTTCGACGCCCCGTTGGCCACGGCGAGCGCGACCTCCCGCTCGCGCTCGGTCAGCAGGGCGAGCAGTCGACGTTCCTCGGCACCGTCCGCAGTGGCGCCGCCCGTTCCACCGGCTGCGGGGCCCGAGCGTGGCCCGGCGGCGAACGCGATCACCCGGTCGAGCACCGAGGGGGACAGGATCGAGCGCCCGGACGCCACGGTCCGTACGGCCTGCACGAGTTCGTGCGGCGGGGTGTCCTTGAGCAGGAACCCACGGGCGCCGGCCTGCAGCGCTCCGAGCACGAGGTCGTCCCCCTCGAACGTGGTCAGCACCAGGACGGCCAGGTCGGGCCGCCGTCGCAGTTCGCGTTCGGTGGCGACGAGTCCGTCGCACCGGGGCATCCGGATGTCCATGAGCACGACGTCGGGCGCGGTCGCGGCGATGACGCCCTCGGCTTCGAGCCCGTCGCCCGCTTCGCCCACGACCACCAGACCGTCGTCGCCGCTGAGCAGCATGCGGAGCCCGACGCGGACGAGCTGGTCGTCGTCGACCAGGACGACCCGGACGGGAGCGGTCACGGCGTCCACGGCAGCACCGCCTCGACCACGTGCACGCGTCCGTCGTCGCTGCCGGCACGGAAGCTCCCGCCGACGAGTCGGGCGCGTTCGGCGAGCCCGCGCAGACCGTGCCCCGCGACGGAGCCGGCGGCGTGCCCGGCACCCTGCCCGGCGGCGGCCTTCGTGCGCGCTGGCTCGTCGGTCAGCGTGTTCGACACCACCACCCGGATCGCCGGACCGCCGACGGTCTCGACGACCACGTCGACGGGCTGTCCGGGGGCGTGCCGACGGGCGTTCGTCAGCGCCTCCTGCACGATGCGGTACGCATGTCGCCCGACGGCGGTCGGCACCGCCGCGGCGTCGGAGTCGACGCGCGCCCGGACGGTCGCGCCCCCGGAACGGGCCTGGTCGAGCAGGGCGGGCAGGTCGACGAGTGTCGGCTGCGGAGGCGCGGTGCCGGTCACCTCGTCGCCGGCGTTCGCGGCCGGGTCACGCAGCACCCCGAGCACGTCGCGCAGGTCGGTGAGCGCGGAGTGCGCCTCGGCCCGCACGACCCCGGCCGCTGCGGCTGTCTCATCCGGGGTGAGCCCCGGGCCGCGGTACTCGAGTGCGCCGGCGTGCAGCGCGACGAGGGAGAGCCGGTGGCCCAGGACGTCGTGCATCTCGCGGGCGATGTGGGCGCGTTCCTGCTCGCGGGCGCGGTCCTCGCGCAGCTGCTGGTCGCGCTCGAGCAGGTCCGCGCGCTCGCGCAGGGAGAGCAGGAGCGCCCGGCGCTGCCCGATCCCGATGCCGATCGCGACGAGCAGGGCGATGCTGACGGTGCCTGCGAGCACGATCTGCCAGAACGGCACGGTCTGGTCGGGGGCCAGGACGACGTCGTAGAGCACGGTGGCGCCGAGCAGCACCGCACCGACGACGGCGATCTCGACTGCACGGCGCCGGGTGGCGAGCGAGACCGTCGCGATCGCGGCCGACCCGACCGCCAGCGTCGACACCGAGCTGAGGGCACCGATGACGACCGTGACCACGAGCGGCGCCCGGTGCCGGAACGGCAGCAGGACGAGGGCGACCAGGCCCGCTCCCATGTCCCCGAGGATCAGGGCGCCGACGTGCAGGTCGCTCCATCCGCGGGTGTCCATCGTCGGCCACACCAGACCGGCGGTGAACAGCCCGGTCAGCGCCGCGACGGCCACGCGCCACGTCTGGGACCACACACGCTGCCCGAGGGGCACGGCGGGGAGCGCGGTCGAGGTCATGCCCCGAGCCTAGGGAGCCGCGTCGACGAGCGGATCCGCCGAAGGTCGGAGCCGCCGGAGCCGCCGGAGCCGCTCGACCGGCGACCCGCCCGCCCGCCCGCCCGCCTCAGACCGCGTCGACCAGCGCCCGCGCCAGGGGGTGCCACGCACGGGACGACGGCCCGCTCAGCACCAGGGTGCGCTCGAGCCGCCGGGCCATCGGGATCATCACGAGGTCCGGCGGCAGCATCCCGCGGCCCAGGGTCGGCACGATCGACACGCCCTCGCCCCGCTGGATCATCCCGAACATCGTGCTCATCTCGCGCACCCGGTGGGCGTACCGGAACGGCCGGCCGTCGAGTTCGTGGAGCTTCTGGATCTGGTACTCGCACCCGCCGCCGCCCGCCACCAGGCCGTCCTCGTGCAGGTCGTCGAGGGTGAGTGCTGGCAGCTCGGCGAGGGGGTGGTCGCGGCGGATCACGGCGGCCATCTCGTCCCGCGCGACGACCACGCCGCCGTCCGGCACCGGCGACGGGTCGACGAGCACGGCGGCGTCGACGGTGCCGGCCTCGAGCCACTCCGGCATCTCGTCGTCGTCCCCCTCGTAGACCTGCACGTCGACGTCCGGCAGGGTCACCGCCCACAGCTCGCGGAGCCGCGGCAGCAGCCCCTGGCAGACGGTGGGGACGGCGGCGAGGCGCACGGTGCCGCGCGCCGTGCCGGGCCGGACCACCGCCTCCAGGGCTTCGACCGAGGCGAGCACGCTGCGGGCGTGGGCCAGCAGGCGGTCGCCGAGCGGGGTGGGGGCGGCGACCGCGCCGCGGTGCACGACGGAGCCGCCGACCTCGCGCTCGAGCCCCGCGACGGCGTGCGACACCGCGGACTGGCCGACGCCCAGGGCGACGGCCGCGGCGGTGAAGGACCCGGCGTCGAGCGTGGCGACGAACGCGCGCAGTTGCTGGACCGAGACGGTCATGCGTCCTCCTCATGTGGGCATGAGCGACATGCGTTTGCCGCATGTCGCTCGGTGGTCCGACACTAGGCCACGTGAACGCCCTCCTCTACGTCCTCGTCGCACTGACCTGGGGCTCGAGCTTCCTCTTCGCGAAGATCGGCCTCGACGGTCTCGCCCCGCAGCAGGTCGCCACCGTGCGGACCGTGCTCGGTGGGGTCACGCTCGTCGTGGTGCTCCTGGCGACCCGTCGGCGCTGGCCTCGGGAACCGCGGACCTGGGCGCACCTGGCGGTCGTCGCGGTGTTCCTCAACGCGGTGCCGTCGTCACTGATGGCGTGGGCGGAGCAGACGGTGCCGTCCGGCCTCGCGAGCATCTACAACGCGACGACCCCGATCATGACGCTGGCCGCGCTCGCGGTGCTCGTGCCGTCCGAACGCCTGCGCGGACGGCAGGTGCTCGGGATCGTGCTCGGCATCGTCGGGGTGCTCGTGCTGGTCGGCCCGTGGGACGTCCTGACCGACCCCGAGGTCCTGGCGAGCGTGCCGGGGCAGGTCGCACTGCTCGGTATGACCGCGTCCTACGGCATCGGGCTCGCCTACCTGCGGCGGGTGGCCGTGGCGAGCGCGTACGACCCGGTCACCTTGGCGACGGTCCAGCTGACGCTGGCCTCCGGGATGCTGCTGCTGGTCGCGCCCGTCATCGCGACCGGTCCGGTCGAGCTGGACGGGAGGATCGTGGCCGCGATGATCGCGCTCGGTTGCGTCGGCACGGGGCTGGCCTACGCCTGGAACACCCGGCTCGTGCAGGCGTGGGGCGCTGGTCGCGCCTCCACCGTCACCTACCTGACGCCGGTGGTCGGGGTGGCGCTCGGGGTGCTCGTGCTGGGGGAGCGGGTGCGGTGGAACGAACCCGTCGGCGGACTCGTCGTGCTGCTCGGGATCGCCCTGGCGTCCGGGGTCCTGGTGCGCCGGAAGGTCGCCGCGCCGACCGCTGCCTGACCGGACACCCGTGCGGCGACCGCCCCGGACGGGTGTCGTCGGAGCACGCGCGACGCGGCAGGACGAGCCGTAGGATCGGCTGCGACGACGACGAGGTCGTCGACGACGACGGAGACCGGCATGCACGACACCCACACCACCCGCGCGACCGCATCGGTCGCAGCGATCCTCGCCGAGTCGGCGGCACGGTACCCCGACGACGTCGCCGTCATCGTCGGCGACGTCCGCACCACCTACGCCGAGCTGTGGGCCCAGACCCTGTCCTACGCCGGAGCGCTCCGTGCGCGGGGCGTCACCGAGGGGTCGAAGGTCGCGATGCTCGTGCCGAACGTCGCGGACTTCCCCCGCGTCTACTACGCCACCCTCGCCCTCGGCGCGGTGGCCGTGCCCGTGCACGCCCTGCTGAAACGCCGCGAGATCGAGTACGTCCTGCGCGACAGCGGGGCCACGTTGCTCGTCTGCGCCGCACCGCTGCTCGGCGAAGGTGCTGCCGGCGCCGAGCTGGCCGGGGTCGACGTGGTGACCGTGCTCGCGCCGGCCCCTGCGCAGGCTCCGACCGGCGACCAGTCCGCGGCCGGCCCCGACCGGCTCGAGGCCCTCGCCGCGCAGAGCGAACCGCTCGACACCTACGTCCCCAGGCACCCGTTCGACACCGCGACCATCCTGTACACGAGCGGCACCACCGGCCAGCCCAAGGGCGCCGAGGGGTCGCACTTCGCACTGCTCGAACAGGTCAACACCAACCTGATGACCACGTTCGACATGCACCGCGGCGACGTCCTGCTCGGCGCGCTGCCGCTGTTCCACACGTTCGGGCAGACCTGCACGATGAACACCGGGTTCCGCACCGGCGCGACGCTGGTCATGCTGCCGAAGTTCGACGGCGACTCGGCGCTCGCCGCGATGGTCGAGCACGGCTGCGGCATCTTCATGGGCGTCCCGACGATGTACATGGCGCTGCTCGACGCCGCGACCCGGTCCGAGGCCCGTCCGACGCTCCGGTACGCGATCTCCGGTGGTGCCTCGCTGCCGCTGGCGGTGCTCGAGCGGTTCGAGCAGGTCTTCGACGCCCCGATCCACGAGGGGTACGGCCTGACCGAGACCTCGCCGGTCGCCACCTTCAACCACGTCGGACAGCCGCCGCGGCCCGGCACGATCGGCACGCCGGTGTGGGGCGTCGACGTCGAGATCGCCGACCCCGAGGTCCGCGACGCGATCGTCATGCTGCCGCACGGTGCGATCGGCGAGCTCGTGATCCGCGGCCACAACCTGATGAACGGGTACCTCGACCGGCCCGAGGACACCGCGGAGGCCATCGTCGACGGGTGGTTCCGCACCGGCGACCTGGGGACGAAGGACGACGACGGCTACCTGACGATCGTCGACCGCACCAAGGACATGATCATCCGCAACGGCTACAACGTGTACCCCCGCCAGGTCGAGGAGGTGCTCGCCACCCACCCCGACGTGGCGATGGCCGCGGTGTTCGGCGTGCCGCACGCGGTGCACGGGCAGGAGATCGAGGCGGCGGTGGTCCTGCGCTCCGGCGCGACCGTCGAGCCGCAGGTCCTGGTCGACTTCGTCGCCGCCGAGATCGCCGCGTACAAGTACCCCCGGGTCGTGCACGTCCTCGACGCGCTGCCGCTCGGCCCGAGCGGCAAGGTACTCAAGCGCGAGCTCGTCGACCGCTTCGGCGTCGAGGTGACCGCGGTCCCGTGACCGGCCCCACGACCGCGCAGGAGCGATCCGTACGCTGACCGGGTGACCGCCAGCAGCGCCCCGTCGACCGCACGACTGCTCTTCGCGTCGTCGCACCCCGGGCCGACCGTCACGGTGACCGTCCTCGCCGCGGTGGTCGCCGCCGCCGTCGGACACCCGGTGTGGCTCGTGGCCCTGGTGGCGCTGACGGTCGTCGCCGGGCAGCTGTCCATCGGGCTGGCGAACGACTGGATCGACGCGGACCGCGACCGGGCCGTCGGACGGCGCGACAAGCCCGTGGCCCGCGGCCTCCTCGCCGTCGGCACCGTCCGTACCGCTGCCTACGTCACCGCCGGGATCGCCGTGGTGCTCTCGCTGTTCCTCGGCCCCGTCGCCGCGGTCGCGCACCTCGTGCTGGTCGCCGCCGGGTGGGCCTACGACGCCGGCCTGAAGCGTTCGGTGTGGTCGGTGGCGCCGTTCATCGTCGCCTTCGGGCTGTTGCCCGTCGTGTCCGTCGCGGCCGGGCCCGAGGGACAGTGGCCGACGTGGTGGGCGATCGCGACGGGGGCCGTCTTCGGCATCGCGATCCACTGCACCAACGTGCTGCCCGACCTGGTCGACGACGCCGCCACCGGTGTCCGGGGGTTCCCGCACCGGCTCGGGCTCCGCGGCGCGGGGATCGCCGCGTTCGCCTCGCTCGTCGTCGCGGCTGCCCTGGTGCTCGGCGGACAGGTGCTCGGTGACGACCCGGTGCGGGGCGTCGGGGTCGTGCTCGCGCTCCTCGGTGCCGTCGTGGTGCTCGTCCTCGCCGTCGTCGGCGTGCGGCTGGTGCTCGCGGGACGGGCGTCGCGCACCCTGTTCCGGCTGGTCATCGCGTCGTCGCTCGTGCTCGTCGTCGAGCTCGGCTTCGCGGGCGCGCGACTCGTCGCCTGACGTGAGCCGTCAGGCCCAGCGCATCGCGTAGAGCCGGGCCAAGCCGTGCGCGGTCGGCAGCGACAGGGCGGTCCGGAGCAGCGCCTCCCGTCCGGTCGTGCTGACGGGGCCGAGCGGACGACCGAGCGCCATGTTCGCCTCGGCCTGGCGAGCCGCACGACGGGCGGCTGCCTGGCGGCGGGCGGCGTAGCCCGGCCACGGCCCGGCCGTGCCGGTGCGGACCGCTCGGGCGAGCAGCGGCGCCAACTCGGCGGCGTCGAGCCACCCGAGGTTCATGCCCTGCCCGCCGATCGGGCTGATCTCGTGTGCGGCGTCCCCGACGAGCACGACCCGGCCGGCACCGACGCGGTCGGCCGTGCGGCGACGCACCCGGAAGCCGCTGGTCATCGAGCAGGTCGCCGGGTCGGGGACGACACCGGTGCGCTCCGCGACGAGGGCCGCGAGACGGGCGACGAGCGCGGGGTCCGGGTCGCGCGTCGCGCCGCGTTCCGCTGCGGCGAACGCTGCGTCGTCCGGCACCAGGGCGACGTACCGGCGACGCGCGCCCGGCAGCGGGAAGGACTCGACCACGCCGTCCGGGCCCACGTCGACCAGCGCGGCGGACCGGGCCGACGGAGCCTCGGGGTCGGCGAAGTCGCCCATCACGTAGCGGTCCGGGTACTCGCGCCCGGTCGTTCCGATGCCGAGCAGGTCACGGACGACGCTCCGAGCGCCGTCCGCACCGACGACGAAGGCCGCACGGACCGTCACCACGTCGCCGTCGGGCCCGGTCCCGGTGGCATCGACGTGGTCGGTGTGCCGGGTCAGGGCGGTCAGGGCGGTCCCGGTACGCAGGGCCTCCGGCGCACCGGTGTGGAGCCGGTCGCGGAGCAGGGACTCGGTGCGGTGCTGGTCGAGGGTCGCCACGTACGGGTGGGTCGGCGAAGCCCGGTCGAAGCGCAGCGTGCCGAGGGTCCGACCGCGGCTCCTGGCCACCCCTGCACGGACGAGCGACGCCTCGGCGAGCACCGCGGTGTCCAGGCCGATCGCGGCGAACGCGTCGAGGGACGGCGGGTGGATGCCGATGGCCCGCGAACCGGTCGGCGGCTCCGCGCGGCGTTCCCACACCCGGACGTCGACGCCCCGCGCCGCGAGGAGCGCCGCCACGAACAGCCCGACGGGTCCGCCGCCGACGACGAGGACGTCCGTCCGTTCCGAGTGCACGGGGGCGAGCCTACGGTCGGCGTGCGCCGGGGCACTCAGTGAGCAGAAGACGTCGGGTCAGCGCGCCGTACCCGGCGTCTTCTGCTCACTCGACGGCGCGGGCGCGGGCGCACGCACAGGTGCGGCCGCAGGCATCGGCGCGGATGCGCTGCGTGCCGCACGAGCCCGCGCGCGGAACCGCTCGACGGGCACCTCGACGGCGTACGCGGCACCGATCGACACGATCACCACGGCGCCGACCAGGCCGACCGTGCCCCAGGGTCCGATCGCGAAGGTGCCGAGCAGCGCGATCACCAGCGGGTGCCAGAGGTACGCCGAGTACGACACCCGGCGGCCGAACCACGACACCGGCGTCCAGCCCAGGGCCGCGGACACGGGGGACCGGACCGAGACCAGGCCGCCGATCGCCACCGCCGAGACCAGTCCGGTCGCCGGCAGCACGATCCCGAACGTCGACGCGTGCTCGGTCCAGTCGTCGCCGATGCCGAGCAGCACCGCGACCAGCAGCACGAGGCCGACCCAGGTCGCCAGGTGCCCCAGGACCCCGGCGGCCCGCACCCGCACGCGTTCGTCATCGAGCAGCAGGGCCAGTCCGCAGCCGATCGCGAGCGGCACCACCCCGAGCACGGGCGAGAAGTAGACGTCGGGCGTGGTCCCGCCGCTCGGGGTCCGGTAGCTCGCCCACGACACCGCCGACGCCCCGACGACCAGGACGCCGAGCCCCGCGAGGAGCCAGCGACGCCGCACCCTGAGCGCGGCCAGCAGCGCCAGGACCGGAGGCCACACCAGGTAGAACTGCTCCTCCATCGACAGGCTCCACGTGTGCGCGAAGACGCCCTGCGAGGTGTCCCAGAAGGCGCGGAACAGGTTGCCCGTGTAGGTCAGCGCGATGAACGCCGCTTCACCGGAGTGCAGTGACGCGCCCTTGTAGTCACCGACCCAGTTCCAGAGCAGCAGCCCGACCACGACGAGCGCCAGCAGCGCCGGGTACAGGCGCAGCAGCCGCTTCACCCAGAACGAGCCGAGGCGCACCCGCCCGGTGCGGCGCCGTTCGCCGAGCAGCAGCGTCGTGATGAGGAACCCGGAGAGCACGAAGAAGACCGTGACCCCGATGAAGCCGCCATCGAACTGCGGCACGTGCAGGTGGTACAGGACGACGACCAGGATGGCGAGCGTCCGGAGTCCGTCGAGCGCGGGCGCACGGTGCGTCAGCGGGGGCGGCGGAGCCTCGGGCGCACCGGTTCCGGCGCGTGCCGGGGCGGCCGTGCGGTGCTGCGGTCGCGCCGATGTCGGCGCGTCCGTCGGCGCGTGCGTCAGCGTCGTCGTCGCCATGGTCCCTCCGCGCGCTGCTCGGTTGCGTGTCGCCGACCAGGGTGCCTCTCGCGGGTAAGAGGAGGCTCAACGAGCGGGGTGTACCAGGCTCGTCAGTGTCGACGTCGAACGTGCGGACCGTCGCGCTGCGCGCACAGCGACCATGTCGCTGTCGTACGACGGCGACATGGTCGTTCCGCGTCGGCGCCAGCCCCGCGCACCACGCGTCGGCCGGGAGGCCCGTGGCCAGCCCGCACCGCGCCTCCAGACCGTCGCGCCCAACGTCCGCCGCACGCACACCGTGAGCAGGAACGGTCGGGTCCGACGTGCGGACCCGACCGTTCCTGCTCACGAAGCGAGCGCGCGAGCGCGCGAGTGGACTCGGCGGCTACTCGGCCTTCTGCAGCTGCCAGGGGTCCGGCTCGCGGTCGCCGTTCGGGCGCACCGGGCGGACGTCGCCGACGATCGGGATCGAGCGCTTCCGCATGAACCACACGTAGCGGACGAAGAAGTGCGTCAGGGTCGACATCCGGTTGCCGGCGCCGAGCAGGCTCGTGATGTGCACGAACACCCAGGCGAGCCAGGCGACCGGGCCGACCATCGTGATCCCGCCGCGCAGCTGGGCGACCGCGGCGTTCGTGCCGATCGTCGCCATGGTGCCCTTGTCGAAGTACTTGAAGCGCTCGGTGGCCTTGCCCTCGAGCAGGCGCACGATCTGCCGAGCCGAGTGCCGGCCGCCCTGCAGTGCGGGCTGGGCGAGCTGGGCGAGGGCGTCGTCCTGCGCGGCGATGTCGCCGGCGGAGAAGATGCGCTCGGCGCCCTTCACGCTCAGGTCGTCGTTCACCTGGATGCGGCCCCCGTGGGTCTGCGGCAGGCCCCAGCCGGAGACCTCCTTGTGGGCGGCGACACCGGTCGCCCAGACGACCTGCGACGCGGGGATGAACTCGCCGTCCGCGGTCATCACGCCGTCGGGCTTGACCTCGGAGACGCCGGTGTTCAGCCGGAGCACGACGCCGCGCTTCCGCAGCACCTTGGCGGCGTAGCGGCGCAGGCGGGGGGCGAACGGCTTGAGCAGCTCACCACTGCGGTGCACGAGCGTGATGGAGATGTTGCCCCGCTCGATCTCCGGGTACGCGCCGACGAGGGCCTGGTCGCGGAGCTCGGCGAGCGCGCCGGCCATCTCGACGCCGGTCGCGCCGCCGCCGACGATGACGATGCGGATCTCGTCGGGGCCCTGGTTCGCCGCCGCCTCTTCGAGTCGGGTGAACAGCTCGTCGCGGATGCGGAGTGCCTGCGAGCGGGAGTACATCGAGTACGCGTACTCGTACGCACCGGGGGTGCCGAAGTAGCTCGTGTTCACACCGTTGGCGAGGATCAGGTAGTCGTAGTGGAGGTGTTCGCCGTCGGACATCTCGGCGATGCGCTCGTCGGTGCGGATGCCGGTGAGCAGGCCGTGGCGGAACTCTGCGTTCGACTGCCGGGCACGGAGCGAGCGCAGGAAGTACGTCACGTCGCCGGCGTTCAGGCCGCCCGTCGCCACCTGGTACATCAGGGGCTGGAACATGTTGTAGACGTGGCGGTCGACCAGGGTCACCCGGACCGGCGCGTCGGCGAGCTCCCGCATGGCGGCCACACCGGCGAATCCACCGCCGACGATGACGACGTGCGGGCGGGTGTCCTGGGTCATGCTTGCTCCGGTGTTCCTCGGGTGCGTGTGGTCACCCACGAGGGTACGCGCGGTTCGGCAGGACGCATGACGGGCAGGGGCCGGGAGGCCCGTGGTGCGTCCGTCAGGCGTCGAACCGCCCGTAGGTGTTCAGCACGTTCCCCTTGCTCGTCACGGTGCTGTCGACCAGACGCAGGCGCGTGGGCGGGTCGGTCGGCTCGAAGAGCCGCCGGCCACGGCCGGCGATCGCCGGGTGGATCATGAGCTGCAGTTCGTCGAGGACCCCGGCGAACAGCAGGCTGCGGACGAGCGTGACACTGCCGCACACGGCGATGTCGGCCCCGTCGCGCTGCTGCAGTTCGCGGACGAACGCGGGGACGTCGCCCGGGATCCGCGTGCTGTTCTGCCAGGTCAGGTCGTCGCCGAGGGTGGTGGAGGCGACGTGCTTCTCGATCGGGTTGATCCACTGCCCGAAGGGGTCCTCCGGGTGGGCTGGCCACCACTCGGACCACTCGAGGTAGCTGTTCCGGCCGAGCAGCACGGTGTCGGTGCGGGCCGTGAAGGCACCCATCGCGGCACCGAGCTCGGCGTCGAAGCTGTCGTACTGGAACTCGTAGGGGTCCTGCACGACGCCGTCGACCGACGTGAACAGACCGGCAGTGGTCTTCCGCATGGTCCGGATCGTACGCGCTGGTCAGCTCCCGGTGCCGTTGCCCGGGAACCGGTCCGTGCCCGGCACCCGGGTCGTGGACTGTGACCGATCGGCGCCGATCGCGTGGCCGACGGCGAACCCGACGCCGCCACCGACGAGCAGCGCTGCGAGTGCGACGACGGCGGCGAGCACCGGCCAGAACCACGGGGGCTTCGGGCCGGTGCTCCGGCGGTCGCCCGTGGTTCCGGCTCCGTACCAGGGGGTGGTGCCGTTCGGGGCGCCGGGGTTCCAGGCTCCGGTGTCGGCGCGGTACGGCTGCTGCTGCTGCTGCTGCTGCGGCTGCGGCGGCTGTTGCTGCGCGAGCGCGGGCCCGTCGAGCGTGGCGGTCGACGTCGGGGTGGCGTCCCAGCCGGTCGGCGTCGTCGCCCGGTTCGCCGGGACGGAGCCGTCCGGTTCGTGGCCGTTGGTGGGAGTGGTGTCGCTCATGCCAGCACTCCACACGGCCCGGCTGTGGGCAGCCGATGACCAGGCTGACCCGGTGCTGCGAACCGCCGCGTAGCCTCGGCTCGTGCGCGCTGCTGTGGAGACCGTCCGGATCGACGGGCTGCCCGTGCGCCTGCACACCATGGCGTCGCGCGGGCCGGTCCGTGACGAGGCCGACCCCACCGTCGTGTTCGTCCACGGCATCGGGATGTCACACCGGTCCTTCGCCCGGTCGCAGCGCGCCGTCGCCGCCGAGCACCACACGATCAGCGTCGACCTGCCGGGGTTCGGCTGGTTGCCCGCGGCCGGTCGGCGGCTGTCGATCGAGGAGCTCGGCGACGTGGTGGTGCGGGCCGTCCGACACCTGGTCGTCGATGACCTGGTGCTCGTCGGGCAGTCGATGGGCACGCAGGTCGTCATCGAGTCCGCCCGCCGTCACCCCGACGCCGTCACGGCGATCGTGCTCGTCGGTCCGGTGATCGACGCCGAGCGGCGATCGCTCCCGATGCAGGCGCTCGACCTGGGCCGCGACGGCTTCGTCGAGGGGGTCCGGATGAACACGGTCCTGGTCACCGACTACCTCCGGAGCATGCGCCAGTACCTGCGCGAGCTCGGGCCGATGCTCCGCTACCCGGCCGAGCAGACGATCACCGAGGTCACGCAGCCCGTCCTCGTCGTCCGCGGCACCCAGGACCCCATCGCGCGGCACGACTGGTCGGCCCGGCTCGCGGCCGCTGCGCCGGACGGCACCTTCGTGGAACTGGCGGGGCCGCACCACGTGCAGGAACGGCAGCCGGACGCGCTCGCACGACTCCTCGAGACGTTCCGCAGCGCCGAGCGCCTGGAGGGACTCCGATGACCCGGCCGGCCACGTCGGGGACCGAGGCGGCGCGGACGACGCGATCCGGGCCTCCAGGCCGTGTCCCGCTGGTTCGGCGTGCCTGCTGGGCCGCACTCGACTGGGGGTACGCGGCCCGGTGGCAGGTCCGGAGCCTCGGCCCGACCACCGCGGACGACTACCGGACCGGCGACGGGCAGCCCGTCGTCGTGGTCCCCGGCGTCTACGAGACCTGGCACTTCATGCGGCCGCTGATGGACGCGCTCCACGACCGGGGACACCCGGTGCACGTGCTGCCGGTCCTGCGGCACAACCTGCGACCCGTGCCGGACTCGGCGCGTGCGGTGATGGCGTACCTGCAGGAACAGGACCTGCGGAACGTGCTCGTGCTCGCGCACAGCAAGGGCGGGTTGATCGGCAAGTACGCGATGACGCAGCTCGACCAGCACGAGCGGATCGACCGGATGGTCGCGGTGTCGACGCCCTTCGCGGGGTCGGTCTACGCGCGGCTGGCGCCGGTGCCGCACCTGCGGGCGTTCCGGGCGGCGGACCCGGTGCTGGCGGGGCTGGCGCGGGAACTCGATGCCAACGCGCGGATCACGTCGGTGTACGGGGTGTTCGACACGCTCATCCCGGAGGGCAGCGAACTGCAGGGTGCGACGAACGTGCGGTTGCCGGTGGGCGGGCACTTCCGGATCCTCGGCGATGCGCGGACGCGGTCAGCGGTGCTGGCGGCTGCGGCTGACGGCTGTTCCGGCCGAGACTCGGCCTGACGGACAGTTCTCGCTGTTCCGAGGGCGCCGACTGTCCGCCGGGCCGAGATTCGGCCGACGCGCTCAGCGGGCAGCGACGCTCGCGCGCTCGACGATCCGGTGCGGCACCACGACGGTCTCCGGCGCGGCACTGCGATCCGCGATCCGCCGGGTCAGCAGGTCGAGTGCCGCCGTCGCGAAGGCCCGACGGTCGAACGACACCGTGCTGAGCGACGGGATCGCGTACGCGGCAGCCTCGACGTCGTCGAACCCGATGACGCTGACCTGCTCGGGCACCCGGACCCCGCGGGCGGCGAGGACGTGCAGCACCCCGAACGCGATCGAGTCGGTGAAGGCGAAGACGGCGTCGGGCAGGGGGTGCTCGTCGAGCCAGGCCGCGAAGGTCGTCGCCGCGGCGCTCGTGGTCCACGCCGGCAGCGGGACGCGGAGCGACGGGTCGGGTGTGATGCCTGCTGCGGTGAGCGCTGCGGTGTACCCGTGTTCGCGGAGCTCGCTCGTCGCCGTCGCAGCACCGTCGGGAGACGCGCCGACGATCGCGATGCGCCGGTGCCCGTGGGCGATGAGGTGTGCGGTGACCTGCTCGGCCGCCGCACGGCTGTCGACGTGCACCTGGTCGACGTGCTCGGGCTCGACCTCGCCGATGACGACGGTCGGCGGCAGCCCCTCGGTCGAGGCCAGGACACTCGCGCTGAGCGACACCGGGTTGAGGATCAGCCCGTCCACCAGGTGTGCGCGGGCGCGGGACACCAGTTCGCGTTCGAGAGTCGGGTCGTTGCCGGTCTGCTCGAGCTGCACGACCCAGCCGCGTTCGCGGGCGAGTTCCACGAACGACTGCGCGAGTTCGGCCGAGTAGGCGCTGCCCATCTCCGGCAGCGTCAGCGCGATCGCTCCGGAGCGGCCGTTCCGCAGCCCGCGGGCGGACAGGTTCGGCACGTAGTCGAGCTCGGCGACCGCGCGCTCGACGCGTTCACGGGTCTCCGGGCGCACGACGACGCCGCCGTTGACGACGTTGGAGACGGTCTTCGGGGACACCCCGGCGAGGGCGGCCACGTCCCGCACGGTTGCGCGCATCGGGACGAGCGTAGCGCGGCGGGGTGCGGTGCGGCGCGGTGCGGCGAGGTGCGGCGAGGTGGGGTGGGGTGCGGTGCGGCGAGGTGCGGCGAGGTGGGGTGGGGTGCGGCGGGGTGGGGCGAGGTGGGGGGGGGGGGCGGCGCCGCGCTCAGCCCGCGGCCTGCACCGCGACCGTCCGGCCCGTCCGCACCGACTCCTGCGCCGCCAGCACGATCGACAGCGTCCGCAGGCCGACCCCGACGTCCGGCTGCGGCTGCTCCCCGGACGCCACGGCCGCCAGGAACGTCCGGAGCATCGGCACGTCGTGGTCGGGCCCGTACCGGAGCTCGATCGGCCGGCCGCCCACGGCGTCGAGCCCGCGAGCAGCCGCCCCGAAGAAGTCCACCGACACCGTGCCGCCCGTCCCGGCGACGTCGAGCGTCAAGCCGCCCCACACCGGCGACGTGTCCGGTCGGCTCCACGAGCAGTCGATCGCCGCGATGGTGCCGTCGTCGTACGTGATGGTCACCAGGCCCGCGGTCTCGGCGTTCGCTCGGTCGGCGTGCAGCACCTGGTTCGCGACGGCGGTGACGGACACCGGCGTCGCTCCGGTCAGCCCGTCGATCAGGTCGGCGACGTGCACGACGTGGTCGACGAGGGCGCCGCCTCCGCTCAGCCGGACGTCGGTGAACCAGTCGCGGGCCAGCGGCAGCATGCCGTTGTTCGCGCCCCGCACCGAGAACACCGTGCCGAGTGCGCCCGAGTCCCGCGTCGCCCGCAGCCGGTCGAACGCCGAGGCGAAGCGCACCGGGAACGCCATCATCAGCAGCACCCCGGCGCGGTCCACGGCATCGCGGATGGCGAGGCCGTCCTGCCACGAGGTCGCGATCGGCTTCTCGCAGAGCACGTCTGCCCCCGCTGCCGCCGCGAGCTCGACGAACTCGCGGTGCCGGGCGTTCTCGCTCGTGACGATCACCGCGTCCGGGCCCCAGGCGAGCAGTTCGTCGACGGAGTCCGCGTACCCGGCGCCGAGCGCGCGTGCCAGTTCGGCTCCGCGCAGGTCGCCGAGTTCCGTCCCCGTCGACACCCCGCCCGGGTCCGTGCCGCGCACCTCGACATCGGGCATGGCCGCCAGGGCACCGAGGTAGCTGATGGCGTGCGTGTGGGCGAACGAGAGCACCCCGATCCGGAGCGTCACCGTGCGACCTCGACCGGCTGGCCGGACTCGATCGACTCGATCGCCGCGTTCGCGATCCGCACCGCGGCGACGCCGTCGTCGACGGTGACCCGGGGTGGCCGACCGCCGTCGAACGCGGCGAGGAAGTCGGTGAGCTCCAGCGCGTACGGGTCGGCGGCCGGGTCCACCGGCGGCAGGAAACCGTCGACGGACGCCGGCGCCGCCAGGTCGCTCCGGGTGTCCTCCTCGGCCCGGGAGGAGTGCGACAGGCTGCCGAGCGTCCCCGTCACCGAGTACTCCGTCGTGAAGGCCAGGTGCTGCGGCCCCCACAGCCCGGCGACGTGGCTGATCGCGCCCGACTCGTGCGTGAGCAGGACGTGCGCCGCCTCGACCGGCTCCGCCTCGGACCCCGCGCGGACGCTCACCGCCGACACCCGGGTCACCTCGCCCGCCACCCAGCGGGCGATGTCCAGGTCGTGGATCATCTGGTCCATCACGATCCCGCCCGACAGCGCGCGGTCGCCGAACCAGGGGACGTGGGTGGGGAAGGCGCCGGACCGCGAGAACCGCAACACCGCCAGGTCGCCCAGGAGGCCCGTGGTCGCGGCCTCGTGCAGGCGCGCGTACGCGGGGAACCAGCGCACCACCTGGGCCGGGTAGAGCTGGACGCCTGCGTCCGCAGCGCGGGCCGCCAGGTCCGCCGCGTCCGCGTCGGTCCGGGCCAGGGGCTTCTCGGAGACGACGTCCTTGCCGGCGGCGATCGCCGCGCGGACCACCTCGGCGTGGGCGTGTGTCGGGACCACGACGTCGACGACGTCGACCGCGGCGAGGAGCTCGTCGAGGCTGTCGGCGACGGTGATCGTGCTGCCCTCGGCGCGGGCGGTGTCGGTGAAGGCGTCGACGAGTTCGTGGGCGCCCTCGCGAGCGTGCACCACCACATCGCCCAGGCGGAGCAGTCCGGGCAGGTGCGCGACGGAGATGCCGCCCGCGCCAACGAGCCCGATGCGTTTCCGGGCGAGGGGCTCCGACTGTGGCGTCATGGGGTCAGCGTAGGAGATGCGGTCCGAGGACGGGCAGGGTCAGCCGAGCCAGCCAGGGTCGGTGAAGAGCTCCTCGAGTTCGCGCAGCAGCCGGGTCGTGTGGAAGC
The DNA here is from genome assembly GCF_015350855.1 of Curtobacterium sp. VKM Ac-2889. Lineage (NCBI taxonomy): Bacteria > Bacillati > Actinomycetota > Actinomycetes > Micrococcales > Microbacteriaceae > Curtobacterium > Curtobacterium sp. VKM Ac-2889. The sequence continues at coordinate 246,105 of NZ_JADKSC010000004.1, read as the reverse complement.
CGTCGGCAGCGGCGTGGTTGACGTGCAGCGCCAGGGGGAGCAGCGTCCGGTCGCCAGCGGTCCGGTACCCGCCGAGCGTGATGATCGGCAGCAGGTGGTCCCAGCCGTCACGCACCTGCAACGAGAACCCGGTGAACGACGCCCCCGGCAGGGTCGACACGTCGAACACGTTGCCGGGGCGGTCGTCCTGCGGGAACATCCGGGTGTCGTCGCGGTGCCGCTCGATCGTCGACACCGCGGCATCGTGGAAGGTCCCGAAGTCCTCGTCGTACGGCACGACCAGGGCGGAGAACGTCTCGGTGTCCGGGTGGAACACGGTGAACATCGGGTGGACGCGGTCCCACACGGCGGGGGAGCCGTCGTCCAGCAGCTGCATCCGGAACTCGTCGTGCCGGTTCACCACGGTCGCGATGGCCCAGAGCTGTGACGCGTAGGTCCGTCGGCCGGTCGAACGGACGCGTTCGACGAAGGCGGTGACGTCGAGCTCGACGGTCACCTCGTACGCGCACGGCACCCGCTGCCGGTAGTGCTCGAAGTGCTCGCGGCGGGCCCACTGGTCGACGTCGATCGCCCGGAGTTCGGTCATGGCTCCACCCTCGTGCGGGATCGCTTCCCTACGGTGGAGCCATGCCGACGCTCGAACGTGTTCCCGCCCTGGTCGCCACCGGATTCCTCGCGATCCCCGTCGCCGAAGCCCTCGTCGCGTTGCCGAGCGACGTCCTGACGAAGATCGAGGGCGCACCGATCGACGCCGACCTGGCCGACACCGCCGCGTTCTCAGAGGCGTACGGCTACCCGCTGGCCAGCGGTGCCAACTGCATCGTCGTCGCGGGGAAGCGCGGCGACGAGGTCCGTTACGCCGCCTGCGTCGTCCTGGCATCGACGAAGCTCGACGTCAACCGCGTCGTGAAGCAGCTGCTCGACGTCCGCAAGGCGAGCTTCGCCCCGATGGACGAAGCGGTCGAGCTGACCGGCATGGAGTACGGCGGCATCACGCCGATCGGACTGCCGTCGTCGTGGCCGCTCTACATCGACGCGCGCGTCCTCGACGCCCCCGAGGTCGTCATCGGCGCCGGGCGCCGCGCCGCGAAGCTGTTCCTGCCCGGCGCCGCACTCACCGCACTGCCGAACGTCAACGTGGTCGAGGGTCTGGCGACCGAACCGGTCAGTCCGACGGCCGGATGAGACAGAACGGGTGCCCTGCGGGGTCGAGGTAGACGCGGAACGTCTCCGTGCCCGACCCCGTGGCCGTCGCGCCGATCGCGAGCACCGCGGCCTCGCCGTCGTCCAGGTCGTCGACCTTCACGTCGAGGTGGCTCTGCTGCGGGACCGTCTGCCCGGGCCATTCCGGCGCCTGGTAGTCGTCGACCTGCTGGAACGCCAGGATCGGACGGTGGTCGGTGAACGGGAGGGCGAGCTCCGCCCAGTCCTCGTCGAAGCCGACGATCTCCCCGCCGAGCAACTCGGCGTAGAAGCGGGCGAGGGCGCGGGTGTCCGGGCAGTCCAGGACCACGACGTCGAGTGTGCCGATCATGGCCGACACGGTAGCCCCATCAGCGCGCGGCGGTCAGGGCCTTCGTGATCCGCTGCAACGAGACGGTCTCGGCGGTCCCGAGTTCCTGCGCGAACAGGCTGAGCCGGAACTCCTCGAGCATCCACCGCGCGTGCACGAGCTCCGGGTGCGCCCCGACCGCGGGCGGGAAGACACCGCCGGCGTCGGTGTAGCGGTCGGTCGCCACGGTGACCTCGCGCATCCACGTGGCGTCGCGCCCCGGGTTCTGCAACAGCTTCTGCACGCGCGCCTCGATGCCCTGCAGGTACACGCGGATCCGACGCAGGCGGTCGAGCCCCGCGACGGCGACGAACCCGGGGAACATCAGGCGTTCCATCTGCTGCCGCATGTCGCTGAGGGCGGCGAGCAGCGACATCGAATTCGCCTGCTTGAGCGCTCGTTCGGCGGAGCGTTGCGCGGCGAGCACGGCCGCGACCTCGGACACGGCGGTGAACATCGTGTCGACGACGGTAGCCGACACGGCATCGCGGACGGCCTCGAACCCGGCCTTCGTGAAGACCATGCCGTCCGGGTGCGCGCGGCGGATGCCGGCGTCGACCACGGCGGCCAGGACGTCGTCGAACAGCGCGGCGGTCGACGGGTAGGGGCTGGCTGCGAGGGCGAGCTTCTCCTGCCCGGTCAGGTGCGACTGGATGTAGGACACGGGCGACGGCACCGCGTGCATCACCAGACGACGGACCCCGGCGGGCATCCGGACGACGCGGTCGGACGGGGTGGCGAGCAGCTGCACGCCGACGGTCGCCTTCGGACCGGTACCTTCCTCGACCAGGGACGGGTACGCGCGGATGACACCGCCCGCCTGCTTGGTGTCGAGGGTCTGCGGCAGGTCCTGGTCGGGCCATGCGGTCAGTCCGGACTGTTCGAGCGGACGACCGGCACCGGCGGACGCGACGCGAGCCGCGCCTCCTGACCGTCCCGTGCCCTTCGCCGTGGCGGAGGCGACGCTCTGCTGGGTCCGGTCCTTGAGCTTGGTCTGCAGGGCCGACAGGTCCTTGCCGGTCTCGACCCGGCGACCGCGCTCGTCGACCACCGCCCATGTCGGCAGCAGGTGTGCGGGGACGCGGGTCAGGTCGAAGTCGGACTCGGAGACCGGCACGTAGGTCATGCGCTGGATCGCCTTGGCGAGGGTGGCGCGGAACGACTCCGTCGGCTCGGTCGGGGCGTCGTCGGGCAGTTCGGCGACGATCTTCTCGGCCCAGTCGGCAGCGGGCACCACGTTCTTGCGGATCTGCTTCGGCAGCGACTTGATGAGCGCGGTGACGAGTTCTCGTCGGAGGCCGCGGACCTGCCAGTCGAAGCCCTCTTCGCGCATCCGGGGCAGGAGCGCGAGGGGGACCTGCACGCTCACGCCGTCGTCCTGGGCGCCGGGCTCGAAGCGGTACTGGATGGCGAGGCGCTGGTCGCCGCTGTGCCACTGGGTCGGGTACTCGACGTCGTCCTCGGCCGCTTCGGCTGCGGATTCGTCCAGCAGGTCCGACCGGCGCATCGTGAGCAGGTCCGGCTGCTCGCGGCGGGTGGTCCGCCACCACCCCTCGAAGTCGCGGGTCGTCGCGACGTCGGCCGGGATGCGGGCGTCGTAGAACTCGTAGACGTTCTCGTCGTCGAGCAGGATGTCGCGGCGACGGGTGCGTTCCTCGAGCTGCTCGAGTTCCTTGCGGAGCTTCCGGTTGGCGCGGTCGAAGGCCTGCTGCGATTCCCACTCGCCCTCGACCAGGGCGTGCCGGATGAACAGCTCGCGGGAGTGTTCCGGGTCGATCCGCGAGTACTGCACGCGGCGGCGCTGCACGATCGGGACGCCGAACAGGGTCACGCGCTCGTAGGCGACGACCGCGCCCTGCTTCTTCTCCCAGTGCGGCTCGCCGTAGGTGCGCTTGAGCAGGTCACCGGCGAGCGGTTCCACCCACGCGGGGTCGATCCGGCCGACGGTCCGGGCGAACAACCGGCTCGTCTCGACGAGCTCGGCGGCCATCACCGCGTCGGGCTGCTTCTTCGCGAGCACGCTGCCCGGGAACACCACGAACCGGGTGTTCCGGGAGCCGAGGTAGTCGCGCTTCTCGCGGTCGCGCAGCCCGATCTGGCTGAGGAGTCCGGAGAGCAGGGCCCGGTGCACGGCGTCGCCGTCCTCGGAGCGTGCCTGCCCGACACGGACGTCGACCTGCTTCGCGGCGCGGGAGAGCTGCCGGTACAGGTCCTGCCACTCGCGGATGCGCAGGTAGTTGAGGAACTCGGCCTTGCACAGCCGCCGGAACGCGCTCGACGACAGTTCCTCCTGCTGCTCCTCGATGTGGTTCCAGAGGTTCAGCAGGGTCAGGAAGTCACTCGTCGGGTCGGCGAAGCGGGCGTGCAGCTGGTCGGCGTGCGCACGCTTCTCGAGGGGGCGCTCGCGGGGGTCCTGGATGCTCAGGGCGCTGACGATGGCGATGACCTCGCGCCCGACGCCCTGGCGCCCGGCTTCGAGCACCATGCGACCGAGGCGGGGGTCGATCGGCAGCCGGGTCAGCTGCCGCCCGGACTTCGTGATGCGGCCGTCCTTGTCGACGGCGCGGAGTTCGCGCAGCAGGTCGAGGCCGTCCTTCACGCCCCGGCTGTCCGGCGGCTGCAGGAACGGGAACGACTCGATGTCCCCGAAGCCGAGCGAGATCATCTGCAGGATCACCGCGGCCAGGTTCGTGCGGAGGATCTCGGGGTCGGTGTACTCGGGGCGACGGCCGAAGTCGTCCTCCGAGTAGAGCCGGATCGCGATGCCGGCACTCGTGCGGCCCGCTCGGCCGGAGCGCTGGCTGGCGCTGGCCTGCGAGATCGCCTCGATCGGCAGACGCTGCACCTTGGCTCGCGGGGAGTACCGCGAGATGCGCGCCGTCCCGGTGTCGATGACGTACTTGATGCCGGGCACGGTGAGCGAGGTCTCGGCGACGTTCGTGGCGAGGACGACACGACGGCGGATGCCCGGGGTGTGCCGGCGCTCGAAGACGCGGTGCTGGTCGGCGGCGGACAGGCGGCCGTACAGCGGCAGGACCTCGGTGCCCGGGTAGCGCTTGCCCTCGATCGCGTCCTGCGCGTCGCGGATCTCGTTCTCGCCGGACAGGAACACGAGCACGTCGCCCGGGTCCTCCTGCGCCAGCTCGTCGAGGGCGTCGGTGATGCCCTGCAGGGTGTCGCGGTCGTCGGCAGCGTTGCCGCTGTCACCGGTGCGGGAGTCCGACTCGTCGTCGGCGGCGTCGTCCTGGTCTTCGGCGACGAGGGGGCGGTACCGGATCTCGACCGGGTAGGTGCGGCCGGACACCTCGATGATGGGGGCGTCGTCGAAGTGCTTCGAGAACGACTCCGGGTCGATCGTCGCACTCGTGATGATGAGCTTCAGGTCGGGGCGCCGGGGGAGCAGCCGCTTCAGGTAGCCGAGCAGGAAGTCGATCGTCAGGGACCGCTCGTGCGCCTCGTCGATGATGATCGTGTCGTACCGCTTGAGGTCGCGGTCGAAGTGGATCTCGTTCAGCAGGATGCCGTCGGTCATCAGCTTCACGCGGGTCTCGGAGCTGACCTTGTCGGTGAACCGGACCTGGTAGCCCACGAGTCCGCCGAGTTCGCCGCCGCCCAGTTCTTCCGCCACACGCTCCGCGATGGTCCGGGCTGCGATCCGACGGGGCTGGGTGTGCCCGATGTGCTCCCGACCGAGCTCGAGGCAGATCTTCGGCAGCTGGGTCGTCTTGCCCGAGCCGGTGGCCCCGGCGACGATGACCACCTGGTTGTCACGGATGGCAGCCGCGATGTCGTCCCGCCGCTGCGAGACCGGCAGTTCGGGCGGGTACGTGATGACGGGCAGCGGAGAAGACATGAGCATTCCAGGATACAGGCGCGCCGGGAGGGAGGGGCGTCAGCCGATCTGCCCGGCCAGCGCGTCCGCCGACCGGGACGGCAGGTCACACACCCGGTCGTGGCAGACGTACGCAGCGGGGTCGAGCACATCGCGTCCCTCGAACAACGAGAACCCCGCCGCGGCCCAGTGGCGGGCCTGTTCCGGCGTGGTGGTGGCGACGACCGTGCCGGGGCGCCGAGCACGGTGTGCAACGGCCCGCATCGGATCGTCGGTGCTGCTCGTGACGACGACGATCTCCCGTGACGGGCGCTGCAGGGCGAGGGCGACACCGAGGGCGTCCGCGTGGCCCAGGGGGCGTTCGGTCCCGGTGCGGGCCCGGTCGGCGACGAGTCGTGCCGCGGCGGTCCGCAGTTCCTGGTCGCCCGTCAGCGCCCCGAGTGTCGCGGCGGCCGATGCCAGCGCCACCGTGCCGGACCGCATCGCGGTCTGCGGCTGTTCGCCGGTGGCCGTCCCCGCAGCGGCAAGCACCGGGTCGACGTCGAAGCGCTCGGCCAGACCGTCGTCGACGAGCGAGCGTGCGACGGTCGCGTAGGAGACCTCGCCCGTGACCAGGGCCAGTTCGAGCAGCCCTTCGGCCAGCAGTCCGACGTCCTCGACGGTGGCCGGTGCCGAGGACACCCCGCGCGGTGTGCTGGACCGCACCGACACGTGGCCGTCCTGCACGTGGGCGGCGAGGACCGCGTCGGCCGCACCCCGGGCGAGCGCGACGAGTTCCGGATCACCGTGCCGTGCGCCGGCGATCGCGAGCCCCCGGATCGCCAGGCCGTTCCACCCCGTGAGCACCTGGTCGTCCAGCGGTGGTGGGTCGAGCCGGGCGCGCTCGGCGATCGGTCGGCGGTACCACTCGCCCTCGACCCGACGGCCGTCGATGGTCGATTCGCTGTCCTGTGCGGCGACGAACGCCCCGTCGGCGCGGCGCAGGGTGTCCCGCAGGAAGTCGGCGATGCCACGGGCCTGCTCGGCACCGGCGACCGCGAGCAGCCCCGCGTTGTCGGAGAGCATCCGTTCGTAGTGCGGCACGCTCCAGTCGCGCTTGGTCGCGTACCGGAAGACGCCGCCGTCGGCGTCGGTCAGCTCGGACGCGCGGATCGCGTGCAACGACCGGTCGAGCAACCCGTCGGCGTCGGCGTCGCCGTCGGCCGCCGCGTCGGCGACGAACTCGAGCAACGGCGTGCTCGGGAACTTCGGCGCGCCGCCGAAACCACCGTAGGTGGTGTCTTCTGCTTGCAACAGCTGGCTCGTGACGGCCCGGACGGTGTCGACGGACGGGAGGCCCGGGTCGGCTCCGGCACCGCTCTCGCCCGAGCGGGCGGTCGCGTCCGCCACGGCACCCTGCCGGATCGCCGTCGCGATGGCCGAGGCGTTCGCGTCGACCTCGTGCCGACGTTCGGTCCAGGCGTCGAGCACCGCTGCCAGGATCTGCCGGAACGCCGGGACCTGCCCGACGGGAGTGGGTGGGAAGTACGTCCCCGCGAAGAAGACGTGGCCGTCGGGCGTCAGGAACGTCGTCAGCGGCCAGCCGAGCTGCTGCGTGAACGCACTCGCCGAGGCCATCAGGCTCGCGTCCACGTCAGGGCGCTCTTCGCGGTCGACCTTGACCGACACGAAGTCCCGCCGGAGCAGCTCGCCGATCTCCGGGTCGGCGAAGCTCTCGCGCGCCATGACGTGGCACCAGTGGCACGTGGCGTACCCCACGGACACCAGCACCGGGACCTCGCGCTCGCGTGCTTCGGCGAAGGCTTCGGGGCCCCATTCGCGCCAGTCGACCGGGTTGTCGGCGTGCAGCCGCAGGTAGGGGCTGACTGAGGTGCCGAGGCGGTTGTCGTTCATGGCTCCAGCGTGCCCTCGGGCGACTGGACGGACCACCGCTCGGGGGGATCTGTGGACGAGCTGCCCCCTGTGCACAGGCCGCACAGGGGGATCAGCGCGGGAGCCATCCCGTGATCGACGCGAGCCGTGCGGCCACCTGGGCGGGGCTCTGGCCGTCCGTGTCCACCCGGGTGACGGTGTCCGCGGTGACCGAGTCGAGCCTCCCGGCCGTCCGCGTGCTGTGCGCGAGCTGCGCCTGCGGGACCGCGCCACCCGCCCGTCGTGCGAGCCGTTCGGCGGTCGTGTCGTCCGCGGCGCGGAGCAGGACGACACGCACCAGCGGGTCGTCGCCCATCGCCGCAGCGAGGCGCTCGTGTTCGAGCACGGACACGGTGTTCGTGTAGACGAGCCGGTGGTGTCCGATCGCCCGGTAGCCGGCCCAGAGCGCGGCGAGGTTCCGCTCCGTCAGGTGCGCCTCGGGGTGTTCGACGTGCGGTGCCGGGTGGGCCAGGTCGAGCAGGTCGCCCTCGATCACCGCGTGCCGGACGTCCGCCGCGACGAGCAGGTCGTGCAGCGCCTCGGCCGCCGTCGACTTGCCCACGCCGGAGCGTCCGCCGATGAACAGGACCTCCGACCGGAACACGGTGTCAGCCCAGGTCGAGGGAGAGGAGTGCGAGTGCGGCGTCCTCGGGACCGTAGTCGAACAGGTGCTCCCAGAAGGGGTCGTCGGCCCACGGCACGTCGCCGTCCACAGGGGTGGCGCGGGCGGTCTCGACGAGCCAGTCGAGTTCGGGGAGGACGGCGGTCGCGAACTCCGGCGGTTCCCATCCCAGTGCGCGTGCCGCCGTGGTGTCGAGGACGAACGGCGGTCGTGACGACCACGGCGTGCCGCCGACGAAGGCGGGCGCGTCCTCGTCGAGCAGGACCTCGTCGAACCGGTGGTCCAGGTGCCCGCCGATGGTCCGGACGACCTCGAGCGCGGTCGGGGCCGAGGCGTCCGCGACGTTGAGGATCCGGCGGTCCGGCGCGTCCGCGACCACACGGACGAGCGAGCCGATGCCGCTCGCCGCCGTCGTGTGGTCGACGCCGCGGCCGTGGTCGGCGAGCAGGACGCGTTCCCGGCCGTCGAGCACACGGCGGACGACGAACCACTCCCGTGGGCGGCCGATGCCGACGCCGTACACCTTGGACGGGCGGAGCACCGTGACCGGGGCACCGTGGTCGAGCAGGACCTGCTCGGCCGCCACCTTCGCGGCGCCGTAGCCGTCACGACTCGTCGGGTCGCCGTCGCCGGCGGTGACCGTGGGCTGGATCTCGGTGACCGCGCCGCCGAACACCGGCTTGTCGAGCGAGTTCGCGTGCCGCCCCTGCTCGTCGGCGTACACCGACCTGGACGACACGAAGACCGTCGAGCCGACGTCGTCGAGGAACGGCAGGAGCTGCTGGGCGTCGTCACGGGTCAGGCCGACGGTGTCGACGAGCAGGTCGGCTCCCGGGCGCAGCAGGTCGCGCAGGACGGACCGGTCGCGGCGGTCGCCGGACGTGAACGTGGCGCCGGAGGCGGTCAGAGCGTCCGCTGCGGGGCCGCCCCGGCGGGCCAGGACGTCCACCTGCCAGTCGTCGCCGCCCCGGCCGGACGCGTCGAGGAGTTCGCGTGCGACCGCCGAACCGATGCCGCCGGTGCCGCCGAGGATGACCGCGCGTCTGGTGCTCATGGTGCAACGGTAGTGCGGCGCGGCCGTCGGCCGGCGGCAGTCAGCCGGCCGCAGTCAGTCGGCGGCCGCCGGCCAGGTGCGGCCGTCGTTCCGCGATCGGATCGGTCAGGACGCCAGTTGCTCGTGCCGCCACCAGTCGGCCAGTGAGCCGTCGTAGACCTGCACCCGGTCGTGCCCGAGCACCGTCAGGGCCAGGGCGTCGACGCACGCGGCGCTGCCCACCCCGCAGTAGGTGACGATCTCGTCGGCGCCGATCACCGCGGCGAAGGCCCGCTCGAGTTCGGCCCCGCGCAGGTACGCGTTCGTCTCGGGGTCCACCAGCGAGTCCGCCGTGATCGGGGTGCTGCCCGGCACGATCGGCGGGTGGTCGTCGCCCAGGGCAGCCCACGAGGCGGCGAACACCAGGGACGCCGGCTCTTCGCCGGAGACGGCACGGGTCACGCGGTCGTGGTCGGCCCAGAGCGCGCGTTCTTCGCCGGCCAGGAACGCGCCGGCGTCTGGGCCGGACGGCGCCGCCGGCGCGCGGAGTGCACCCACGCGGACCGGCCGGCCTTCGTCGCGCCACTTCGTGAAGCCGCCGTCGAGCACCGCGACCGAGTCGAAACCGAACGAGCGGAAGATCCACCACAGGCGCGCCGACCACTCACCGACGCTGTCGTCGTAGATGACCACGGTCGACGTGTTCGTCACGCCGAGCTGCCCCGCGGCGGCCTCGAAGCGCTCGGCACCGGGGCGGGTGAAGGGGACGTCGGCGTCGGCGGCCGAGAAGGCGTCGATCAGGTCGGCGAAGCGGGCGCCGGGAACGTGGCCGCGCTGTTCGTGGGCGTCGCGTCCGGGCAGCCAGGTGGTGTCGAACCCGGCCCCGACCGTGTGCACCGAGGCGTCGAGCACGACGAGCTCGTCAGCACCGAGGTGGTCTGCGAGCCACTGCGTCGACACGAGTGGTGAGGTCAGGACGGGGGCCATGCGGGCCACCATAATCCGCACCCCTGACGTGGGCCAGAGTCGTGGACACACGGCGCAACCGGGGGTGCGTGTGTGGGCGGTGACCGACGGTCCACCAGTCGTTCGACGAGTGGTCCGTCGGAACATGCGCGGGCACCGAGTGCGTGCGCATCCGTCGACGATGCACGCGTTGTTCGACAGGTGGATCGTCGTGAAACGGGTGTCGCCGCAGCCCCCCCCCGCACAACGGCCCACCCCGGCAGTACCGGAGCGGGCCGCAGCGCAGCGCGAGCGTCAGTGCGCGGCGGCGGGGATGCTCCCGGTCGTCGCGGACCCGGCGCGGGCGAGCCGCTCGAGCCGGACCGACTGCCGGTTGATGAGCAGTCCGCCGGCCAGGGCGACGAGCACGAGCACGCCGGCCGAGATGCCGAACGCCACGTGGTACCCGTCGAGCGTGGCCTGGGCCTGCTGCAGCTTCGTCGGGGCGGCGGACAGCCCGGACAGGCTGTTCGACACCACGTCGGCGAAGATCGTCGACAGCAGGGCCGTGCCGATCGAGCCACCGATCTGCTGCATGGTGTTGACGGTTGCCGAGGCCACACCGGCGTCGGCCCGGGCGACCCCGGTGGTCGCGGTGTTCATGGCGGACGAGAAGATCGTGCCCATGCCGAGACCGATGACGATCAGCGCCGGCAGGACGGTGCCCGCGTAGGAGCTGTCCAGGTCGGTGCGGAGCAGCAGGAGCAGTCCGGTCGCGGCGACCAGGCCACCGGCGAAGATGAGGATCTTCGGCCCGACGCGCGGCAGCAGGCGGCCACCGATCTGCGTCGCCGAGATCATGATCGACAGCGGCATCGGCAGGAACGCGAGACCGGTCTGCAGCGAGCTGAAGCCCAGGGTCTGCTCCAGGTAGTAGGTCAGGAACAGGAAGATGCCGAACATGCCGATCGCGACGAGGCCGATCGCGATGAACGAGCCGCCGCGGTCACGGTCGAGCACGACGCGCAGGGGCAGCAGCGGGTGGGCGACGCGGGTCTCGATGAACACGAACGCGGCGATCAGCACGACACCACCGGCGAGCATGGCGATCGTGACGGGGGAGTCCCAGCCGTTCGTCTCGGCGTTCGAGAAGCCGTAGACGACGCCGACCAGACCGAGCGTGATGGTGATGACGCCGAGCACGTCGATGCGCGGACGCTCGACCTTCGGCGGCTTCTCCATGAAGACGAGGGCGCCGATCACGCCGAGCACGGCGAAGACGACGTTGACGTAGAGGCACCAGCGCCAGGACGCGTACTCGGTCAGCACGCCGCCGAGCAGCAGGCCGATGGCCGCGCCGGAGCCGGCGATGGAGCCGAAGATGCCGAACGCGCGGCCACGTTCCTTGGGGTCGCGGAACGTGGTGGTCAGCATGCCGAGTGCGGACGGGGCGAGCAGCGCGCCGAAGACGCCCTGCAGTGCGCGGGCCGCGACGAGCAGGCCGAACGAGTCGGCCAGGCCACCGAGCACCGAGGCGACGGCGAAGCCGACGAGCCCGATGATGAAGGTGTTCTTGCGTCCGAACAGGTCGCCGAGGCGCCCGCCGAGCAGCAGCAGCGAACCGAAGGCCAGCGAGTACGCGGTGACGATCCACTGTCGCTGGTCGGTGCCGAAGTCCAGGTCGGCCTGGGCCGAGGGCAGGGCGATGTTCACGATGGTCGCGTCGAGCACGACCATCAGCTGTGCGAGGGCGATGACCGCCAGGGCGATCCAACGGTGGTTGCTCTTGGCGGGGGTGGTGCCCGGAGTCGTGGGTGCTGTCCCGGTGGGGGTCGGCACGGTGTGTTCTGCCGTCACGGCAGCCTCCTCGAGAAGGTTGGAGGGTGAGGTGGAGGTGCGCGCCGTCGGGCACTCCGGTGGTGTGGTGGTGACGAAACCGGATGCGAGGCATCCGTTTGTGGCCAGTGTAGACCGAAACGGAAGGATGGCATCCACTTGTTCCCAGAAAGTGCAACTACGGTCAGATCGTGAGCACCACCGAGTCCGCGTCCGACCTCGAGCGACCGCTGCGCGCCGACGCTGCGCGCAACCGCGAGCTGATCCTGCAGACGGCACGCAAGTGCTTCGCGGAACGCGGACTCTCCGTCACGCTGAACGACATCGCGCACGAGGCCGGTGTCGGCGTCGGCACCGTCTACCGCCGGTTCGCCGACAAGGACTCCCTGATCGAGGCGCTGCTCGCCACCAAGTTCGAGGCCATGAACGACGCCGCAGCGCGCGCCGCGGACGTGTCCGACCCGCGTGAGGCACTCCGGGTCTACCTGATGGGCGTCTTCGCGTTCCGCGCCCGCGACCGTGCCCTCGCCGACGCCATCGTCCGTGCCGGCAAGGCCCGCCCGTCCATCGTGCAGGAGCGCGACCGGCTCGAACGTCAGGTCGCCGCGATCATCGGCCGTGCCGAGACCGCCGGCGTCGTCCGGACGGGCTTCGACTACCGCGACCTGCCGATGCTCACGGCGATGGTCGGCGCGGTCGCCGACGCCACCCGCGAACACGACCCGGACGCGTGGCGCCGCTACGCGGAGCTCCTGATCCAGGGTGTCCTGCCGGGCACGGACGACACCGCGCCGATGCTCGGCGACCCGCTCGACCGCGAGTCGATCGAGCGCGCGCTGCACGCGCAGTCCTGACCACTGCCGGACGGGAGGCCCGGGGCGGCGCCGCCACGGGCCTCCAGCCCGGCGGTGGTCGCCACCAGCGCGCCCACCGCGACGGGCGCGGCCGGACCGGCCGGACCTGCCGGCTAGAGCCAGCTGGGGATCCAGTAGTGCGACCGGACGAAGTCCCACGGCACCTGCATCGCCGTCCACATCGGGTACCAGTAGACCGAGGCGAGCACGACGACGCCCAGGTACACGCCGACCCACAGGATCGCCCGCGACCGGCGTGACCGTTCGTCGCTCCGTCTGCCGAGCACCAACCCGATCGCGGCGGCCAGCGCCATCACCATGTAGGGCTCGAAGGCGATCGTGTAGAACTGGAACACCGTCCGGTCGACGTACATCAGCCAGGGCAGGTACCCCGCCCCGACGCCGAGCAGGACGAAGCCGTACTCCCACTTCCGGCGCAGGACCCAGAGCACGAGCAGCGCCACCGTCGCGATGACCGAGGCGTACCAGATGAACGGGTTCGCGATGCCGGTGATCGCCTCGCCGCAGCGGTCCGCCCAGCAGCCGTCCTGCCCGGCGTCCGTGCCGACGTAGAACATCGACGTGGGGCGCTGCATCACGAGCCAGAGCAGCGGGTTCGCCTGGTACGAGTGCGGGGTGTGCAGCCCGATGTTGAAGGCGTAGATCTCCGACTGGTAGTGCCACCAGTTCTGCAGGCTGTCCGGCACCCAGGCGAGGAGCCCCGTCCACCGTTCGCCGCCCGACGACAGCCAGTTGCGGTCCCAGCCGTCCTTCGACACGAACCATCCGGTCCACGACGCCACGTAGGTCACCGCGGCGATCGGCACGGTCAGCAGGAACGACACCGGTGCCTGCTGCAGCAGCGCGCTCGACGACCAGAACTCCACCCCGGCCCGGCGGCGCATCATCATGTCGCTCAGCACCGAGTACACGGCGAAGAACGCCAGGAAGTACATCCCCGACCACTTCGTCGCCGCCGCCAGCCCGAGGGCCAGGCCCATCGCGAACAACCACGGTCGCCACCAGAGCACCGGCCCCCACAGGGTGGTCCGGCCGGCGGCGGCGCGGGCGGCGACCCACGCGTCGAGCCGTCGTTGGCTGTGCCGCCGGTCGAGCAACAGCGCGCCGAAGCCCAGGATCACGAAGAACGTCAGGATGCCGTCGAGCAGCGTCACCCGCGACATCACGATGGCCTGCCCGTCGATCGCGAGCAGGAAGCCGGCGAGCGTGCCGATCATCGTCGAGCGGAACAGCGACCGGGCGATCACCGCGGTGAGGAACACCGTCGCGATGCCGAGCACGGCCACCGTGAAGCGCCAACCGAACGAGTTGTCCGCCCCGAACAGCAGCATCCCGAGGCCGATCAGGTACTTGCCGAGCGGCGGGTGCGCGATGAACTCAGCGGCACTCGTGAAGACGTCCGTCTCGCCGCGGACGAACCGGTCGTCGGTCGTCGGGGCGCCGTCACCGCTCGGGTTCGCGGGCCAGGTGCCCTCGTACCCCAGGTGCACGATCGACCAGCCGTCCTTGACGTAGTACGTCTCGTCGAACACGAGCGAGTGCGGGTTGCCGAGGTTCACCAGCCGCAGCACGGCGGCGAGGAGCGTCACGGCGAGCGGACCCGTCCACCGCCACACGGCGACCCGCTGCGACGTGGAGAGCACCCGCCCCCACCAGTCGTCCAGGCGCGAGCCGACCGGCCGGTCGGGCACGGCCGTGCGGTCGTCGGTCAGCTCGCTGGTCATCGCTGAGCATCCTACGGATCGACCTATGTCCCCGCTGCGACGGGCGTGCACGCGCCGCGCGGCCGCGCTGGACGACGCCGGTGTGGCTGCGCCGGGCCGCGCCGGCGTCGCCGTGCGGGGACAATGGGTGCGTGATCGTCCTCGCAGCAACCCCCATCGGCAACCTCGGGGACGCCTCGCGCCGTCTCGTCGAGACCCTCTCCAACGCCACGGTCGTCGCGGCGGAGGACACCAGGACCGCCATCCACCTGATGCGCGCCCTGGGCATCGAGAACCGTCCGCGGCTCATCGCCCTGCACGAGCACAACGAGCGGGCGAAGGCGTCCGAGGTCGTCGAGCTCGCCCGTGACGAGGACGTCGTCGTCCTCACCGACGCCGGCATGCCCGCGATCAGCGACCCGGGCTTCCCGCTCGTCGAGGCCGCAGCCGCAGCCGGGGTCACCGTCACCGCGCTGCCCGGGCCGTCGGCCGTGCTGATGGCGCTCGCCGTGTCCGGGCTGCCGACGGACCGCTTCACGTTCGAGGGGTTCCCGACCCGCAAGGCCGGGGAACGCCGCCGCGTGTTCCAGGCGCTGGCAGGGGAGCAGCGGACCATGGTGTTCTTCGAGTCGCCGCACCGGCTGGCCGAGACCCTGGCCGACATGGCCGTCGGGTTCGGGGGCGACCGCCGCGCCGCGGTCTGCCGTGAGCTCACCAAGCTCTACGAAGAGGTCCGCCGCGGGCCGCTCGACGAACTCGTCACGTGGGCGTCCGAGGGCGTGCGGGGCGAGATCTGCGTCGTCGTCGCCGGGGCCGCCGAGGCCACCGAAGAGGCAACGCTCGACGACGGGGTACGCCTGGTGCTCGAGCGGGTGGCCGCCGGCATGCGCATGAAGGAGGCCGCCGCGGCGGTCGCGGACGCGACCGGGCTGTCGAAGCGCGACCTGTACGAAGGGGCGCTCGCGGCGCGCTGAGCGGGGCTCGTCACGTTCGCGTCCGCCGGTCTGGAGGCGCGGGGCGGGCCCGCCACGGGCCTCCCGGACCCGGTTCTCCACAGTCCACCGCCGCACGCGTCATCAGCGTTCGGAGCGCCCGTAGGATGGTCCGCATGTCCGCCGGGTCCTCGTTCAGCATCACCACGCCGATCTTCTACGTGAACGACGTGCCCCACATCGGGCACGCCTACACCGAGGTCGCCGCGGACTTCCTCGCGCGCTGGCACCGGCAGCGTGGTGACGACACCTGGCTGCTCACCGGCACCGACGAGCACGGGCAGAAGATCCTGCGCACCGCCTCGGCGAACGACGTCTCGCCCAAGGAATGGGCCGACCGCCTGGTCAACGACGCCTGGAAGCCACTGCTCGACACGGTCGACGTGGCGAACGACGACTTCATCCGCACCACCGACGAGCGCCACGAGCGTGGCGTGACGGCGTTCCTGCAGAAGCTCTACGACGACGGCTTCATCTACGCCGGTGAGTTCGAGGGCTTCTACTGCGTGGGTTGCGAAGAGTACAAGCAGCCGAGCGACCTGGTGGCCGGCACCGGTGCGTACGAGGGCCAGCAGGTCTGTGCGATCCACTCGATCCCGGTCGAGGTCCTGGCCGAGCGCAACTACTTCTTCCGGATGTCCGACTTCGAGCAGCGCCTGCTCGACCTGTACGAGTCGAACCCGCTGTTCATCCAGCCCGAGAGCGTCCGCAACGAGATCATCTCGTTCGTCAAGCAGGGGCTCCGCGACCTGTCGATCTCGCGCTCCAGCTTCGACTGGGGCATCACGATCCCCTGGGACAGCGACCACGTGCTGTACGTGTGGTTCGACGCCCTGCTCAACTATGTCACGGCGCTCGGCTACGGCACCGACGACGACGAGGCCTTCCAGCGGCTCTGGCCGAGCGTCCACATCGTCGGCAAGGACATCGCCCGGTTCCACGCCGTCATCTGGCCGGCGATGCTCATGGCCGCGGGGCTGCCCGTGCCGGAGCGCGTCTTCGGCCACGGCTGGCTGCTCGTCGGCGGCGAGAAGATGTCCAAGTCGAAGCTGACCGGCATCGCGCCGTCCGAGATCACCGACACGTTCGGGTCCGACGCGTTCCGCTACTACTTCCTGCGCGCCATCACCTTCGGGCAGGACGGCAACTTCAGCTGGGAAGACATCTCGGCGCGCTACCAGGCCGAACTCGCGAACGGCTACGGCAACCTGGCGTCCCGGCTGGTCGCGATGCTGCAGAAGTACTTCGACGGCGAGGTCCCGGCGCGCGGTGCGCTGACCGAGTCCGACCAGGCGATCGATGCCCTGGCCGTGTCGGTCACCGAGCGTGCCGACGCCGCGATCGCCGCCTTCGCCCCGCACGAGGCGATCGCCAGCGTCTGGGAGCTCGTCGACGCCCTGAACGGCTACATCACCGAGCAGGCGCCGTGGGCCCTGGCGAAGGACGACGCCGAGCGCGAGCGCCTCGGCACGGTCCTGACCACCGCGCTCCGCGGCCTCGGCACCGTCACCGTCCTGCTGTCCCCGGTCATGCCGAAGGCGACCGAGAAGCTCTGGGCCTCGATCGGCGCCGGCGGGTCCGTCGCCGAGCAGCGGGTCGACCGCGCGTACGAGTGGCAGGGTGCGTCGCACGTGGTGCCACTGGAGAGCGGGCTGTTCCCCCGGATCGAGCAGGTCTCCGAGTGACCGACGCCGAGTCGCACGTCCGGTCCCGCAGTGACGGGGCGTCCGGGGCCTCGAAGCGCGACCTGACGTACCCGCCGCTGCCCCAGGCGCTCGTCGTACCGGTGTACGACAACCACACCCACATGGAGATCCCCGACGGTGTCGGTGACGGGGGTGACGGTCCGCTCGAGTACCGCGAGCACCTCGACCGTGCTTCCAGCGTCGGCGTCCGCGGTGTCGTGCAGGTCGGCACGGACCTCGCCACCTCGGAGTGGTCCGCGTCGATCGCCGCTCGGGAGCCCCGGGTCCTGGCGGCCGTCGCGCTGCACCCGAACGAAGCGCCCGTACTGCAGGAACAGGGGCTGCTCGACGAGCACCTCGCCGGCATCGAACGGCTCGCCGCGCTGCCGCGGGTCCGGGCCATCGGTGAGACCGGTCTCGACTTCTTCCGCACCGGCGAGGACGGCCGCGACGCCCAGGTCCGTTCGTTCGAGGAGCACATCCGCATCGCGAAGGAGCACGACCTCGCGCTGACGATCCACGACCGCGATGCGCACGACGCCGTGGTCGAGGTCCTCGACCGCGTGGGTGCCCCGGAACGCACCGTCTTCCACTGCTTCTCCGGCGGCCCGGACCTGGCCCGGCTCTGCGCCGAGCGCGGCTGGTACATGTCCTTCGCCGGCACCGTGACGTTCAAGAACGCCGCACTGTTGCGTGAAGCCCTGGTCGTTGCCCCGCGGCACCTGATCATGGTCGAGACCGACGCGCCGTTCCTGACGCCCACCCCGTTCCGTGGTCGTCCGAACGCGCCGTACCTCATCCCGCTCACCCTGCGGTCGATGGCAGACACCCTGGGCACCGATGCCTCGATGCTCGCGGCCCAGATCGCCTCGAACACCGAGCTCGTCTACGGTGCGTGGGACGCCGAGCCCGTGACGGTGGACGAGTAGTCGTGGGTGCCCTGCTCGGCCCGGCAGAGATCCGGGAACTCGCGGCCGAACTCGACGTCACCCCGACGAAGAAGCTCGGCCAGAACTTCGTGCACGACGCCAACACCGTGCGGCGCATCGTGTCCGTCGCCGGCGTCACCCCGTCGGCGCAGGTGCTCGAGATCGGCCCGGGGCTCGGGTCGCTGACACTCGGGTTGACCGAGACCGGCGCCCCCGTCACCGCGGTCGAGATCGACAAGCGCCTGGCCGCCAAACTGCCGTCGACGGTGTCGTCGATGCAGCCCGACGCCAGACTGACGGTCGTGCAGCAGGACGCCATGACCGTCGCCGCCGCGGACCTCGACGTCGAGCCGACGCACCTCGTCGCGAACCTGCCGTACAACATCTCGGTGCCCGTGCTCCTGCACCTGCTCGCGACCTTCCCGTCGATCGAGCGGTCGCTCGTGATGGTGCAGGCCGAGGTCGGGTACCGGCTCGCCGCCGGCCCCGGCAGCAAGGTCTACGGTTCGCCGAGCGTCAAGGCCGCCTGGTACGGGTCGTGGAGCACCGCCGGGCTCGTCAGCCGGCAGGTCTTCTGGCCGGTGCCGAACGTCGACAGCGTCCTGGTGGCCTTCGACCGGCACGAGCCCCCGGGTGACGAGCGTCTGCGGTCGCGGGTGTTCACGCTGGTGGACGCCGCGTTCCAGCAGCGGCGCAAGATGCTGCGGCAGAGCCTGTCCGGGGTGCTCGGCGGCAGTGCGCACGCGTCCGAGGTGCTGACGGCGGCGGGCATCGACCCGACTGCCCGGGGCGAGGCGATCGGTGTGGACGACTTCGTGCGGCTCGGGCGGACGGTCCTGGCGGCTGCGGAGTAGTCCGTCCCTCCCCGCGAGCGAAATACGGAATGTTTCGGGGTGTCCGGTCGGTGCTCCTACGGTTGATCGCATCAACCAAGGAGGCATCATGGGATCCACCGAGTCGCCCCTCTCGCCCCGCCGGGTGCCGAGCCCGTCCACAGCAGCCGAGCGCCGAGCGTTGTTCGCACGGACGCCTCGGCCTGAGGGCACGTTCGAAGAGCGCCGCGAGCGTCGGCGGCGTGCGATCGAGGCGATCGATCCGGACTGCCGTGTCGAGCCGATCGAGCGTCTGCGCCGGGTGCCCTGACCGTGTTCGAGTCGCTCGGTTCCGATGACTTCGACGAGCACCGGGTCCTGGAGTTCCACAGATGCTCCGGCCGACCCGCCGCGGTCCTCGTGGAGACGAGTTTCATCGAGTGCGTTCTCCACCGTGCGGAGCCACAACATGCCCGAGCTGCGGCGTTCTGGGATCACCTCGACCTGGCCGACACGAGCATCGTGTACAGCGGGTTCGCCGAGTTCGAGATCTTCGAATCAGCGCATCGCAAGGGACCGCGGGCGGCACGTCAGCACAAATCGGCCTGGCGGGACCTGCTGAGTTCGACCCAGATGCACTGGGCCAGTGTCGACGCGGTCGCCGATGACGTCCCCGGCCTCATGGAAGAGTTCGGCCTGACCGCTGCAGGTGCCCTGCATGTTGCCACGGCTGAGCACTGGGAGGTCGACGGCTTCGTGACCGTCGATCCTTCGTTCGGTGTGGTGGACCGGGCACGCCTCCCGCTGATGATCGACGTCGAGGGCGCTCAGTTGGCGCGACGCCTGCGTACCAGCTGACCGCGATGGTGCGAGGTTCCGTGGTCCGGTGCGAGCCGAAGTGGCTCGCACCGACCACAGAACCTCGCACCATTCGAGGCACCCGGGTCAGTGCTCGCGGGACGCCATCATCTCGAGGATCTGCTGGTGGTTGCCGTTCCGCTCGGCGAAGCGCAGCGGGTGCACGTTCTGCACCAGGATCTCCGGTGCAGCACCGGACTCGATGAGCGCCATGACCTCGTCGGCGAAGGCGTCGAGCGGCATCCCACCGAAGTCGGCGCCGCCCATCAGGTCGGTCATGACGGCCGGCGGGGCGAGCTCGAGCACCTCGAGCGACGAACCGACGAGCTGCTGGCGCAGGGCCTGCGTGTAGGCGTGCACACCGGCCTTCGTCGCGCTGTACGTCGGCGACGCGGTGAGCGGGACGAACGCGAGACCGGACGTCACGGTCATCAGGGTGGCCGAGGGCTGGGCGAGCAGGTGCGGCAGGAACGCGTCGATGAGCCGGATCGTGCCGACCAGGTTCGTCTGGACGAGTTCGAGGGCATCGTGGATGTGCCCGGGGTCGCGGAGGTCTTCGTCGCGCATGATCCCCGACATGGTGATCAGGGCATCGAGCGACGGGTAGGCCTCGAGCACCGAGGTGGCAGCGCCTTCGATCGACGACGCATCGGCGACGTCGATCTGCACGGTGCCGAAGCCGTGCTCGGCGGCGAGGGAGTCGAGGAAGGCCTGGCGACGGCCGCCGATGACGACGGTGCTGCCGGCGGCCTGCAGGCGCTGGGCGAGCGCGAGACCGATGCCCGAGGTCGCGCCGGGGATGAAGACGGTGGAGTTCGTGATGTCCATGACCACCACGATGCTCCGCGGACGGGGTCACAACCAGAGCGCGGTCATCGGGGGATCGGCGATCCCTGGCACCTCGCCACGAACCGGACCATGATCGACCCATGGACCGTGCCGCACTCGCCGACTTCCTCCGCCGTCGCCGCGAGCTGCTGCGCCCCGAGGACGTCGGCCTCGGGCAGGGCCCGCGACGCAGGACTCCGGGGCTCCGCCGTGAAGAGGTCGCTGCCCTCGCCGGCATGTCCGTGGACTACTACACGCGACTCGAGCAGCAGCGTGGCCCGCAGCCGTCCGAGCAGATGATCGCCGCGATCGCCCGCGCCCTGCGGTGCAGCCTCGACGAGCGCGACCACCTGTTCCACCTGGCCGGGCAGAACGCCCCGACCCGGATGCACCGCGCCGACCACGTCGACCCGGCGATCCTGCGGGTGCTCGACCGGCTCGAGGACACCCCGGCGATCGTCGTCAGCCACCTGGGCGAGACCCTGGTCGAGAACCGGCTCGCGGCGGCACTGCTCGGGTCGTCCGTCAGCCTGCCCGGCAACGAGCGCTACCAGGCGTGGCGGTGGTTCGTGACCGGGAACGAGCTCGCGAAGTACGCGCCGGAGCAACACGAGCGACTGGCCCGGGTCGTGGTGGCGTCGCTGCGGGCGGCGGTGGGGCTCGCGGGCCCGGGCGATCGTCGGGCGACCGAACTCGTCGCCGAGTTGCAGACGCGCAGCCCCGAGTTCCGCGACCTCTGGGCCAAGCACGAGGTGGCCACCCGCTGGTCGGACAACAAGACCATCGTGCAGCCGGAGCTCGGGCGCATCACCGTTGACTGCCAGGTGCTGCACACCGACGACCAGGCGCAGGCACTGCTGCTGTTCACCGCGCCTCCAGGATCAGAGGACGCGCAGAAGCTCGAGCTCCTCGGGGTCGTCGGACAGCAGACCTTCGCCGGCTGACGACCTCGCACGGTGCGCGTTCGCTCGGCTCGTGCGAGTTTGGTCGACCTCGCACGGTGCGCGGTTGGTGAGCCCGTGCATCGTCGACCGCTTGGTGCCGCCTTACAGTCCGCCACCGAGCGGCCAACCTCGCACCGACCGGACAAGCGCGCACCGTGCGACCCGCCCCGCCCCGCCCCGCCCGCCCGACCCGCCCCGCCCCGCCACCGAGAAGCAACGCCGCGTCACACACTTGGCCGCGTGCGGTATACCGTGCCTAGGGTGGGGGCGTGAGCACTCCGCGCGTGTACGTCATCCACGAGAACCCCGAGTGGTTCCCGCCGCTCGCCGCCGCCTTCGAGGCCGAGGGCGTCCCGGTCGAGGAGATCCTGCTGACCGAGGGGCAGATCGACCTCGCGGCCGAGCCGGCACCCGGCGTGTACTGGAGCCGCATGTCCGCGAGCTCCCACACCCGCGGCCACGAGCACAGCAAGGAGTACACCCGCGCCGTCCTCGGGTGGCTCGAGCGAGCGGGTCGCCAGGTCGTCGGCGGCAGTCACGTGCTCGAGCTCGAGGTGTCGAAGGTCGCCCAGCACGGCCTCCTGCAGCAGGCCGGCTTCGACGTGCCCCGCACCACCGCCGTGTTCGGCACGACGACGCTCAAGCAGGCGGCGAAGGACTTCACGAACGGCCAGGACGTCCCGTTCATCACGAAGCACAACCAGGGCGGCAAGGGCCTGGGCGTGCGGCGCTTCGACTCGCTCGCCGAGTTCGACGCCTACGTCGACAGCCCCGAGTTCGAGGCCCCGGTCGACGGCATCACGCTGCTGCAGGAGTACCTGACGGCGCGCGAACCCTTCATCACCCGCGTCGAGTTCGTCGGCGGCGAGTTCGTCTACGCCGTCCGCGTCGACACCAGCGCCGGCAGCTTCGAACTCTGCCCCGCCGACGCGTGCGAGGTGCCCCAGGCCATTGCCGGCGCCGTCTGCGACGTGCCCGGTACCGAGACCGCCGGTGCGCCCCCGGCGTTCGCCGTCCGGACCGAGATCACCGCTGGCCACCCGCTGGTCCAGCAGCTCCGCACGTTCCTCGCCGACCAGCGCATCACCATCGCGGGCGTCGAGTTCATGGAGACGACGGACGGCCGCACCGTCGTCTACGACATCAACACGAACACGAACTACAACCCTGCTGTCGAGGAGTCCGCGCCGGCCTCCGGCCCGCGCTCCATCGCGAAGTACCTCGGCGGCCTGCTGGCGGCCGAGTACGCCGCAGAGCTCACGGCCTGAGACCGCAAGGACCACCGGACTGGAGGCCCGTGGCGGGCCCGCCACGGGCCTCCAGTCACCTTTCCCACACCCCCCAAGGAACCCACGTGCGATTCGGATACTGGACCCCGCTCTTCGGCGGCTGGCTGCGCAACGTCGACAACGAGAACATGCCGGTCACCTTCGACTACGTGAAGCGCCTGGCGCAGCGCGCCGAGCGGATCGGCTTCGACCTGACGCTCGTGCCGGAGCTCAACCTCAACGACATCAAGGGCACGGCGGCGCCCTCGCTCGAGGCGTGGTCCCTCGCGGCGGCGATCGCGGCGACGACCGAGCGCCTGGAGATCATGGCGGCGATGCGTCCCGGCTACCACCTGCCCGCGGTGACGGCGAAGCAGGCGGCGACGATCGACGACATCTCGTGCGGCCGGTTCACCTTCAACGTCGTGAGCGCCTGGTGGGCGGAGGAGGCGAAGCAGTACGGCGGGATCTTCTCGGAGCACGACGACCGGTACAAGCGCACCGCGGAGTTCGTCGAGGTCATGAAGGGCCTGTGGCGCGAGACCCCGTACTCGTTCTCGGGTGAGTACTACGACATCGAGAACGCCCACCTCGAGCCGAAGCCCCGCGTGACGCCGCGCATCTACGCCGGTGGTGAGAGCGAGGCCGGCAAGGCCGCGATCACCGGGTACGCCGACGCCTACCTGACCCACGGCGGCACGGCCCCGGAGCTCCGCGCGAAGATCGACGAGATGAAGCGACGCCGCGTCGACGCCGGGCTGCCGCCGTTCGAGGCGTTCGGCATGGCCGCCTACGTCATCGTCCGGGAGACCGAGGAAGAGGCGCAGGCCGAGCTCGCCCGGATCACCGACGTGCAGCACGGCACGGCGTACGAGTCGTACCAGGACTTCATCTCGAAGTCGCAGCTCGAGCACGTGCCCTCGCTCGAGGACTACTCGGTGTCGAACCGCGGCCTGCGCCCCGGGTTCGTCGGCACCCCCTCGCAGGTGGCCGACCGCATCAAGGAGTTCGAGGACGCCGGCGTCGACACGCTCCTGCTGCAGTTCTCGCCACAGCTCGAGGAGATGGACCGGTTCGGCGAGCAGGTCATCCCACTCGTCCGGCCGACGGCCCCGACCACCCCGACCGCCGCGGGTGTCTCGGAGCCGGTCTCGTGAGCACCGAGGACGACTGGGCCTTCGAGACCCGCCAGATCCGCGCCGGCTTCAAGGCCGACCCGGGCTGGGGCGCGAACGTGCCGCCGATCGCACAGAGCGCCGCGTACGTGTACCCCTCGGGCGAGGACGCGGCCGCGCGCTTCATGCTCGACGCCCCCGGCCACACCTACACGCGGGTCAACAACCCGTCGGCGGCAGCGCTCGAGCGCCGGATCGCCGACCTCGAGGGCGGGATCGGCGCGCTGGCGCTGGCGTCCGGGCAGGCGGCGACCTCGCTGGCCGTGCTCGGTGTCGCACGCGCCGGCGACCACGTGGTGTCGAGCGCCTCGCTGTACGGCGCGACCTACACGCTGTTCGCGTCGACGCTGCGGGACCTCGGCATCACCTTCACGTTCGTGCAGGACCCGACCGACCTGTCCGAGTGGGCG
The DNA here is from genome assembly GCF_015350855.1 of Curtobacterium sp. VKM Ac-2889. Lineage (NCBI taxonomy): Bacteria > Bacillati > Actinomycetota > Actinomycetes > Micrococcales > Microbacteriaceae > Curtobacterium > Curtobacterium sp. VKM Ac-2889. The sequence continues at coordinate 221,895 of NZ_JADKSC010000004.1, read as the reverse complement.
GCGGCGGTGCGTCCGGAGACGAAGGCGTTCTTCGGCGAGTCCATCCCGAACCCCCGCGGGGACGTCCTGGACTTCGCCGGGGTCTCCGGCGTCGCGCACCGGGCAGGTGTCCCGCTCATCGTCGACAACACCATCGCGACGCCGTACCTGGTCCGCCCGATCGAGCACGGTGCCGACATCGTCGTGCACTCGGCGACGAAGTACCTGGCCGGACACGGCAGCGCCATCGCCGGGCTCATCGTCGACAGCGGGAACTTCGACTGGGCGGCCCACGCGGACGCCTACCCGCAGCTGGCCACGGCCGAGCAGTCCGGGTTCGCGAACACGAACTTCGCCGAGAAGTTCGGGCGGCGGGCGTTCATCCAGCGCACCCGCTCGAAGCTCTCCGCCGACCTCGGGCCCGCGATCGCACCGTTCAACGCGTTCCTGGTGCTGCAGGGCGTCCAGACCCTGTCGCTCCGCATGGACCGGCACGTGTCGAACGCCGCCGCCGTGGCCACCTGGTTGGACGCGCACGACCAGGTCGAGCACGTGCACTACGCCGGCCTGCCGGACTCGCCGTGGCACCACCTGCAGCAGCGCTACGTGCCGAAGGGGCCGTCGGCGGTGCTGTCGTTCGACCTGGCCGGCGGGGTCGCTGCGGGTCGGCGGTTCGTCGCGGCGCTCGAGCTGTTCGACCACGTCTCGAACCTCGGGGACGTCCGCTCGCTCGTCGTGCACCCGGCGTCGACCACGCACGTGCAGATGACCTCCGCCGAGCGGGCGGCCGCCGGGGTGGGGGACGGACTCATCCGCCTGTCGATCGGCCTGGAGCACATCGACGACATCACCGCCGACCTGGCGCGGGGCTTCACGGCAGCTGCAGCGGGATAGGTTGGGGGCATGACCACGTTGGCCGCCCCGACCCGCGTGCGGACGCGCGCCCCCGGCAAGATCAACGTGTTCCTGTCCGTCGGGGCGCTGCAGGACGACGGCTACCACGACGTCGCCACGGCGTACCAGGCCGTGTCCCTGTACGAGGACGTCACCGCCGAGGCCGCCGACGACTTCTCGGTCACCTTCACCGGCCCGATCGACACGCGTGCCGTGCCGGTCGACGAGTCGAACCTGGCGATCCGTGCGGCCCGGCTCGTGGCCGACGCGGCCGGACACCGCGGTGGGGTGCGGCTGACCATCGACAAGCAGGTGCCGGTCGCCGGCGGCATGGGCGGTGGCTCCGCAGACGCGGCCGCGACCCTGCTCGCGGTCGACACGCTCTGGGGCACCGCGCTGGGGCGCGAAGAGCTGCTCCGGCTCGCCGCGCAGCTGGGCGCCGACGTGCCGTTCGCCTTCGCCGGCGGCACCGCCGTGGGCACCGGTCGCGGTGACGAGCTGAGCCCGGCGCTGGCCAAGGGCGAGTTCCACTGGGTCCTCGCCCTGAGCGACGACGGCCTGTCGACCCCCGCCGTCTACCGTGCGCTCGACGAGCACCGGGAGCGGTACCGCGCCGACATCTCCCCGGCGCCCTCGCACCCCGTGGTCGAGGCGAACGTGCTGCAGGCCCTGCGCGCCGGAGACCCCGACCTGCTCGCGGACTGCGTGCACAACGACCTGCAGGCGCCCGCCATGCGGCTGCAACCGCGGCTCGCGGCGACGCTGGAGCTCGGCGAGAAGTCCGGTGCCCTGGCCGGGCTGGTGTCCGGCAGCGGCCCGACCGTGGCGTTCCTGGTGGGCGACCGCGACGCCGCGCTCGAGCTGCAGGTCGAGCTCAGTGCCGCCGGGCTCGTCGCACTCCGTGCCACCGGACCGGTGCACGGCGCACGCGTGGTGCACTGACCCGTCGCTCGACCCGGTCGGCCGACGGTCGGCGTCCCACCGTCAGCGTCTGTACTTCCAGAGGATGACCGTGCCGGTGTGCCAGTAGCGCACGACGTGGAAGCCCTGAGCCACGAGCGTATCGGTGACCTGCGGCCGGATGTTCCGTGACTTGCCGCCGACGAACCACACGGTGTCGATGCCGGAGAGCCGCGCGGGTACCGTCTCGGCGACGTCGCCGTTGACGTCCCAGAGCTGCCCGCGTGCGGCGCCGGTCTCCGTGACGGCGAGGTCCCGCATGCCGGTGAACGCGTCGGGGTAGGTGTCGGCGATGACCTGCGCGGTGGTGGTCGGGTGCCCCCAGACGCTGCCGAAGACGACGCCCTCTTCCTGGTCCGTGCGCCAGTCCCGCTCACGATCGATGATCGCCGCCGCGTTCGCCCAGTGCGAGTCCTGCTTGGCGTGGGGCAGGCGGACGGTCGTGCTCGTCGGCGCCGACACCAGCAGCAGGCCGACGACCGCGAGCGCCACCCACCGGCGGGGACGGATCGCGGTGATCGCCAGGCCGATGAGCAGCGCGACGAACGGCAGGCTCAGGCTTGCGTACTTCGGCGTGTACAGGTGCTCGCCGGCCGCGGTCGCGCCGACCAGCAGCGCGGTGGGCAGGATCGTCAGCGGGACTGCGACGCGGACCGCCTGCATGCGCAGCGCTTCGCGGGCCGCGGGGGCGGGGCCCCGGGACGCGCGGACGGCGAGCACGACGGCGACGGCCATCAGGACCCAACCGAGCGCCGCGTACGGCCACACGGCCCCGAACCAGGCGGTCGCGACGACCTGTCGCACCGTCGCCCAGCCGACCCCGGTGATCCAGCCGACCTGCTTGGCCTGCCCGGCCGCCAGGACGATGAACGGTGACACCACGAGCGCGGCCCCGACGGCGGCGACGCCCCAGCGGACGAACGCCGCGCGGTCCACCATCGGCGCCGGCACCGGACCGGTGCGCTCGGACAGCACGGCGTCGCGCCGCGCGGCACGATCGGCGACGGCCGTCCAGAGCAGCACGACCCCGTGCGCGACGACGGCCAGGGCCAGGTACACGTTGAACAGCACGGCCAGCACGGCGAGCAGCCCGTAGACGACCCACCACCGGGTCGCGTGGTGCCCGGACCGGCTGCGTCGGACCGCGGTGATGCCGACCAGGGTCAGCGCGACGGCGAAGGTCGTGACGGTGGCGTACGGGCGTCCTTCGCCGCCGGCCCAGGCGACGCGGGGCAGCAGCAGGAACACGATGCCGGAGACGACGCCCAGGCGGACGCCACCGAGCCGCCGGCCCAGGGCGACGACGAGTCCGGCCGACACCCCGATGGCGAGTGCGCTCGGGAACCGCAGGGTGAAGGGGGAGTACCCGACCAGGGTGAACCACACGTGCATCACCGCGTAGTAGAGACCGTGCACCGCGTCGACGTTCTGCAGCTCGGCCCAGAGCGCCGGCCAGCTCCGCTGTGCGCTCGCGACGGTCGCGGCCTCGTCGTACCAGACCGACGGCACCCAGGCGAAGGCGGCCACGACGACGACGCCGAGCGCGCCGACGGTGATCTCGGGCGTCCGTGCGAGGGCCCGGACGGCGGCGATGACGAGCGCCCAGGCGCGTGCGCGCACCGACGAAGCCGACGTCGTGCGTCGGATCGGAACGGTGCCGGTACGCGGGGAACTCACGCCCGCGACCGTACCGATCTGCTCTGGGGATCCGCCGCGTCCGGGCGCTGAACTCTCACATGCACGAGTTCGGTGCGACGGGCCAGAATGACGGGATGGAACCCCTCGTCGCCCCTGTCTCCGCGCTGTCCCCGGGGCGGGCGCAGCTCGGTTCGCGCACCGCGGCGCTCGCCGACGTCGGGACGACCGGGCTGCGACGCCTGGCCACATCGCGCATCCTCGTCGTCGGGGCCGGCGGGCTCGGGGCACCGGTGGTCGCGTACCTCGCCGGGATCGGTCGGCTCACGGTCGTCGACCCGGACGTCGTCGACGCCTCGAACCTGGCCAGGCAGACGCTCTTCACGGCGGCCGACGTCGGCTCGCCGAAGGCGCAGGTCGCGGTCGCCCGGGCCGTCGCCGTCGACCCGGAACTCGACGCGGTCGCGGTGGTCGGGTCGTTCACGCCGGACCTGGTCGCCGGGCACGACGTCGTGGTCGACGCCGCCGACTCGGTCGTGGTCACCCGCGCCGTCTCGGACGCCTGCGCCGCAGCCGGTGTGCCCTTCGTGTGGGGCACCGTGCTCGGCCACGACGGGCAGGTCAGCGTCTTCCGCGACGCCGGACGAGACGGTGTCGACTTCCACGACCTGCACCCCGACGCCCTGCCGGACGAGGGGTCGTGCGCCCTCGACGGGGTCGTCCCCGCCCTGTGCGGCGCGGTCGGCGCGGTGATGGCCGGGCAGGTCCTCGCGCTGGTCACCGGCACCGGCGACCCCCTGCTCGGCCGCGTCCTGACCGTCGACGCCCGCCGCTGGCGCTGGACCGAGAGCCCCGTCCGTCGCGGCCCCGCCTCGCGTCGCCCGGCACCCGCGGCCGCCGCCACGCCGCCGCGCATCGCGCCGTCCGCCCTGGCCGCCCGGGTGGCGGACCCGGCGGACCCGCTGGTCGTCGTCGACGTCCGGACCGCCGAGGAACGCGCGGCCGGCGTGGTCGCCGGTGCCGTCACCGACGACACCGGCGGGGAGGAGGTCGTCGTCTACTGCGCACGCGGACCCCGTGCGGACGCATGGGCGGCCAGACAGCCGGCCGGGAGGCGCGTGGCGGTGCTCGACGGCGGGTTCGAGGCCTGGCGTCGCGAGGGGCTGCCCGTGGCGATCGAGCACCGGTCCTGACCCAGCCCGGTCACCAGCACTGCCCGGTCGCCGCATCCGCGGCTAGGATCGGTGGATCATGACGCAACTGCGGGTACGGGACGCTGCGGCCTTCCTCGGGATCAGTGACGACACCGTGCGTCGGCTCGTCGACGGCGGCACCTTCACCCGTGCCACGGACGACGCGGGGCGGGCGGTGGTCGACGGGCGCGAGGTCGCTGCGTACGCCCGGGAACGCAGCTCCGAGCTGACCGACCCGGCAGCGGCGGTGACGAGCTCGGCCCGCAACCGCTTCGTCGGGATCGTCACCGACCTGGTCGTCGACACCGTGATGGCGCAGGTCGAACTGCAGTGCGGCCCGCACCGGGTGGTGTCCCTGATGAGCGCCGAGGCCGTCCGCGACCTGGGGCTCGAGATCGGGTCCGTCGCGGTGGCGTCCGTGAAGGCCACGATGGTCGCGGTCGAGGCGCCCACCCGACACGAGGACGAGCGATGAGTCGTCGTCGCCTCAGGGCCGCCGCCGCACTGGTCCTCGCGGTCGCCGTCTCGACCGGGCTCGCCGCCTGCACCGCTGCGGACACGGGCCCCGGCGCGTCGACGCCGTCGGGCTCCGGGACCGAGGGACCGACCGGCTCGATCACCGTCTTCGCCGCGGCGTCGCTCCAGCAGACCTTCACGACCCTCGGCAAGGAGTACGAGCAGGCGCACCCCGGCGCCTCGATCCGGTTCTCGTTCGCCGGGTCGAGTGACCTCGTGAGCCAGATCCAGAACGGCGCTCCCGCCGACGTGTTCGCGTCGGCGGACGAGGCGAACATGGCGAAGCTGTCGTCGGACGACCTGGCGAGCGGATCGCCGCAGGACTTCGCCACGAACACGCTCGAGATCGCGGTCGCACCCGGCAACCCGAAGGGCATCTCGGGGCTCGACGACCTGCGCGCCCCGGGCGTGCAGCTCGTCACGTGCGCCGCCCCCGTGCCGTGCGGTACCGCGGCCGCGAAGGTCGAGCGAGCCGCCGGTGTCGACCTGCGCCCGGTCAGCGAGGAGCAGTCCGTCACCGACGTCCTCGGCAAGGTGGAGTCCGGGCAGGCCGACGCCGGACTGGTCTACGTGACGGACGTGCGCGGCGCGGACGGCAAGGTCGACGGCGTGCCCTTCGACGAGTCCGGGGACGCCGTCAACACCTACCCGATCGGCGTGCTCCAGCAGTCCGCTGACCCGGAGCTCGCCCAGGCGTTCGCGGAGTACGTCCGCTCCACTGACGGGCAGCGCGTGCTGTCCGCCGCGGGCTTCGGGAAGCCCTGACCCGTGGCGCCGCGCACTGACGGACGGCCGCCGGTCGCGTGGTGGCTCCCGCTGCCCGCGGTGCTCGGCGGACTGTTCGTCGTCGTGCCGGTGCTCGCGATGCTCGGTCGGGTGGACTGGTCGTCGTTCGTCGGGCTCGTGACCTCCACCGCGTCGCTGACCGCGCTCGGGCTCAGCCTCGGCACGGCGCTCGCGGCCACCGGGGTCGCGTTCGTCCTCGGGTACCCGCTCGCCGTGCTGTTCGCGCGGTCACGCTCACGCTGGGTCGGTGTCGCACGGGCGGTCGTGCTCCTGCCGCTCGTGCTGCCGCCGGTGGTCGGTGGCCTCGCCCTGCTCGCGGCCTTCGGTCGGCTCGGGGTGGTCGGAGCGTTCCTCGACGACCACGGCCTGCACATCGCGTTCACCACGACGGCGGTTGTCATCGCCCAGACCTTCGTCGCGATGCCGTTCCTGGTGTCCTCGGTCGAGGGGGCGCTCCGCGTCGAGGGCGACCGGTACGAGCGGGTCGCCGCGACCCTGGGCGCCGGGCCGACCCGGACCTTCCTGACCGTCACGACGCCGCGGGTCCTGCCGGGGATCGTGTCCGGGCTCGTGCTCTGCTTCGCCCGGGCACTCGGCGAGTTCGGCGCGACCCTGACCTTCGCCGGCAGCCTGCAGGGGGTCACCCGGACCCTGCCGCTCGAGGTCTACCTGCAGCGCGAGGTCGACCCGGACACCGCGGTGGCCCTGGCCGTCGTGCTCGTGGTGGTCGCCGTCGTGGTCATCGGGGCGTCGTCGATCCGCACCCGCGGAGCACTGGCGTGACGGGCGCGGAAACCGTGGCCGTCCGGGCGCACGTCGTCGTCGGGTCGCGGGACGTCGACGTCACGATCGAGGTCCGTGCGGGGGAGTGCGTGGCGGTCATCGGGCCGAACGGTGCCGGCAAGTCCACGGTGCTCGAGGCCCTGGCTGGACTGCTGCCGATCGACGCCGGCCGGATCGAACTCGACGGCGTCCGCGTGTCGGACCCACGGCACACCGTCCCCGCACACCGCCGCCGGACCGGGCTCGTCGCACAGCGGTCCGACCTGTTCCCGTTCCTCGACGTCGTCGGGAACGTCGCCTTCGGACCCCGTGCCGCCGGCGCCGGTCGCGCCGCCGCCCGGGAGCGTGCCCGCGATGCGCTCGACGCCGTCGGGGTCGCCGACCTGGCCGCCCGCGACCCCCGGACGCTCTCCGGCGGTCAGGCGCAGCGCGTCGCGATCGCCCGCGCGCTCGCCACCGACCCCGCGGTGCTGCTGCTCGACGAACCGACCTCGGCGCTCGACGTCGGCGCGCAGGACGAGGTCCGCGCAGCGCTCCGGACCGCGGTCGCCGGCCGGCCCGCCGTGCTCGCGACCCACGACCCGGTCGAGGTCGTCGCCCTGGCCGACCGCGTCGTCGTGCTCCAGGGCGGTCGGGTCGTCGAGCAGGGCACCCCCGCGGCCGTGCTCGGTCGTCCGACCAGCGCGTTCGCCGCGACGTTCTCCGGGCTCGCGCTGGTGCGCGGGACCGCCACCGGGGGTGGGATCGCGATCGACGGCGGGGGCGCGCTGACGTCGGGGACGCACGCCGTGCCTCCCGGCCGGCCCGCCCTGGCCGCCTTCCACCCGACGGCCGCCGTGCTGACGCGGGACGGCGCCGGAGCCGCGCGCACCGTCTCGTCGCTCGAGCCGCGCGACGGACTGGTCCGCGTCCGCGCCGGCGACCTGGTGGCGGACCTGACGCTCGCCCGGCTGACCGCGCTCGGCATCGTCCCCGGCGACGCGGTGCGCATCGACGTCCCCGCGGCCGAGGTGGCGGTGTACGCGCCCCGCGGTTGAGACAATGGTCCGATGACCTCCTGGTTCCCCAAGGTGTGGCCCGTGGCCACGCCGATCCTGGCGGCCGTCGTGCTCGCGTTCTCGTACGGCCGCTACGGACTCGGCACCGCCGTGGTGGTCGTCGTCGCCGTCGTGCTCGCGGTCACGGTGCTCGCGGCCGTCCACCACGCCGAGGTCGTCGCGCACCGGGTCGGGGAACCGTTCGGGTCGCTCGTGCTGGCCGTCGCCGTGACGATCATCGAGGTCGCGCTCATCATCTCGCTGTCGAGCTCCGGCGGTGCGCAGGCCGAGACCCTGGCGCGCGACACCGTGTTCTCGGCGGTGATGATCACGATGAACGGGCTCGTCGGCCTCGCGATCCTGATCGGGACCCTGCGGCACAACACCGTGCGCTTCAACCAGGAGGGTGCGAGCGCCGCGACCATGACGGTGGCCGCGCTCGCCGTGCTGACCCTGGTGCTGCCGACGTTCACCACCGGCACCGACGACGCGTCCTTCACCGGCACGCAGCTGGTGTTCGTCGCCATCGCGTCACTCGTGCTCTACGGGTTGTTCGTCGTCACGCAGACCGTGGCGCACCGCGACTTCTTCCTGCCGGTCAACCGTGCCGGCGGGGTGCTCGTCGAGTCCGAGGACGCCCACGCCGCACGCCCGTCCGGCCGCACCACGATGGTGTCGCTCGGGTTGCTCGTCGTCGCGCTCGTCGCCGTGGTCGGACTCGCCAAGGTGGAGTCGCCCGCGATCGAGGCCGGGGTCGCCGCCGTCGGCTTCCCGCCGTCGTTCGTCGGCGTCGTCATCGCGCTGCTCATCCTGCTGCCCGAGGGCATCGCCGCGTCGAAGGCCGCCGCGCGGAACCGGATCCAGACGAGCCTGAACCTGGCGATGGGGTCCGCGATGGCGTCGATCGGGCTGACGATCCCGTCGATCGCGGTCGCGTCGCTGTTCATGCCGGGGACCCTGCTGCTCGGGCTCGGGCCGTCGCAGATCGTGTTGCTCGCGTTGACGATCGTCGCGGCGGTGCTCACGGTGCTGCCCGGTCGTGCGACGCGACTGCAGGGCGGGGTGCACCTGGTGATCTTCGCCGCGTTCATCGTCCTGTCCGTCTCGCCGTAGGGCGGGGGCGGGGCGGGCGCGGGGCGGGCGCCTGGTCGTTCCGGGCGTGCCTGGTCGAATCGGGCGTACCTGGTCGGAAGTTCGCACCAGGTATGCGCGGAAGCACCAGGCATCGAGGGTGTTCTGGGAAGGAACGGGCGCGCCGCTCAGCCGCCGAACTCAGCCCCCGGCGAAGGGCGGCATGACGTCGACGACCTCCACGCCCGACAGCGAGGTCGCCCGGTCGCGCGTGGTCACACCGTCGACCAGGTACGAGCAGCGCTCCTGCAACGCACTCCAGCGCGCAGGGTCCGCCACGGCAGCCGTGTCGATCGCTCCGAGGGCCGCGTCGATGGTGGCGCCCGACGTGGTCAGCGAGTCGACACCCACGGCAGCCCGGGCCGCGGCGAAGAACCGGATCGTGGTCATGGCTCAGCCGCCGATCGCGCTCATGCCGCGGGTCGGGTGCACGAGCTCGTCGCTGTCGTCACCGTGGTCGCGGGGCTTCGCCCACATCGCGAGCCGCCACAGCTCGGCGACCTGGTCGTCGTCTGCCCCGGAGCGCATCGGCCCGAGCACGTCGGTCTCCTCGTCGGAGAACAGGCAGCTGCGCACGTGGCCGTCGGCGGTGAGCCGGGTGCGGGTGCAGTCGGCGCAGAACGACTCGGTGATGCTCGCGATGATCCCGACGGTGCCGAGCGGTTCGCCGGTGACGGCGTCGTGCACGCGGTACCGCTCGGCCGGGGCGCCGTCGCGCGGGGCGTCGTCCGGCGTGAGCACGAACGACGTCGCCAGCAGCGCGCGGGTCTCGGCCGCGGTGATCATCTCGGTGCGGTCCCAGGCGTGGTCGGGGTCGAGCGGCATCTGCTCGATGAACCGCAGCTCGTAGCCACGCTCCAGGCACCAGCGGAGGAGCTCCGGGGCGGCCTCGTCGTTGATCCCGCGCAGCAGCACCGCGTTCACCTTGATGTCGAGCCCGGCGTCGTGCGCGGCCGACAGCCCGGCGATGACCTTGTCGAGGAACGGGCGTCGGGTCACGGTGGTGAAGACGTCGGGGTCGACGGTGTCGAGCGACACGTTCACGCGTCGCAGTCCGGCGTCGTACAGGCCCTGGGCGCGGTGGGCCAGGCCGATCGCGTTCGTGGTGAGCGACAGCTCCGGGGCGTCGGGCAGCGCGGCGCACCGGGCGATCACGTCGACCAGGTCGTGCCGCAGCATCGGCTCGCCGCCGGTGAACCGGACCTTGCGGACACCGAACCGCGCCGAACCGATCCGGACCAGCCGCTCGATCTCGGTCGCCGTCATCAGGGCCTCGTCGGGGGCGAACGGCAGCCCGGCCGCGGGCATGCAGTACGTGCAGCGCAGGTTGCAGCGCTCGGTGAGCGACACCCGCAGGTCGACGGCGCGACGCCCGAAGCGGTCGACGAGCCCGGTGGGAGCCGGGTCCACGGAGCCGGTCGTGCCGAGCAGGGTCGCGGGTGCCATGGTCGTCAGCGTACGTGCTCCACGCGTCGGAACGTCAGCCGCTCCCACCACCGGCGCCAGTCCGACCGGCTCGTCCGCAGCAGCGTGACGACCACGATGACCGCCACGGCCGCGAGCAGCCACCACCGGTAGGCGTCCGCCGACGGCCACACCCCGCGCAGCGCGATGGCCAGACCGATCGACAACCACTCCCACCGCCCGGACAGCACCACGAACGGGATGAGCAGCAGCGCGTACCAGGGGTAGCGCGGGGTCACGGCGAGGAACGTCACGCCGATCATCAGGACCTCGCCGGACCAGGGGCGCGCCGGGTCCGACAACCGCCACGCGACGAACGCCGCCAGCAGGACCAGGAGCCCGACCGCCAGGGTCCCGGCGTCGCCCTTGACCACGAGCGACACCAGCGCGAAGCGGGAGCCGTCCTCGTAGCCCTCCTCGTTCAGGTAGCCGGGCAGGTACCCGAGCACGTCGAGTCCGGTCGTCAGCACGTACGGCACGTAGAGCAGCCCGAACACCGCGATGCCGATCGGGATCGCCCACCACGCCCGCCCGCGGCCGAGCAACGGTGGGTACACGATCGCCGGGATGAGCTTCGTCGCGGTCGCGGCCCCGAGTGCGATCCCGCCCCAGATCGGCCGGCCGAACGCGACGAGCACGACACCGGCCGTGGCGAGTGCGGCGCCGACGACGTCGACGTGCGAATTGGTGACCGCCTCGGACGCGACGAGCGGCGACCAGGCCCAGAGCGCCGCCCACCAGGTCGGACGGCCGATCCGGCGGAGCACCACGACGAGCCCGATGGTCACGCCGAGCGACACGAGCAGGCCGGCGACCTGGAACGGCAGGTACTGCGCCGTCGCCGGCACGAAGAACCGCACCGCCGCGAACCACAGCTGCGCCATCGGCGGGTAGATCGTCGTGACGTCCGGCCGGTTGATCGCGGTGCAGTGTCCGTCGGCGCCGTCGCCGAGTCCGCGGAACCGGGGCTTCAGCGGGTCGCACGTGCCGTCCACCTTGTCGGGGAACAACCAGTCGGGTCGCAGACCGGACAGTGCCGCGGACTGGGGGGTGTGCGCGTACGGTGAGACACCGGCATGCTGGACGATGCCGTCCCACGCGTACCGAGCGGAGTCGGTGCTCGTGTTCGGCGGGCCGACCAGGGCAGCGATGCCGATCACCACCGCTCCGCCGATGACCATGGTGGTCATCCACCGGACGGGCACGAAGCGCACCGCGAGCACGGCGATGACGAAGACGGTCCAAGCGATCAGCGTCCACGCAACGAATGCAGAACGATGGCCCGATCGGAGGAACCCCAGATGCGTGACGCCGACGGCGATGACGCCCGACAGGGCCAGCACTCCGACGACGGCCAGCACGGTGCCGATCCGCGCGGCGGTGCCGTCGGCCAGGGACGGTCGGAGGGCACGCAGTCGGTCGCTCATGGTGCGTCGAGGCTATCCGGCGTCCAGCGTCTGCTGCACGACGGACGAGCAGCTCTGGCGTCCCCCAACCGCAACGCCCGCTCGGCGGTGGTGCTCGGACGCCTGCTCGGCATCGCGTTCCTGATCTGCTTCGGTACCGGGATCTACAGCCACCTGCTGCAGGAACCGCTCGGCTGGATGCGGTTCCCGACACGGCCGACGCAGCTGTACCAGTTCACGCAGGGCCTGCACATCACGACCGGGATCGCGATCATCCCGCTGCTGCTCGCGAAGCTCAACACCGTGATGCCCGCCCTGGTGCAGGTACCGCCGGTGCGCGGCGTGGTGCACCTGCTCGAGCGGCTGTCGATCGCGGTGCTCGTGTCGGCGTCGATCATCCAGGTCGTCACCGGCCTGCTCAACACGTACCAGTGGTACCCGTGGCCGTTCCCGTTCCGCCAGGTGCACAACGCGATGGCGTACGTGATCATCGGCTCGCTGGCCATCCACATCGCGGCCAAGCTGCCGGTCATCGCCCGCTACTGGCGGAAGCGCGACTCCTACGACGTGCACGGCCGGTTCATCGCGGACCCCGCGTCCGGCAGTGAGCTGCTCCCACCGGGCCTGGAGGATCGTGGTGCGTCCGCCCCGAGCGCTGCGGTCGCCGAGACCGCCGGGTCCACCGCCCCCGGCCTGCTGGGCCGCGTGTTCCGCTGGATCGACGGCGTCGACGGCGTCGACGCCGCCGCCGGCGGCGCCGAGTCCCGTCCCACCGGACCGGACGCGGCCCCGGATGCCCGCGAGGTGTCCGAGGAGCCGAGTCCCGCCCAGCCGACGGCCGACGTGCCGGAGCCGGACCGGGCCTCCAGGCCGACGCCGGAAGCAGCCACCGGACGACGCCAGCGCATCGCCCGACGCGGGTTCTTCGCCGGTGTGACGGCGGCGACCGTGGGGGTCGTCGCGCTCACCGCGGGGCAGTCCTCGAAACTCGCGGAGCCGTTCAACGTCTTCGGCGCCCGTGGGCGTGGCATCGGCGCGAACGGCCTGCCGGTCAACCGCACCGCGCGTGCCGCCGGCGTGCTCGCCAGCGCGACCGCAGCCGACTGGACGCTCACCGTCGTCGGCCACGACGTGAGCCGGACCTTCGTCCGTGCGGAACTCGTGGCGCTCGGCACCGCGCAGGTCGACCTGCCGATCTCGTGCGTCGAGGGCTGGAGCCAGATGGGTACCTGGAAGGGCGTGCGGATGCGCGACCTGCTCGACGCCGTGCAGGCGCCGCAGGGATCGCACGTGCGGGTGACGAGCCTGGAACGGCACGGCGGCTACCGGATCATGGACATGGGGCCGGAGTACGCCGAGGACCCGACGACGCTCGTCGCCCTCGAACTGAACGGCGCGACACTCGACCTGGACCACGGGTTCCCGGCGCGCATCATCGCTCCGGGGCGGCCCGGTGTGCTGCAGACCAAGTGGATCGAGAAGATCGAGGTGCTCCGGTGAAGGCCGCGCGGATCGTGCTCGTGGTGATCGGTGTGCTGGTCATCGCGTTCGGGGCGTACGTGCTCGTGACGTCCGTCACGCCGAAGCGCATCGGCGGGCTCGGGGTGTGGCTGCTCGCGGCGGTGGTGCTGCACGACGCGATCCTGTCGCCGTTCGTGGTCGGTGCCGGGCTGTTGCTGCGTCGGGCCGGACGCTCGCTGCGGGCCTGGGTGCTCGTCGTCGTGCAGGCGGCGATCGTGCTCGGCAGCGTGCTCGCCCTGGTGGTGCTGCCGGAGATCGCGGCCAAGGACCACGGGCAGAAGAACCCCACTGTGCTGCCGTTCGACTACGGCACGCGGCTGCTGCTCGTCGAGGGGGCGCTCGTCGTCGTCGTGGTGGTCGTGCTCGTGGTCGGGGTGCTGCGGTCGCGTCGCGAAGGTGGGCCGTCTGGTTCGGCCGGTTCGTCCGCGGTGCGCAGCACTGGTTAAAGGGACAACCTTTCGGTATGATCAGGCCATGACCGACGAGACCCCGTGGCTCACCCGCGAGCAGCTGCGCGCGTGGATGAAGCTCGTGGCCGTCATGGAACTCCTGCCGGCGGCGCTCGACCAGCAGCTCCAGCGTGACGCCGACCTGACGCACTTCGACTACATGGTCATCGCGATGCTCTCCGAGACCGACACCCGGACCCTGCGGATGTCGGCGCTCGCCTCGGCCACGAACGCCTCGTTGCCGCGGCTGTCGCACGTGGTGTCCCGGCTCGAGAAGCGCGGGCTCGTCACCCGGTGCCCGTCGACCTCCGACCGCCGGGCCACCGACGTCCGGCTGACCGACGCCGGCTACGCCACCATCGTCGACGCCGCTCCGGACCACGTCCGCACCGCCCGCCGGGTGGTGATCGACGCGCTCTCCGACGAGCAGGTCGCGCAGCTCGACGGCATCGCGGCGTCGCTCCTGACGCGCCTCGACCCCGAGGGGCGGTTCGCGGCGCTGACCTACCCGCGCGAGGACGACGACACCGCGATCTGCGAGCAGCGGCTGACGGGTGCGGCGACGGACTGAGCGGCCCTGCGCGGTGCGCTGCGGACGATCGTCGGTCGTGGTGCTTGCAATAGGCTCGCCGCATGACCGACCCCGCCGCGCCGTCCGACACGTACTCCTACCTCGGACCCGCCGGCACCTTCACCGAGGCGGCCCTGAAGCTCGTCGAGGCCGCCGCCGGCAAGCCCTGGCGGAGCGTCAACAACGTCGGTGAGGCCCTGGACGACGTCATGTCCGGCCGGTCGATCGGGGCCGTCATCGCGATCGAGAACAGCGTCGACGGCGGGGTCAGCGCCACGCAGGACGCCCTGGCCCGGATCCCCGGCGTGCGGATCGTGGGGGAGTACCTGGTCCCCGTCGACTTCGTGCTCGTCGCCCGGCCCGGCACGACCCTGGCCGACGTGCGCACCGTGAACGCACACCCGGTCGCCTACGCGCAGACCCACAACTGGCTCGAGGCGAACCTGCCCGGCCACGGCCACATCCCGGCGTCGTCGAACGTCGCCGCGGCGCTCGCCCTGCTCGAGGCGGACCCCACCGCCGACGCCGCCGTCGCGCCGCCCGGCATCACCGACCACCACGACGTCGTCGTGCTCGCGTCGTCCATCGGCGACAACGCCTCGGCGGTCACCCGGTTCGTGCTCGTGTCGAAGACGCTCGCGCTGCCCGAACCGACCGGAGCCGACAAGACGAGCGTCATCGTCGAGCTGCCCGCCGACCACCCCGGCGCCCTGGTCGACATGCTCGAACAGTTCGCGACGAGGGGCATCAACATGGGGCTGCTGTCGTCACGGCCGATCGGTGACGAGCTCGGCCGCTACCGGTTCGTCATCGACCTCGACGGGCACGTGCGCGACGAGCGGGTGGCGGACGCCCTGCTCGGCCTGCGGCGGTTCAGCCCGCGCGTGACGTTCCTCGGGTCGTACCCGCGGGCCGACGGTGCCCGCCCCGAGGTCCCGGCGCGCTACTCGGACGCCGCGTTCGTCGAGGCGCGCGACTGGCTGCGCGCCATCGTGTCCGGCGAGCCCGGGGCGCGGTAGCGCAGGCCGCGGCCCGCACGACAGGGTCAGGCTCAGGGCACCTGGCGCGAGCCGTGGCGGTCGTCCGCCGGGTCCGGCACGCGCACGGAGAGCCCCATCGGATCGATCCGCGAGCGGAAGGCGATGACCTCGCCCACCGGGTCGCCGTCGATCTCGAACTCGTCGGGGCGCTCGAGCCGCGCCGTGAACTCCTGCCCACGCAGGTAGCGCAGGGGCCGTTCCTCGCGCGAACGCGACACGATCTTCTTGCCGACGGCGGTCTTGCCCAGGTTCGACCGGCGGAACGCCCGCAGGATCCCGTTCTCCCAGAACACCCGCGCCCCGATCCGGACCCAGCCGAAGAACCCGCGGGGACGCATCACGGCGATGTCGAACACGCCGTCGTCGATCTCGGCGTCGGGCAGCAGGATCGCGCCGGCCTGCAGCATGCCGCAGTTGCCGACGATGAGCGAGTGCGCCCGGAGCGAGTGGTTGCCGTCGTCGTCGAGCTGGTAGCGGAACTCGAACGCGTTCGCGTCGCGCACCGAGCGGAACAGCGAGTCGACGTAGGCGAGCCAGCCGACCTTCTTCTTCAGCTCGGGCCGGGTGTTCACGAGCATCCGGGCGTCGAGCCCGAGGCCGGCCATCACCAGGAAGCCGAAGCGTTCGCGCTCGCCGCCGGGACGCTCCACCTTGAGCATGCCGAAGTCGATCTTGCGGTCGTCGCCGTGGAAGATCGTCCGGACGCTCGCAGCCAGGTCGTCGAGGGGCAGCTTCATGTTGCGCGCGAGCAGGTTGCCGGTACCGCTCGGCAGCAGGGCCAGGGTCGAACCGGCCTCGTGCACGACCTCGGCGACCGCACGGACGGTGCCGTCACCACCGGCCGCCGCGACGACGTCGGCACCGGCCTCGATCGCTTCGCGGGCCATGCCGCCGCCCGGGTCTTCTTCCGAGGTCTCGAACCACAGGGTCTCGGCCCAACCGGCCTGCTCCTGGTGTTCCTGGACCGTGCGCTTGAGGGTCGGCAGGTGCACCTTGACCGGGTTGTAGACCACCGCGGCCGTCCGCTGCTCGGTGGGGAGGGCGTCCTGGTCCGCGGGCGCGGTCTCCGAAGGGCTCGACATACGTCCACGCTACCGATCGAGGCTGCGTGCGGTTGCCCCTGTCTAGGATGGAGCGGTGATCGATCCACAGCTGCTCCGCGACAACCCGGACGTCATCAAGGCTTCACAGCGGGCACGCCGTGCCTCCGAGGCCGTCGTGGACGAAGCCGTGGCCGCCGATTCCGCCCGCCGCAGCGCGATCACCTCGTTCGAGTCGCTCCGCGCCGAGCAGAACGCGTTCGGCAAGACCGTCGCCAAGGCCCCGAAGGACGAGAAGGCCGCGCTCGTGCAGCAGGCCCAGGCCCTCGCCGCCAAGGTGAAGGAGGCGCAGGCCACCGTCACCGCGGCCGAGGACACCTTCAACACCGTCGTCCGCAGCATCCCGAACGTCGTGCTCCCCGGGGTCCCCGAGGGCGGCGAGGACGACTTCGTCACGCTCCGCACCGTCGGCACCAAGCCCGAGTTCGACTTCGAGCCGAAGGACCACGCCGACCTCGGCGAGCACCTCGGCATCATCGACATCCCGCGCGGCGTGAAGGTCTCCGGCTCACGCTTCTACTTCCTGCGCGGCATGGGCGCCCGGCTCGAGATCGCCTTGATGTCGCTCGGCCTCGACCGTGCGATCGCCGCGGGCTTCGAACCGCTCATCACCCCGACGCTCGTGCGCCCCGAGACGATGGCCGGCACCGGGTTCCTCGGCGAGCACGCTGCCGAGGTCTACCGGCTCGAGGCCGACGACCTGTACCTGACGGGCACGAGCGAGGTCGCCCTGGCCGGCTTCCACGCCGACGAGATCCTCGACATCGAGAAGACCGCGCACCGCTACGCCGGCTGGTCGACCTGCTACCGGCGTGAGGCCGGGTCGGCGGGCAAGGACAACCGCGGCATCCTCCGCGTGCACCAGTTCAACAAGCTCGAGATGTTCACCTACGTGCACCCCGACCAGGCCGAGGCCGAGCACGAGAAGCTCGTCGGGTACCAGGAGCAGATGCTGCAGGACCTCGGGCTGCACTACCGCGTGATCGACGTCGCCGGCGGTGACCTCGGCACGAGCGCCGCGAAGAAGTACGACATCGAGGCCTGGGTCCCGACGCAGGGCACGTTCCGCGAGCTCACCTCGACGTCGAACTGCACGACCTACCAGGCCCGCCGCCTCGACATCCGCTACCGCACCGAGAGCGGCAAGACCGCCCCGGTCGCCACCCTGAACGGCACCCTCGCCACCACCCGCTGGATCGTCGCGATCCTCGAGACGCACCAGCAGGCCGACGGTTCCATCGTCGTGCCGGAGGTCCTGCGCCCCTACCTGGGCGGCGTCGAGGTGATCGAGCCCCGATGAGCACCCAGGGGCGGTTCGTGGACGGATCCGAGCAGGGCGCGGGCGCCGAGGCACCCGCGCGCACCAAGCGCTGGCTGGTCGCGCTCGACATCGACGGCACCACGATGCGCGAGGACGGTGTCATCACACAGGCGGTGGTCGCCGCCGTCCGGAACGCCGAGGCCGCCGGGCACGAGGTCATGCTCTCCACCGGCCGCAGCGAGGGCATGACCGTGCCCCTGCTCGAGACCCTCGGCATCCGGCCGAAGTACCTGGTCTGCGCCAACGGTGCGCTCGTCCTGGCCCGTCGCGCCGACGGCTCCTACGTGCGCGAACACGTCGAGCGGTTCGATCCGTCCGAGGTGCTGCAGACCATCCACGGTGCGCTCGAGAACGCCGCGTTCGGTGTCGAGGACGAGACCGGCCACTTCCTGCTGTCCGGCAACTTCCCCGACGACACGATGACCGTCGAAGGTGAGCACGTGCCGTTCGAGCAGCTGCTCGGCGTTGAGGCCACGCGCGTCGTCGTCATCTCGCCCGGCCACGACACCGAGGACTTCCTGGAGATCGTCGAGCAGATGGGCCTGCACAAGGTCTCCTACTCCGTCGGCTGGACGTCGTGGCTCGACATCGCTCCCGAAGGCGTGACGAAGGCCACCGCCATGGAACGCGTCCGCGAGTGGCTCGACATCCCGCGTTCCCGCGTCTTCGCCGCGGGTGACGGCCGCAACGACATCGACATGCTCCGCTGGGCCTCGACTTCCGGCCGCGGCATCGTCATGGGCCAGGCACCCGACGACGTCGTCGACGCCGGCAACGAGCTCACCGGCGGCATCACCGACGACGGCTTGGCAGCGGCGCTCGATTCGCTTCCGCGCTAGTCCGCCTGCGCGCGCACCCCTGCCTGGAGGCCCGTTAGACTTCCAGGGACGCGATCACGTCTCGCCACGTGGTCGCGTCACTGGAGGGTTGTCCGAGCGGCCGATGGAGCCTGTCTTGAAAACAGGTGGGCAGAGATGTCTCGTGGGTTCGAATCCCACACCCTCCGCGGCGGCCGTTCGGAGTCCGAACAGCCCAAGAACGTGCTAGCGATCCACCACTGTTCGCGGCTGCGCTGCGATTGCTTGCACCTTGGTCCATGGACTCTCGGTAGGAGCTCCTGCCAACGTCTTTCTCCAACGATGAGCAGCTGCCCGTGCTGACTCATCGATGCGCAGCGAGTCCAGTCGAGCGCGGACTCCCCGCCAATCGGGTCGGACGGTGCCCGCATCGTGTGCCGCCCACGACGTCTCACCGCTGGTCTCGATGATTTGAGCAAGCCCGAGGCGCCGGAGGGCGTGCGCATTCGCCAACCGCTCGGGGCTTCCCCCAGGCAGGACAACCCCGGTGAGGCCGAACTGAAGGAGCAGCAAAGTTGTGCCGTGGCCGCCGTGAAAGACCACGCTGTCGCACGAAGCAAGTACATCGTCGGAGGCCAGCTCCAAGCAATCGACACCGATCGCACGTAACGTCCGCGCCAGCCGCGTCGGGGGCGTTCGCCCCCACGCCACGGACAGTGACGGGCCGAGATCAGCGAAAGCGCCAAGAAAGGCGTCCACGTCGTCGGACTCGGGAACGACGCCGTAGAAGAGCGTTCGATGGCCGTCTGGCGACGTTGGACCAGAAGGCGTCTGTCGACCCGTCAACGGTCCGAGGTACGTGACCTTCCCCCTGAAGCCCTTCGGTACCTGATCGATCTGCGGCACACTCGGAACACCAACGCCGCCTACTGCCAAGAGTTCACGGCCGTCGACGAGTCGCCCTGCGCCGAGTGAATCCGCCATGTCTGTCCAGATCTGCTCGGACGCTCGCCCGGCGTACCGGTGCCCGGGAAGATGCAGCGATTGGAGCACGGACGTCACGGGTATGCCGAACCGCGCCGCGGCCGATCCCACTGATGGGCGACCGTCGTGCACCGCGAGGTTTGCGTTGAACGCTCGCAGCGTGCTCGCGTCCCATTCGACTGACAAGGAAAAGTACGCCGGGTCGGTCCAGCGGTCCCAATAACCGGCCGAGATGAGACCCTCTGGGTACACGACGGGATGCACACCGGACCGTGCGACGACATCGACGTGCTTCTGAGTCGAGACCGCCATCGCGCACGAATGGCCGGCTCCGTTTGCTTCACGCGCGATATGCAGAAGTCGGCCGACGTGCCCGTTCCCGCCACCCCAAGGGAAGAATAACACCCGCAAGGGAATCCCTCCGTTCCTCGATTCGTCGAGAACTGATTCGATGCGAACCGGAGCTCATGCTAGCGTGCCCTGATGGGGGTACGTTGTGGTACCTTCACTGACCACGAGGGGGACTCAATGGCGAGTATGAAAAAAATTGCGGTGATCGGGGTTGGTGAGCAGGCCTGGACGAATCTCGTGCCCAGCCTCGCGACCATACCGAACGTGCGTATCGATTGGGTCTGTGACACCGACCCGGTCGCGCGCTCCCGAGCTGCGGAGAAGTTGAAAGCAGTTCAATTCGGATCAGTTGAAGAGCTCCTCGGCTCAGTTACACCGGATGCACTGATCGTCGCGTCGACTCCGACAGTGCACCAGCGTGTTCTGGAAATGGCTATCCCGCGCGGGATCCCGACGTTCGTCGAGAAGCCTCCTACGTTGACGACGAGTGGCCTTCAACAACTCCTGCGGCTGAATCGCACGTCGGGCACGCC
The DNA here is from genome assembly GCF_015350855.1 of Curtobacterium sp. VKM Ac-2889. NCBI lineage: Bacteria > Bacillati > Actinomycetota > Actinomycetes > Micrococcales > Microbacteriaceae > Curtobacterium > Curtobacterium sp. VKM Ac-2889. The sequence continues at coordinate 201,444 of NZ_JADKSC010000004.1, read as the reverse complement.
TACCCGGGTGGGGCTCAACTTCAGCTACTCCGAGCCAGTGCAGATAGCGCTCCAGGCCATGCAGGACGCGGCCTTTGGCAACCTGGCGTACATGCGTATCAACCATCTGAACAACAAACCCGACCAGCCGCTTTGGTTGCAGAACAATCACCGCCGGGATTTTCTTCTATCACAAGTGATCCATGCGTTGGGTGTCGTCTTCGAGGCTGGTGCGCCTGCGAGTGATGACGAGCATTTCACTGCGTACGACAGTCAGGTTGGGGTACTCATGTCACTCAACAAACAGTTCGTGAGCCGACGATCTGGAAACCCCTTCACCTTTGAATTGGTCGCCTCGTCGTCCGCTCCGTTCTTCGATTGGAGTCTCCAAGCAATCTCTGACAACGGTTCGATGATCACGATCAACTCGCTGCTGGAGATCGAGATATCGACTCAAGGAGTCACTCATCCTCTCGGGGTCGGCCCGAAGTGGTGGCGAAGCAGCTGGCGACCGAGTCCGGTGTCGACCGGTCACAGGCGCAATGGCTTCACTCTGCAGTTCGAATCTTTTCTGAACGACAAAACCTCGCATGCTCAAATGGCTCCGAATTTGGCTGCCTGTTTGCCGATGTACGAGTTGATGGACAGGATGGAGGCGGCGAATGTCCTTGAAGCTGCTTGAGAACCGGAACATCGACATCGATGAGCGAGACGTGTCGGCAGTCGTGGCGGCCGTACAGTCAGGAGCGCTCTCGGGAACCTCGCCCCTGGTTCGAGTCTATGAGACCGAGCTCGCTGAGTACTTCGGATCGGCGTTCGCGCTTGCTGTCTCGAGCGGTACGGCGGCATTGCAAGTCCTGCTCTATGCGTACGGCATCGGCCCGGGTGACGAGGTGATTCTTCCACCGACTGCTCCGGTGATGACGGTGCTTCCGATCATCGCTTCGGGGGCGTGCCCGGTGTTCGTGGACATCGCTGCGACGACGTTCGGCCTGGACCTGCGGGGCCTCGAGCTCGCGCGTTCCGCCCGCACTCGGCTGATTGTCACGGTGCCGATGTGGGGATATCCGACGAACGTCGAAGAGGCGCAAAGCCTTGCTTCTGACTGGGCGATTCCAGTGATCGAAGACGCTTCGCACGCGCACGGGACCGTTGAGGGGAACGGGCGACTGGCCGGCCGCACCAGCCATGCCAGTTTCTTCAGCACTCAGGAGCGAAAAATGGTGTCCACCGGAGAAGGAGGCTTCATCCTTACAGACGACGTCGACCTCGCGCGTCGTGTCCGGGAGATCCGTGACTTCGGGAAGATCGACCCTGCCCATCCGTCTCTTGCGGCTCTGGCGGGGACCTACGGGCACGCATTCGGGCTGAACTTCAGAACATCAGCGATCGCGGCGGCTCTGGGAAGGCAGCAATTGCTGAAGCTCGACCGCAAGATAGCGGCAAGGACGGCGAACGCGGCACGTCTCGCTGAGGCAGTTCGTCGTTTGCGCCACGACTACCGACCACGGCCTGTCGAGTCGGGAACGCCGAATCACTACTCGTTGGTGGTCGAGGGGCCCCGTGGTTCCGACGCCACGGGCGTTGGCCGTGTCCTGCACAGTCGAGGCATCGTGTCAGACATCTTCCGATTCGGAGGCGTACCGCTGAACCGCATGCCGCTCTTCGCGGAGTACAGATCCGCTGACACGCCGAATGCGGAACGAGCTCTGGCCGAGTTTGTGACCCTCCCAACGCATGAGGGGTTGACCGAGTCGGACCTCGGCCGGATCGAGCGCGCGATTGAGGAGACGATGGGAACGTCAGCGTGAGCGTAATTGAGGGAATGTACGACTACCAGCGTCACGACACTGCTTCCGGATACGTGACCACGCCGGACCAGTTGCGGCTGTTGCTCGTCGCCCACCGCAAGCTGCGGCGGTGGTTACCTCCGGGAGGGCACGTCGAGGACGGCGAACTTGCACACGACGCAGTCCTCCGTGAGGTTCTTGAGGAGACCGGGGTCGAAGCAATTCACCCCGCAGTCCAGTGGGACCTGCAACTCGGAGGTGTTATTGACGTGCAACTGCCCGCACCGATCGCGGTATCCGCGCAGTTCATCGGACACGGCGACTCTCGAATCGGGAAACCGCATATTCACATCGATCACATCTTTCGGTTGTCCGTGAGAGAAGGCGCGGGTTTGACGACCACCGTCGACCTTGCAGAGGTGGAAGCGTGCGGCTGGTTCACGCGCGCCGAGATCCTCGAACAGATGGACGTCTTCGATGCCACCAGGGCATTCGCGAAGAGATTCATGGACGAGGAAGCGGGATGACGCGCACCGAGGTGTCGGTCGTCATCCCGACCTTCAACCGATCGAGGGAACTCTCCCAGACACTCGAGGCACTCGACAGGCAGACGTCGTCTTCGTTCGAGGTCGTCGTGGCTGACGATGGTTCAAAACACCCCGTTGTTGATGAAGTCGAGGGGACGTTCTCGTTCCCGCTGACGCACGTTCGGCAGGAGCGTGACGGATTTCGACTGGCGGCGGCACGGAACCTGGGGGCGAGCGCAGCGAGCGGCGCGCTCCTCGTGTTCCTTGACTGCGGGACGTTGCCCGGACCGCGGTTGGTGGAGACATACCTTGCAGCAGCAGAGCGAGCATCGTCGGTTGACTTCGTTGCGATGGGGCCAACGTACGGGTATGACGTCGCGCCGCCGTACGCCTCCTACGTCGCAAGGGTCTTCTGCGACGCTGGCGCCGACTTCCAGCCGCATCGCTTCTTCGGTATCCCCGGCGTTGCGGACTACCGAGAGCTGGCCCTCGCAGCCGCAGTTCACCCTGCCGAAATCATGATGCCGTGGCGCTTGTTCTGGGGCCGTAACGTAGCGGTGGCTGCGACCGCCTTCTCCAATGTCGGCGGATTTGACGAGAACTTCAGGAGCTATGGAGTCGAGGACATCGATCTCGGATACCGTCTTCTTGCCTCCGGATGTCAGGTCAGGTGGGAACGGGCGGCCTGGGCTTTGGAGATTCCTGAAGTCGCTGATCTGAGCTCGACGCAAAAGGCGGCCGAGAACGATAGCAATCTCCGGGCGATGCAACGGAAGTACGACGATGTGTGGGTGGAGTTCTACCGCGCAGTCCGTCCCTCGGCCCGGAGCGAGCAAGTCGAAGGCGAGCTCCTCGAAGCGGAGCTTCGACGGATGACGCCGTGCGCTCCGTTACGACGCACGGAGCCCGGCCCGGAGCGGATTGTCTACTTCGGTGTCCCGGAGATTCCGATTGGCGCTGACGACGTGGTCCTCGACCCATGCGTCCACCGCAGCCGTTCGGAGCACGACCCCGGTCTCGTCTCGTCTCTCGGCATGGCGACTCTCTTCAACGAAGGTCAATTCGATCGGGCAGTCATAACGCAGCGGTTCAGACCACTCCTTGCCCATTGGTCTGAATTCGTGACCGCGGAGGCCTCACGACTCGCTCATCGAGTCGATCGGACAGGTAGCCGATGAGGCGCGGAGAGGGGGAACAAGGTCACGAGCATGCACCTGCGCCAAGCCCATCGGGTCGCCCGGGATCTCGGCCCTACGAACTGGTTCTGCTCTTCAACGCGATGTTCGGAGGGCTCACGGCCGTCGGACTCCCACTCGCCTTGAACAGTGCAGGCCTCTCGAAGGCCGCCATAGCCGTGTTCTTCGTGTCCAATGCGTTCGTGGCAGTGTTCTACAACACTGTGCTCGTCCCGAGGATCCGCCGGGCGGGGTACCCGCGGCTGGCGTTGATCGGAACGCTCTGCTGTGTGCCGGTCGGGACTCTGCTCGTGGCGCGCTCGGCGGACCAGCCTGAGGTCCTCTACACCGGCGGAGTGCTCATGCTCTGCGTGAGTGCGGTCGTGCCCCAGATCTTCGGGCGAGCTGGAACTGCCCTGGGTGGAGAGATCACGACGACGATGGTCCTGCGGTTCAGGCGAGTGCTCATCGCGGGCTACATCGCCGGTCTCCTCCTGTACAGCGTCTGTGTAGCGCTGCACCTGGACCCTCTTCTCGTAGCGGCACTCGTCGCGAGCCTGTGCCTGACCGGACCGGTGTCCTCAGTGTTTCGAGGCAAGGTGGCTCCGTCGCCTAGGGCTTTGGGGGAGGCGACGCGCTCACCGCTTCGGCGTCCGCCAGCATTGGTGGTCTGCGCCGCGCTGGTCGTTGTCGCTCTACTCAAGTCGGTGGACACTCTTCGAGGGCTCTACCTTCCTTTGGTTGCGGCTTCCGGTGGTATCGAGCCGTCACTGATCTCGGCGAGTTTCATGGTCGGGTCACTGCTGGAGTTTGCGATGCTGCCGATTCTCGGCATGCTTATGCGACGGCAGGGATCTGCTCTCGCCTCCGTCGTCGTCGCTAGCGTTTCCATCGCCGTGTTCGTCCTGATGGCCTCATCGACCGGCATCTGGGCACTCTTCATCGTGCAAGCTCTCTACTCATTCGTCGGAGCCGGATTCCAGAGTGTCGGCCTGTTGCTGCTCTCTGACGTTCGAGGGTCGGATGCGGGGGCTGGGGCGAGCGCGTACATGGCGGTGACGCAGGTGGGGACGGTTCTCGGCGCATTGTTGCCGCTCGTGGTGCCGGGGTACTCCCCGGCAATCTTCTGGCTAGCTGCGGCGATGTCGTTTGGAGCGGCCGCACTCGGCTGGGTGGTGCACTCGAGATCTGGCGCATCGAGGTCGGTCTTCGGCAGTGTGAGCTGAATCAAGAGTGAGGAGACCTCGATCACCTGGGGGATCCACGATGCCTTCAAGACCTCACCTGGAGGCGGACCGATCGGAGGTCGTCGAGCACGTAAGCGGGCTCAGAGGACCGCCGTGCCACAGAGCCCTTGCCGCTACCGTGATGTAACGCACACCTCGCTGTCGTCCGGATGCAGTCCCCACAGGGGATGACGCCGACTGGCGGGATCTCTCTGCACAGACCGATTGGTGAACCTCCGCGATGGACACACGGTTGCGCCCACTCCGCCTCGACGACGCGGCCGTCCTGGCTACGGTCATCACCGAGAACGCCGAGTTCCTGCGTCCGTGGGAACCGGCCCGAGCGCCGTCGTACTACACGGAGTCCGGGCAGCGGGACGTCATCACGCAGGCCCTCGCCGCGCAGCGGGCCGGCGACGCGGTGCCGTTCGTCATCGAGTCGACCGACGGGGAACTCCTCGGCCGCATCACGCTGAGCGGTGTCGTCCGCGGCGCCCTGCAGTCGTGCGCGATGGGGTACTGGATCCGCGCCGACCGCACGCGCCAGGGCCACGCGTCCCGCGCTGTCCGCGCGGCCGCCGATCACGCGTTCGACGTGCTCCGTCTGCACCGCGTGCAGGCCGAGACCCTGCCCGAGAACGTCGGCTCGCAGCGCGCGCTCGAGTCGGCCGGCTTCACCCGGTACGGCTTCGCGCCGGAGTACATCAAGATCGACGGGGTCTGGCGCGACCACGTCATGTTCCAGCTCCTCGCGCCGACGCCGGTCCCGTGATCGAGGTCGTCGAGTACCGGGCGGAGTGGCCCGAGCGGTTCCGGCAGCTGCGCGATGCGTACGCCGCCGCACTCGACGACGCTGACGTGCGGTTCCGGAGCATCGAGCACGTGGGCAGCACGTCCGTGCCGGGCTTGGCGGCGAAGCCCGTGCTCGACGTCGACGTCGTGGTGGACGCTGCCGACGTCCCGGCTGCAGTTGCGGCGATGGCGACCATCGGCTTCGAGCCGCGGGGTGAACTGGGCGTCCCGGGGCGGCAGGCGTTCCGGGCGCCGGACCGCTTCGCCCCGACCAACACCTACGTCGTCGCGGCCGGGTCGCTCGCACTGCGGAACCACCTGGCCGTGCGCGACGTACTGCGTGCCGACCCGGCGCTCCGCGACGAGTACGCCGCGGTGAAGCGCCGGGCAGCCACGGAGGCCGAGGACATCGACGACTACATCGAGCGCAAGAGCGAGGTGCTGGGACGGATCCTGCGCGTCGGTGGCCTGTCCGACGACGAGCGCGCCGCCATCACCGCCACGAACCGTCGGATCACGGACCGCGGCGCGGGCGGCTGACGCGATCGGGGCGGGTGGCGGTTCTGGTTCAGGAATCCGGGTGATCGTGAACCAGAACCGTCAGCGCCCGAACGGGAACAGGTCTCAGGCGCTGGCGAGCATCGGGTAGAGCGCGGTGAGCGGGGCGCTCAGGCCGGCACGGACGTCGCGGCTGACCTGGTCGGCGAGGACCTCGTGCTCGCCCGCCTCGACCGCGTCCCAGATCGAACGCACGATGTCGGCGGGGTCGGACTTCTCGACGTCGAGGTCGGCGATCATGCCGGTGTCGGTGTAGCCGAGGTGGGCGCCGACGACCTGGGTGCCCTGGGGTGCGAGCTCGAGGCGCAGGGAGTTCGTGATCGACCAGAACGCGGCCTTCGACGCCGAGTACGCGCCGGCGAGGGCGACCCAGCTCAGCGCGGAGTGCACGTCGATCAGTGCACCGTTGGCGATCGAGGGGGCGAAGGTCTTGGCGACGCGGAGTGCGCCGAAGACGTTGGTGGCGAAGATGCGCTCGACCTCTTCGACGGAGACGTCGACGAGCGGGTCGGAGCCGGCGATCCCGGCGTTGTTCACGACGACGGTCACGTCAGCCGCGGCGCGGGCTGCGGCGTCGACGCTCTCCTGGCTCGTGACGTCGAGGGCGAGCGGGACGATGCGCTCGTCGTCCCAGGTGCGCGGGTTGCGGGCGGTCGCGTAGACCTTGGTGGCGCCACGCTCCAGTGCCTGGCGGACGAACTCGGCGCCGAGGCCGCCGTTCGCTCCGGTGACGAGGACGACGGCGTTGGTGAGGTTGGTCATGAGTGCTCCAGAGAAGAGAAGTTGAGTACGGAAATCGAACCTAGCACGTTGTGTCCGGAAATCGAACCCAGCTAGGATGAACACATGCTCGGCATCCTCGGCGGCGACGAGCGCTGCCCCATCGCACGCTCCCTCGACGTCCTCGGTGAGAAGTGGACGCTCATGATCGTCCGCGACGCCCTCGGCGGCTCGACCCGCTTCAGCCAGTTCCAGCAGAGCCTCGGCATCCCGCGCGAGGTCCTGACCGCACGCCTGGTCTCGCTCGTCGACGGGGGAGTGCTCGAGCGCACGACCTACAAGCCCGAGGGAGCCCGTGCCCGCGAGGAGTACGTCCTGACCGGCGCCGGCCGCGACCTGTCGCTCGTGCTGCTCGCCCTCGGCGGCTGGGCGGACCGGCACCGCCCGTCCGAGCGGCCGTCGGACCTGCGCTTCGTCGACGCCGACAGCGGCGAGGCTGTCGAGGCCGCCGCCGTGACGGTGGATGCGCAGCAGCGCATCCCGACCGCGCGCCTCCGCGCCGTCATGGAGCCAGCGTCCTGAACACGACCAGCTGACGGACAGGAGGCCCGTGGTGGCCCCGCCCCGCGCCTCCCGTCCGCTTTTCTGGGTGCGTCAGCGACGCACGTCGCAGCCGCAACTCGCGCCGAGGACCAACTCGGCGGGGACCAGGTCGCGGTGCCACTGGTTGTCGGCGTCGAGGCCGAGCACACGGTCGACCGCGGCGACCGCCATCGTCTCGATCGGCTGCCGGACCGTGGTGAGCTGCGGGTTCGTGTAGTCCGCCTCGGCCGCGCCGTCGAACGAAACGATCGCGACGTCCTCGGGGACGCGCAGACCGAGCTCCCACAGTGCCCGCATGACGCCGATCGCCTGCATGTCCGAGCTGACGAAGACGGCTCGGGGCCCGGTCTCGTCGGCGAACATGCGGAGTCCGGCTTCGTAGCCACCGCGGCGGGTGAAGTCGGTACGGACGATGGGCCCGTCGGGCAGGCCGGCCTGGCGCAGGGCACGCATCCAGCCCTGCTCGCGGAGCTCCATCGATCCGGTGTGCCCCATCACCAGCCCGATCGAGGGGTAGCCGTGCTCGACCAGGTGGCGGGTCCCGTCGAGGGCGCCGCGCAGGGCGTCGACACCGATGCTCGCGTACTCGGGGACCTCGAAGAACGTGTTGAGCAGGACCATCGGCAGGCCGGGGTCGGTGACGGTCGACAGGTCCGGGTGGGTCATGATGCTCGTCACGATGACACCGTCGACCTGGCGGGCTGAGAGGCTGCGGAGCCGCTCACGCTCCTGGGCGGCATCGCCGTCGCTGTTGGCGAGCAGGACGTCGTAGCCGCGTGCTGCGGCGGCGTGCGTGACGGCGACGGCGAGCTCGGACCAGAAGGGGTTGTCGAGCTCCGGAACGATCAGGCCGAGCATCTTCGACGAGCCGGTGCGCAGGGCCTGGGCGCTCGCGTTCGGGCGGTAGCCGAGGACGCGGATGGCCTCGCGGACACGTGCGGCGGTGGCGGCGGCGACGGGGCGGGGTCCGTCGTGCACGACGTAGCTGACGACGGAGGTGCTGACACCGGCATAGCGGGCGACGTCCGCGCGGGTGACCGCCCTCGGGTTCGTCGGGACGGTCACGGGTGCCACCTTCGTCGGGTCCGGGAGCGTCGTTCGGGTGCCGGCCACGACGGACCGGCACCCGAACGACACGTGTTACTCGGACGCGATCGTAGCCGACGACGTGCTGCCGGCTGACGTCGGTGCGCTCGTCGGCGTCGCGGGCGTCGCTCCGGCGTTCGTCGTCTCCGGGGCGTCGCCGAAGTCCGGCACCTCGAGCCGGGCGCCGCCCTGCAGCGCCGACTGGTGGGCGATGATGCCCGGCAGGGTGAAGCGCGCGGCGGTCCAGGCGTTCACCGGCGGCAGGGTCCGGTCGACGACGGCGCGGACGAAGTCGTCGGCCAGGAACTGGTGGCTGCCCTCGTGCCCGGTCGGCACGCCGTCGTACTCGGCGGGCAGACGGTCGGTGTCGTGCACCTCGGCGTAGCCGGACACGAACGCGTCACGCAGGGACGGGTCGACGTCGGCCAGGCGCGGGTCGTCGAGGGACATCGTCGCCTGGGTGTCGATCTTGTCGCTGATGTCGTACGAGTCCTCCTTGTCCTGCCACACGCTCGTCTTCGCGAGCTGCTCGAAGCTGGCCTCGGTGCCGAAGTAGCGGAAGCGCGACTCGCGGATGTGCGACGGGTAGCCGACGCGACGCATCTCGTTGATGCGCATGACCCCGCCGTTGTCGAGCTCGAACAGGGCGGTGGCGTTCGAGAAGTCGTTGTCGAACTGGCTGACGTCCTTGTCGAAGACGCCGTCGCCGCGGTCGTCCTTCACGCCGATGCAGCTGACGCTGACCGCGTGCCCGGGGATCGCGCCGAGGACCCCGCCGACGGAGTGCGTCGGGTAGAGCATGGGCGGGTAGCTGGCGGTGCGCTTCCACTCGTCGCCGCCGCTGTACTGGTACGCGGCGTAGAAGCCGAGGTCCATGTCGTGCACGTAGTCGCCCTCGGCGTAGAAGACCCGACCGAAGGCGCCGGCGGCGACCTGCTTGCGGGCGAACACCGTCGCGGGGTTGTAATAGCTCGTCTCGCCCATCATGTAGGTCAGGCCGGTCTCGCGGACCGCCTGGATGATGTCGCGGATCTCGTCGACCGAGATCGCCATCGGAACGGCGGAGTACACGTGCTTGCCGGCGCGCAGGGCCTTGACCACGAGCGGGCCGTGGGTCCAGCGCTGCGTGAAGATCGCGACGGCGTCGACGTCCGAGGCGAGGACGGCGTCGAAGTCGTCGAAGGTGCCGTCGAGGTGCTGCGTCTCGACGAGTTCGGACGCCCGCTCGTCGACGAGGTCCGTGACGTAGACCCGGTCGACGTCGGGGTGGAGCTTGAACAGCTTGGCGAACTGGGGGGCGAACTGGCCCGCGCCGACCATTCCGACAGAGATCATCAGTGACCTTTCCAGGGGTGTGGGATGCGTCGCCGAGCGGGTCGCTCCGATGCGATCGAGCGCCATCCTGACACACGCTGTCTACACGTGACAACCCCTGTCCACAGCCCGGAAAAAGCCTCTTGCGAGCCGGGGTCCCCACGTGTAGATTCCCGGCTCACGGACTGCTGCACGTCAGTCCACCGCAGACGAAGGAGTCGCGATGGCAACCGAGAGCCCTGTGTCGTCACCCTTGACGACCGCCAGCACGAGACGGAGGAGTCGGTCCGCCGACCTCGCCCGTGCCCGCACCACCGCACCGCGGCGCCGCCCCAGGAACGACCTGTGGCTCGCGCTCGTCTTCATCGCCCCGGCAGCCGTCGGGTTCGCGGTGTTCCTCGCCTGGCCGACCGTGCGGGGCATCTACCTGAGCTTCACGTCGTACAACCTGCTCACCGAGCCCGAGTTCACCGGCCTGCAGAACTACGCCCGACTGGTGCAGGACTCGATCTTCTGGCACTCGATGGTCGTGACGATCGAGTACGTCCTCATCAACATCGTCATCCAGACCGTCGTCGCGCTGTTCATCGCCGTGATGATGCACCGGCTGACCAAGTCGACGTTCGTGCGTGGCATCGTGCTCGCGCCCTACCTGGTGTCGAACGTCGTCGCCGCCCTGGTCTGGCTCTGGATCCTCGACACCCAGCTCGGCATCGGCAACGAGATGCTCGCAGCGCTCGGCCTCGACCGCATCCCGTTCCTGCAGAGCGACGTCTGGGGCATCCCCTCGATCGCGCTCATCAACGTCTGGCGGCACGTCGGCTACACGGCGCTGCTCATCTTCGCCGGCCTGCAGTCCCTGCCCGAGACCGTGTACGAAGCCGGGCGCATCGACGGTGCGAGCGAGTGGAAGATGTTCTGGCGCATCACGGTGCCGCTGCTCCGCCCGATCCTGTCCCTGGTGCTGATCATCACCGTGATCGGGTCGTTCCAGGTGTTCGACACCGTCGCCGTCACCACGCAGGGCGGCCCCGCGAACGCCACGAACGTCGTGCAGAACTACATCTACAACCTGGCGTTCGGTCGGTTCCAGTTCGGCTACGCGTCCGCGGTCTCGGTCGCGCTCCTCATCGTCCTCAGCATCATCACGATCATCCAGTACCGACTCACCCGCTCGGGTGAGTCCGACCTGGACTGAACGGAAGCGCCATGACCACGACACTCACCCGCTCCGTCACCACGTCCCGCCCGCCCCGGATGGGCGCCGGCCACCGTCGCCGCCCGTCGCTCGGCCGGGTGCTCGCCTGGGTCGCGATGATCCTCGTCATCGTCGTCACCCTGTTCCCGTTCTACTGGATCCTGCGCACCGCGCTGTCGTCGAACACCGCGATCAACTCCGACCCCACCTCGCTGCTGCCCGTCGGGTTCAGCCTGGGCGGGTTCGAGCGGGTCTTCGGCCTGCAGTCCACCGAAGAGGCGTTGGCGCAGGGCGGCTCCGGCGCCGCGCTGAACTTCTGGCGGTACCTGCTCAACTCGATCCTGGTGTCGACGCTCGTCACCGTCGGCCAGGTGTTCTTCTCGGCAGCGGCGGCCTACGCCTTCGCCCGGCTGCGCTGGCCCGGCCGCGACAAGGTGTTCGGGGTGTTCCTGGCCGGGCTGATGGTCCCCGCGATCTTCACGCTGCTGCCGAACTTCACGCTCATCAAGCAGCTCGGGCTCGTCGACAACCTGCTCGGCATCGCCCTGCCGACGATGTTCATGACCCCGTTCGCGGTGTTCTTCCTGCGCCAGTTCTTCCTCGGCATCTCGAAGGAGGTCGAAGAGGCGGCGCTCATCGACGGCGCCGGCAAGGTCCGCGTGTTCTTCCGGCTCGTCATCCCGATGGCGGCCGCCCCGATCGCCACCCTCGCCGTGCTGACGTACATCACGAGCTGGAACGACTACTTCTGGCCGCTCATGGTGTCGTACACCGACAGCTCGCGGGTGCTGACCGTCGCGCTCGGCGTCTTCAAGTCGCAGACCCCGCAGTCCGGCACCGACTGGGCCGGGCTCATGGCCGCGACCCTGGTGGCGGCGCTCCCGATGATCCTGCTGTTCGGCGTCTTCGCCAAGCGGATCGTCAACTCCATCGGCTTCTCCGGGATCAAGTGACCCGGCTGTCGGACAGGACGAACACCATGACGAACCAACTGACCCGCCGCACGCTCTTCGCCGGCGGCGCCTCCGCCCTGGCCCTCGGTGCGCTCGCCGCCTGCTCGTCGCCCGGTCGGCGTACGACCAGCCGATCGGGTGCACGGACCGTGAGCTACTGGCTGTGGGACGCGAACCAGCAACCCGCCTACCAGGCCGTCGCCGACGCCTTCCACCGCGCGAACCCGGACATCACCGTGAAGATCACCCAGCTCGGGTGGAACGACTACTGGACCAAGCTCACCGCGGGGTTCATCGCCGGCACCGCGCCCGACGTCTTCACCGACCACCTGACGAAGTTCCCGCAGTACGCCGACCTCGACGTGCTCTACAAGCTCGACGAGCTCGACGCGACCAAGGGCATCCGCGACGACGACTACCAGTCCGGGCTCGCCGAACTGTGGAAGGGCCAGGACGGCCACCGCTACGGCTCCCCGAAGGACTGGGACACCGTCGCGATGTTCTACGACAAGAAGGCGATGGCGAAGGCCGGGGTCTCCGCCGAGGAACTCGGGTCGCTCGAGTGGAACCCGGACGACGGCGGCACGTTCGAGCGGATGCTCGCCCGGCTGACGGTGGACTCCAAGGGCCGACGCGGCGACGAGGACGGCTTCGACAAGGACGACGTCGCCGTCTACGGCATCTCGTCGAACGGGTCGGGCGGCGACGGCTTCGGACAGACCCAGTGGTCGCCGTTCACCGGGTCGGTCGACTGGTTCTACACGAACGAGAACCCCTGGGGCGACAAGTTCCGCTACGACGAGCGGGTCGTGCAGGACACCCTCGCCTGGTACTACCGGCTGGCCGAGAAGGGCTACATGGCGAAGTACGGGGTGTTCTCCACCACGACCGGGCCCGAGGTCCAGCTCGGCGCTGGCAAGTGCGCGCTGTCGTTCAACGGCTCGTGGATGATCGGCTCGTACCTCGGCATGGACGACCTCGACGTCGCCGTCGCCCCGACCCCGATCGGTCCGGCGGGACACCGCGCGTCGATGTTCAACGGGCTCGGCGACTCGATCACGAAGCAGGCGAAGGACCCCGAGGCCGCGGCGAAGTGGGTGGCGTTCCTGGGCAGCGACGAGGCGCAGCGGATCGTCGGTCGGAGCGGGATCGTGTTCCCCGCTCGTCCCGCGGGCACCGAGGCCGCGGTGGCGTCGTTCCGGAAGCGCGGCCTGGACGTCTCGGCGTTCACCCGGCAGGTCGAGGAGGAAACGACGTTCCTGTTCCCGGTCACGAAGAACCCCGCCGACGTGCAGGCGTTGCTGCAGCCCGCCTTCGACGACGTCTACGCGAACGGCAAGCCGATCTCGACGCTGACCGGGGTGAACGAGCAGGTGAACAACCTGCTCGCCCTCACCTGATCGCGCACGGTGCGGGCCGGCCGCGGGCCTCCCGTCCGGCGGCGCGCACGGTGCGTGTGTGGTGACTGGGTGCGGGGTTGGTTGCGTGGTGCGGCGCGGTAAGCGCGCACGGTGTGGGCAAGCTCGCACCGGGTGGCGAAGCCCGCACGATGCGGTGGCCGGGAGGCGCGGTGCGGGCCGGCCACGGGCCTCCCGTCCGGCGGTGCGCACGGTGCGTGTGTGGTGACTGGGTGCGGGCTTGGTGGCGTGGTGCGGCGCTGTGAGCGCGCACGGTGCGGGCAAGCTCGCACCGGGTGGCGAAGCCCGCACGGTGCGGCGGCCGGGAGGCGCGGTGCGGACCCGCCACGGGCCTCCCGTCCGGCGGTGCGCATGGTGCGTGTGTGGTGACTGGGTGCGGGGTTGGTTGCGTGGTGCGGCGCGGTAAGCGCGCACGGGGCGGGCAAGCTCGCACCGGGTGGCGAAGCCCGCACGGTGCGGTGGCCGGGCGGCGCGGCGCAGCCGACGGGTCAGAGGTCGTGCAGCTCGCGGTCGCGGAACCACTTCAGCAGCCACGCCGCACTGGTCCGGTCGAACGAGCGCGGGAAGTCCATCGTCCCGGAGAGGAAGGGACTGAAGCCCGCTTCTGACCGGATGTCGGAGTCGTCGAGTGCTCGGTACGCCATCGACCAGCCGTCGAAGCGCCGGCGCTCGATGTCCTCGCGCACGAGCGACTTGACCTCACCGTGCCGCCGGTCCTTCGCGATGACGTCGTACCGGTCCTGCACGCTCCACGCCGGCCCCTCGAGCAGCTGCATGAACCGGCCACCCTTGGCGAGCAGGAGCCCGGAGACCCCGAGCGCTTCGTTCCGCAGCCGGGACTCAGCGAGCAGCACCGCCATGGCCTGGTCGTCGAAGGGCACGACGGCACGACTCATGTAGACGATGGAGACGAGCACTCCTCCATACTGCTGGGTGGCAGGCCGTTGCGCGAAGTGGATGTCCGCAACGCGCCCCACGGATCGGCGCCGCGGATCAGCCCTGCGGCAGCTCGTGCGCGGTGACGTCCTCGTTGCGCTTCTTCCGCCAGGGTCGAGCCGGGGTGTTCGGGCCGTCCCACACCAGGATGGCGCCCCATGCCGCGGCGATCAGCGGCACCGAGATGATCGCGCCCGTGATGCCGGCGAGCACGGTGCCGGCGGTCAGGCCGATCAGGATGACGAGGCCGTGCAGCTTGAGGGTCCGCCCCATCAGGACGGGCTGCAGCAGGTTGCCCTCGAGCTGGTTCACCAGCACCACGATGCCGATCACGATGAGTGCCTGCACCGGGCCGAGGGCGACGAGCGCGACGAGGGCGGCGAGGATGCCGGCAGCGGTCGCACCGACGATCGGGATGAACGCCGTGATGAAGACGACGACGGCCAACGGCAGGGCCAGGGGCACGCCGAGGATCGCGATGCTGACCCCGATGCCGATCGCGTCCACGGCAGCGACGGTGGCGGTGCCGCGGACGTAGCCGCCGAGGGTCGAGACGACCCGGTCACCGACACGACGTGCACGGGCGTAGCGCTCACCGGTGAAGGGACGGAGCAGGAACTCCCAGATGCTCGGGCCGTCCTTCAGGAAGAAGAACAGCACGACGATCATCAGCACGAGCCCGGTCAGGAAGTTCGCGGTGGCCGACGCACCCGCCAGCGCACCGGAGCCGAACTGGGCGCTCGTGACGAAGTCGGACGCCGACGCGACCGCGTCGTCGATCTGCTTGTCGGAGATCGAGAACGGCAGGTTCTTCGCGAACTCCTGCAGCTGCTGGAAGCCGTCGACCGCCGACTTCTGCAGCTGCGACCACTGGTTCTCGACCGCGACGACGATGAGCCAGCCGATCAGGCCCAGGATCGCGAGCACGCCGATCAGGACGGCGAGGGTGGCGAGCACCGACGGCACGCGGTGCTTGCGCAGCCACGACACGACCGGGTGCATCGCCGACGCGATGATGAGCGCGAGGAGCACGGGGATCGTGACGACGCTCAGGATGTTGCTCGCCCAGACGACCCCGGCGACGACCACCACGACGATGATCAGCTGCAGGCACCGGGTCGCGAAGTGCCCGGCGGAGTCGGACCATGCGGCCTGGACCCTGGACGGCGGGGCTGGGGTGGTCGGGCGCGGAGCGTCGCGGAAGAACGGCATGCGCCAGACGCTACCGACCAGCGGGCCGCCGCGCCGCTTCTGACGGGCAACGCGTCGAGGGCAGCACGTCCGCGCGCCTAGGATCGGGCGCATGGCGACCGTCCTCCTCGTCCGTCACGGACGCACCACCGCGAACGCCACCGGCGTCCTGGCCGGACGCACCGCCGGCGTGCGACTCGACGCCGTCGGGCGGACCCAGGCCGAGCGGACCGCGGAGCGCATCGCCGCGGTGCCCGTGGTCGCCGTGGTGTCGAGTCCGCTCGAGCGCTGCCGACAGACCGCCCGCGCGATCCTCGACCGCCAGCCCGACCGGCAGCCCGACCGGCAGCCCGGCCGCCAGACCGACCGGCAGTCCGGCGCGTCCGATCTGCTGATCGAGCGCGCCATCACCGAGGCCGACTACGGGCAGTGGCAGGGCCGGAAGCTCGCCGACCTGGCGAAGGAGCCCCTCTGGCGCACGGTGCAGGCGAACCCCAGTGCCGTCGTGTTCCCCGGCGGCGAGTCCATGCAGACGATGCAGTCCCGTGCCGTCGCGGCCGTCCGGCGCATCGACGCCGAGGTCGAGGCGGAGCACGGACCCGGCGCGGTCTGGGTCGCGGTGAGCCACGGCGACATCATCAAGAGCGTCCTGGCCGACGCGTTCGGCATGCACCTGGACCTGTTCCAGCGCATCGGCGTCGGGCCGGCCTCGGTGTCGGTCGTGCGGTACGGCGAGCACCGCCCCGAGGTCGTCGCGACGAACACCGAGTCGGGCGACCTGTCCTGGCTGCGCACCGCCCCGGCTCCCAGCGGGGAGGCCGCGGTCGGCGGCGGCGCTGGACATCCGGAACCCGATGCGCACACCGGCACCGGGCGTCCGGCCCCCGACGCGCCCGGCTGACCTGCGCGACCCTGAACGGGCGGAGCCGAGCGCTCCTACAATGCGGGTATGCCCACCATCGTCCACGGCTTCGACTGGCCGGACCGCCTCGTCGTCGGCACCATCGGCCGTCCGGGTGAGCGCGCCTTCTACATCCAGGCCCGCTCCGGTCGACGCGTCACCAGCGTCGCGCTCGAGAAGGAGCAGACCTCCGTGCTCGCCGACAAGATCGACGAGCTCCTCGACGAGGTCGCGACCGTCGACGACAACCGCTTCAGCGTGCCGCCGTCCGTGCCCGCCGAACTCCGCGACCCGGAGCCCCTCGACCAGCCCGTCGAGGCCGAGTTCCGCGCCGGAGCGCTGAGCTTGGGCTTCGACCCGTCCACCGCCCAGGTCGTCATCGAGGCGTACCCGATCGACGACGAGGTCGAGATCGTGTCCGAGGAGAGCGAGGACGGCGTCGAGATCGAGGCCGTCGTGGAGATCCCCGAACCCGCCGAGCTGTTCCAGGTGAAGATCCCGGTCGGCACCGCCCGGGCATTCGTCGAGCGCACGCGTGAGGTCGTCGCCGCCGGTCGTCCGCCCGGCGACGCATGAGCGACGGATCGCTCTCCGTCCGGGCGCGCATCCGTGAGGCGTCCAACGCCACCTTCCTCGCCGACCTCGACGGCGCGACCGTCGTCTACAAGCCCATCGAGGGCGAGCGCCCGCTGTGGGACTTCCCGGACGGCACGCTCGCCGGCCGCGAGATCGCCGCACACCTGGTCTCCGAGGCGTTCGGCTGGGGCGTCGTCCCGCCCACGTGGATGGGCGACGGTCCGTTCGGCCCCGGCATGGTGCAGCGCTGGCAGGACGTCGACCCCGAGCAGGACGCCGTCGACCTGGTGGCACCCGAACTCGCCGAGGCGGACGGTTCGCCCTGGCTGCCCGTGCTCGAGGCCATCGACGAACACGACCAGCCCGTCACGCTCGTGCACGAGGACTCCGAGGCCCTGCGCCGGATGGCCGTCTTCGACGTCGTCGTGAACAACGCCGACCGCAAGGGCGGGCACGTGCTCGCGATGCCCGACGGCCACCGCTTCGGCGTGGACCACGGGCTCACCTTCCACGTCGAGCACAAGCTCCGGACGGTCCTGTGGGGCTGGATCGGCGAGCCGCTCGGGCCCGACGAGCTCGAGGGCCTCGACCGCGTGTCCGAAGCCCTGCGCGGCGGTCTCGGCGACGAGCTCGCCGAGCACCTGACGGACGAGGAGATCGACACGCTCCGGGCGCGCTGCGCGGCCCTGCGCGCCGTCGGGATCTTCCCGCCGCCGCCGGGTCACGGCCCCGCCGTGCCCTGGCCGCTGTTCTAGACGCACCCAGGGACGTAACTGGAGGCCCGTGGCGGTCTCGCCACGGGCCTCCAGGCTGTCCGTGGCTGGCTTCAGAGCCCCCAGTCGTCGCGGAAGAGCGCGCCGCCGGCCCCGCGACGCGAGCCGAGGTACGAGCCGACCACGGCGACCCCGAGGTCGTCGTTCTCCGGCGCCACGACGCTGCCGTCCACCCGCTTCGCCATCGCGTCGATGAACCGGGCGAGCCCCGGGTCCTCGCCGAGCCGGAAGAACGTCGTTTGGGCGCCGAGGCGTCCGGCGTTCTCGAGCTCCCGCACGGTCAACGCGATCGTCACCGGGTCGGGCGGGTAGTCGAACCAGACCTGCCCGTTCGGCTCGAGGTGCGAGGTCGGCTCGCCGTCGGTGACGATGAGGAGCACCGGTTGGGCCGTGGGGTGCTTGCGGAAGTGCCGGTTGGCGAGCAGCAGGGCGTGGTGCAGGTTCGTGCCCTTGTCCCACATCGCGTCGAGACCGACGAGCTGTTCGACGTCCATCACCTCGGCCTCGCGACCGAAGGCGATGAGCTGCAGGTCGTCGCCGCGGAACCGGGTCGACACCAGGGTGTGGAGCGCCAGGGCCGTGCGCTTCATCGGGACCCAGCGGTCCTCCATCGCCATCGAGAACGACGTGTCGACGAGCAGCGCGACGCAGGCCTGGGTGCGGGCCTCGGTCTCCTGCACCTCGACGTCGTCGATGCTCAGGTGCACGCCGGCTCCCTGCCGACCGCTGGCCGCCGTCCGCACCACGGCGTTCGTGATCGTGCGGGGGATGTCCCACGGCTCGGTGTCGCCGAACGCCCACTGCCGTGACGCCCCTGACGGTTCACCCGCGGCGCCCGAGCGACGGAGGTCCCTGGCGCCCTGGCGACCGGACATCCGCTGGGCGACGTCCTTGAGCAGGCTCTTGCCGAGCTGCCGCATCGCCTTCGGGGTCAGCCGGAGCTGCCCGTC
Source organism: Curtobacterium sp. VKM Ac-2889 (assembly GCF_015350855.1). Lineage (NCBI taxonomy): Bacteria > Bacillati > Actinomycetota > Actinomycetes > Micrococcales > Microbacteriaceae > Curtobacterium > Curtobacterium sp. VKM Ac-2889. The sequence continues at coordinate 182,778 of NZ_JADKSC010000004.1, read as the reverse complement.
GGCACCGCGGCGCATCGCCCCCGAGTTCCGGAGCGCCTGTTCGAGCCGCTGCAGGGTCTTCGCGTCGACCGCCGCTTCGTCGCCCAGCTGCCGGGACAGCGCGTCGAGGTCCAGGTCGTCGAGTTCCGAGCCGGGGCCGGACTGGGCGAGCTGGTCGGCGAGCGCGTCGAGGTCCGCGATGTCCTGGAACACCCCGGTGCCGTCGCCGAGCCCGAGGCCCTGCTCGCCGTTCATCCGCTCCGACCCGCCCCAGTCCTCGCCGGGCCGCAGGGACCGCAGGTTCCCGTCGAGCTGGGACAGCTGCCCCATCAGGTCGGGGGAGCCGAAGGCCTGCTCGGCGAGGGAGTCGAGTTCGTCCCGCTGCTCCTGGGTCATCGAGTTCCGCATGCGCTGCGCTGCGGCCGCACGGGCTGCCAGGTCGTCGAGCAGCTCGTCGACGTTCGCGGGGTCCGACGGGAAGTACTCGCCGTGCTGGTCCATGAAGTCGTCGAACTGCTGCTGGGTGTCCTCACCGCGAGCGTGCGCCTCGAGCAGGGCGTTGAGGTCCTGCATCATCGCGCTGACCGCGGCCCGGTCCTGTTCGGTGGCGCCCTCGAGCGCCTGCTTCATGCCGGCGAAGCGCTGGTCGAGCACCTCGCGGCCGAGCAGGTCCTTGATCTCGTCGTACTTCTGCCGGGCCTCGGGGCTCGTCCAGTCGTAGCCGCCGAGCTCCTGCACCGCGGCGGCGGGGGAGGGCGACAGGCTGTCGAGCTGCAGTTCGGCCAGCGCCCGGTCGCCGTCGTCGAGGTCGACGTTGCGGGCGAGTTCGCCGCGTTCGGCACGGAGCGCCTGGTCGAGCAGTTCGCGGACCTGCTGCAGGGTGCCGTCGAGGTTGTTCCGGCTCGTCAGTTCGCGGCGCCGCTCGGCCACCTGGCGGGCCAGGTCGTCGAGGCCGCGCTGCGTCCGGCCACCGCGTCGCAGGAACTCCTGCATCGCGCGCTCGGGCGACGTGCCGCCCATCACGTCCTGCCCGATGGCGTCGAGTGCCTCGGCCAGGTCGACCGGGGCCGCGAGCGGGTCCGGCCCGCCGGTGTAGGCCCCGTAGCGGGTGTCGCGCGTCAGGCGTCGGTTCTGCCTAGCCATAGACGGCTTCGCCCCCGCCGGACTCCTTGCTGATGCGTCGGGCGAGGAACAGGCCCTCGAGGGCGAGCTCGATCGCGCCGGCGCGTTCGCCGTCGTTCGTGGCACCCATCCGGTCGCACACCTGGTCGTACAGGTCGGACTCGCCGATCGACGGCAGCCCCTCGAGGAACGCCCGGGCGCTGACCTGCTCGCCCGTGGTCACCATCGTGCCGCCGTCGAGCGCGTCCACGAGCACCGCGAAGTCGAGACCCCTGAACCGGGCGCGCACGGTCTCGGCGGTCGCGGTGCGGAGCAGGTGCTCGAGGACCTCGTCGGCCCGGTCCTCTTCGCCGTTCTCGAACTCGATCTTGCCGCCGAGAACGTCCACCGCGGTCTCGAGGTCGATCGGGCGGGCGACCGCCTCGTCCTCGCCCTGGCGTGCTGCGCGGTGCACAGCGGCGGCGGACACCGTCTCGGCACCCGCGATCGCGAACCGGGCGCTCACGCCGCTGCGCTGGTCGACGGCGCTCGACGAACGGAGCGCCCGGGTGAAGCGGGCGAGGATCTCGATCAGCGCGTCGGGCACCTCGGCCGTCAGCTGCGCCTCCTGCCGGATGACGGCGATCTCGTCGTCGAGCTCGATCGGGTAGTGCGTGCGGATCTCGGCGCCGAAGCGGTCCTTCAGCGGCGTGATGATCCGGCCGCGGTTCGTGTAGTCCTCGGGGTTCGCACTCGCCACGACGAGCACGTCGAGCGGCAGCCGCAGCACGTAGCCGCGGATCTGGACGTCGCGTTCCTCCATCACGTTGAGCATCGCGACCTGGATGCGTTCGGCCAGGTCGGGGAGTTCGTTGATCGCGACGATGCCACGGTGGCCGCGCGGGACGAGCCCGAAGTGGATGGTCTCCGGGTCGCCCAGGCTGCGACCCTCGGCGACCTTCATCGGGTCGACGTCGCCGATCAGGTCGGCGACGCTCGTGTCCGGCGTCGCGAGCTTCTCGACGTAGCGGTCGTCGCGGTGCCGCCAGCTGATCGGCAGGGCGTCACCGAGCTCGTCGGCACGACGGATGCTCGCCGTCGTGATCGGTTCGTACGGGTGCTCGCCGAGCTCGGAGCCGGTGATGACCGGCGTCCACTCGTCGAGCAGGCCCTGCAGGGTGCGGAGCAGGCGGGTCTTGCCCTGGCCGCGCTCGCCGAGCAGGACGACGTCGTGCCCGGCGATCAGGGCGCGTTCGAGCTGGGGGATGACGGTGGTCTCGAAGCCGTGCAGGCCGGGCCACGGATCGGTGCCCTGGCGCAGGGCGGTGAGCAGGTTGTCGCGGATCTCGGCGCGGACCGTCTTCTGGACGTGACCAGAGGTGCGGAGCTCGCCGACCGTGCGGATGTCAGGTCGGGTCACGTTCTGGACGTTACGCCTTCTCGGACGGGAGGCCCGTGGCGGGCCCCGCCACGGGCCTCCCGTCCGTCCGCTTGTGGGTTTCCATCGCACTTGCGATCATTGAGATCCCGGCGACGGAGCCGGATTCGAAGTAGGGGGATCCGGCTCCGCCCCCGGTTGCTCGTACCGCATCTGAACCACATCGGCGATCTCGGCGTACGGTCCCCTTTCGTGAGCAGCGCGAACGCAACCATCAAGAGCCTGGTGCCCGCCAGGATGGACCGCTTGCCGTGGACCCGGTTCCACTGGAGCGTCGTCGTCGGACTCGGCGTGTCCTGGATCCTCGACGGTCTCGAGATCCAGATCGTCTCGAACGCCGGGTTCCAGGCCGACCTGAACCTGTCGACGCAACAGGTGACGTTGCTCGGCACGATCTACCTGGTCGGGCAGGTCGTCGGCGCCCTGGTGTTCGGGCGGATGTCCGACCGGCTGGGCCGCCGCAAGCTGTTCATCCTGACGCTGGCCATCTACCTGATCGGTTCCGGCATCGCGGGCCTCGCGCAGGACTTCTGGTTCCTGGCGGCCTTCCGGTTCGTGGCGGGGTTGGGCATCGGCGGCGAGTACGCGGCGATCAACTCCGCGATCGACGAACTCATCCCCGCGAAGTACCGCGGGCACGTCGACATCGCCATCAACGGCACGTACTGGGGTGGCGCGGCACTCGGCGCCTTCGCGAACATCTACCTGCTCGACACGTCGTACTTCGCCGAGGACATCGGCTGGCGCATCGGGTTCTTCCTCGGCCCGGTGCTCGGCATCGCGATCATCTTCCTGCGCCGGCACATCCCGGAGAGTCCGCGGTGGCTGATGACGCACGGACGTCAGGAAGAAGCCGAGGCCACCGTCTCCCGCATCGAGGCGTCGGTGGAGCAGGCGACCGGCAAACCGCTGCCCGAGGTCGACCAGTCGAAGGCGATGACGGTCACACCGACCGACCGCGTCGGGTTCCTCACCATCGCGCGCGTGCTGCTGAAGCAGTACCCGACGCGGACGCTCGTCGGCGCGACGATGATGATCACGCAGGCGTTCCTGTACAACGCGATCTTCTTCACCTACGCGCTCGTGCTGACGAACTTCTTCGGCCTGAAGACAGCGGAGACGGCGGTCTACTTCTTCCCGTTCGCGATCGGCAACCTGCTCGGGCCGATCATCCTCGGGCGCTTCTTCGACACCTGGGGTCGTCGCCAGATGATCTTCCTGACGTACCTGGTGTCCGGGCTCGTGCTCGCCACGTCGGCGTTCCTGTTCCGGGCCGACGCGATCTCGGCCACGGTGCAGGTCGCGTTCTGGTGCGTCTCGTTCTTCTTCGCCTCGGCCGGTGCGTCGAGTGCGTACCTGACGGTCAGCGAGATCTTCCCGCTCGAGCTGCGGTCGCAGGCCATCTCGTACTTCTTCGCGCTGGCGCAGATCTTCGGTGCGGTCGCCCCGGCCATCTACGGTGCCTTCATCGGGGACGGGTCGTCGCGGGAGCCGCTGTTCTGGGGGTACCTGCTCGGATCCGCGGTGATGATCGGCGGCGGCGTGGTGGCCCTGATCTTCGGGGTCGACGCCGCGCGGAAGGGGCTGGAGGACGTCACCCAACCGCTCTCGGTGCTCACCGGGGATGCGAAGTCCGACCGGAAGTGAGCACGGTGGCGGCGGCCTGACATTCTGTATGCAGAGTGTTTAGCGCCGCCGCCGCAGCGCTGTCACTGTGCCTGCATGGCACTCCTCCACAGTCCGACACCGGCGACGATCATCCACGACAGCGGCCGCCCGCTCCCCGGGGGCTCCGCCCGTGCGTGAACCTGGGGTGATGGAGCACACCCCGATGCGCGCCGCGGCCGGCGACCTCGATCCCCACGGCCTGCGCCGCAGCCTGCTGCGCGATGCGGTGTTCCTGCGCCTGCTCGACAACGTCCTGCGGGGCGAGTACCGCCGTGGGCAGCGGCTGCGGCTCGACACCCTGGCATCGGACATGCGGGTGTCGCGGACGCCTGTGCGCGAAGCCCTGGTGACCCTCGAATCGCTCCAGCTGGCGACCGTCCAGCGGTACGTCGGGGTCGTGATCTCGCACTGGTCGGTCGACCAGATGACCGAGCGACTCCGGATCGCGCAGACCATGCTCGCCGATCCTCCGTCGAGCGCCGTCGGCTACCAGGACCGGTTCGACAAGGCGTGGCTCCGCGAGTGCTGGACCGAAGCCGGTGCCTTCGTCGAGCTCGGGTCCTGGTACCTGCGCCGCCGCGGATCGTCGGTGAGTGGCGACTGGTTGCTGTCGCAGCGCATCGTGCTCGACATGTTCTTCACCGATGACGTCGCCCTGGCGAACGGGATCGACGCCGTGGTCGACCGGCGCCGACGGGTCGAGATCGTGGAGCGAGCGGTGGACGCCGCCGCCCGCGATGCCCTCGACGACTGCGCCGCCGCACTCCTCGAACTCTCGACCGCCCTGATCGCCCTGCCGGACCGCTTCCGGGTGGTGGTGTCGGCCTGACGCGGCGTCGGCTGCGGATCCGTTCAGGTCCGTGCCGACCGCCGCGGATCCGCTGGTCGCGATGCCGTTCACCGAGCATCGCCGGTGCACCTCGCACCGGATCGTCAGGAAACGTCGTGGCAGCCTTGACCGGTTGCCGTCCCCGGCGTGTCCACCGACGACAGGAGTGCCCGTGAACGACGTCCGCGACCGATCCCACCGCTTGAACCGAGCGTCCGGGATCGCACGGCATGGACGTCTCCGGCGCTCGAGCCCCCTCGCGACCGTGGCCAAGACGGTCTCCGCCGTCGTCGCGGTGGCGCTCGTGAGCTCGGTCTCGGTCACGGCGATCGCGGCGAAGCAGGTCACGGACGACCTCGGTGACGGGGTGGAGATCCAGGGCCAGCCCGCGCCGCAGGCGAAGGGTGGTCCCAAGCCCCTCAGCGCCTTCAAGGGCGGGTTCAACATGCTCGTCGTCGGCACCGACAACGACCCCGACCAGAGTGCTGCGTTCGGGGAGCGCGACGCGACCCTCAACGACGTCAACATCCTGCTGCACGTCTCGGCGGACCACACCAACGCCACCGCGGTGAGCATCCCGCGTGACCTCGTCACACCGATCCCGGCCTGCAAGAAGACCGACGGCACGGGCACCGCCCCGGCGATGGCGGCGCAGCCGATCAACACCTCGTTCGGCGAGGGCGGCCTGAACTGCGTCACCCAGACGGTCGCCGGGCTGACCGGGCTCGACATCCAGTACTCGGCGGCGGTGTCGTTCAAGGGCGTCATCGAGATGTCGAACGCGATCGGCGGCGTGCCGGTCTGCGTCGCCCAGCCGATCACCGACTCGTACACCGGGCTGAACCTGCCCGCCGGCACCTCGACGCTGCAGGGTGACGATGCCCTGGCGTTCCTGCGCACCCGGCACAGCGTGGGCGATGGGTCGGACCTCGCCCGGATCTCGAGCCAGCAGGTGTTCCTGTCGTCGCTGCTCCGCACCGTGAAGTCGAACGACACCCTCGGTTCGCCCGCCCGCCTGTACAAGCTGGCCCGGGCGGCGGCGTCGAACATGCAGCTGTCCCAGAGCCTGAACGACATCGGGACGATGGTGCAGATGGGTCTGGCGCTCCGCGACCTGCCGCTGGCGCAGGTGAACTTCGTGCAGTACCCGGGCACCACGGGCGGCACCGGGGTCTACGCCGGGAAGGTCCAGCCGACGACGTACCTGGCCGACCAGCTGTTCGCGAAGATCAAGGCCGACCAGTCGTTCTCGCTCGGGGCGGACAGCACGGGCATCGGGTCCGAGACGAACCCGACGCAGACGGGTCCGACGCAGCCGACCGCTGCACCGTCGTCTCCGGAGGCTGCGCCGAAGCCGGCGACGCCCGCGACCCCGGCAGCACCGTCGTCGGCTGCGCCCCGCACCCCCTCGGCGACGCCCGAGACCATCGACGGACTCGAGGGCCAGTCAGCCGACCAGCAGACCTGCTCCAAGGCGTTCGGGTACTGAGGCGCGGGGCGGGCCCTCGCTGGCCCCGAGTCTCGGTCGGGCGGACTCTTTGCGGCCTTCAACGCCCGTGGACTGTCCGCGGGGACGAGTCTCGGCTCGGTAGCTGCCTGCCCCCGAACGCAGGAACGGGGGCGCGGTGGTGGGCCGCGCCCCCGGGGAAGTCGCTCCCCGTCGGGCGCCACGCGATCGGGCGCGCCGGGCCCGCGCGGAGAACGACGTCGGGTGCTGTGTCGCGACGACGGGGGTGAACCCCGGAACGTGATTGCCGCGTCCCGACGATGCTATGCAGTGGGGTACGCCCCGACAACCCCGATGTGTCCCCACTTCGGGGGACCGCGCTGTCCGGCCCGAGCCACGCGCGGGCGTGCGTCGGGTCGAGACTGGCGCGGTCCTCCTGTATGGTGGTCGGAGCGCTCGCGAGAGTGCTTGGAGACGTCGCATAGTCCGGCCGAGTGCACCACCCTGCTAAGGTGGAGTCCCCTTTGAGGGGACCGAGGGTTCAAATCCCTCCGTCTCCGCACTGTACGAACAGCATGACGAAACCCCGGTCCGATCGGACCGGGGTTTCGTCGTTCCCGGGCGCCTCGCACGGCGGTCGACCCCGCCGGAACCAGGTTCCGCGGCTCTAGCGCGATCAGGCGCGCGGCGGCCCCGTCGTCGACCGCACCACGAGCGTCGGTGGCACGAGCGTCCGGATGGGACCCGCCGGGGCTCCCGCAGCCGCGCCGATCCGCTCCACCAACCGCGCAGCCGCCAGGCGCCCGACCTCGTCGTTGTGCGGGTCGACCGTCGTCAGGCGCAGCAGGGGTGACGCGGCGAGCGGGGTCTCGTCGTTGCCGATCACCGAGACGTCCTGCGGCACGCGGAGTCCGGCTTCCTGCACGGCGGCGATCGCACCCATCGCCATGACGTCGTTCGCGGCGAACACCGCGGTCAGGTCGGGGTGCTCCCGGAGTGCGAGCCGCGTGCCCTCGTAGCCGGTGGCTTCCGAGGTGGGGCCGGAGCCGGAGACCAGCGGCTCGATGCCGGACGCGACCAGCTGTGCGACGGTGGCGTCCCGGCGGAGCGCAGCCGGGCCTCCCGAGCCGGTGACGTGGACGATGCGGCGGTGACCCAGCCCGATCAGGTGATCCGCTGCCAGCCGTCCGCCGGCGGCTTCGTCGGAGGCGACCACGTCGAGTCCGCCTGGGACGTCCTCACGCGCACCGGCGACCACGACCGGGGTGTCCGCGGGGACGACGACGTCGGGGAAGCCCTCGGCGGCGAGCACCACGCCGTCGACCCGCAGGGAGACCAGGTCGTCGAAGGGCGAGGAACCGAGGTGGGCGTTGGCGCGGGTGTCGGCGAGGGTGAGGCGGAGTCCGTGCGGGGCGAGGGCCTCGCGGATGCCGTCGAGCATCGGGACGTACCAGGGGTTCCGGAAGTCGTCGACGATGACGCCGATGGTGCGGGTCCGGGTGCCGGCGAGGATCGCGGCGGCGCGGTTCGGGCGGTAGCCGAGCTCCGCGACGGCGGCGAGCACCGCGGAGCGGCGGGCGGGGGAGACCCCGGGGTCGTCGCGCAGCACCATCGACACCAGGGACTTCGAGACGCCCGCGCGTGCGGCGACGTCGATGATCGTCGGCGGGCGAGGGGTCACGCTGAGCCTTTCCGGCACGGTGCTTGACAGGACATGGGCTGGTGCGGCTACAGTCTACCGACACGTTCTGGAACGTTCCAGAATCGGATCCAGCGACCTTCTCGAAGGAGAGAACATGAGCGACAGCATCGGCGTCGCCGTCATCGGCGCGGGCATGGCGGGCAAGGCCCACATGGCTGCGTGGCGGAACGCACCCTCCCTCTTCACCTCGACGCTGCCGCCGATCCGGCTCGTCTCGGTCGGCGACGTGTACGAGCCCCTCGCCGCCGAGGCCGCACGGCGCTTCGGCTACGAGCGGCACGACACCGACTGGCGGGCCATCGCGGCAGCGGACGACATCGACGTGGTGAGCGTCGTCGTCGCGAACACGCTGCACCGCGAGATCGTCGAGGGGCTGCTCGCCGCCGGCAAGCACGTGCTGTGCGAGAAGCCGCTGTCCGACTCGCTCGACGACGCCCGCGCGATGGCGTCCGCGGCGGCAGCGGCCGAGCAGCGCGGGGTGCTCGGCCGCATCGGCTTCACCTACCGCCGGGCTCCTGGGCTCGCTGCGATCAAGGAGCTCGTCGAGGACGGCACGCTCGGCCGGGTCCTGCACGTCTCCGGCCGGTACTGGACCGACTACGGCGCCTCGCCCGACGTCCCGTTCTCGTGGCGCTTCGCCGGGGAGCCCGGGTCCGGGGCGCTCGCCGACGTCGGCTCCCACCTGTCCTACGTCGCAGAGTTCCTCGCCGGACCGGTCCGGAGCGTCAACGGTGGGACGTTCACCACGTCGATCACCGAGCGACCCGTGGCCGCCGGACACGCCCTGCGGGGGCAGGCGGTCCCGCTCACCGGTGCGACCGCGGCCGTCGGCAACGACGACTACGCCACGTTCAGTGCACGCTTCGGTGACGGCACGGTCGTCGGGTCGCTCGAGGCCTCCCGTGTCGCGGCCGGGCACCCGAACGGCCTCGTCATCGAGGTGTTCTGCGAGCGCGGGGCCGCCCGGTGGGACCAGGAGCGCGCCTCCGAGATCGGCCTCGCGCTGCAGTCCGACGGCTCGCGTACGGGCGGGTACCGCCAGGTCGTGCTCGGCCCGGACCACCCCTACGTCGCGGGCGGCATGGCGATAGACGCCCCGGGCGTCGGTTGGGGGCAGAACCAGATGTTCGAGTACCAGGCGCGGGCGTTCCTCGACGAGGTCGCCGGGCTGTCCGGCGACGTACCCGACGCCCTGCCCGCGAACGCCACGTTCGACGACGGCGTGCACAACATGGAGGTCCTCGACGCGGTGGCACGGTCCGCCGCGGCCGGGGGTGCGTCCGTCGACGTGGCCGACGCCGTCGTCCCGACCACGGAGGGTGTCCGCGCATGAAGCTCGGTCTCTACGACGCGATCCTGCACGACCGGCCCCTCGCCGACGCACTCCGGGTCATCGCGGCCAACGGCCTGACCGGCATCGAGCTGAACACCGGCGGCTTCCTGCCCCCGGTGCACGTGCCCGACTTCGACGCGATCCTGGTCGACGACGACGCCCGTGACGCCTTCCTCGCGCAGTTCGCGGGGACGGGTGTCTCGATCGCCGGCCTCAACTGCAACGGCAACCCGCTGCACCCCGACCCCGCGATCGGTCCCGCGCACGCCGAGGACGTCCGGCGCAGCATCCGCCTCGCCGCCCGCCTCGGACAGGACCGCGTCGTCACGATGTCCGGCCTGCCGGCGGGGGAGCCCGGCGGGACGCGGCCGAACTGGATCGTGAACGCGTGGAACTCGGCCGCGCTCGACGTCCTCGAACACCAGTGGAGCGTCGCGGTGCCGTTCTGGCAGGAGATCGACGCCCTGGCCCGGGAGCACGGCGTGAAGGTCGCGCTCGAGCTGCACCCGCAGAACCTGGTGTTCAACCCGGCGACGATCCGCGAGCTCGTCGAACGCGGCGGGCTGACGAACGTGGGGGTCGAGCTCGACGCCTCGCACCTGTTCTGGCAGCAGATGGACCCGGTGGCGGTCGCCCGCGACCTCGGCCCGCTGGTCTTCCACGCCGCCGCGAAGGACGTCCGGATCAACCCGCACGCCGCGATCAACGGCGTGCTCGACAACTCGTTCCGCCGGTTGTCGACCGACGAGCCACGCACGAACCTGGGCGGCGACGAGTGGGCGAACGAGTGGCCGAAGCCGTCGGCGTGGGACTTCGTCGCGCTCGGCAAGGGCCACGACGAGGCGTACTGGACGACGTTCCTCGAGGCCCTGCGCGCGATCGACCCGGACATGTGGGTGAACATCGAGCACGAGGACACCGAGCTCGGGCGCGAAGACGGCGTCGCGGTCGCCGCGCGCGTGCTGCGCGCCGCGGACGCGGCACTGCCGCACCGGGCCTGACCCTCCGGCGGCAGATCCGCACACCGCCTGGAGGCCCGTGAGCCGTTCCGCGCACAAGGTGACGGATCCGCTCGTGGTGCGCCGTGCCTCCCGGCCGCACCCTGAGCGGATCGGCCACCGGTGCGCGGAACGACCAGTCGGTGCACCCGTGCCGGGTGCTGTCACCGGGCCGGGGTAGCATGCACGACACCTGTCCTGTGACGATGGAGCCCTGCGTGCCGGAACCGACCGACCCCGCCTTCCCGCTCGAACACGTGCGATCGGTGGGCGACGACATCGTGGCCTCCGTCGCCACGGTGATCGACGGCAAGACGGAAGCCATCCGAACCGCCCTGACGGTGATGCTCGCCGAGGGGCACCTGCTCGTCGAGGACGTCCCCGGGGTCGGCAAGACCGTGCTCGCCAAGGCGCTTGGCGCCTCGGTCGGCGGGTCGGTGAACCGCATCCAGTTCACCTCCGACATGCTGCCGTCCGACGTCACGGGCGTGAACATCTTCGACCAGTCGTCCGGCACCTTCCGGTTCTCGCCCGGCCCGGTGTTCGCGAACGTCGTCATCGGCGACGAGATCAACCGCACCAGCCCGAAGACCCAGTCGGCCCTGCTCGAGGCGATGGCCGAGTCACAGGTCACCGTCGACGGCGTGACGCGGCAGCTGGACCGTCCGTTCATGATCGTCGCGACGCAGAACCCCATCGACATGGAGGGCACGTACCCGTTGCCCGAAGCCCAGCGCGACCGCTTCATGGCGCGCATCGCGATGGGCTACCCGAGCGTCGACGCCGAACGGCAGATGCTCGCGAACCGCGGCGGCAGCGACCCGCTGTCGCGCCTGCGGCCGATCGTCGACGTCACCACCCTGCGGCAGATCATCGAGACCGTGGCCCACGTGCACATCGCCCCCGACGTCGAGGCGTACATCATCGCGATCGTCCGGTCGACGCGCACGCACCCCGACCTGGTGCTCGGTGCGAGCCCCCGTGCGACCCTGCACCTGGCGCAGGCCGCGCGTGCACACGCTGCGTTGGCCGGCCGGCCGTTCGTCACCCCCGACGACGTCGCAGCGCTCGCCCCGATCGTCCTCGCACACCGGCTCGTGCCGGTCGCCCGGGGGCTCGGCGGCACCGGCGAGGACACCGTGCGCGAGATCGTCGTCCGCATCGTCTCGGACACCGCCATCCCGTTCACGGCCACCCCCGTCCGCTCCTGATGGCGCGTCCACCGGCACCGCCGTCGCTGCTGCGACGCGTCGGTGCCGCGCGGTCCACGGCCGCCCGGTTCGGTCGCCGCGGGCTCTCGTTGGCACGCCGGACCCCGTTCCCGCGTCCGACGGTCCGCGGCTGGACGGTCATCGCGGTCGGCATCGGCCTGGTCGGCGGCGGCCTGGTCGGCTCCACGAGCGTCGCGGTCACGGCAGGGCTCCTGCTGCTCGTGCTCGTCGTGCTCGGCATCGTCATGGCGTTCGTGGTCGCGACCCCGCTGCGAGGCAGCCGCAGCACCGCCCGGGCGATCGTGCAGGTGGGCGAGGTCTACCGCGAACGCATCACCCTGGGCGGCACCAGCCTGCCGTTCGGCCCGCGGGCGACGCTGCTCGTCCGCGAACAGCTCGAGGACGCCTTCGCCAGCTTGGCCGAGGCGGAGACCTACGCCGAGGTCGGACCTGGCCTGCCGCCGGCGGTGCTCGACGTCGAAGCGCTCGCGATGCACCGCGGCCGCTCGCTGGTCGGGCCCGTCACGATCCGGGTCGAGGACCCCTTCGGCCTGCTCCGGATCGACCGTCCCGTCGTCGCGGCCGAAGAGATCGTCGTCGTGCCGGCCTCGGCGCCGCTCGGGGCGATCGACGCCGGAGCGCTCGCCGGTGCCGTCTCCGCCGACGAGGGCCGGGTCGGACAGGGCGGTTCGGCCGACGACAGCGAACTCCGTCCGTACCGACCGGGTGACCCGATCCGCCGGGTGCACTGGGCCCAGAGTGCGCGCCGCGGGGAACTCCACGTCCGCCAGACCACGCAGGCCCAGCCGCCCGAGGCCGTGATCGCGCTCGACGTCCGGCGCGAGTCCTACCAGCGCCTCGGTCGGGAAGACCTCGCCGAGCTCTCCGATCTGGGCGGCGACCAGGCCTTCGAGCACGCCGTGGTGGTGGCCGCCAGTGTCGCCCGCGCGCTCGCCGCCCGGACCTCCCGCGTCGTGCTCGTGTTCGACGGCCCCGAAGGCGCGACCCGGCACGCGGGCGACGTCGGCGGGCTCACCGACGTGCTCGTCGGGCTCGCTGACGTCCGGCTCCGCTCCGATGCGCGACAGGTGACCGACGTCCTGCCCGAGGTCCGCGGCCGCGACGTGCACGGGATGACCGCCGTCGTGACCGGTACCTGCACCGCGGAGGAAGCCGCCGAGCTCGTCAGCGCGACGAGTGGGTCGAGCCGCGGCATCCTGGCGACCATCGTGCCGCCGGACCCTGCTGTCCGGGGCATCCTCGACCGCGGCGGCTGGCGGACCCTCGTGGTTCCGGTCGCCGGTGCGACGCCGTCCGGAGCAGCGCGGTGACCGGGGCGACCTCCCCGGCGCGTGGCCGCGCCGACGTGCGCGAGATCCTGGAGCGGGACGACCTGCGTGACGTCCCGAGCGCCTGGGTCGTCGCCCTCGCGCCGGTGCCCGTGCTCCTCGCCGCCCTCGCCATCCGGCCGCTCGTGCAGGGCATCGCCTGGTGGGTGTCCGGTGTCGTCGTCGTCGCCGTGCTCGTCGCGGTGATGCTCGCGGTGCGCCGGCAGACGCCCGGCATCCGCTTCGTCGTCCTGGTCGGCACGGTCATCGCCTGCTCGTGCGCCGCCGCCCTGGTCAACGACATCCAGCCGCTCGGGTGGCTCGACGCCGACGGGGCCCTCGGGCAGACGCTCGCCGCGATCCGCCTCAACCCGGCACCCCTGCCACAGACCGACGCGATCCGGCTCGTGGTCACGGCGTCGATCGGGTGGGTGGCGGCGGTCGCACTGTTCCTCGCCGCCATCGCGCGGATCCCGTCGCTCGCCGCGGCCCCGGCCCTGGTGATCCTGATCGTGCCGGGCGTCATCACCGGCCAGCCCGCCGGCACCCCGCTCGTCATCGCCACGTCGGTGGCGTTCCTCGCCCTGCTGTGGTTGTCGGTGCGCCCCGTGCAGCGCGCACTGCCCGCCGCCGTCGTCGGTGCCATCGGGCTCGTCGTCGCCATCGGACTGCCGACGATCGTGCCGCTCAACGCCAGCTGGCTGTCCGGTGTCACCGGTGCGATCCAGTCCCCGATCCAGCCCGGACGGCCCGGCACGCTGCTCGAACTCGGCAACGACCTGCGCCGCCCGAGCGAGCTCGAGGTCTTCCGGTACCGCTCGTCGGACGGGCAGCCTGAGTACCTCAAGCTCGCCGACCTGGACGAGTTCGGCACGGGGGACTGGGTGCCGACCGTGACGAACGCGGCCGAAGCCGACACCGCCGACGAACAGCAGTGGGCCGAGGGCGTCAACCCGCGCCTGGCGAGCCGCGGCGACGTGACGGTCCGTATCACCGGGCTGTCGAGCACCTACCTGCCGGTGCCGTCAGGTGCGGTCTCGATCGAGTCGCAGTCCACCAACCTCGACCTGTCGCAGTGGCGCTGGATGGGGAACTCGAGCACCGTCCGGTCGACCGGCGCCGCGACGGCCCGGGGTGCGATGTACGAGGCGTACGGCGCCTCGACCTTCGCCAACGACTACCTCGACGCGGTCGCCGCCTCGGGGGTGCTCGCGCGCTCCGACGGCCGTGGCTTCCGGGAGCCCAGCCGCGAGCAGCTCCGCACCGACCTCGCCCTGCCCGACGACCTGCCGGCGAACATCTCGTCCACCGCCACCCGTGTCGCCGCAGCCGCGACCGACGACTACGGCCGGGCACGGGCGCTCGAGCAGTGGTTCCGCAGCGACCTGTTCACGTACTCCGAGACCGCTCCGGTGGAGCAGGGCTACGACGGTGACAGCATGGACGTCGTCTCGACGTTCCTGCGCGTCCGCGACGGGTACTGCGTGCACTTCTCGTCCGCGATGGCCGTGATGGCCCGGACGCTCGGCATCCCCTCGCGCATCGCGGTGGGGTACCGGGCAGGGTCGCCGCAGCCCGACGGCGAGTACGCGGTGTCGAACCGGCAGCTGCACTCGTGGCCCGAGCTGTACATCAAGGGCGCCGGCTGGGTCGCGTTCGAGCCGACGCCCGACTCCGACGAGGCCGCTCCGTCCGAAGAACCCTCGGCCTCCCCGACGGCAGCGGCGCCGGAGACCCCGCTGCCGGCGCCCGAGCAGACCACCCCGGCGGAAGAGTCGGCGTCGTCGACTCCGTCGGAGTCCCCGGTTCCGGGTGCTGCGGGTGCGTCCAGCACCGGCGGCGGCGGTGGCCCCGTCGGTCTGCTGGTGGGCCTGTTGCTCGTGCTCGCGGTCCTGGTCGCCCCGGGCTTCGTGCGTGCCGTTCGTCGCCGCTCCCGGCTGTCGGCGATCGCCGCCGGTCGGTCACCTGCCGTGCAGGCGTGGCGGGAACTGCTCGACGACGTCGCCGACCACGGGTACGCCCCGGGCCTCGCGCCGCCGGGTGACGCCGCCGCCGTGGCCCGGACTGCCCGAGCCGTGCTCGGACGCCTGCGGCCCGGACTGCCCGCGTCGGTCGTGCCGCACCTGGAGGCCGCCGTCGACGCGGTCGACCGTGAGCGCTTCGCCGCCGACGGGGACGCATCGGTGGACGGTGCGGCGCTGGGCAGCCACGTCCGACAGGCCCGTGTCGCCCTCGACGAGTCGGTCCCGAGCGTGCGCGTCGTGCGGTCGCGGCTGCTGCCGCCGAGCCTGTTGCCGTCCTCGGCCTGGTCCCACGACGGGCCGAAGCCCCGCCGTCGGGATCGTCGCACGGCCTGACGCCGGCGCGGGCGCGTGGTGCGAACCTCGCACGGTGCGGGGTTCGTCGGGCGCTGCGGGGTTGGTCGGGTGGTGCGTGGTTGGTGGCTCGGTGCGGGGCTGTAGGCGTGCACGGGGCGGTCGAGCGGGCACGGGGTCGCGAACCTCGCACGGTGCGGGCTCCGTTGGGCGATGGCTCGGCGGATGTTGCACGGTGCGGGGGTTGGTCGGGTGGTGCGTGGTTGGTGGCTCGGTGCGGGGCTGTAGGCGTGCACGGGGCGGTTGAGCAGGCACGGGGTCGCGAACCTCGCACGGTGCGGGCTCCGTTGGGCGACGGCTCGGCGGATCTTGCACGGTGCGGGGTTGGTCGGGTGGTGCGTGGTTGGTGGCTCGGTGCGGGGCTGTGGGCGTGCACGGGGCGGTCGAGCGGGCACGGGGTCGCGAACCTCGCACGGTGCGAAGCCCCGACCGCCGCGCCCCGACCGCCGCGCCCGACCGCCACGCCCGCCCGCGGCCGCGGCAGCGTCAGCGCCGGCGGATGACCGCCTCGAGCAGGGTCGCGACCAGCTCGCCCGGGTTGACCCCCGGCAGCGCCGGCGCGTCGAACACCAGGCCGACGTTCGCCGCGATGAGCACGTTCGCGAGCTCCTCCGGCGTCATGCCCACGTCGACCTCGGGGTGGCCACCGAGCCACAGCCGCACCAGTTCGAGCACGCCGTCCTGCAGCACCCGGCGCTGCCGGATGAACTCGGGCAGGAACTCCGGGTGCCGGACGGCGTACCCGCGGAACGTCGACAGCAGCGCGAACTGTTCGCTCTGGTCGTTCTGACCGAACGCGACGCGCAGGACGTTCCCGACGTCGACGGAGTCGATGTCGGCGTGCACGAGTTGCCGCAGGGAGCCGAGCACCACGTTGGTGGACCGCTGCATGACCTGTCCGAGCAGGTCTTCCTTCGACGAGAAGTTCGAGTAGACCGCACCCTTGCTGAACCCGGCGCGCGCAGCGACCTCGTCGAGCCGGGCGCCGTGGACCCCCTGTTCGGCGAAGACGGCCGCACCGGCGGCGAGCAGGCGCTCTCGGACCTCGGCGCGCGGGATGCGCTGGGCGGGGGAAGCGTCGTCGCTCATCGGTTGGTGCTCCGACCTGTGCTGGTGGTCGTCGGGGAGAGCATCGTGGAGGAGACCTGCCGCGCCGCGCGTCTGATCCCGCGCGGCATCAGCGAAGCCCCCATCCCCACGTCTGCTCGGAACCGCCGCGTTCGGGTCGCGTCGGTGCTGTGCGGACAGCGTTCACCGGGATCGCACCGGCAGAACCACCAGGACGATACCCGGCGGTACTGATCGTACCGTCGCGGAGCCGCGGATGACAGCCCCTCAGTCCTCATGATCTTCCCGGACGCTGCCGGCACCGGTCCGACGCCCCGGTCGACGGAGCAGTCGGAGCGCGTCCGGTCGCAGGCTCCGACCGCGCCGGAGCAGCGAACCCAGGGTCGACTTCGGCTGCCAGTCACGACCGTTCGGCAGGCCCCAGCCGCGGCGGACCGCGCCCCAGCGGAGCCCGAGCGACAGGGTGATCGCGAGCAGGATGCCGATCGAGGGCGACCCGAGGGCCGAGGCGATCACCATCGTGGCCGACGCGGCGACGGCCACGGTGGCGTACAGCGCGTTCCCGCCGAAGACCGCCGGCACCCGTCGCAGCAGCAGGTCGCGCATGGCCCCGCCACCGACCGCCGTGATGGTCCCCATGATGATCGCGGCGGGCCAGTCGAGGCCGGCGTCGTAGGTCCGCTGCACGCCGACGACCGCCCAGAACCCGATCACGGCGGCGTCGAGCACGGTGAACAGGCGGTCCCAGGTGATCTCGGAGAACGACACGAGGAACGCGATGAGCGCCCCGGCGACGGCGACCGGCACGTACAGCGGGTCGACCAGTGCGACGGGCGGCCCGTTCTGCAGCAGGGTGTCGCGGAGCATCCCGCCACCGAGTCCGGAGACGAACCCGACGACCAGGAACCCGAACAGGTCGAAGTCCATCGCGCGGGCGATGGAGCCGCCGAGCAGGGCGGACGCGAAGACCCCGGCGAGGTCGAGCACGTTCGTGACCGACGCCAGGCCGTCGACGGACAGCAGGTTCATGAGAACCATCAAACATCACGTCGCACGACTGGCGGGCCGTTCGGCGGTTAGGTTAGCCTCACCTTCGTCATGCTCGCCACTCTCGTCATCGGTCTCCGTGAAGGCCTCGAAGCCACGCTCATCGTCGGCATCATCGCCGCGTTCCTGCGTCGCAACCGCGTCCCGCTCGCCCCGATGTGGTCGGGCGTCGGGCTCGCGGTGCTGCTCAGCATCGCCGTCGGCTTCGGGCTGCAGGCCGTCGAGCAGGCGCTGCCGCAGGCGCAGCAGGAGGGCATGGAGGCGGTCATCGGCATCGTCGCCGTCGTCTTCGTCACGGGCATGATCGTCTGGATGCGCACGCACGCGCGCACCCTGACCGCCGACCTCGAAGCGAGTGCGACCGCCGCGCTCGGCCGCGGCACCGCCTGGGCGCTCGCCGGCATGGCGTTCCTCGCCGTCCTGAAGGAGGGCTTCGAGACCTCGGTGTTCCTCCTCGCCACGTTCCAGGCGTCGTCGGACACCGGCCTCGCCGCGCTCGGCGCCGTGATCGGCATCGCCGCCGCGGTCGTCGTCGGCTTCGGCATCTACACCGGTGGCGTCCGCCTCAACCTGTCGCGGTTCTTCACCGGCACCGGGGTCTTCCTGGTCTTCGTCGCCGGCGGCCTGGTGCTGACCGTCCTCCGCCGCGCGCACGAGGCCGGCTGGATCGTCATCGGCCAGCAGCGCACCGTCGACCTGTCGTGGCTCGCCCCGAACGGTTCCGTGCAGGGCGCCCTGGTCACCGGCGTGCTCGGCATCCCGCCGGACCCACGGGTCATCGAGGTGCTCGGCTGGGTCCTCTACGTCGTCCCGGTACTGGCCCTGACCCTGTGGCCGCGCGCCTGGCGTCCGTCGCCGGACCGTGTGCCCCGGGTGCGCGCCGTCGTCGCCGGCACCCTCGCCGTGGCGGCAGCGGCGCTCGCGATCGCCGTGCCGACCGGCGGTGTCGACCTGCCCCGCACCACCGCGGTCAGCGGCGACGCCAGCTCCGTCTCGGCCAGCGTCGACGGTGCGTCCGGCGTCCTCCGTGTGGCCGGCACCGGAACCGGCCAGGAGGCCCGACTCGCCCTGCCGACGTCGGCCCACCGCCGCGTCACCCGCGCGGGCGTGGCCGCCGACCGGTGGCGCGTCGTGCAGGACGGAACCGGTGCGCAGGGGAGTGGTGCTGACCGTCCGTCGAGGCTGACCCTCGACGACCTCGTCACACTGTTCGGCCGACTGCCCGTCGGGGTCTCCCCGTCGACGAACCCCGGCCCGTTCGCGGCCCGCTGGGCCGTCCGCGACACCGTGACCCTGTGGACGGTCCGGGGTGGGGTCCTGGACGCCACCCGCGACGAACGCGACGTGCTGACGCTGAGCGGTGGGGGCCTCCCGTCCGCACGCACCACGACCCTGGACCGCACCGTCTGGTCCGTCCCCGACGCCCGCGTCGAGCGGTCGGCCGCCTCGGTGGCCGCGGCCGACGCCCGGTCAGCCGACCTGCTGCTCTGGAAGGCCTGGCTGCCGATCGCCCTCGGCACCGCGGCCGCCGCACAGGCGCTGCTGGCGCTGCGTGACCGCCGTCGTCGGCGGCTCCCCACGACCCGCACCCCCGAACCCGTCCCCGCTCGTGGCCCTCCGGCCGCGGACCCTGCAAGGAGCACCGACCATGTCCTTCGGTAAGCCCGTCCGACCCCTGATCACCCTGGGCGCCCTCGGCGTCGTCACCGCCCTCGCACTCTCCGGATGCTCCGGCGGGTCCGCCGATGCCGGCGGCTCCGGCGCCGACGCGAAGGTCTCCCGCGTCACCGTCACGCTCACCAACGACGGGCAGGACGCCTGCGCGGTGTCCGCGACGAAGGTCCCCGCGGGCCCCGTCACCTTCACGGTGAAGAACGAGTCGTCGACCGCGATCACCGAGGTCGAGCTGCTGCAGGACCAGCGGATCCTCGGCGAGAAGGAGAACCTGGCACCCGGCCTCGACGCCGTCCGGTTCACCGCCACGCTGACCGGCGGGAAGTACCAGGTGTACTGCCCCGGTGCCGAGACCGAGCTGACGGACTTCACCGTCACCGGCAAGGCCGCGTCCACCGCGAACAGCAGCGCCTCGACGCTGCTCCGTGACGGGACGAAGGGCTACGCGACCTACGTCGACGGCCAGGTGACCGACATGGTCGCCGCGGTCGAGCAGCTGCAGAAGCACATCGACGCCGGCGACCTCGACGCGGCGAAGACCGACTACGCGAACGCCCGTCCGTTCTACGAGCACGTCGAGAGCGACGTCGACGGCTTCGTCAAGAAGGGCTTCAAGGCCACCGACAACGCGGGCAACCTCGACTACCTGATCGACATGCGCGCTTCGAACCTCGACCCGGCCGTCGGCTGGAGCGGGTTCCACGCCGTCGAGAAGGACCTGTTCCAGGCGGGGAAGATCACCGCGTCGACGAAGCAGACCGCCGCGGACCTGACCGAGGACGTCCAGCTGCTCGCGAAGCTCGTGCCGACGCTCGACTACAAGCCGGAGGACCTGGCCAACGGTGCCGCCGGGCTGCTCGAAGAGGTGCAGTCGAACAAGATCACCGGCGAGGAAGAGGCGTACAGCCACATCGACCTGGTCGACCTCGCCGCCAACGTCGAGGGTGCCCGCCAGGCCTTCGCGTACCTCAAGCCGGGGCTGACCAAGCTCGACCCGACCCTGACGAAGCAGATCGCGAAGCAGTTCGACGCCACGAACACGCTGATGGACGGCTACCGCGACGCCGACGACCTGGGCGGCTTCGCCAGCTGGGACGCCGCCACCAAGAAGTCCGACGCGAACACGATCTCGCAGCAGATCCAGGCGCTGCAGGACCCGCTGTCCCGCCTGGCCGAGAAGGTCGCGACCGCGTGACCGAGCTGGACGAAGGACCCCGGGCGGACGAGGCACCCCGGGCGAACGTCTCGCGCCGCGGACTGTTCGGCGCCGGCCTGGCCGTGGCCGGTGCCGGGGTCGGCGCGGCCGCGGGCATCGGCGGCGCCACCGCGGCGACCGGGGTGAACCCGTTCACGGCGGCGACGAACGGCGACGAGTCGATCGACCTGTCCACGAGCCACCCGTTCTACGCCACCGCGGCACGGCAGCCACAGGGCGGGATCCGCACCACCCCGCAGCGGCACTGCGTCTACATGACGTTCGACCTGTCGACCACCGTGACGACCGAGCTGCAGGTGCTCCTGGCCCGCTGGTCGGCCGCGATCGCCCAGCTGCAGGCCGGCAAGACCGTCGGCAGCGTCGAACCCGCCCACGGCAACGGGGTCGGTGCCGACACGGGCGAGGCGCTCGACCTCGGTCCGGCGTCCCTGACCGTCACGGTGGGGCTCGGCCCGGGCGTCTTCGACGAGCGCTTCGGGCTGGCCGACCGGCGTCCGGCGTCGCTCGCCGACATCCCGACGCTGCCGAGCGACAACCTGCAGCGGGGCCTGACCGGCGGCGACCTGTCGCTGCAGGCCTGCGCGGACGACCCCCAGGTGGCGTACCACGCGGTGCGCGACCTGGCGCGGATGGCCCGTGGCACCGCGACCGTCCGCTGGACCGTGCTCGGCTTCGGTCGGGCATCGGCGGGGCCGGACCAGAGCACGCCCCGCAACCTGATGGGGTTCAAGGACGGCACCCGGAACATCACGACCGACGCCGACCACGACCGGTTCGTCTGGCTCGACCGCGACGCCGGGTGGATGGCCGGGGGCAGCTACCAGGTGGTGCGGAAGATCCGGATGAACATCGAGACCTGGGACGCCGACGTCGTCAGCGACCAGCAGCGGGTGTTCGGGCGGACGAAGATCCAGGGGGCACCGCTCTCCGGCGGACAGGAACACACCACCCCGGACTTCCACGCGAAGGACGACGACGGTGCGACGAAGATCGACGCGACGTCGCACATCGCCCTCGCCGCACACGAGGCGAACGGCGGCGTGAAGATCCTGCGCCGGCCGTACAACTACACCGACGGGCTCAACGAGTACGGCCAGCTCGACGCCGGGCTGCTGTTCATCGCCTACGTGAACGACCCGGACCACTTCACGCGGTTGCAGCGGAAGCTCGGCGCCTCGGACCGGCTGAACGAGTACGTCTCGCACATCGGCTCCGCGGTGTTCGCCGTGCCGCCGGCACCGCGCAAGGGGTCGTACATCGCCGAGCAGCTGTTCCGCTGAGCTGAGTCGCTGACCCGGAAGGGTGGGCGCCCTCCGCCGTTTCCCTGGAGGCGGAGGACGCCCGCGTCGCGGAGTCTTGTCGAACGGAACCACCGCCGACTTGCTGAAAGCGACCCGGCACGACGCGTCGCGGTGCGACAACCCCGAGAGTACCGCGTGGATCCGCGGATCCGCAGTGTTCGACCGGGATGGGACAGCAACCGTGGCGGCCAGCTCGCGCGACGCGTGCGCCGGACGCGCCCCGGGCCTCCTGACCGACGCGAACGGGCCGCCTCACCATGGTGAGACGGCCCGTTGCGGTGTGCGCTCGGGAGGCGCGGGGTCAGTCCGTCAGGACCATCGCAGCACGTCGTGCACGGTTGCGGCGGAGGACCACGAGTGCTGTGGTCCCGGCGAGCAGGAGCAGGCCGGCCGCGATCGCCGGAGCGGTCAGGTCCGCACCCGTGTAGGCGAGGTCGCCACCGGCGCGCGGGTCGTCGTCGGTCCCGCCGACGCCGCCGATGCCGGCGTCGTCACCGGTTCCCGCGCCGGGGCCGGGGGTGACCCCGCCACCGGTGCCCGGGGTCGGGTCAGCCGGGTCCGTCGGGTTCGTGGGGTCGGTCGGGTCCGTCGGATCGGTGGGGTCGACCGCCGCGGCGACCGGGATCGTCACGGCGAGGGTGACGGTCTGATCACCCGGCAGGGAGACCACGAGCGGTGCGTCGGTCGTGGCGACCGGCTCCGCCACGGCGGCGAGCGAAACGGACCCGGCGGTGCGGGCGGCAGCGCGTGCAGCCGGCGCCTCGATGTCGGGGACCGTGACGGTCAGGGTCGCGCGACCCTGCTCGTCGTTCGTGTCGATGATCGTCGGGTCGATGGCGGCCGACGCGAGCTCCTTGCCGTCCGCGCTGACCGAGACGGTGCCGGCCTTCGCGGGGTCCTCGCTGCTGAACACGAGCGACGACAGGTCGAGCTCGATCTCGTCGCCGGGCTGGAACCCGTCGGACGGGGTCGGCGTGACCGTGACCCCGACGGCGCGCTGGTCGGTCGGGGGCGTGACCGTCGGGTTGGCGAGGAAGTAGTCCACCTGGGCCTGCAGGTCGACCTGGCCCGAGTCGGCGATGTTCGTGCCGGTCGCGAAGGCGCCGAAGTTGTCACCACCGGTCGACAGGAACGAGTTGACGGTCACCTTGAGGGTGTCGGTCAGCGCGATCGGCTCGCCGTCGAGGGTCATCCCGGTGATGCGGTCGCCACGGCCCTTCGACGGGTCGTAGGTGTACGCGAAGCCGTCCGAGACGCCGAGCTTCAGGAACGGACGCGGCAGACCGTCCGGCTGCCACTGCTGCTCGAGGGCGTTCTTGATCTGCTGGCCCGTCATGTCCTCGGTGACCAGGGTGTTCGCGAACGGCTGGACGAGCGCGGCTTCCTTGTAGGTGACGGTGCCGTCCGGGTCGCCGGCGCCGCTCGACGCGGCGATCATGTCGGTGCGGAGTCCGCCGGGGTTCATGAAGGCGACCTGTGAGCCGTTGCGCTCGGTGGCGCTGCGCTGGACCTCGGCGATGTAGTTGCCCAGGACGGATTCGCCACCGCGGTTCTCGGTCGTGCGGTCGGACTGCACGGCGCGACGCAGGTCACCCGTGATCGTGCCGAGTTTCTTGCTGCCCTCGACGTCGGCGACGGCCTTCGCGGCGGTCACGATGTCGGCCACCGCGTTCACCGAGGTGGGGTCGGTCGGCACACGGGCCTCGCCGTTGACCGACTTGACCTCGCTCGTGATGCCGGTGAGCTGCTTGTCGGCGTCCACCGTGAGCTGCAGGTGCCCGAAGGCCACGCCGTAGGACCCGGCCTGGATCACCGGACGCTTCGTGCCGTCGGGGCCCGCGATCGAGTGGTTGTACGTCGCGTGGGTGTGCGCTGAGACGATGGCGGAGACCTTCGACGAGACACCCGAGGTGATCTCGCCGAACACACCAGAGCCGGTGGCGTCGGCGAGGACGTTCGTCGGTGCGCCCTCGTGGACGAGCAGGACGAGCACGTCGGCCTCGTCGTTGTCGTCCTTGCCGTCGGTGAGCTGCTCGGCGTACTTGTTGACCTGGCTGACGATCGGGGCCATCGC
Organism: Curtobacterium sp. VKM Ac-2889; assembly: GCF_015350855.1. Lineage (NCBI taxonomy): Bacteria > Bacillati > Actinomycetota > Actinomycetes > Micrococcales > Microbacteriaceae > Curtobacterium > Curtobacterium sp. VKM Ac-2889. The sequence continues at coordinate 158,989 of NZ_JADKSC010000004.1, read as the reverse complement.
GAGGCCCTCGACACCGCCGGGGCTGACGAGCCCGGGGATGAGGTCCTCGGTGGTGGCGCCGATGAAGCCGATCTTCACGCCGCCCTTCTCCACGATGGAGTACGGCGTGAACGCGGGGTCCGTGGTGCCGGCCTTGACGATGTTCGCCGAGACGTAGGGCCACTCGGCGCGGTCCTCGATGCGGCCGGTCAGGTCGCTCTGGCCCTTGTCGAGCTCGTGGTTGCCGATCGCGCTGACGTCGAGGTCCATGGCGTTCAGGGCGTCGATCGTCGGGGTGTCCTGCTGGATGAGCGACGTGAAGGTCGAGGCCCCGACGTTGTCGCCGACGCTGGCGAAGATCGTGTTCGGGTTGGCCTCGCGGTACGACTGCACGACGCCGGCGAGCTTCGCGGCGCCCGCTGCCTTGTCGGCGGCGGTGCCCTCGGACTCGATGCGACCGTGGAAGTCGTTGACGTCGATGATGTCGATCGTCGTGTCGCCCTCGGCGGCGACGGCTGCGGACGGGACGGACAGTGCGACCAGGACCCCGGCGGTGGCGAGGGCCGCGCCGGCGCCGAGGCGCCGTCGGGTCGTCGCACCGGCGGATCCGGTGGTGTGGGAAGTGTTCATCGCCGTCGAACCTACGAAGACGCACAGGCGACTCGCCAGACCCAGTCGCAACTCGTCACACGACGTTCACATCCACCATTCCGAGCTTCAGCGGATCTCCCGCCAGGTCGTCTCGGCCGCGCTGCCGATCACGGCCTCGATGATGTCGGCGGAGCGGGCGCCGTCCGCGAAGGTCGGCAGTCCGTCTGGTGCCACCCCGGTGCGGGCCGCGGTGTAGGTGTCGGCGACGAAGGCCGCGAACGCGTCGAGGTACCCCTGCGGGTGTCCGGCCGGCACGATCGCCAGCCGGCGCTGGTCCGGGTACCCCTGCGAGGGGTCGCGCACGACGATCTGCGCGCCGCGCTCGTTGCCGAACCACGCGGACTCGGGCTGCTCCTGGTCGAACGCCGCGCTGCCACGGGTGCCGTCGACCTCGAACCACAGGCGGTTCTTGCGGCCCGACGCGACCTGCGAGATCACGACGTTGCCGATGCGGCCCGTGGCGGTGCGGAAGGTCGCCACGGCGGTGTCCTCGGTGGTGACCTCGGCACGCTCCGCCGCGTCCGCCACCGGGTCCGGGTCGGGGGAGCCGGAGAACGACGGACCGGACGCCGCAGGCCGGGTGGGGTAGACGATGTCGGTCGCCGCGGACACCGAGGCGAAGCGCTCACCCGTGACGAACTCGACCAGGTCGCACCAGTGCGAGCCGATGTCGGCGAACGCACGGGACAGCCCGCTCGAGGTCGGGTCGACCCGCCAGCTCGAGGCGTCCTCGTCGAGCATCCAGTCCTGCAGGTAGTGGCCGTGCACCGCGAGCAGCCGGCCGAGCTCCCCGTCGGCGATGCGCGACCGGATCTCGCGGACCATCGGGTGGTAGCGGTACACGAACGGCACCGTGGCCACGACACCGGCGTCGGCAGCGGCGGCGACGAGCTCGGCGGCCTGGGCGGGGTCGATCGCCAGGGGCTTCTCGCACACGACGTTGATGCCGGCCGCGATCACCGCGAGCGCCTGCGGGTGGTGCTGGTCGTTCGGGGTGCAGATGTGCACGACGTCGGGGGCGTCGGCGATGACCTCGTCGAGCGAGGCGTAGCCACGGGGCAGGTCGAGCTGCGCCGCCACCTGCTCGGAGCGGGTGGCGTTCCGCCCGAGGACACCCAGGACCTCGGCACCGGAGGCCCGGGCCGCCCGGGCGTGGACGCCGGCGATCATGCCCGTCCCGACCACGGCGACACGGAGGCGTCGCCCTTCGTACCCATTGCTCATGGTGCTCCCTCGCGCCGGAATGACACCACCGTAGCGGCCCGGTCATCCACCGGGGCCGATGAGTACCGTCTGCAGCATGTCGAGCCTCCAGACCAGCCTGCTCATCCTCGGAGCCAGCGGTGACCTGTCCAAGCGCCTGCTCCTGCCCGGCCTCGCGACCCTGCTCCAGGTGAAGGACGACTGGGACGTCCAGCTCGTCGGGGCCGGTGTCGAGGACCTGTCCGACGCCGACTGGAAGGCGCAGGTGCGCGAGTCCTTCGAGAACGCGCAGGCGTCGAAGAACGAGGAGGACGAGGGCGCTTCCGGCGACACGGCGCTGCCGGAGCGACTGCAGGCCGTGGTCGACGCCTCCACCTACCGGAAGGCCGACGTCACCGACCCGGACGACCTGCGGGCACTGCTCGAAGTGTGCGACCACGACCCGGCGATCTACTTCGCACTGCCGCCGGCCGTCACCGAGAAGAGCTGCGAGCAGCTCGCCCACCTCGACCTGCCCGCCCGCACCCGGCTGGCGCTCGAGAAGCCGTTCGGCACCGACGCCGACAGCGCCTCGAAGCTCAACGACCTGCTGCACTCGTTCATCCCCGAGGAACGGATCCACCGGGTCGACCACTTCCTCGGACGCTCCACCGTGCTCAACCTGCTCGGGCTGCGCTTCGCCAACCGCATCATCGAGCCCCTGCTGTCGTCGCAGCACGTCGAGCGCGTCGACATCGTCTACGACGAGACCCTCGGGCTCGAGGGTCGTGCGCGCTACTACGACAAGGCCGGCGCGCTCACCGACATGATCCAGAGCCACCTGCTGCAGGTGATGGCCGTCGTCGCGATGGAGGCCCCCGCCTCGATCAAGGCCGACGACCTGCGCACCCAGAAGGAGCTCGTGCTGCGGGCCGTCCGGCCCTGGGGTGGCGACGTCGTCACCGCGGGCAAGCGCGCCCGGTACACCGCCGGCACCGTCGGCGACCGCCAGCTGCCGTCGTACGTCGACGAGGACGGCGTGGACCCGTCGCTCGGCACCGAGACCCTCGCCCAGCTCACCCTGGAGATCGCGAACTGGCGCTGGGCCGGCGTCCCGTTCACCCTGCGCTCCGGCAAGGCGCTCGCCGCACAGCGTCGCGAGATCGTCATCACGTTCAAGGACTCCCCGCACGTGCCCGAGGGACTCACCGGCACCGAACTGCCCGACCGGCTGCGCATCTGGATCGCCCCGGACGAGATGCAGCTCGAGCTCAACGTCAACGGCGCCGGCGACCCGTACACGATCGACCACACGAGCCTCGAAGTGACCTTCAACCCCGGGCGCCTGAGTGCCTACGGCGAGGTGCTGGCCGGCGTGCTCGAGGGTGACGCGACGCTGTCGGTCCGCGGCGACAGCGCCGTGCAGGGCTGGAAGGTCGTCGGGCCGTTCCTCGACGCGTGGAAGGCCGGCAAGGCGCCCCTCGACGAGTACGCAGCGGGATCGGTCGGCCCCGACGGCTGGGACAACATCGAGGCCTGAGCCCGACGGGCGGCGTAGCGTCGGGCGACGTGAACACCACCGACGACGTCCTGCAGACCGTTCCCGAACCCGCCGGCGCCGACATCCGTGTCGATGACGTCTCCTACGACCACGAGGGCACCGAACTGCTCGGTGTGCTCGCGAAGGACGCCGCGATCGCGGGCCGTCGTCCGGCCGTCCTCGTCGTGCACGACTGGCACGGCGTGAACGAGCACGTCGAAGCCCGGGTGACCATGCTCGCCCGACTGGGCTACGTCGCGTTCGGCGCGGACGTCTACGGTGCGGGCGTCCGCCCCGGGGACGACACCGCGGCCCAGGTCGCCGGCGGTTTCTACCAGGACCTGCCGCTGCTGCGGGCCCGCGCCACCGCTGGACTCGAGCGACTGCTCGCCGACCCGGACGTCGACCCCGCCCGCGTCGTCGTCATGGGGTACTGCTTCGGCGGCTCGACCGCACTCGAACTCGCACGGACCGGGGCCGACCTGGTCGGTGCCGTGTCGTTCCACGGCGGGCTCATCGCGCACGACCCCTCGGACGCCGCCGACATCCGGGCGAAGCTGCTCGTCCTCACCGGGGGCGCCGACCCCGTGGTGCCGGACGAGGCCGTGCACGCGTGGCAGGACGAGATGCGGGCTGCGCCTGACGTCGACTGGCAGGTCGTGACGTACTCGGGCGCGATGCACGCGTTCGCGGTGCCCGGCACCGACGCCCCGGACCACGGTGCGCAGTACCAGGAGCGCGCCGACCGCCGGTCGTGGCAGGCGCTCCGGGTGTTCCTGGCCGAGGTGTTCGACGAGGAGCCCGCGGCACGGTGACAGCGCGGCCGTCGGAGGCTGCTCGCGACACGCCGGGCACGGGGGCCGGAGCGCCTCGATTGGCGCCCGGGCCGCACCTGTTGTAGAGTCTTCCACGGCCGCAAGGCCACGCGCTCGTAGCTCAATGGATAGAGCATCTGACTACGGATCAGAAGGTTGGGGGTTCGAGTCCCTTCGAGCGCACAGTACGAAGAAGGGCCCTGGTGGACACCACCGGGGCCCTTCTCCGTTCCGGCCGGCGAGGGCCAGAGCCCGGCGAGGGTCAGCCCGCGGCGTGGTGCGGGTAGTCGGCGGAGCGGCCCTGGAACGCCAGGATCGCGGGGTTGCGGATGTGTCCGTCCCCGATCTCGATCGCCCGGCGGATCGTCTCCGACCCGGCCCAGGCGTCGGCGCCCGACATCACGGTCCGCAGGAACGGCAGCAGCGCCTCGCTGATCTCCCAGGTCGACGAGTTCCAGAGCAGCGACGGGCTGTGGTCGACCGCGTAGTAGTTGGTGGTGCCGCCGACGGTGGTCATCGGTTGTGCGAAGGACGTCGGGTGCGCCCAGCTGAACCCCATCCCCTCGTCGACGGAGACGTCGACGACGAGGCTCCCCGGACGGAAGGCCGCCAGGTCCTCGGTGCGCAGGAACACCAGGGGCGCGTTGGGGTCCTGGAGCGTGCAGTTCACGACGATGTCGTTCTCGGCCAGGTACGGCGCGAGCGGGACCGGCCCGTCCGGGGTGCTGACCACGCTGTCGAACGGCGGTGCGTCGGTCTGCCCGAAGTGCAGGATGTCGACGGAGGGGATGGGTGAACCGACGGCCGCGATGTCCCGGTTGGTCAGGACGCGGACGTCGTGGATGCCGTGTGCGTTCAGGGCGGTCACCGCACCGCGGGCCGTGGCACCGAACCCGATGACGACCGCGGTGAGCCGGCGCCCGTAGTCGCCCGTCGACCCGCAGAGCTGCAGTGCGTGGATCACCGAGCAGTAGCCGGCGAGTTCGTTGTTCTTGTGGAACACGTGCAGGCCGAAGCCGCCGTCGTCACGCCAGTGGTTCATCGCCTCCCACGCGATCAGCGTCAGTCGTTTGTCGACGGCGAGCTGCGTGAGTTCCCGGTCCTGCACGCAGTGCGGCCACCCCCAGAGCACCTGACCGTCACGCAGGTCCGCCAGGTCGGACGGCAGGGGCTTGGGCAGGAGGACGACGTCCGCGGTCGCGATGACCTCGTCACGGTCGGCCATCGCGCCGACGAGTGGTTCGAGCTGGTCGTCCGGCACGCCGAAGCGAGCGCCGTACCCGCGCTCGAGCGTCATCGCTCGGCGAAGGGCCGGATCGATGCGCTCGAGGTGGGCCGGGTGGATCGGCAGGCGGCGCTCGTCGGCCTTCCGGGAGTCGGCGAGCACCCCGAGGTGGAGCAACTGGTGCGCTGGCGCTGTTTCGGTCATGGTGCACTGTACGGTGCAGGCCGACCACGGGCGCGCCGGACGGGACGACCGCTCAGGAACCGGGCGAGTACGGCCGGGCCGCGTCGATGATCTCCGGGGCACGCTCGATGCCGAACGACGTGAAGAGCGGCGACCACAGGGCCTTGAGCTGCGCGACGAGTTCGTCGTCGGTCAGCTGTGTCGAACCGTCCACCATGCCCAGTGTCGTGTTGAGGAGCAGCAGGACCGACGGCTGGACCTCGGCCGCGTCGACGTCAGCGGCCGCCACCCCGGCGCTGACGAGCTCGCCGCGCGTCATCTCGAACCAGTCGAAGCCGCGCGGCACCGGCACGCCGGCCTTGCCGAGTTCGTGCAGGAGCCGCACGGCGCCGCCCGCGACCGAGCCCCTGCGGACGTCGATCCCGGTGGTCAGGAGGAACACCGTCAGGCGCTCGAGGCCGGGCTCGGCGGGCAGCGCGTCGAACAGTTCACGCCAGCGCTGCTGCTGCAGCTCGATGACCGCCGTCGCCAGGTCCTTCTTCGACGGGAACAGGTGGTACCCGATCGCCGACTTCGGCTTGCCCATGGCCTCGGCCACGCGGGAGAACGTGGTCGCCTCGTAGCCGAAGGCCGCGAACTGTTGCCCTGCGGCGTCGATGATGGCTCGTCGAGACGCCTCCATGGCGAGCTGCCGCTGGTTCATCTGGCGCGGTGTCCTTCCTCGCCCGGGATCGAGCGGTCAGTGAACACCACATCCTAGGGCCGCTCACTCCTGCGGCCCGTCACCCCGTTCGGGTCAGGCGGCGCAGAACGTGTTCCACGCCACGTCGATCCCCTTCCGGTGCAGCGAGTCGAGTCCGACGTCGAGGTGCTTCCGCTCCGCGTCCACCAGGTGCGCGCACCGGTGGTCCTGGGCCACGGTCTGCAGCTGGCCGAGCGCGGTCACCAGGTCGGTGTCGATCGCGTCGAGTTGGGGCCGGATGGTCGCCAGGTCCGGTGCCGTCGTCGGTGCGGTCCACGGGTTGTGCGTCCAGTGGTTGATGAGGCCGCGCTGGACGACCTTGCTCGCGGCGATCTGTGCGCGGACCACCCGGGTCACCAGGACGGGGTCGACGCCCTGCTGCTCGGCCAGGGTCACCGCTTCGTCGACGACGGCCTGTTCGCGCACCGGGTCGGCGACCGGCTTGCCGCTCAGCCACTTCGACTCGGCCACCGGGTCGGCGAGCTCGAGTCGACGCAGGATGAGCGCGCCGAGGGTGTCGAGCTGCGCCGTCGACGCCGCGGGACCGGAACCGTCGTGGGAGATGGTCATCGTGGAACCCGTCGGTTCAGCCGAGGTGGACAGGGTGTCGGCGTTCGCCACCGACGTGGGCAGTGCGATGCCCGCTGCGAGCAGGCCGAGGGCGAGCGCGGTCGCGGCGCTCCGGCGGGCGCGCTGACGGGCGGAGGTCGAGGTGGTGGGGTGTGCGGTGTTCACGGGGTTTCCTTCCCGAACCGGCGCCGGAAGCGTCGGGTCAGATCGTCGATGATCGGTTTGATGACCTCGTCGTAGAACGGGTAGACGCCGAAGTGGTCGGCGCCCTCGTCGCAGTAGCAGTCCATCGAGATGGCCTCCTCGAAGTTCGAGAAGACGTAGGTGGCACGGTGCGGGAACACTGCGTGCGGTTCGTCGTCACGCGGGGTCGTGGTGGTCACGGCGGTGCTCGATCCCGGTCAGCAGTCGTCAGCCGGCCAGGCGTGCCGCGGGGACGCCCGGGTCGCGCCCGGAGACCACCACGGCGTCGATCTCGGTGGACCCGTTCCCCGACCCGACCGTGCGGTTCTGGATCTGGTTGAGCGCCCAGTTGCCCGGCAGGGGCTCGAGCTGGTTGCCCGCCCACGCCGGCGACATCCCGGCGACGAACGAGAAGTGCGCGAGTCCGGAACTGCTCACCGCGGTGCACGTGGCACGGGATCCGTAGACGCCCTGCTTGTACAGGTTCCCCCGGTCCCGCAGTCCGGCTGCGACGCCGCGGAAGTACGGCACCACGAGCGAATCATCCTGTGCGGCGGTGGCGTCGAAGTCGGCGGCGAAGTAGATGGTGGTCTGCTTGGGGATCCCGAGTTCCCGAGCGGCGTCGTGGGCGCGGTGGGCGTCCTTGACACCCTGCTCCTCGGTGAACCACGAGGCGGCGAACCCGCCCTCCTCGAAGATCGGCCACAGCCCGAGCCCGGCGCTCGCCATCACGCGCAGCTCGTCGGGCGTCAGGGCCTTGTCGAGCGCCCCCGACCGCTGGTGGTTCGTCAGGTAGCGGCCGACGCCGGTGGCGCCGGATGCACGGACGGCTGCAGCGCGCGCGTCGTCGAGGCGCACGGCGGTGTCGGCCCCGGTCGTGGCCCGGTCGGGGTCGCCCGTGCTCGCGGCCAGCGCCGCCCACGTGCCGGCGTCGCACGTCCCGGTCTGCTCGGCGGGCGGGAACGCCTGGAACTGCTGGAACGCACGGACCACCGCGGCGTCCGCCGCGGAGTAGGCGCTGCTGAACACAACGCGCTCACCGTTCAGCACCAGGAGCGCCTTGACGAGCAGCACCCAGGCGCCGGTGGCCCCCACGCCGACGACGCTCGGTCCCGCGGCGCGGAGTGCAGCAGCCGTCCCCGGACCCCAGGCTCCGTCGACCGTGACGCCGACCGCGACCTGCACGGCGCGGATCGCTGCGGCGTACGTGCTCGTGTCGACGACTCCGCTCGTGCTGCCGTACGCGCCGCCGACCGCCTCGGCGTACGTGCGGTTGAGGTACTGCTGGACGGTGCGGACCGATCGGGACCCGCCGGAGGCGAGCCGCACCGGGTCGACGGTCAGGAGTGCGCCGAACAGGTGGGCCGACAGCGGGAGCCCGCCGGGAGCTGCGCCCAGGTCGGACCGCAGGGCCTCGGCGGCCGCGACGGTGGCCGCGTCGAACTCGCCGGTGAGCGAGACGGTCGACGCGCCCTTGCAGATGAGTCCCGCCTGGACGAGCCGGCGCCAGGTCTCGGCGTCGTCGCCCGTCTCGGCGCCGACGTCCCCGTGCTGCTCGAGTTTCTGCCGTGTCGTCGGACCGAACGTCGCGACGACGGGGGAGATGCCGAGGAGCGACTGGGTTCCCTGCACGATCCCGAGCACGGTGCCGCTGCCGGTCAGTCCGTCCTCGTCCACCTGCACCCACCCGTGCACGTGCCCGAAGGTCTTGTTGAGCCAGCGCTGCACGGCCAGGACACCCGCGTCGGCCGAACCGGAGGTGCCGGTCGACCCGGGGGAGCCGGCCGAGCCGGAGGGGGTCGCCGCGTCGGCCGGGGCCGCGAGCGTGGTCGTGACGAGCGGGACGGCGGCGGTGATGCCGATGAGCGCAGTTCGGCGCGAGATGTGCACGGGGGTGCCCCTTCAGTTGCCTCGAGCGTCCGCTGGCCACCGATCACGCTGTGCGATGCTGATGGCTGCGGCATGGTCCGAGCAACTTCGTCCCTCAACTTGGGACGGTCCTGCATTTCGACAGACGATCGACTGATGAAGCGCTCAGTCCGACAGAACGGACGGGAGGCCCGTGGCGATTTCGCCACGGGCCTCCCGTCCGTTCCGTCCGTTCTGTCGGTGCGTCGACTACGCGACGGTCGCGCGCGCCTCGGCGAGCGACGGGTAGTCCGTGTAGCCCTCGGCGGTCGCGCCGTAGAAGAGCTCCGGACGCGGCTCGTTGAGCTCGGCGTCGTGCTCCCAGCGGTGCGCGAGGTCCGGGTTGGCGATCGCGGCGCGGCCCACGGCGACGGCGTCGGCGTGGTCGCCGTCGACGAGCGTGATGGCCTCGTCGCGGGTGGTGAGCGACGAGAAGCCGGAGTTCACGATGAACGGCGCACCGGTGGTCCGGCGGATGTGCTGCACCAGGTCGCCGGTCGGCTCGGCGTGCAGGACGTCGACGAAGGCGAGCCCGAGCGGCGCGAGGCCCTCGGCGACGGCCGTGTAGGTGGCGCGGACGTCGTCGGCGTCGTCCTCGATGACGCCCTGGATCCCGTGCTCGGGCGACAGGCGGATGCCGGTGCGCTCGGCGCCGATGGCCTCGGCGATGGCCGTGGTGACCTCGATCGCGAAGCGCGCGCGGTTCTCCGGGGAGCCGCCGTACTGGTCGGTGCGGGTGTTCGACACCGGCGACATGAACTCGTGCACCAGGTAGCCGTTGGCACCGTGGACCTCGACCCCGTCGAGCCCGGCGGCGATCGCGTTGCGGGCGGCCTGCACGAAGCCCTGCACGGCCTCCTGCACCTCGGCGGTGGTCAGCGCGTGCGGGACGGGCATGTCGGCCTTCGAGCCGTCGGCCAGGTGCGTCTGGCCGGGAGCGGCGACGGCGGACGGGCCGACGATGCGCGGCGTCTGCGAGATGTCGGTGTGCGAGACGCGGCCACCGTGCATGAGCTGCATCACGATCGTGCCGCCTGCGGCGTGCACGGCGTCGGTCACGCGGCGCCAGCCGGCGATCTGGTCGTCGGTCTCGATGCCGGGCTGGCCGGGGTAGGAACGGCCCTCCTGCACGGGCCAGGTGCCCTCGGTGATGATCATGCCGAGGCCGGCGCGCTGCCGGTAGTGCTCGACGAGCAGGTCGTTCGGGACGCCGTGCTCACCGGCGCGGGTGCGGGTGAGCGGGGCCATGACGACGCGGTTCGACAGGGACAGGGCACCGATGGTGGTGGGTTCGAAGAGCTTCACGTCAGGGGGAACGACGAGTTGTCCGATGCAATTCCGTCTCGGAGCAGTTCTTCAGGCAGCGCCGTCAGTCGCGCGGGCACACCAGCGTCGACGAGCGCACCTGACCCTCTGGCCGGATCACCTGGTGCTGGGAGAGGGGCTTGCCGCACAGGGGGCAGCCCCGGTCGATCGTCCGGTCGTCGATGCCCTCGGGGCGGCCGGCGCCGATCTGCGAGGGGCCCATCTTGTCGATGAGCGTCGTGTTCCATCGTTCGTACCACTGGCCGAAGCGTCCCACGGTGCATCCTTTCGTTCGTGCACGAACTATTATGGCACTGATGGTCGCGGATCACACCTGGTCGACGCGTTCCAGCAGCTCCGTCAGTTCGTCCTTCAGGGACTCCAGGCGAGCGAGTGGCCACCCGAGCCGGTCGGCGACGGCCAGCGGCACCGCCTGGGCGCGGTCGCGCAGGGCGTGTCCGGCGGTGGTCAGCGAGACCTCGAGCTGGCGTTCGTCGGCGGCACTGCGCGTGCGGCGGACGTAGCCGGAGGCCTCCAGCCGCTTGAGCAGTGGGCTCAGCGTCGCGGATTCGAGTCGCAGCTCGCCGGCGATCTCGCGCACCGACCGCGGGTCCCGCTCCCACAGGGCGAGCATCACGAGGTACTGCGGGTGGGTCAGGCCCATCGGTTCGAGCAGGTCGCGGTACAGCCCGATGACGCTGCGGCTCGTCGCCGCCAACGCGAAGCAGAGCTGCCGGTCGAGCGCGAGCGGGTCCGGTGCGGTCTGGGTCATGCGCCCAGGGTACTTCGTTCGTGCACGAAGTGGTCTGAGGCGCGGTGGTGGCGCGTTCATGCAGGGACAGGTAGCGACAGGACACCAGTCGATCGACGCGTGTTCTGTCGCGTTGCGGACGCATCAGGTGCGGACGCATGCGTCGGGCCTCCAGGGTGGTTGCGCTGGTGCGTCGACTACGCGCGGTGCGCGGGCGGGTGCCCCGAGTCGTGCGTCGTCGCGTCCGGCTCCACGGGGAGTGCGTGGGTGCCGGTGTGCGTGTCCTCGTGCCCGGCGACCGGGTGGGAGCGCTCGAGCTTCGCGCCCTCCACGTCGACGTCCGGCACGATGCGGTCGAGCCACTTCGGGAACCACCAGGCGCTCTTGCCGAGCAGGTGCATCGCCGACGGGATGAGCAGCATGCGGACGACGAAGGCGTCGATCAGCACACCGAACGCCAGCCCGAAGCCGATCGGCTTGATGGTGGACGAGTCCGAGAAGATGAAGCCCGCGAACACCGAGATCATGATGATCGCCGCTGCCGTGACCACCGCGCGACCCGCGTGCAGACCGCGCTGGACGGCCACCTTCGCGCTCGCGCCGTGGGCGTAGGCCTCACGCATGCCGGACACCAGGAACAGCTGGTAGTCCATCGCCAGACCGAACAGGATGCCGATCTCGATGATGGGCAGGAAGCTCAGGATCGGTGCCGGGTCGTGCACACCGAAGACCGAGCCGAGCCAGCCGAACTGGTAGATCGCGGTCAGACCACCGAACGACGCCAGCACGGACAGGATGAACCCGGCGGTGGCGGTGATCGGCACGAGGAACGACCGGAACACGATGATCAGGATGATCAGCGACAGTCCGACGACCACCACGAGGTAGAGCGGCAGCACGTTCGACAGCTTCTCGGACACGTCGATGTTCGCCGACGCGTTGCCCGCGACGCCGAGCGTGACCTTGCCGTCGTCGGTGGAGACGGTCTGCTCGCGCAGGTCCTTCACGACGTTCTCGGTCGAGACGCTGTCCGGGCCGCCGGAGGGCTTCACCTGGAACGCGACGATGTCACGGTCCTTCGACGCACCGATGGGCAGCACGGCCTCGACGTCGTCGTTCTTCGCGATCGCCTGGCCGATGGTGACCTCGGTCGCGGTGACGTCGCTCTTGCTGATCGACTCCGGCAGGGTCGCCACGACGAGCAGCGGGCCGTTCTGGCCGGCGCCGAACTCCTTCTCGAGCGTCTTGTAGGCCTTGTACTGGCTGGAATCGACGGCCTCGGACGATCCGCTCGGCAGGCCGAGGCGCATCTGGGTCGCCGGCAACGCGATGGTGCCGAGCACCGCGACGCCGAGGACGAGCGTGATGACCGCGCGCCAGCTCGACATGGGCTTCTTCGGGATCCGCGTGGAGTCGGTGTTGCCGATCTTCGCGCGCTCCTTCTTCCGCAGGATCCGCATGCCGATCAGCGACAGCAGGGCCGGCGTGAAGGACGTCGCGATGAGGATCGCGAAGAGCACCGCGACCGCACCGACCGTGCCCATCAGGCCGAGGAACGGGATGCCGGTGATGTTCAGGGCGAGCAGCGCGACGATGACGGTCGCACCGGCGAACACCACGGCGTTGCCCGAGGTGCCGTTCGCGAGCCCGATCGACTCGTGCACCTGCATGCCCTGCTTCAGCTGGGTCCGGTGCCGGTTCAGGATGAACAGCGAGTAGTCGATGCCGACCGCCAGGCCCAGCATCACCCCCAGCACCGGCGTGACCGAGATGAACTCGACCATGCTCGAGAACGACAGGGCGGTGAGCGAGGCGACGCCCACGCCCAGGACGGCACTGACGAGCGGGACCGCGGCGCCGATGACCGTGCGGAGCATCAGGAGCAGCACGATCGCGGCGATGATGACACCGCCGATCTCACCCGGTCCGAGGATCGACGGCACACCCTGCGCGATGTCGTTCGAGACGTACACGTTGACGCCCCGGATGTCGGCCGACTCGGCGTCGTCCGCGATGGCGGTCTTGGTGTCGGCGGGGACCTCGTAGGTCGACGTCGTGAACTGGACGGTGCCGATCGCGGCGCTGCCGTTGTCCGACACGAAGCGGATGTCCTTCGACAGGTCGAGCCGGGCCGCGTTTTCGTCGAGTTCCGTCTTGCCGTCTGCCAGCTTCTTGGCCGCTGCATCGAGCTGCTGCTGGCCGGACTCCAACGTCGTCTGCTGTGCGTCGAGCTTCGCCTGGGCCGCCGCGATCTGCTGCTGAGCTGCTGCCGCTGCGGCACCGGTCAGCGCCTGAGTCTGTGCCTGTTGCGCGTCGATCTGCTTCTGAGCTTGTTCGATCTGCTCATTGCCCGCATCGATCGACTTCTGCTGGTCGCTGAGCTTCTTCTCGTTGGCTGCGAGCGTGGCCTTGCCGTCGGTGATCTTCTGCTGGCCCTCGTCGAGCCGGTCCTGCGTCGCGAAGCCGCTCGTCGTGCCCTTGACGCCGTCGAGCTTCTCGAGGCTGGTCAGGAAGTCGTCGATCTCGGACTGCTGCGAGGACGAGAACGCCTTGCCGTCCTTCGTCTCGAAGACGATCGTGCCGTTGCCGCCGTTCGCCGACGGGAACTTGTCGGCGAGCTGGTCCTGCACCTGACTGGTCTTGGTGTTCGGGATGGTGATCGACGACGAGATCGTCCCGGCGAAGAGCGTGTACGTGACGCCCGCGACGGCCATGATCACGACCCAGGTGATGATCACGAGCCAGTGGCGTCGTGCGGAGAACCGTCCGAGACGGTAGAGGAGACCGGCCATGCGGAGTGCCTGCGGTCCTTTCGTTGTCAGGTGCTGGTGGTGCGGGGTGCGCCGGTGGACCCCTGGGGGACGAGGAGGTGGGGTGGTGTCAGTCGTCGGCCATGTAGCCGCTGCGGACGCTGTGCACGAGTCGGGCGAGCAGGTCGTCCCACGCGTCGAGGGCGGGCTGGTCGAGATCGGGGCCGGAGGTCGCCAGCCAGTGTTCCGCGATGACGACGATGCCGCTCATGAGCCCTTCGACGAGCAGCGCTGCATCGAGGGGGTCGGCGGCCGGGTAGCGACGGGCGACCTCGTGCCGGAGCCGTTCGGTCACGCGTGAGAACGCCGTCTGGGTCAGGACCGCGGCCTTCGGGTCGTCCTTGCCGGGGTCGCCGAGGATCCGGTACATGCCGGCGATCGCCGGGGCCAGGTCGGCGCCGCGGGCCGCGGACTCGAGCTCGTCGAACATCGACGCCCGGCTGCCGTCGCCCACCGGCGTCCGGGCCATGTCGGCGAGGAACCGGTCGATGATGACGGACAGCTCCTGCTCGCAGACGGCCAACAGGACCTCGTCGAGCGAGGCGAAGTGGTTGAACACGGTGCGCCGGGCGATGTCGGCCCGGGCGGCGAGGTCGTCCACGCTGAAGTCGCGTCCGCCGCGCTCGTCGATCAGGTCGCGGGCGGCCTGCAGGATCGCCGCGCGGTGCTTCGCCTTGAGGGCGGCACGGCGGTCGGTCACGATGGTCACGAGAGGGAACACTAGGTGCATCGATGCACTCGGTGCAATGAGGCTCGGTGCTTCCCCAGGTTCGTCCCCCGGCGTGAACGTCTGTGCTGCACCGGTGTTCAGGCGGAGGCGTCCGGTGCCAGACTGGACCGACGAACCACCGTCGTACGAAGGAGTACCCGATGCCCGTCCGCCTGTCCCCGGAGACCCTCGACGAGATCGCCGCGAGCGGTGTCGCCGTCCCCACCTACGACCGCGCCGGGATCACCGCCGGCATCGTCCACTTCGGCGTCGGCGGGTTCCACCGCGCGCACCAGGCGATGGTGATCGACCGGCTCCTGCAGCAGGGCGAGGCCCGCGAGTACGGCATCTGCGGCGTCGGCGTGCTCGAGCAGGACCGCCGGATGGCGACCGCCATGGCCGAGCAGGGCGGCCTGTACACGCTCGTCCTCAAGCACCCGGACGGCACCCGCGAGTCCCGCGTCGTCGGCAGCATCGTCGAGTACCTGCTCGCCGTCGACGACCCCGACGCCGTCGTCGAGAAGATGGCGCACCCGGACACGAAGATCGTCAGCCTGACCATCACCGAGGGCGGCTACAACTTCGACCACGTCACGGGCGAGTTCGTCGCCGACGAGCCGGGTGTCGCCGCCGACCGGCGCGGCGACGGCCCGCCCCGCACGGTCTTCGGCCTGGTGGTCGAGGCTCTGCGCCGCCGACGGGACCGCGGGCTGGAACCCTTCACCGTGATGTCGTGCGACAACATCCAGGGCAACGGGCACGTCGCCCGGTCGATGTTCACCGCCTACGCCCGGCTGCAGGACCCGGCCTTCGCCGACTGGATGGACGAGCACGTGGCGTTCCCGAACTCGATGGTCGACCGCATCACCCCGGTCACGGCCGACGAGGACCGCGCCTGGGTCCGCGACGAGCTCGGCATCGACGACGCCTGGCCCGTCGTCGCCGAACCGTTCTTCCAGTGGGTGCTCGAGGACGACCACCCCGCGGGCCGGCCGCCCTACCAGGACGCCGACGTGCAGATCGTCGAGGACGTCGAGCCGTACGAACTCATGAAGCTCCGTCTCCTCAACGCCAGCCACCAGGGGCTCTGCTACTTCGGGTACCTGTCCGGATACCGCTACGCGCACGAGGCCACACAGGACCCGGCGATCGCGACCTTCCTGCGCCGCTACATGGACGAAGAGGGCGCACCGACACTGCACCCGGTCCCCGGCATCGACCTCGATGAGTACGAGTCGACCCTGATCGAGCGCTTCCAGAACCCCGAGGTGCGCGACACCCTCGCCCGGCTCTGCGCCGAGTCGAGCGACCGGATCCCGAAGTGGCTGCTCCCCGTCGTGCGCGAGAACCTGGCCGCCGGTCGGCCCGTCACGCTGTCCGCCGGCATCGTCGCGTCGTGGGCCCGCTACGACGAGGGCACCGACGAGTCCGGCGAGCCCATCGAGATCGTCGACCGGCTCGCCGAGCCCCTGCACCGCATCGCCCTGACCCAGCGCGAGGACCGCCTCGCCTTCATCGCGAACCGCCAGGTCTTCGGCGACCTGGTCGACGACGAACGGTTCGTCGCCGCCTACCGCGACGCCCTGGACGGGCTCATCGCGGACGGCGCGCACGCCACCGTCACGCGCCTGTCGCGGTCCTGAGACGCGACCGACGAACGGACGGGAGGCCCGTGGCGGCGCCGCCACGGGCCTCCCGTCCGCCTGCTGGTGGCTGCCGTCAGACGCTCACCGCGCGACGTCGTCCCACGGCACCGGAGTGGTCTCGCCCGTCTCCCAGTCGCGACGCAGCACGCCGTAACCGACCGACCCGACGGCCGGGCCGCCGTCGACGGGCCACGCCTCGCGGTAGTGGGCCTCCTGCACCCAGCCGGCACGGACGAAGACCCGGCGCATGGCGGTGTTGTCCTCGCGGGTCTGGCCCTCGAAGCGCGTGATCGCCGGCATCGTCGTGAACACGTGGTCGGTCACCGCACGCAGGGCGGGCACCCCGAGGCCGCGGCCCCGGAACCGACCTGCCAGGCGCAGGTCGAACAGGGGGACGGGGTCGGCGAGGTCCTCGAGGCGGACCAGCCCGATGCGTCCGAGCTCGTCGTGGTCGAGCCAGGACGTGTCGTGCTCGTCGTCGCGGTAGGCGCCGGAGTCGACGGCGCTCGCCGCGTCGGCCGCGCTGATGCGCCGTCGGACGTGGAACGGGAACTCCTCGGACGTCAGGAACGCGAGCAGCTCCTGGCGGTCGGTGCCGGTGGGGTCCAGGCGCGTGAGTCGGACGGCAGGAGCTGGCATGCCGCTCAGGGTAGTTGCACGGTCGTCGGGCAGGCTCGGGGCGTGCGAGGTGGGACGAAGACGACGACCACAGCCCTGACAGCCCTGGTGCTGGTCGGACTGGTGGGGTGTTCCGGCGAGCCGGGCGGTGCGTCGGCTCCTGCTTCTGCCGCTGCGTCGGCTCTGGGTGCAGCGGCGCCGGCGACCGACCCGGCGACCGACCCCGCCACCGCGCGGGCCTTCGCGTCGCTCGAGCGGCGGTACGACGCTCGGCTCGGCGTCGCCGCGGTCGACACCGGCAGCGGCCGGACCCTCGTGCACCGTGCAGGGGAGCGGTTCGCGTTCGCGTCGACGGTGAAGGTGTTCATCGCGGCGGCGGTCCTCGACGGCTCGTCCGACGCCGACCTGGCGACGGTCGTGCACTACGACCGCGGTGACCTGCTCGAGTACGCGCCCGTGACGAGCGAGCACGTCGACACCGGGATGACGGTCCGGGAGCTCATCGACGCGGCGCTCCGGTCCAGCGACAACACCGCGGCCAACCTGCTCGTGGAGCGGCTCGGCGGCCCGGACGCCGTCGAGCGGTGGCTGCGCGGCATCGGGGACCGGACGACGAGCGTCGACCGGGTCGAACCCGACCTGAACCAGGCGACGCCGGGCGACCGGCGTGACACGACGACGCCGGAGCGGTTCGCGGCCGACCTGCGGGCGGTGCTGCTCGGGGACGTCCTCGACGCTGCCGACCGGCGGGTGCTCCGCGACGCGATGCTCGGCAACACGACCGGGGACGCGACGATCCGTGCCGGGGTGGATCCGTCGTGGCGGGTCGCCGACAAGACCGGCACGGCGTCCTACGGGGTCCGGAACGACATCGCGGTCGTGACGCCGCCGGGACGAGCACCGATCGTGCTGGTGGTGATGACGAGCCGGGCCGATGCCGCCGCGGAACCGTCGGATGCACTGGTCGCCGCGGCGACCCGGGCCGCGGTGGCCGGGCTGACCGGCTGAGCCGCACGCCTCGCGGAGCGTCGCGGGACTACCGGAGTGTGCTCGCCCAGCGCCCGATGGTGTCGTACGCCCGTTCCCGGACGTCCGGCGCGGACAGGACGACGTCGTGCAGGGCCCCCGCGAGCCGGCGGACCGTGACCTCGTCACCGAGGGAGAGCGCACGGTGCGCCACCGTGTCGACGTTCAGGGCGACGTCGGCCCGCGCCATCCCCGGGTCCCACCGCGGCTGGAGCATGCTCTTGTCGCTCAGCATCACCAGGGTCGGGACCGTGATGCCGAGCCCCTTCTCGACCTCTGCCTGACCGTCGAAGACCGCGGCGAGCCACCCGGGGTGCAGGGGGAAGCCGCGCTCCGGCCGCCACTGCTGCTCGTAGGTCCACGACCCCTCGCCCTCGGCCGAGACGGTGCGCGTGTAGAAGCCGGGGTCGACGGCGGGCATCGGCGCGAGCGGGTTCCGGCGCGCGCCGAGCCTGATGACCGGTGCGACGATGGCCCGCCCCACCGCGGTGGCCTGGAACTCGAGCCACGGGCTGTTCAACACCAGGCCGTGCACGAGCTCCGGGTGCCGGGCCGCCCACAGCGACAGTGTCAGACCGCCCGTGGAGTGGCCCATCGGCACGAGCTTGCGGCGGTCCGAGCCGGGGTGCTCGGCCGAGATCGCGTCGAGCGCTGCGGCGATGTCCTCGTCGTACACGGCCAGGTCGTCGACCATGCCCGGGGTCTGGTGCGGACGCAGACTCCGACCGTACTTCCGCAGGTCCAGCGCGTGGAACCTGGCGCCGAGCCGCTCCAGGCGTTCGGCGAGCTCGACCTGGAAGAAGTAGTCCGACCAGCCGTGCACGTAGAGCACATCGACCCCGTGCAGGGGCCCGCGACCGTGCAGCAGCAGGTCCCTCGGGGTGTGCCGTCGGCGGACCAGGGTGGCGACGACGGGGCCCTCGGAGTCGGTGCCGAGCGGCAGTTCGAGCCGCTCGTACGGTGCTCCGAGCACGTCCTCGTGCCACCCCTGGTCCGTCATGCGCCGAGCGTATCCGGCGCCGGTGCGGGCGGTGCTGGTGCGGGGGCGTGCGGCCGTCACCCGGCCAGGACCACCCGCTCCCTCAGACCCCGATCAGTTGTACGACGCGAGTCGGTTCGGTGCGGTGTTGCCGGCCGGTGTGGGAACCGCGCCGCCGACGCCGTTGATGATGCTCGAGATGGTGCCCGTGTCGCCGAGCGAGACGGTGACGAGCCCGTGGGCGCGGACGCCGGCGGTCTGCGGGACCTCGAACGCCCGGTCGGCGTGCACGGACGGGTTCGTGTTGAAGAAGGCGTAGACGCCGCCGCCCCAGATCTCGTGCTTCGTGACCGAGGACGCCACCTTGTAGGCCGCGTAGCCCGCGCCGGTCGGGCTCTGCCAGGAGGCGTTGTCCGGCACGTCGTACGGCATCTCGTTCTGGAAGAAGATCGTCCTGCCGTTCTCACCGTTCCAGAGCACTTCGTACTTCTGGTAGTGCTCGACGAAGAGCCCGGTGGCGAGCACGTCGTCGCCGTTCACCTCGACCCCGGTCGAGCCGGTGTTGACGTTCCAGCCCGTCGGTGCCCCGCCGTGGTCGGCTCGCCAGGCCCAGATGTGGTCGACCAGTGTGTCGTCGGCGTTCACCTGCAGGGTGGTCGTCGCCTTGCCCTGCACGCTCGAACCGACGCGGAAGAAGACGTCCTGGATGCTCTGCGGATCTCCCGCGTGGTCGACGTGCGACCCAGCGCTGCCGAGGCGGACGAGCTGTGCGCTGTTCTGCGCACCGGCGTCCACGACGAGGTTCGACACGTTCACCCCGGCGACGTCCGTCGACGTCAGAACGGCGTTGCCCCTGGTGGGGACGAGCGTGGGGAAGCCGATTCCCGTCACGACGGTGTCCGCCCTGGTGACGGCGATCGGCGAGTCGAGCTCGTACGTGCCCGGCGTGAAGAACAGGTTCAGTCCCTGTGCGAGTGCGGCGTTGATCGTGGCGGCCGAGTCGCCCGGGTGCGCGACGTAGAAGTTCCGCATCGGGAGGTCGGTGCCGGCGGTGTTCGGCCACGTGACCCCGCTCGCGTTCTGCTTGAGCGAGGGGACGAACACGTGGTACTTGTTCGACGAGTCCACGTACAGGTACGGCTTCTCCCGTGTGGTCGGCGTGGTGGCGAGCGTCGTGTAGCTCTTCGAGAAGTCGTTCGCCGGGGCGCCCTGGACCCCTGAGAAGGTCATGTTCCAGTTGCCGCCCTGCCACGCCCCGATCGTCGAGTTCCGCGTGTACCACTGCTGCTGGGACCCCGAGGTCACCGTGCCGTCCACCTTCGTGTCGGCGATGTAGCCGCCGGACGAGTACCCCTGTCCACCATCCTGGTTCGACGGACCCATCGTCAGGTTGCCCTTCACGTGGACCCGGCGCATCGGGGCGGCCTGGGACACCGCCCACCGGTCGGTTCCGCTCTCGGGCGCGATCGCCACGTTCTCGACCGACCGCCAGAAGTTCTGTGTCGCGTTCTTCTCGTCGCCGGCATTCCACCCGGAGTCGACGTTCACCGCGCCGTTGATCGTGACGTCGTCGGGGTTCTTGCCGAGCCCGGCGACCGACGTGTAGAAGCCGAGGTTCGCCCAGATGCGGCCGTAGCTGCCGGGCTTGAACAGGAAGACGTGCCGCTGCGTGCCGAACTGCGCCGTCGTGCTGCGGAGCTGGCTGGTGAACGCCGCGTCGACGTCGGCCTGGATGGTCGACGCCGGCACCGTGGGGTCGTAGACCTTCACGTTGCTGCCGAAGTCCGGGGTGTCGCTCGTGGCGACTGCCTGGGCCGAGATCGCCGGAGCCAGTGCCCCCACGACTCCGACGCTCAGGGCGAGCGCGAGGATCCGCTTCATCCGTCGTTGCATGATGCTCGATTCGTCATCGTGCGGCGTCGTTGCCGCACGGGACAGACGGTAGACCCGTTGCCGCGCTCGGACAGTCGGGAGAAAAGGGGACAAGTGCCCCGGCGGCGGGGACTAGCTGCGTGGCGCCCGGACGAAGAACAGCGTGAGGGCACCGAGGACGACCGCGGCGACGATGAGCGCCCAGGCGAGCACGATGACCGGCCCGTCCCAGGGGGAGACGAGCAGTCCGACCCCGATCACCAGGGCCACGGCGGCGCCGATCAGGGCGAGGCGGTGCGGTCGTACCGGAGCGGTGCGTGTCACGGTTCCAACGGTACGCGCGAAGGGCTGGCAGCGCGGCGTCGAACGGGTACGCCGGTCACACCGTCGTGCGCATCACCCACCGCCACTTCGCGATGCGGCGGTCGCGCACGAACCCGAACTGCGTGAACAGTTCTTCCGGTCCGGTGTGCAGGTACGCCCCGCGCTGCGGTTTCCGCTCGACCGTCTGCTCCGGGTAGGCCTCGACCGTCCCGCCGCCCGCCCGGCGGATCTCGTCCAGGGCCGTGGTGACCGCGGCACGTGCGACACCGTGGCCGCGGTGCCGGGACTCCACGAACACGCAGCCGATCCGCCAGTCCGGCAGCGTCGAGGCGTCGCGGGCGTACGCGCCAGGGTTCAGGATCGTCGGCAGCTCGGCCGGGCGTCCGAACTGGCACCAGCCGACCGCGGTGCCGTCGGCGTAGACGAGCACCTGGTGGTTCGTGCCGTCGCGCACGTGCCGGTGCTTCGCCTCCTGGTGGGACACCGTGGGGTCCGGTGTGCCGCGCGGGCCGTCCGGGTGGAAGCCGATGCACCAGCACCCGCCCCACACGCCATTGCTGCGGGTCACGAGCGCGGCGAAGTCGGGCCACGTCTCCTCGGTGAGCATCGCCGTCGAGTACTCCATGCGCCGATCATGCTCCGCACGGGCGGCGAGCGCCGAGCGGCGACCGACCCCGGCACTTTCCCAGCGGACACGACGGTGTTCCGCGGGGAAGTCCCGGCGGCCACCCGAGCAGGACTGCGAGCCTCTCCGGACCGCGCCGACGGTGGCGCGGACGAGGGGGAACGACATGACGATGCGACGTGCAGGGGGAGCCGCGCTCGGCTTCGTGGGTGGCAGTGTGCTCGCCGGGTTGCTGGTGAGCGTCGGGGTGACGCCGGTGATCGCGGTCGCCGGCGTCGGCACGACCTCGGCGATCGGGGTGTTCGAGTCGTTGCCGGAGGACATCGAGATCGGGCAGCTCCCGCAGCGCAACCAGATCTGGGCGTACCGCGGCGGCGAGCCGGTGCACCTGGCGAACGTGTGGGACCAGGACCGCCAGGAGCTCACGCTCGAGCAGATCAGCGACCACCTGGAGCACGCCGCGGTGGACGGCGAGGACAAGCGGTTCTACGAGACCGGCGGTGTCGACGCGACGTCCGTCGTCCGGTCGCTCGTGAGCGTCGCCACGTCCGGGACCGAGGGCGGGTCCGGCGGTTCGACCCTGACGATGCAGCTCGTGCGGAACATCAAGATCCAGCAGGCGAGCGAACTGCCCACCGCCGAGGAGCGCGAGGCCGGGTACGAGGAGGCGACCCGGCGGACGCCGCAGCGCAAGCTCGCCGAGATGAAGCTCGCGATCAGCCTGGCGAAGCAGTACACGAAGCGGCAGATCCTGGCGGCGTACCTGAACATCGCCTACTTCGGCGACCAGACCTACGGCGTGCAGTCGGCGGCGCAGCACTACTACGGCAAGTCGGCGAGCGACCTGACCCCGGCCGAGGCGGCGTCGCTCATCGCGATCGTGCAGTGGCCGGAACGACGGGACCTGTCGACGCCGGACCACCACCGCGACAACGCCGCCCGGCGGAACGTGATCCTGCGGTCGATGCACGAGCAGGGGCACCTGTCGGCCGAGGAGTACCGAACGGCTCGGCTGTCCCGTGTCGCCGACTCCGTGCACCTGACGGCACCGCAGCAGGGGTGCGAGGCGGTCGAGGTGGGCGCCGCGTTCTTCTGTGACCACGCGGAGACCATCGCTCAGCGGCTCCCGCAGCTCGGCGCGACGAAGCAGCAGCGGGCGGACGCCTGGCGCACCGGCGGGTACCGGATCCAGACCACGCTCGACCTCGACCTGAACGCGGCGCAGAAGCAGCTGCTCGACCGGTACGACCCGAAGACCGAGACCCGGCTGGCACTCGGGGCCACGTTCAACACGGTCGAGGCAGGGACGGGCCGCGTGCTGACGATGGCACAGAACACCGACCACGACCGCTCGTCCGACGCGCCCCGCACCGCGACCTCGCTGAACTACGCCACCGACGAGGCGGACGGCAGCTCCACCGGCTTCCAGACCGGGTCGACCTACAAGATGTTCACCCTGCTCGCGTGGATCGAGGCCGGCCGCAGCCCGGACACCGTGGTGGACGGCACGCCGCACCCGCACAGCGAGTGGACCGCGTGCGGGGAACCCGCCTCGGCGTTCTGGCAGCCGAAGAACGACTCACCCGGGCAGCGTGGTCCGTACTCGGTCCGGTCGGCGACGGCGCAGTCCGTCAACGCCGCGTACCAGTCGATGGCCGAACAGCTCGACCTGTGCGACATCCGCGACGTGGCCGAGCGGCTGGGCGTGCACCTGGCGAGTGGCGGCGATCTGCCGTGGAACCCGGGGTCGTTGCTCGGCACCGAGAGCATCGCTCCGCTCACGATGGCCTCGGCCTACGCCGGCATCGCGAACGGCGGGCGGTTCTGCGCACCCGTGGTGATCGACCAGGTCGTCGCGCCCGACGGTGAGGAGCTCGGCGGACAGCCCCGCTCGTGCACGCAGGCGGTGTCCCGGCAGACCGCGGCCACCGCGTTCGACGTCATGCAGGGCGCCTTCCGCGGCGGGACGGCGAGCGGTGGGCAGACCCCCGACGGCGCGACACTGTTCGGCAAGACCGGCACCACGGACGCGGCCGACCAGGTGTGGTTGGTGGGCGGGACCTCGCGTGCCGTCACCGCCTACTGGCAGGGCAACACGGACGGCGCGAAGCACAACCTGCGGTCGTTCTCCAACGGCCAGGGCGGCACCTACGCCGGGTCGCGTGCGGCCGTCTGGCGCGACGCGCAGACGGCGGTGAACGCGGCGCTGCCGGTCGGCTGACGGCCCGGAACGCAGCCACGAACGGCCTGGAGGCGCGGTGCCAGCTGGCACCGCGCCTCCAGGCCGGTTCTCGGTTGCGTCCTACGACAGCTTCTTGCTGTCCTCGAGCCAGCCCGCGAGCTTGGTCATGTAGTCGGCCTGCGACGTGTAGTCGAGGGCCGGGAACGTCCAGCTGTGGACCTGGCCGGCCTTGAGCGCGGCGTTGTCGGCGAAGGTCGGCTGCTTCTCGAGGTCGGCGACCTGGTAGCCCTGCTGCGACAGCAGCAGCACGTCACCGGTGATCTGACCGGCGTTCTCCCACGAGTAGATGCCCCAGTAGAAGCCCTTCGGCTTCGGGTTGACGAAGTCGACCCCGTACGACGCGTACATCTGCAGCGACGGCTCGTCGGTCGGGCGGGTGACGTACGCGCCGTCACCGTCGGCGTACATCGAGACGACCGACAGGTCCGTGTCCTTCGAGACCTTCTCGAGCTCGTCGGCGGCGGTGTCGAAGCGCTTCTCGGCGGCGTCGACCGTCGACTCCTTCGCGCCGAGCGACTCGGAGAGCTTCGCGATCTCCTCGATGACGTCCTCGCCCTTGCCGCCCCACTTCACCTCGGCGACCGGCGCGATCGCCTTGATCTGCTTCTCCTGCGCCTTGTCCTTGAAGCCGTAGCCGGGCTGCTTGGTGTCGAGCGTGCCCTTCGCGTCGGTCGGGTAGACCGAGGTCACGACGAGGTCGGGCTTCAGCGCGGCGAGCTGCTCCAAGTCGATGTCGCCGTAGGCGGTGCCGAGCTGGGTGATGCCGTCGGTGTCGAGGCCCTTGAACCGGGCGTCCTTCGCCATCGTCAGCTGCCCGAAGGTGCCGACGGGCTTCAGGCCGTACTCGATGAACGACAGGGCGATGTCGTTCAGCACGACGACGCGCTTCGGCGTGTGGTCGACCTTGACGGTCGCGCCGGTGGCGTCCTGGTACGACCACGCCTTCGACGCGGCGGTGCCGCCGTCGGAGTCGGAGTCGTTCGAGTTGCCGGTGCTCGAGCAGCCGGTCAGGAGGAGTGCCGAGACGGTCACGGAGGTCAGGAGGGCGGCGCGCAGGTGGCCACGTCGGGAGGTCTTCACATTAGGAGAGGCTAACCTAACTTTGCGGCACTCGCCAGCGCGTGTTCGGTTTTCGTGCGTGTGACGGTGTGCTCGGTTCCGGCGCTCGGGAGCGGGTCGTGCTCGTCCGCTTCGGGCACGATCATCGGCGCACCGGTCACGGGGTCGGGGAACACCCGGGCGTGCAGGCCGAACGCGTGCTCGAGCAGTGCCGGGGTGAGGACCTCGTGCGGTGTGCCGTCGGCCACGACCCCGCCGTCGTGCAGCACCACGAGCCGGTCCGAGTACCGCGCCGCCAGCGACAGGTCGTGCAGCACCATCACGATCGTCGACCCCTGCTCGCGGTTCAGCCGTCGGACGAGCCGCAGGACCTCGAGCTGGTGCGCGAGGTCGAGGTAGGTCGTCGGCTCGTCGAGCAGGAGCGTCTCGGCCTGCTGCGCGACGACCATGGCGATCCAGGCGCGCTGGCGCTGTCCGCCGGACAGGCTCGTGACGTCGCGGTGCGCGACCTCGGTCAGTCCGGTGGCGGCGATCGCGTCCTCGGCGACGGCGGCGTCCTCGGCGGTCCACGGCTTCGCCCACGACTGGTGCGGGTTCCGGCCGCGCATCACCAGGTCGAGCACGCTGGTGCCGGCCGGGGCGACAGGGGACTGCGGCAGGATCGCGAGCTTGCGGGCGACCTGGCGGTTCGGCTCCTTGCGGATCGGGGCGCCGTCGAGCAGGACCTCGCCGGCCTGCGGCTTGAGCACGCGGCCGAACGCCTTGAGCAGGGTCGACTTGCCGCAGCCGTTCGCGCCGAGGAACGTCGTGACGGTGCCGCGCTCGATGCGCAGGTCCAGGTCGCGCAGGACCGGCTGGCGGTCGTAGCCGACGGACAGGCCCTGGGCTTCGAGCACGCTGTCGTGCTCGTGCTCGTGCTGGTGGTCGCGGTCGTGCGCTGTTGTCATCGGGACATCTCCTTGCGGTGACGGACGAGGAGCCAGATCAGGTACGGCGCCCCGATCACGGTGGTGATGATGCCGACCGGCACCTGCCACGGGAACGCGGAACGGGACAGCAGGTCGGCGGCGAGCACGAGCACGGCTCCCAGAGCACCGGCGAGCAGCAGCGGCGGCCGGTTCGTGCCGGCGAGCCGGAGCCCGACCTGCGGCACGACGAACGCGACGAAGCCCACCGGTCCCGCGGCGGCCACGGCGGCGGCGGTCAGCACGACCGCGAGTGCGATGACGAGCAGCCGGTGTCGCTGGACGCCGAGTCCGACGCCGGTCGCGACCTCGTCGCCGAGCTGCCCGATGCCGAGTGCCGCACTCGTCGCGAGTGCGATCGGCACCGCGACCACGGCCACCAGGAGCAGCGGCCAGACGCTCTCCCACGAGGTGCTCGACAGGCTGCCGACCAGCCACTGCGAGGCCGCGGTCGCGACCGTGATCTTCGCCCGGACGAGCAGGTAGCTGGTCACGGCGTCGAGGGTCGCGCTCACGCCGATGCCGACCAGCACGAGCCGGTAGCTCTGCACGCCACCGCGCCAACCCAGGCCGTAGACCAGGACCGCTGCGACCAGGGCGCCGATCGTGGCGGCCACCGGGATCCCGCCACCGAGCACCAGGGACGACACCGAGTACGTCCCGCCTCCCAGGACGATCGCGGCGACCGCACCGACGCTCGCGCCCGCGGTGACGCCGATGATGTCCGGGGTGCCGAGGGGGTTCCGCGTGAAGGTCTGGGTCAGTGCCCCGGCGACCCCGAGGGTCAGGCCGACGAGTGCGCCGGTCAGCACGCGGGGCAGGCGCAGGGTGGTGATGATGAAGGCGTCGGGACCGGACTCCAACCCGAGCAGGGACCGGATGACGACCCCGGGCGCGATCCACGTCGAGCCGACCGCGGTGCCGAGGACGATGAGCACCAGGACGGTGGCGAGCGACGCGACGGTGTACCAGAACACCCGGGGGCGCCAGGCGAGGCCGACGGGGCCGATGCGGATGCCGGCACGGCCGGGGGTGCGGGCCGCGGGGCCGTCCGTGCCCGGCGCACCGGGTGTACTGCCGGGCATGCCGGTTGTGCTGCCGGGCGTCCTCCCGCTGCTGCGCACCGCTGCCCCGCTCACAGTGACACCAGCGATCGGCGGCGGGCCACGGCGACGAACACCGGGCCCCCGATGACGGCGAGCACGATGCCGACCTCGACCTCGGAGAACCCGCCGATCAGGCGACCGATGACGTCGGCGACCAGCACGAGGGCGGCGCCGACCAGACCGGACACCGGCAGCGTCCAGCGGTGTCCGGTGCCGACGAGCGCGCGGGCGACGTGCGGGACCGTCAGGCCGACGAAGCCGATCGGGCCGGCCGCCGCGGTCGCCCCGGCGGCGAGCAGCGTGATCCCGCCCAGGCCGACCAGCCGGGCGACGAGCACGTTCTCGCCCAGGCCCTTCGCCAGCTCCGACCCGAGCCCGAGGGCGTCGAGGGCGCGGACGTTCAGCACCGCGAGCACGAGTCCGGCGGCCAGGAACGGCCACACCGCCCCGAGGATGTCGAGCTGGCGTGCGGCGAGCGACCCGACGACCCAGAGCCGGTACGCGTCGAGCGACGCCTGGTCGGTCAGCACGACGAACGAGGTCAGGGCGGCGAGCAGCGCCGAGACCGCGGCGCCGGCGAGGGCGAGCGGCACCGGGCTGGCCGTGCCGCTGCCGGCGATCGTCACCGAGAAGACGACGACGCTGGCGACCAGGGCCCCGACCAGTGCGAACCAGACGGTCGCGCTCGTGCTCGTCACCCCGAACACGTAGACGCCGAGCACCACCGCGAGCCCCGCGCCCGACGAGACGCCGAACAGACCGGGGTCGGCGAGTGGGTTGCGGGTGTGTCCCTGCATGAGCAGTCCGGCGATGCCGAGGGCCGCGCCGACCGCTGCGCCGATGAGCGTGCGCGGGATGCGGGAGCCCCACACGATCGCCTCGTCGGTGCTCGATCCGGTGCGCGTGAGCCCCGCCCACACCTCGGCGACGCCGATGCGGTTGCTGCCGAGCAGCATGCTCGCCACGGCGACGAGGACCAGGGCGACGACGAGGCCGATGATGACCGCGGTCCGTCGCCGCATCGCGGTCCGGTGCACACCGAGGGCGCGGGACGCGTCGCCGTCCCGGGCGCTGGACACGACGGGTTCGGGGGCCTCCGGACCGGAAGCCAGAACGGGATTGGGGGCTGGCACGGAAGTCATCTTAGGTTAGCCTTGCCTCATGGCGAAGACCCCGCGGCTCCTGCCGACGAACCCCCGGCTCTTCCGCGCCCGTGTCCTCCGGACCCAGCGGGTGACCCCCTCGATGCAGCGTGTCACCGTCACCGGCGACGACCTGCACGAGTTCGGCTACCTCGGTTTCGACCACTGGTTCCGCCTGTTCGTCCGGCGCCCCGACCAGGACGCCTTCCGGATGCCCGACCTGGACGGCAAGAAGTGGTGGCCGACGTTCCTCGGCATCCCCGAGGACATCCGCCCGCACTGCGCGAACTACACCGTCGCCGCGTACCGGCTGCTCGCCGACGGCACCGCCGAGCTCGACATCGACTTCGTCGTGCACCTGGACCACCGCGGTCAGCTCGAGGGCCGTGCCGCGATCTGGGCCTGCTCCGCCCGCCCCGGCGAAGAGCTCGCGATGCTCGACCAGGGCTGCATCTTCGACGTCCCGGCCGGCACCAGCGAGGTCGTCGTCGCGGCGGAGGAGACCGGCCTGCCGGGCATCGTCGGCATCGCCGCGTCGTTGCCGCGCGACACCGTCGGCCGCATCATCCAAGAGGTCCCGACCGCCGCCGACATCCGTGACCTCGACGCCCCCACCGGCGTGCAGGTGACGTGGATCGTCCGGCAGCCGGGCGCGGTCCCCGGCAGTGGCGCCCTCGCGGAGCTGCAGCGGCACGTGCCGTCCGACGACAGGGGCTACGCGTTCGTCGTGGGGGAGTCGAAGCTCGCCACCGAGGGCCGCCGCCACCTGCACCGTGCGGGTCTGCCGAAGTCGCGCATCACGTTCTCCGGGTTCTGGAAGCACGAGACGAAGGTCTCCGTCCCCGTCTGACCCGCGCGCTGCCTGGCAGGTACGCCCGTTCTGAACAGGTACGCCCGCCCTCGCCAGGTGCGCCGCGCCCGTGGCGCGACCAACGGACGGACGGGAGGCCCGGTGCCAGCTGGCACCGGGCCTCCCGTCCGTGGTGGGGCCGCGTCAGCCCTTGAGGCCCGAGCCCGTCACGCCCTCCACGATCTGCCGCTGGAAGATCAGGTAGAGGATGATCAGCGGCAACGCCGCCAGGAGCGCGCCCGCCTGGATGTCGGCGTAGCGCTGCCCGAAGCTGCCCTGGACCGTGGCGAGCCCGACCGGGATCGTCATGAGGTCCGGGTTGGACAGCACGAACAGCGGCAGCAGCAGGTTGTTCCACACCCCGACGAAGGTCAGGATCGTCACCGCTGCGATCACCGGACGCGACAGCGGCAGGATGACCGACCAGTAGACCTTCCAGATGCCGGCGCCGTCGATGCGCGCAGCCTCTTCGAGCTCCTTCGGGATGCCGTCGAAGAACTGCTTGAAGATGAACACCGCGATCACGGCGGGCACCTGCGGGAAGATCACCGACCAGTACGTGTTGAGCAGGCCGACCGCGTTGAGCTCCTGGAAGATCGGGATGATCAGCACCTGGGTCGGGATCATGATGCCCAGGATGATGAGCAGGAACGCGATGTTCCGGCCCCGGAACACCAGCCGCGACAGCGCGAACGCCGCCATCGAGGCGAACAGCACGGTGAGCACCGCGGTCACGACGCTCGTGATGCCGCTGGCCAGGTACCAGTTCCAGATGTCGCCGGCCTGGAACAGCGACGCGTACGAGTGCAGCGTCGGGTTCCAGGTCGACAGGATCGAGTTCGCGCCGAGCGCGGCGACCCCGTTGTCGGACAGCGACGTCTTCAGCGCGAACACGCTCGGGATGAGCCAGATGATCGCGAAGATCGTCAGGATGATGCCCGACGCGATCGTGAAGCCGCGCCCGCTGACACCGATCTTGGCGGCGCTCGTGGGAGCGGCGGACGAGACCCCGGTGCGGAGCTTCCGGCCGGTGGTGATGCTCTCGGTGGCGGTCATGTCAGGCACCGATCTCTCGCTTGGCGGCAGCGCGCTCGACGAGCTGCCGGATGACCGCGATCGCCACGATCACGATGAACAGGAGGACCGACGCGGCCGACGCGGCACCGAGTCGGTTGTCGGTGAATCCGACGCCGGTGATGAGCTGCAGCGAGACCTGGGTGGAGATGCCCGGTCCGCCGTTCGTCATCAGGTAGACCTGGTCGAAGATCTTCAGGCTCGCGATGATCTGCAGCAGGATGACGAGGGTCGTCGTGCGGCCGAGCAGGGGGAGCGTGATCGACTTGATCTGCTGCCAGTTCGAGGCACCGTCGACGGCGGCGGCTTCGTACAGTTCGCGCGGGATCTCCTGCAGGCCGGCCAGGTAGAGCACGAAGTTGAAGCCGAGGGTCCACCACACGGTGGCGATGGCGACACCGATCATCGCCGTGTTCGGGCTGGCCAGGACACCGGCGCCCGGAGTCATCCCGAGCAGCGACTGGACGCTCGCGAAGAGACCGGTGCTCGGCGTGAAGATGAACACCCAGATGAGCGAGATCGTCGCCGACGGCAGGATGAACGGCAGGAAGAACGCCAGACGGAAGAACCACTGGCCGCGGTTCATCCGGTTCGTCAGCACGGCGAACACGAACGCCAGGATCACGAGCGGCGGGGTCGTGTACAGCGTGAACTGCAGTGTGTGCCAGAGCGAGGACCAGAAGTCGTCGCGACCGAGCATCTCCGCGTAGTTCGCGAACCCGGCGAAGCTGCCGAGCCCGGTGCGGACCGTCGAGGTGTTGAAGAAGCTCGTGACGATCATCCAGACCGTCGGGCCGAGCAGGAAGGCGATGTAGAACAGGCCGAACGGGGCGAGGAACAGCCAGCCGCTGCGGCCCTGGCCGCGGGTCAGGCTGGAGCGGTACGGGCGGAGTCGTCGCGGCGCGCTCGCCGCGTCCGTCGGGCGGTCGAGGACAGGTGCTGTGGTCACGTCATCGTGCCTTTCGCAGGGTGTTCACGTCGTTCGTGGTGGTCGCAGGCCCGATCACAGCGGGCTCGGCGTGTTGAGGTAGGTCGACAACTGGGACTTGATCGCGCTCATGGCCGCGGCGGGGGAACTGCTGCCCTGCTGTACGAGGGCCAGCTGGGCGCCCACGGTGTTCTCGAACGTGGACCCGGAGCCGCCGTACCAGGCGGCGTCGTCGAACACCGCGGTCTCGGCGGCGGAGGCGTAGTTCGACTGCGGCGTCAGCTTCTTGTAGGCCGAGCTGTCGTACGTCGGCAGGTACGCCGGCACGTGGCCACCCTGTGCCCAGGTCAGGCTCTGCTCGAGCATCTGCTTGATGAACAGCATCGCCGCCTGCTTCTGCTCCGGCGTACGGTCCTTCTTCGGCAGGATGAACGTGTGCGAGTCGGCCTGGGTCGCCGGCTTGTCGAAGAGCTGCGGGATCGGAGCCATCCCGAACTTCAGCCCCTTGATCGACTGGGCGGTGCTGATCTCCCACTCGCCCTGCATGAAGAAGCCGGCCTTGCCGGTGAACATGAGCGTCTGCGCGGTGGCGTAGTCGAGGCCCTTGTTGAGCCAGCCCTGCTTGACCCACTTCTGGGTCATGTCGGTGACCTTCGTGTAGGCGTCCTCGTTGACGGTGAGCTTGGAGCCGCCGTCGCTGATGAACGGCGTCGCACCCTCGATCTGGTTGTACATCGTCCAGAAGAAGCGCCACGGGGTCGCGACCTCACTGACGTTCGCGACGTTGAGCGCCGTGCCGCCGGTGACCTTCGAGACTGCCGCCAGGGCCTTCTCGAAGGCGTCGATCCCCGTCAGGTCCTTGAGGTTGTCGTCGCTGTCGAGCAGGCCGGCCTTCCGGCACACGTCGACGTTGTAGAACAGCACGAAGGGGTGGGTGTCGAGCGGCACGCAGATGTTCTTGCCGTCGGTCTTCTGCGCCGTCCAGGCCTTCTGGTTGAAGTCGGCGGCGCTCATACCGACGCCGGCGAGGTCCTCGGAGGTGATGGGATCGAGCAGGTCACCGTCCCACAGGGGCTTCGCCCGGGTCAGGTGGGAGATCGCGACGTCCGGCGGCTTGTTCCCGACGGTGGCGAGTGTGACCTTCGAGTAGTACGGGTTGCCCCACGCGAACGTGGTGGCCTGCAGCGCGCTCGATCCGCCGTGCTGCTTGGCGTAGCCGGCTTCCATGTCCTGCATGCGGACGCCGTCACCACCGCCGAACAGGTTCCAGAAGACGAGGGTCTCGGGGTTGAGGGCACTGCCGGCGAGACCGGCGGCGAGGGGACTGGAGCAGGCGGCGAGCGGCAGGACCGTCGCGGCCGCTGCACCGGCGGCGAGGAAGCCCCGCCGCGAGAGGCGCGACGCAGGTGTTGCGGGTGGGATCGGCATGGCATCACTCCATCGGGATGGGCCGGGCTCGGGAACAGGGTCGGTGCTCCCGCCGGAGCATCGCTGCTCCGGACCCGGAGCACTGCTGCTCCGGACACGGAACGACCTTCCGGTGCTCCGTGAGCGCTCACATTAGCGCTCGCCCCTGTCATCCGCCACCCCTTTCGCGACGGCGTGGAACCCGGTAGCGTTTCCGTCAGGTGAGCGCTCACTTTCGTGACGGCCCGCTTCGGTTCCCGTACGCGCCCCCACCGCTCCCCGCACGAACCGCACTGCCACGATCGAAGGAGATCCATGCCCCGCACACACCTCGTCCTCGACGCCGCGTTCACCGTGGGGCCGGTGCGACGTCGCCTGTTCGGCGGGTTCGTCGAGCACCTCGGCCGCCACGTCTACGACGGCATCCACGAGCCCGCCCACGAGACCGCCGACGAGCACGGCTTCCGAGGGGACGTCGTCGAACTCGTCAAGGAACTCGGCGTCTCCGCCATCCGCTACCCCGGTGGCAACTTCGTCTCCGGCTACAAGTGGGAGGACGGCGTCGGCCCCGTCGAGCAGCGCCCCCGCCGCCTCGACCTGGCCTGGCACTCGACCGAGACGAACGAGGTCGGCCTGCACGAGTTCCAGCACTGGCTCGACCGGGTCGGCTCCGAGCTCATGCTCGCCGTGAACCTCGGTACCCGCGGCACGCAGGAGGCGATCGAGCTCCTCGAGTACGCCAACATCGACGCCGGCACCGCACTGTCCGATTACCGTCGTTCCAACGGTCGCCAGGAACCCTTCGCCATCACGATGTGGTGCCTCGGCAACGAGATGGACGGCCCGTGGCAGCTCGGCCACAAGAACGCCGACGACTACGGCAAGCTCGCCGCCATGACCGCCAAGGCCATGCGACAGATCCAGCCCGACCTCGAGCTCGTCGCCTGCGGTTCCTCCGGGGCGTCGATGCCGACGTTCGGCGAGTGGGAGCGCACCGTCCTCGAGCACACCTACGACGACGTCGACTACATCTCCGCGCACGCCTACTACGAGGAGGACGACGACCTGCCGTCGTTCCTCGCCTCGGGCGTCAACATGGACCACTTCATCAAGACGGTCACCACGGCCGCCGACCACGTCCAGGCGCAGAAGAAGTCCGACAAGCGCATCGACATCTCGTTCGACGAGTGGAACGTCTGGTCGATCAAGAAGTGGGAAGCCAAGGCCAAGACCTTCACGCTCGACGAGTGGCCCGTCGCCCCGCGTCTGCTCGAGGACGTCTACACCGTCGCCGACGCCGTCGTCGTGGGTGGCCTGCTCATCTCGCTGCTCCGCCACGCCGACCGCGTCGCCTCGGCCTCGCTCGCCCAGCTCGTCAACGTGATCGGCCCGATCATGACCGAGCCCGGCGGCCCGGCCTGGCGCCAGACGACGTTCTTCCCGTTCTCGGTCACCTCGCGCCTGGCGCAGGGGACGTCGCTGCAGGTCAAGGCCTCCGGTGACACCGTCGACGGTGGCAAGCACGGCGAGGTCCCGGTCGTGGACTCCGCCGCCACCGTGACCGAGGACGGCAAGGCCGCGGTCTTCCTGGTGAACCGCCACCCGTCCGAGCCGACCACGGTGACGATCGACCTCGCAGGCATCGGTGCGACGGGCGACGTCCACGCCGAGGGTGTCTGGGACGACGACCTGCACGCCGTGAACGACCTGGAGAACACCTCGCGCGTGGGGCTGCGCACGAACGAGTCGGTCCGCCGCGAGGGCGACACCGTCACGATCGAGCTCCCGCCGGTCTCCTGGACCGCCGTCTCGATCGGCTGACAAGACGCCTCGGCGCACGCCACGGCGGGCGTCGAGTGAGCACAGAGGACGTCGGGCGCTCGCGCCCGACGTCCTCTGCTCGTTGCGGGGGCGCGGCGCGCGGCGGGCCGCGGCCGAGTCTCGTCTGAGCGGACAGAGCGCGGCACGCGGATGGCGCAGCCTGTCCGCATGGCCGAGTCTCGGGCCGCGTACGTGGACGCGGCGGCCGGGAGGCCCGTGGCGGCCTGGCACCGAGCCTCCCGTCCGGCGTGCGGCGAGACCACGACCGAGTCTCGTCTGAGCGGACAGAGCGCGGCACGCGGACGGCGCAGCCTGTCCGCGGGGCCGAGTCTCGGCACGAGCGCGCCGCGTCAGCGCGCCGGCGGTGCCGCCGTGCTCGCGCGCTCGACGAGCCGCACCGGCACCAGGTCGGACGCGACGCTGACCCGCTCGCCGTCGATCTGGGCGAGCAGCGTGGCGACCGCTCGGCGGCCGACCTCGTCGAAGGACTGGTGCACGGTGGTCAGCGGCGGCCAGAACGAGTCGGACTCGGGGGAGTCGTCGAACCCCACCACGCTGAGCGACGACGGCACCGGGCGTCCGGACTCGTGTGCGGCGCGCAGGACACCGAGGGCAGTCTGGTCGTTCGCGGCGAACACCGCGGTGATCTCCGGCCGTGCGGCGATCTCGAGCCCGGCCTCGTACCCGTGCTCGGTCGTCCAGCCACCGCGGAACACCGGGGGGACGGGGCGGCCGGCGCGCGACAGGGTGTCCTGCCACGCGGCGAGGCGACGGGCCGCCGAGTACGACGAATCCGGACCGGCGACGTGCCAGACGGTCTCGTGGCCCAGGTCGAGCAGGTGCTGCGTGGCCTGCCGGGCGCCGTCTGCCTGGTCGGTGTCGATCGCGGGGTGGTCCGTGCTGCCCGTGGAGTCGACGATCACCATGGGGACGCCGTCGGGCAGCACGACCTCGGCGGTGTCGATGATGTGCGACTCGATGATGATCACGACGCCGTCGACGGCCTGTTCGTGCAGGCGTGAGAAGGCGGACCGGACGCCCGCCTCGGTGCGCGAGGCCATGGGCAGCAGGGTGATCGTGAAGTCGGCGACCCCGGCGGCGTCGGCGATGGCCTCGAGCGTGCGCATGTTGCCGAAGGACGCGAGCGTGAACATGATCACGCCGATGGTGCGGAAGCGGCCCGAGCGCAGGGCGCGGGCGGCACGGTTCGGCCGGTAGCCGAGGGACTCCATCGCGCGCTGGACGCGGTCGCGGGTCTCCGGGCTGACGTTGTCGAAGCCGCGGGCGACCCGCGAGACGGTCTGCATCGAGACCCCCGCGGCGTCGGCGACGGCGGCCATCGAGGGGGCGCGGCGGGTGCCGGCGGGGGACTCCATCGTCACGCTGGCGCTCCTTCCGGATCGAGGGGCCGAACGGTCGGCCTCCCCGGACGCTAGCGCATGTTGACGTTGCCATGCTATCGTCGCGACGTTCGATGTTGACGTCAACATCGGTGACCGCCCGGACCCCCTGATCCGGCCCGGGCCGAGCCGCCGACATCGACCACCCGAACGCAGCAGACGAAGGAGTCACATGAGCACGCTCGCAGCGCGCCCCGGTGAGGCAGCACCGCGCCCCACCGCCGAGCGCCCCGCCGGCCGCCGCCCCAAGCCGCGGGGACGGTTCACCGGATGGCTGTTCGTCGGCCCGTTCGTCGTCGTCCTGGTCCTGATGCTCATCGTGCCGATCGGGTACGCGCTCTGGCTCAGCCTGTTCCGCGACCAGCTCATCGGCGGCAACCAGTTCGTCTGGTTCGCCAACTACGTGCAGCTCTTCCAGGACGCCAAGTTCTGGTCCGGGCTCGGTCGGGTCGCGATCTTCCTGGTCGTCCAGGTGCCGATCATGCTCGGCCTCGCGCTCGTCGCCGCCCTGGCCCTCGACAGCGCCCGACTGTGGGGGACGAGCTTCTTCCGCATCGCGGTGTTCCTGCCCTACGCGGTCCCCGGTGTCGTCGCAGCCCTGATCTGGGGCTTCATCTACGGCAACCAGTTCGGTCTGACCGGCGCCGCGAACGACGCGCTCGGCATCGACCTGCTGCAGCCGTTCAGCCCGAGCTGGGTCCTGACGTCGATCGGCAACGTGGTCACGTGGGAGTTCCTCGGCTACAACATGCTGATCTTCTACGCCGCACTCCGCACCGTCCCCGGTGAGCTGTACGAGGCGGCGGAGCTCGACGGCGCCGGCCCGATGCGCACGGTCCTCTCGATCAAGCTCCCGGCGCTCCGCGGCCCGATGGTCATCGCCACGATCTTCTCGATCATCGGCAGCTTCCAGCTCTTCAACGAGCCGAACCTGCTCAAGACGCTCGCCCCGAACGTCATCGGCAGCGCCTTCACCCCGAACATGTACGCCTACTCGCTGTCCTTCAGCGGCCAGCAGTTCAACTACTCCGCCACGGTCGCGATCGTGATGGGCGTGATCACCGCGGTGATCGCCTACGTCGTCCAGGTCCGCGGCACCCGCGAGGAGAACCGATGAGCACCATCCAGCACCCCGCCGGGCCCGCAGCGGCCACGGTGACCGAGGCGACCACGACGCAACGCGCGCCGCGCACCCGCTCGATCCGCGCCTCCCGGCAGCTCCGCACCGCGGAAGGCGGACGCAAGCCGAAGCGTTCCGGCCTGCTGACCGCGGTCATGGTCGTCTTCGTCGTGTACTCGTTCGCGCCGCTGTTCTACCTGCTCGTGAACAGCACGAAGACGCAGTCGTCGCTGCTCTCCACCTTCGGTCTGTGGTTCGGCGGGGACTTCAACCTCTGGCAGAACATCGTCGACACGGTGACGTACAACGACGGCATCTTCCTGCAGTGGTTCGGCAACACGCTGCTCTACGTGGTCGTCGGCGCCGGCGGGGCCACCCTGCTCGCCACGGTGGCGGGCTACGGCATGTCGAAGTTCCAGTTCCCGGGGCGCCGTGCGGTCTTCGCCGTCGTCCTCGGCGCCATCGCGGTCCCCGGCACGGCACTGGCCGTCCCGACCTTCCTGCTCTTCTCGCAGGTGGGCCTGACGAACACCCCGTGGTCGATCATCCTGCCCTCGCTGATCAGCCCGTTCGGCATGTACCTGATCTGGACCTACGCGGTCGACGCGATCCCCGCCGAACTGCTCGAAGCCGCCCGCATGGACGGTGCCGGCGAGTTCCGGATCTTCTTCACCATCGCGCTCCGCCTGCTCGCTCCCGGTGTCGTCACGGTCCTGCTGTTCGCCGTCGTCGCGACCTGGAACAACTACTTCCTGCCGCTCATCATGCTGAGCGACCCGAAGTGGTACCCACTGACGGTCGGCCTGAACCAGTGGAACGCGCAGGCCACCGGGTCCGGCGCGCAGCCGATCTACAACCTCGTCGTCACGGGATCGCTCCTCACGATCATCCCGATCGTGGTCGCGTTCCTCTTCCTCCAGCGCTTCTGGCAGTCCGGCCTCGCAGCCGGGTCGGTCAAGGCCTGACCCCTCGGACACCAGGCGTACGGCGACCCCGCCACGCGCCGCCCGGTCCGGCACACAGCAGCACCACCCCCTCCACGAAGAAGTGAAAGGCACTCCCATGAACAAGCGTCTCCGGCGCGGGCTCAGCGCCCTCGCCATCGGCGTCACCGCCGCGATCGCCCTCGCCGCGTGCGCCTCCGGCAGCTCCGGCTCCGGCGGTTCGGCCGACGACATCGACAAGGCCCTGAAGGACGGTGGCACCCTGACCTACTGGTCGTGGACCCCGTCGGCGAAGGCCCAGGTCGCCGCGTTCGAGAAGCAGTACCCGAAGGTGAAGGTCAAGCTCGTCAACGCCGGCACCGGCGCCGACCAGTACACGAAGCTGCAGAACACGATCAAGGCCGGCTCGGGTGCCCCCGACGTCGCCCAGGTCGAGTACTACGCCCTGCCGCAGTTCGCCCTGTCCGAGTCGCTCCTCGACCTGTCGAGCTACGGCTTCGACTCGCTCGAGAAGGACTTCGCGAAGAGCACCTGGAGCTCGGTGTCGATCGACGGCAAGGTCTACGGCCTGCCGCAGGACTCCGGCCCCATGGCGCTGTTCTACAACAAGAAGGTCTTCGACAAGCACGACATCGCCGTGCCGAAGACGTGGGACGAGTACGTCACCGCAGCCAAGAAGCTGCACCAGGCCGACCCGAAGGCGTACATCGCCGCGGACTCCGGCGACGCCGGCTTCACCACGAGCATGATCGCCCAGGCCGGCGGCACCCCCTTCACCACCGACGGTGACAAGGTGACCATCAACCTGCAGGACGCGGGCTCGAAGAAGTGGACGAGCACCTGGAACGAGCTCGTCGAGCAGGGCCTGCTGTCGAAGACGGTCGGTTGGACCGACGACTGGTACAAGCAGCTCGGCAACGGCGAGATCGCCACGCTGATCACCGGCGCCTGGATGCCCGGCAACCTGGAGTCCGGCGTCGCCCAGGCCTCGGGTGACTGGCGTGTCGCCCCGATGCCGACCTACGACGGTGGCACCGCCCAGACCGCGAACAACGGCGGCAGCGCCGAGGTCGTCATGAAGCAGTCGAAGAACCCGGCACTCGCCGCGGGCTTCCTCAAGTGGCTGAACTCCTCGAAGGAGTCCACGAAGGTCTTCATGGAGTCCGGCGGCTTCCCGTCGACCACCGCTGACCTGGACTCGTCGGCCTTCCTCGACGAGAAGCCGTCCTACTTCGGCGGCCAGCAGATCAACAAGGTGCTCGTCGACGCGTCGAAGTCCTCGGACAACGACTTCACGTACCTGCCGTACCAGGTGTACGCGAACAGCGTCTACGCCGACACCGTCGGTCAGGCGTACGAGAACGGCACCTCGCTCGACGCCGGCCTGCAGGCCTGGCAGAAGGCCCTCGCCAAGTACGGCAAGGACCAGGGCTTCACGGTCTCGACCAAGTAGTTCCCGGTATCCCCGCGGGGCCGCGCGGACACGTCCGCACGGCCCCGCTCCACGCCCGGCTCCGGCCGGCCATGAGAAGGTCACACCATGCGCTTCGCCATCGGCGACACCGACTTCCTGCTCGACGGCGAGCCGCACCGGGTCCTGTCCGGCGCGATCCACTACTTCCGCGTGCACCCCGACCTGTGGGCCGACCGGATCCGCAAGGCCAAGCTGATGGGCCTCAACACCATCGAGACCTACGTGGCGTGGAACGCGCACGCGCCGTCGCCGGGGGAGTTCGACCTGTCCGGAGGCCTGGACCTCGGCCGCTTCCTCGACCTCGTCGCGGCCGAGGGCATGCACGCCATCGTCCGCCCCGGCCCCTACATCTGCGCCGAGTGGACCAACGGCGGGCTGCCGTACTGGTTGTTCGCGGACGGCTCCGTGGGGGTCCGCCGAAACGAGCCCGGGTTCCTCGCAGCGGTCGAGACGTACCTGCAGCACCTGGCCCCCGTGCTGGTCCCGCGGCAGATCGACCAGGGCGGGCCCATCGTCCTGGTGCAGGTCGAGAACGAGTACGGCGCCTACGGCTCCGACCCCGAGTACCTGCGCGCGCTGGAGCAGATGCACCGCGACATCGGGCTGACCGTCCCCTTCACGAGCGTCGACCAGCCGATGGGCACCATGCTCGAGGACGGCTCGCTGCCCTCACTGCACAAGACCGGTTCGTTCGGCTCCCGCTCCGCCGCCCGGCTCGAGTGCCTGCGGCAGGCCCAGCCCACCGGCCCCCTGATGTGCTCGGAGTTCTGGGACGGCTGGTTCGACAGCTGGGGCGAGCACCACCACACCACGCCGGCGTCCGCCAGTGCCGAGGACCTGGACGTCCTGCTCGCCGCCGGCGGCTCGGTGAACATCTACATGTTCCACGGCGGCACGAACTTCGGCTTCACGAACGGCGCGAACGACAAGGGCGTCTACCGTCCGATCGCGACGTCGTACGACTACGACGCCCCGCTCGACGAGGCCGGCCGACCGACGTCGAAGTTCCACGCGTTCCGCTCGGTCATCGAGCGCTACGCGCCCGTGCCGCCGCTGCCCGCAGCGATGGAGCCGGGTGGGTCGGGTCGCCTCGGTCCCGTGGCCGCGTCCGGCGACGGCCTGGAGGCCCGGATCACCCCCGCCACGGACCTCGCCGTCCGTCTGGACCGCGTCGCGTCGCTCCGTTCCCTGCTGCCCACGCTCACGACGTGGTCCGCGCACGACGAGCCGCCGACCTTCGACGCCCTCGGAGCCGCGAGCGGCTTCGTCGTCTACCGCGCCGAGGCCGACCTGCCCGCCGGAGGGGTGCTGACCGTCGGCACCGAGGTGCGTGACCGTGCGATCGTGTCGGCCGACGGTGTCGTCGTCGGGGTCCTGGAGCGCGAGCACCACGACCGGGCCATCACCCTGCCGCCGGTGACCGGCACGCTCGAACTCCTCGTCGAGGACCAGGGCCGGGTCGACTACGGCGTCCGCATCGGTGAGCCGAAGGGCTTGATCGGGGGCGTCTCGATCGACGGCGTCCCGGTGGCCCGCTGGACGGCGTCCCCGCTCGCACTCGACCCGATCGCGCCGGCAGCCGTCACCGCACTGGCCGAAGCCGCTGCCTCCGGTGGTGACGTGCTCGCCGGACCGACGTTCGCAGCTGGCTCGTTCGACCTCGACACCGTGGACGACCGGTACCTGTCGCTCGACGGGTTCCGGAAGGGTGTCGCCTGGGTCAACGGGTTCTGCCTCGGTCGGTACTGGTCGCGGGGCCCGCAGCGGACCCTTGCGATCCCGGGGCCGGTGCTCCGCCACGGTCGCAACGAGCTCGTCGTGCTCGAGCTGCACGCCGCCGCTTCCCGTACCGCGTGCCTGCTCGTCGAGCCCGACCTGGGCCACACCGAGGCCTAGTCGCGCCGCCTGGTCGAATCGGGCGTACCTGGTCAGAAGTTTCGACCAGGTACGCCCGATTCTGCTCCCCATCGCGGGCGTCATGGGACGTTTCGGACCTCGCGAGCCGCCGCCCACGCTCGAACTTCGAGGAGTGCCTCGCGTCGCCACCGCCAGAGCGAAGCGAACCTCGTGCCGTCGTCCTCCCGTGCCCGGGTCAGCAGCCAGATCTGCCGTCGGTGTTCGGCCCCGTGATCGTCGCGCCACTCGACGAACGCGTCGTCGAGCACCGCGGTGATCCCCGCACGCGGTGCGGTCCACGACGAGAGGAAGCCGGAGTACCGGAGGGTGTCGTCGCACAGGTGCACGGCGACGCGTCGGAGCCTGGCCGTGGCCCAGGTCCCGCCGGCGATGAAGGCGACACCGAGGACGAAGACGAACACCCGCGCCGATGCTCCGGGTACGAAGGCCACGCCCGCGAGTGCGACTCCCGTCCCGATCATCACCGGGCCGAACACGATGAGGTTCAGGATGCGATCCAAGCGCGGTGGACGGATCGTCGTCACGGCAGAGTGTCCAGGTCGGCGAGGGCCTGCTCGGCATCGGCGATCCGGTCGGCCTCTGGGCGGCTCCACCACTCGGGGCCGCGTTCGCCCAGGCCGTGCTTGGCCACGCCGTTCCGGTGCCGCGCCGCCGCCAGGGCCTCGTCGTCGCCCTCGCGCTTCGCGGTCTTCACGGCGTTGCGCCCGCGCCCCAGGTGGGAGCGGAGTGCGGCGGCGAGCTCCTCGGGCAGGGCGGGGTCGGTGCGGCGCCAGCGTCGGCCGTCCACGACGAAGAAGTGGTCGTCGGGTTCGGCGGTCATGGTCCGAGTCTGCACCGTCGGCGGTGCCGGGTAGACAGGATCCGATGAGCCACGAACGCGTCCGCCCGATGCTCGACGTCCGACGCATCTACGCCGAGCCGGCCGCCCTCGAACTGCAGCGCGGGCAGGAGATCGTCGGGCGCTGGCCGGATGTCGAGATCGTCCCGGTCGAGTCGCACTGGAACATCCCCGAGGTGCACGGCGACGAACGGAACGTCCAGCGCTGGGTGCGGATCAAGACCGAGGCGCTCGTGCTCGGTGTGAAGAAGTCGCTGGTGACCCGGCCGAACGGTCGCTCCGCCGACTTCATCGCACCGTCCACCGCGAACGGCTGCGCGATGGCGTGCGCCTACTGCTACGTGCCGCGTCGCAAGGGCTACAGCAACCCCGTGACGGTGTTCGCGAACATCGACCAGATCACCAAGCACGTGGCTCGGAACATCGCCAAGCAGGGGCCGAAGACCGAACCGAACCAGTGCGACCCGGAAGCCTGGGTCTACGACATCGGCGAGAACAGCGACTGCTCGGTCGACGCGATGATCAGCGACAACGTCCGCGACCTCTGCGACCTGTTCCGGATGACCCCGACGGCCAAGGCCTCGTTCGCCACGAAGTACGTCAACCGCGACCTGCTCGACTGGGACCCGATGGGCCGGACCCGAATCCGCTTCTCACTGATGCCGCACGAGACCGCGAAGGTCACCGACATCCGCACGAGTCCGATCGCCGAGCGGATCGCCGCGGTGAACGACTTCGTCGACGCCGGGTACGAGGTCCACCTGAACTTCTCGCCGGTCATCCTCACGCCGACGTGGGAGTCGGACTGGGCCGAGCTGCTCCGGCAGGTCGACGACGTGCTGTCCCCGGCCGCCAAGGAGCAGCTCGCTGCCGAGGTGATCTTCCTGACCCACAACCAGCCCTTGCACGAGGTCAACCTCGGGTGGCATCCCAAGGCCGAGGACCTGCTGTGGCGTCCGGACCTGCAGGAGCAGAAGGTGTCCCAGAACGGTGCCGTGAACGTGCGTTACCGGTCCGGCATGAAGGGGCAGCTCGTCGAGCGCTTCCGCGAGCTCGTGGCCGAGCACCTGCCGTCGTGCCGGATCCGGTACGCCTTCTGATCAGCGCCCTCCCCGATCAGGGGATGAGCCGGTCGGCCCGGTAGCGGGCGAACAGGTCCGCGAACGCCTGTTCGGTCCGACGGAACGCTGTGAACCCGGCGTCTCGGCTCTTGCCCATGTCGGTGACGACCTCCATCGCACGGCCCAGGTCGGCGTCGGTGTGCCACCACGAAGCGAGTCGGTTGATGTCGGCCTCGGCGAGACCGTGGCGCTCGGCGATGCCGGCCCACTCGGACTCGTACGGGGCCATCTGCTCCTCGAGCGGTCGCGGAGCGTCCTGGTAGCCCACCACGCGCGCGGGGTCGACACCGAGGTGCGCGGCCAGGCGCGGCCACATCCAACGCCAGCGGAAGACGTCACCGTTGACGATGTTGAACGGCTCGTCCGCACCCTCGGGTGACGTCGAGGCCCACACCATGTGCTCGGCGAGGATGCCGGCGTCGGTCATGTCGGTCAGGCCGTTCCACTGCGCCTCACTGCCGGGGAACACGAAGTCCAGGTCGAGTTCCTTCGCCAGCGTGGCCTGCACGGCGAGTGTGAGGCCCATGTTCATGGCGTTGCCGACGGCGTGCCCGATCACGGTGTGGGAGCGGTGCACCGACCAGGTGAACCCCTGGCGCTCCGCGGCTGCGAAGAGTTCGTCCTCTTGCGCGTAGTAGAAGTTCGGGGTGTCGAGGCGCGGCTCCTCCTCGTGGAAGGGGGTGTCGGGCATCTCGCCGGCGGCGTACGCCTCGAACGGGCCGAGGTAGTGCT
Source organism: Curtobacterium sp. VKM Ac-2889 (assembly GCF_015350855.1). Classification (NCBI taxonomy): domain Bacteria; kingdom Bacillati; phylum Actinomycetota; class Actinomycetes; order Micrococcales; family Microbacteriaceae; genus Curtobacterium; species Curtobacterium sp. VKM Ac-2889. The sequence goes on along the minus strand of NZ_JADKSC010000004.1, from coordinate 115,206 downwards.
TCAGGCCGGTGACGAGGGCGACGTGCTCGAGCGGAGCGTGCGACAGTGCCGCGAGCAGGTCGCGGACCATTCCGCCGTTCACGCGGATGTTCTCCGCCTCGGTGTCCTGCCGCTGCCAGGCGGTGAAGAAGACGTGGGTCGGGTGCTCGTCGGTGAGTGCGGCCGCCAGGCTCTCGGGGTCACGCAAGTCGGCCGCGACGGTCCGGACGCCCTGTTCGGCGAGCGGTCGGCGGGAGAGCGCCGTCACGTCCCAGCCGAGGTCGAGCAGGTGGCGCACCAGGGCGGAACCGGTGATGCCACTGGCTCCGACGACCAGGGCTTCGCGGCGGGCAGGGGTCGGTTCGGTCGATCCGGTTGCAGTCATCCCTCGATGCAACCCACGTTGGACGACACGTGTTCCCTCAACGCGGACGGCGGATGCGGATCGGACCCTTGGCGGTCGACGGGTCGACGACGGACCCGCCCTGGGTGATCTCGACCTCGCCGCGCGCGACCATGCGCCGGGCGGCTCGCCGTGCCGGCTCCATCAGCGGTCGCCAGTCGTCCGGGTCCAGCGAGCGTGCGACCTCGGACGGGCAGATGCTCGAGGTCCGTGCCCGGGCTGCGAGCAGTTCGTCGATGCGCTGCTCGAGGGCCCGGTCGGTGTCGTCGAGACCGTGCCGGCGACAGGCGCCCGAGCACCACTTCGCCTCCGGTGCCGCCGAGGACGGCATCCGCCGACCGCACGAGGCGCAGGTCCGCTCGGCGTGCGCCGACTCCGACGCCGAAGCATCGGCTTCCGTCCTGATCGCCCGTCCCATCACCCCATCCTCGTCCTGCCGTCCGCGGGGGTACACAGCGACCACGCACCCGGCCCAGGTGCACCTGGCAGCATCGGAGCGGTGAACCCCGACACCGCCCCCACCCGTCCGTCCGAGCCCGCCTGGGCCCAGCACGTGATGTGGTGGCACGTCTACCCGCTCGGCTTCGTCGGCGCCGAGGTCCGGCCGACCACGCCGGTGGGGGAGCGTCCGCTCGAACACCGCCTCGACCGCCTGACCGGGTGGCTCGACCACGTCGTCGACCTCGGTCTGAACGGCCTGTTGCTCGGCCCGGTGTTCGCGAGCTCGACCCACGGGTACGACACGGTCGACCACTTCCGGATCGACCCGCGCCTGGGCGACGACGCCGACTTCGACCGTCTGGTCACCGCGGCGCACGAGCGTGGCGTGCGGGTCCTGCTGGACGGGGTGTTCAACCACGTCGGCCGTGAGCACCCGGCCTTCACCGCGTTGTCGGAACAGGGCCCCGAGGCACCGACCGCCGACCTGTTCGCCATCGACTGGTCCGGCTGGCAGCCGGGACGGCCCGTGCCCGTCGGGCTGTTCGAGGGGCACGACATCCTCGTCGCTCTCGACCACGACAGCCGCGCCACCGAGGACCTCGTGGTGCAGGTCATGACGCACTGGTTGGAGCGGGGGATCGACGGCTGGCGGCTCGACGCGGCGTACGCGGTGCCGCCGGCGTTCTGGGCACGGGTGCTGCCACGGGTGCGGGAGCGGTTCCCGGACGCCTGGTTCAGCGGTGAGGTCATCCACGGCGACGCGGCGGCGATCGCACGCGACTCGACGATGGACTCGCTCACCCAGTACGAGCTGTGGCAGGGGATCTGGCACGGCATCGCGGACGGCAACGGCCACGAGCTCGCGCACGCGATCGAGCGGCACGACGCCCTGCTCGCCACCTTCGCCCCGACCACGTTCGTCGGCAACCACGACGTGACCCGGATCGCGAGCGCGGTGGGGGAGCGGTTCGCCGGGCACGCCGCCGCGGTGCTGTTCACGGTCGCGGGGACGCCGGTGGTCTACGCCGGTGACGAGTACGGCTGGACCGGTGTGAAGGAGGAACGCGAGGGCGGCGACGATGCTGTCCGCCCGGTGTTCCCGGCCGAGGTGCCCGCGCCGACGGACCTGACGCACGCGTACGAGGCGCTCATCGCCCTGCGCCGCCGGAACCCGTGGCTGCACCGGGCACACACCGACGTCGTGCACCTGACCAACACCGCCGTGGTGCTGCGCACCGCGACGGCGGACGCCGCCGTGGTGACCGCCCTGAACCTGTCGGACGACCCCGTCGACGTGCCCGTGGCCGACGCGACGCAGGTCGAGGCGGGCGGGGCCGATGTCGGGGACGGGACCCTGCGCCTCCCGGCCGGGGGGTGGGCCGTCCTGTCGCGTTCGTGAGCAGAAACGGTCGGGTCCCCATCGAGGACCCGACCGTTTCTGCGCACCAAGCGAACGCGAGCGAACGCGAACGAACGCTCCCTACTTGCGGGCGGACGCCGCCCGGCGCTTGTTGAACACGTCGAACGCGACGGCGGCGAGCAGCACCAGACCCTTGATCAGGGACTGGAACTCGGTGCCGACACCGAGGATCGACATGCCGTTGTTCAGCAGGCCGATGATGAGACCACCGACGATGGCGCCCGGCACGGTGCCGATGCCGCCGGTGACCGCAGCGCCACCGATGAACACGGCGGCGATGGCGTCGAGCTCGAAGCCGTTGCCGGCGCCCGGAGCCGCCAGGTTGAGCTGCCCGGTGAAGACCACGCCCGCCAGGGCCGAGATGACACCCATGTTGACGAAGAGCAGGAACGTGACCCGCTTCGTCTTCACACCCGACAGCTGCGCGGCCAGCGCGTTGCCACCGATCGCGTAGATGTGGCGGCCGAACACGGCGCTCCGCATGACGACCGAGTAGATCACCACGAGCGCACCGAGCACGACGAGCACGATCGGGGTGCCGTTGTAGCTGGCGAGCAGGAGTGCCACGTAGATCACGAGCACGGCGCCGAAGGCCGTCTTCACGATGAACCAGGCGAACGGCTCGCTCTCGAGCTGGTACTTGCGACGCGTGATGCGACCGCGGAACGCTGCGATCACCATGACGGCCGCGGCGGCGAAGCCGAGGATCATCGTGAGCGGCTCGTACCCGGTGGTGCCGAAGGACGGCAGGAAGCCGGAGCCGAGCGAGCGGAAGCCGGTCGGGAACGGCGAGATCTGCTGGTTCTGCAGCACGATCTGGGCCGCGCCGCGGAAGGCGAGCATGCCCGCCAGCGTCACGATGAACGCCGGGATCCCGAAGTAGGCGATCCAGAAGCCCTGCCAGGCACCGACGAGGGCACCGACGACCAGGCAGAGCACGACCGCGATGGGCCACGGGATGTTCCACTGCGTGATCATCACGCCGGCCATGGCACCGGTGAAGGCGACCACCGAACCGACCGACAGGTCGATGTGCCCGGCGATGATGACCATCACCATGCCGATGGCCAGGATGAGGATGTAGCTGTTCTGGACGATCAGGTTCGACACGTTGATCGGGGCCAGCGTGATGCCGTTCGTGGTCACCTGGAAGAAGATGACGATGACGATCAGCGCGATGAACAGGCCGATCTGTCGGAGCTGCCCGGTGAGGTAGCCGACGGCGGACTTAAGCGCGTTCATTGACAGGGGTCTCCCGTTCCTGGGTCATGTACTGCATGAGGACCTCGGGCGTCGCCTCGGAGCGCGGGACGTCGGCCGTGATGGTGCCCTCGGAGAGCGTGTAGATGCGGTCGCAGATGCCGAGCAGTTCGGGGAGCTCGGAGGAGATCACGATGACCGCCTTCCCCTGGTCGGCGAGCTGGTTGATGATCGTGTAGATCTCGTACTTCGCGCCGACGTCGATGCCGCGGGTGGGCTCGTCGAGGATGAGCACGTCGGGGTCGGCGTACATCCACTTCGACAGGACGACCTTCTGCTGGTTCCCGCCGGAGAGCTTCCCCGTCACGACGTCGACGTTCGGCGCCTTGATGTTGAGGCTCTTGAGGAACTGGCTCGCGACCGTGGTCTCCTCCGAGGAGTTCACGAACCCCCAGTTCGCGAGCTTGCCGAGCGCCGACCCGGAGATGTTCCGCTTGATGTCGTCGATCAGGTTCAGGCCGTAGCGCTTGCGGTCCTCGGTGACGTAGGCGATGCCGTTGTCGATCGCCTGCGAGACGGTGTGCGTCTTGATCGGCGTTCCGCGCTTGTAGACGGTGCCGCTGATGCCGGTGCCGTACGACTGGCCGAAGACGCTCATCGCGAGTTCGGTGCGGCCGGCACCCATCAGCCCGGCGATGCCGACGACCTCGCCGGCCCGGACGTTCAGGTTGGCCCGGTGGATGATCTCGCGCGACGAGTCGAGCTGGTGGTGGACGGTCCAGTCCTCGATGCGCAGCAGTTCCTCGCCGATGACGGGGTGCTCGCGCTCGGGGTACCGGTTCGACAGGTCGCGGCCGACCATCCCGCGGATGATGCGGTCCTCGGACACATCGTCGGCGCGCATGTCGAGCGTCTCGATGGTCTTGCCGTCACGGATGATCGTGACCTTGTCCGCGATCGCCTTGATCTCGTTGAGCTTGTGGCTGATGATGATCGCCGTCATGCCCTCGGCCTGCAGCGAGCGGATGAGCTCGAGCAGGTGCGCGGAGTCGTCGTCGTTCAGCGCGGCGGTGGGCTCGTCGAGGATGAGGAGCTTCACCTCCTTCGAGAGCGCCTTCGCGATCTCGACGAGCTGCTGCTTGCCGACACCGAGGTCGACGACCTTGGTCACGGGGTTGTCCTTCAGCCCGACGCGCCCCAGCAGCTCGGCTGCCGTCAGGTTCGTCTTGTTCCAGTCGATGAAGCCGCCCTTGGACTGCTCGTTGCCGAGGAAGATGTTCTCAGCGATCGACAGGAAGGGGCTGAGGGCCAGCTCCTGGTGGATGATGACGACGCCGGCGGCCTCGGAGTCGTTGATGTTGGCGAACCGCACGGGTTCGCCGTCGAGCAGGATCTCGCCGTCGAAGGAGCCGGCCGGGTAGACCCCCGACAGCACCTTCATCAGGGTCGACTTGCCTGCGCCGTTCTCGCCGCAGATCGCGTGGACCTGGCCGCGCTCGACCTCGATCGTGACCCCCTGCAGGGCCTTGACGCCGGGGAACGTCTTGGTGATGTCCCGCATCTCGAGGATGGTGTCCGCCATGTGGACGCCTTTCCGTCGTGCGCGCGCGTGCGCGCGCTGGTGGAGACGGACTGGAGGCGCGGTGCGCAGCTGGCACCGCGCCTCCGGTCCGAGAGATGGGCCCTGACTACTTCAGGTCGGCTTCGGTGTAGTACCCCGAGTCGACGAGGACTTCCTTGTAGTTGTCCTTCGTGACGACCGTCGGCTGGAACAGGAAGGTCGGGACGACCTTGACCTTGTTGTCGTAGCTCTTGGTGTCGTTGACCTCGGGCTTCTTGCCGGTGAGCAGGTCCTCGGCCATGGTGACCGACTGCTTGGCGAGCTTGCGCGTGTCCTTGTAGATGGTCGAGTACTGCTGCCCGGCGATGATCGACTTGACCGAGGCGGCCTCGGCGTCCTGGCCCGTGACGGTCGGGAGCGGACGGTCGCTCGTGCCGTACCCGGCACCCTGCAGTGCCGAGATGATGCCGATCGAGATGCCGTCGTACGGCGAGAGCACGCCGTCGAGCGTGGTGCCGCCCGAGTAGGACTTGGCGACCAGGTTCTGCATGCGGGCCTTGGCCGTGGCCGGGTCCCACTGCTGCGTCGCGGCCTGGGACAGCTTGTCCTGGCCGGACTGGATCTTCAGCGTGCCGTCCTCGAGGTACGGCTTGAGCGTCTTCATGGCGCCGTTGAAGAAGAACCCGGCGTTGTTGTCGTCGAGCGAGCCGGCGAAGACCTCGATGTTGAAGGGGCCCTTCTCGCCGGTCTTCTTGCCGTCCGCGTCGAGCACACCCAGGCCGGTGAGCAGGCTGTTCGCCTGGTCGACGCCGACCTTCTCGTTGTCGAAGGACACGTAGTAGTCGACGTTCTTGTTGCCCGTGAGCAGGCGGTCGTACGAGATCACCTTGATGCCGGCCTTGGCGGCGGCGTCGAGCTGGTCGGAGAGCGCGCCACCGTCGATCGAGGCGATGATCAGGACCTTCGCGCCCTTGGTGATCATGTTGCTGACCTGCTGGGCCTGCTGCTGGACCTTGTTGTCGCCGTACTCGAGGTCGACCTTGTAGCCGGCCTTCTCGAGGTCGCTCTTGACGGCGTTGCCGTCCTTGATCCACCGCTCGGAGACCTTGGTGGGCATGGCGACGCCGACGAGGGCGCCCTTGTTGTCGCCGCTGCCGCCACCATCGGTGGATGCACGGCCGCCGGCCGAGCAAGCGGCCAGCGAGATCGCGATGCCGACGGCTGCGACGCCCGCGATGATCCTGCGCTTCATCATCGAAGTACCTCTGTTCCTTCGCGTCGTCCTCGACGCGGTCGGGTGCCGGGGCTGCTGTGCCCCGCGGGATGCGCTCGTGTGAGCGCTCACATCTTGTGGGTTCCGTGACGGGGTGTCAACTCAGCGTCGCCGTTTCGTGATCTTGCCGCGGTGGCCGGACCGAGCGGTACGGTTGGCCACGTGAGCACCAGGACCGCCCCCGAGGGCACGGGCGGCAAGCGCCGGAAGGCCCCGACGATCTTCGACGTCGCCGAACGCGCGGGCGTGTCCCACCAGACCGTCTCGCGTGTCATCAACGGTGACCCGACCGTCCGCGAGCAGTACCGGACGCAGGTCACCGACGCCGTGACCGAACTCGGGTACCGGCCCCGCGCCGCCGCCCGGGCGCTCGCCGGTGGGCGGAGCAAGGCGCTCGGCATCATCACCGCCGGCGACGCGCTGTACGGCCCGTCGAGCACCTCGATCGGCTTCGAACGGGCTGCCCGCTCTGCCGGGTACCACGTGCTGCTGTCCACCCTGCCCGAGGAACCGCGGCCGTCCGACCTGTCCGGGGCGCTCACCACGCTGCTGGCGCAGGACGTCGCCGCGATCGTGCTCGTCGCCGCTGACAACCGGGTGCTCGACGCCCTCGCCTCGCTCACCGTGCCGGTCACGGTGCCCGTCGTGGTGTCGAACGCGGTGCAGCGCGACGCCGTCCGGAACCCGGTTGCGCCGAGCGTCGCCGCGGTCGCGATCGACCAGGCCGCCGGCACCTCGCTCGTGATGCAGCACCTGTTCGACCGCGGACACCGCCGGATCGTGCACATCGCCGGACCGCACGTGTCGCAGGAGTCCGAGGTCCGCCGTGCCACCTACGTGCGGATCATGCAGGACGCCGGGCTCGAACCCGTCGTGCTCGAGGGCGACTGGACCCCGGCGAGCGGCTTCGCAGCTGCCCGGCACATCGACGTGGGGACGGTCGACGCGGTCTTCGCGGGCAACGACCAGATGGCGCTCGGGGTGCTGCACGCCTTCGCCGACGAGGGGCTGCGGGTGCCCGACGACATCGCGGTCGTGGGCTTCGACGACGTCCCCGAGGCCGCGCACTTCACGCCGCCGCTGACCACCGTGCGGCAGGACTTCCGGGCGATGGGGGAGCGGGTGCTCGACACCGTGCGGGCCCTGGTCGAGGGGGAGCCCCGCGACGAGACACTGCTCGCGCCCGAGCTGGTGGTGCGGCGCAGCACGTAGCGCCCCCTCGCACGGTGCGGCGGTGTGCGGGTGGTGCGAGGTTCTTCCGTGCGCCGGCCCGCGGCGCACGGTGCAGCGTTGTGCGGCCGGTGCGAGGTTGATCGCTCGGTGCGGCGCTACAGTCCCGCACCGAGCGATCAACCCCGCACCGGTTGAGGGGCCGCGCACGGTGCGAAGCCGCGCACGACCCCGCACCGACCGAGGGGCCGCGCACGGTGCGACACCGCGCACGACCCCGAGCTGACCCGACCGTCAGCCCTTCAACGCCCCGGACGACAGCCCGGCGACGTAGAACCGTTGCAACCCGACGTACAGCGCGATGCACGGGATCATCGCCACCACCGACCCGGCGACGAGGTTGCCGTAGGACACCTGCCCGTACGCCCCGGTCTGCAGGTTGAGCAGCGCGACCGGCAGCGTGTACAGCGAGTCCTTCGTCAGGAACGTCAGCGCTCCGAGGAACTCCGTCCACGACGCCAGGAACGCGTACAGTGCCGCGGTCGCCGCCCCGGGCAGCAGGAGCGGGCGGAGCACCGACACGACGACCCGGAAGCGCGAGGCCCCGTCGACGAACGCCGAGTCCTCGAGCTCGGTGGGGATCGACTCGAACGCGTTCCGCATCACGAACACCCCGAACGGCAGGTTCACCGTCGTGTAGAACAGCACGAGCCCGAGCAGCGAGTTCGTCAGCCCCATCGCGTTCATCTCGAGGTACAGCGGCGTGAGGATGGCCTGGAACGGCACCATCATCGTCAGCAGCACCAGGCCGAACACGACGCCGGATCCCCGGAACCGGAAGCGGGCGAAGCCGTAGCCGGCCATCGTCGCGATGACCGCGGTCAGCACCGCCGTGGCGATCGACACGATGAGCGAGTTCACGACGCCGGTGAGCAGGTGCGACGACGAGGCGAACACGGCGGCGAAGTTCTGCCACCCGAGCTGGAAGAACGTCGCCGGGTCCGGGGCCTGCGTGATGACGGCCTCGGACTGGAACGCCCGCAGGATCGACCAGATGAGCGGGACACCGAACACGAGCGCGGAACCGATGCCGGCGATCGCGTACAGGGTGCGCTTCACGGTGGTGTCGCGCGGGTGCTGGACGCTGCCCTGCTGGTGGCGCCGACGTCGGCCGTCGCCCGTGGTGGTCAGGGTCCTGGTGGACAGGTCCGGCGCCGAGAGGGCCGCACGGGAGGTCGTGGTGCTCATGGCGTCAGTCCTTCTCTCGCAGTGCCCAGAACTGGAACACCGTCACGGCGGCGATCACCACGACGAGGGCGATCGACTGGGCGGTCGCGGCCCCGAGCTGCAGGTTCACGAACCCGCGGTTGTAGATCGCGTTCACGATGGTGGTGGTCTCGGTGCCCGGCCCGCCCTGGGTCAGGATGTAGAACTGGTTGAAGGCCAGCAGCGACCCGATCACCGAGATGATGACGCTCAGCGCGACGGCGGAGCGGATCATCGGGAACGTGATGAGGCGTTCGGTCTGCCACCAGGACGCCCCTTCGAGCTGCGCGGACTCGTAGACCTCGTCGGGGACGCCCTGCATCGCCGACATGAGCAGCACCATCGTCAAGCCCGACACCGCCCAGACCACGAGCACGCAGATGAGCACCGTCGCCAGCGGGCCGTTCACGAGCCACGCGGTGCTGCCGTCGGTGATCCCGAGCCAGCGGAGCACCATGTTGACCGCGCCGGAGTTCGGTTGCGCCTCGAGCACGAGCATGAACGAGAGCGTCGTCAGCCCGACCACGTACGGCAGGAAGAACACCGTCCGCAGGATCGTGCTGCCGCGGCGGCGGGCCCGGACGAGCACGGCGAGGAAGTACCCGAGCGCCAGGATCGGCAGGGTCACGATCGCCGTGTACAGCAGCGTGTAGCCGATCGCGTGCACGAACGTCGGGTCCTGGAACAGCGTCAGGTAGTTCTGCAGTCCGATGAACCGGTACGGACCGATCAGGGGCCAGTTCGTGAACGAGATGTAGAGCGCGAACACGAGCGGGACGAGCACGAAGACGGCGACGAACAGGATCGCCGGGGCGACGAGGACGGCGCCGGTGCGCGGCGGGTGGGTGAGCGAGTTGCGGGTCCGGGCGGAGCCGCCGCGCCCCGGGCCGCGGCCCACGGTTGGACGGCCCGGGCCGGTCCGGCCGGCGGGACGCCGGGTGGAGATGGTCGACATGCGTGCACCTCTCTGTGCATCAACAAGAGCGAGACGAGCCAGAGCCCGAGACGAGCGAGACGAGCGAGCAGGCAGGCTCAGGCCTGCACCTGGTCGAGGATCCGCTGGTAGTCGGACTGCGCCGTCCGCATGGCGGCAGCGCTCCCCGACCCGAACACGGCCTCGCGGAACATCGCGAAGTACGGCGACGACGGCTGGTTGTTGAGCAGGTTGTACGCCAGCGTCTGCGGCGCGTAGCCCTTCTCGATGGCGTCGAGCGGGCCGTACGCCAGCGGGAACCGCTTGCGGTACTCCGGGGTGGCGGCGTCGGACCGCGTCGGGAAGTACCCGCCGTCCGGCAGTGCCTGCTGCTGTTGGAGCGCGTTCGCGTACTGCATGAACGCCCATCCACCGGACGGGTTCGCCGCTCCGTTCGGGATGCACATGTTGTCGCCGCCGTCGAAGAACGACCGCTGGCCGTCCCACGACGGGATGAGCACCGTCTGCATCTTCGCCCGCATCGCCTTGGTGGCCGCGGGCACGGTCGCCCCGTACGAGGTCGGGAAGATCCCCACCTTGCCGGCCCGGAAGTCGGCACCCCACGTGGTGCCGGCGTCGGAGTACGTCGCCTTCGACAGCACGCCGTCCTTCCACAGCTGCCGGTAGAACTCGAGCATGCGTTCGAGGGCCTCGTTGCCGGTGATGTTCGGCCGCTGGGAGCCGACCTCGCCGGTCATCATGTCGACGCCGGTCGCCCAGACGTGCGGCTGCGTGACGAAGCCGATGATGCCGGCGGCGTTGCCGGAGATCGACCAGCCGTACACGTCGTCGTCGAGCTTCCGGATGGCCTTCGCCGCGTCGAGCAGCGTGGACAGGTCCTTCGTCGACTCCTCGACGTCGAGGCCCGCACGCTCGAACAGCTCGGTGTTGACGAACAGCTGCGAGTTGTCCGCCAGGTACGGCAGCCCGTAGTACCGGTCGCGGTACTCGAGCAGGCGCAGGTGCCCCGGCGAGATCGCATCGAAGTAGTCCAGGTTCTTGACCACGTCGGTCAGGTCGGCGAACGCCTCGCGGAAGATGAACAGCTGCGAGTTGATGTCGTCGATGTCCACGACGTCCGGCGGCTCACCGCCGCGGATCGCGGTCGCCAGCTTGGTCACGTACTGCGCGTCCGGCACCGGGGTCAGCTGGACCTGCAGCTCCGGGTTCGCCTTGTTGAACCCGGCGACGGCCGACGTCAGGCCGGCCTGGGTCGCCGACCGGCACCACACCTGCACCGTGCCGGTCGCGTCCTTCCCGAAGCTCGCGGGCTTCGCGACGACCTTCGGCAGGGTGCCGGAGCACCCGGCCAGGGCGAGGGCTGCCCCGCCGGCGACGCCGCCGACGAGGAACGCACGGCGGTCCACGCCGGTCACCGCGCCAGCGGGAGCCAGACGCGCATCGGCGCGGCTCCCCGGTTCGCCCACGCGTAGTACGGGACCGCGGTGGCGGTGACGTCGTGGACGTCGCGACCGGCCTGGAGGCCCGTGGTGGCGCCCTGCGGACCGGCCACGTCGTCGACGGTGGTCGCGTCGCGGGCCGTGGTCGCGCCTCCCGGCCCGTCCAGACGCTGGTACGGCCAGGCCGGCTGCACGTGCTCGGCCGGGGCGTGCCCCGGGATCCGCAGCGTGACGACGCCGTCGAGCAGGTCGCCGCGGTGTTCCTCGGTGATCGGCGCGTCGGCGTCGACCGTCAGGTCGTCGACCGTGAAGCCCCGCTGGTCCGCCTGCTCGACCGCGTACACGAGCGGGCCGCGCTCGATCGCGACCTGCCCGCGGGCGGCGTCGATGCGGGCGTCGGCGACGTACCGGTGCGGCGTCGTGTCGAAGACGAGCTCGACGGTGTCGCCCGCCGACCACTCGCGGTCGACGACGTGCAGCGTGCCCGCCGTGGGGTTCGCGGACCCGTCCGGACCCGTGACGGTCGTGGTGTCCGACCAGGCCGGGATCCGCAGGCCCAGGGCGAGCGGGCCGTCCTCGGTGACCGTGACACGGACGCGGCCGTCGTGCGGGGAGTCGGTGTCGACGCGCACCGGACCGAGGTCCGCGGTGGCGTACTGGTGGATCTGCAACCCGCCGTCCGTCGCGGTCGCCAGGTAGCCGTCGAGGCTCGCGAAGGTCCGCATGATGTTCGGCGGGCAGCAGGCGCAGTCGAACCAGCCGCGACGCCCGTGGGCGGGGGAGCGGTTCTCGTCCTGGTGGGCGTGGTCGCGCTGCTGCAGCGGGTTCACGTAGAAGTACTCGGTGCCGGCCAGGCTCACCCCGGCGAGGAACGCGTTGTAGAGCAGGCGCTCGATCGCGTCCGCGTACACGGGCTTGCCGGTCGCGAGCAGCAGGCGCCAGGCCCACTGCACCCCGCCGATCGCCGCGCAGGTCTCGGCGTAGCCGCGGTCGGTCGGCAGCTCGTACGGGTCGCCGAACGCCTCCCAGTCCCAGCGAGCCCCGAGGCCGCCGGTGATGAACGCCTTCGTCGCCATCATGTCCGCGAACTGCGTCTCGCTCGCGGTGAGGAGCTCGGTGTCCCCGGTCTCGATCGCGACGTCCACGGCACCCGCGGCCAGGTACACGGCGCGGACCGCGTGGCCCTCCACCGTCGTGGCTTCGCGGCTCGGCACCCGGTCGGAGAAGTACGTCGGCTCGCCGCCGGCGCGCTCGATGATCCCGTGGCCCCGGGCATCGACGAACCAGTGCGCCAGGTCGAGGTAGGCGCGGTCGCCGGTCTCGCGGTACAGCTCGACCAGGCCCATCTCGACGACGGGGTGGCCGTCGACGTCGCGGGTCTTCGGCGTGCCGTCCGGGGCGGTACCGTCGCCGAACGTGCGGACCAGGTGGTCGGCGTTCTTGATCGCGACCTCGAGGAGCCCGGTGTCGCCCGTCGCACGGTGCTGGGCCACGGCCGCCTGGTACAGGTGCCCGGCGCAGTACATCTCGTGGCTCCACTTGAGGTCCGTGTACCGCTCGCCCTTGCCGCGGACCTGCTGCACGGAGTCCAGGTAGCCGTCCTCGGCCTGGGCTCGGGCGTACAGCGCGGTGACCTCGCGCTGCAGGTCGAGCAGGTCCTCGGCGGGGGCGCGGCCGTACTCCCACGCCACGGCCTCGAGCCACTTCGTCACGTCGGAGTCCATGAAGATCGGGCCGACGGCCTCGCCCTCCTCGAGCCCCGCGGCGATGCGCAGGTTCCGGAAGTTGCCGGCCGTCTCGAGCTGCTGGTAGCCGCTCCGCACGGCGTCACGGCCGTTGCGCTCCTGTCGGAGCGCCCAGAAGCCGCCCGTGATCCGGGCGTCGCCGGTCGGCAGCGGCCGGAGCGTGAGGTGCGCGTCGGCGGTCGGGAGGACCGGGGTCGCGGTGTGCGCGCCGCGATCGGTCGCGAGCGTGGTGGTCATGTCGCCTCCTTGCGATGTGACTCGGGCCGTCCGGGTCGTCATCGATCCGGAAAACGGTTTCTGCGGTGGACGCTACGACACGGGGCGCACGCCGCGCAAGAGCATTCCGGTGCTTTTGTGTAAGGTCATCGGCACGTCCTGGTCATCGGAAAGGTGGTTGCCGTGACGCTCGAACGCACCGGACAGCCGATCCGGATCACCGACGTGGCGGCGCTCGCCGGGGTGTCGATCGGCACCGCGTCGAAGGCGCTGAACGGCACCGGACAGCTGCGGGACGCCACCCGGCTGCGGGTGAAGGAAGCCGCCGAGAAGCTCGGGTTCGTCGGCGACGCCCGTGCCCGTGCGCTGTCCTCGGGGCGGACCTACACCGTCGGCATGATCACCACCGACTCGTTCGGCCGGTTCTCGATCCCGGTGCTGCTCGGTGCCGAGGACGCCCTGTCCGCTGGGCGTATGGCCGTGCTGCTCTGCGACACCCGCGACGACCACGTGCGCGAGGCCCACTACCTGCGCTCCCTGGCGGCCCGCGGTGTCGACGGCATCATCGTGACCGGCCGCTCCGCCGACGCCCGGCCCCCGATCGACGCGTCCATCCCCGTCGTCTACGCCTTCTCGCCCTCGACCGACGACAGCGACGTGTCGGTCACGCTCGACGACGCCGCCGGTTCGGCACTCGTCGCCTCGCACGTGCGCTCGCTCGGGAAGCAGCGGGTCGCGATCGTGACGGGGCCGGCGCGGCACCGGTCGGCAGCGCGACGCGTCGCCGGTGCCACGTCGGTGCTCGGGTCGCACCTGGTCACCGAGCCGCTGTACGGCGAGTGGTCGGAGCGCTGGGGGCGGCAGGCCGTGGACCTGCTGGCCCGGCAGTCGCCCGACGTCGACGCGATCGTCTGTGGCAGCGACCAGATCGCCCGGGGCGTGTGCGACCGGCTGCGGGAGCTCGGACGCTCGGTGCCGGGAGACGTCGCGGTCACGGGCTTCGACGACTGGGACGTGATGGCGCTCGCCTCGAGGCCGCCGCTGACCACGGTCGACCTGCGGCTCGAGGAGCTCGGGCGCGTCGCGGGGCAGGCGCTCCTCGCCCTGATCGACGGCGGGACCGCGGCGTCGGCGGCCGTGACCCCGTCGCTCGTCATCCGCGAGAGCACCGTCGGGGCGTAGGTCGGTCACGACACCCCGTCCGCCGTGGTCGAGTGGTCACGAACCGTCGCTCTGCGCGCCGCCAGCCGACCGTTCGTGACCGCGGGGCGGGGAGGCAACGGGGCGTCGTGACCGTCCCGCGCGCCGCCGTTCGGGGTGTCGCGGGTCCGGCGGGTCGGCGCTCCCGGGTGTGGGGCAGCGAGGGGTCAGGACTCGCGCGGGTGTGGGGCGGCGAGGGGTCGGGACATGCCCGGGTGCGGGGCGGCGAGTGGTCGCATGTCGTCTTCGCCCTCGTGCGTCGCGCGGTCACGACCCGTCGTGAGTGGGACGTCGAGTGGTCAGGAACGGCCGGCTGCAGGTGCGCCGGACGACGGTTCGTGACCGGTCGGCGGAACTGAGCGGGGAGTTTCGACCGGCGGGGGAAGCGGGCGGACGAGTGGGACGGGCAGGACGGGCGGCGCGCCGCCGCGTTGCGTGTGTGAGCGCTCACGTGCCAGGATGTGAGCGCTCACTGAGGACGACGAGGTTCTGGAGGAACGCATGGGCGACGACCGCCGACAGCGGATCGTGGACGGCCGCACCACGCTCGGGATCGAGCTCGGCTCCACCCGCATCAAGGCCTGCCTGGTGGACGAGGACCTCGTCCCCATCGCAGCCGGCTCCCACGAGTGGGAGAACGAGTACGTCGACGGGCGCTGGACCTACTCGCTGCAGGCCGTCGAGACCGGACTCCGTGCCGCGTACGCCGCCCTGGTCGCCGACGTCGAGTCGCAGTACCGCGTGACCCCGACGACCTTCCGCGCGGTGGGCGTGAGCGCGATGATGCACGGCTACCTGGCGTTCGACGCCGCGGGCGAGCTGCTCGTGCCGTTCCGCACCTGGCGCAACACCTCCACGGGTCCCGCAGCCGAACGACTCAGCGACGCCCTCGGGTTCAACATCCCGCTGCGCTGGTCGATCGCGCACCTGTACCAGGCGGTCCTCGACGACGAGCCGCACGTGGCCGAGATCGCCGGTGTGACGACCCTGGCCGGCTACGTCCACCGTCGTCTGACCGGTCGGAACGCGCTGGGTGTCGGTGACGCCAGCGGCATGTTCCCCATCGAGGGCGGCCCCGTCGACAGCGGCCCCGGTGACCCCGGTGCCAAGGACTTCGACCCCGCCATGCTCGCCACCGCGCAGGACCTGATCGGCCTGCCGGACCTGCGGTCCCTGCTGCCCGAGGTCCTGGTGGCCGGCGCCGAAGCGGGCGAGTTGACCCCCGAGGGTGCAGCCTGGCTCGACCCGACCGGCACGCTCGAACCCGGTGCACCGCTCTGCCCGCCCGAGGGGGACGCCTGCACCGGCATGGTCGCGACGAACGCGGTCGCCCCGCGCACCGGCAACGTCAGTGTCGGCACGAGCATCTTCGCGATGGTCGTGCTCGAGCAGCCGCTGACCACCGCGCACGAGGAACTCGACGTCGTCACCACCCCGGCCGGGGACGCCGTGGCGATGGTGCACTGCAACAACGGCGCGAGCGAGATCGCGAGCTGGGCCCGGGTGTTCGGGCGCTTCGCCGAGGCCTCGAGCGAGCGGACCGGCGCGACGCCGATCGGCATCGACGACGTCTACGCCACGCTGCTCGCCGAGGCCGTCGCCGACGACACCGACCCGGACGCCGGCGGTCTGCTCTCCTTCAACTACCTGGCGGGCGAACCCGTCACCCACGTCGAGGACGGCCGGCCCCTGCTGCTCCGCACCCCCGGCGCACGCTTCACGCTCGGCAACCTGGTGCGCTCCGAGGTGCACGGCGCCTTCGCGACCCTGGCCATCGGCATGGACGTCCTGCACGGCGAACAGGTGCAGGTCGACCGGATGACGGCGCACGGCGGGCTCTTCCGGACGCCCGGCAGCCCGCAGCGGCTCCTCGCGGCGGCGTTGCGGGTGCCGATCGCGCTCGAGGAGACCGCGGGCGAGGGCGGCGCCTGGGGGATCGCGGTGTTGGCCGCCTACCTCGAGCACACCGACCAGCAGCTCGCCGACTACCTGTCGGACACCGTGTTCGGCGGGGACGCCGTGCACGTGGCCGAACCCGAGCCGGCGGACGTCGCCGGGTTCCAGACGTACCTGGACCGCTACCGGGCCGCACTGCCCGTGCAGGACGTCGCCGCGGCGGCGACCCGCCCCAGCGCGACCACAGGACCGACCGAAGCGACCGACGGCGCCGACCCGCGCCTCCAGACAGAGGAAGTGACCCGATGACGGACGCGATCGACGAGACCACACGCCAGGCGGTGGCGACGACGCGGGAGCGCGTCGCGCGCCTGCACGGCGAACTCGTCCGCTACGGCCTCGTGATCTGGACCGGCGGCAACGTCTCCGAGCGCGTGCCCGGTACGGACCTGTTCGTCATCAAGCCGAGCGGGGTGTCGAGCGACGACCTGACGCCGGAGAACCAGGTCGTCTGCACGCTCGACGGCGTGCCGGCCGAGGGCTGGGGCAACGCGCACGGTCCCTCCAGCGACACCGCCGCGCACGCCTACGTGTACCGGAACATGCCCGAGGTCGGCGGTGTCGTGCACACCCACTCGACGTACGCCACCGCCTGGGCCGCCCGCGCCGAGGCGATCCCGTGCGTGATCACGGCGATGGCGGACGAGTTCGGCGGACCGATCCCGGTCGGCCCCTTCGCGATCATCGGCGACGACTCGATCGGCCACGGCATCGTCGACACCCTGAGCGGTCACCGCAGCCGTGCGGTCCTGATGCAGAACCACGGCGTCTTCACGATCGGCAAGGACGCGAAGGACGCCGTCAAGGCCGCCGTGATGTGCGAGGACGTGGCACGGACCGTCCACATCGCGAAGCAGGGCGGCGCGGTCGTCCCGATCCCCGAAGCAGACATCGATCGACTCTTCGATCGCTACCAGAACGTCTACGGACAGAACCCCGAAGGAGCCATGCGATGACGCAGGACACCACCGTCGACCCCCAGGCCACGCTCGACAGCTACGAGGTCTGGTTCCTCACGGGCTCCCAGGGGCTCTACGGCGAGGAGACCCTGCGCCAGGTCGAGGAGCAGAGCAAGGCCGTCCACGCGGAGCTCGCCGGGCACCTGCCGGTGCAGCTCGTCTGGAAGCCCGTCCTCAAGGACGCCGACGGCATCCGCCGGGCGCTCATCGAGGCGAGCGCCGACGACAAGGTCATCGGTGTCACCACGTGGATGCACACGTTCAGCCCGGCCAAGATGTGGATCGGCGGCCTGCAGGCCCTGACCAAGCCGCTGCTGCACCTGCACACGCAGGCGAACGTCACGCTGCCCTGGGCGGACATCGACTTCGACTTCATGAACCTCAACCAGGCCGCGCACGGCGACCGTGAGTTCGGCTACGCCCTGGCCCGCCTGGGCGTCCGGCACGCCACGGCCGTCGGCCACGTCTCGGACCCGCGCGTCCAGCAGCGCGTCGCGAACTGGACCCGTGCCGCCGCAGGTGCCGCGGCCGTCCGCGAGCTGAAGCTCACCCGCTTCGGCGACAACATGCGCTACGTCGCCGTCACCGAGGGCGACAAGACCGAGGCCGAGATCGAGCTCGGCGTGCAGGTCAACACGTGGGCGGTCAACGAGCTCGCAGCAGCGGTGGACGCCGCAGCAGCGGACACGGCAGCGGTCGACGCGCTCGTGGCGACGTACGCGCGCGACTACGACGTGGACCCGTCACTCCGCAGCGACGGTGGCGAGCGTCACGCCGCGCTCCGCGACGGCGCCGCCATCGAGATCGGCCTCCGCACGCTGCTCGCGCAGAACGGCAGCGCCGCCTTCACCACGAACTTCGAGGACCTCGGCTCGCTCAAGCAGCTGCCGGGCCTGGCCGTGCAGCGCCTGATGGCCGACGGCTACGGCTTCGGCGCCGAGGGCGACTGGAAGACCTCGGTCCTGGTCCGCGCGATGAACGTCGCCGGCGCCGGCCTGCCCGGTGGTGCGAGCCTGATGGAGGACTACACCTACGACCTCACCCCGGGCGCCGAGAAGATCCTCGGGGCGCACATGCTCGAGGTCTCGCCGACGCTCACCACCACGAAGCCGACGCTCGAGATCCACCCGCTCGGCATCGGCGGCAAGGACGACCCGGTCCGCCTGGTCTTCACCGCCGACTCCGGCGAGGCCGTCGTCGTCGCGCTCTCCGACACCCGCGACGGGTTCCGCCTCACCGCGAACGTCGTCGACGTCGTGCCCCCGACCGAGGCCCTGCCGAAGCTGCCCGTCGGCCGTGCCGTCTGGGAGCCGCGCCCGTCGTTCCCCGTCGCCGCCGAGGCCTGGCTCACCGCCGGGGCCGCCCACCACACCGTCATGACGACGGCCGTGGGCCTGCAGGTCGTCGAGGACTTCGCGACGATGGTCGGCACGGAGTTCCTGGTGATCGACGAGCACACCACCGCACGCGGGTTCCGCGACGAGCTGCGTCTCCAGCAGACGTGGCACCGTCTCGACCGCGGCTTCTAGGGGAGTCAGGACCCACGATGGACGACGTGATCGCGGCCGAGCGCACGCGCACGAACTGGGCGGGCAACGTCACCTACCGCGCCTCGGCGCTGGCCCGCCCGACGTCGGTGGACGAGCTCCAGCAGCTCGTCGCCTCGACGCCGCGCCTGACGGCGCTCGGCTCGCGACACTCGTTCAACACCATCGCCGACACGGATGCCGTCCAGGTCTCGCTGTCGGACCTGCCGCCCGTGCTCGACATCGACACGGCCCGGCGGGTGGTCCGTGTGGCCGCGGGCATGACGCACAGTCAGGTCGCGGCCGGCCTGGAGGCCCGTGGCTGGGCCCTCGGGAACCTCGCGTCCCTGCCGCACATCTCCACGGCCGGTGCCGTCGCCACGGGGACGCACGGCTCCGGTGTGCGGAACCCGTCGCTCGCGCAGGCGGTGGTCGGCCTCGACGTGGTGCGCGCCTCCGGCGCGCTCGACCACGTCGACGCTGCGTCGCCGGACGGGCTGCTCGACGCCCACCGCGTGGGGATCGGCGCGCTCGGCGTCGTCACCGCGGTGGAGCTCGCGATCGAGCCGACGTTCCAGGTCGCCACGACGGTGCACCTCGACCTGCCGTGGGAGGCCGTGGCCGCGCAGTTCGACCAGGTGATGTCCGACGCGTACTCGGTGTCGATGTTCACGTCGTTCGACGACCGGGGCGCCCGGCAGGTCTGGGTCAAGCACCGCGTCGACGAGGCCGCACCGACGGTCGACCTCGTGGCCCTCGGAGCCCGTGCAGCCTCGGGTCCGGTGCACCCGGGTGAGAACGACCCTGCCGGGGTCACCGAGCAGGGCGGCGTGCCAGGGCCGTGGGCCGAGCGGCTGCCGCACTTCCGGTCCTCGTTCACCCCCTCGACCGGGGCCGAGATCCAGGCCGAGTACCTGATCCCCGCGGCCTCGGCCGTGGCGGCACTCGAGGCGCTCCGACCGCTGGCGTCGCTGTTCGCGCCGATCCTCATCGCCGCCGAGGTCCGCACCATCGCGGCCGACACCGCCTGGCTCGCGCCGTCATCCGGCCGACAGTCGGTCGGTCTGCACTTCACGTTCCGCCGGGACGCCGCCGCCGTGGCCGCGGCGGTCACCCGGATCGAGGACGTCCTCGAGCCCTTCGACCCGCGGCCGCACTGGGGCAAGGTCTCCGCTGCCGGCGCCGAGCGGCTGCACGAGGCGTACCCGCGGCTGTCCGACTTCGCCGCACTCGCCCGTGACCTCGACCCCACGGGGCGGTTCCGCAACGCGTTCCTCGCGCGCATCCTGTCCTGACGCGATTGACAGGTGTCCCGCACCACCGGCTGTGGTGCGGGACACCCGGGTCCTCAGTCCTTGCGGGACAGGTCGATCAGGAGCCTGACCACGGTCACGAGCAAGCTCGCGATCCCCAGCCAGGGCACCCGACGCCTGGACCGATCATCGGTGTCGTTCGACATCGCTGACCTCCTGGTGTCGTCGCCGGCTGACACGAGGAGCTTCGGCCGAGGGATGCGTCGCCGAGCGGGCTCGGCTACCATCGGTTCCGAGCGTTGGACTCGGGATGGTTGATGCATCCCTTGGCTTTCCACTCGGAAGGCGAATCGAGGCCCGGAACTGTTGTCGCAGTCCCGGGCCTCACGCTTTCGCCCAGGTCGCGCTCCGGCGGTGACGCGACCGGAGCCAGCCTACGTGCATGTGTCCGCTGATATGCAGATTGACTCTCACAGGGGATCCCCATCGGATGCCCCGGCGAACCCCCGCTTCGGTACCGGTCGTCCACATGTGAGGACGCAAAGGTCGGGGCATGGCGAACCTCAACCGCATCATCGGCATGGCCTCGAAGGTCATCGACAAGCAGCTCCAGAAGCGTGGGCAGGGGGGAACCGCGCCCGGCGCCGGATCGCAGCAGGGCGGAACCGACTGGCGTGGCATCGTGCGGAGCGCCGCGGACAAGCTGACCGGTGACGACCGGGGCCAGCAGCAGCCGCCGCAGCAGTACGGCCAGCCGCAGCAGTACGGCCAGCCGCAGCAGTACGGCCAGCCGCAGCAGTACGGCCAGCAGCAGCAGCACGCAGGCACGCCGCAGCACGGGGCCGACGCCGACAAGGTCGCCCTGGCGAAGTACGACTACCTGCTCCGCACCTCGTCGCCGGAGCAGCTCGAACAGGTCCACCACGACGCCTTCGCGCGGCTCACCCCCGGGCAGCGCCAGCAGGTCCGCGACCGCCTGAACTCCGAGCTCCCGCCCCACGAGCACCTGCGCGACGACTCGGCGGGCGGCATGGCCCGTGCGATGACCCGCGGGGAGATGTCGCGTCCGGGTCTGGTCCGACGGGTCCTCGGGGGTTCCGGCCGCTCGGGCAACGCCAACGGCAACGGTCGCGGCCGCGCCGGGGCCTTCGCCGGCGGTGCAGCGGTCGGCGCTGGCGCGATGGCGTTCGGTGGCCTCGCCGCCGCGGTGGCCGGGGGAGCGGTGCTGAGCGCCGCCGCCGGTCCGGTGCTGGCCGGGGCTGCCGACCTCGGCGTGGACTTCGAGGGCATCGCCTCGGGCATGGGTGACCTCGGGCTCGGTGACCTCAGCGGTGGCGTCGAGGGACTCGCCGGTCAGGGTGAGCAGCTCCTCGGTGGCTTCGGTGAGCAGGCCGCGGGCTTCGGTGAGCAGGCGTCCGGTCTCGGCGAGCAGGCGTCGAACCTCGGCAACGACTTCCTCGGTGGGCTCTTCGACCGCTGACACACGACGGTGCGAACGCATCGGGAATAGCGGGACGGCGTCCGGCGCTTGCAATGTTTCGTCGTGCGTCGTCCGACGCACGCGAGATTCGGACGGGCCACCGTCGCGGTGTCAGGATGGATGCCGCCCGGCGGGTGGACCGTTCCGCCGTCGCAGCGACCGCCACCGCGATCGCGCCCCCTTCCCCGAGGAGCAGCCCCGTCATGAGACGCCCCAACCGCCTGACGATCACCGCGGCCGTCGCCGCAGCAGCAGCCCTGGTCCTGACCGGCTGCTCGGGTGGGGGCTCGTCCGACGACGGCGCCGACGGCACGGCCAAGGGCGGCACGCTCAACATCCTGACGCCGCAGACCTCGTTCCACCTCGACCCGGCGACCAGCCAGAGCCTCGGCATCACGTCGATGGGGCTCGTCGCGCGTCGACTCACCACCTGGGACGTCGAGCCGGGCAAGACGGCGAAGGTCGTGCCCGACCTGGCGACCAACACCGGCGTCTCGAGCGACGACGGCAAGACCTGGACCTACACGCTGAAGGACGGCGTCGAGTTCCAGGACGGCACGCCGATCACCACGAAGGACATCAAGTGGGGCATCGAGCGCTCGTTCGCGCCGACGCTGAGCGGTGGCCTGAGCTACCACAAGTCGCTCCTGGTCGGTGGTGACTCCTACAAGGGCCCGTTCGACGGCAAGTCGCTCGACAGCATCGAGACCCCGAACGACAAGACCATCGTCTTCAAGCTCAACGCCGCGTACGGCGACTGGCCGTGGCTCGCGTCGATGCCGGCGTTCACCCCGGTGCCCGAGGGCGACGGCAAGGACACCGGCGCCTACGACCTGAAGCCGGTCGCGTCCGGCCCGTACCAGGTGCAGTCGAACACGCAGGGCTCGCAGGTCACGCTGGTCCGCAACAAGAACTGGAGTGCGAAGACCGACGAGGTCCGCACGGCCGGCCCGTCGAAGATCGTGTTCAAGGAGAGCCAGGACCAGTCCACGGCCACGCAGACCCTGATCGCGGACAACGGCGACGCCAAGAACTCCTTCGGGGCGATCTACCTCGGTGCCGCGGAGCTGAACCAGGTGCGCAGCAACCCGGCCGCCCAGGACCGCCTCGCCACCTCGAAGGCCGGCCCGATCAGCTACATGGCGATCAACACGCAGCGCGGTGCGCTCAAGGACCTCAAGGTCCGACAGGCCCTGCAGTACGCCGTCGACCGCAAGTCGTTCCGGATCGCCGCAGGCGGCGCGATCGCCGGGTCGTACGCCTCGACCCTGATCACCCCGGGCATCGCGGGGCGCCAGGACTACGACCTGTACAAGACGAAGGCCACCGGCGACGTCGACAAGGCGAAGCAGCTGCTCAAGGAGGCCGGTGTCTCGGGCCTGAAGCTGACCCTCGTCACGCAGAACGACCCGACGTACCTCGCCCAGGCGCAGGCGCTGCAGTCCGGCCTGAAGCGTGCCGGGATCACGGTGACGCTCAAGCCGCTCGACTACGACTCCTTCACGCAGGCGACCACCAACGGCACCGACTTCGACCTGTCGCTGTCGAGCTGGCAGCCGGACTTCCCGAGCGCGAACGCCAACCTCCAGCCGCTCTACGCCTCGTCGCAGATCGGTGGCGGCGGCTACAACGTCTCGAAGTACCGCAACCCCGAGGTCGACGCCCTCATCGCGAAGGCGAGCTCGACGGTCGACCAGGACGCCGCGCAGAAGCTCTGGGCACAGGCCGACCAGAAGATCATGGCCGACGCCCCGGTCGTGCCGCTGATCTACGCGAAGCAGTCGTTCCTCGCCGGGTCGAACGTGCAGAACTTCCAGATCGCGGACTTCCCCGCGTACCCGAACTACCTCAAGGTCTCGCTCAAGCAGTGACCGATCCGATCCTGCAGGTCGAGGGGCTCCGCGTCGTGTTCGGCGACGCGGAGCCCGTCGTCCGTGACGTCTCCTTCGACCTGACGCCCGGCCGGGTCCTCGCCCTGGTGGGGGAGTCAGGCTCGGGCAAGTCCGTCAGCGCCATGAGCGTGCTCGGGCTCCTGCCGCCGCAGGCCTCGGTGTCGGGCAGCGCCCGGTTCCGCGGCGAAGAGCTCATCGGTGCCGCCACCGAGACCGTCCGCGCCGTCCGTGGTGCGGGCATCGGCGTGGTGTTCCAGGAGCCGATGAACTCGTTCACACCGGTCCTGTCGATCGGCACCCAGATCGCCGAGGCCGTCCGGGTACACCCGTCGGGACTCGACCGTGCCGGTGTCACGGCCCGCGTCGACGAGTTGCTCCGCGACGCCGGGCTCGCCGACCCCGAGCGCATCCGGAAGGCCTACCCGCACGAACTGTCCGGCGGCCAGCTCCAGCGTGCGATGATCGCGATGGCCCTGGCCGGCGATCCGGTGGCGCTCTTCGCCGACGAACCCACGACCGCGCTCGACGTCACCGTGCAGGCCGGCATCCTCGACCTGCTGCGTCGGCTCGGCCGCGAGCGTTCCCTGGCCGTGCTGCTCATCACCCACGACATGGGCGTGGTGGCGGACGTCGCGGACGACCTGCTGGTGCTGCGTCGCGGCGACCCGGTCGAGCACGGGACCGTCGCCGAGGTCTTCGCCCACCCGACCGCCGACTACACGCGCGAGCTCCTCGCGGCCGTCCCCAGCCTGGAGGCGCGTGGAAGCTCCGCCGAGCCGCTCGCGTCGACCGAGACTCGGCCTGCCGGACCGGACGCGGCTCCGGCAAGCCGCAATCTGTCCGCAGACGCGAGCACCGCCTCGGCCCCGGCCGACGTCGACGACGCGAGTCGCGCCTCTCCCCACCGGCACGGCCGGCCCGCCGCTGGCGCGTCGGACCAGAACCGGCGGCGTGGGCCCAGTCCGCTCGTGGCGCGCCTGCGCGACGTCGCCGTGCGGTACTCGCGCCGAGGCGGACCCACCGTGTCCGGTATCGACCTCGACCTGCACGCCGGTGAGACCGTCGGCCTGGTGGGCGAATCCGGTTCCGGCAAGTCGACGATCGGGCGCGCGCTCGCGGGCCTGGTGCCCGTCGTCGCCGGCTCGGTCGAGGTGGACGGCAGCGACCTGCGCACTGCTCGCGGACGCCGGCTGCGCGAACTGCGCAGCCGGGTCGGCATCGTGTTCCAGGACCCGGCGTCGTCGCTCAACCCGCGGCAGACCATCGGCTGGAGCATCGCGGAACCGCTGCTCGTGCACGGCGCCGACTCCGCAGCCGAACGCGCCGAGCGTGTCCGCGAACTGCTGATCGCCGTGCAGCTCGACCCGACGTGGGCCGAGCGGTTCCCGCACCAGCTGTCCGGCGGCCAGCGGCAGCGAGTCGCCGTCGCGCGTGCGCTCGCGCTGCGGCCGGCACTCGTCATCGCCGACGAACCGACCTCGGCACTCGACGTGACGGTGCAGGCCGCCGTGCTCGACCTGCTCGCCGGCCTGCAGCAGGAGTTCGGTTTCGGCATGCTGCTCATCAGCCACGACCTCGCCGTCGTCCGCCAGCTCGCCGACCAGGTGATCGTGCTGCGCGACGGCCGGATCGTCGAACGGGGGAGCACCGACGCGGTGCTCGACGACCCGCAACAGGACTACACGCGCATGCTCCTCGCCGCAGCGCCCGTCGCCGATCCCGTGCGACAGGCCGCCCGCCGCGAGGCGTGGCGCGCGTGGGAAGGAGTGGCCTCGTGACGGCCAACGTGGTCGACCGACCGGTCGCACCGTCCGGCCGTACGACCGGCTTCCGGGCCGTCGTGCGGCGGGTGCGGCAGGACCGCTGGGCGGTGGCCTCGGCCGTCGTCATCGCGGTGTTCCTGGTGGTCGCCGTGGCGGCCCCGCTCATCGCGAAGGCGTCGGGGCAGGACCCGTACTCGTACGACATCGACGCGCTCAACTCGTTCGGTGCTCCGCGCGGTCCGGGCGGCGGCATCAGCGGCGAGCACTGGTTCGGCGTCGAGCCCCTGACCGGGCGCGACCTGTTCTCGATCGTCACGTACGGCGCGCGGACCTCGCTCGGCATCGGACTCGCCGCCACCCTGGTGTCGATCGTCATCGGCGTGCTCGTCGGCGTCACGACCGGGTTCTTCGGCGGCTGGTACGACCGGGTGCTCTCGCGGGTCGTCGACGTGATCTTCGGGTTCCCGTCGCTCGTGTTCATGATCGCCCTCACCGCGATCGTGCCGTCGTCGTTCCCGAAGCCCGTGCTCGTCGTGCTCGTCATCGGGTTCTTCGGCTGGCCGGCCGTGGCCCGTGTCGTGCGAGGGCAGACGCTGTCGCTCGTCAGCCGGAACTACGTCGTGGCCTCCACCGCGATGGGTGCCGGCCGGTGGCACGTCATCCGCACGCAGCTGCTGCCGAACCTCGCCGCGACCATCACCGTCTACGCGACGATCTCGATCCCGTCGATGATCGGTGCCGAGGCCGCGCTCTCGTTCCTCGCCGTCGGGGTCAACCCGCCGACGCCGTCGTGGGGTCGCAGCATCGGTGACGCCATCGGCTGGGTGCAGACCGACCCCATGTACCTCGTGTTCCCCGGAGCCGCACTGTTCCTCATCACCCTCGCCTTCAACGTGCTCGGCGACGCCCTGCGCGACGCCCTCGACCCGCGAGGGGGCACCGCGTGAACGCCGCGACCCTGCGCTTCCTCGCGATCCGCCTGCTCGGTGCGGCGGTCGTGCTGCTCGTCGTCGCGGCCATCACGTACGCGCTCTTCATGCTGCTGCCGACCAACCCGGCGCGGGCGATCTGCGACAAGCCCTGCACCCCGGACCGACTGCGCGAGGTGCAGGCGTTCCTGGGCACCGACAAGCCCTGGCTCGCACAGTTCGGCGCCTACCTGGCCGGCATCTTCACCGGCCGGACCTTCGGCAGCGGCAACAGCGTCATCGAGTGCGCGGCGCCGTGCTTCGGGTACTCGTTCCAGCTGCACGAGAGCGTCACCGAGCTCATCCTCGCGCGCCTGCCCGTCACCGCCTCGATCGCCGTCGGAGCCGCTGTGCTGTGGCTCGTGGCCGGGGTGTTCGGGGGCACCGTCTCGGCGCTGCGTCGCGGCACCTTCGTCGACCGGGCCGTGATGACGGTCGCGGTCGCGGGTGTCTCGTCGCCGGCGTACCTGGTCGGACTGCTCGGCATCCTGCTGTTCGGGTTCGTGCTCGGGATCCTGCCGACGAGCGGCTACGTGGCCTTCGGTGACGACCCGGTCGGCTGGTTCACCCACCTGATCCTGCCGTGGTGCGTGCTGGCCTTCATCAGCGCTGCGATCTACGCCCGGTTGACCCGCGGCGAGATGCTCGAGTCGATGTCGCAGGACTTCGTCCGGACCGCTCGGGCCAAGGGACTGCGCGAGCGCCAGGTCGTCGTGCGGCACGGACTCCGGACGGCGATCCTGCCCGTGGTGACGCTGTTCGGGCTCGACCTCGGGTCGCTGCTCGGCGGTGCAGTCATCACCGAGAAGGTGTTCTCGATGCAGGGTCTCGGCGCGCTGCTGATCGACGCGGTGCACACGCTCGACCTGCAGGTGGTCGTCGGCTTCACGCTGTTCTCGGCGCTGCTGATCGTGACCGCGAACGTGATCGTCGACATCGTCTACGCGTTCGTCGACCCGCGGGTGCGGCGCCGGGCGTAGGGCGCGGTCGGCCCGCGCACCGTGCGGGGCGCGCTGGTCCGTGCGAGGTTGCCCGCTCCGTGCTGCACTACGGCGCCGCACCGAGCGGGTAGCCCGTCACGGTCCGACGAACCCTGCACCGTGCGTCTGCGCCGGGCCCGGCTCGCCCCGCCCTGCGACGGCTGCCCGCCCCGCCCTGCCCCGGCTGCCCGCCTGCCCGGCTGCCTCAGGCCGGGCGCCCCACGAACCGGTAGACCGAGCCGTCGTCGGTCCGCGTCAGCACACCGAGGTCCACCGCATCCCGGCGCACGATGGACACGTCGGCCGCCAGCATGCCGATCGCGGCGTTCAGCACGGCCTCCGGCACGGCGCGGTCACGCCCGAGGCGCTCGAACACGAGCTCCACGATCCGGACGGACAGCGCATGTCGTTCGACGTCCTTCACCGGCATCCGCTCGATCCGGTCGAACTCGAGCACCGCTGCCGGCGACTGCAATCGCTGGAGTTCCCGTGCCGTCCGACCGAGCACCGCGGCGTCGGGGCCGTCGTCGGTGACCCAGTCGAACGAGCCGACCGCCGCCCGGGTGCGGTCGTCGGCGGGGGCTCCGGCGAACACCGCCGCACGGAGGGCCGGGGACGCCAGGACGGAGACGACCTGACGCGCCCGGCCGACCACCCGGGCGACGTCCATCAGAAATACGTGATGCCGTGCGGCGTCCGCGGCGGCAACAGCATCGCGCGGAGCAGCTCCACCGACGCCGGGTCCGCAGCGCGGACCAGGCCGGCGGCCGCCAGGGTGACGGGGGAGACCGAGCCGATCAGCACCGCACCGAGCTCCGCGACGTCGAGCTGGACGTCAGACCCGGCCACGTCGACGTCGTCGGCGACGCGCGTGACGGTGCCACGGGCCTCCTGGACGTCCAGCCGGTACGTGCCGGTCGTGTGGCCGAGCGCATCGGTGACCGCGAGTGTCAGCGAGCCGTCGGTGGCGAACGGCCTCGACTCGAGCACCGCCGCCACGTCGAGCACGCGCAGCCAGACGTGGTCCTCCTCGTGGTCGACGTCGTACGCACGGTTGTCGCCGAGCGCCGCGACGATCGGGTCGTCGAGGCGGGACCGGTTGTACTTCACGACGTCGTTGAGGTCGACCGACAGCAGGAACTCCCACAGGGCGGTGTAGGCCCGGTCGTCCGCGTAGACCAGGTCGACGACCTCGAGCGCGGTGTCGGAACCGCTGGTCTCCTTGACGCGCCAGGTGACGTAGCCGTCGATGTCGTCCGAACCGTCGGGCCGGTGCACGGCAGCGCGGACGTCCTTCGCCTTCTGGCCGTCGGGGCCACGCAGGCCGAAGACGACGTCCCAGGTGCCGGTGTTGCGGAGCATGGAGCCGGGGGTGCGGGCGTGGAAGCGGTCGAAGACGGCTTTGCCCGGGCCGTCGGCGAGCCACTGCGGCGTCACGACCGACACCGTGCCGGAGGTCGGCGCCAGCAGGGGGAGCGCGCGTTCGCGGCGGACGTGGATCGCGCGCTCGCGGATGGCGCTGCCGAAGCCGAAGCGGCGGTAGATGGTGCCCTCGGACGCGGTCAGCGACGCCACGGCGTAGCCCTCGGCGACGCCCCGCTCGAGCGCGTGCGTCATCATCCGGCGCAGGATGCCGCGGCGGCGTTCGGTCGGACGGACGGTGACCGCGGAGATCGCCTGGGTGTCGACGGAGGACCCGTCTCCCCAGCTCAGCGCCTTGCGGAACCAGGTGAAGGTGCCGGCCGGCCAGGTCTCGTCGACAGACCCCGGGAACGGCTTCCGCACGTAGACGCCGAGGAAGGTCTCTTCGTCGGCGATGAAGTGCGACGCCATGCGGGCTGCGCCCTCGGCGTCGGGGTCGGCTTCGTGGAAGCCCATCCCGACGGCCTGCATCCACGGTGCCGTCTCGGCGTTCGGTGCCCCCTTGTCGTCCGTCCCGGGCGCGAACTCGCGCAGCTCGTAGCGGTCGTCGAATGCATCGTTGCTCACGTTCCGACACTATCGGGACCGGGTGACGTCGCGACAGCCGGGTGGTCTGCGTGGGGTCACGTGCCGGGAGTTGGGTGTCGGGGTGCACGGTGCGGGGTGCGGGGTGCGGGGTGCGGGGTGCACGGTGCGGGGTTCGTGGGTCAGGGCGGTGGAGGTGGCTCGGTGCGCGGTTGTGGCGGGGCACGGGGCGGGCAAGTTCGCACGGGTCGGGCGATCCGGCACGGTGCGCATGCCCGAAGAACCGGCACCGCACGATGAGCCCTGCACCGCACGACGAACCCTGCACCGCACGACGAACCCGGCGCGGTGCGGTTCCGTGGTCGCGTCCTGGGGGCTCGACCGAAGCCGCACGGTGCGGGGTTCGTGGGCCGGGGCGGTGGAGGTGGCTCGGTGCGGGGTTGTGGCGGGGCACGGGGCGGGCAAGTTCGCACGGGTCGGGCGATCCGGCACGGTGCGGCTCTGCTGCTCTGCGGCAGGAGCTCGCACCGGGAGCGGGAACGCGCACGGAGTCTCCCGCGCTGCACGGTGCGCAGGCGCGACGAACCTGCACCGCACGACGAACCCCGCACCGTGCGACGGGCGGTGCCGTGTCAGTCGGTCGCCCCCCGCGGGGGATCGACGAGCAGTCCGACGCGGTCGGCCAGGTAGTCGGCGAGGGGGACGGCGGCGCCTGCCGTCGGGGACCACCGGACGGAGGGCACGTCGTCGGCGACGAAGAGCACACCGTCGGCGGCGACCAGGGTCTCGTCGACGGGGATCGGGACGGCGCCGTGGTTGACCGTCTCACCTGCGGCGAAGTGTCCCTTCGCGGCGGCGGCACGGTAGGCGCGACGGACCTCGGCGGAGACCGACTGGTACTGCGAACGACCGGGTTCGGTGACCCGGGTGATCGACCCGGTGGCCCAGACACCGCCGGCGGTCTCGGGGGACGACCCGATCAGGAGCGCTCCGACCCGCCACACCCGCCCGAGCGGCCGCATGGTGGGGTCACGACGGATCCCGAGGACGGCCTTCGGCTGGACGTACTCGCCGAGCGCTTCGTCGGGGACGTCCGCGGCGCGGAGCCGTCGGGCCGCTGCGTCGAGGAGCTCCCGCGCCCGCTGCACTCCGTCCGTCACGTCCACCGAGCCTAGACCGGGTGGGGGTCGTGGTCTCGGTGGTGCTCCGTCCGACGTGGTGTGCTGCGCTGCGACGCCCGCGGCCGGTGCCCGCCCGACGACGACGGGCGGTGCTGACGAAGCCGGCGGTCATCATGACCGCGCCGTACGTCAGGAGCACGCCGGCGACCAGCGGGATGAGCCAGCTGCGCGACCCGTTGACGAGCTGGTTGACCAGGCCGATGTCCGGGACGCTGTACCAGAGGACTCCGCGGATCTGCACGGCGGTGACGGGGGCGGGGTCGGCCTCGGCGTTGTTGTCGCCCTTGAGGACGAAGGTCCGTCCGCCGTCCGACGACGAGGACACCGACACCACGCGGTGGCTGATGACCGCGGGCTGGCCGGAGACGATCTGGTAGGTGACGACGTCGCCGACCTGGATGTCCTCGACCGGGGTCGGCCGGACCACGAGCAGGGTGCCCGGGGGGAGTGTCGGCTCCATCGACTGCGTCAGGACGGTGAGCGGCATCGACCCCGTGGCCTTCGGGACGACGATCAGCACGACGGCCAGCGCAGCCACGATGAGCAGGAGCCCGGTGCTGAGCCCGAACGCGACGGCGCGGACGACCGCTCGCCACCCGGTGCGTGGGGCGGGGGTGCTCATGCGCCGCATCGGATCGCCGCCCCGTTGTCCTGCGTGAAGAGCGTGACCTTGCCGGTGCCCGCGACGGTCGAGGTGGGGTTGCCGGCGCTGTCGAGCACCTTGACGGTGACGGTGAGCGTGCCCGAGGTGCCGGCGCTCGCGGGGACGTCCGGCGGTGCGATCGTGATGAACGCGGAGTAGTCCTGCGCCTTCTTCCCGACCGGGGTCGAGCCGACGAAGGCCCCGTACCAGGTGTCCTGCGGGCGGTTCGCGGCGTCCCAGCGCACCTCGACGTACCAGCCGCCGTGGTCGGTGCAGACCAGCGACGGGGTGGTGTCGACGGTCGCCGCCGGGGTGGTCAGCGTGAAGCTGCCGGTGACGACGCCCGAGCTCCAGGTGCCGCTCGTGACGGTGAGGCCGACGTTCACCGTGGTGGTCGCACCGGCCGGGGCCGACGACTGCAGGGTGCTGCGCGTGCACCAGATCGCGGAGGCCCCGGCGGCGAGCTTCGCGCTCATGCTCGGCAGCGACGCCCAGGTTCCGCTGACGGATCCGGTTCCGACGGCCGTGCTCGTGGTGCAGGCCGTGGTCGAGGCGACCGGCCAGGCGACGACGGTGACGGCCTTGGCGAGTGCAGTCGAGCTGCCGGAGGCGACCGAGACCGTGGTGGTGGCGGTGCCGCCGAGGGTGCCCGAGTCGGTCAGGGTGATCGGCTTCGTCGTCGAGGTGACGCTCGCCGAGAAGGCGGTGGTGAGTGCGCTCGTGCCGCCGATCGACGCCGTGACGGTGCCGACCGTCGTGCTCGCCGCGGTGGTGCCCGAGGCGCTCCACAAGGCCCACGCGGCACTCGAGGTGCCACCGACGAACACGGCGGTGAGGAGCACGGCGACGAGGAGCCGGAGGCGGCGGTTCATGCGGCGACCTGCGTTCCGGTGACGGTGAGGGTGAAGTCGGTGGTGGCGCCGGCGACGGTCTGCGGGGCGTCGGCGTCGAGGGCCATCTCGAGGCACGCGATCCCGCTGCCCCCGGCCGGCAGGGTGACGACACCTGAGCCCGTGTCGAAGGTGGCGAGCCGCGCGCTCGTGCCGGTGAGCCCGGGCACGCACTTCGCGGTCGACGACACCATCGCGAGGTGGAGCGTCAGCTCACCGGACGCCGCCGCGACTGATGACTTCGAGGACGTCGTCGTGACGCGCACGGAGAGCGGGATCGACCCGGTGTTCCGCATGGTGAACGTGCCGGTGGTGCTGGTGCCCGGCCCGAGGACCGCGGTGTTCATCGCCGTCGTGCCGCCGACGGTGATGGTCGCCGTCGCGGAGCGCACGGTGGTGGCGGCCGTGCTGGCCGTGCCGTTCCAGAGTGCGTAGGTGCCGCCGACGCCGAGGAGCGCCGTGCCGACCGCGACGACCAGGCCGAGCGCGACCGGCCACACCCAGCGGTGGCGTCGGGAGGCGCGGTGGCGTCCCGTCGTCCGCGGTGTGGCGGTCATGTCCCTGCTCCTGGTCGTCGTGGTCGGTGGGGTGCGATCGGTGGGTCAGGAACCGATCGCGGTCTGGGTCAGCGTGAAGGCGAGCGCGCTGAGGTTGAGCGAGCCGCCCTGACCGGTGGTCGCGGCGGCGGGCAGCGTCACGGTGAAGACGACCTTGACCGTCGAGGTGGACGACGACGGCGAGACGACGAAGGTGTTCGCGTTCGACGAGGACTGCACGATCGAGGCGCTCGTCGACGTGACGGCCAGCGTCTTCGTCGTGGCGGCGATCAGCGCGCTGTCACCGGTGATGCTCTGGTTGGCGTAGGTCAGGTTGGCCTTGAGGTCCTGGCCGGTCGCGCCGATGTTCAGCGTCTGCGTGAACTGGAACGTGTTGCCCGGCACCATCAGCGCCTTCGTCGGGTCGATCGCGGCGGAACGACCGTTCGTGATGTCGGTCCAGGCGCCGTCGTTGTTGGCGCTGAGCGTCAGGGTGCCGGCGCTCACCGCGGACGCGGCGCTCGAGGCGCTGGCGTTCCAGAGGGCGAACGTGCCGGCACCGCCGAGGAGGAGTGCGACGCCTGCTGCGCCGGCGATGGCACCGGTGACGATCTTGTGCATGGAGTGGTTCCGTTCCTGCGTGCCTGGGCGCGCTGAAGCCCACCGGGGACGTTCGGGTGTCCTGCCCGGTGGGGAGGTTGTCATCGACCCAGTGGTTGGAAGGGGTCGCGGCTGACCGGTGCCGAGAACGGTCGCCGGGCCTCTGAGCGCAGGGACTGCTGCTCGGGCGGGCTGGACTCGCTCTGGGGACGACGTTAGCTGTCCCCCAAAGTGCGGACAAGCGAGAACGAGCGTTCACCGGGACCCCAGAACGGGGGGCATTTGAGTCCTCGTGTTGGAGGACATGGTTTGTACCCCGATTTCTGGGTGTGCGCTCCGTGCGGACAGGGGAAACCCGGAAGGAATGCCGGTACGGGTGGCGTCGTTGCACCGTCCGGCGGAAACGAGGAGGGCCCATGGACATCGTGCGTTGGTTGTTCGACGCGCAGATCGTCATCGGCGACCAGACGGTGCTGTGGCGTGAGGTGATCGGCAACGTCTTCGGGTTGCTCAGCGCCCTCGGCGGCATGCGTCGCAAGGTCTGGGCCTGGCCGGTCGGACTGGTCGGCAACGCCCTGCTCTTCACCGTCTTCATGGGTGCGCTGTTCGACACCCCCAACCCCGTCAACCTGCTCGGCCAGGCGGGCCGTCAGGTCATGTTCATCATCGTGAGCGTCTACGGCTGGTACCGGTGGACGCACCGCCCCGAGGACGCGACGACCGTGATCGACCCGCACTGGGCCTCCTGGCGGTCCCGCCTGCTGCTCGTCGTCGGCCTGGTCGGCGGCACCGCCCTGCTGACCCCCGTCTTCCGCGCGCTCGGATCCTACGAAACCGGTGTGGAGCGACGCCTGGATCTTCGTCGGCTCGCTGCTCGCCACCTACGGCATGGCCAAGGGGTGGGTCGAGTTCTGGCTCATCTGGGTGGCGGTCGACCTGGTCGGCGTGCCGCTGCTGTTCTCCGCCGGGTACTACGCATCGGGGCTGATGTACGTCTTCTACGGCGTCTTCACCCTGACCGGGTTCTTCGTGTGGATGCGCCAGCGGGTCCGCCCGCCGGCGGCGCCGATCACCGTCGGCTGACGGCCTGGGGGCACGGCCCCCGCTCTGGGACGAGACAAACGGCCCGCGATGCGCTGCAATGGTCGGATGGAACCCCTGCACGGCGAACGCGTCGAGGACGACGAGTCCCTCGCAGAGCGCACCGTGCGCGCAGCCATCCGCGCGTACCGGTTGCACCCGTTCGACGACGTCGACGCCGCGGTCATCGCCGACGTCGCCGGCGTTCCGCTCGAGACGGTCGAGCGGCTGTTCCCGACCTGGCACGCCCTGCTGCTGGTCACCTACGACCGGTGGGTGCGGCTGCGCGGGACCCGACGGAAGGCCCCGCCGACGTGCATGATCGAGCACGTCCGCCTGACCCTCGCCGAGGACGTCGCCGATCCGGGCCTCGTCCGGGTCCTCGCCGGACTGATTACCGTGGCCAGCTCGGAGTCCGGGTTCGCCGAACTGTTCCGCAAGCGGTTCGAGGAGTACGCCGAGCAGCTGACCGTCGGGCTGCAGCGCGACTTCGACAAGGGCGCCGAAGAGGCCGGGATCCCCGCGTACCAGGCGGCGACACAGCTGCTCGCGATGTACGAGGGGCTGCAGATCCAGATGCTCGTCCGCCCGCACATCGACGTCCTGGTCGAGTTCGATCGTGCGGCCGACACCCTGCGTCAGGGGTGGAAGCGGCATGCCGTTCCCTTGTGGGACCTCAACGAGACGCCTGTCCGCGTCTGAGGGCCGCGAGCGCGAACGCGAGCGCACCGCGAACGAGCGCGCACCGCGAACGCAAGCGGATCGCGAGCGGACTCGCGCATACGGAAACTGCTTGCCAATTTGGAAAGTACTTGCCATACTGGTGTCAACGAGAGGGGACACCATGGACCACACCACCGCACGACCCGGACCCGCCGAGGCGGCCCGACTGCTCGACCAGGCGGACCGGATCGGCCGACGCGCGCACGACGCCGTCCGCTGGCCGTACGTCACGTTCATCACCGCGCTCGGCGTCGCGACGTCGCTCGGCACGCTCGGCATGGGACTCACGACGGGGGACGCGTTCGCCGCGGTCTACGTCGGCACCCTCGTCGCGCTGGTCGCCCTGGTGGTGTTCTTCATGGTGAGCATCCGCGGCCGCTCGGCCTTCGCCCGGAGCCGCCGCTGGACCGTCTACATCGCCAGCTGGGCGGTCACCTACCTGGCGGCGATCGCCGTGGTCGGGTGGGTGCACGGCTCGGTGCTCTGGTCGGGCATCACCTCGGGGCTCGTCCTGCTGGTCGCGCTCGTCTGTGCGGCTCGTGAGGCCCGCTCGTGAGCACCACGGAACGGACGCACCCGCGGCACGAGCTCGACGACCTGCTGCAGCACCCGGTGCGCTTCTCGGTGATCGCCGCCCTGACCCGCTCCGGCACGCTGGGGTTCCGCGAGGTGCGGGACGCGGTCGAGGTCAGTGACTCGGTGCTGAGCAAGCAGGTGTCCGCGCTCGAGGCGGCCGGCTACGTGTCGGTGGGGAAGGGCTTCGTGGGCAAGACGCCCCGGACTTCGATCACCCTGACCGCCTCGGGCCGGGCCGTCTGGGCCGCCCACCTGGACGCGCTCCGCCGCATCGCCGCCGGCTGACCAGCGACGCGAGCTCCGCGGGCCGGCGACGCGAGCACCGCGGGCCGACGGGGCCGAGCACCGCCCCGCTCAGCCCCGCTGCCCCCGCCGCCACGACAGCACCTGCCGCACCGTCACCTTCGACCCGTACTGCGCGACCGAGTGCCGGAACAGGTACTCGGCGAACCACAGCAGCAGCCCGGCGACGACGAACACCTCGACGATGCAGACCACCGACTCCGTCACGGTCAGGGCCCCGACGGCGTTCCGCACCATCGCGGTGATCGGCGTGAAGGTCGGGAAGTACGTGAAGAACTGCGCCACCGGCGACGTCGGCGTCGTCATCACGAAGAACGCCGCGTACAGGGGGATGATCAGCGCGAAGATCGCTGCCGACTGCAGGGCAGAGGCGTCCTTGATCGACGGCACCGCGGCCCCGACGGCGACGAACAGCCCCGATGCGAGCAGCACTCCGCCGACGAGCAGCAGCGCCCCGGTCACCATCCGCCACGGGTCGATGGTCAGCCCGCCGAGCTGCGACGACAGCAGCGGCAGGGCGACGAGCAGTCCGACCAGTCCGGGCACGACGAACACGCTGACCTGCACGAAGCCGACGAGCAGCATCGCGATGACCTTGCCGCGGATCAGGTCGCCCGCGGTCACCGTGGTCAGGATCATCTCGGAGATCCGGTTCTCCTTCTCCTCGACCACGACGGTGACCATCCGGGCGGCGAGCAGGATGACGAGCCCGAAGAACGCGGCGACGAACAGGAACGGCGGCACGACGGACAACCAGCCCGGCGCGACCCGGCCGTCGGCGTAGGTGGTGACGTCGGTGGCGGGCGGGTTGCGGAGCAGCTGCACGGTCTCGGGGTCGTCGACCGACGCGGCGACGCTCTGCTCGAGCACCCGCTGGGCGAGCGACGAGTACACGCCGTTGGCGAAGAGCCCGCGGTCGGCCGCGTCGACCCGGATCGCGGTGGTGGACGGTGACGACGGGAACACGATGAAGGCGTCGAGGTCGCCGGACCGCACGGCGGCGCGGTCTGCGGCGGCGCTGGTGGACGGTGTCCCGCCCCACTTCGCGGCGACGGACTCGGACACCAGGCCGGAATCGTCGACGTAGTGGAACGGTGTCTTCGTGGCCGACGACCCGGAAACCACCGAGTCCGTGCCGGCGGCCTGTCCGATGCCGACGAGCAGCGAGACCACCACGATGACGACCGGCAGCGCGAGCGTGCCGATCCAGAACGCGGGCTTCTTGACCGCACGGACGAACTCGAACCGGACGACCGTACCGAGGTTGCTCATGCCGCTGCCCCGTCGGTCGACGTCAAGGCCAGGGCGTCGTGCCCGTACACCTGCACGAAGATCTCGTCGAGCGGGATCCGGCGCATCTCGAACGCGGTGACGTGCACCCCGGCCGCGACGAGTTCCGCCAGGACGTCCGCACCGTCCGGGGCGGCGGCCTGCGTGGGGACGAGGTAGGCGACGTGCCCTTCGTGCCGGGCGAGCCGGTACAGCGGCGACTTCGGCACCGGGCCGTCGAGCCCGACGCGGGCGACCGCGCCGCCGAAGGCGTCCTGCACGTCGGGCACGGATCCGTAGGCGGCGGCCCGGCCGTCCTTGAGCAGCAGGATGCGGTCGCAGAGCCGCTCGACCTCGTCCATGTGGTGGGTCACGAGGACCACGGTCGCGCCGTCGGCCTTCCGTTCGTCGACCAGGTCGAGCAGGAGCCGCCGGTTCACCGGGTCGAGCCCCTTGGTCGGTTCGTCGAGGATGAGCAGCCGCGGCTGGTCCATGATCGTGATGCCGAGCTGCACCTTCTGCTGCTGCCCGCCGGACAGCTTGTCGACGCGCAGCTTCGCACGGTCGGCCAGCCCGACGCGCGCCAGGTAGTCCATGCTCCACGCGGTCGCTTCGGCGCCGCGCAGCCCGCGCAGACGCCCGAAGTAGGTCATCACGTCGATGACGGATTCCTTGCGGTACAGCCCGCGCTCTTCGGGCAGGTAGCCGATTCCGCCCGTGGCCGGCCGGTAGGGGCGACCGTCGATCGTCAGCGTCCCCGCCGTCGGCGTGGTGATGCCGAGCAGCGCACGGATCGTCGTGGTCTTGCCGGAGCCGTTGCTGCCGAGCAACCCGAACGTCTCACCGGGGGCGACGTCGAACGACAGCCCGTCGACCACGGTGCGATCCCCGAACCGCATCACGAAGTCCTGCACGCCGATGCTCGCCCCGCTCATGCGGCGACCCTACCGGCAGCGGCTGACGTCTCGGATGCCGGTCGCGGCCCGAGATGGTGACCCCACGGCGGACGGGAGGCACGGTGCCTGCCTGCACCGCGCCTCCCGTCCGCCACCTGGTTCCGTCAGGAACGCAACCAGGCCGTCCCCACGCCCGACAGGTCGCCGTCGACCACCGGGGCCGAGGCGAGCAGCAGTTCCCCGGCCGGCAGCGCGAAGGGCTCGTCGCCGAAGACCGTCACGCTCGTCCATCCGTTCGGCCGACGGAACGCGAGCACGTCGTCGCGGCGGGTCTCGATCCACTCGAGCTGTTCCTCGGACTGCAGCTGGCCGCGCAGGCCGAGCGCCTTCCGGTACAGGTGCAGGGTGGAGTCGGGGTCGGCGTCCTCGGCCTCGACGCTGGAGTCGGCGAACCACGCCGGCTGTGGCAGGTGCGAGCCGTCCGGACCGAAGCCGAACGACGAGCCGGTGCGCGTCCACGGGATCGGCACGCGGCAGCCGTCACGGCCGACGTCGACGCCCGGGTTGCGGAAGAACGCCGGGTCCTGGCGGTCGGCGTCCGGGATGTCGCCGACCTCGTGCAGGCCGAGCTCCTCGCCCTGGTACAGGTAGGCGGAGCCGGGCAGGGCGAGTTCGAGCAGTGTGGCGGCCTGTGCGCGGCGCAGGCCGAGCGACCGGTCGAGCGCGTCCTGCGAGCCGCCGGCGAGCAGCCAGGCGCTGCCCTGCTTGTCGGTGCCGCCGGCGCGCGGCGGCAGGGCGTAGCGGGTGGCGTGCCGGACGACGTCGTGGTTGGAGAACACCCACGTGGTCGACGAGCCGGACTGCTCGGCGAGGCCGAGGTTGAACTCGATGATCGTGCGGAACTGCCCGGCGTCGAAGTCGGCCTCGAGCAGGTCGAAGTTGAACGCCTGACCGAGCCCCTCGGCGCTGGCGTAGCGGGCACGGCGGTGGGCGGGGACCCAGGCCTCGGCGACCGCGGTGCGGGCCGGCGTGTACTCGTTGAAGACCGTCCGCCACTCGGCGTAGATCTCGTGCACGTCGTCGCGGTCCCAGAGCGGGTGCGTGCCGTCCTTCGGCATCTCGGCGAGCTCGGCCCAGG
This sequence comes from Curtobacterium sp. VKM Ac-2889, assembly GCF_015350855.1. Lineage (NCBI taxonomy): Bacteria > Bacillati > Actinomycetota > Actinomycetes > Micrococcales > Microbacteriaceae > Curtobacterium > Curtobacterium sp. VKM Ac-2889. Next base: position 76,400 of record NZ_JADKSC010000004.1, on the reverse strand, counting down.
TGGGCAGGGTCTCGCCCAGGTCCTTCGCCAGGCCGTGGGCCACGTCGATGCGGAACCCGTCGACGCCGCGGTCGGACCAGAAACGCAGGGTGTGCAGGAAGTCGTCGCGGACCTCGCGGTTCGCCCAGTTCAGGTCGGGCTGCTCCTTCGCGAAGCTGTGCAGGTACCACTGGCCGTCGCCGACGGCGGTCCAGGCCGGCCCGCCGAAGATCGAGATCCAGTCGGCGGGGGCGTCCTCGCCGGACGGTCCACTGCCGTCGCGGAACACGTAGCGGTCGCGGGCCGGGGAGCCCTTCGGCGCTGCGAGCGCCTCGCGGAACCACTCGTGCCGGTCGCTCGTGTGGTTCGGGACGACGTCGACGATCACCCGGATGCCCGCGGCGTGCAGTGCCTCGACCATCCGGTCGAAGTCGTCGAGGGTGCCGAGGCGCGGGTCGACGTCGCGGTAGTCGTCGACGTCGTAGCCGCCGTCGGCCAGGGCGGACGGGTAGAAGGGGCTGAGCCAGACGGCCTCGACGCCGAGTGAGGCCAGGTACGGCACCCGCTCGGTGATGCCGGGCAGGTCGCCGATGCCGTCGCCGTTCGCGTCGGCGAACGAGCGGGGGTAGATCTGGTAGACGCTGGCCTGGCGCCACCAGGTCTCGTCGTTCGTGGTGGCGGCGGGCTGGGCGAGGGTGTCGGTCACGTCGGGCCTTTCGTGGGTCGAGGGGTTCGTCGGGTTCGTGGGGTGTGTGTCGGTCGGGTCCGCACCGGCGGTGTCGGTCACTTGATGGCGCCCTGCGTCACGCCCGCCATCACCCACCGCTGGGTGACGAGGTAGACGATGATCGCCGGGGCCATGGCCATCAGGTACGAGGCGAACGACACGTTGTAGTTGTTGCTGAACTGCGTCTGGAACATCTGCTGCAGCACCGGCAGGGTCTGCAAGCCCGGGTCGGAGGTGATCAGCGACGGCATCACGAAGTCGTTCCAGGACGCGAGGAACGCGAAGATGCCGACGGTGGCGCTCATCGGTGCCAGCAGCGGGAACACGAGTCGCCAGAACACCTGTCCCGTGCTCGCACCGTCGATGCGTGCACTCTCCTCCAGTTCCGCCGGGATCGAACGCAGGAAGGCCGTGAAGAGCAGCACGCTGAAGGACAGTTGGAACATGACGTGCAGGATCGCGACGCCGAGCGGGTTGTCCAGGTGCGCGAGCCCGGTGAGCTTCACCTGCGACAGCGCGAGCACCGGGAACGGCAGGAACATCGCGGCGAGCAGGTAGAAGAACGACCAGCGGAACAGCCGGCGGTCCCAGTTCCGGGCGATCGCGTAGGCCGTGAACGAGGCGAGCAGGATCGTGCCGACGACGGTGATCGCGGCGACGAACACCGAGACCCCGAACGCCCGGGGGAAGTCGGTCAGCTGCCACGCCTGCACGAAGCCGTCGACGCTGAACGGCGCCGGCAGAGAGAACGCGTTGCCGTCGACCGCCTGGCCGGTGGTCTTGAACGCCATCGTCAGGGTGACGTAGAGCGGCACGAGGACGGTCAGTGCGCAGAGGACGAGGACGACGGTGACGGGCCAGTTGGCGGTGCCGCCGCGCCGACCGGCGGATCGTCCGCCGGCGGATCGGTCGGCGTCGACGGACCGGATGCTGCCGGTCGCGGTGGTCCCCGGTCGCAGGGGTGCTTGCAGGGACATCAGAGCGCTGCCTTCCCGCGGGTCGCCCGCAGCTGGATCACGGCGATGACGACCGCGATGACGAAGAAGATCGTGGCGTTCGCCATCTGGTAGGCGTAGTCGCCGCCGTTGAAGCCCTTGAAGATCGACATCGCGACACTGGTGGTCGAGGTGCCGGGGCCGCCGTCGGTCAGGCCGACGATGATGTCGTACGAGTTCAGGAAGTTCTTGAACCCGATGACCAGGTTGATCAGGATGTAGCCCGCGGTCAGCGGTGCGGTGATCGAGACGAGTTGGCGCCAGGCACTGGCACCGTCGAGGGCCGCCGCTTCGTACACCTCGCCCGGGATCGAGAGCACCCCGGCGATGTAGATGAGGAGCGTCGACGGGATCGCCTGCCACGCGGTGACGACCACGATCGCCAGCCAGGCCAGATCGGGGTCCGCCAGGATGCTCTGCTCGAGCGGGCCGAACCCGATCGCCGTGGCGAAGGCCGGCAGGCTGTTCGCGAACAGGAACGAGAACACGTACGCGATGACGATGCCCGAGATCACCATGGGCAGCACGAACACCGCGCGCAGGGCGATCTTGCCGCGGATCTTCGACGTCAGCGCGATGGCGAGCAGGAACGCGATCGCGTTGACGACGATCACGGTGACGAGCGAGAACCCGAGCGTGAACAGGTACGCCTGCAGGATCGCCGGGTCGGAGAACACCGCGATGTAGTTGGTGAGCCCGGTGAAGCGGAACTCGCCGAAGCCGACGGAGTTCGTGAAGCTCAGCACGATGCCCATCACGGCCGGCAGCGTGATGGCGAGCGTGAAGAGCACCAGCGTGGGCAGCAGGAACGCCAGGAACAGTGGGTCGACGCGGGGCTTCCGGCGTCCGTCCCGCAGCCCCTTCCGTCGTCCGGCCTGGAGGCCCGGGGCGGCCCCGCCACGGCGGCGGCGGTCCGCCGTCGTGATCGATTCGGTGGTCGTGGTTGCCATTCGGACGTCTCCTTACGCGGCCGTGCGGAGCGCGAGACGCGCCCAGTCGGCGTCGAGGGTGCGGAGCTGGCGCTGCGGGTCGCCGCCGAAGGCGATCGACTGCGCGGAGTTCGCGACCGGGATCTCGGCGGGGATGAGCTGCGAGGCACCGAGGTAGAAGGCTGCGTCGTCGTAGTACGACTGCATGCCGCGCAGGGCGGGGTTCGACGCCGGGGGAGCGTCCTTGCGAACGCCGAAGCCGTTGTTGTCCGCGTTGTACTGGTCGTTGACCTTCGACTGCATCAGGAAGGTCAGGAACTCGCGGGCGGCCTCCTGCTTGCGCGACGCCTCCGGGATCCAGAGGGCCAGGTCGACGTTCACGCGCACCTTCCGGTCGGCCGGGTCGTCGGTGACGGGCAGCGGGAAGGTGCCGAGGTCCATGTCCTTGTTCGTCTTGGCGATCTCACCGAGCGCCCACGGTCCCTGCAGGTACATGCCCGCCTTGCCCTGGGCGAAGGCGAGGTTGCCGTCGCCGTACCCACGGCTCGCGGCGCCGTCCTGGTGCCAGGCGCGGAGTCGCACCATGCGCTCCATCGGCTCCCGCAGGTCGCGCTCGAACGAGACGGCCGATCCCGTGCCGACGTTCGTGCCCTCGCGCCGCAGGGCCTCGAAGGTCGCCGGGGTGTCGATCATGCCGCCGATCGAGTAGTCGAACATGCCCTGGGCGATCGTCCAGTTGTCCTTGAACGTGCCGTAGATCGGCGCGATGCCGGCCTTCGTCAGGCGCTCGCACACGTCGGCGAACTCGCTCCACGTCGTCGGGACCTCGATCCCCTGCTCCGCGAACAGTGCCTTGTTGTAGATCACCGACGCCGCGGTCACCGAGTAGGGCAGGGCGCTCTTCCGGCCGGGGTAGTCGGCGGTCTGCTCCATGAGCGGCCACAGGTCGGGGTTGATGGTGTCGGCCTGCGGCAGGTCGGACAGGTCCGTCAGCGCACCGTGCTCGACGAACGGCACGACCGAGAAGTTGTAGTTCCAGCAGCCGAGGTCCGGCGGTCGGTTCCGGACGAAGTTCGCCGACATGCTCGAGGTCGAGTCGCGGACGACCCGGATCTTCGACTGGGTCTGGTGGAACCGTGCGATGAGCTCGTCGAAGTAGCCGATGACCTCGGGCTTCGACACGTAGAACGTGATGGTCTCCTGCTTGGCGCTCGAGGACCCGATCGGGGCGCACCCGGCGAGCGCGAGGCCCGCCCCGATGCCGCCCGCTCCCAGCAGGAACGAGCGTCGGCTGACCGAGGCTGCGTTCCTGGCGGTGGCGTGTGCTTGCACGTCGTCTCCGTCCGTCCGGACCCGGCGTCCCTGCCGTTCCGTCCCGCGAGCGGCTCCGATGCTGCCCGCGGAACTAAATGTAGCGAGAAAATCTAATTCCGCAAGGAACTCGTCGCACGATAGGGTCACGGCATGCCGCCGCCCCGTGGAACGAGCGCAGAGACGCTGCTCGCGTACGCCTTCGACTCCGCGGCGTTCACCGCGACCGAGGCGATCGACGCCACCGGGCTGACCCGGTCGACCGTCCTGGGTGCGGCCGAGGAACTCGTCCGGCTCGGCTGGCTCCGCGAGCTCGACGACGCCCGTGCCGCGGGGGAGTACCGGATGGGACGCCCCGCCCGGCGCTACGAACTCGACACCGTCGCCGGGGTCGTCGTCGGCGTGGACGCCGGCCAGCACCGGGTCACCACCTTCGTCGCCGACCTGCGCGGCACCGTCCTGGGCCGTGCCGAGGGGGCGCTCGGTGCATCTGGCCTCGACGTGCCCGTGCGGCTCCGGGTCATCGCCGACACCGTGGCCGCTGCGCTCGCTTCGGCAGGCGTCGACCGCACCCGGGTCCTGGTCACCGTCGTGGGTGTCCCCGCACCGGTCGACGCCGCCGGTGCCTCGCCCGACGACGGGGGCTTCTGGGTCCGGATGAACCCGGGGTTCGACGGCACCGTGCCGGGCGGGATGGTGCTCGTCGAGAACGATGCGAACCTCGCCGCGCTCGCCGAACGGCCGTCCTCGGGTGACGCGTCCTTCGCGGCGCTGCTGTCCGGCGAACGCTACGGCGCGGGCCTCGTCGTCGACGGGGTCCTGCTGCGCGGCGCCCACGGCGGAGCGGGGGAGATGCGGGTGCTCGAGCTCGTCGAGGGCGTCGGTTCGTCCGCCGGCATCGGCGCCGTCGCCCGAACCTTCGTGGCCGACGCCGTCGTCGCCGGGCACATCCCCGCGGACGCCGCGCTCGCCGCGGACGCCGCCCTGGTGTTCGCGGCCGCACGGAGCGGCGATCCGGTCGCGCGCACCATCGTCGACCGTCTGGGCGACCGCCTGGCCCGGGTCTGCGTCCTGCTCGCGAGCTTGCTCGACATCGACCGCGTGGTGGTCGCCGGCGCGATCGCCCAGCCCGCGGTCGCCGTCATCGAACGCGCGCGCGACCTGCTCGCCGAGGGGCACTTCGACCCGGTGCCCGAACTCGTCGCGTCGTCGCTCGGAGCCGACGTCGTCGTGATCGGGGCCGTGGCCCACGCGGTCGATGCGGTGCGGGCCGACCCGCTGTCCTTTCCGCTGCTCAGCCGGGCAGCGGCACCTCGTGGTCCCGGTCCCACGGTTCCGTCCAACCGAGTCGGTCGAACAGTGCATCCAGCAGCATCGCGGTGAAGCCCCACACCAGGTGGTCGTCGCCGTCGGCCTCGATGGTGAACGCTGCTCCGCGCCACTCCTGACCACCGCGGCGGATCACTGTCACGCCGCGGTTCGCCGGGTCGAGCAGATCGGCAACCGGTACCCGGAACACCGCGGCCGACTCGTGCTCGTCGACGACGTGGATCGGTGACGGGTCCCGCCACCAGCCGATGACCGGCTGGACCAGGTGGTTCGAGAACGCCAGCGGTACGGCGGGCAGGGGGCCGAGCACCTCGACGCCAGCGGGGTCGAGCCCCGTCTCCTCCTGTGCCTCGCGGAGTGCGGCGGCGACGGCGTCCGCGTCACCGGGGTCGATGCGTCCGCCGGGGAACGCGACCTCACCCGCGTGCGCGCGCAGGGTCGTGGCCCGGGCGAGGAGCAGGACGTCGAGGTCGCGCGGGACCCCGGGTGCTGCTGCCGGTCGGTCGCTCGGCGTGTGGTCGAGCGCGCCGAAGAGCATCAGGACCGCGGCCCGACGTGGCGAGGCCGTGCTGCCGGGTTCGACGAGCGGCCCGCCGTCCCCCCAGCCGTCCGCTGCGACCGCCGCGAGTGCAGCTTGTACCGATCCGTCGTGCGTCACCCGTTCACCCTAGGTGTGCGCCACCGAGAGGTCCGGCGGGCCCGTCGCTCCGGACGGTTCGCTGGGGATTGTTCGAGTACTGCCTGGGAGCCGCGCAGGTGGGAACTGTGGGAACCGGAAGCGCCTCGGTGCCCCGTTCGCAGCGGGCCACCGCCACGATGGCAACGTCCGCCGGGAGGCCCCATGTTCCACGATCTGCTCCGACCCCTGTTCCACATCGCCGTCGTCGCACCGTCCGTGCTCGTCCCGGTCGACGTCATCGCGGTGCTCCTCACCGTCGCCGCGCTCCTGCCCGCGTTCGGTCGTCGCTCCCGGCACCCGGTCCGGGGCCTGGTCTGGCGGCTCGGCGCCATGGCCGTCGGAGCCGTGCTCGGCTTGGTCGCGGTGTGGTGGTTCGGCGACGTGCAGGACCTGTACGGGGTGTCGTTCACGCCGGTCACCCGGATGTGGGTGGCCTTGGCCTTCGGCGGTGTCGGCCTGCTCGTCGTGGTCGTCGTCCAGGGCGGCTGGCTGCGCCGCGTCCTCGGCCTGCTCGCGGCGGTGGCGGTGGCGCTGGCCGCCGTCCTCGGCGTCAACGTCGACTTCGGCGCGTACCGCACGATCGAGCAGGCCGTGACGACGGATCCGTACCCATCCGGTCCGCTGGGACACGAGACGGGGGTGGGGCGCGCCTCCAGTCCGGTGGTGGACCCGGCCACCTGGCGGGCACCCGCCGGCATGCCGCGGCGTGGGAAGGTGCTCTCCGTCGACATCCCGTCGACCGTCTCCCACTTCCACGCACGGCCGGCGGTCGTGTACCTGCCGCCCGCAGCACTGACCGAACGACCGCCGACCCTGCCCGTCCTGATCAGCCTCGCCGGGCAACCCGGCCAGCCGAGCGACATGTTCCAGGCCGGCCGGCTCGGCGCGGTGATGGACGCCTTCGCTGCGGCACACCACGGGCTCGCCCCGATCGTCGTCGCACCCGACCAGCTCGGAGCGCCGGACCGCAACCCGATGTGCGTCGACTCGTCCCTCGGCCGCTCCGCGACGTACATCATGACCGACACCACGAACTGGATCCGGCAGCACCTGCGCGTCGGAGCGTCCCCCTCCGCCTGGGGCATCGTCGGGTTCTCGCAGGGCGCGACGTGCGCCATGCAGTTCTCCACCGCACACCCCGGCGTGTTCGGCACGACCTTCGCCATCTCGAGCGAGCTCGCACCCCTGAACGGCTCCGTCCAGCACAGCATCCAGTACGGGTTCGGCGGCTCGGCCTCGCGGTACGCCGCAGCGGCACCGCGGGCGATCATGCGTGCGCACGGTCCTTACCCCGGGCACCTGACGGTGTTCGCCTACGGCAGCGACGACGCCCCCTACGTCGCGTCGACCAGGGCACTCCGCGCCGCCGCGAACGCCGCCGGCATGCAGACCCGGCTGTTCGTGTCCGAGGGCTCCGCCCATGACTGGAACACCGTCCGCTACGCCCTGCGCGTCGGGATGCCCGGCGTCATCGCGCACCTGGGCCTCCGGTGAACGCGATGGCCGCGGCCTTCGCGTGGGCGAGACCGAAGCGTCTCGTGCCGGTGGCCCGTCGGTACCCGCTGACGAGCGTCGTCTCGGCCCTGACGGTCGTCGCCGGCATCGCCGCCGTGGTGCTCCGCTGCATCGGTGCGCACGACGGCCGGACGCCCGACTCCCTGGGCGGGACGATGGGTCCGCTCGGCGTGGTCGCGGTGACGAGCAGCGTCGTCGGGTTCCTCGTCACCTTCGTCGCCGTCGTGGTGTGCACCGGGGCGTCCGAACGGCTGCTCGGCTGGCGGCGCACCCTGCTCGCGATGGTCGTCACGACCGTCGTGGGGACCGGCCTCGGCGCCGTGCTGCAGCTGTTCGACGGCGCCCCGGCGAACCGCGGTTTCCTCGTGCACCTGGGGCACGTCGGACCCTGGACGTGGATCGTCGGCACCATCGTCACCGCGAGCGCGTTCGCCGGCGCCCTGTGGCGGCGCCGGATCCGGGTCGTGTCGATCGCCGTCGTCGCGGCACTGCTGCTCTACGCCGGACACGCGTCCGACCTGCACGCGGCGCTCGCCCTGGTCGTCGGCCTGGTGCTCGGTCGCGTGCTGCGACGGTCCCCGGTGCGGAGCGGCTGGACGCGGAGCTCCTCACGCGAGACCCGGGTGCTGCTGGTGGCCGCGGTGACGGTGTCGGCGGTCGGACCCGTGCTCGCGCTCGTCACCGGTGCTCAGTTCGGACTGCTCGCCCCGCTCGCCGTGGTGCTCGACACCGGGCCGACCGGGAGGATGCCGCACTGCTCGGTGACCGGGGTGACCGCCAGCTGTGTCCGGGCGCTCGCCGCGGTGCACCCGCACGGCTTGTTCCAGTCGCTGCTGGCCGTGATGCCGCTCGTGGTCCTGGCGGTCGGCGCCGTGGGACTCCGGCGTGGCAGCCGGTTCGCGCTGTGGCTCGTGGTGACCGTCGACCTGATCACCGGCATCGCGACCGCCGTGTCGTACGGGGTGCTGCCCGAGCGGCACCACGCCGTCGTGCAGCGTCTGGCATCGGACCACCTCGCGGTATCGCTCTCCCTCGTCGCATCGGTGTTGGTGCCGATCGCCACCGCCGTGGTGCTCGTCCTGCGCCGCGCCGACTTCCCGGTCCGGACCGACCGGCGACGACTGCTGACCTTCGCGATCACGGTCGCCGGCGCGGCCCTGGTGCTCGCGGTCGTCGTCGTCGGCGTCGCCGTGGCCTCGGGCGACAGCGTGCGGGAGCCCCTGCACCTGGCGCTCGCCGTGCTCGGCCCGATCGCCCCCGTGACCCTGCCCACACACCTGGCACTGGCCGAGCCGGCGCTGCGGTTCGTCGTGGGCATCTCGGGCCCGCTCCTGTGGCTCGCGGTGGCGATCGCCGCGGTCCGTCCGACCGGGGCAGGACGCTCGGACAGCGACCTCGACGGGCAGGACGCCGCCCGGGTGGCCGCTCGTGCCCTGCTGGTCGCGGGCGGTGGCGACACCTTCGGGTGGATGACGACCTGGCCCGGCAACGAGTACTGGTTCACCGAGGACGGCCGCGCCGGGGTCGCGTACCACCGCACCGGCAGCGTCGCCGTGACGACCGGTGGCCCCTTCGGCCACGAGGACGCACGGCTCGCAGCACTCGAGGGCTTCGCACGGGCCGCGGACGATCACGGTTGGACGCCCGTCTTCTACGGCATCGACGCCACCCTCGGTGCTGCACTCGCACGACTGGGCTGGACGACCCTTCCCGTCGCCGAGGACGCCGACCTCGACCCGCGCACCTGGACGACCACGGGCAAGCGCAAGCAAGACGTCCGCACGGCCGTCAACAAGGCCGCACGCTCCGGCACCACCGCGCTCTGGTCGGACTGGGCCTCGCTGCCCGGCTCGGTCACCCGCCAGATCGAGGCGATCTCGGAGGAGTGGGTCGCAGAGCGCGAACTGCCCGAGATGGGGTTCACCCTGGGCGGGATCGACGAGATGCGCGACCCCGCCGTCCGCACGCTCGTCGCACTGGGCGAGGACGGCACCGTGCTCGCCGTCACCAGCTGGCTGCCCGCCCACCGCGCCGGCCAGGTGGTCGGCTGGACACTCGACGTGATGCGCCGCGCCCCGGACGCCCCGAACGGCGTCATGGAGTTCCTGGTCGCGAGTGCGGTCGACCGGATGCGCGCCGACGGGGCCGAGCGGCTCAGCCTGTCCGCGGCACCGCTCGCGTCCTCGGCGGAACCGCAGACCGGCGGCCGGAGCGGCGTCGAATCGGTCCTCGACGTCGTCGGCGGAGCCCTCGAACCGGTCTACGGGTTCCGCTCCCTGCTGCGCTTCAAGGCGAAGTTCGGCCCCGACCTGCACCCACTGGTGATGGCGTACCCGGACCCGGTGGCGCTGCCCACGATCGGCGTCGCCATCGTCCGCACCTACCTGCCGGGGCTGTCGCTCCGCCAGGCGGTGGCGATCATGCGCGAACGGCGTCCGGCGCCCGCAGCCCGGGCCGAGCAGCCAGCCGCGCGCGTCGGCTGAACCGGACGGCTCCCCAGCGCCGTCGGTACGTTCGGTGCATGGGAACCGAACGCGCCGACGGACCGGCGGTGGACGAGCACGATCCGTACGAACGTCGCCCCGGCCACGTCACGAGCGTCGACGGCCGGACCGACCGGATGACCACGGACATGTTCGCGGGCGTCGTGGTCGGGTTCGTCCTGCTGCTCGTCTTCGGGTTCTTCCAGCTCGTCGAGTGGATCGCGATCGGAGCGGCCGTCGTCATCGGTGCGGCGGTGTGGTTGGTCCTGCGCAGCCGTCGACGGCGTGCAGATCGTCGCGCGGGTCGGTCCCCCGACGCCGTCCCACGTGCGCGTGACCGCGCCATCGCCGAGGCGAACGGTGGCCGCCACTTCTTCGTCGCCCAGAACCCGGTCGTCGTCATCGTGATGGGCGCGATCTTCATCGCTGTTGCGGTCGCCCCACTGCTGTTCGGCGGGTTCTCCGTCGGCCGGATCGTGACCGGGGTCATCGTCGTCGCGAGCGGCGTCCTGTGCATCGTGCAGGGGATCGGCACGCTGCGGGTGCGCCGCCGGGAGCGCAGCGGCGGCTGAACCGCGGGGTCGCTGCTGTCGCCCCGTGGAGACGGTGACCGGTGAAGTGGTGCAGTGGAGCGGCGACGAGGGCTGGGGTGCACTCCGGTCTTCCGCCGTCCCGTCGGATGTCTTCGTCCAATTCTCCGACCTGGAGACGGCCGGATGGGCCACGCTGTCCATCGGACAACGCGTGGAGTTCCAGGTCGAGCACTACCTTCGCGGGCAGGACGAGTACATCTACCGGGCGCACCGGATCCGCATCCTGCGCTGAACGTGCGCCGGTGAACGGCGTCGGGTGAGGCGGAGACGAGCGCCGCTAGTGTCTCGTTCATGGGGCCTCTCGTCTGCTCGTTCTGCCAGAACATCGACGACAACTCGTTCGAGGTCATAGCAGCGGGTGACCACGTGATAGTCGTCGCGGACAGCCATCCGATCAACCGCGGCCACATGCTCGTCCTTCCGACCCGCCACGCTGCGGACTTCGCTTCGATGACGCAGGCAGAAGTCATCGAGATGGCACTCGTCGCGCAGCAGGTCGATCGAGCTATCCGGAGTGTCTTCAGCTCGGCGATCGGCGGCACGAACGTGCTCATGTCGAATGGTCGAGAAGCAGACCAAGGGGTTCCGCACGCCCACCTGCACGTGATCCCGCGACAGGAGGGTGACGGGTACGAGTTCCGTGAGGACTTCAGCCGGTACCCCCTCCGCCCGCTCACCGTCACGGAACGTGGCGCGCTTCGGACCGAGATCGAGGCGTGCGATCCCAGCCCGCCCAGGTCGAACTGATCGGTCCGAGACCGCCGCCCGAAGTGGGCGCATCGGCGTGGCCCGGTGGCCAATAAGCTCACTTCCGTGACTGCAGTGCAGACCGGTCGACGCTTCGGCGCGACCCGAGGCGAATTCGCGCTCCTGATGACCGTGACCGTCGTCCTCGGACTCGTGGTCCCGGCCGGCGGGCTGCTCGCCGCCTTCGGCTCGCTGCTGACCGGCGTCCGCGACGACCGTCGCCGCGTCCGCGCCCTGTTCATCGTCGGCCTGGGCATGTTGGTGCTACAGGTGGCGTTCGTCGCCGTCGCACTCTGGGGCCCGGTGCAGGTGTGCAACTCGACGAACGGCAGCCCCGAGACCTGCCAGACGTACTGGCCCTGGGAAGGCTGACGCGTCTTCGACGCGACCACAGGGCGGACGGGAGGCCCGGTGCCAGCTGGCACCGTCCCTCCCGGCACGGCCGTCGCCCCGCTGGCGCGGTGCGCCGGTACCGACACCGTGTCAGGATCGGCCGTCGCACGACATCTCTCAGTGAGCGACCCTGCTCCCACCGAAGGAGAGAACCGATGAACACACGAACCCGCGTCAGCCTCACCGCGGTGGCTGCCTGCGTCGTGGTCGCCGCCCTCAGCGGTTGTGCTGCGAGCACCCCGACTCCGGCGCCGTCCGCCACCACGGCGATGACCGGGGACAAGACCCCGCTCCCGTCCCCGTCCCCGACCGCGACGGACGCCGCGACCACGGACGACCAGACTCCGTCGACTCCGCCAACGTCCCCGTCGAAGGCCCCCGGGACGTCGGCGCTCGCGCAGCACATCTACGACGAGTGCAGCAAGGGGGCCGCGGACGCCGGGGTCACCCTGACCTTCACGGACGACCCGTCGGGGTACCCGGGTAGCGACGGGACCTACCAGCTCGTCTACCCCTTCACCTTCGACGACGGGCACACCGATCCGTACGCCGTCTACAACTGCACGCTCACCGACGACACGGTGGACTCCTCGTACGTCAGCAGCGGGATGACCGACAGCCACTGACCACGTGGAGGTCGCTCCGGACCTCGGACGTCAGGGTGACGACGTGGGGATCCCCCAGCGTGCCGGGCAGTCTGACGAACGGCGCGGGGCCCAGCGTCGTCGGCAGTTCGGCCGCGCGCACGCCCGGCAGCGGCTGTACGAACACGAGCGACCAGCAGCCGCTGTCCGGCCACGATCGCAGCCCGGCGGCAGCTCGGGCGCCCCGGCGTCATGCCGTCGAACCCGCTGGCACGGTGATCGAGCGGCGTTCCATGAGCCGCCACGATCCGCCGAGCAGCGGCGTGAGCGTCACGACGGTGTACACGACCGCGACGACGGCGAAGGTGGTCTCGACCCCCACTCCGTCGGCAGCGAGTCCGGCGAGCAGGCCGCCGACGGGGATGCCCGCCCACGCGCCGGCACCGAGCAGGCCGAACACCCGCGCGCGCATGTGCTCCGGGATCCGCTCGAGCTCGACGGCTCCGAGGATCGGGTTGATCGAACCGGCCGCGAGCCCGGAGAGTGCGGCGGACGCGAGCATCCACGGCAGGCTGAGCCCGAGCGCCGGAACGACCAGTGACGGCCCACCGGCGAGGACGAAGCACAGGGCGAAGACCACCCGTCGCGGCACGCGGTGCGCCACGTACCCGAAGGCGACGGAGCCGAGGAACGCCGCACCCCCGAAGACGCCGGTGACGAGCCCGAGCGCCTGCGCGCCGCCGAGCTGCTGGTCGGCGTAGAGCGGCAGGAGCGTGGTCGAGCGTGCGGCGTCGAGCAGGTTCGTCACGAGCACCAGCGCGACCACGAGCCGGAACAGGGGGTCGCGGACGCAGAACCGGAACCCGTCGGCGATGTCACGCCAGTACCCCTGCGACGCCACCGGCTCGGCGGATTCGACCGGTGCCGCTGCGCCACGGACCGTGACCGCCATCAGCAGCGCGGCTGCCCCGAAAGCGATCGCCACGCAGGCGAGGCCCGGCATCGGACCCGTGACGGCGACCAGGGTCCCGCCGAGCGGGGCGCCGATCAGCACCGACAGCCGTGACGACGCCTCGAAGTGGCCGACGGCGCGTTCCAGCGGCACCCCCGCCGTCGTCGCCAGCCCCGGCAGGAGCACCCGTCGCGCGGACTCGCCGGGGGTGTCGAACAGGCCGCTGACGAAGACGAGCGCGAGGAGTGCCCAGAACGGCAGCCCGACGGTCCAGGCGAGCACCGGCATCGCGAGCAGCGTGAGCCCACTGATGAGGTCGGAGGCGACGCTCGAGCGGACGAAGCCCACCCGCTCCACGAGGGCACCACCGAACGGGCCGCCGAGCACGATCGGGACCGTCGCCATGAACGCGGCGATGCCGACGTCGGTGGCGGAACCGCCGCGCGCCAGGACGGCGAACGGCACGGTGATGGTGGTGACGACGTTCCCGATCCGTGACACCACCTGCACCGCCAGCAGCGCGCGCAGTTGTGCGCGGGGGCTCAGCTGCGCGGCCATCGGTACGCCTGGTTCAGCACGAAGACCTGCTCGGAACCGTCGTCGGCGCTGTGCTCGGCGGCGACATCGGCCCAGCGGTCGACGACCTGACGGAGTTCCTCGCCCATGTCCTGGAGTTCAGCCGCCGTGAGCCGGAGCACTCGGTCGGTGCTCGAGGACGCCGCCACCCACTCGCGGCCGAACGTCGGCGCGTGGTCGACGAAGGCCTCGTAGTTCGCCGCGTACACACGGGCGACCGCGTGGTCGAGGGCGTTCGTGGCGAGCAACCGCTCCGGGTCGTCGAGCGCGTCGGCGAGCTCCCACACGGAGGCCTCGTGCGCGGCTCGCCACCAGCGCTCGCGGCGGTCCGTGCCGGCGTCCGGAGCGGGTTCGATGAAGCCTGCAGCCGCGAGTCTGGTGCAGTGGTAGCTGATCGTGCCCGGAGCCTCGTCGATGACGTCGCCCAGCGTCGCGGCGGTCTGCGGGCCGTTTGCCCGCAACAGGCCGAGGATGCGCAGGCGCGTCGGGTGGGCCAGGGCGCGCATCTGGGCGGGGTCGTCGATCCGTCCTGCAATCATGGTGCGACCCTACATGCACAAGGAGTGTTGTGGAGTTTCCCGGGGCGTATCCGTTCCCGAACCGTGAGGATTGCGGCGACGTGGAGCTCGAGACCGACGGCGCGCTCCCGGCTGAGAGTCTGCAGTGCCTGACGGACGCGAGCGGAGCCGGCAACGTGGCGTCACTCGCCTGGGTGCGGCGGACGACCGAGGGCGATCCGACCCCGTACTTCGTCCAGACGGACGGGGCAGGGGCGACGGTCGCGTCGACGGCGGCCTACGACACCTACGGCCAGGGCGGGTGGCGCGAGTACGGGCGTCCGCACAGTGGGTCGCACGAGCGGAGCGATCTGAACACCGTGTGAACGACCAAACCGGTCACCACGGTGGCCCCGAACGACTCCACGGTGGCCGAAGTCCGGCCGCCGACAGTCGACGAGGAGCTTCCCGTGAAGAAGAACACCCGCATCCTGAGCACCGCGACCATCGCCGTGGCGCTGACGCTCGGCGGTCTCGCAACGAACGCGACCGCTGCGAACGCCGCCGAAGACACCTCCACGAACGCGACGTCCCCGGCACTCATCCAGGGCCCCCTCGTCCAGGGCCCGCTCATCGACATCGGCGGGATCCTCGACTCGCTCCGCATCGGTCAGTTCCAGTAGCGCCCAGAGGAACCGGAACCAGCGGAACCGCGATCCGGCCCGGTAGCGGCCGCGTCCCGACAGGAAGAGTCTCTCTGTGACGAGCAAGCACCACCATGGCGACCGGGACGAGCAGGAGGCCGGCATCCGCGTCCCGTTGACCTCCGCGCAACGAGGCATCTGGTACGCCCAGCAGCTGGACCCGTCGAACGCGACGTACCAGATCGGGCAGTACCTCGACCTCCGGGGCGCGCTCGACCAGCGGCTCGTCCGGATCGCGCTGAACACGGTGGTCGCCGACCTCGACGCGCTGTCCATGCGCGTCCGGTCGGACGCGGACGGTCCCTACGGGGTCATCGTCCGTCCGCGTCCGACCGACGACGTCGTGCAGGTCGTCGATCTGCGTCACCTCGATCCGGAGGCGGCGCTCTCCGAGGCGATGGCGTCCATGGACCGGGCGATGGAGACCCCGCGCGATCTGCAGGGTGACGACCTGTTCGGCGCGGTCCTGTTCCAGATCACGGACACCCGGTCCCTGCTCTTCCAACGGGTGCACCACCTGCTGCTCGACGGCTACTCGGCGGTCATCGCGCTGCGGTACATGGCCGAGGTGTACACGCGTCTTTCTCAGCCCGCACCGTCGAGCCGGGGCCTCGACGTCGCTGCCGAGCCCCGCGCACACCTCGCCGCCCGGCAGCCGTCGGTGCTTCCCGGGTTGGACGACCTCCACCGTGACATCGCCGAGTACGAAGCATCCGCGCAGCGTGACGCCGACGAGGCCTACTGGCGCAGCGCACTGGACGACGACGCAACGGTCGCCGGCCTCGAGGGCACCGCGAGGTCGGCAGCGAGCTCCATCGTGCGGGTCGCCGTGCCCCTCGACGACGCGCGTGCTGCACGCCTCACGGCACTCGGCCGGGACCTCCCCAAGACCGTCGTCGCCATCGTCGCCCTGTACATGGCGAAGATCACGGGGGAGGAGCGTGTCGCGCTCGGCCTCCCGGTCACCGCCCGACGGGGAAGAGTGGCGAAGAGCACCCCGTCCATGCTCTCGAACATCCTGCCGCTGCGGATCGACGTCCCCGCGAACGCCGAGATCTCGGACGTCATCGCCCATGCTGGCGACGTCGTCCGGAGCGCGGTCGGACACCAGCGTTTCCGCGTCGAGTCCCTCGCCGGGGCACCTCGGCATGCTGGGCCTTCGGTGAACCTGTTGCCCGTCATCGACGAGATCCGCTTCGGCGACGCCGTCGGCGCGGTGAACATCCTCTCGACGGGTCCGGTCCACGACCTCTCCATCGTCCTGTCGGGGCTGTCGAGCGACGCTGCCACCGCAACCCTGCAGCTCGAAGGCGACGCCGAGCTCCACACGACGGCGAGTCTCGCCGAGCACGCGGACCGGTTTCTCGCGTTCGTCGACCGTGTGGTCGGCTGCCCCGAGGGTCTCACCGTCACGGGCGCGACGATCCTCGACGAGGACGAGGTCCCGCTCCTCCTCGGCCAAGGCGCCGGGGAGACCGTCACCCTCGACCCGGAACCGGTCATGGAGGCGTTCGCCGACGTCGCCCGTCGACGCCCGGACGACCTCGCCGTCGTCGCCGAGGACGGCACGACGACGTTCGCGGCGCTCGACGCCGACGCGACACGACTCGCGCACCACCTGATCCGCGAAGGCGTGGTTCCCGGGAGCCGGGTGGCCGTCCGCATCGAGCGCAGTGCTCTCCTGCCGATGCTCGTCCTCGCCGTGCTGCGCGCCGGCGCGGTCTACGTCCCGCTCGACCCGGAGTACCCGACCGACCGGGTCGCCGGGATGATCGAGGACGCGAGTCCGACGCTGGTCCTCACGAGCAGCGCGCAGCTCGTCCGTGACCGGGCCGCCGGCGCCTCCTGGCAGGTTCCCTCGCTCCCTGTCGACGCCGACACCACGGTGTGGCGACGCCGGACGGACGACCCGAGTGCTCTGCCAGCGATCGCCCCGGACGCGCTCGCCTACATCGTCTTCACCTCCGGGAGCACCGGGCGCCCGAAGGGCGTCGGCGTGAACCGGGCCGCCCTGCGGAACCTGTTCCAGCACCACCGGGCCGAGATGTTCGACCCGGCCGAAGCGCGGCTCGGCCGGCCGCTCCGCGTCGCGCACACCGCTGGCCTGTCGTTCGACGCGGCGTGGGATCCGCTGCTCTGGCTCTTCGCCGGACATGAGCTGCACGTCGTCGCCGACGACGTGCGTCGTGACCCCGAGCGACTCGTCGAGTACTTCGTCCGCCACCGGATCGACGCCATCGAGACCACCCCGTCCTTCGCGGAGGCACTGCTCGCCGCGGGCATGCTCGACGCCGATGTCCACCCCACGGAGATCGCCGTCGGCGGCGAAGCGGTCGGCCCGGCCCTGTGGGACGCACTGGCCCACCGCGACGACGTGCACGCCATCAACCTCTACGGCCCCACCGAGGCCACGGTGGACAGTCTCACCGCAGTGCTGGAACCGGGACGCCCGCCGCACATCGGCTCGTCAGTGCGGAACACGCGGCACTACATCCTCGACGCTGCCCTCACACCGGTACCCGACCGCGCCGTCGGCGAGCTCTACCTCGCCGGGGCGAACGTGGCAGAGGGCTACGTGGGACAGCCCGGGCTCAGCGCCGAGCGGTTCGTGGCTGATCCGTTCTCCGCCGACGGTTCCCGCATGTACCGCACGGGAGACGTGGTCCGTCGTCGCCGTGACGGGTCCCTGCGGTTCGTGGGACGCATCGACGACCAGGTCAAGATCCGTGGCTACCGCGTGGAGCTCGCCGAGGTCGAGGCCGCGATGATCCGCCACCCCGGGGTGGACCTCGCAGCGGCCGTCGTGCTGGGCGAGGGTCCTGCCAGTCGCATCGTCGGCTACGTCACCTCCGACGGCGACCTCGGGAACCTTCCGGCGGCGGTCCGGGAGGGCATGCGCTCCGACGTCCCCGACTACATGGTCCCCTCGGTCGTCGTCGCCCTCCGCGAGATGCCCGTGACGCCGAACGGCAAGCTCGATCGTCGCGCGCTGCCAGCGCCCGAGCTGTCGGGTTCCGGCACGGTGCTGCCGCCACGGAACGACGACGAGCGCGTCGCCGCTGCGGTGTTCGCCGAGGTCCTCGGGGTCTCCGCGGTCGGGATCGACGACGACTTCTTCGCAGCGGGCGGCCACTCCCTGCTGGCAACCCGGCTCGCCGCGCGTCTGTCGGAACAGTTCGACCGGACGATCACCGTGCGGGACGTGTTCGAACGGCCGACCGTGGCTGCTCTCGTCGGAGCACTCGACACGGGCACGCCGACCGATCGCGCAGCCCGCCTGGCACGGAGGACGCGCCCGGACACGATGCCGTTGTCGCTCACGCAGCGGCGACTGTGGTTCCTGAACCGCCTCGAACCGGACTCCGCCGCCTACAACATCCCCGTCGTGCTCCGCCTCGACGGTCCCTTGTCCGCCGAGGCCCTGCGCGCAGCGTTCGTGGACGTCGCGATGCGGCACGAGCCGCTCCGGACGATCGTCCCGTTCGTGGGCGACGGGCCGGTGCAGCAGGTCCTCGAGGGTGCTGCCGCCGAACCGCCGTTCCTGACGGTCACGGTCCCCGAGCACCGCATCGACGACGTCGTCCGCGCCGAGGCGACGCGTGGGTTCGACGTCACGAGCGAGACGCCACTCCGCGCGGTGCTGCTCCGCATCGACGACGACCACCACGTGCTCGTCGCGACGATGCACCACATCGCGTCGGACGGGTGGTCGCTCGCACCCTTCGCCCGCGACCTCGGGACCGCGTACGCGGCCCGTGTCGCCGGGACCGAACCAGCGTGGCTGCCGCTGCCGGTCGACTACGCCGACTTCACACTGTGGCAGCGGGAACAGCTCGGCGACGCCGAGGACCCCTCGAGCGAACTCGCCCAGCAGCTGGCGTTCTGGCGGATGGCACTCGCGGGCGCGCCGGACGAGATCTCCCTGCCCCGGAACCGCGCACGTTCCGTCGACGACGGAACCGTTCGACAGACCGTCGGTGCGGTGGAGCTGACCCTCGACCCCGCGCGGCACGCCGAGCTCCGCCGCTTCGCCGGGGACCACCGCACCAGTCTGTTCATCGTGCTGCACGCAGCCGTCGCCGCCGTGCTCCAGCAGCACGGTGCGGGTGAGGACGTCGTCATCGGGACCCCGGTCGCCGGACGGACGGACGCGCAGCTCGACGACCTGGTCGGTTTCTTCGTCAACACCGTCGCGCTCCGCACCTCGCTCGACGGTGATCCGAGCGTCGAGGACCTGCTCGAACGGATCCGATCGGGCAACTCCGCGGCGTACGCCCACCAGGACGTCCCGTTCGATGCTGTCGTCGACGCCGTCCGGCCACCCCGGTCGGTCGGTCGTCACCCGGTGTTCCAGGTGATGCTGACACTGCAGAACACCCGGCCGGCAGCCCTCGATCTCGGCGACGTCGCGGTGACGGTTCCCGCCCAGTCCACCAGTGCCGGGGTGAAGACGGACCTGCTCCTTGACGTGACGACCCCCGATGGTGACGACGGTGGACTCGTCGTCACGTTCGGGTACGACGCGACACTGTTCGACGAGACGACCGTCACGCGGCTCCGCGACGCGCTCGACCGCGTGCTCGCCGCCTTCGTCGAGGGTCCGCACCGTCGCCTGTCCGACATCCCGAACGTGGACGCTGAGACAGCCCTCGAACTCGACCACCAGTCGCGTGGCCGGACGTCCGTCGTGACGGGGACCGTGCTCGACCGCCTCGACACCACGGTTGCGAGCTCGCCTGACGCAGACGCACTCGTCGACACCGCCGGGACGGTGTCCTTCGCCGACCTGGCAGTGCAGACGACCGCGGTCGCGACCAACCTGGCGCGCCTCGGCGTGCGTCGGGGTGACCGCGTCGCCGTCGCGCTCCGGCGCAGTTCCGACGCGATCGCAGTGGTGCTCGGCGTCCTCCGGGCCGGTGCGGTGGCGGTGCCGATCGACGTCGCCTACCCGGACGCGCGCATCGGTCAGATCCTCGCCGGGGCGGAACCGACCGTCGTGGTCGCCCACGACGCGGAGCGCACCTGGTCGGTCGCCGACGAGGCAGGGGTGCCCGTGCAGGTCGTCGCGCCCTCGGCGCTCAACCGTGACGTCGGCGACGCCGCAGCTCCGGTCGCCCCTGCACCGGAGGACGTCGCCTACCTGGTCTACACGTCGGGGACCACCGGGACGCCGAAGGGCGTGCAGGTGTCCCACGCGGCACTCGCCAACGTGCTCGCGCAGCACGAGGACGCGATGATCCGTCCGGTCCGCGACCGCGTCGGTGGTCGAGCCCCGCGGATGCTGCACCTGTCCGGGCTCGGCTTCGACGCGGCGTGGGACCCGATCGTGTGGCTCGTCGCCGGCACGACGCTCGAGGTGGCCGACGACGCCACCCGGACGAACGCGGAGACGGTCGTTCGAGACGTGGTCGAGCACGGCATCGACGTGATCGAGACCACGCCGTCGTACGCCCGTCAGCTGGCCGCGGTCGGACTCTTCGACGCCGTCGCGGAGCACGACGGTCACCTGACCGTCGCGGTGGGCGGAGAAGCCGTCCCCGCGGACTTCTGGAACGAGGTCGCCGAAGCCGACCACATCGACGGTTGGAACCTCTACGGACCGAGCGAGAGCACGGTCGACGCCGTCGTCGCGCGGATCGAGCCCGGCGCCGTCACCATCGGACGGCCGATCGCGAACGTGACGGCCCGCGTCCTGGACGACTTCCTGCAGCCGGTGCCGCCCGGAGTCGAGGGAGAGCTCTACCTGTCGGGCAGCTCCCTCGCGCACGGCTACCGCGGACGGTCCGCCGAGACCGCCAGCCGCTTCGTCGCCGACCCCCAGGGAGACGGCACCCGGATGTACCGCACCGGCGACGTCGTGCGTCGCCGCGTCACCGGGGAACTCGACTTCCTCCGCCGTGACGACGACCAGGTCAAGCTCCGCGGGTACCGGATCGAGCTGGCCGACGTCACCCAGGCCCTCGAACGGATCGACGGCGTCGAGGCTGCCGTTGCTCGTGTCGTCGTGCCCGGCGGACCGGACACCGCACGGCTCGTCGCGTGGGTCGTCGGGACCGTCGACGAACAGGGTGTCCGCCGATCCGTCGCCGCCGATCTCCCCGACTACATGGTCCCCTCGGCCATCGCCGTCGTCGACGCGATCCCGCTGACCCCCAACGGCAAGGTGGACACCGCCGCGCTGCCCGAACCGACCTCGACCGGCGGCGACGGCCAGCCCGTGAGCGACGACGAGCGGACGATGTCGCGGGTGTTCGGCGAAGTGCTCGGTGTGCGCGACGTCGGCATGCACGACGACTTCTTCGCGCTCGGTGGACACTCGCTGCTCGCGGTCGGGCTGATCGGGCGCGTCCGGGACGAACTCGGTGCCACGCTGCCCCTCCGCAGCATCTTCGACGCCCCCACCCCGGCAGGTCTCCTCGCCGCGGTCGGATCCGCGGGAGCCGCCACCCAGCAGGGCGACCGGCAGACCGACCCGGCGCTCCGCGCGTGGGCCGCGCAGCACCCGCGACGGGAAGGCGAGCAGCTGCCGCTGTCGCCGAACCAGGCGCGGCTGTGGTTCCTCAACCGGCTCGACCCCACCTCCACCGACTACTCCGTGCTGTTGCAGGCGACGTTCCGCGGCGATCTCGACACGGACGCGTTCGCCGACGCCGTCGACGACGTGGTCGTCCGGCACGAGATCCTCCGGACGACGTACCCGGAAGTCGACGGTCAGCCGGTCCAGCGCATCCACGACGTGGTGCCGGGCATCGTCACCAGCGCCGCGGTCGACACCTCAGCGGGCTTCGACCTCACGGTGGACCTGCCTGTCCGGGCCGGGCTCGTGGCGACGGGAGACCAGCAGTGGCGTCTCGACCTGTTGATCCACCACATCGCCACGGACGGGGCCTCGCTCGGCCCGCTGGCGCGCGACATCGCCACCGCGTACGCCGCGCGGACCGGGAGCACGGCGCGTGTGCAGCGTCCGCTCGAGGTGCAGTACGCCGACTTCGCGCGGATGCAGCGCGCCCTCCTGGAATCCGACGGTGGACGGCACGACGCGTCGTTGTCGGCGTGGGTCGAGCAGCTCGCCGGCATCCCGGACGAGCTCGCCCTGCCTGCTGACGGACGTCGGCCGGAGTCGGCGACCCGAGCTGCCCGGCAACTGCGATTCACACTGCCCGAGGACGTCGTCTCGGCGGTGCACGCCGCTGCCGGACAGGCGCAGGCCAGCAGCTTCCACGCGTGGCTCGCCGGGCTCGCCGGCTACCTGCACCGCATCGGTGCCGGTGACGACGTGGTGATCGGATCACCGTCCGCCGGGCGGTCCGACCCGGACACCGCTGACCTCGTGGGCTTCTTCGTGAACACGTTGCCGCTGCGCATCGGGATGACCGACGCACCGGACCTGGTCGCGACCATCGAACGGGCCCGAGCCGCAACACTCCACGCCATCGAGCACGAGTCGGTGCCGTTCGAGCGCATCGTCGAGGCGATGGCCCCCGAACGTCGACTCGGACGACACCCGCTCTTCCAGACCATGCTCTCGGTGGAGGAGGACAGCGGGGTCTCGATCTCGCTGCCCGGCGTGACGACCGACCGACTCGAGCCCGACAGCACCGGAGCAGCCAAGGTCGACCTGTCGTTCGTCCTGCGCCCGCGTTCCTCGGGAGAGGTCGACGGCGTCCTGGAGTACGACGCGTCGATGTTCAGCGATCGCGCGGCGCGAGGGTTCGTCGAACGGTGGACGGCGTTCCTGGCAGCAGCGGCCACCGCCCCCCGGCGGCCGCTCCTCGACGTCCCCGTGCAGGCCGGCACCGGGCGCCTCGATGCCTGGCCGGCCGCGACCGACCACCGGCAGCAGTCGATCCTCGAGGCGTTCGCCGACTCCGTCGCCGCCCGCCCGACCGCACCCGCCGTCGTGGCCGGAGGCGTCTCGCTCACCACGGCGGAACTCGACGCTCGCGTCGACGGGATCGCGGCCCGGATGATCGCCGCCGGGCTCCGACGCGGCGACGTCGTCGCGCTGCCCCTGGGCCGTGGCGTCGACACCGTCGCCGCGCTCCTCGCGGCGTGGCGCGCCGGCGCGGTCGCCGCTCCGATCGACGTCGAGCTGCCCCGCGACCGGATCGCCACGATGCTGCGGAGCGCCGACGTGCGTCTGGTGCTGCACCACGGCGTCGGCGGCGGGACGACGGACACCACACCTGCGGACGTGGCGACCCTCGCAGCGTCCGAAGCGGGCGTGCCGTCGGACCGGCTGCTCCGGATCGACGACGATGCGGCATCGGGGCCCGCCGTGCCGGCGCGCGTCGAGCCGCCGCGGCTCGACGACCCCGCCTACCTGGTGTTCACGTCCGGTACGACGGGCGAGCCGAAGGCCGTGCAGGTGCCGCACCGCGCGCTGGCCGCGCTGTTGTCGAGCCACCGTGCGACGCTCCTGCCCGACCCCGAGGAACGTCGCGTCCGCGTCGCGCACACCACCGGCGTCGGGTTCGACGCGGCGATGGACCCCGTGGTCTGGCTCGCAGCAGGCCACGAGGTGCACGTCGTCGACGACTCCACCCGGCGCGACCCCCAGGCCCTCGTCGCGCTCCTCGCCGAGCGTCGGATCAGTGCGTGGGAGACCACGCCGAGCTACGTCACCGCCCTCGCCGGCCAGACGGAGCTCGAAGCGCTGTTCGATGACCGCGACGAGGCCGACCCGTTCGTGCTCCTGCTCGGTGGCGAACCGCTCGACGCAGGTCTCTGGTCGTGGCTGCGCGACCGGCCGGCCGTCGCAGCGTGGAACCTGTACGGTCCGACCGAGGTCGGCGTCGACTCCATGGTGGCGAGCGTGGCCGACAGCCCCGCCCCGGTACTCGGCGCGACGACGGTCGACACCGTCGGGTACGTCCTCGACTCCCGCCTGCGCCCGACGCCGGTCGGCAGCGTCGGTGAGCTGTGGCTGGCGGGCGAGCAGCTGGCACACGGCTACCGCGGCCGGCCCGGCTCGAGCGCCGAGCGGTTCGTGGCCGATCCCTTCGCCTCGGACGGATCGCGGATGTACCGGACCGGTGACCTCGTCGTCCGACGAGACGCCGACGGGGACGAGCGTCCCGGCGTCGTCTCCTTGGGCCGCAGTGACGGGCAGGTGAAGATCCGTGGCCACCGTGTCGAACCCGGCGAGGTCGAGGCGGTCCTGCGCGGTGCCGGCGGCGTCACGCACGCCGTGGTCCGTCCGGTCGACACCGCACGCGGCACGGAACTCGGCGCCTGGGTCGTGACGGACGGAGTCGCCTCCGATGCGTTCCTCACCGCACTGTCCGACCGTCTCCGCTCCCGTGTACCCGACTACATGGTGCCCGCCGGGATCGCGGCGATCGACGCCGTCCCACTGACGCCGAACGGGAAGGTCGACGTGCGGGCACTCCCCGAGCTCCGGATCGGTGGCGGTGCAGGGGCGGCTCCGAGCGGACCCGCGGAACTCGCGATCGCCGCGGCGTTCGCCGCGACACTCGGTGTCGACGGCGTCCGCGCCGACGATTCCTTCTTCGCGCTGGGCGGTCACTCGTTCGTCGCGCAGCCGACGATCCAGGCGGTCAACGAAGCCCTCGACGCGGACCTGCCCGTGCAGGCGCTCTTCCAAGCGCCGACCGTGGCCGGACTCGCCGCCTTGGTCGAGTCCGGCGGTGCGGACGTGGCGGAGTCGCTCCGGACGATCCTGCCCCTCCGGCCCACCGGGCAGGGTGCCCCCGTGTTCGCGGTGCACCCTGCGAGCGGCGTCGCGTGGAAGTTCTCCACGTTCGTCTCTCGTCTGGCCACGACCCGACCGATCCTCGGCGTCCAGATGCCCGGGATCGCGCCGGACCGTCCGGAACCCGCGACGGCCGGATCGTTGGACGAGCTGCTCACCGAGTACGTCACCGCCATCCGCGGCGAGCAACCCCACGGCCCCTACCTGCTCACCGGGTACTCGTTCGGCGGCCGGCTTGCGCACCACATCGCGGCGCGGCTGCAGGCCGAGGGCGAAGAGGTGGCGCTCCTCGCGGTGCTCGACGCGTACCCGACCGAAGCATCAGCGTTCGACGGTGTGGCCGACACCGATGACATGTGGCGCGGTTTCCTCGACGCGAACGGTGTGACGCCTCCTGGTGGCCACCTCGACGGCGAACGGGTGCTCTCCCTCCTCGCCGAGGCTGGCAACCCGCTGGCCGACGTTCCGGGGCACGTCGTCGACCGCATGGTGCGGCGGTTCCGCCGGCTCGGGGAGCTCCTCGACGACGCTCCGGTCCCCGTCGTCCACGGTGATCTCCACGTGTTCGCCGCGACCGAGGACGTCCCCGCGAACCGTCCGGCGCCCGCGGTGTGGGAGCAGTTCGTCACCGGGACGGTGACGTCGAGTTCCGTGGGAGCCCGTCACCAGGACATGCTCACCGACCGGGCACTCGACGACGTCGCACCGGTGCTCGACCACCTCCTCGAGAACGTCCGACACACCGACGCACGCAGAGCGAACCGACTCGGCGCCGGCTCCGAAGACCCAGGTAGGAACACCCCCGCAGCTGACCCAGAGGAGCATCGACCGTGACGAACCCGTTCGACGATCAGGACGGCACCTTCCGGGTGCTCGTGAACGAAGCCGGACAGCACTCGCTCTGGCCCGAGTTCGCCGACGTTCCTCGAGGGTGGGTCGCCGTGTTCGGTCCCGCCGTCAAGACGGCGTGCACCGACTACGTGTCGGAGCACTGGCACGACATCACACCGTCCTTCGAGAGCACCCGCGTCGCGTCGTGATCTCCGTACGAGGGATCACGAAGCGGTTCGGGACCCACCAGGCGCTCGACGGCGTCGAACTCGAGGTGCCCGAGGGCACGGTGCAAGGGCTCCTCGGGCCCAACGGCGCCGGCAAGACGACGACCGTGCGCGTCCTCACGACGCTGCTGCAGCCCGACTCCGGCGACGCCTTCGTCGCCGGACGATCGGTGTTGACCGAAGGCCACGCCGTGCGACAGCGTCTCGGCGTGTCCGGCCAGTACGCAGCGGTCGACGAGAAGCTCACCGGCTTCGAGAACCTGACGATGGTCGGCGAGCTGTACGGCATGCGTCGGAAGGACGCGAAGGCTCGAGCACGTGAGCTCCTCCGGGAGTTCCGCCTCGACGACGTCCCCGACGACAAACGTGCGGGCACGTACTCGGGGGGGATGCGCCGCCGGCTCGACCTGGCCGGGGCGATCGTCGCCCGGCCCCCGGTCGTCATCCTCGACGAACCGACCACCGGGCTGGACCCCCGCGGTCGTCGCGACACCTGGGACGCGATCGAGTCGCTGGCATCAGGTGGGACCACCGTGCTCCTCACCACCCAGTACCTCGAGGAAGCCGACCAGCTCGCTGACTCCATCGCGGTCATCGACGGAGGACGCATCATCGCAGAGGGCACGGCCGCGCAACTCAAGGCCCAGACCGGCGGAGCACGGCTCGACATCGTGCTCGCCCCCGGTAGCGACATCGACCTTGCCGTGGACGCTGTCCGTCGGGTGGGTCACGAACCCGCCGTCGACAGGCGAGTGGGTCGCCTCACCGTCGGTGCCGGCGGAGGCAGCAGTGATCTCCTCGACGTCGTCGGCGCACTCCGAGCCGTCGGGCTCGAGACGTCCGAAGCGGCACTCCGGCAGCCGACGCTCGACGAGGTCTTCCTGCAGCTGACCGGGACGCCAGCTGATCCGGACGCGCCCGTCGCAGCGGTGGGGGCGAGGTCCTCCGAGCCCGACCCGGTGATCGCCGGGGGACCGACGGAGGCGAGCCGATGAGCATCGCGAGCGTCCTCCGCGACGGCCGGGTCATCGCCCGACGGAACATGCTCGGCGTCCGCCGAACGCCCGGGGCGCTGGTGACCGGTGTCGCGCAGCCCATCATCTTCGTGCTCATCCTCGGGTTCGTGTTCGCCGACGCACTCGGCGGAGACGACTACCGCGAGTTCCTCATCGGCGGTGTCCTCGCGCAGACGCTGACCTTCAACTCGTCCTTCACCGCCGTGTACCTGGCGAAGGACCTGCAGACGGGCCTCATCGACCGGTTCCGGGCCCTGCCGATGTCGCGGGTCGGGGTCATCCTCGGGCGCACGACCTCGGACCTCATGACGAACGCCATCTCGATCGTCGTCGTGATCGCGTGCGGCCTGGTGATCGGCTGGCGTGTGCACTCCGACATCGGGTCCGTGGTGCTGACGTTCGGGCTGCTGCTGCTCTTCGCGTTCGCGACGTCCTGGATCGGGGCGTTCATCGCGCTGACCGCTCGCAGCGTCGAGGTCGCACAGTCCCTCGGCCTGCTCTGGCTGTTCCCCGTGTGCTTCGTCTCCGGAGCGTTCGTGTCCGCCGACATGCTCCCCGGTCCGCTCCGGGTGGTCGCCGAGTGGAACCCCGTCACCGCCGTCGCCACCGCGGTGCGGCGGGGCTTCGGGAACGAACCGCCGTCCGGGTTCGCCGTCGGGCACGGATGGCCGGCCGACAACGCGCTGCTCTACGCGTCCTTGTGCTGCGTCGCCATCATCGCTGTCTTCGCACCCATCGCCGTCGTGCAGTACCGACGCATCAGCAAGCGGTGATCCATCTCCTGCTGACCACCGTCGACGACGTCCTCGCCACCGGGGATCGCCTGCTCGGATCGACGGGCGGCGCGGGTGCTGCCTCGCTCGTCAGCGCAGCCGATCGTGCCGCTGCCGACAGCAGGCGAGCAGACCTGGATCGACGGCGGACCCTCGCCGGGCGACTCGCGCTCCGGTTCCTGGCCTGCGCCGTGCAGGGCCGTTCGTGGTCCGACGCCGCGTCCGTCCCGGTGGACCGGACCTGCGAGCACTGCAGCGCGCCGCACGGTCGCCCTCGTATCGCTGGGTCCTCCGCGTCCACCTCGACCTCTGGACGACTGGTGCTCGTTGCTGTCGGCGATGACGCGGCTCGGCTCGGGGTCGACGTCGAGGAGTACCCCGAGACCCTGTGGGACGGGTTCGACGACTACGCGCTGCACCCGTCAGAGCGGGCGGCGATGCCGACCGGACGCGATGGCCTCGTCCACCGGGTCCAGGTGTGGACCGACAAGGAGGCACTCCTCAAGTCAGTCGGTGTCGGCTTGCGCGGCGAACCGTCGGGGCTCCGCGTCGCCGCGGCATCGGCCGGCGTCACGACGGCAGCTCCCCTCCTCGGATGGCGCCCCGTGGCGCAGTCAGCCGACCCGCGGCTCGCGACGGCGTGGACCGTCACCATCAACGCCGGTCGCCGGGCGGCTGCCTCGATCGCGGCGGCGCACCCGACCCCGATCCGCCCCTGGAGGATGGACCGACAGGGGGCCGAACCGGTGCAGCCGGACGTCCGCCGCGACACGGCAGCCAGCGTCCCTGCAGCGACAGCGTGAGCAGCCGGGCCTGGAGGGACGGTGCAAGCTGGCACCGGTCCTCCCGTCCGCCCCTGGTCGTCCTCTCATAGCGCGGGGCGTCGTACCGACCTACCGTCTACTTGTCAGACGATCGTCTGTCGAATAGGCCCTCTGGAAGGAACCTGCTCCATGCGTCACGCTCCTCGCCTCCGCCGGACCAACGCGCTGCTGATCACCAGCGGTGTCCTCACGGCGGCAGCGCTCGCTGTCGGGGCAGCCGGGCCCGTCTCCGCGGCCAACGCCGACGGCACGGCGCCCACCCAGTCCGTGGCCGCCGCCAGCGGTGGGAACTACGTGGCCCTCGGCGACTCGTACGCGGGCGGCTTCGGCGTCGCCCCCTACAGCTCGGGTCCGGCGGCCGGCTGCTTCCAGTCCACCACCGACTACCCGCACCAGGTCGCAGCATCGCTGGGACTCCAGCTCGACGACCGCGCCTGCGCCGGTGCCACCACCGGCAACATCTCCCGGGTCGCGCAGAAGACCGGAGCCGGAAGCGCCACTGCGCCCGTCCAGGCCGATGCGCTGTCCAAGAACACGGACGTCGTCACGGTGTCGATCGGCGGGAACGACCTGGGGTTCGCCGGAGTCATCGCGAACTGCGTCGCGCTGGACAAGGCTGGCCCGGTGTTCGCGGAGATCCACGGGAAGACCTACAACCACTGCAAGGACTACTACGCACCGGTCGTGCACGGGGTCGAGCGGGACCGTCTCGCAGCGCGCGTCCGCACCGTCGTGGCACCTCGGCTCGCGCAGACGTTCCGCGTGATCGCGCAGCGCGCGCCGCAGGCGAAGGTGTTCGTCGTCGGCTACCCGATGCTCGCGCCCGGCACGGCGCAGGCCCCGAAGGGATGCTTCTCGAGCCTCCTCGGTGACTCCGGACTCGAGCCGCCGTTCCCGCAGAACGCGTTCCCCTTCACCCCGACCGACACCGCTTACTTCCACCGCACCCAGAACGCGCTCGACGGAGCGGTCAAGGCTGCGGCGAAGGCTCGTGGGTTCACCTACGTCTCGACGCTCCAGGGCTCTGCTGCGCACACCCCCTGCGCTGCGTCGGGCTCGGCATGGATGTCGGGACTCACCCTGACCGATCGCGGTACCGCTGCGGACAGCACCCCGCTGGCCGGGACGAAGTACTCCATCCTGTTCGGCGCACTCCACCCGAACGCTGCCGGCATCGCGTACCTGCGTGACCAGACCAAGGCCGCGATCGTCGGATCGCGCTGACACTCCGACGGCGGATCTGGTCGCGTCGCTGACGCGACCACGAGACGGACGGGAGGAACGGTGCCAGCTGGCACCGGGCCTCCCGTCCGTCTGCTGGATGCAGCTTCCGTGCCCTCCTGACCGTCAGCACGGGTGGCGGTCGGTCTTCAGGCCGCCCGCGTGGCAGCGATCAGTCGGTGCGCTCGAAGAGCGCTCAGGCCGTCGCGGACACGGGTCTTGGCCGTCCCGACGGTGATGCCGAGCTGACTGGCGACTTCTGCGGTGCTCCGTTCGCCGAAGTACCGCAACACCACAGCGTCCCGCTGTTTGTCCGAGAGGTCAGCCAGAGCGATGCGCAGGGTGGGGCGGAGGAACAACGCGTCGCGCTGGTCGTCGTCGCGGTCGACGCTGTGGTGGTCACGAGTGCCGATGCGGAGCTCGCGTTTCCGCAGGGCTTCGAGACTGCGGATCCGGTCGATCGCCCGACGATGCGCCACGGTGCGCAACCACGACTGCAGATCGGCTCGGTCCGGATCGTACCGATCCGGGTGCTGCCAGAACTCGAGGAACGCTTCGTGCACGACGTCCTCCGCGAGGTGTCGGTCGACGATGACCGTCCCCACGAACCGTCGCAGTCCCGGAGCGTGCTGCTGGTACGCAGCGATGAAGGCGGCGGGTTCGGACTGATCGGCACTGTGTGTTCGACACATGTTGCCCCCTTGCGTTGCTTCAACGTAGATCGTTCTGGACGGATCCGTCTCCCCCCTTTCGGGGCGTGCGAGCAGGCGACGAAGCGCCGTGGGTGATCTGATCGTGGGGCGCGGGGGCGCGGGGGTGACGGCCGAGACGGGAGGCACGGTGCCAGCTGGCACCGTGCCTCCCGTCAGGTTCCGTGTGGGCTTCCGGGCCTCGGACTGCCCGCGCTCAGGCGGACTGGCCGAGGAGGCCTCCGGTGAACTCGCGCAGGGCCCGGGTCGCACGCTGCGACAGGGTTGCCTCCGGCATCATGCTGGTCGACCCGTGGAACGCTCCCGGCCAGACGTGCAGTTCCGCCTGGACACCAGCGGCCCAGAGCGCGCTGGCGTAGGCGACGGTCTCGTCGCGGAACACCTCGGTGCTGCCGCAGTCGACGTACGCGGGCGGGAGCCCGGCGAGGTCCCTCGCGCGGCCGGGGGCGGCGTAGATCGACACGTCCTCGCCACCCCGCCGGTCACCGAGGTAGGCGTCCCAGCCGAACCGTGTCATCTCCCGGTCGGCGACCCCGACACCGTCGAACTGCCGAGCCGACAGGGTCGCGTCGCGGTCGTCGAGCATGGGACTCACGAGCACCTGGCCGATCACGGTCGGCCCCTGTCGGTCGCGGGCGAGGAGGGCCGTGCCTGCGGCGAGACCGGCACCGGCGCTCTGCCCGACGAGGACGATGCGCTCCGGGTCGATGCCGAGTTCGTCGGCGTGCTCGGCAGCCCAGACGAGTCCGGCGTAGCAGTCCTCGACCGGGTAGGGGTCCGGGTGCTCCGGAGCCAGGCGGTAGTCGGGGCTGACCAGGACGACGTCGTGCACGAGCAGCCACTCGTCGTAGGAGTCGAGGTTGCCGAGGTGGTGGCCGAACATCATGCCGCCGCCGTGGATCGCGTAGGCCAGGGCGGCCGTGCCGGTGCGGCCGGTGCGCTGGATCACGGCGAGGTCGATCGGGTCGCCGCGGTGCCCCGGGACCGTGACGCTGCGGCGCTCGAGGCCGCGAGCACGCAGTCCTTCGTCGAGCTGCGCTTCGGTCATGTCCAGCTGTCGCATCTGCGGCAGCATCTGGGTCGTGAGGTGGAAGCGGCCGCGCGCGTCCATGGCGGTGAGGAAGGGGACGAACTCAGGATCGAACGGCGGGCGGGGGAGGGCGATGGTGTCAGACACGTGAGGGCTCCTCGGTGATGGTGGTCTGGTCGGTGTGTGCGGGGGTGGGGGCGGCAGGGTCGGCGCGGATCGTGCCTTCCCGGACGTCGCTCGTCCGGGCTCGGAGCATGCCGGCCACGACGAGCAGGGCTGCGATCACGGCGAGGCCGAGACCGGCGATGGTGAGAGCGTCCTGGAACCCCTCGAGCCGGGCGGCGGTCCAGGTGGTCGTGGTGATGCTCCCGGCGACGAAGGCTGCGACGATCGTCCCCGCCGTGGCGACCGCAACACCGCTCGCGAGCTCGCTCGAGGTGTCGACGAGCGCGGCCCCGACCGACGTGCGGTCCGCGGGGAGACCGGTGAGGACGGAGGCGCCGGCGACGACGCCCACCACGCGCATGCCAGCAGCGACGAGCACGAGCGCGACGAGCACCCACGGGTACCCGTACCGGCTCAGGGTGCCGAAGACCACGAGGCCTGCGACGACCGAGACGGCGCTCGTCCAGGCGGCACGGCCCAGGCCGACCCGCTGCACGATCGGTCCGACGAAGCGGCCTCCCACGAGCAGCACGACCACCTGCGGCAGCGTTCCGACCGCGGCCAGGGCCGGCGGCCAGCCCCAGGCGAACTGCAGCTGCAGGGTCACGAGGTACGACAGCCCCGCGACGGCGAGACCCGACGCGGCCTTGAACGCCAGTCCGCTCGAGACCAGTGGTCGAGCGAGCAGGTGCAGGTCGATCAGCGGGTGCCGGGCGGTCCGCTCCCGGACGACGAACCCCACCGCGCAGGCGACGGTCAGGGCGAGGGCGGCCCACCCCGACCAGTCAGCGGCTCCGGACTCGACCAGGATCGTCGGCGTCACGAGCGCCCCTGCGGTCGTCGCGGTGCCGAGCAGTGCCCCGATCACGTCGACCGGGTCGCGGCGGAGCCCTGCAGCATCGTCGCGGACGACACCGAACCGGATCCCGACGAGCGCGAGGACCGCGATCGGCACGTCGGCCAGCA
Organism: Curtobacterium sp. VKM Ac-2889; assembly: GCF_015350855.1. Lineage (NCBI taxonomy): Bacteria > Bacillati > Actinomycetota > Actinomycetes > Micrococcales > Microbacteriaceae > Curtobacterium > Curtobacterium sp. VKM Ac-2889. The sequence continues at coordinate 43,929 of NZ_JADKSC010000004.1, read as the reverse complement.
GCAGCACCTGCCACGGCGCGACGGCGAGCACGAACCCGCCGACGGTCGGCCCGATGGCCAGACCCACGAGTCCAGCCGTCGAGATGACGGTGAGCGCCCGGACCCGGAGCCCTTCGTCGTCGAAGAGCCGGAACGCCAGCGCCATCGACCCGGGCGTCGTCATCGCCGCAGCGACGCCCATCGCGACCCGCACGGCGATCAGTTGCTCGGTCGACGTGACCACCGCCGTGGCGAGGCTCGCCAGGGCCAGCAGGACGAGCCCGGCGAGCATGACCCGGCGGCGACCGATGCGGTCGGCGACGGCGCCGAACAGGAGCATCAGCCCGCCGAAGGCGACCGAGTAGGCACCCGAGACCCACTGCAGGCCCGTCGTCGACGAGCCCAGGTCGCGACCGATCGTGGGCAGGGCGACGTTGAGCACGGAGTTGTCGAGCATCTCGAACAGGAACACCGCCGACAGTCCGGCGAGGGCGATCCATGCGTCGCGCAGACGAGGAGACAGGCCACCGGCGGGCACGTGCCCGGGGCTGCGAGGGGAACTGGGGGACACGATGGCGCACTCCTTCGAGGGAAGAAGTGGCGACTCGTTCGATGCCGCGTGCTGGTGCGTCGCAGATCGCGGCGCCTTTTACCTCAGTGATCCAGACCATACACGGACCGACCGGTCGACGGAAGTCCGCGCGCGGGAGCGGTCGCCGCAGGACCTACCCTGGACGGATGCTCTCCCGCCGCGAAGCCGCCGTCCGGCTCGACATCCCCCTCGAGATGGCGACCCGCCACGGCATCCCGTCGCGCCTGAGCGAAGCGGAGCTCGACGCGATCGAGCAGGACCCGCCCGCCTGGCTCGTGCAGTCCCGCGCCAACCGCACCGGCACCAAGAAGGTCTGGGCCCGTCTGGAGTGCGTGGTCTGCGGCTTCGACGAAGAGGCACGTCCGAAGAAGTGGTGGCCCGAGTGGGACTACTTGATGTGCGACTACCACGCCCCGTACCAGGCGCCCGAGCCCACCGCCGGGCTGACGCGGCGCGAGGTCGAGGGCATCGGCAGCCGTTTCATCGCCCTCGTCGACGAGAAGCCCTAGCCCACAGGCTCCGCCGGGCGCGCTGCGGCAAGCAGACGCGACCACGCAGACGGACGGGAGGCCCGGTGCCAGCTGGCACCGGGCCTCCCGTCCGTCGTGGTGCGGCCTGCGGACGCTACTCGGTCGTCGAGACCCAGTCGATGAGCAGGTTGCCCTGCTCGCCCCAGTTGCCGACCTGGAACATGAAGCGGTGCGGGGTGGTCGGCACGTCGTCCGTGACGGTGTCGAGGACCGTGCCGTCGACGCTGTAGGTCACGGATTCACCGGGCACCCAGTCGACCTTGTACGTGTGCCACTCGCGCCACGAGACACCGGTGCCGACCTGGACCCGGTCGGACTCCTTGCCCGGGGTCATCGAGTGGTGGAACGCCGAGGGGCTGTCCTCGAAGTTGCCCTCGGGGAAGTCGATCTCGCCGTCGGACCACACGTTCGACGTCGGCCACAGCATGAAGGCCGCGCCGTTGCCGTCGCCGCCGGTCGCCTTCGCGCGCACCGAGAACGAGCCGCCGACGTGGTCCCAGGCGCCGTCGGAGGAACCGAAGGTGCCGGCCGCTCCGGCACCGGTGCCGAGGGCGACGTCCATCACGCCGTCGTGGACCGAGACGGTCTTGCTCGGCGCGTAGATGCCCGAGGTGCCGTCGGGGTACGGGTGCCACGACTGCGGGTAGAGCGACTGGACCAGGCCGGTGACGGCGTTCGTGGTGAAGTCCTCGACGAACGGGGCGTCGGGCGCGAGTGCGGACAGATCTGCGGGGGAGGCATCGGCGTCCGGGGCAGCGTCCACTCCGGGTTCCGCATCGGGCGCGGGCGCGGGCGCGGGTTCGGGTTCGACGACGGGCGCGGTGTCCTCGACCGGCGCGGAGTCCTGCGTGGGCTCCGCCTCCGGGGTCCACTCGTCGGTGGGGGCCGTGGGCTCCGTCTCGTCCGGGACCGGTGTCGGGGTAGGGTCCACCGGGGCGTGGTGCCGGTGGCGCTCCCCGTCCCAGCCCCACCAGGTGCGGGCGGAAGCGGCGGTCGGGACGCCGAGGACCAGGGCGCCGGCGGTCGCGGCCGCCAGGATCGCGCGGTGGCGGATCATCGGGTGCGCCCGTCGGTGGCCGCAGAGGCGGTCGTGGACCTGGGAGTGGACGGGTGTCGTGGGGTCGTGCCGCGCGGCGGCGTGCACGTGCTTCGGGTCGAGATGTCGGGCTCCTCGTGGATGCTCGGGCGCAGGATGCGGGGAGGGACGGACGCAGCAGCCGGCCGGGTGCCGAGGGTTTCGTTGACGCGTCCACGCACATCTTGCATCATCTGTGACCCGTTCGGGGGGTGTCACGGAAATCGACCGACGAACATCCGGTGGCCGCAGTCGAACGCGCGATCAGGCCCGGGGGATCGGCTGCAGGCGCTGCAGCTGCGTCACGTGTCCCGGCTCGAGCTCGTCGAGCGAGGCCACCCCGAGCAGCCGCATGGTCCGCTCGATCTGCTCGGACAGGATCTGGATCATCCGGTCCACCCCGGCCTCGCCGCCGGCCATCAGCCCGTACAGGTAGGCACGGCCGACCATCGTGAACGTCGCGCCGAGGGCCACGGCGGCGACGATGTCGGCGCCGGACATGATGCCCGTGTCGAGGTGCACCTCGGTGTCGTTGCCGACCTCCTTGACCACGGAGGGCAGCAGGTGGAACGGCACCGGTGCCCGGTCGAGCTGCCGACCGCCGTGGTTCGACAGCGTGATCCCGTCGACCCCCAGGTCGGCGAGGCGCTTCGCGTCCGCCAGGGACTGCACGCCCTTGACGACGACCTTGCCCTGCCACTGGTCGCGGATCCAGGCGAGGTCCTCGTAGGTGACCGTCGGGTCGAACATGTGGTCGAGCAGCTCCCCGACGGTGCCGGACCAGCGGTCGAGCGACGCGAACGCCAGCGGCTCGGTGGTCAGGAAGTCGAACCACCACCACGGCCGCGGGATGGCGTTCACCACGGTCCGAGCGCTCAACTGCGGCGGGATCGAGAACCCGTTCCGCTTGTCCCGCAGCCGCGCACCCGCGACGGGGACGTCCACGGTGACCAGGAGCGTGTCGAACCCGGCCTGCTGGGCGCGGGAGACCAGCGCCATCGACTTCTCGCGGTCCTTCCACATGTACAGCTGGAACCAGTTGCGGCCGTGCGGGTTGGCGTCGCGGACGTCCTCGATCGCGGTGGTGCCCATCGTGGACAGCGAGAACGGGATGCCCGCTCGCCCGGCCGCCCGGGCTCCGGCCCGCTCGCCCTCGGTCTGCATCATCCGCGTGAAGCCCGTCGGCGCGATGCCGAACGGGTACGACACCGGCGCCCCGAGCACCTGACGCGAGGTGTCCACCTTCGACACGTCCCGCAGGATCGCCGGGGTGAACTCGATGTCCTCGAACGCCTGCCGCGCACGGGCGAGCGAGATCTCCGCCTCGGCCGCGCCCTCGGTGTAGTCGAACGCGGCCTTCGGGGTACGGCGGGCGGCGATGTCCCGCAGGTCCCAGATCGTCAAGGCCTGTTCGAGGCGCTGACGCCGACCCGGCAGCGACGGCTTCTTGAACTGCATGAGCGGCGCGAGGTCCCGCACCGTCGGCAGCTGCCGCTTGACCCGCGTGCGAGCGGCGGACGCAGGTCCGGTCGCGGGTGCCGGTGCCCCGGTGGCGGGGTCGATCCGGTGCTGGTCGTCCGTCGAGGTCATGCAGACATCCTACGTCTCCGGATCGATCGAGGGCCGGGACGATCTGCCGTGGCCGCCGCACCGGACTGACGGGGGCCGTGGCTACCGTGGACGCATGCAGCCGCCAGCAGCCGGGACCCTCCGCATCCTCCACCTCTCCGACACCCACCTGACCGGCGACGGGGCCCTGCACCAGGGCGCGGTCGACACCACGGTCGCGCTCGAACGGCTGCTCGCCCACGTCGACGACGTCCCCGGCATCGGGCTGGTGGTGGTCTCCGGCGACGTCTCCGAGGACGGCAGTCCCGAGTCCTACGCCACCGTGCGGGACCGCGTCGGCGGCTGGGCGCAACGGCACGGTGCAGCCCTCGTCGCGGTGCCCGGCAACCACGACCTGCGCGAGGGCTTCCGTCAGGTCCTGACCAACGGGCACGTCCTGGGCGAGGGCGGCGCGGCGCTCGTGCACACCATGGAGTACCTGCCGCCGACGGTCCCGGTCTCCGGGCAGTCGGTCGTCGCCGGTCGCCGGATCGTGACCGTCGACACGAGTGTGCCGGGTGCCGGGTACGGCGAGCTCAGCGACACGGCGCTCGAGCACCTGCGCACGGCCCTCGCCGACGCGGACGGCGCAACCGACGCCCCGCACGGCACCGTCGTCGTGCTGCACCACCCACCGCTGCCCGCCCCGACCGAGCTGCACGAGGCACTCCGCCTGCAGAACCCCGAGGCGCTCGCCGACGTCATCCGCGGTTCCGACGTCCGCGTCGTCCTCGGCGGCCACTACCACCACCACTTCGCCGGGTCGCTCGCCGGCGTCCCGGTCCTCGTCGCCCCCGGCGTCGCGAACGACACCGACGTCGTCGGCCCCTACGACGAAGAGTCCGCCGTCGTCGACAGCGGCGCACTCGTCGTCGACGTCGCCGCGGACGGCTCGGTCTGGTCCACACCGGTCCGCGTGCCGCGCGGCGACGCCGACCCGCGGGCCTTCCACCTCGACGCCGAGACGGTCCGGTCCGTCATCGCGGCCGCCGGCAAGCACTGATCCGAGCGCCAGCGGGCGCCGCGCCCGGTCGTTGCGTGCGGTGCACGCGCGTCAGGACGGACGGGAGGCCCGTGGCGGGGCCGCCACGGGCCTCCCGGCCGTCGTCTGGTCGCGTCCACAGCCGCGGTACCCCGCGTCTTCGGGTTGCATGCGGGAACACCGAGTAGCACGGACGCACACCTGAGCGAAGGAGCACCCATGCGAGTCGGCAGTGCAGTGCAGTACGACCGGTACGGAGACTTCGACGTCGTCGAGCTCGTCCCCCAGGAGAAGCCCACGGCAGGTCCGGGCGAGATCGTCGTCGAGATCGTGGCCGCGGGCCTGAACCACATCGAGCGGTTCCTGCGCGAGGGGAAGCTCCGCGACCACGTCGACCTCGAGTTCCCCGCGCACCAGGGTGTCGACTTCGCCGGCATCGTGCGCGCGCGGGGCGACGGCGTGAAGGACCTCCGCATCGGCGACGAGGTGATGGGACACGCGCCGACCGGCGGCGCCCACGCCACCTGGATCGCGGTGCCGCGCGGCGCCGTCATCAAGAAGCCGGAGCACGTCGGGTGGGAGGTCGCCGGCGGCCTGTACCTGGCGGGCTGCACGGCGGTGTCGATCGTCCGGTCGCTGCGGCTCGGACCGCAGGACACCGTCGTCATCTCGGCCGCGGCGGGTGGCGTCGGGCACATCGAGTGCCAGTTGGCGCACGACGCCGGCGCGACCGTGATCGCCCTGGGCAGCCCGCGCAACCACGACTACCTGCGACAGATCGGGACGCTGCCCGTCGCGTACGGCGAGGGCGAGGAGGACCGCATCCGCGACATCGCCGACGGACGGCCCATCACCGCGTTCATCGACAACCACGGCGAGAGCAACGCCGAGCTGCTGGCCGAGCGCCTCGGCGTCGGGCAGGAGCGGTTCGTGTCGTCCGAGGAACGCCGGGACATCGAGGTCCGGTTCCTCCGCGCGCCCGCCGAGGACGAGGAGACCCGCGAGCTGCTGACCCTGCTGGCGAAGGCCGTGCAGGACCGTCGCGTGCAGGTCCTGATCTCGGGCTTCTACCCGTTCGAGTACATCGTCGAGGCGTACGAGGACCTGGCCGAGATGAAGTCCCGCGGCAAGGTCGTCATCGGGATGCAGACCGTGGAGACCGGGGCGCGGCTCGACTGGTACCGCTCCGAGAAGGCGCGTGACCTGCGCGACCGGTACGCCGACGCGCGGGGGACCGACACGGAGACGATGGCCGGCGGATCGGCCTCGCCCGCGAGCTGAGCGAGCTGAGCGTTGACGGGGCCCGGCACCTTCGTGCCGGGCCCCGTCCGCGTCAGCTCAGGATGTCCTTCGAGGCGAACCGGCTGTACGCCAGCGCTCCGAACACCACGACGTACCCGAGCTGCAGCACCGCGTTCGACCCGAACGAGTCGAACGAGATCGGGTCGCGCAGCAGGTCGCCGAAGCCGAGCCACTGGTGCGAGAACAGGTACGGGTGCAGCCAGTCGAGCTGGGGGAGCTGGTCGAGCACCTGCGACGCCCCGGCGAGCACGACCGTCGCCGCCATCGCCCCGACCGGCACGTTCGTCAGGGTCGAGGCGAACATGCCGATCGCCACGAGCCCGAGCATCGACATCGCGACGTACAGCGCGAGCAGCAGGGCCCGGCCGGCGTACGACCAGCCGTCGACCTGCGTGCCGGACAACAGCGTGACCGGCCCGATCGGGAACAGCACGGCACCGATCGCGGCGCCGACCAGCACGACGAGCAGCGTGGCGGCCAGGCAGAACGCGACGGCGCCGACGAACTTCACCAGGACGAACCGCACCCGGCCGGTCGGTGCGACGAGCAGGTAGCGGATCGTGCCGTGGCTGGCCTCGCCCGCGACGGTGTCCCCGGCCACCACACCCACGGTGAGCGGCAGGAACAGCGGGATCGACACGGTCAGCGCGGTGAACGCCACGAACAGTCCGTTGTTGGTGATGTCGCCGAGGAACGCCGGCCCGCCGTCGTCGCCGTCGGTGGTCAGCCGCACGGCGACCGCGATCAGGATCGGCACGAGTGCCAGCGCCCCGAGCATCGCCCAGGTGCGGCGTCGCCGGAACACCAGCGCGAGCTCCGAACCGAGCAGTGCGAACGTGCGCTGCCGACGGCGGACGGGCACCTCCCGCACGGCCACGTCAGGCTGCGACATCGAATCCCTCTCCGGTGAGTGCGACGAACAGGTCCTCGAGGGTGCCACCGCCGACGTCAAGGCCACGGACCCGGACGTCGGCGCGCACGAGTTCGGCGGTGATGGTCTCGGGCAGCAGCCCGTTCGGCAGGTCGGCCACGAGCACGTCGGCCCCGCCGTCGTGCCGAGGAGTCAGCCCGAGCCGCGTGAGGACGGTGCCGGCCTGGCCGACGTCGGGCGTCCGCACGGTCACGGTCCGGGCGCCGGCTGCGCGCAGCTCGTCGAGGGGGCCCTGCGCGACGATCTTGCCCGTCCGCATGACGGCCGCGTGCGTGCAGACCTGTTCGATCTCGGCCAGCAGGTGGCTCGACACGAACACCGTCGTGCCGTCGTCGGCCAGGGACCGGATCAGGTTGCGGACCTCGCGCGTGCCCTGCGGGTCGAGGCCGTTGGTCGGCTCGTCGAGCACCAGCAGGTCACGCGGCGACAGCAGGGCGTTCGCCAGGCCGAGCCGCTGCTTCATGCCGAGGGAGTACGCGTGCGCCTTCTTGTCGGCCGCGTGGGTCAGCCCGACACGGTCGAGTGCACCGGCGACGCGGGCCTTGCGGGTGCGCGGGTCCGACGTGGGGTCGGCCGCGTCGAAGCGCTGCAGGTTCGCCCGACCGGACAGGTACGGGTAGAAGGCCGGCCCCTCGACGAGCGCGCCGACGCGGGGCAGGACGTCGTGCAGCGCCTTCGGCATCGGTTCACCGAGCAGTTCGATGGTGCCGCCGCTCGCGCTCGACAGACCGAGCAGCATCCGGATGGTGGTGGTCTTGCCGGAACCGTTCGGCCCGAGGAACCCGAACACCGCGCCGCGCGGCACCGCCAGGTCGATGCCGTCGACCGCGCGCTGCTTGCGGAACACCTTCTGGAGGCCCGTGGTGCGGATCGCCAGGTCGGGCGCCGGCCCGGCCGTGCTCACCTGGTGGTCGGCCGTGCTCACTTCGCGGCGTCGACCAGGGAAGCCACCGGCACGGCGCCCGCGAAGACGCGGCCGTCGTCGGTCAGGTAGACCGACACGAGCGACGTCTGCACCGCGCGGCCGCCGTCGACGGGCTTCGTCAGCTGGTCGAGCAGGCCCGAGGCGTCTCCGTCGAGCCCGGACTGGTCGGCGGTGCCCGTGGGGAGCTCGGCGATGGTGCCCCAGCCCGTGCCCGTGAAGGTCGGCTCGTCACCGCTCGGGGTGCCACGGCGGTCGCCGTGCTCGCCCTTCGTGTGGGTGCCGGCGTCGGACAGGTCCTTCTCCGTCACCTTCGCGTTCGACGGCGGGGTGAAGTCGAAGAGCCGGGCTGCCGGGGCGCCGTAGTCGAGGCTGGTGAACCCGACCTGCACCGCGGGCTCGTCCGCGCCGGCGGCCTGGACGCTCGCACGGAGCGGGAGCCCGGTCTGCTGGTCGACGGCCAACCGGACGGCTCCGACGAGGGTGTCGGACGACTTCGGGGTCAGGGTGATCTGCCAGGCGTCGTGGCCGGCGACGCTGACCTGGGTCGGCTTCGACACGGTGGTGGTCGGGGTGATGGCGTCGATGGCCTGCTCCGCGATGTCGGCCGGGGTCGTCGTGCCGTCCTGCGGGTCCTTCGCGGTGTCGCTCGGCAGCGTCACGTGCGTGGCGGTGCGCTCCTTCGAGTCCCAGGTCCAGACGTCGGAGCCGTTGTGGACGACGTCCTGCTCGGCGAGCTGCTGCGTCAGCTGGACGCGCTGCTTGTCGGGGCCGTCGACGTAGACACGGGCGGTGTGCGACGCGGTGAGGAGTCCGAGCACGTCGGAGGCGTCGCCTTCCACCGAGGAGCCGCCGGACCCGGTGGGCAGTTCGGGGAGCCCGAGCGCGCTCGTCTGCGAGAGCTTGCCCGAGTACTGGGCATCCGACGACTTCGCGATGCTGGCGATGACGGCCGCCGCAGTGGGGTTCGTCCCCGCGATCGGGTCGTTCGCGGCGTTCGCGATCATCGGCGCGGCCACGGCGCCGGCGACGACGACCGGTGCGATGACGGCTGGCAGCCAGGCTGACTTCTTCATCGGGTTCCCCTCGTGGAGCATTCGAGTCGTGGGTACCGTACGTCCGGCCCCCGACAGGCAGCTGGGCGTCGCTCGTAGACTCGTGGGGCGACCGGCGGCGGTCGTGTGGCGGCGAAGGAGGCGGCATGCGCGCGGTGCTCGGTCTGGACATCGGGACGTCGAGCACGAAGGCCTTGCTGGCCCGGTTCGACGGCACCGTGCTCGCCGAGGTGAGCCGTCGCCACGAGGTCGACCGCCCCGAACAGGGCCTGGTCGAGATGGACTCCGACGTCTGGTGGGAGGAGTTCACGTCGCTCACCCGCTCCCTGCTCGACCGTGTGCCCGACGTCGAGGTGCAGGCGGTCGGCGTGAGCGGCATCGGACCGTGCGCGCTGCTGACCGACGTCGACGGTGCGCCGCTCGGTCCGGCGATCCTGTACGGCATCGACACCCGGACGGCGACGCTGCTCGACGACGTCACGGCGGAGCTCGGCGGCGAGGGCGCGATCCGCGCCCGCTGCGGGTCCGCCCTGAGCACGCAGGCCGCCGGCGTGAAGCTCGCCTGGCTCGCGCGGCACGAACCCGACGTCTGGGCGCGGGCCGTACGGTTCACGATGCCGTCGTCCCGCGTGGTCGAACGGCTGACGGGGGAGTACGTCCTCGACCACCACTCGGCCAGTCAGACGACACCCCTCTACGACGTGCACGCGAACGCCTGGATCCCGGAGTGGTGCGACCGACTGGCACCCGGTCTCGCGATGCCTCGCCTGCTGTGGTCCGGCGACCAGGCGGGCGTCGTGACGCCCGAGGCGGCCGCGGCCACGGGCCTCCCGGCCGGCATCCCCGTGACGGCCGGGACCATCGACGCCTGGGCCGAGGGCGTGAGCGTCGGCGAGTCCGTGCCGGGCCGGATGTTCCTGCAGTACGGCACCACGATGTTCATGATCGTGCCGACGGCCGAACCCACGTCGGTGCCGGGCATGTGGACGACCGTCGGCACGCACCCGGGGCAGCCGAGCGTGTCCGGTGGGATGGCGACCTCCGGGGCGATCACGGACTGGCTGCGACGGCTGGTCGACGGCGAGTGGTCGACCATGCTCGAGGAAGCGCGGTGCTCCGGCATCGGGGCGAACGGGCTGCTGATGCTGCCGTACTTCGCGGGGGAACGGACGCCGATCGCCGACCCGGACGCTCGCGGCGTGCTCGCGGGGTTGACAGTCCGGCACACGCGCGGCGACATCTACCGGGCGACGCTCGAGGCGACGGCGTACGCGGTACGGCACCACCTCGAGGCCCTCGGCGACGCGGGGGTCGAGGTCCGCGAACTCGTCGGGGCTGGCGGCGGGCTGCTCGGACGGCTGTGGCCCACGATCGTGTCGGACGTCACCGGGCTGCGGCAGACGGTGCCGAGCGTGACGATCGGTGCGTGCTTCGGCTCGGCGTTCCTGGCGGCCGAACTCGTCGCGGGGCCGGGCGACACCGTGGACATCGGTGCGTGGAACCCGCCGGCGACGGTGATCGAGCCGGACCCCGAGGCGACGGCGGCGTACGAGGCGGGGTACCGCGACTACCGCGACCTGTACGAGGCGACGAAGGCCGTCGTGCACCGCTTGGCCGCGCGGGGCTGATCGGCGGCGGTGCCGCTCCGCGGAACACCGGTGTTCGCGTGCCGAACACCCGAATGGGCGTGTTCAGTGCGCGAACACCGGTGTCGTGCGGAACCCTGCCTACGCCTGCGCGTCGACCCCGGCGGGGGCGCTGCCGTCGTACTCGCAGATCGCCTGCACCTTCGAAGCGCTGGCACTGGAACGGTCGAACTCGTAGCCGAGCCACTCCTTCGCCAGCCGACGGGCGAGCTCGACGCCGACGACGCGCTGCCCCATGCAGAGCACCTGGGCGTCGTTCGACAGGATCGAGCGCTCCACGCTGTACGAATCGTGCGCGGTGACGGCACGGATGCCCGGCACCTTGTTGGCGCTGATCGCCACACCGAGGCCGGTGCCGCAGATCAGGATCGCCCGGTCGGCCTCGCCGTTCGCCACCAGGCGCGCAGCGTCCACGGCCACGTGCGGGTAGGCGGTGTGGCCGTCCGCGTCGACGCCGACGTCGGTGACGTCCGACACCCGGTCGTCGGCGAGCAGGTCGGCCTTGATGATCTCCTTGTAGTCGAACCCGGCGTCGTCGGACCCGATCACGAGACGGTACGTCATGCGTGTGTTCCTTCCTTGTCAGCACGGGCGGCGAGGACCTCGCCGACCCGCGTGAGGATCATCCCCATCGAGGTGGCACCCGCGTCGGGTGTCCCCAGGCTCTTCTCGGCCAGCGGCCTGGCCCGTCCGACCTTCGGCGTGAGGTCGGCGGTCTTGTCGGCCTCGTCCCGAGCGACTTCCGCTGCAGCTTGCCACGCTCCGGCGAGTGGCTGACCAGCTTCGACCGAGGAACGCAACTGCTCCACGAACGGCAGCAGTGCGTCGAGCAGTGTCTTGTCACCGCGCGACGCCCCGCCCAGGTGGACGATCGAGTCGGCGAAGGCCTGTGCCGCGTCGACGACGTCGGCTGCCTGGTACGACTCGCGGTCGTCGCCGAGGGAGCGGCCGAACGCCTCGAGTGCGGCGCCCCACAGGACACCGGAGGTGCCGCCCGCGAACGCGGCCCACGCATCACCGGCGCGTCCGAGGACGAAGGCGACCCCGGCCTCCGGGCCGAGCCCGTCGACCGCCTTGCGCGCCGCACCGATCCCCTTGACCATGCCGCGGCCGTGGTCGCCGTCCCCGGCGACCGCGTCGATGCGGCCGAGCGTCTCCTCGTGCTCGCGCAGGAGCGCGTCCATCGCCTCGACGGCGGCTCGCGCCGTCTGCGCGGCCTGCCGGGAGGCATCGGTCGCCTCCGGCACGACCGTCGCCTCGTCCTCGGCGGCGTCCACCGCATCGGCCGGCACGAGCGCCGCGACCGGTGCCGCCACCTTGCGGTACGCGGGCGTGTAGGCGTCGGCGCGCCAGAGCCGTTCGAGTTCGTCGTCGAGCCACTGCAGCGTCAGCGAGCAGCCGCCCATGTCGAGGCTCGTGACGAGTTCGCCGACCTCGGGTTCGACGACCTCGAGCCCGGCGTCCTGCAGCAGCGGCAGCACCCGGCCCCAGAGCAGGAAGAGCTCCTCGTACTTGGTGTCACCGAGCCCGTTGAGGATCGGGGCGACCCGGGTGCCGGCCGTCGCGGGGCGGTCGGCGAGCAGTCGTTCGGCGAGCAGCGACGCCAGGTCCGTCGCACGGAGCAGCGGGACGTCCTGGATGCCCGGCTCGCCGTGGATGCCGAGCCCCAGGCCGAGGTGGCCGTCGGGGACGGTGAACAGCGGTTCGGTCGCACCGGGCATGGTGCAGCCGGAGAACGCGACGCCGATGGTGCGGGTGGCGGCGTTCGACGCCCGGCCGATCCGTTCGACCTCGTCGAGGTCGGCGCCCTCGGCAGCGGCGGCGCCCATCGCCTTGAAGACGGAGAAGTCACCGGCGATGCCGCGGCGCTTCGTCTCGTCGTCGGCACTGGCGATGTCGTCGGTGACCACGACGATGCGGGTGTCGATGCCCTCGGCACGCAGCCGCTCGGCCGCGAGCCCGAAGTTCATGGTGTCACCGGCGTAGTTGCCGAACGACAGCACGACACCGCGGCCCTGGTCGGCGGCCTTGGCGACCGAGTAGACCTGCGCGGTCGACGGCGAGGTGAAGACGTTGCCGACGACGGCGCCGGTGGCGAAGCCCGGGCCGACGACGCCGCAGAACGCGGGGTAGTGGCCGGAGCCACCCCCGACGACGACGGCGACCTGCGGTGCGGCCCCCTCGGTGGGCAGGGTCACGACGCCGCCGTGGACGCCGCGGACCCGGTCGGCGTAGAGCGCGAGCCAGCCGCTCAGTTGGTCTTCGGCGAACTCGTCCGGGTCGTCGTGGATCGTGGTCATGGTGCGGGTCCTCCGGAGGTGGTGGTGGGGTGGTGCACCGGGCGACGACGGGACGACCGTCGTCGCCCGGGTCTCAGTGTCCTCGGTCGCCCTGCGGGACCTTGAGGAAGTGGATCATCACGAACGCGCAGGCGTACAGGCCGACGAACGTCCACGTGGCGGCCTGGCCACCGCCGCCCAGGGCGAAGACCGCGGCGACGACACCGGTGCCGAGGAACGCGGCACCGCCGGCGGCCGTGGTGTACATCGCCATGGCGGCGCCCTTGTGCTCGGGGGCCAGCGCCGGCATGATCGCGCCCATCGGCACGAACCCGGCGAGCAGGCAGCCGAACACGCAGCCGGCGACGACGGAGAGCACGTAGCCCCAGTCTGAACCGGCGGGGACGAGCTGCGGCACGTACCACCAGGCGATGAGCCCGAGGGCGGAGCCGACGATGCCGAACCACTTGACGGTGCGCTGCCAGCCGATCTTGTCGCCGACCCAGCCGAACAGGGCGTTGACCAGGATGTTCGTGGCGTAGACGCAGACCGTCATGAGCAGCCAGCGGCTCTGGCCCCAGCCGCGCTCGTTCGCGATCACGGCGGGCAGGACGACGAACATGCCGAACTCGGGTGCGGTGTTGATGAGTCGGACGAGGAAGCCCATCAGGATCTTCGGTCGCGTGACCGTCAGGCGGATGCCGCTCGTCAGCACCTGCCAGGCGCTCTCACCGGCGGGGGCGATGCGCGTGAACCCGTTCGGCAGCCGGACGCCGAACAGCATGATGAGGAACCCGATCACGACGAGGGCGATCGAGGCGACCATCGCCCCGGTCTCGCCGACGGTCCCGCCGCCGAACACCGGGATCGCACCGATCGCGAACAGCGAGCCGAGGGTCGGCAGACCACCCGTGAAGGCGACGTAGAACCAGCCGACCGCGGAGCCGTTCCGTTCGACCGGGGTGGTGATGTTCACCCAGACCAGGAACGCGAAGGCGAACAGCGGGTACCCGAAGCCGCGCAACGCGTACGTGACGGCGGCGAACGGGACGCTGCCGGCGCCGAGTGCCAGCAGGAACAGGACCTCGAACACGACCCAGACGGCGAAGCCGAGGATCATCACCCGGCGTGGCCCGACCAGGTCGGACAGGGCACCCGAGACGTAGCTGCCGATCAGTGCGGCCAGGCTGTAGAACGTGACGATCGTCGCCACGGTGGCCTCGGGGCTGCCGAGCACCGCCACCATGTGCGGCGTGATGAAGTTCGACTCGACGCCGTTCCCGGTCATGAAGACCAGGACGGCGACGAACCCGAGGGCGAGCGGACGGGGGATGCCCATCCGGTCCAGGCGGCCCTCGGCGCGGGGGGTGGTCGTGCGGGCGCCGGTGGCGCGTGATGTCGTCGCTGACATGCTCGTTCTCTCCCTGCTGGTGGAGTCGGTCAGGCCTGCGGCGCGGCCGTGGTGGGGGCGGTCAGGGACGGGATGATCGACACCTTGACGCTGGCACCGGCGGAGTCGCCGACCAGGTCGAGCGCCTCCTGGAACTGCTCGAGCGGGAACTGGTGCGTGCAGATCTCCGACATCGGCAGGGTCTCGGCCTCGAGCAGCTTGATCGCCGCCGGCCAGGTGTGCGGGCCGAGGTGGGCGCCGCGGACGTCGAGCTCCTTGTCGTCGGAGATGATCGACCAGTCCACGGACACGTCGTCCTTGAACACCGAGTACTCGACGAAGGTCCCGAGCTTGCGGAGCAGGTTCAGTCCCTGCGGCACCGCGGACGGGTGCCCGGTCGCCTCGATGTAGACGTCGGCCCCGTAGCCGTCGGTGAGCTCCTTGACCCGGGCGACCGCGTCCTCCTGGGCGATGTTGATCGTCAGGTCGGCACCGACCTTGCGGGCCAGCTCGAGCTTCGCCTCGACCACGTCGAGCGCGATGATCCGGAGCGGGTTCTTCTGCCGCGCACCGGCGATGGCGGAGAGGCCGATCGGGCCGGCGCCGGCGATCACCACGGTGTCGCCGAACTTGATGTCACCGCGCTCGACGGCGTGGAAGGCGCACGACAGCGGCTCGGAGAACGCGGCGACCTGGCCGGGCAGGGCCTTCGACACCGGGTGGGTCAGTGCCTTGGCGGGCACGAGGACGTACTCGGCCATCGCGCCGTCGTAGCCCTTGAAGCCGAACATGTCGTGCACGTTGCACATCCAGTACGCGCCCTCGAGGCAGTAGCGGCACTCCCAGCACGGCACGATCTGCTCGCAGGCGATCCGGTCGCCGAGGTCGACGCCGCGCTTGGCCAGGGCGGCGTCGTCGCCGGCGACGATCGTGCCGACGAACTCGTGCCCGGGGATGCGGTCGCGCTCGGCCCAGGCCGCACGGTTCTCGTCGCCCCAGAACTTCGCGGCGCCGTGGTAGCACTTCAGGTCGCTCGCACAGATGCCGACGGCGTCGGTGCGGAGCAGGAGTTCCCCGGGGCCGGGCGTCGGCACCGGACGCTCCTCGAGCCGGTAGTCACCGGGGCCGTGGACGACGACGGCGCGCATCGTCGTGGGGATCGTGGTGGGGGCGGTCGTGGCCGCGTTCTCGGTCGTCGTCGACATGAGCTGTTCCTCCGTTGGGTGGCTTCGGCGATGACTGTACACCTTCGAGAACGTTTGTCCAGAACACAATTTCTGGTACGTTCGGCACCGAACGCAAGGGAGCGAACATGACGACGGACTTCGCCGCGGCCCTCCGACCGGGCCCCGACACGATCGACCTGACCAACGACTTCAGCGGCCGCACGGCGGTGGTCACCGGCGGGGCGTCCGGCATCGGCAACGCGATCGCCCGGGCCCTGGCGGCCCGGGGCGCCCGCGTCGCCATCGTCGACGTCCGGGCCGACGGTGCCACGTCGGCCGCGGCCGACCTGCCCACGTCCGCCGTGCCGTCGACGGCCGCACCGGACACCGCCGCCGACGGGGCGGACGCGGCCACGAGCCTCCACGCCGGGTTCGCCTGCGACGTGACCGACGCCGACTCGGTGACCCGCACCGTGGCGGACGTCGTCCGGCACTTCGGCGGCGTCGACGTGCTGGTGAACTGCGCCGGCATCGCCGCCCTCGCCGCGGCCGAAGACCTGGCAGCCGACACCTGGGCGAAGACCATCGACGTCAACCTGACCGGCACGTTCCGCGTGGCGCAGGCCGTCGGCCGGCACATGCTCGACGCCGGGTACGGGCGGATCGTGAACATCGCGTCGCAGGCGGCCCACGTCGGCATCGACGGGCACGCCGCCTACTGCGCGTCGAAGGCCGGCGTCATCGGCCTGACGACGGTGCTCGCGCTCGAGTGGGGCGGACGCGGCGTCACCGTGAACACCGTGTCGCCGACCGTCGTCCTGACCGACCTCGGCCGTGCTGCCTGGGCGAACGAGAACGGCATCCGGCACCAGGACGAGATCCCGACCGGACGCTTCGCGACCCCCGACGAGATCGCCGCGGCCGTGCTGTTCCTGGCGGGGGAGTCGAGCGCGATGGTGAACGGCGCGGACCTCCGTGTGGACGGCGGTTTCACGATCCGCTGAGCCGTGCTCGGACTACGATCGCGGTGTCCGATCGAGTCGAAGGGTCCCGCTCCATGTCGTCCGAGAGCACTGCCGGCCCCGGCCCCGACTCGTCGCGGACCCGGTTCCCGCTGGACACCGTCTACCAGGCGGCGCGGATGTACTACCTCGAGGACGCCACCCAGGTCGAGATCGCCTCGCGCCTCGGGGTCTCGCGCCCGACCGTCTCGCGGCTCGTGGCCGAGGCCCGCAAGGCCGGACTCGTCCGCATCGAGGTCGTCGACCCGTTCCAGGACGAGACCGTGGCGCTCGCCGAACGCCTGCAGGTCGTGCTCGGGCTCCGCGCGGTGCACCTCGCCGCGGTCACCCACGCCGCGACGCTCGGCGCCGACCTGTCCGCACCGCTGGCCGCCGCGGTCGAGGGCATGGGACTCGTCCCCGGCGACGCCGTCCTGATGTCGTCCGGTCGCACCGTGTACGACGTCGCACGATCGGGCATGCCGACCATGCCCGGCGTCCAGCTCGTCCCGACCGTGGGTGGGCAGGCCGACCCGATGCCGTGGTTCCAGACGAACGAGATCACCCGGACGGCCGCGGAGCACTCCGGCGCGATCCCGGCGTTCCTGTTCGCCCAGGCGCTGCCGTCCCCGGCGATGCGGTCCACCCTCGACGAGGACCCGGCGTTCCAGCACGTCGTCGGACTCTGGAGCCGGGCGAAGGGCGCGATCCTCGGCATCGGTGCGCCGACCCACACCCGCGACGCGCTGGCCCGGGGCATCCCGGTCGAGGACGCCGCGTTCGACCGGGCCGCCGGTGACGTCTGCCTGAACTTCTACGCTGCCGACGGCTCGGCGATCGAGTTCCCCGGCAGCGACCGGATGGTGCGGACCTCGCGCGAGGTCCTGTCGACCGTTCCGCACGCCGTCGGGGTGGCCGTGGGCAGCGCCAAGGTCACGAGCATCGTCGCCGCGGTGCGGGGCGGCCTGGTCAACGAGCTGGTGACGGACGCCGCGACGGCACGTGCGGTGCTCGACGCACTCGCCTGAGTGACCGTTCCTTCCCATCACGCGCGCGATGGATGGTGCTTCCGGGCATCCCTGGTCGTTTGTTCGTGGCAGGTACGCCCGGTTCCGGCAGGGACGCCCGGTTCCGGGGGCGACCGCCTGCGGCCGGGAGGCGCGGGGCGGGGCCGCACCGCGCCTCCCGACCGGTGGTCCCCACGTCTAGCGCGTGCGCCGCACGTCCCACAGGTGGTGCACCGGGTCGTGCGCGTAGTAGGTGGCGAGCGTCGCGACGGTGAAGGCGCTGCCGTCGGACCGGAGCCCGGTGCGCTCGAGCACCTCGTCGGGGACGGCGGCGAAGGCCCGGGCCGCGCGGTCCGCCGACTCCCGCAGCTGCCGGGCGACGACCGCGGGGTCCTGCTCGCCGTAGCGGTCCTCGACGGCGGTGGCGTCCTGGTCCCAGTTCGCGAAGGCGGGGGCGTCCTCGGTGAGCATCAGGTCCAGGCGTTCGGCCATCGTGCGGTGCACGTCCCGCACGTGGGCGCCGTACTCGAGCGGTGACCACGTGTGGTCGTCCGGGCGGTCCCGGACGTCGTCGCGTCCGAGGACCTCGGGCCACCCTGCGGTGTTGTCGTCGATGATGCCCGGCACGTCGCGGATCGTCACGGCGCTGCCGTCGTAGCCGCACTCGGGGCACGCGGTCTCGATGACCCACGTCCAGCTCTTCGTCTCGGATTCGATCGCCACGGGCCCGATGTTACGGCGTCGTTACTCAGTTCCGTCCTTCCGCGAGCTGGTGCGGATCGGGCGTGACCCCCGTCCGGGTGACACGCCGGTTCCTGAGAATCCCCGGCCAATGACATTTCGGTTGCTCGGTAACGTCGCTCGCTGTTCTGGGCCGGTACCCGACGGCCCACCGATCTTCTCGAGGAGCAAGGCATGGGTTCCGACCCCAGCAGTACCAACACCCGACCACACCGACGGCTGCGTGAGAGCGACGTCACCGTGGTCGACAAGAGCATGATGCGACGAGCCGTCAGCGGCATGGTCGTCGGCAACACCATGGAGTGGTACGACGTCGGCGTGTACGGCTACCTGGCCGTCACGATGGGGAAGGTCTTCCTGCCGACGGCCGAACCCTCGGTGCAGATCCTGTTCAGCCTCGGTGTCTTCGCGGCGACGTACATCGCACGGCCCCTGGGCGGCATCGTGTTCGGACGCCTGGGCGACAAGATCGGCCGCCAGAAGGTGCTCGCGACGACGCTGATCATGATGGCGGCGTCCACGTTCCTGATCGGTGCGCTGCCCGCGTACGCCACCATCGGCGTCTTCGGTCCGATCCTGCTCGTCGTGCTGAAGCTCGCGCAGGGCTTCTCGACCGGTGGTGAGTACGCCGGGGCCACGACCTTCGTCACCGAGTACGCCCCGGACCGCCGTCGCGGCTTCTTCGCGAGCATCCTGGACTTCGGCAGCTACCTGGGCTTCGCGCTCGGTGCAACCGTCGTGTCGGTGCTGCAGATCACCCTGGGCGACGAGGCGATGACCGCCTACGGCTGGCGTTTCCCGTTCCTGGCGGCCGGTGTGATCGGTGTCGTGGCCATCTACTTCCGTCTGCGCATCGAGGAGTCGCCGGTGTTCCAGGCGACCCAGGCCGCGCAGGAGGCCGCGAGCGAGTCCCGGGCGTCCTTCGACGGTGAGCGTCCGGCCAACGTCGTCGCGATGGTCCGCCAGCACTGGCGCCCGATCGTCATCGCGATCATGCTCGTCGCCGCGTCGAACACCGTGGGCTACGCCCTGACCTCGTACATGCCGACGTACCTGACCGACTCGCTCGGCTACTCCGCCATCGACGGCACCCTGCTGACGATCCCGGTGCTCCTGCTGCTCGCGGTGATGCTCCCGCTGACCGGCAAGCTCTCCGACCGCCTCGGCCGCCGCGTCGTGATGTGGATCGGTGCCGCCACCACGGTCGTGCTCGTCGTGCCGGCGTTCATGCTGATCGGGCACGGGGCGCAGTGGTCGACGCTCGCCGGCCTCGGGCTGCTCGCGCTGATGACCGCGCTGTGGGTGTCGAACCAGGCCGCGTCGCTGCCGGCGCTGTTCCCGACGTCGACGCGGTACGGCGGCATGGGCTTCGCCTACAACATCGCGATCGCGGTGTTCGGCGGGACCACGCCCCTGATCGTGCAGGCGCTGCTCACCGCGACGGGTGACGAGCTCGCCCCGGCGTACTTCCTGATGGCGATGAGCGTCGTCGGCGCGATCGGCGTCTTCTGCATGAAGGAGTCCTCGCAGCGCCCGCTGCCCGGCTCGATGCCGGCCGTGGAGACCGAGGACGAGGCGAAGGAGCTCGTGCTCACGCAGGACACGAACCCGCACCTGGACCTCGGCGACCTGCCGTTCGCCGCGCAGGACGCCGCGGCTGCCGCTGCGCGCGAGGCTGCTGCGCGTGAGGCGTCACCGGCGCGTTGACGCTGCGGCTCTCGACGTGACCACGGACGGGAGGCGCGGTGTGGGTCCGACCCGCACCGCGCCTCCCGTCCGTGCGTGCGTGCGTGCCGTCCGTGCGTGCGTGCGTGCGCTGCGACGATGCACGCGACGATCGACTCGTGCCCCGTCGCAACCTGCGCACGCAGCGGGTGTGTGCGCATGAGACGACGATGCACGCGACGATCGACTCGTGCTCTGTCGCGGGACGTGTGCGCACCCACGCGCGCCCTCACTCGTGCCGGTGCTCCGACGCCGGGTCCACCGCGGGCCACTCCGGGAACGGGTCCGCCCAGCTGCGCCACACGTCCGGCCCGGCGAGCAGCTCCGACGGCGTGAGCAGCGCCCCGTCGAGGGCCCGCTCGATCGCCCGGACGTCGAGCTGCTCGCCGACGAACCACAGCGCCTGCCCGATCGGGGCATCGGCGTCCCACGACGGGTTCGCGGTGGGGTCGAGCGCGAGCATCGACCCGAAGCTCGACCACGAGCCGACGTGGTCCGGCCGCGATGCCAGGCGGAAGAACCCCCGCGACCGCAGCACGCGACCGTTCACCCCGGCGGACAGGTCCTCGGCGATGACGGACGACAGTCGCCCGGGGTGGAACGGCAGCGGCTCCCGGTAGCGCATCGAGACCAGGGCGTCGCGGGCGTCGCGCCCGGTGTCCGCGCCGCTCGACAGTGCGCGCATCCAGCCGGCGCCGGTGGCGAGCACCCGTGCCGCGCCGCCGTTCGAGGCCGGCAGGTCGGCGGCGCTCCGGATCGCGGGCAGGGCGACGATCACGGCCTGGGGCGCCATCCGGTGCAGCAGGGACACGAGCGCCCGACGCCGACGGCCGGACAGCGGCTCGATGCGGTCGAGGGCGATCACCGTCGCGTACTCGACGAGTGCCGCCATCCGGTCCGCGGCCACGAAGGCGTCGTCGACGTCCGACCAGAGCAGGTGTGCGACGTCGTCGGCCCGCAGCACGCCGACGACGTGCCTGAGCACCCGGTCGTCGCCGGTCTCGGACCGTGCCGCGTTGGCGAGCAGCATGCCGACGGCGCGGGCATCGGCCCCCGGGTGCAGGGTGACGACGAGCCCGTGGTCGGCCTCGGGCCCGCAGAGCCGGTCGAGCTGGTCGGCGCGGTCCGCCACGGCACGGGCGGTGGCGAAGGCGCTCCCGGCGACGTGCATCCGGTGCCCGTCGGAGATCCGGGCGGCGACGCGGTCGGCGTCGACCTGGTGCAGGGCGGTGACGAGGGTGATGGCAGCAGCACGCATGTGGGCTACTGTAACTGAAAACCGTTATCAACAAGGAGGCTCGTCGTGAAGGTCCGCAACTCCCTCAAGGCGCTCAAGAAGATCCCCGGCTCCCAGGTCGTCCGGCGCCGCGGCCGCGTCTACGTCATCAACAAGAAGAACCCCCGCTGGAACACCCGGCAGGGCTGACGTCAGCGGCGGTCCGTAGGGTGGCGGCATGCGACTGCTGCTCATCCGCCACGGCCAGACCCCCGCGAACGTGCACGGCGTCCTCGATGCCGTGGTGCCCGGACCAGGACTGACCGAGCTCGGGCAGCAGCAGGCCGACGCTCTGCCCGCAGCGCTCGCCGACCGCGGGATCGAGCGGTTGTTCGTGTCGTCGATGGTCCGGACGCAGGTCACGGCGGCACCCCTGGCGGCCTCGCTCGGCCTCGATCCCGTGGTGCTGCCGGGCCTCCGCGAGATCGAGGCGGGCGACACCCAGGGCAAGAGCGACACGGTGTCCGTGCAGACCTACATCTCCACCGTGCACGGCTGGTCCGGCGGTGACCGCACGACCCGGATGCCCGGTGCCGAGAGCGGCGTCGAGTTCTTCGAGCGCTACGACGATGCCGTCCGCCAGATCGAGGCCACCGGGGTGGCGGTGGCCGCCGCCGTCAGTCACGGTGCCGCGATCCGCACGTGGGCGAGTGCGGCTGCGCAGAACACCCCCGACCACTTCGGCACGAAGCGCCACCTGGAGAACACCGGCATCGTCGAACTCGAGGGCTCGTTCGCCGACGGCTGGCGCCTGGTCGACTGGGAAGGCGAGCCCGTCGGCGGCGACCAGCTCATCGACCGCACGGCGCTCGACCCCACCGGCGAGCGGTTCTGACGCGACCAGCGGGTCGCCAACGCGTCCCCGAACGGACAGGAGGCCCGGTACCAGCTGGTACCGGGCCTCCCGTCCGTCCGTCGGGGCGTCGACTACGCGAGCTGCGACGTCGGCGCCGAAGCGGACGTCAGCGGCACGATCACGCCGTGCGACTCGCGCAGGACGTCGAGCGTGCGCTGGACCTCGTCCGCGCGCTCCTCGGTCGTCCAGCCGAGCGCACCGGCGAGCACGTCGGCCAGCTCGTCGAGCAGGTCGATCGTGACCCCACCGACGAACGCCAGGTTCGTGCGGCGCAGGACGACGTCCACCAGGTGCACGGCCTGCTCGTGGCGGGCGAAGTAGGCGACCTCGGCGCGGGTGAGCGACGGGTCGGACTCGAGCGGCTCCACCGGGCCGTCGGTCAGGACGTCCACGACCTCGGCGGCACGGGTGCCGTAGCGCTCGAGCAGCCCCTCGACCAGGGACTCGTCCAGGCCGTCGCGGTGCGACTTGATCCACAGGGCGCGCTGGGCGTCGGTGGTCGGGAACTCCTTGCCACCGCCGATCGGCATGCCGGTGGTGTCGACCTTGCGGCTCATGCCGAGCTTGGTCGTCGCCTCGGTGGACAGGTGTGCAGCGAGGGCACGGAACGTCGTCCACTTGCCGCCGACGAGCGACAGCACGGTCGACTTCGGCAGGCCGGCGATCTGGGTGTCCACGATCCGGTAGTCACGCGACACGAAGCCGGGGGCGGTGTCCTCGTGGCGGGGGAGCGGGCGGATGCCGGAGTAGCTGTAGACGATGTGGTCGCGGGTGACCTCGATCTGCGGGAACACGTGCTTGACGAGCCCGAAGAAGTAGTCGATCTCCTCGTCGGTCGTCGTGACCGGCTTCGCGGGGTCGGCGTCGATGTCGGTCGTGCCGATGAGCACCCGGCCCTTGAGCGGGTAGATGAGGACGATGCGGCCGTCGTCGTTCTCGAAGAACAGCTCGCGGCCCTTGGTGGCTTCGAGCAGCTCGTCGTTGTGGACGACGATGTGCGAGCCCTTCGTGCCGCCCATGAACTTCGTCTCGCCGCCGAACGCCTCGTTCGTCAGGTCGGTCCAGGGGCCGGAGGCGTTGATCACGACGTCGGCCGTGAACACGAACTCGTCGCCGGTCTCGCGGTCGCGCAGCAGGACGCCGCCGTCGCGGGTGCCGGCTGCCTCGACGTAGTTGACGGCGCGTGCCTTGTCGGCTCCCGCGGCCAGGCCGTCCTTGAGGACGTCGAGGGCCAGGCGCTCGGGCTCGTGCACGCTCGCGTCGTAGTAGGTGCCCGTGTACTTCAGGTCCTTGTTGAGGGCCGGCATGTCCTCGAGCGCCGCCTTCTTGGTGCGGAAGACGTGCTTCGGGACGGAGCCGCCGTCGCGCGAGAAGGAGTCGTAGATCGTCATGCCGATCTTGATGAGCATCGCGCCGCGCTCCTTGGTGGAGCGCTGCTTGTGCGTCAGCATGCGCAGCGGGGCGTTCATGATGCCGGAGAACGTCGAGAAGATCGGCATGGTCGTCTGCAGCGGCTTGACGTAGTGCGGGGCGATGCGGATCAGGCCGTTGCGCTCCTGCACGCTCTCGCGCACCAGGCGGAACTCGCCGTTCTCGAGGTAGCGGATGCCGCCGTGGATCATGTGGCTCGAGGCCGCGGAGGCGCCGGAGGCGTAGTCGCCACGCTCGACCAGGGCGACGTCGACGCCCTGGAGTGCGAGGTCACGGAACGTCGCGATGCCGTTGATGCCGCCGCCGACGACGAGGACCTGCGCGTTCGGGCGCTCGGTGAGGGCGGTCACCGTGTTCCGGGGCTGTGTCTTCTTCGACATGGTTCGTCGCTTCCTTCGTCTGTTCGTGGGGTCAGGATCGATCGTGCGCTCGTTCGACAGGGCGGGCAACTCGCGTGCACGAACGTGCAGCACACGTGTCGTCCAGGCCCGACGCGGCGGTCTGGAGGCGCGGCCGGGGTTGCAGAGGCCCTGCACGTCCGTGCATGGTTGCGTTCGACAGATCGGAGCACCATGAGTGACGCGGCTCAGCCCATGCGCACGCAGCAGGCGCTGCGCGCCGCCCACCTGTACTACCTGCAGGACCTGACGATGGACGCGATCGCCGACGAACTCAGCACCTCGCGCTCGTCGGTGTCGCGGCTGCTGAAGTACGCCAGGGACACCGGGCTCGTCGACATCCAGATCCGGTCGCCCCTGGACCAGGCCGCCGCGCTGAGCCGGAGCATCCGATCCCGCTTCGGGGTGCACGCGCACGTCGTCCCGGTGCCGGACCACACGAGCGACGTCGACCGGCTCGAGCGCGTCGCACTGTCCGCCGCCCGGATCCTGACGCAGTACGTCGAGTCGAACATGGTGATCGGGATCTCGTGGGGTTCGACCGTGAGCGCGGTCAGCCGGTACCTGGTGCCGAAGACCACCCACGGCTCGACGATCGTGCAGATCAACGGCGCCGCGAACACCCGCACCACCGGCATCGTCTACGCGTCCGAGATCCTGCGGCGGTTCGGCGAGGCGTACGGGGCGTTCGTGCAGCAGTTCCCGGTGCCGGCGTTCTTCGACGACCCCGCGACGAAGGAGGCGCTGTTCCGCGAGCGCTCGATCCGCCGCGTGCTCGACCTGCACGAGCGGATGGACCTCGTCGTGTTCGGTGTCGGCGCCCCGCAGGCCCCGGTGCCCTCGCACGTCTACTCCGGCGGGTACCTGGACCCCGAGGACCGCGACGAGCTCACGCAGGCCGGGGTCGTCGGGGACGTCTCGACGGTGTTCTACCGGTCCGACGGCTCGTGGAAGGACATCGGCGTGAACGCACGGGCCGGCGCTCCCGACCTCGACACGATCAAGCGCGCGCCCCGGCGGGTCTGCGTCGTCGCCGGGCGGTCGAAGGCGGCGTCACTGCGGGGTGCGCTGGCCGCCGGGCTGATCACGGACCTGATCCTCGACGAGAGCGTGGGGCAGGCGATCCTGCAGCCCTGAGTCGGGATCTGACGCAGTTTGTCGGTGGTCCGTCCTACGTTCTGGTGCATGGTGCTTTCTCTCGAACGGCCCGGGCCGCGGTACTTCCGGCGGATGGTCGGCAGCGACGTCGACCAGGCCCTCGCGTTCTTCACGGGCGACTACGACTTCCGTGCTCCCGTCGTCCGGCGCACCCACGAGAACGCCCACTGGGACTTCGCGGGCGTCGGTGACGAGCGGATGTCCCTGCGCTCGTCGCGGTTCATGGTCGACCTGCGCAGCGAGAGCCAGGTCGACGACGAGTTCCTGGTCGCGTGGCTGCGCAGCGGTTCGAGCCGGATCACCACGGGCGGCGAGACGTTCGAGCTCCAGGCCGGGGTGCCGGTCGTGCTGCCGTTCGCCGAGCCGTACGCCCTGCACCACCACGACATCGCCCTGAACCTGGTGCAGCTCGACCGCGACTTCGTCCGTGCCGTCGCCGGTGACGACGACTTCGCGTTCGAACCGATGCGCCGCCCGACCGCCGACGGCATCGCGCTGTGGCGATCGGTGGTGCGGAAGTACTCGGCCGTCTGGCTCGACGTCGAACAGGCCATGAGCCCGATGGTCCAGCACGACATCGCCGAGGCGTTCGCGACCGCGGCGATCCGTGCGTTCCCGCGGCGCAACAAGTGGCGTGCGTCGGTGTCCGGCAGCGGCCCCGAGCACGACCGCCTGCGCCGGGCGCTCGAGTTCGTGCACGAGCACGCGCGTGAAGCGATCGGCACGCCGGACATCGCGGCGGCGGCCGGCCTCAGCCCCCGCGGGTTGCAGCAGTCGCTCCGTCGGCACCTCGACCAGACGCCGGGGGAACTCCTGCGCGGCGTGCGGCTCGACGGCGCCCGGACGGACCTGGTCGGCGGTGCGCTGGACGAGACGACCGTGGCCGAGATCGCGCGGACGTGGGGCTTCGGGCACCTCGGTCGCTTCTCGGCGACCTACCGCAGCCGCTTCGGTGAGCTGCCGAGCGAGTCGCTGCGCGGGCACTGACCGACTGCTGCTGCGGACGGTTCCGCCGAATCTCGTGACACGGATCGCGCTGCCGCTGTCCGGATGTTCGGCTCAGCGCTGCTGTGGGCGAATCCGGTGCTGAATGGACGGGACGAACGCACCGCCCACGAAGGAGTCCGCATGCGCATCGGCGTCCCCACCGAGATCAAGAACAACGAGTACCGCGTCGCGGCCACCCCCGCCGGTGTCGCCGAGCTCGCATCGCACGGCCACCAGGTCCTGGTGCAGGCCGGCGCCGGGTCCGGTTCGGCGTTCACCGACGACGAGTACCGCACCGCCGGCGCCACGATCGTCGACACCGCGGCCGAGGTGTGGGAACGCGCCGAGCTGATCCTCAAGGTGAAGGAGCCGGTCGCGTCGGAGTACCCGATGATCCGCCCGGGGCAGGTGCTCTTCACCTACCTGCACCTCGCCGCAGACCGCCCCCTGACCGACGCCCTCATCGACTCGGGCGCGACGGCCATCGCCTACGAGACCGTGCAGCTGCCGGACCGCTCGCTGCCCCTGCTGTCGCCGATGTCCGAGGTCGCCGGGCGGCTGTCCGCCCAGGTCGGCGCGTTCCACCTGATGCGGACGAACGGCGGACGCGGACTGCTGCTCGGCGGGGTCCCCGGCACGCCGAAGGGCCGCGTGGTCGTCATCGGCGGCGGCGTCGCGGGGGAGCACGCCGCGACGATGGCGCTCGGCATGGGGGCCGACGTCACCGTGTTCGACATCAGCCTGCCGCGGCTCCGGGCCCTGGACGCCCGGTTCGACGGGCGTGTCACGACCCTGCGGTCGTCGGCGCACGCCATCGCCGAGGCCCTGCGCGACGCGGACCTGGTCATCGGCTCGGTGCTGATCCCCGGGGCCTCGGCTCCCAAGCTCGTCACCGACGCCATGGTCGCCGACATGCGACCCGGCTCGGTGCTGGTCGACATCGCGATCGACCAGGGCGGCTGCTTCGAGGGTTCCCGCCCGACGACCCACGACGACCCCACGTTCGCCGTGCACGACACCGTGTACTACTGCGTGGCGAACATGCCCGGCGCCGTCCCGCGCACGAGCACGATCTCGCTGACGAACGCCACGCTGCCGTACGCCGTCGCGATCGCCGACCGCGGGTGGGAAGCCGCGCTCGAGGCCGACCCCGCCCTAGCCGGAGGCCTGAACGTGCACGCTGGCCGGGTCACGAACGCCGCGGTCGCCGCCGCGCACGGCCTGGTGGCTTCCGCGCGCTGAGTCTTCGCGCTGAGCGACACCTCACGGCCCGATCGCTGCGTGAGGTGTCGCTCAGCCCGAAACGACGCGCAGGCAGTCGCGCGTCAGGCCGCCACCGGAGCCGCCGCCCGACCGGCACGGCCGCCGACCCAGCCGGCGCGGGCCCGCACCACCACGGTCACGACGACCACGGCCGCCGCAGCCACCACGGCCGCCACCGCCGTCGGGACGGAGACGAGCGGCCCGTCGAACCGGGCCACCGCGACCCACGCCAGACCCCACGCGACCGAGGCCATCGGTGCCAGGCGCCCCCGGCCCCACAGTGCGATGAGCACCCCGACGAGCCCTGCCACCGCGGCGACGACGACGCCCCACGGGTCCTGTCCGAGTCCGAAGCCACGGAAGCCCGCCGCCGTCAGCACCGCGGCGGTGTTGGCGGCCGTCGCGACACAGACCCACCCGAGGTACAGCCCGAACGTGCCGTCGGTCAGGATCGCCTCGACCACGCCCCGGGACGGGGTCCGGCGCAGGATCGTGAACGTCCAGATCAGCACGACGAGCAGTGCGACGATGATCGGTTCGCTCGCCCACAGGAACCCGAACTGCACCGACAGGATCCACGCGGCGTTGAGCAGCAGGGAGAGCACCGCAGGCACCACCAGCCGCTCGTGCCGTTCGTCGTTCGCGGTGCGGAAGAGCTGCAGCACCGCGTAGCCGATGAGTCCGGCGTAGACCACACTCCAGATCGAGAAGGCCGGGCCGTCCGGGGCGATCGCGGTCGAGGACGCCGACAGGGCGCCACCGGCGGCGTCCTGGATGGGCGTGCCGCCGGCAGCGCCCGACCCCACGTACGCGCCGATGACGGCGACGACCGCGCTCACGGCCACCGCGATGCGCTTCCAGATCCTCTTCATGACAGTCCCTTTCGTCAGCATGCTGATGACCTGCACCGTAGGCGGCCGGTGGCGGCGGTCGTGCAGCGCGCGTTCAGGCAGGACGCGGGGCGTGTGGCGGAGCCGGCACGGGCCTCCAGGCCGGAGACCGGCCACCCTGCGTACGGTGGGCGCGTGAGCGTCGAACTGAACACCGTCTACATCGACCGGATCGCCCCGATCGCGAGTCCGTCCCTCGACGACACCTTCCGGATGCTCGACGAGCAGGGCGCCAGTGCGTGCATCGTCCTGCACCAGCCCGACGCCCAGGAACTCGGCGACGTCGCGGTCGCCCTCGGTCTGCACGAGCTCGCCGTCGAGGACTCCGCCGAGGGGCACCAGCGACCGAAGCTCGAGCGCTACGGATCGACGCTGTTCGTGGTGCTCAAGCCCGCGCTGTACAACGACCAGCAGGAAGAGGTGGCGTTCGGCGAGGTGCACGCCTTCGTCGGTGAGACGTTCTTCCTCGTCGTGGTGAAGGCCGACCCGCGGGGCAAGCAGACCGTTCCCCGGGCACTGCAGCGGATGAGCGGCAAGCCGGGTCTGGTGACGGTCGGGCCGCAGGCGCAGCTCTGGGCGCTCATGGACTCCATCGTGGACGGCTACGTGCCGGTGATCGACGGGCTCGAAGAGGACATCAACCAGATCGAGGACCAGCTGTTCTCCGGCGAGGCCGGGGTGTCCCGCCGGGTGTACGAGCTGTTCGGCGAGGTCGTCGACTTCCAGCGTGCAGCGCGTCCACTCGTCTACATCATCGAGAACCTGCACCGCGGTGCCGAGAAGTACCACCTGCCGGTGGAGATGCAGCGCCGGTTCCGCGACGTCCTCGACCACTCGATCCGGGTGGTGGAGCGGCTCGACACCTTCCGGCAGCTGCTGCAGAACGCCCTGACCGTCGACTCCACCCTGGCGGCCCAGAAGCAGAACGACGACACGAAGAAGATCTCCGGGTGGGCGGCGATCCTGTTCGCACCGACGCTCATCGCCGCGATCTACGGGATGAACTTCACGCACATGCCCGAACTCGGCTGGACGTGGGGGTACCCGCTGTCGATCGTCGCGATGGTCCTGTTCGCGGCGATCCTGTACGTGGTGTTCAAGGTGAAGCGCTGGTTCTGAGCCGCGCCGCAGCCGGATTTGCAGCGGACGGCCCCGGACCGGAAAGCTCTGACGTGCAACGACGCCGACTGGAGCCCGCATGCCGCACGAACTCGTCCACCTGAGCGCCGGTGGCGTCTCGCTCGTCCTCGACTGCCGTGACGACGCGCTCCCCGCCGTCGTGCACTGGGGAGCGGCGCTCGGCCCGCTCGACACCGCCGCACTGACGGCACTCGCCGACGCCGACGTCACCCCGGTGTCCCCGAACGAGATGGACGCCCCCGTCCGCCTGTCGGTGCTGCCCGAACCGCACCGCGGCTGGAGCGGCCGTCCGGGGCTCGCCGGGCACCGGGACGGTGCCGACTGGTCGCCGGCGTTCACGGTGACGGCCCTCGCGGTCACGGACACCACGGTCACCGCCGACGCCGCGGACACCACCGCCGGGCTCACGGTCCGGGTGGTGACCGAGATGCTCGGCTCCGGGCTCGTGCGGGCCCGGGCGAGCGTGACGAACACCGCCGACGGCGCCTACACCGTCGACGACCTGACGCTCGCGATGCCGATCCCGTCGGGGGCCCGCGAGATCCTGGACTTCGCCGGCCGCTGGGGCAAGGAACGGACCCCGCAGCGCCGGGAACTCGTCGTCGGCACCCACCAGCGCGAGGGACGGAAGGGCCGCACCGGCACCGACGCGGCGACCGTGCTGACGGTGGGGGAGCCGGGCTTCGGCTTCGCCCGCGGCCAGGTCTGGGGCGTCCACACCGCGTGGAGCGGGAACCACAGGCACCACGCCGAACGGCTCGCCACCGGCCGCCAGGTCATCGGCGGCGGCGAACTCCTGCTGCCCGGCGAGGTCCGGCTCGACACCGGTGCCACCTACGAGGGGCCGTGGGTGTACTTCGCGCACGGCGACGGACTCGACGACCAGGCCCGACGGTTCCACCGCTGGCTCCGCAGCCGCCCGCAGCACCCGACGACGCCGCGCCCGACGACGATCAACGTGTGGGAGGCCGTGTACTTCGACCACGACCTGGCCCGCCTCGTCGACCTCGCCGAGCGTGCTGCGGCCCTCGGCGTCGAACGCTACGTGCTCGACGACGGCTGGTTCCGCGGGCGCCGCGACGACCACGCCGGCCTCGGCGACTGGTACGTCGACGAGGCCGTCTGGCCGGACGGGCTCGGACCCCTGGTCGACCGCGTCCGTGCACTCGGCATGGAGTTCGGCCTGTGGTTCGAACCCGAGATGGTGAACGAGGACAGCGACCTCGCCCGCGCCCACCCGGAGTGGATCCTGCAGGCCGACGGACGACTGCCCGCGCGCTCCCGCGACCAGCAGGTGCTCAACCTGGCGATCCCCGAGGCCTTCGCGTACGTGCTCGAGCGGATGACGGCGATCATCGGTGAGTACGGCATCGAGTACGTCAAGTGGGACCACAACCGCGACCTCGTCGAGGCGGGCTTCCCCGGTGGCGGTGCAGCGGTCCACGAGCAGACCCTCGCGGCGTACCGGTTGATGGCCACGCTCGGCGAGCGGTTCCCCGCGCTGGAGATCGAGTCGTGCTCGTCGGGTGGCGGCCGCGTCGACCTCGGTGTCATCGAGCACACCGCGCGGGTGTGGGTGTCCGACGACATCGACCCGCTCGAGCGTCAGCAGATGCACCGGTGGACGCAGCAGCTCCTGCCGCCGGAGATGCTCGGCTCGCACATCGCCAGCGGCCGGAACCACACCACCGGTCGCGTCCACGACCTCGCCTTCCGCGCCGGCACCGCCCTGGTCGGACACCTCGGCATCGAGTGGGACCTGGCCGGCGCGACCGCCGAGGAGTCCCGGGCGCTCACCGAGTGGATCGCGCTGTACCGGGAGCTCCGCCCACTCCTGCACGGCGGCGACCTGGTGCGCTCGGACGAGGTCGACGACTCGCGGCTCGTGTACGGCACGGTCACGCCGGACCGGCAGCAGGCGGTCTTCTTCCTGGCGAGCATCGGGCGCTCCGAGGTGTCCGGCACCGGCCGGGTCACCTTCCGCGACCTCGACCCGGACACGTCGTACCGCGTCGACCCCGTGGTCATCGGGGCCGGTCATGACCTGGTTCGACCGGACTGGTGGTCCGGCCCGCGCGTCTTCAGCGGACGGGTGCTCGGCACCGTCGGCCTGCAGCCGCCGCTCATGCCGGCCGAGGGCGTGGTGCCGTTCCGGGTGACGGCCGTCTGACGGCGGGTGGTCGGGACACCCGGCCTGGAGGCCCGCCCCGCGTCCGGCGGGCCCGTCGCGGTCCGTCATCGGGTGCGTCCGGCCCGTTAGGCTTCCGGTCATGCCGCACTCCGGACACGCGACCCCGGTCTGGGCCCTCAAGCTCGCCGTCGTCACCGCCCTGGTGGGCGTCTCCGGCGGCATCGCCGGCATCGCGGTCTGGCTCGCGCTCCAGCTCATCCAGTTCGTCGCCTTCGGGTACGGGTTCGGTGGGCACCTCGAGGCGGCCGACGCCCCCTCCGGGCTGAACCGGTTCCTCGCGCTCACCGCCGCCGGGGTCCTGACCGGGTTCGCCTGGTGGGCGCTCCGTCGGTGGGGTCGTTCGATCGTCTCGGTCACCGCGGCCGTCGACGGCAAGCGGATGCCCGCCCTGGCGACGCTCGCGAACGCCGGCGTCCAGATCCTGGCCGTGGGGCTCGGGGCGTCCATCGGCAAGGAAGTCGCGCCGCGCGAGGTCGGGGCCTGGCTCGCCCAGCTCGTCACCCGTCGTGCGGGGCTGACGGCGCGCGAGACGAAGATCCTCGTGGCCTGCGGTGCCGCGGCCGGCCTCGCCGCCGTGTACGACGTGCCCCTCGGCGGTGCCCTGTTCGCGGTCGAGGTCCTGCTCGGCGAGATCAGCTTCGCGACCGCGCTGCCCGCCTTCGCCACGAGTGCGGTCGCCGCCATCACCGCCCGGCTCGTGATCCCGGACGAGGTGCTCTACCACGTGCCCGCGATGCACCTGTCGCCGTCGCTGCTGGTCTGGGCGATCGTCGTGGGGCCGGTGCTCGGGCTCGCCGGGGTCGGGTTCGTGAAGCTGACCAACCGGCTGCAGGGCATCGCGCCGAAGGGCTGGCACCTGCTCGTCGTGCTGCCGCTGGTGTTCGCGATGGTCGGGCTCATCGCGATCCCGTTCCCGGAGATCCTCGGCAACGGGCGCGCGCTCGGCCTCGTCGCGATGAACAGTGCCCTGGACGATTCGTCGTTCGCCGGTCTCTCGCCGGTCGTGTTCCTGCTGCTGCTCGGTGTCCTGCGGACCGTGACCACCTCGGCCACCATCGGCGCTGGTGCGGTCGGTGGCACGCTGACCCCCTCGATCGCGATCGGTTCGGCGATCGGCGGCGGACTGGGTGGCGCGTGGCTGCTGCTCTGGCCGGCGGACGGCCCGAGCCTGGCGGCCTTCGCGTTCGTCGGTGCCGCGGCCTTCCTCGCCACCACCATGCGCGCACCGTTCACCGCGCTCGTGCTCGTCGTCGAGTTCACGCAGCAGGGCACCGACATCCTCGTGCCCTCGTTGCTCGCGGTGTCCGGCGCGGTCGCCGTCGGGTACGTCCTCGCCCGTCGTCGCAGCGCCCAGATGGTGTGAGGACCCCGGACGTTCCGGTACGGACGGCGGCCCAGGGGCCTACTGTCGGCGCCAGGACGGAGCGACGGGCTCCGCACCGAGACGAGGAGCAGCCGATGGCGGGGTTCGACGACATCACGAAGAAGGCCCAGGAGTTCCTGAAGGACGGCAAGGTCCAGGACGCCCTGAAGAGCGAGAAGGCCGAGGACGTCAGCGACAAGGTGCTCGGCGGCGTGGCCGACGCGGTCAAGAAGGCCACGGGCGGCAAGTACGACGACAAGATCGACGGCGCCCGCGACGCAGCGGACGAGAAGATCGGCAACGAGTAACGAACGACGTGCGACGGCCCAGGTCCCGGCGTGGTCCTGGGCCGTCACCGTGCCGACTGGACGCGGTCGGGAACAACGGACACCATGGACGGGTTGCTCCGGACAGCAGCACCAGGAGGACGAGACGTGACAGTCGTGGCGCCGAACCAGCCGCTCACCGAGACCGAGGTCGAGGCGATCAAGCAGGACTTCCCGATCCTCGCGCAGGACGTGAACGGGCAACCGTTGGCGTACCTGGACTCCGGGGCGACGGCGGAACGCCCGCGCCAGGTCCTCGACGCTGAGCGACGCTTCCTCGAGCACGACAACGCCGCCGTCCACCGCGGTGCGCACACGCTCGCGGCGCTCAGCACCGACGCCTACGAGGACGCCCGTGCCACCGTCGCCGGGTTCATCGGCGCGGCTGCCCCGGCCGAGGTCGTCTGGACCGAGAACGCCACCGACGCTCTCAACCTCGTCGCCTACGGCATGGCCAACGCCAGCCGCGGTCGCGGGGGCGTCGACGCCGCACGCTTCCGGCTCGGCGCCGGCGACGAGATCCTGGTGACCGAGGCCGAGCACCACGCCAACCTCGTGCCGTGGCAGGAACTCGCAGCCCTGACCGGTGCGACCCTGCGCTGGATCCCGGTCGCCGACGACGGCACCTGGACCGCCGACGACGCCGCAGCGCTGATCACCGACCGCACGAGAGTCGTCGCGTTCTCGCACGTCTCGAACGTCACCGGGATGATCGCCCCCGTGGAGCAGGTCGTCGGCCTCGCCCACGCCCGCGGTGCCCTCGTGGTGCTCGACGCCTGCCAGTCCGCTCCGCACCGTCCCCTCGACGTGCAGCAGCTCGGTGTCGACTTCGCCGCGTTCTCCGGGCACAAGATGCTCGGCCCGAACGGCATCGGCGTGCTCTGGGGACGGAGCGAGCTGCTCAACGCCCTGCCGCCGTTCCGCACCGGCGGCTCGATGATCACCACCGTGACGATGGAGGGCTCCGAGTTCATGCCAGCGCCCGAGCGGTTCGAGGCCGGCACGCAGCCCGTGTCCCAGGCGGTCGCCCTGGCCGAGGCCGTGCGCTACCTGCAGGGCATCGGCATGGAACGGGTCCGCGCCCACGAGGAGCACCTCGCCCGCCGGATGCTCGTCGGCCTCGCTGCCGTGCCCGGCATCCGCCTGGTCGGCCCGCCCGCCGGTGTCCCGCGCTCCGGCCTGGTGTCCTTCGACGTCGACGGTGTGCACGCCCACGACGTCTCGCAGTACCTCGACGCGCAGGGCATCGCCGTGCGATCCGGCCACCACTGCGCCCAGCCCCTGCACCGCCGGCTCGGCCTCGTCGCGACGAGCCGTGCCAGCACGTACGTGTACACGACCGAGCACGACGTCGACCGGTTCCTCGCAGCCGTCGCCGAGATCCGCGACTACTTCGGAGCGACCGCGTGAACGCCCTCGACAGCCTGTACCAGCAGGTCATCCTCGACCACGCGAAGGCGCGGCACGGCGACGGTGCGATGCCGGACGCGGACGCCTCGCACTTCGAGCGGAACCCCACGTGCGGCGACGAGATCACGGTCAGCCTGCGGCTCGAAGCCGGCACCGACCGCATCGCCGGGCTCGCCTGGCAGGGTGACGGCTGCTCGATCTCGATGGCCTCGGCATCGGTCCTCACCGACATGGCCGTCGGCCGCACGGTGCCCGAGTTCCTCGCACTGACCGAGGAATTCCGCACCATGATGCGCTCACGCGGCGTCGGTGAACCCGACGAGGACGTCCTCGAGGACCTCGTCGCCTTCCACGGCGTCTCCAAGTTCGTCATGCGCGTCAAGTGCGGCATGCTCGCCTGGGTCGCGGCGGAAGCCGCCGCGCGCGAGGCGACCGCGTCCCGCTGAGCCGGGTGCGGCCACGCAGGGAGCGCGATGATCTTCGAGACGGAGCGACCCGGCGCAGGCCGGGCCGACGCGATCGTGCGGGCCTACCTGACCGAGGTCGCGTCGCGGTGGTACGGGCGGGCGGCGACGTCGGCCGAGGTCGACCGCGCGCTCGACGAGGAGCCGTACGACGACCTGCAGGGTGACTCCGGGGTGTTCGTCGTCGCGAGTGAAGGGGAAGCCGCTGTCGCCTGCGCCGGCGTGCGCTTCGTCGGTGCCGTCGGCGAGCTGACGAAGGTGTTCACACTGCCGGAACACCGCGGCCGAGGCATCGGTTCGGCGCTCCTGCGCCACGTGGAGGACTTCTGCCGAGACCGCGGGACCACGTCGCTGCGGCTGGACACGCGGGCCGAGCTCGCCGAAGCTTGTGCGCTCTACGAACGGCTCGGTTTCGTCCGGGTGTCGCCGTTCAACGATGATCCGTACTCGGACCGCTGGTACGCGAAGTCGCTCAGGGGAGCGTGACGACGAGCTTCCGGGCGGAGACACCGTCGCGGAGCTCGGCCAGGGCGTCGGGGATCGCGGCGAGTCCCGATCCGACGACGGAGGCGGTCGGGGTGGCACGGTACCGACCCGTGCGGAGCGCTTCGGGCAGGAAGTCGCGGTAGATCGCGGGGCCGACCTCGGACTCCGTCGGGCGGCCGCCCCAGATCGCAGTGACGTGGACCCCGTGTCGGCGCTCGAGCCGCGCACGGATCGTCGTCACCGGTGTCGGGTACGCGGATGCGAGCCGGCCGGAGCCGGTGGCCGTCCGGACGATCGGGAGCGTGCGGGTCAACGAACCCTGACCGAAGGCGAGGGTGCCGGCGAGCTCCCGGTCGGCGAGTGCGTCGAGGATGCGGCGTGCGGCACCGTCGTCGCGGTAGTCGAACACGGCCTCGGCCCCGAGGTCCTGCACGAACCCGTGGTTCTTCGGCGATGCGGTGCCGATCACGGCGTACCCGGCGGCCCGGGCGAGCTGAACGGCGTTGGCGCCGACGCTCGTGGACGCACCCCACACCAGGACGACCCCGTCGCGGTCGACCGTGTCTGCCGTCGGGAGCGACAGCGCGAGCTGGTCCGGCTCGAAGAGACCTGCCGCGGCGGTCGAGACGGCGAGTGGCAGGACCGCTGCCTGCTCGGCGGGCAGGGCATCCGGAACCGGGGTCGTCACGCGTTCGAGCAGCAGGACCTGGTGCTGGAAGGCGCCTTCGGCAGCGCTGTTCCGGTGCTGTTCCTGCCCCGCCGCGTGCCCGACGACCCGGTCGCCCACGCGGAACCGCTCGACGTCCGGGCCGATCGCGACCACGGTGCCGGCGACGTCCGACCCGAGGACCGCGGGGAACCGCAGCTTCGGGAACACCAGGTGCCGGAAGAGCCCGCTGACGGCGTCGACCGGGTTGACCGCGACGGCCTCGGCACGGACGACGAGTTCGCCGGGGCCGGGCTGGGGGACCGGAGCGGGTCCGACGGCGAACCGTCCGGTCGACGTGGTCCACAGTGCTGCGTTGCCGGATGACGACATGGTGTCCCGATCTCTTGCTCGAAGTGAGTCATGACACGACGTGTCATCGCCCAGTCAACCATGACACGCCGTGTCATCGCCACTACTGTGAACACATGCGTTGGTCTCCGGATGCCCGAGGGCGACTCGAACGAGCGGCGTTCGAGTTGTTCGCCGAGCAGGGCTACGAGGCGACGACCGTGCCGCAGATCACCGCACGGGCCGGACTCACGACCCGCACCTTCTTCCGGCACTTCGCCGACAAGCGCGAGGTGATCTTCGCCGGCGACGAGATCCCCGACCTCGCCCGGGCCGCCATCCAGGGCGCGCCGGCCGGGGTCGACCCGCTCGACATCGTCGTGCGCGGCCTCCGCACCGTCGCCGACGAGCGGTTCGAGGGGCGTCATGACCAGGTCGGTTCGGTGCGGCGGCTGGTGCTGTCCGAGCCGTCGCTCCGGGAGCGCGACGCACGGAAGCGTGCCGACCTGACGGACGCCGTGCGCGAGGCCTTCGTCGGCCGCGGGCTCGACCCGTCCGAGGCGGCGGTCATCGCCGAGACGACCGTGATGCTGTTCCACCTGGCGCTCGAGGCCTGGCTCACCGGACCGGCCGAGCGCCGGATGGCCGACATCGTCGACGAGCAGCTCAGTGCGCTCCGTGGGGTGCTCGATCGGCGGCCCGCAGCGTCATGAACACGTCGACACCGTCGTCGGTGTCGAGCACGAAGCCGTGTCGTTCGTACAGTCGGCGGGCAGGGCTGCCCACCAGCACGTTGAGCCGAGTCGAGCCGTCGTGGGGCTCGTCGAGGACGGCGCGCAGCACGGTCGACCCGACCCCACGGCCCTGGACGTCGGGCGCGAGGTAGAAGTGCTCGACCCAGCGGACGCCGTCCTCGTTGCGCACGGTGATCGAGCCCACGTCGCGGCCGTCGACCACGACGATGCGGGTCAACTGTGGCTGGAACGCGTCGCGGAGGCGCTGTCGCACACGCGCCTCGTCGAACACCTCGAGTCGTGTCAGGTCGTCGCGCAGCACCACGGCCCGGAGCTCGACGAGCCACTCGAGGTCTTCGGTGGTGCTGTTCCGCAGTGCGACGTCCATCCGCTCAGCCTACGAACCCCGCGAGCGCTCAGACCGCACTGCGGAGCGAAGTGACCATGCTCCGCAGGATCTGACGGGCCTCGGTCTGCTGGTCCGCGGTCAGGTCGGTGAGCATCCGCTGCTCGACCCCGCGGATCGCCGCACTCGCCTGCGCCAGGCTCCGTCGTCCGCTGTCGGTCAGCTGCGTGGGGAGCGCCTTGCCGACCGACGGCTCGGTGGCACGGGTGACGAAGCCGTCCCGCTCCAGGGTCTGCAGCAGCACGTTCATCGACTGCCGGGTGACGAACGTGCCGCGCGCGAGCTCGGAGTTCGACAGGCCGGGTCGCTGCGCCAGCAGTTCGAGGCAGGAGTAGTGCGTCACCGTCATGCCGAGTGGGCGCAGCACGGCTTCCATCGAGGCACGGAGGGCGCTCGCGGTCTCCTTGAGCAGGTAGCCGATCGACGTCTCGAGGTGGATGCCGGTGTCGTCTTGACGCATGTCAGTAGTCTGACATAGGTTGTCCCGTGTCAGAAGACTGACACGAACCTGAGGAGCACCACATGCCCGTCACCGGCCCCGACTTCATCTCCCTGCAGACCCGCGACCTCGATGCCTCGCAGGCGTTCTACGAGCGGTACCTCGGTCTCGTCCGTTCCCAGGCCGGCCCGCCGCACGCCGTCGTGTTCGAGACGACGCCGATCGCCTTCGCCCTGCGTGACATCGTCCCCGGCACGGACCTCGACGCGGTGGCACAGCCCGGCATCGGCGCCGCGATCTGGCTGCACGCGACCGACGTCCAGGCGATCCACGACGCGCTGGTCGCCGACGGGCACCGGATCGTCTCGGCGCCGATCGACGGCCCGTTCGGCCGGACGTTCACGTTCGCCGACCCCGACGGCTACCACGTGACGCTCCACGACCGCGCCTGAGCCCCGGAGCCGGCCATGCGTCGGGCGCGGGCGGCGCGCCGGACGCGGGGCGGGCCTCCAGTCCGTCGCCGGAGCCGACCGTCACGCTTCGTCACGATCCGTGACGGTCCGAGGTGTCCGACGTAGCGTCTCGACCCGTGACCACCAGCAGCGAGCACCGGCAGATCCGCTTCAACGCGTTCGACATGAACTGCGTCGCGCACCAGTCCTCCGGACTGTGGCGGCACCCCCGCGACCGGTCGCGGGACTACCGCGACCTGACCTACTGGACCGACCTGGCGAAGACGCTCGAGCGCGGCGCGTTCGACGGCATCTTCATCGCCGACGTCCTGGGCACCTACGACGTGTACGGCGGCTCGAACGAGGCCGCGCTCCGCACCGGGTCGCAGGTGCCCGTGAACGACCCGATCCTGCTCGTGTCGGCGATGGCGTCGGTGACCGAGCACCTGGGCTTCGGCATCACGGCCGGCACCGCGTACGAGCACCCGTACCCGTTCGCCCGACGCATGTCGACGCTCGACCACCTGACGGAGGGCCGGGTCGGCTGGAACGTCGTCACCGGGTACCTGCCGAGCGCCGCACGCAACATGGGCCAGACGGACCAGCTGTCGCACGACGACCGGTACGACGTAGCGGACGAGTACCTCGAGGTCCTCTACAAGCTGTGGGAGGGCTCGTGGGAGGACGACGCCGTCGTCGCCGACCGCGAAGCCGGGGTCTTCACGGACCCGGCGAAGGTGCACCCGATCGAGCACCACGGGACGCACTTCGACGTGCCGGGCATCCACCTGTCCGAGCCGTCCGTGCAGCGCACGCCCGTCATCTACCAGGCGGGCGCGTCGCCGCGCGGCATCCGCTTCGCCGCGGAGAACGCGGAGGCGGTCTTCGTGGGTGCACCGACCGTCGAGCAGCTCGCGTCGACCGTCGCGAAGGTCCGGGACGCCCTGGAGGCAGCTGGTCGCGACCGGTACGCAGCCCGCGTCTACACGCTGCTCACCGTGATCACGGACGCCACCGACGAGCTGGCCCAGGCGAAGTACGAGGACTACCTGTCGTACGCGTCGGAGCTCGGTGCGCTGGTGCTCAACTCCGGCTGGATGGGCGTCGACCTGTCGCAGTGGGACCCGGACCAGCCCCTCGGCGACGTCGAGTCGAACGCGATCCAGTCGGCGGCGGCGAACATCGCGGCAGCGACCGGCGAGGACGGGTCGAAGTGGACGATCCGCGACCTGGCGCGGCAGACGGCGATCGGCGGGCTCGGCCCGGTGGCGGTCGGTGGGGGAGCGACCATCGCCGACCGGCTGCAGGAGATCCAGGAGCTGACCGACGTCGACGGCTTCAACCTGGCGTACGCGGTCACCCCGGGTACGTGGGAGGACGTCATCGAGTTCGTGATCCCGGAACTCCGTGCCCGCGGGGCCTACCCGGAGGCGTACGAGTCGGGTTCGCTCCGGCAGAAGCTGCACGGACGCGGGGACCGCCTGCCCGACGAGCACCGTGGGGCGTCGTTCAGGATCGGGAGCCGGGCGGTCGTAGGCTGATCGGGTGATCGAGTCGTCCGTGGTCGTGCGTCCTGCGACCCCGGAGGAGACCGACACCTGCTTCGACCTGTGGGCCGCGGCCGTTGCGGCCCGTGACGGCGCCGCGGAGGACCCGGCGGTCCGGGAGCGCGCCCGGCAGAAGTTCGCCGCTGACCACGTCGCCTGGCTGGTGGCGCCCGGACCCGACGGTGCGGTCGACGGCTTCGTGCTGGTCACGGCACCCGGCACCGGACGGTCGACGGACCCGGCGGACGCCGCCTACCTGTCGTTGCTCGCGGTGCGTCCCGGCGTGCAGGCCCGCGGGGTCGGACGGTCGCTGCTGTCCGAGGCCGTGCACGACGCCCGGGCTGCCGGCCACCCGCGCGTGGTGCTGCACGTGCTCGGCGACAACGACCGGGCGGTGCGGCTGTACGAGGCGGGTGGCTTCGTGGCGACGGGTGACGAGTTCGCGCACGCGCTGAGCGGCGTCACCACCCGCGTCTACGTCGCGGGCTGATGCTGGCTACGCGTCCCGACCGTGCACCGGCGTCCACGTCGGGTAGGTCGCCGAACGCCCGTCGCCCGACGACGTGCGGGTGATCCGGCGCTGCAGCCACGGCAGGACGTACTCGCGGTAGTAGCGGAGCTCTTCTCCCAGGCGGGCCCGGGTGGCGCCGGCGTCCGCGGGCTCGAGCGGCGCGGGGCCGTCGAGGACCGCGTGCAGCGCCAGGTCCGCGACGCGCTGGTGCCCGGTGGCGTTCATGTGCAGCCGGTCGTCCGACCAGAACTCGGCGCGGCCGAGGTGCGGGTCGCGGGAGACGTCGACGAACGGCAGGCCGTGGCGTCGGGCGAGCGTGCCGAGCGCTTCGGCCCAGGCGTCACCGCGGCGGTTGATCAGGGAACCGAGGGGCAGGCGGGCACTCGGGTCGGCCGGGCTGAGGAGCGCCAGACGCGCGCCGGTGGCCTCGACGCGGTCGGCGGCGGCCTCGACCTGCCCGATCAGCGCGTCCACCTCGAAGCGCGGGCGCAGCAGGTCGTTGCCGCCGGCGCAGAAGGTGATGAGGGTCGGCGCCGGGTCGAGCGCGAGTGCGGCGCCGAGCTGGCCGTCGAGGACCCCGGCGAGCAGTCGGCCGCGCACCGCGAGGTTGGCGTACGAGACGTGGGCGTCCGAGGCGCCCGCCATCGCGCTCGCGAGTCGTCCGGTCCAGCCGGGGAACGGAGCGGCCCCGGCGTCGCCGATGCCCTCCGAGAAGCTGTCGCCGATCGCGACGTAGCGGATGGTGTCGTGCATGCGCCCATCATCGTGCACATGCCTGTGCAGGTTCCCGGCACGACAGTCGTACCGGGAACCCGCATCAGCGAACCCTCATAGCACCGACTTCGGGACCCGGTGCAGGGTGACTGCGCCGACGGCGGCGAAGGGGTGCAACGGGTCCGGCGCGGTGGAGCCGGTCGGCCCGCCGAGCTTCGAGTCACCGACCGCGCTGAGCACCGCGTAGGCGTCCTCGGCGGTCCAGCCGTGCTCGTCGACGAGGAACGCGAAGGCGTCCTCGTACCCGCGCCGGACGCTCTCCTGCACGGGGTCGCCGAGACCGACGAACAGCCAGTCGTCAGCGGTCTCGATGCGGGGTGCGCGGAGCACGGGGCCGCCCTTGACCAGGTCGACGGAGACGATCGCGGTGCCCTGGGCCTCGATGGCGACGAACGACGACTCGCCCTCGGCCATGAGCGCGTGGATGTCGCCGATCGACAGCAGCGCGCCGGGGACCCGGACGGGCAGGGACACGGTCGAGCCGGGGCGGGCCTCGGTGACGTCCATGTTGCCGCCCTCCGGGTAGGCCGGCATGATCGTCGAGTTCTCACCCTCGGCCGGGGCCGTCCCGATGCACCCGATCATCGGCCGCACGGGGAACCGGTGCCGGTCGGACACCTGCACCGTGCCGTCCGAGATCGGGCATCGGCGGGCGAAGACCCGGTCGCCCATCACGTGCTGCAGGGCCCCGGAGCCGGGCAGGGACACCGACCACCCGTGCGTGGTCAGCTCGATGGCGTGGATGGTCACCACGAGGGTGTCGCCGGGTTCTGCCCCCTCGACGAACACCGGGCCGGTCACCGGGTTGATCGGTGCCTGCAGCTGCGCCATGTCGTGGTGCTGGTCGAGTTCGGCGTAGACGGCGTCGGTGGTCTCGAAGCCGATGGTCTCGCCGGTGCCGGGGCGGACCCGCAGCACGGGCTCCCGGTCTGCGGAGAACCCGGGGCGGCCGAGGGTGTTCGGCAGGAAGTGGTCCGGGGTCATCGTGCGTCCTCCGTCGTCGGTTCTGCTTCCGAGCCGACCTCGGTGGAACGGCCGGTGCGTCGGTAGTACAGGAACACTGCCGCGCCGACGATCAGCCAGACGATGCCGCCGACCTTCGCCTCGACCGCGGCGTTCAGCAGGACGTACCCGATGATCAGGAACCCGATCAGCGGCACGACCAGGTGCAGCAGCCAGTTGCGCGACTTCCCCTTGACGACGTGGTGCACGAAGACGGACACGTGCAGGAGCATGAAGCCGAACAGCGCGCCGAAGTTCACGAGCGACGAGATCGTGTCGATCTGCCCGACGAAGAACAGCACCAGGATCGCGGACAGCACCGAGACGACGATGATCGCGTTCTGCGGCACCTGGCGACCGTTGAGCTTGTGCAGGAACGCGGGCAGCTGACGGTCGCGGCTCATCGAGAAGAGGAGGCGGCTCGTCGCGGCCTGCGCGGCCATGGCGTTCGCGATGCCGACGGCGAGCACGTTGACGGCGAAGAACGCGGTGGCCCACCCGCTCGACGACGCCTGCTCGACGATGGTGAAGAAGGCATTTCCGGCCTCACCCTTCGGGAACGCGTCACGACCCCCGGCGATGGCGCTGGCGAGCCAGGTCTGCAGGATGAACAGGAACGCCACGATGACGAGCGCCAGGATCATCGCCGTGCCGGCTCCGCCACGACGGCCGGTGGACTCCTCGGACAGGGTGGAGATGCCGTCGAAGCCCAGGAAGCTCAACACCGCGATCGACAGCGCCGACGCGATGAGCGGGGCCGACACCTTGGCCGGGTCCCAGATCTGCGCGGTGCTGAAGGACGCGTCCGGAATAGTGCCGCCGGTCAGCGCGACGATCGCGATGACGACGAAGATCGCGACGAAGACGAGCTCGATGAGCAGGAAGATGCGGTTCGCGAGCTTGAGCGAGGACACCCCGGCCAGGTTGATGACGGTGTTGATCGCGACGAACACGAGCGCCCACAGCCAGCGGGGCGTGCCCGGGAAGATGCCGACCATGCTCTCGGCGGCGAACACGTAGAGCAGCGTCGGGACGAGCAGGTAGTCGAGCAGGATCGCCCAGCCTGCGAAGAACCCGGCGGTGGGGTGGATGCCGCGGCCGACGTACGAGAACACGCTGCCGGCGAGGGGGATCGACTTCGCCATCTGCGCGTAGGCCAGAGCGGTGAAGATCATCGCGACGAGGCCGACCAGGTACACCAGCGGCACCATGCCGCTGGAGGCGTTGTAGACGGTCCCGAAGATCGCCCACGGGGCGATCGGGACCATGAAGACCAGCCCGTAGATGAGCAGGTCGGTGGTGCTGACGGAGCGCTTGAGCTCCTGCTTGTAGCCGTAGGCCTCGAGCTGCTGCTGTGCGGAGAGCTCGCTGTGCTGCTGCGACATGTCGGGTTCCGTTTCGGGTGGAGGGACGGGTGCGGCTGTGGGGGGTGGGGACTTCCGGTCTGGAGGCGCGGGGGGGGCCCCCCCCCCCCCCCCCCGGCTGGTCGGGGCCGGG
>NZ_JADKSC010000003.1:0-640591 GCF_015350855.1 Curtobacterium sp. VKM Ac-2889 | reverse complement strand
AAGCTAAGCCTCTCAGCGCCGATGGTACTGCAAGGGGGACCTTGTGGGAGAGTAGGACGCCGCCGGACTTAACGTAGTAATAACAGGGAACCCCTGACCATTCATGGTCAGGGGTTTTCTGCGTTTACGGGGCTGTTCTGAGCGATCCGACGGCGGTGGTCATGCCAGCGGTGCGCACCGGCACGCTGTGTGCGTCGTTGCGCCGTGGTCAGGTCCACTGCGCGGGACCCGGTCTCTTGTCTGCCCGGAGACGGTTCTGGTTCAGGATCGTCGGGAATCGCGAACCGGAACCGTCACACGCGCTGCAGGGAAAGATCCCCGTCGTGCACGGAGTCGTAGGGTCGGAGCGGGGGGACTGCGAAGAACCGGGGACGTCGAGCATGAGCGCACCGATCTGGCTGATCGCGATCGGCGGGGTGTCCGTCGTCCTCGGCGGACTGGTGTAGGTCGGGCTCTGGCGATAGTGGATGCGCTGGAGCACGACGTCGATGCCCTTCGGGTGCGCTGCGGTGACCAGCGGCGCCTGACTGCGGAGCTGATCAGGGGAGGAGCTGGAGCTCCATCGCGCGGATCACCGCACGGGTGCGGTCGTTCACGCCGAGTTTCTCGAACACGTGGCCGAGGTGGGTCTTCACCGTGGCCTCACTGAGGAACAGTGCGCGCCCGATCGCCGGGTTGCTGTTGCCCTGGGCAACGAGGCGCA
Source organism: Curtobacterium sp. VKM Ac-2889 (assembly GCF_015350855.1). NCBI lineage: Bacteria > Bacillati > Actinomycetota > Actinomycetes > Micrococcales > Microbacteriaceae > Curtobacterium > Curtobacterium sp. VKM Ac-2889. Next base: position 639,888 of record NZ_JADKSC010000003.1, on the reverse strand, counting down.
GGACGTCGAGCTCGCGCGGGGTCAGCGACGGGCCGGCAGCAGCGGGGAGGGATCCCGTCGCTCGGCGGACGAGCGCTGCGGCCGCCGATGGTGCCAGCGCGGTCTCGCCCCGTGCGGTCGCCCTGACGCCGGCGAGGATCTCGGACTCCGGGGCTGCCTTCAGCAGGTAGCCGGTGGCGCCGGCCTCGATGGCGGCGAGGATCTGGTCGTCGGACTCGTACGTCGTCAGGATCAGGACGCGGATGCCTGGGTCGGCGGCGAGGATCTCCGCCGTCGCCGCATCGCCGTCGAGCACCGGCATCCGGAGGTCCATGAGCACGACGTCGGGGCGTTCGGCCAGCGCCACCGTCACCGCGGCGCGGCCGTCGCTGGCCTGACCGACGACCACGATGTCGTCGGCGTCCTGCAACAGCGCGACGATGCCCGACCGGACGATCGGGTGGTCGTCAGCGACCACGACACGGATCACCGTGTCACCTGCGCCACGACGTCGCGTTCGACGGCCGGGAGGCTCGGCTCGGGTCCGGCGGGCAGGCTCGCGTCGACGACGGTGCCGCCGCCCGGTGTGCTCGTGATCGTGCAGGTACCGCCGGAGAGCGCCAACCGTTCGTGGAGGCCCCGGAGACCGTGCCCGGCCGTCGGGACGCCAGTGTCGAACCCGACGCCGTCGTCAACCACGCGGACGCCGACGTGTTCGGGCGCGTGCCGCAGGACGATCCGGACGGACCCGGCATCGGCGTGCGCGCGGATGTTCGCGAGGGACTCCTGGACGACCCGGAGCAGTACGACCTGGGCGTCACGGTCGAGCGGGCCGTCGGTCGCGTCGACGGCGACGGGCGTGCCGGTCTCACGGGTGTACCGCTCGGCGAGCCGGTGCAGTGCCCCGGCGAGGCTGCCGCTCGTGGCACCGGCGACCCCGGCGGCGATGAGGGCACGGGAGTCCTCGAGCGCCGCTCGTGCCGACTCCTCGAGGACCGCCAGCCGTTCGTCGAGCGCGGCTCCTCGGTCGTTCGCCACGTCCTTGCGGGCGCGTTCGGTGAGCATGACGATGCCGGCGAGGTTCTGCGCGACGGTGTCGTGGATCTCGCGGGCCAGGCGCTCCCGTTCGCTCGCGACGCCCGCGCTCCGGTGGGCGTCGGCGAGGGACTGCTGGGTGGCGCGGAGTTCGTCGAGGAGCTGGCGGCGTTCCTCGGACAGGTCGGCGACGCTCGAGATCCACACGCCCATCGCGCAGGCACCGATGACGCTGATGCCCTCGATGAGCAGGGTGCTGACGAGGGCGTCCGGGCCGTCGGAGACCTGCAGGCCGATGCCGCTCGCGATGCCGACCGCGACCGAGAGCAGGACGCCGGTGCGGACCCGCTCGGACTGCACCCAGACGAGCGGGAACGCGATGCACTGCACGAACGCGGTGCTCGGCACCACGGCGGGCAACACCAGGGCGGAGACGAGGACCAGCGGCAGGAAGGCCGCGGCGGCACGGGGGCTGTCGTAGCCGCGGTGGCCGAACACGACGTAGGCGACGACGAGCACCACGACCGCGGTGTACGCCGGCCAGCGGGTCGACCACGGGGCCCAGCCGAACACGGTGATCACCGCGGTGAGGGCCATCGTGCCCGCGAAGAAGACGTGCAGCCAGCGGTTGCGCATCCACGTCTCGCCGTTCATGTGCCCAGCATCCCACCAGCGGGGCGCCATCAGGCGTCCTTGCGGTTCCAACGGAACGTCAACAGGCAGGCCACCGTGCCCAGGACCAGCCACGCTGCCAGCACGAGGGCTCCGAGGCCGAGGTGCCACGCGCCTCCCGGCTCACCCGACTCGAACGCACCGGGCAGGAAGACGGAGCGCATGCCGGACGCCATCCAGCGCAGGGGGAAGACGGACGCGACGTCCTGCAACCAGGTGGGGAGCTGCGTGAAGGGCAGGTAGACGCCGGAGATGAACTGCAGCACCAGCACGATCGGGACGATGGTGGCGGTGGCGCGGCGCCCCTCGCGGGGGAGCGCCGAGACCGCGATGCCGAGGACGCAGCTGGTGGCGATCCCGAGGACCATCACCCCGGCGAAGACACCCCACCGTCCCGCGTCGGTCGGCAGGTCGACGCCGAACACCAGGCCCGCGATCGCCAGCAGCAGGGCCGTCTGCACGAGCGTGGTGACGAGGACCATGCCGATCTTGCCGACGAAGTACGACAGGACCGGCAAGGGCGTGCCGCCGAGACGCTTCAGCGTGCCGTCGCTGCGCTCGCCGGCGATGTCGACGCCGAGGGACTGCGTGCCGGAGAGCAAGATGCCCGTCGCCACCAGGCCGGGCAGGTAGTAGGTGGCGTAGTCGGCGCTGACGCCGGGGCCGGCCTGAAGGTCGGCGGCGCCGGAGAACGCGACCGAGAACAGCGCCAACATGATGATCGGGAACAGGAACGTGAAGAAGACCGAGTCGGGAGCGCGGAAGTAGGTGCGGATCTCGTACGAGATGCGGCTCGTCGCTGTCTTCACTGCTGTCCCACCATGTCGAGGTAGACGTCCTCGAGGGACGGACGGATGACTTCGAGGTCGTGCATGGGTGCGCTGCTGCTGCGGATGAGCGCCGTCGGGTCGGTCGTGCGCTCGTCGTGGTGTCCGCCGTCGTCGTCACGCCAGCGGACCCGGGGCGTGCGGGCCTCGGTGCCGCCGATCTCGTCGATGGGTGCGAGGTCGAGGAGCTTCCCGTCGGCGATGACCGCGGCACGGTCGGCGAGCTGGGCGGCTTCGTCGAGGTAGTGCGTGGTGAGCAGGATCGTCGTGCCCTCGTGCTGGACCTGGCGCAGGAGGTCCCAGAACTGCCGGCGGGCCTCGGGATCGAAGCCGGTCGTCGGTTCGTCGAGGAACAGGACCTCGGGGCGGCCGATGATGCCGAGGGCGACGTCGACGCGGCGGCGCTGGCCTCCGGACAGTCGGCTGATCCGGGTGTTGCGCTGCGTCTCGAGTCCCGTCGCGGTGAGGAGCTCCTCGACGCGGCGGCGCTTCGGGTACAGCGTCGCGAAGTGGTTCAGCTGCTCGGCGACGGTGACGTTCGGGGACTCCGCGCTGGTCTGCAGGACGATGCCGATGCGTGCGTTGTGGCTGCGGCTCGTCCGCGCCGGGTCGTGGCCGAGGACGCGGACCTCGCCGGCGGTGCGGGAGCGGTACCCCTCGAGGATCTCGACCGTCGTGGACTTGCCGGCACCGTTCGGGCCGAGGAGCGCGAAGGTCTCGCCCCGTTCGATCGTGAAGGAGACGTCGTCCACGGCGCGTTTGCCGGTGGCGTACTGCTTGCCGAGGTGCAGGACCTCGATGGCGGGGGACTCGGGCATGGGTCCAGCTTCGCCGCCCGGTGGCCGTGGGGGATCGGCCGGTGCGGTGGTGTCGGCATCGTCCGATCGGGGGATGGTGCAGGCCGGGAGGCGCGGTGCGGGTCGGTCGTGCCCAGAACGCTGCACGGGTCGTTGCGTCCGGCGCCTCGTCTGATATGTTGCTGGTGGGGATGTGGTGCAGGCCGCGACGGGGGAGATGATGGGCGATCTGACAGTGTCGTGGAGCCCGCTCGACGCCCCTCCTCATGCTCCGATCCGCAAGCTGCTCGCCGTGCTGGTAGCCCTGCTGTCCGCCACGATCGTGCTCGCTGGATGCGCGGGCGGAGCGAAGAGCATGACCCCGGAAGAAACGCAGAAAGATGCCCTGGCGCTGCTCGACCACACCACGACGTCCACTGACCTCGATTGGTCGTCGCCCGGGGACCCAGTCAGCAAGAAGTGTTCCGAGGGTGTTCGGTACCAGTACATGGTGCATGCCCCGGTCACCTCGAAGCAGACCGAACTCGCTGACTCCCTGGCCGAGTTCTGGCGCTCCAAGGGACTCCAGGTCGAACGGAGCCAGCAGGAGTTCGGGGCGAAGTACGGGACCGTGTACGCGGCCACGGCGAAGGCTGACGGCAAGGCGGGCGCAGCCTTCGAGATCACGAACGGGAACGCACTCCTCTACGTCAACTCCCGGTGCGTCGCTGGCTCTCCGGACGATGAATAAGAGCCGTGGCGAAGGTGACCCTGCCGTGATGGCGAAGCGACGCATCGGGCTGGTCGTGTTGACGGTGAGCCTGCTGACCGTCGGCGTCACGGCCTGTGCAGGAGAGAACCAATCGATGCCCGCCCCCGAGGACGCGAAGACTGAAGCCTTGCAACTGCTCCGCAAGACCGAGAAGGCCGTGGACGTGTCGTGGCCCGACACCCCGGAACCGACCGCCGAGCAGTGCGATGACGGCGTCCGCTTCGCCTACTTGGTCCCGGTGTCGGTCGACAACGACGCGAAGGCGACCGCGAAGTCACTCCGGCAGTTCTGGGAGTCGGAAGGCCTTCGAGTATCGCCGTCCGAGACGGACTTCGGTGCGAGGGGCACGCTCTACTCGGCGACTGCCGACCGGGCTGGTGCGGCAGGAGCGGCGTACCAGATCAGTTCGACGTCGGTCGCAGTGCAAGTGACGTCACCGTGTGCAACGGGGTCGGTGCACGATTACGACGAGTGACGGCGTCGAGGCGGGGCGGCTCCGATGACGAGGCGAGTGGACAAGCCGATGACCGCTGCCGCTCTGGCCGGCACGATCATCCTCGTGCTGTCGGGATGCGGGATGGCAGGGCCGGGCAAGACCATGACCATCGACGAAGCGCGCTCGCAGGCCGTGACCGAACTCCGGTCGGTCCTGGAACTCGCTCCCGACACATGGCCACAGGAAGTCCCGAGGCCGGTCGCGAACGACTGTGAGGTCGACGGGCAGAAGGCGGTGCAGTTCAGCTACTACGTCGAGGTGGACAGGCCGGACGACCCGCAGGTGCTCATCGAACAGGCCGGTGAACACTGGAGAGAGCAAGGGTACGAGCTCGCAACGACGCAGACCGAGATGGATGCAGCGACGGGCGACGTGTCGGCCGTGGTCGCGCGCGCCGACGGCAAGCCTCCTGCGTCGATCGCAGCCACGAAGATCCGCGCGCACGTCAATGTGGACTCGCGCTGCGTGCTCGGGGACCCGGACGACTACCGGTGACGGCCCTGATGACGAATGAGTTCTGACGGTTCTGGTTCGCGATCGTCGGGGATCGCGAACCGGAACCGTCACGACTTCAGTACTGCGGGCGGATCCAGTCCGTCGGTTGCACGAAGCGGGCGCGGGGCAGGACCTCGTCCGGCTCGGCGGTCCGCACGCTCGTGATGATCGTGGCCTCGCCGTACTCGTACGAACGGCGGGCGATGCCGTCGCGCTCGTCGATCACCAGCGTCGTGCGGAACGCCGGGTCCTCGTGGTGCTCGAACGTCAGCAGGATCGAGTGCTCGCCGACGTGCTGGACCAGGATCGGGTGGACGTCGTCCGCGGCGCGGCCCCACCGGAGCATCAGGTCGGGCATGGCCATCCGGACGACGGGGGACGGGATCATGCTCCGTGCGAACGACACCTCGATCGGGCCGTCGTCGGGCTCGTGCAGCACGCCGTCGCGGTAGGAGACCGGCTTGGCTCGCTGGCGGACGAGCGTCCAGGTCTGCGCGGCCTCGTCGATGTCGACGCGGAACTGCCAGTACTTCTGCCGGGACTCCTGGTGGATGCCCTCGAGGACGTACCGGGCGGGTCGGCGGAGGGCCGCGAGCTCCTCGGCGATCGCGGGACCGTCGGACCGGGTGATGAGTTCGTCGAAACGCACGGTGCCAGCATGGCGCACCACGTGCCGTGGACCGCACCCCTGACGGGCGGGAGGCGCGGGGCGGGGTGGTGCCGGGCCTCCAGGCCGTGGGGTGGTCGCGTCAGGTTGCGTCAAGCAACGTGCGCGTAGACCGGGAGGATGCAGGTCGTCGGAGTCGAACAGTTCGGAGGGCCCGAGGCCCTCGCCGTCCACGAGGTGCCGGAGCCGCACGCCGGTGCGGGATCCGTGCGGATCCGGGTGCAGGCGTTCGCCGTGAACCCGACCGACACGGGGGTGCGTGCCGGGCAGCGGGACAGCTCGCAGGCCTCGCCGCCGTACGTGCCGGGGATGGACGCCGCCGGCGTCATCGACGAGGTCGGGCCCGACGTCACCGGATGGCAGGTCGGCGACGAGGTCATGGCGATGGCGCTGCCGCTCAGCGCCCACGGTGGCGCCTACGTGCAGGAGCTCGTCGCGCCGGTGGGGTCGTTCACGCGGATCCCTCGTGGGACGTCTCTCCCGCTCGCCTCCACAGTCCCGATGAACGGGCTGACGGCGTTGCAGATCCTGTCGCACGCCTCGCTCAAGCCGGGGCAGACGCTCGCCGTGACCGGAGCTGCTGGGCTGCTCGGGAACTACGTGGTGCAGCTGGCGAAGGCCGCCGGGCTGACCGTGATCGCGGATGCTGCTCCGGCGGACGAAGCTCTGGTCCGGTCGCTCGGGCCGGACCACGTGGTGCCGCGAGGTGCTTCCTTCGCCTCCGCTGTCCGTGCGCTCGTGCCGGACGGGGTCGATGCGCTCGCCGATGCTGCGGTGCAGCGCGATGAGGTCGTGGACGCCGTTCGCGACGGGGGAGTGTTCTTTGACGTGCGGGGGTGGCAGGGCAACGGGGACCGGGGGATCGAGTTCGTGCAGATCATGGTGTTCTCGGAGTACCGGTCGTTCGACAAGCTCGAGCAGCTGCGGCATGCGGTGGAGAGTGGGACGTTGACGCCGCGGGTGGCCGAGGTGCTGCCGGCTGCGCGGGCTGTGGAGGCGCATGAGCGGTTGGAGGCCGGGGGGACGCGGGGGCGGTTCGTGTTGACGTGGTGACCCTGGCTGCCCCGGCAACGCACCTGCGCAGCATTCGTCATGCGCAATTGGTCAAGTCGGCGACCTGGCCGCATGCCATGGCAGACGGGCACAGGATAATGAAAAGACATCCCATCGGTCGTCGATGTGACCTCTTTGGGGGCAGAAGGAACCCGCCGACACCGTCGACTAGCTGGCTAACTCACGCTAATCTATCGCGGGACAGAAGATGAGAGGTTGTCGTGACGGATCTGGCGAACAATGAAAATGAGCTTATCGAGGATGAAGCGGAGAAGGACGACGTAACCCTGTTTGACACACAACCGTCAAACTTGCCGTATTTCGGCGCAGATTTCGACGTTGCTGGGCTCGTCCGCCGTCTCAACGACGAAGACATCCTGATCCCCAGGTTCGACCCTGATGAATCCGAGGATCTATCTATCGAAGGATTCCAGCGCCAGAGAGTCTGGACCCCGCCGCGAGCAGAGAGGTTCATCGAATCGCTGCTTCTAGGCTGGCCAGTGCCAAGCATCTTCCTGGTCGTGGAGCCCGACGGTCGCTATCTTGTGCTCGACGGGCAGCAAAGACTGACAACTCTGCAGAGCTTCTACTCAGGTTCGTACCCGGATGGAAAGCCGTTTGTGCTCAACGATGTTGCCGAGCATCTGCGGAGTGCCACATACGAGACTCTGTCTAAAGAGAGCCGACGTCGACTGAACAACACTTTCATTCAGGCTGTGGTTATCGAGCCGGCCGGTGAAGACGGACGGGATTCTGTCTACCGACTGTTCGGTAGATTGAACAGCGGCGGAGTCTCGCTCACGACACAGGAAATCAGGGTGGCGTTGTATCGCGGCCCGATGGTGGATTTCGTCCGCGAATTGAATCATGATGAAAATTGGCGAAAGCTCTTCGGTGCAGCTCATAAGAAGTTGAAAGATCATGAGTTTATCCTTCGGTCGCTCGCAATGGCCAAGGTCCTCTCGGAGATGAACGAGAATTGGGACAATGATCAGTTCCGCCTCAGCGCGTATAAGCCGCCGATGGCTCAGTTCTTAAACAACTATCTCGAAAAGCAGAGCAACTTCGATGAACTTGACGATGTGGCAACGGCCGCGGCGTTCAGCGCGAGTTGCGAGCTGCTTGTCTCGGCGCTGGGCGCTGACGGGCTAAAATTTGCCGGCCGCCTCAACGCTGCACATATTGACGCGCTTCTTGGAACATTAATTTTCTCGAACCTTTCTGACTGTCGACTGACCACCGAACAACTAACGTCAGCAATTGACAGTTTGCGCCACAATCAGCAGTACATCGAGTTCGTCTCGAAAAGTACGTCACATCGGGACAGCGTCTACGGTCGCCTCCAGCTCGCTTCGAGAGCGATCCTCGGTGCCTGACGGGTCAGAGCAGTCGATAGCGCGAAAAGATGCCTACGAACTCTGGGCGGCATTGCAAGCGGAATTCGACCGTTATCATCGAGCGGTAGCCTATATTCCTATCGGAGAAGCCCGCCTCCAAGATGATCTGCGCCGATATCTGTGCCTGAGGTGTGCGGGATTCCTCGAAAAACTGGTGCACCAAGCGACTGTCCATTACCTAGAGTCCGTCGCAGGTGGACCAGCGCTGTCGTTTGCCCGATCATTTTATGGACACGCTCCGAATCTCAATCCACGCAGCTTTCGAAAACTACTCGAGCGATTCGGCGAACCGCTACCGTCGAAGTTTGACGAATTTCTTACGCCCGCGCTTCGCGATAGTCTTGAAGACCTTGCATCGATTCGAAACCCCATCGCGCACGGCAGCGTCACTGGAGGCCGAAAGTTGGACCCGTTTCGGTATCAAAAGTTGTGTAGAGAAGTATACGAATGGCTGAATCGGGAGCTGGTGAAACCAATCGGTACTCACCAGCACGTTAAAATGTGACGGCGTTATTCGTCAGCCTCTGGTTCGACGCAGCGTATCGGCTAACGCGGGCGAGACCCGCTTCAACAAGATTTTGACTAGTAGTGACCCGCCGGAAAGAGAGAAATATGGGAACCGAATATACCGATCCGGGAAACGCGGCTGAGGACTGCGAACTGCAGGATGTGGCGACAAATCTCCTTGCACTGGATCCCGAAGGCAAAAGATGGGCCTCGGTCCTCCGTCACACCTACGATGTCGTCTACAACGGTCAGGAGACAGGTCGTTTCAGTTGGGAACAGCTGATGAAGACCGAGAAGACGCATTTTGGCACTCTTTTTGAGATTTTCGCTCAGCGTGAGTTTCAGTTCGAAAACGGCGATGCGACGGACTATCGAATTGCCGGCGTCGAGGTGGACGCAAAGTGGAGTCAGCGCCTGGGCGGTTGGATGCTTCCGCCAGAGGTGGTCGGTCACATCGCTTTGGTCGCAACGGGTGATGACCAGACCGGGCGGTGGTCCCTCGGTCTGGTGCGTGTCCACGAGAGTGTTCGATCAGAAGGCAGCAATCGAGATAAAAAGAGCACGCTCAATTCGTTCGGGCGGAGTTCGATTCGATGGCTTTGGAAGGACGCGCCGTTGCCGAATAATGTACTTCTTCAGTTGTCGCGTGATGAAGTCGATCGAATGCTGAAGATTGCAGGTGGGGTCAATCGTATTGCTCAGTTGTTCAGGTTGGCGGAAGGGCAAGTGGTGGGTCGTTCTGCGGTCCTGACGGTTGCGCAACAACTGGACGCAATGCGCCGCCTACGCGGGGGCTCCAACGGTGCCAGGCAACTCTTAGCGCCCGAGGGATACCTGATTCTTAGCGGTACCTACCACCAGGCTATCGCGGGGCGACTCGGTCTCCCAGTTCCCGCATCCGATGAATTTGTCGCGCACCGAGTTCTCCCGGATCCTAATTCGGGCGTATTCATCGCTGGGCAGCGGTGGCGCATCGCCGCGCGAGATGAGCCCATACGTGCCGCCGCGCCGATCGTGCCGATGAAATGGGAAGATATGGCGCATTTGTCTGGATCGCCGTAGGCAGAGTCTCAACTTGAGTGCGCTTGATTTGCGATTCGAGGAACTAAATTCTGCTCCGAGTCGGAGTTCATCGCATAGTGTTCATTTAGGCGCCTTTACCGGTTCCGAAGCGAGCGATGTCTTGAGGCATAGTATGTGATGTTGAACCGTTCGCTCCGCAAGAGTGCGGAGACTCCGTCAAGTAGCGGTCTCAGTTGAGGTTGCTGCTCCAGAAGCGACGTCGGCGTAATAACAGCACTGATTTGATCAGCTTACTCGGGCACGATTCCGCTGAAGGTAATCATGCCGCTGGTGTTCAGTCTGTCCGACGAATCCACGGAACTCGCCGAGCTTATACAAGTTCTCCCCTGCCGTAGTACGCGTTTCGATGTTGAAGTCGCGCGAAAGGATCTCGAGGCGGTTCATCAGTGATCTGTAAGGATCCTTCTGGGCGGTGAGCAGCTCAAGGAGGGCTGTGCTGTGTACGAACGTGCTGCTCTCGCTGAGCGTGCGATATACCGGGTCGTGGACGGCCGAGACGAGTTGCGGTACAGGATGCTTCTCTCCTCGGTGATCGAGTGCGCTCGCGATAGATGTTGCAATAGCTTGGGCCACTGGGGGCGGGAAGGCATTGCCGATTTGGCGGTACTGGGACGTTTTTTTCCCGCTGAACTGCCAATCGAAATCATCTCGGAAGCCCTGCAATCGCGCGACCATCTCTACGGTAAGTCTGGGTGCTTGTTCGATGGGGCTAGGGGACGCAGGCCCGGGCGCTTCGTTCGCTACCCCTTTGCCGTCGACATAAAGCTCGGCCCAAGCGCGCTTTGCTCGGGTCGGGCCAAGGTCTGCTCCGCCATGCTTCTTACTTCCCCCAACCAAGGTTGGGCCAATGCCATTAGCCAGAGCAGCCCACTCTGCCGCATGCGGCCATCCGTTAGCCGCCATCAGGTCTTGTAGAGCCTCTCCCACGGTGGTCCGCGCGGTGCTCGGAGCGGGCCATTCGAAGTAGGCGGCGTCCTCAGGCCTCATCGCCACGAGCACGAATCGTGGCCTGAGCTGAGCTACGCCAAAGTCCGCGGCATGCAGGAGTTTCCAGTCAGCGACGTAACCGAATTCAGCAAGTCTGTCGAGGACTCGTTGGCGATACGCAGCGAACCGCGAAGATGCGAGCCCTCGTACGTTTTCAAGTAGCAGGGCCCGGGGCCTCATAACGCCTACTTGCTCGACGGCCCACGCAAAGAGGTCACGCTCGTCTGCTGACCCAAGTTGTTTCCCTGCGATCGAGAACGGTGGGCATGGCACACCGCCAGCCAGGAGGTCGATACCTTCGTAGTCCGACGGGTCCCAGACTGACGGGTCTGCCACGTCACCTTCCGCGACCGCCCAGTCAGTGTTCAACCGAAGCGTTGCCGCTGCGTTGGCGTCCAATTCGATAGCGAGCTCGTGGTGGAAGCCTGCTCGGTGAAGACCGATGGCCTGTCCGCCCGCGCCGGCGCAGATTTCAACAGCACGGAGTGTGCTCAAGCTCGGTTCTCCTTCAGTGGTGATGGTCGACGAGTGCCTTCCGCTTCCATGATCTCAAGTGAACAGGCCGGAAGGCGGGAAGCGACGTCGTGTCGATGACGGGTGGGGGGAGGGGGGCTCGGGAAGCCGCTTGTCTGCGGATCAGCTAACATGATCGCCATCTGAGGGGCGACATCGCGCCTCAGTTGCCGCTGTTGTGCGGTTCGAGAAAGACTCCGAGAGTCAAGCGCGAGGGTGGCGGCACGATCGTGCACCGTGGTGAACGGGTGCCCCTGGCAAGGGTGCAACTGAGCCGAAGCTTGTGCAGTGCTAACGAACTTCTCGACGACTGTAGCCTCATTGGAACCGGAACAGCGAGCGAAGCACCGTCCTGGCGGCGCCAGGTTGGACGATCGGTCGCGTGGGGCGGTGGGTGTTTGTGTCCGGCGCTGTTGCCAAGGTGAAGCACGCGGTCGAGCATAGGGAGGACCGCTGACAGTCTGGCAACTCGAGGTCCTTGGCAGACCTGATCCGATTTTCTCGCGACGGGCGCCCCTCAGGACGGCAGCGATCGACTGGATCTCAGCGACCCAGAACCCGAAGTCAGTCCTGACGCCACCCCGATCAACCGCAGGAACGCCCGCGGCGAATCACCGAGTAGCCGGGCGATGTTGGGGGAGACATCGGCCACGACCGACAGCCCTGCGGACGCAGCAGCCGACACGAGCGCGGTTTCCGCGGAGCGTGCACCGGCGGGGGAGTGCTCCGGGATGTGCAACGAGGTGAACGCGAGCGTCGCACCCGCCTCCGCTGCGGCCCCGAAGGTCGGACCCGCCAGCGGAGCATGCGCCAGGTACGCGCTCGCGCCCAACCGCATCAGCGCGAAGCCCCCGCCCGAGCGGAACCGGCATCGGCACCGGCTGCAGGAGTCCCCGCGGCACCGGCAGCAGGAGACGCATCGGTCGCATCAGCCGGCACAGCCGACGACACCAGGTCGAGCGGCGCCCCGGGAGCGGACTGCTCCTCGAGATCAGCACGGACCGACGCAGACACCCCGAAGAACAGCGTCGCGACGAACCCGACGACGTAGGCGGTCACGAGACCGCTGCTGTACCCGAGCAGCGCCCAGCCGTAGCCGGACGAGCCGTTCAGCAGCGGGATGAGCGACAGGTCCGAGGCCCCGATGGCGATCGCCCCGACGGAGTGCCCGAGCTGGTCGAACAGTCCGACGACACCGCCGCCGAACGCTCCGCCGATGCACGCGGTGATGAACGGCCGGCCCAGGGGAGCGTCACGCCGTAGATCAGGGGCTCTCCGACACCGAGGAACCCGGCCGGCAGTGCACCACGGATGGTCCGCACCAGCGAGGCGTTCGACCGGAACCGCACCCACAGCGCGATGCACGCACCGATCTGCCCGGCGCCACCCATCGCCAGCACGGGCAGCAGCACGGTCCACCCGGTCTGGTCGATCAGCGTGGTGTGGATCGGGATGAGTCCCTGGTGCATGCCGGTCATGACGAGGGGCAGGAACAGACCTCCGAGCACGAAGCCGGCGAACGCCCCGCCGTTCGCGAGCAGCCAGGTCGCAGCAGTACCGATCGCGACGGAGACGACACCCGCAACGGACATCAGGATCCCGAGCGTCACGGACCCGGCGACGAGCACGGTCACGGTCGGCACCACGATGAGCGCGATGACTTCTGGCGTGACCCGGCGCATGAAGCGCTCGACGTAGGCGGCGAGGATGCCGCCGACCGCACCGCCGAGGACGGGCGTGCCGCCGAACTCCTTCGCGGCGTTCATGCCGACGAACACGGCGAGCAGGGACAGGAAACCGGACGAGAGCACCCCGAGGAACGGCGTCACGCCGGGTACCCACCCCAGGTTCGTCAGGATGCCGTTGATCCCGGCGATCAGCCCGCAGGCGATCAGTGCGGGGATGAGCGGGATGAAGATCGCGGAGATCTTCCGGATCGCGCGCATGGTGCGGCCGTCGGAGCGGGACCGTGCGGACGCCTTGATCGACGCGCCGCGAGCGGCGAGCTCCTCAGGCGACGCACCGGACCCACCAGCTGCAGCGGACGGGGCGGACGCGCGCAGGGCCTCCAGGCCGGCGGCCACGCGGTCGACGAGACCCGGACCGAGCACGATCTGCAGGTTCGAGCCGGCCGCGATGGCGGCCATGACACCGTCGGTGGCCTTCAGATCCTCGAGCGCGACGGAAGAGTCGGACACGACCTCGACCCGCAGGCGGGTCATGCAATTCTCGACGTCGGCGATGTTCGCGGAACCGCCGACGGCGTCGAGGATCTGCTGGGCGAGTTGCTGTGCATCGGGCATTGCTGTGCTCCTCGGGGGAAAGGAATCGAGCGGAAAGAGGGAGACCAGGTCAGGAGATGACGGCGCGCAGGGAGCCGTCGGCAGCGACGAGGCGCTCGCGGGCCGAAGCAGCGGAGGCGCCGGTCAGGATCACGGCGATGGCGGTCTTCACCTCGCCGTCCGAGGCGTCGAGCGCTGCCTGGACCTCGGCGGGGGGAGCGCCGGTGACGTCCTGCACGAGCGAGAACGCCCGGGCGACGAGCTTCGCGTTCGTCGCCCGCACGTCGACCATGCGGTTGCCGTACGTCTTGTGGCTGCGCACCATCGCGAGCGTGGTGAGCATGTTCAGCACGAGCTTCTGCGCGGTGCCCGCCTTCAGGCGGGTAGAGCCGGCGATGAACTCGGGGCCGACGACGACGTCGATGGCGATGTCCGCCTCCCGCCCCGCGGCCGAGTCGGGGTTGCACGCGACGGAGACCGACAGGGCGGAGCGGCGACGGGCCTCCAGGATGGCCGCGATGACGTAGGGCGTCCTGCCGGACGCGCTGATCCCGACCACCACGTCGTCGGCCGTCAGGCCGAGCGCGTCGAGGTCGCGGACGGCGGCTGCTTCGTCGTCCTCGGCGCCCTCCACCGCGGTGGTCAGGGCGGGGTCGCCGCCGGCGATCACGCCGACCACCTGGCTCGGGTCGGTACCGAAGGTGGGCGGGCACTCGCTGGCGTCGAGGACGCCGAGCCGGCCCGGCGTGCCGGCGCCGACCTAGACGTAGACGTAGACGTAGACGAGTCTGCCGCCGCGCGCGAAGCTCCAAAGATCGAATCGACACTGACATTGCAACCGGCTCGGCGAGGAGCCGTCGAGCGTCGGAGCCGCGGCCTCAGCGACCCGCATTGAGGCCGTCGCGATCATCCAGCGGACGGACCCGACCGCTCGCAAAGGGGTGACATATCGGTCTATGCTTGGGGAGCGTTGGCGGGCGAAGGGGGCAACGTTGGGGGATTTGACGGTCGATGCGTCTGTGATGCATGCGGTTGCGACGAAGGCGAAGAATGCGGCGGCGGAGTTCGGTTCGGAGCGGGCGCTCTCCGAGGCGGATGGTGGGTGTTTCGGTTCTGATGTCGTGGCATCGGCATTCACGACGTCTGCGCGGGCACAGGACGCGATGGTCCGTTCGCTCGGTGAGGACGCGGAGACGTTGAGCCGATTTGTGCAGGACGCTGTTTCGGAGATGGAGCAGACGGACGCGGGTCTGGCGGAGGAGCTGCGATGACTGCCGATCCGACAGCGGGCGATCCGGACGGGATCCGTCGGCTTGCACGCTTGCACACGCAGCACGCCGACGCAGTCCGTGCCGGGGCTCGGCAGGTGGTGAACGCTGCTGAGGCAGCGCAGTCCGGGTGGAGCGGGAAGGCGCAGGAGCGGTTCGTCACGGTGGCGGCGACGGTGCCCGCGAGTTCGCAGCGCATCGCGGCTCGGCTCGACGAGGCCGCTTCGGCGTTGGGCACGTATGCACGCGAGGTGCAGCAGATCCAGGACGAAGCGCAGCGAGTGCAGACTGCCCAGCAGAACGCAGCCGATGACGTCGCGGCGAATGCCCGCGCGATCCGCGCGGCCACCGCGACCGCGCAGAGCGTGGACGCGGTGGAGTCGGACACAGTGAAGCTCCAACAGTTGCAGAACGGAGCGGCGAGCCTCGCCGGGCTGCAGGGGCGGTTGTCCGTGCAGTGGGAAGAGCTGGTGATGCGGCGCGATGCAGCCGATCGACGTGCTGCCTCGGCTCTGGAAGCTCCGGAGGTCGTCGGCACGCTCAAGTCTGCCGCGGCCGTGGCGAAGATGAGTGACGGGCAGTTCCTCACGTGGCTCGGCACGCTTGACAAGGAGTCGATCGCCGCGTTGCAGGACGATCCGGCGATCGCTGCACGCTTGGCGCGCATGGACGCGAAGGACGTGGCGCTGTGGTGGAACGCGATGTCCGGTCCGGCCGGTGCGCACTCCGCCGAGCAGGATGCGTTCGTCGCGGCGCTCCCGGTGGCGCTCGGGAACCTGAACGGCGTCGCGTACTGGGCGAGGGCGCGAGCGAACAAGACTGTGCTCGCGGACAAGCTCAGCGAAGCCAAGCAGAAGACGTCGTACTGGGAGAAGCAGTTGAAGAGCGCTTCGAGCCCCGCGGCCGCCGCGGCCGCCCGGACGCAACTCCAGATCTGGGAACGGCAGCGCGACGGATACCAGAACATTCAGATGACGTTGGACACGAAACCTGTCTCGCTCATCTCGCTCGTCGATGACAGGCCGCCGTTGGCGCAGATCGTCGCCGGTGACATGGACACCGCGGTGCACGTGACGTACATCGTGCCCGGCATGAACACGGCGACGTACCAGGACGGGACCGTGCAGAACTACGCAACGATTGCTGCCGGTATGCGAGCGGAACAAGCGGTACTCGGGAAGACCGCCCCCTCCAATGTGGCAGTCGTCTCCTGGATCGGGTATCACGGGCCGATGGCGGATGACCTGTCGTTCGCATCTGTCGTGGCGAACGGGCGCGCCCACACGGGCGCTGACGCCCTCGTCGCCGATTTGAACGGCTTCGACGCAGTTCGTGCAGCGTCGGGTAGAGACTCGAGCCTGTCTGTCGTCGCGCACTCGTACGGCACGAACGTGGCAACGATCGCGCTGACGAAGACCCACGCCGACCACGTCGTGCTCCTCGGGTCCGCCGGGGTCACGGACGTTGCGCCGAACGCCGACGCACTGCAGGTGCCGAAGGGTGAGGTGTTCGCAAGCCAAGGAGCGAAAGACGGGTGGGCGATCACCGGGCAGAACCTGTCGGGCCGCCAGGACCCGACGGACCCGTCCTGGGGCGCCCATGACTTCAGCGCCGAGACGCAAGGGTCCGGTGCTGACACGCTGAACGGCATCACCCATCACGGCCCGTACGACGGTCGCGAGGGCAATGATCAAGGTCGCTACTCGTACTTCGACAATGCGACGACCGCGCAGTACAACACTGCGAAGGCAACGATGGGTCTTGGCGATCAGATCCCTGAAGCTGGTGCTCCCTTCGATCGGATGCGGCAGCAGACGAAGGACAATTGGTTCATGTACGAGTGGCAGACAGGACTGACCGGTGATCCGACTCAATGACCGACGGGCCGTCGTGGGTGCGTTGTGCGCACTCGTTGCGACTCTCATCACCGGCTGCTCTGACACCGGACCCCACACCCCAGCGAGCAAGGATTCATCCATGACGTTGCAGGAGTCACATCAGAATGTGCTCGACATCTTCGCCGCGATTACGTCGGTTGTCGGAGAGGATGGATGGGCCGAGGGGACCGAGTCGGAATGGAACGGCTGCTCCTCGCAGGGTGGAGCGGGGGCGCAGTTCATGCTCACCGCGATCCGGAATCAACCTCTCTCCGGTACGCCGGATGATGTGACGAAGCGTGTTGCAGCCGCGCTCAAGTCGAGGCTGGGCATGGAAGGTATCCGCGTACAGCACGACGAGACGTTGTCGCCTCCCCGGACGGTCATCGGTTACCCGAACGGCTACAACGGCGGGACCGCTGCCGACGGGTACGGATTGCAGTTCCAGACCGATCCCGGCTTCGTTGGAGTCATCATCTACGGGCACTGCGTGCCCGGAAACCCACCCAAGCTCGGGACACCGCTGAATCCGCGCCCTTCCGAATCGTCGAAGCCGTCAGGCAGTTGAGACCCTCCCGCGGTCGAGGGATGGTCCGGTGATCGCCCGCGCTCCGTCTCTCGGCGCTGGCCAAGTGTGGGAGGCGGGACGGACGGCGTGCTGCTGTTCGAGGACGTGGCAGACAGGGACGCAGTTTGACCCCGCGGTGTAGACGCTTGACCGTGATGTGCGCACTGGGCGCCTCCGCCGTTCTCCTCTTGACCCGTAAGGAGTCGTCGTCGCTCATGAGGTTCGGGATCTGCGGTCCCGCGATCCCGGCGTAGAGCAGCAGGAACTGGGCGAGCGAGAGGGGCATCGACAGCGCCGCACTCCGAGCCCAGTCGAAAGCACGATGCGCCATCTCGGAGTCGCGCGGTTCGATCGGCCTCCCGGCGAACACGGCGCGGCGGTCGCTCCGTCGGCCCGTTCGGTCGAGCTCGCGGACCGGCCACTGCATCGTCTGAGCCAGCTTGATCGTCGACGGGAGGATCGAACCGGTCCCGCTCAACCCGCCGAGCGCCAGGGCATACCCGAGGACGGTCAGGAACCGGCTCAGCGCATCGTCGCCGCTCGGCAGCAACAGCCCGACGACCGCCTTCGCGACGACCCCGCCGATGGCGATCCAGATCGTCCGCCGCCGAGCGCGACGGGCGATGCCCTCGTCGTCCCCCATGCACTCCAACCCACGAGGACCGCCCGCTTCGCGTGCGTCGCGGAGGCGAGGCGCGCCTCCAAACCGGACCGCCCTGCCAGCGCGGCCTGGGCCGCGGGGGTGAGTCGCGCCTCCCGGCCGTCAGGCGACGCCGCGCCGCGGACGGAAGATGCCCGCGCGGACCAGCCACACGTAGAGCAGGCAGCCGATGCAGACGTCGAAGACGGCGTTGAGGAACGCGGCGACCAGGGCGACCGCGGCACCGATCGGGGCGGCGTACGGCACGCCGAGCAGCGCGAGGAGCAGGGCGACCGCGGTCACGAACAGGCCGACCTGCTGGGCGAAGGTCGGGGGTTCCGGGGCCTCGAGTTCGGCGGGCGGGCCCAGGCGCGGGCGGACGACCCGTCGGAAGAGTGCGCCGTAGGGGTGACGGCGGATGCCGGCGATGCCTCCGACGGCGAACAGCACGACGATGACCGCGAGCAGCACGATGCCGGCGACCCACGTCGCGGGGATCAGCGTGAGGACGATCGTCGCGGCGAGCAGCACCGTGGTGATCGCGGCGCCGAAGCGCGGGGAGCGCGGGTCGATGCCGCGGTCGGTGTCGGTCGTGGTAGTCATCGGGACTCCTGGGTGCCGGTGGTGCTTGAGGTACCTGTGCCGCGTGTGGTGTCTGTTCTGCCTGTGGTCAGGACGGTGTCGAGGGCTGCGGCGAGCTCGGGTGGGCGGGGTGGGCCTCCGAAGCGGGTGCGAACGATCCGGGAACCGTCGACGAGCAGGACCGTGGGGGTCTGCAGGACGTTGAAGCGGCTCGCCAGGCCGGGGTGCTCGGCGAGGTCGATCTCGATCCGTCGAACGCCCTCGTGGTGGTCTGCGACGGCGTCGAGCAACCGGCGCGTGGCCGGGCAACGAGCACACGTCGGCGTGGAGAACTGGACGAGGGTGGCACGACTGCCGAACGCATCGGCGGAGGCGAGGTCGTCGACGGTGCTGGCGGTGCCGTCGGGCGCGGTCGGGCTGGGCTTCGCGCGGCCGGTCCTGGAACGCAGGAGCAGCCCGAGGACGGTGGCGAGGGCGAGAACCCCCGCCAGCACGGCGACGGCCACGATGACGGTCATGGTGTGACCGTACGTCGTGGTGCTGTCCGCACGGAAGCACGTGTCCGTTCGTGACGGTGCCGGGCGGTCTGGCGGTCCGGCGGTCCGGCGGTCTGGCGGTTCGGCGCGGCCGTCGCGTCGTTCAGCCGTCAGACGAGCCGCCCGCCGGGGTGGGGACACCTGCGCCGTGAACAGCGCACCTTTCCAGCGTCGGCGGCGGACGGCTCACCTGCCTACGATCGAGGCTGTGACTATCGACGTGACACCCGGGCGGTACCGGCACTTCAAGGGGAACGACTACGAGGTGGTCCTGGTCGCTCGTGACGTGGAGACCGAGGAGCCGGTGGTCGTCTACCAGGCGCTGTACGGCGAACGCGGGCACTGGGTCCGACCGCTCGCCGACTTCACCGCGCACGTCACCCGCAACGGGTACGACGGCCCGCGGTTCGTGCCGGTCGCCGGCTGACCGCCCGAGCGAGCGGTGTCGGCGCTCGCCCCTAGGCTTTCAGCGCACCAGAGGACGAGGGGGAGCGCATGCAGATCGGCGTCGACGGGCACGTGCTGCTCAGCCCGAGTGACCTGAGCACGTGGTCGGCCTGCGAGTGGGCGTTCCTCCGCCGCCTCGACGCCAAGCTCGGTCGCGGGGAAGCCCTGCCGGACGTGCACGACGACATGCTCGAGCGCACCGCACGGCTGGGGGACCAGCACGAGCTCGACTACCTCGAGGTCCTCAAGCAGACCCGCGCCGTCGTCGAGTTCGATCGCCCCGCACCGCCGGACTACGCACGTGCCGCAGCCGAAGCACGACAGGCCTTCGTCGACGGCGCCGACGTCCTGTACCAACCGACGTTCCACGCAGCGCCGACGGCCGACGCCCCCGGGTTCATCGGCTTCGCGGACTTCATCATCCGCAACGACCACGGCGAGTACGAGGTCTACGACACCAAGCTCGCCCGCCACGCCAAGATCAGCGCCCTGTTGCAGCTCGCCGCGTACGCCGAGCAGATGCAAGCGCACGGCATCCCGACCGGACAGCAGGTGCACCTGGTGCTCGGCGACCGGACGACCACGACGCACGACCTCGCCGACATCGCGCCGGTATACCGCACGCAGCGCGCCGAGCTGCAGCGGGTGATCGCCGAGCGCATCGCTGCCGACGCCGAACTGCAGTGGGGTGATCCGCGCTACTCGTCGTGCGGCCGGTGCGCCGTCTGTTCGACCCAGGTGGCCGAGCACCGCGACCTCGTGCTCGTCGCGGGCATGCGCCTGGACCAGCGGGCGAAGCTCATCAAGCACGAGGCGCGGACGATCGACGACCTGGCGGTCCGCACCCGGGCAGTACCGGGCTTGTCCCGCGCGACGCAGGATCGGCTGGTACGTCAGGCGAGCCTCCAGATCGAGACGGAGACCGCCCGACGGAACGGTGCCGACCGGCCGGACCAGCCTGTGAAGCCGCGCTTCGACGTCCTCGATGCCCGCGCGCTCGACGCGATCCCCGCACCCGACCCGGGCGACGTGTTCTTCGACTTCGAGGGCGACCCCCTGCACACCGAGGACGGCGTGCACTGGGGCCTCGACTACCTGTTCGGCCTGGTCGACGACCGCGCCGAGTTCACCGCGTTCTGGGCGCACACCATCCGCGACGAGCGAGTCGCGCTGGAGCAGTTCCTCGCGTTCATCGAGGCCCGGCGGCAGCAGTACCCGGGCATGCACATCTACCACTACGCGGCGTACGAGCGGACACACCTGCTGTCGCTCGCCGCCCGGCACGGCGTCGGCGAAGAGGCCGTCGACGACCTGCTGCGCGCCGGCGTCCTGGTCGACCTGTACCCGATCGTCCGCAAGGCCCTGGTCGTCGGGAGCCACAGCTACTCGATCAAGAAGCTCGAACCGCTGTACATGGGCTTGGACCTGCGCGAGAGCGACGTGACGAACGCCGCGGACAGCATCACCGCCTACGTCGACGCGATCGAGGAACTCCGGAACGGCGACGCCGTCGAAGGGCAGCGGATGCTCGACCAGGTCGCCGACTACAACGCCTACGACTGCCGCTCGACCCTGCGCCTGCGCGACTGGCTCCGCTCGCTGCGCACCGACGACCCGGACGCGGCCGACCCGGCACTCGAGCTCGAGGTCCCGCCGATCCCCGTCGAGCGCGAACCCAATCCGGTGTACGTCGCCCTGGCCGCGCAGCTCGAGGACGTCGACGCCCTCGACCGCACTCCTGACCAGACCGCGTTGGCGCTCGCCGCAGCCGCGATCGACTACCACCGCCGCGAGGCGAAGACCTTCTGGCAGGACCACTTCGACCGCCTGCGGAACCCGGTCGACGACTGGGCCGACACGCGTGATGTCCTCGTCGTGGAGCGGGCGTCCGTCGAGCGCGATTGGGACACGCTGCCGCGTGCTCGCTCGCAGTCGCGGGAACTCCGGTTGTCGGGGACGCTCGCGCCCGGTTCGCGGCTCCGGCCTGGAGGCACGCCCCACCTGGTCTACGACGACCCGCTTCCGCCATCGGTCACTTCTCCGGGCCCCGGGTCGAAGGGCGCGTCGTCGCGCGCCGTGATCGTGGACGTGTGGGACAACGGCGATGCCGTCGAGGTCCTGGTGAAGGAGGGCCTGCCCGTCGGTGGCGAGCCGCACCACGAGTTCCCGGCGGCCCTCGCCCCGTCGGCGCCGCCCCGTGCCAAACCCCAGCCCGAGGCGATCGCGTGGTGGGGGCAGGCCGTGCTCGACGAGCTGCCGGCGATGCTGCCCGACCCTGCGCTCGACCTGCTGCGCCGGGTGCCCCCGCGCGGTGCGATCGTCTCGGCGCAGGGTGACGACACGGTGTCGGCCGTGGTGTCGACCCTGCTCGGCCTCGACCGCTCGTACCTGGCGATCCAGGGCCCTCCCGGCACGGGCAAGACCTACGTCGGGTCGAACGTCGTCGCACGGCTCGTCCGCGAGTACGGCTGGCGGGTCGGCGTCGTCGGGCAGTCCCACGCGACGTCGGAGAACTTCCTGTCGTCCGTGGTGAACGCCGGCGTCCCCGCGGACCGGGTCGTGAAGGTGCCGAAGTCCGGCGCGACCGAGGACGACCTCGACGCCGCCGCGTGGACGCCCGCCAAGAACGGTGCCGCGGTCGCCGCGTTCCTGTCGTCGTGCGAGGCCTCGGGCACCGGCGGTGTCGTCGGTGGCACGGCGTGGACGTTCGCGAACGAGTCGACGATCGAGCGTCGTTCCCTCGACCTGCTCGTGGTCGACGAGGCCGGACAGTTCTCCCTCGCCCCGACCATCGCCTCGTCGGTCGCGGGGACCCGGCTCCTGCTGCTCGGTGACCCCCAGCAGCTCCCGCAGGTGTCGCAGGGTTCGCACCCCGAGCCCGTTGACGAGTCCGCGCTCGGCTGGCTCGCCGACGGGCAGCACGTCCTGCCGCCGGAGTTCGGCTACTTCCTGGCCCGCACCCGCCGCATGGAGCCCGCGCTCACCGAGTCCGTCTCGGCCCTGTCCTACGACGGGCAGCTGGCCTCGATGGTCTCCGGTCGGCACCTCGACGGCATCGACGCGGGTGTGCACCCCGTGCCGGTCGTCCACGCGGGCAACACGACGTCGTCGGCCGAGGAGGCCGCCCGCGTCGTCGCACTCGTCGGTGACGTCGTCGGTCGCACCTGGACGGACGGTTCCGACACGCGTGCCCTGACCGACGAGGACGTCATCGTGGTGGCGCCGTACAACGCGCAGGGAGCCCTGATCCGGCAGGAGCTGGACCGCGCGGGCTTCACCGGGACCCAGGTCGGGACGGTCGACCTGTTCCAGGGCCGTGAGGCCGTCGTGTCGATCGTGTCCCTGGCGGCGTCGAGTGCGGCCGACATCCCGCGCGGGCTCGACTTCCTGCTCATGCCCAACCGGTTGAACGTGGCGATCTCGCGGGCGAAGTGGGCGGCGTACCTCGTGCACTCGCCGGCGCTCACCACGGGCCTGCCGCCGTCGATCGCCGGTCTGTCGCTGTTGTCCCGCTTCATCGAGCTCGTCGAACGGGGCCGCTGATCGAGGCGACGGGGCGGATCCTCTAGGCTGCAGAAGGCCGAGGGGGCCAGGGGAGCGGGGGGCGATGTCTGCAGGAGCGCAGGGACCACAGCCGACAGCGGCACCAGTGCCGGGCCCGGTCGCGGCGCCGAAGGCGAACACGGCGTCGACGGTCGACCTGGTCGTCACCATCGCCCTGTTCGTGGTCATCGCGATGCTCAGCGGCTTCGCGGTGCTGTTCGGTTGGGTCCTCGGGACGGTGTCGCAGTACGGGTGTGACTGGGAGTCCTCGACGCGCGTCTGCAACCGGTCGATGGGCATGCAGACCGCAGTGGTCGAGGCGATCGTCCTCGTCGTCGTGTGCACTGCAGGCGGAGTGCTCGCGGCGAAGGGCCGTCGGAAGCGGCCGCTCGGGTGGCTCGTCGCGCTCGGGACGGCTGCGGCGGTGGCGATCGCCCTCGCGCTGACGCTTGCGGTGGTCGGGGCGGCGTCGGGTTCCTGACGCCCGCTTGACGGTTTCGGTTCACGAACCCCGCGGATCGCGAACCAGAACCGTCACACAGCGGAAAACGCCCCGCACTCGCCCGCCGCGGACGGTGGGACCGCGCGGGTCAGTCGTCGCTCGTCGGGACACCGCTCTGCATCCGGACCCGCATCTGGGCGAGGACGTCGGCGTGCAGGAAGTTCGCCGCCTCGGCACTCGTCGGGTCGACCACGATGCCGAACTCCTCGGGCAGCGCCGACACGAGTTCGAACATCGGCACCGGGCGACCCTCGGCCTCGGGCAGGCCGGCGGCGAGTTCGCCGGGGTCGGTGAAGACCGGCACGAACGGCTTGTCACGGATCATGACGTGGGCGACGCTGCCGGCTTCCGGACTGCCCGCCGGCTTCCAGGGCACCCACGCCGCGCTGCGCAGGAAGCCCGCCGGAGAGGCGGCCATCCTCCGTCGCAGTTCGGCGGCAGCGGTCGGCGGGGTCTTGTCGACGCCTCGGCCGAAGGCTGATCCGTTCGTCTCGTCGTTGCTCACGCCGACCATGCTGTCACGCCCGGGGGACACGGCGGGGCCGAGCCGCGCCTCCAGGTCGACGCCCAGCGCACGCGGACGTGCGCCGGGTGTCGGAGGTGACGGACTCAGTACGCGGCCGACTGCCCGCCGTCGATCGGGACGACCGTCGCGTTGACGTAGGACGCGTCGTCGGAGAGCAGGAACGCGACCACGGCGGCGATCTCGGGGGCCTCGCCGTAGCGCTTCGTCGGGTTGACCTGGATGAACTCCTCGGCCGCCTTGCGGGGGTTCTCCGCGTCGAGCTGCTTCATCGAGTTCTCGACCATGGGCGTCCAGATGGCCCCGGGGGCGATGGCGTTGATGCGGATGCCGTAGCGGCCGTACTCGACGGCCGAGTTGCGGGTGAGTCCGACGACGCCGTGCTTGGCGGCGGCGTACCCGGACTGGTTGCCGATGCCGCGGATGCCGCCGACGCTCGCGGTGTTCACGACCATGCCGGAGCCCTGCTCGCGCATGACCTTGAGGACCTTCTCGAGCCCGAGGAACACGCCACGCAGGTTGATCGACACGACCTTGTCGAACTCGGCGGCGGTGAAGGACTCGGTCGGGTTCTGCTTGCCCTCGATGCCGGCGTTGTTGAAGAAGCCGTCGATGCGGCCGAAGCGCTCGGTCGTGGCGGTGACGTAGGCGTCGACCTGGGCTTCATCGGAGACGTCGGCGACGGTCGTCAGGACCTGCGCGTCCGGGGTGGCGTCGAGGACGGCGGTCTTCGTCGCCTCGAGACCCTGCTCGGAGACGTCGACCAGGGAGAGCGCAGCGCCCTCGGCGGCCAGGCGGACGGCGGTCGCACGGCCGAGGCCGGAGCCGCCGCCGGTGATGAGGACGACGCGGTCGGTGAAGCGGGTGGTGCTGGTGGTGGTTTCGGGCATGGGGGAGGCCTCCTGAGGTCTTCGACGGTGAAGGGCTCGGGGTCCGCGGTGGAGCAGCGAGTCCGATCAATGCATCCGCATCGATAAAACTAGACTACACCTGTCGCGCAACGGCCTCGTCAGTGGGTGCCCAGCGGGTGCCCGCGGCCGACCTCAGCTCGTGATGATCGTGGTCGCCGTCGCGGTGGACGCCGCCATGATGACGATCATCGCAGCGGCTCGGATCTGCTCGAGCACGGCCTGCACCGCGGGGCTCGCCCAGGTCCCCGAGGTGATCTCCTCGACCAGGCCCTTGTCGACCGCGCCGAACTGCTTGCGGAGCGTGTTCGTCGCGTCGAGCAGCCCGATGACCGCAGCGGAGAACGGTGTCGGGCCCGCCCGCCGAGCCAGCACGTCCGCGATGCCCGATCGCAGCAGTGCCTCCGGGGCTCCGTCGCGCTCCGGGTGCTTCGTGGTGGGGAAGAGGCCGAGCACCTTGCCCTGCTCGACGCTGATGATGCCCCTGGCGACGAGGCCGGCGAACACGTCATCGCGCAGCCGCTGCTTGCCGAGCCGGCTCACCCACCACTTCGCCTTGCGCGGCGCACCCGATGCCGCGATCGACCCGACGACGCCGTCGAGTACCGGGTCGCCCGTGGCGGCGCCGTTGACGACGGTGACCAGGCCGTCCTGCAGCGAGACGACACCGCGGAGTGCGAGGTCCGCGAGGACCGCGCCCGCGAGACCGGTGTCCAGCGTCTGCCCGTCGAGGGACTTGCGGCCGCCGGGCTCGACCTGGAGGAGCGCGAACGCCTGCGGCACTGTGAGTTGCTCAGCCATGTCCGCAGCCTGCCACGCGGGGCGGAGGTGCGCCGGGCCTCCAGGCTGACACTCAGCGGCGCCGGGCGGCCCGACGTCAGCAGGCGCCGAGCACGCGTTCCATCGCGTCCCGCTCCGCCGGGGCCACCCAAAGGTGGTACTTCGTCTTCACCGTGACCTGGTGCTCGATGTAGGTGCAGCGGAACGCCTTGTTCGCGGGGAGCCAGGTCGCCGCGTCGCCGGAGCCCTTCTGCGAGTTGGACCGGCCGTCGACGGCGAACAGGTTCACCGGGTCGTTCGCCAGTGCCTGCCGCTCGGTCTCGGTGAGGCGCTGGGCTCCGGTGCGCCAGGCGTTCTCGAGCGCGACGACGTGGTCGATCTGCACGAGCGTCGAGGTCGTGTTGCCGCGGACGAAGTCCACCCGCGCACCGGTGTACGGCGAGACGAGGGTGCCGGTGAGGACCTTGCAGCGACCCTCGCGGGTGATGCCGGCCAGGTCGCGGGCGAGGACGTCGTTCCGCGTGTCGCACCCGTTGTGGTCGACGTCGAGCCAGGCGCTGCCGAAGTCGCCGGTGCGGTCGTAGCCGGTGGCCGCCGCCTTGCCCTTGACGGGCAGGTCGGCGAGCTGGGTGCGTGCGCGGACCGCGTCGGCGTCGGTTCCGCGGCTGACGGTCGGACTGGAGGCCGGGCTCGCCCCTGACGACGCCTCCTGCGGTCCGATCGTGGTCGTCTCCACGGCCGTGGGACCGCCCGCAGCGGTCGTGCCGCCCGCAGCGGTCGTGCCGGCCGCGTCGGTCGTGCCGGCCGCGTCGGCGTCCGGGCCGAGGGCCCCGGTGGCGTCGAGGGCGTACCCACCGACGGCGAGGGCCAGGACGACGAGGACGGAGGTCAGGGTGATGCGGCTGCGGCGTCGGCGGGACGTCATGCGGTGGGACTCCAGGTGGTGCGGGGCGGAACGTGGTGCGGTGGTGCGGGTCTGGCGGGACAGGGACGATCATCTCGTGCGTGACCGACATACCGGGGCGGCGCGCGCGGCACGGTGCGGGGTTGGTCGGTGTGTGCGGTCGGGGTTGTTCGGTGCGGGGTTGTGGGGTGGCACGGGGCGGGCAATCTCGCACGGGTTGAGCGACCTTGCACGGTGCGGATCTGGCGCGGCGGCGGGGCGGCGTGGTGAGCACGGTGCGGGGTTGGTCGGTGTGTGCGGTCGGGGTTGTTCGGTGCGGGGTTGTGGCGTGGCACGGGGCGGGCAATCTCGCACGGGTTGGCGGATTTCGCACGGTGCGGATCTGGCGCGGCAGCACGGCAGCGTGGTGGGCACGGTGCGGGGTTGGTCGGTGTGTGCGGTCGGGGTTGTTCGGTGCGGGGTTGTGGCGTGGCACGGGGCGGGCAACGTCGCACGGGTTGGCGGACCTTGCACCGTGCGGATCTGGCGGGGCAGCGGGGCAGTGCGGCGGCGGGCAGCGCGGCGGCGGGCGAACAGCGGGGGAGCCGGCAGGCGGCGGGTCAGGTCAGCAGGGAACGGATGTCGTCGGCGGTCAGGTCCTCGGCGAACAGGGCGTCGTCGTCGATCATCGTGGCGAACAGCTCGGCCTTGCGGGCGGCGAGGGCGAGGACCTTCTCCTCGATGGTGTCCTCGGCGATGAACCGCTGGACGCTCACCGACCGGGTCTGACCGATGCGGTGCGTGCGGTCGACGGCCTGGGACTCGGCGGCGGGGTTCCACCACGGGTCGAGCACGAACACGGTGTCCGCCTCGGTCAGGGTGAGTCCGAAGCCGCCGGCCTTCAACGAGATGAGGAACGCCGGAGCGGTGCCCTGCCGGAAGCGTTCGATGACCTCGGGACGCTTGCGGGTGGAGCCGTCGAGGTACTCGTAGCCGATGCCGCGGGCGTCGAGGGCGTCGGACACCATCCGCAGGAACGAGGTGAACTGGCTGAACACCAGGGCGCGTCGCCCCTCTGCCGCGAGCTGTTCGAGTTCGTCGAGCAGCAGGTCGAGCTTGGCCGAGGGGATCGGGGCCGAGCCGGACGTGACGTCAGAGTCCGCCGACGCCGACCCGGACGCTCCGGCGGACACCAGCGCCGGCGACAGCGCGAGCATCCGCAGCAGCGTCAGCGACCGGAACACGATCATCCGGTTCTTGGAAAGGTCGTCGATCAGGTCGAGGACCTTCAGCCGCTCCCGGTTGAGCGTGCGCTCGTACAGCGCACGGTGCGCGGGGTCGAGCGTGACCCGGACCACTTGTTCTTGCTTCGGGGGCAGGTCGGACGCGACGGCTTCCTTGGTGCGGCGGAGCATGAGCGGCCGGATCCGTCGACGGAGCCGCCCGGTGAGTTCCTGACGGGCTTCGCCCCGGAGCTCGGGTGAGGCGAGGGGCTTCACGTAGTCGTCGCCGAACCGGGTCCAGGTCGACAGCAGCCCCGGCGCGACGATGTGGAACAGTGCCCACAGGTCGGTCAGCCCGTTCTCGAGCGGGGTGCCGGTGATCGCGAACTTCACCGGTGCCTGCAGCTCCGAGGCGACACGGTGGGTCTGCGACTGCGGGTTCTTCACGAACTGGGCCTCGTCGAGCACCAGCGCCGACCACGGCAGGTCGGTCCAGGCGTCGGCATCGAGCCGGAGCAGCGCGTAGGACGTGACGACGACGTCCGACGCGGCGGCGGTCCGTGCGACGAGCCCGGGGTCCTTCAGCGACGTCGAGGTCACCGTCGCGACCCGCAGCGACGGCACGAACTTCGCGGCCTCGGCCGCCCAGTTGCCGACGACCGAGGTCGGTGCGACGACCAGGAACGGGGGAGCGTCGGGCTCCGCGGCACGACGGGCGGCGACCATCGCGAGCACCTGCAGCGTCTTGCCGAGACCCATGTCGTCGGCGAGCACCCCGCCGATGCCGTGCGTCACCAGGAACGACAGCCACGCGTACCCGGCGTGCTGGTAGGGCCGCAGGTCGGCGTGCACGGTGTCCGGCACCGGGACGTCACCCGGGGGAGTCGCCCCGAGCAGCCCCGCGGTGATCGCCTGCCAGCGTTCGTCGTGCGAGGTCTCGTCGGCCAGCAGGTCGAACTCGGTCCACAGCCCGGCGTGCAGCGGCGTCACGGCGATCGGCTGGTCGGGCTCCCACTCGTCCAGGTCGCGGGCCTCGTCGATGAGTTCCTTGAGCCGGTCGAACGCGGGGTCGGCCAGGGACAGGTACGAGTTGTCGACGAGCTTCAGGCGTCGCTGCCGACCCGCGAGCGCGGTGAGCAGCAGCGTGAACGGGATCTGCTTGCCGTTGACGCTGACGATGATGCCGAGGTCGAACCAGTCGTGCTTGTCCGACGGCATCGTCGTGACGCGGATGTGCGGTCGCCCGCTCAGCCGCTCGTAGTCGAGCCGCTCGCCCTGCACGACGGTGCGGACGCCGAGCGACGGCAGCTCCGGCAGGAACTCGTTCGCGAACACCGCGACGTCGGCGCCGTCGATGGTGCCGTCCTGGAACCAGTCCAGTCCGCCACCGGGTCCGGCAGTGCGGACGGGAGGCCCGGCCCGCGTCGCGTCGTCGGCTGCCGTCGTCGCCGTGGCCGGCTCCACCGCCGCGGCCGGGTCCGAGACGGGAGTTTCGTCGGTGCCGGCCGGATCGTCGGCGGCACGGAGCCCGGACAGGTCGGGGAGCGGACCGTGCAGGGACACCGGGTCCTTCCGGCCGTCGACGTGCCAGCGCCAGTGCAGGTGCACGCGGTCGTCGGTGCGCGGCGCCCGGGCCGGCTCGAAGGTCGCGGTGAGCACGAGTTCGGGCGGGGTGCGCTCGGGCAGCTCCACCGAGCCGTCCGAGCTGACCAGCCCGAGGGCACCGCGCAACCGGGGCGACCAGTCCGCCAGGAACTCGTCGACCTCGGCCGTCGGCACGGTGATGCGGGTGCCCTCGACGAGCATGCGGCGCTGGTCCTCGGGCACCGGCGCGGGGGTCGGGGCGACGGCGACCGTGAACTCGGGGCTCTCGCGGAACACGTAGACGCCGTGGTCGCCGATCATCCGCGCCGCACTGGGCACCACTGGTCGGCCGTCGAGCACCGCACTCGCGCCGATCACCACGGCGTCGTCGTGCCGGCCGACGTCGAGCAGCACCTGGGCCTGCGTGCCGAGCACCGCGCCGCCCTCGCGCTTGCCGGTGACGAACGCGATGTCGAGCGTCGCGGCCTGCTGCAGGAGCGGCCAGAGCAGGGGACTCCGGAAGTCGTCGAGGTGCAGCCAGTCGCTCTCGCCCGGCAGCCCGGCGAGCTGCCCGGCACGGTGCAGGGCGGCGAGCTGCAGGAACCAGGCGTGCTGCTCGGCACCGACGCCGAGCCGGTTCTGCGAGTAGGGGAGCGTGCCCCAGGTCAGCTGCCCACGCACCCAGTTGCCGGCGTCGCTTCGGGTCACCGGGCGGACGCCGAGCCGCACGCTGCGGGACGCCGTCGGCAGCGCACGGCCCGCGGCACGGGCTCGCGAGGCGAGCTTGGCGGGGACCGCGTCACGCAACTCGAACTGCAGCCCCATCCGCGTGCCCTGCGGGGTGGGCGCCTGCTCGTCGTCACCGGCGAGGCGGGCGAGGTCGTGCCTCCAGTCAGAGGGCGGCGGAGCCGGCGCGTCCGGACGCGGGCCGGCGTTCGCGGCGAGGGCGCGGGCGTTGATGGTGAGGAGCGCAGCCGCGACGTGCTTGCAGTCGCCGCCGAGCGGGCAGCTGCAGCTGCTGCGGACCGGGCGGACGAAGTCGCCGCGAGCCGGGGTGGTGTCGACGCGCAGCTCGTACGGGTCATCGGCGGTGCCGGACACGACCGCGGTGACCGTGCCGTCGTCGTCGTGCCAGGTGGCGTCGTCGACCAGTCCGGCGCGGACGACGTCGCGTGCACGGCCGAAGGTCTGCGGCCCGACGAATCGGATGACGTCGACGGCGTCGATCATCGGGGCTGCTGGCACGGGTCCATCGTGCCAGTCGCCACCGACGATCCGCGCCGCCACCCTGGGCGCCCCACATCGGGCAGGGCTACCGTCGACACCGGAGCGCGACGACTGCGGTCCACGGAACCGATTGGAAACGCATGCCGGACCGACTGCGGTGGGTACGCGACTCAGCCGACCACTGGAACGGGTGGCTCGGCTCGGAAGTCGTGTGCGACATCACCCGGACCGACACGTACACGGTCGATTCACCGGACCACTCGTTGACCGGTGGGCACTCGTCGTTCGAGAGCGCCGCCGCCCAGGTGCACGGTTGGGTGCGCTGGACCGGCCGTTAGGCCACGGAACGCAACCTGGTTGTACGACCACGCACCGCTCCTTAGCGTGAGGGGGCAGGTCGGCACCACCGCACGTGATCACACCGCTCTGCTTCCAGGAGAGAGAGGTGGCCCCATGACCGACACGACCGAGTCGAAGTCGCCCGCTCCGGGCTCCGACCCCGCTGCGCGTCCCACGCCGCCGCGTTCACTCGTCGCCGTGGCCGGGCAGGACACCGACTCCGCCATCAGCTCGCTCGCCGGCATGTACGCGGGAAAGGCCTGGTACTCCCGGGCCCTCGACCAGGACTACTGGTTCAAGTACGTCGGCGTCGGTGACGAACGGCTCAGCATCCGCCGTTCCCAGATGCACGGGTACCTGCGGGGCGACGTCGCCACCGAGGGCGAGGTCGTCGTGCAGTGGCTCGAACGCGGCGAAGCCCGCGTCGACGTCGGCCACGACGAGGTCCGCATGCAGCCCGGCGTCCCGACGATGTTCCCCGTCGAGCGCCGGTTCGAGATGGAGTACAAGGACTGGGACCAGCGCCTGGTGCACCTGCGCCGGGACCTGGTGCTCGACGTCGCTGCCGAGAACCACCTGGTCGACGGCACCGTGGCGTTCGACACGACCGCCGCCCCGGACCCGTCCGCCGTCGCACTCTGGCGCACCGCCGTGTCGGGTGCCCTCCACGCGTTGCGCGAGGAGGGCGAGGAGTCGCTCGCCTGGCACGAAGCGCAGCGCGACGTCGCCCGCGCCCTGTTCCGGATGTACCCGCTGCAGGCCGAGCGGTTCCCCTCCGGGTACGGCACCCGCAGCGACGGACGACTCCGTGCCGCGGTCGAGTTCATCCAGGCACACGCCCACGAGCCGCTGACCGTCGCCGACGTCGCACAGGCCGCGGGACTCAGCATCCGCGGGATCCAGGAGTCGTTCCAGCGGGCGTTCGAGCGCTCGCCGATGACGTACCTGCGCGAGGTGCGGCTCGGGCGCGTGCACGAGGAACTGCGGGTCCTCGAGCCGCACGCTACCTCGGTGGCGGACGTCGCGCGGCGCTGGGGCTTCGCGCACATGGGGCGGTTCGCGTCGGTGTACGCGGCCCGGTTCGGGGAGTACCCGCGGGAGACGTTGCGGCGCTGAGCTGCACCGATCGTCCTCGACGACCCAGCCGTACACTGGCTCCACTCCGAGCCGGATCCGTCGATGTGCAGTTGCGGCTCGGCGCTGTCCGCACCCCTGTCACGAAGGTCTCGCCCATGGCATCCCGACCCACACGAACGACCAAGCAGTGGCTGCCGCTGACCGCCCTCGTGCTGGGGCTGATCGGCAGCGCGGCCGGTGCGCTCGCCGGGCAGCCGAACTCGTGGCTGTGGTTCGCAGCGGGCGTGGTGGTCGCCGTTGTCTGGGCGGCGCTGAGACGCCGACGGTCTCCGTCGCGGTAGCCGCGCAGGGGCTCGGGGTCAGCGCTTCGCCGGCTCGGCCAGCTTGCTGTGCTTCCGCGAGTACCCGAAGTACACACCGAGCCCGATCGCGAACCAGATCGCGAACCGCACCCACGTCTCCCACTGCAGGAACGTGACGAGCCACAGCGACGCGATGACGCCGATGATCGGGATGACGGGCATGAACGGCAGCCGGAACTGGCGGTCCAGGTCGGGCTGCCGGTAGCGCAGCACCACCACGGCCGAGCAGACCACGACGAACGCGAGCAGGATCCCGATGTTCGTGAGCTCCGCGACGACACCGATCGGCAGCACCCCGGCCAGGATCGCCGACGCGATGCCGAGGATCCAGGTCACCCGTGTCGGCACGTGCCGCTTCGGGTCGGTCTTCGCGAACCACTTCGGCATCAGACCGTCGCGGCTCATCGAGAACCAGACGCGCGAGGCACCGAGCATGAACGTCACCAGCACCGTGACGATGCCGACGATGGCACCGATCGCGATGACGTTGGCGACACCGCCGAGCCCGACCGACGCGAACGCCGACGAGAAGCCCGACGCCGGGTCGATGTCGGTGTACTTCTGCATCCCGGTGAGCACGAGCGTCGCCAGGACGTAGAGGACCATCGAGATGCCGAGGGACAGCAGGATCGCCTTCGGCATGTGCTTGCGGGCGTCGGTGGACTCCTCGGCCGCCGTGGACATGGCGTCGTAGCCGAACACGGCGAAGAACACGGTCGCGGCGCCGGTCATCACGCCGCCGAACCCGAACGGGAAGTACGGGGAGTAGTTCGCGCTGTTGATGTGGAACACCCCGAGCACGACGATGAGCACGACGAGCGCCACCTTGATGCCGACGGCGACGAACTCGAACCGGGCGGCGCTGCGGATGCCGCGGGTGAGCACGAACGCGGTGAGCAGGCACAGCGCGATCGCGAACACGTCGATGACGTGGCCGTCACCGGTGCCGGGGGCGCCGAGCATCCACGCGGGCAGGTCGATGCCGAACTGGCCGACCAGGAACCCCACGTAGCCGGAGATGCCGATCGCGACCACCGCCACGATCGCGGTGTACTCGAGCAACAGGTCCCAGCCGATGAACCACCCGACGATCTCGCCGAGCACCGCGTAGCCGTACGTGTACGCACTGCCGGCCTTCGGGATGAGCCCGGCGAACTCGGCGTAGGACAGGGCGGCGGCGGCGCTCGCGACGCCGGCGACCAGGAAGCTGATCAGCACCGCGGGTCCGGCGACGCCGTTCGCGACGGTGCCGGCGAGGGTGAAGATGCCGGCGCCGATGATGCCGCCGATGCCGATCGCGGTGAGCTGCCACAGGCCGAGGTGCCGTTTCAGGCCGCCCTCGCCCCCGGCCTCGTCATCGATCGTCTCGATGGGCTTCCGTCGGAACAGGGTGCGTGTCGTCGTCGTCACCCGCCCATGGTGCACCCGGAGACGATTCCGCGCACGCACGCGGCTGCACCGCAGGCTCCGGGCGTACACCTGGAGCATGCGCCACCCGAAGAGGACCGAGCCCGGCCCCGGCCAGGAATCCGTCTGGGACTACCCCCGCCCACCCGCCGTCGAGCGGGTCACCGCCCGCGTCGTCGTCCGTCTGGGCGGCACGGTCGTCGCGGACACGACCGACGCCGTCCGCGTGCTCGAGACCTCGCACCCGCCGGTCTACTACCTGCCGATGGCCGACCTGGCCGAGGGCGCGCTCGTCAAGGCGTCGGGATCGAGCATGTGCGAGTTCAAGGGCCTGGCGCGCTACTTCGACGTCGTCGGCGGCGATGGCACGGTCGCGAGCCGTGCCGCGTGGAACTACCCGACACCGGTCCCCGGCTACGAGTCGCTGCGGGAACGCGTCGCGATCTACCCGTCGGCGATGGATTCGTGCGAGGTCGGCGGCGAACGGGTCCAGGCGCAGGACGGCGACTTCTACGGCGGCTGGATCACGGCGGACATCGTCGGCCCGTTCAAGGGCGCGCCCGGCACGCTCGGCTGGTGACCCGGCGTCGTCAGGTGGGGCGGCCCTGACCCGGACCGACCCGTTTCGTGGGCGGCGGGGCGGACCCGATCCGGGCCTCCCGGCCGGACCGCGTCAGCGGTTGGCGTACGGCGACCAGAACGGCGGCGGAAACGTGCCGCCGCTCACGATCACGAGCACCTGCCAGACGAGCATGACGAGTCCGGCGGTGCCGATGACGATGCCGATCCACGACCACACCTGCACGGCTCGGCGACGGCCGGCGATCCGGATCGCCCGCCAGCCGCTCAGCACGCAGACCAGCCCGAACACGGCAGCGAGCAGGACGTGGCGGATGGTGGACTGCGCGGGCACGATGATGCCCAGGTAGAACGCGACCGGTCCGAGCAACACCGCGAAGGTCGCCGGAGCTGCCGGCGGTTCGTGGTCCCGAGCGACTGCTCCCATGGACGGCATGGTAGCGAGTGAACCTCGCTTCGGGTACGTCCGGGTCGCGCAGCGCGGGCATCCGGCCGTGGGAACGGGCACCATGGAGGCATGCGTTCCTTCTTCCGCGTCCTGCTCGGCCTGGCCCTCGTCGTCGCGGGCACGAGCCACCTCACCTTCGCGCGCAAGGAGTTCACGGCGCAGGTGCCCGACTTCGTGCCGCTCGACGACGACACGACGGTGCTCGCGTCCGGGGTCGCGGAGATCACGCTCGGCTCGGCCCTGGTGCTCGCGCCGAAGTCTGCGCGTCGCTTCGTCGGCTCGATCGCTGCCCTGTTCTTCACGGTGATCTTCCCCGGCAACCTGTCGCAGTGGGTCAACCGTCGCGACGCCTTCGGCCTGGACAGCGACGAGAAGCGCTTCGGTCGCCTGTTCGGCCAGCCCGTCCTCATCGCGCTCGCCCTCTGGTCGACGCGCGGCCGGCGCTCCTGATGGGCGCGCCCGCGCGGCAGACCGGGCCGGCCCCCGGGGTGGGGCCGGGATCGGGTCCTGCGTCGGGTCCCGATCCGCTCGGGTCCGGCCCGGCGCGCTTCGGTCGGGAGGCCCGGCACCCCCTGGCAGGACGCGCTCGCGTCGCGGACGTGGTCGCCTCCGCCGCCCTGCTCGTGGTGCTCACGGTGGGTGCGTTGGCAGCGGGGTGGGGGATCAAGCTCATGTCGCTGGCGTTCGTGTCGTGTGCGGCACCGGGCAACACCTGCAACGAGACGCTGGGTGACTCCGTGGTCGTCTTGGGGCCGATCATCGTGGCGGTGGTGCTCGTCGCGACGATCGTGGTGTGCGTACTGCGGCTCGTGCGCCGACGGTTGACCTGGCCGGTGGTGCTCGTCGGTATGGCGGCGATCGTCGCGGTGTTCTTCGCCTCGCTGTTGCTCGTCGACAGCTCGGTCACGCACGGCATCTGAGCGGTTCTTCCTCCACAGGCCGGGCTCGTCGAGCGTCTCTCCACAGAAGCTGGTCGTCGCCTCGGGGGTGGATGCTGGGCCGCCACGCTGGGGCCATGCCTGACACCGAGATGCTCGACCGCCTGACCCGTGAACCCGTCCGCACCGACGACGACGTCGTCGCACTCGTCGAAGCCGTCGTCGAACGCCCGCTGCGTCGGCAGTGCTGGGTGCTGTTCCTCGACGACCGCGGGATGTCGATCCCGTTCCTGCTGCCGATCGCCGACCTGCCGTACTCGCCGGACGAACACGTCGACGACTTCGCCGCCCTGATCGCCGACATCGTCGCGCAGCTCGGTGCCGCCGACGTCGTGCTCGCGTGGGAACGCCCCGGCGCCGATCGCCTCTACCCGGTGGACTGGGAGTGGGTCGACGCCTGCGCGTGTGCCCTCGACGAGCAGTCCGTCCGGCTCCGCGCGCAGGTCGTCGTGCACTCCGGCGGAGCGGCCATCGTCGAGTTCGACGAGGAAACGCAGGCGGTGGCCTCGTGACGGGTCAGCCCTGGGGAGCGGTGTCCGGCACGGTCTGGCCGGTGAGCTCCTCGACGATCACCTTCGCCTCGGGCCACGACTTCGCGTAGTGGTCCGGGTCCGAGTTGATCTGCACTGCGTGTGCCATCTGCGTCGGCGTCATCGTCTTCCAGCCCGGTACCTTCACGAGCTTCGTGTAGAACATCGTCGCGGCCGTGTACGGGTCCATCCGCTGCTCGTACGTGCCCCAGGCGCCGTTGTCGCGCTGCTGGAACAGTCCGCGACTGTCCGGGCCGGCGGCGTCGCCGTGGTCCAGGTTGACCAGGCTCGACTCACCGATCGCGGTCATCACACCGACGGCCTGCGTGTGCGGGCCGATCCCGAGTGCCTGGGCGGCTTCGATCACGTGCGCGGCGTTCACCAGGCGGTCCTGGCAGAAGCCGGCGACGGGTCCGGCCGGCACGACCATGCCGCCGATCGTCTTCGAGGCGACGGCCGGGCACGCGGGCTCCGGTGTCGCGGCGCTCGACTTCGCGACCCCGGCGAGCGAGTTGACCGCGATCACCACGAGGACGACCACGCCGATGCCGACCGCCACGATCCCGGCGCCGAACACCGAGGCCA
This sequence comes from Curtobacterium sp. VKM Ac-2889, assembly GCF_015350855.1. Lineage (NCBI taxonomy): Bacteria > Bacillati > Actinomycetota > Actinomycetes > Micrococcales > Microbacteriaceae > Curtobacterium > Curtobacterium sp. VKM Ac-2889. The sequence continues at coordinate 602,991 of NZ_JADKSC010000003.1, read as the reverse complement.
GGGTGATGCCGACACGGCGCATGACGGGACCTCTCGACGGGCTGGGCGAGTGCTGGGCGGACGGAGCAGGAAGAGCAGCACGAGCGTACGGGCGCCTCCTGGGAAGCCTGCGGCGGCCCGCCGTGGTCGCACATTCGGGGTTCGCGGTTCGGAGTCCGCGGTCCGCCGCCGGTTGCTCGCCGCGGGGAAGGTGCATCCCCAACAACGAGTGACGGTTCTGGTTCACGAAGCGCAGGGCTTCGTGAACCAGAACCGTCACGGTCATCCGTGCGCGGCGGTCAGCGGTCGCGTCGGCCGACCCCTCGACCCTGACCCTGACCCTGACCCCGGGCCCGACGCAGGCGCCAGCCTCCGGCGGACAGCGACAGCGCGGCGATCACGGCGATGACGACGGTCCAGATGACGCTCGTCGCGTCCATCAGGCGTCGCGCTGGTCGTGCGGCGGGCGCTGCACCTTCGTCGGTTCCGTGACGAGTCCGGTCGGGGCCTTCTCAGCCTGCTTCCGTCCGTGGGTGAACCACGTCAGGACCCAGAGCAGCACGCCCAGGGCCAGCAGGGCGCCGGCGATCTGGTACTGCTGCGGGTCACGACCGGACGAGAACGGCATGACGAGCCACAGGCACGTGACGATGCCGATGATCGGGATGACCACACCGGCACGGAAGTGCTTGTGGTCGACCTTGTCGCGGCGCAGCACGAGCACGGTCACGTTGACGACGGCGAACACCGTCAGCAGCAACAGCGAGGTGGTGCCGCCGAGGACGACGACGATGGGGGAGTCGGGGTCGAGCGAGACCCACCCGATCAGCAGGAGCGAGATGAGCGTGGTGAAGACGATCGCGGTCGACGGGGTGCGACGGGCGGGGGAGATGCGGGACAGGAAGCCCGGCAGCACGCCCTGCTTGCTCATGCCGTAGAGCAGCCGCGACGCCATCATCATGTTGATCAGGGCCGTGTTGGCGACGGCGAACATCGAGATGAACGGCAGCAGGTCGGCGATGGGGAAGTCCGGCGCCGCGGTCTGCACCACGGTCACCAGCGGCGTCTCGTTGCCGGCGAGCTCACCGATCGGCACCACGGCGACGGCGCAGATCGACACGAGCACGTAGATCACGGCGGTGATGCCGAGGCCGGTGAGCATGATCTTCGGGAAGATGCGCGAGGGGTCCTTCGTCTCCTCGGCCATGTTGACCGAGTCCTCGAACCCGACCATCGCGAAGAACGCCAACGACGTCGCGGTGCTGATCGACAGCAGCAGGGACTTGTCCTCCGGCGTCTCGAACATCACGACCCGCGAGAAGTCCGCGTTGCCGCCCGCGATCGCCCAGAACCCGATCAGGATCACCATGACGAGACCGGACAGCTCGACCAGCGTCAGCACGACGTTCGTCTTGACGCTCTCGCTCACCCCGCGGAAGTTGATGAACATCACCGCGAGCATGAAGCCCATCGCGATGAGCATCACCACGCCGTTCGGCAGTTCGATGCCGAACCCCGCGCCGAGGTTCGCCGCGAACGCCCGCGACGCGGTCGACGCCGACGTGATCCCGGAACACATCACGATGAACGTCACGATGAACGTGACGAAGTGGATGCCGAACGCCTTGTGCACGTAGAGCGCGGCGCCGGCGGTCTGCGGGTACTTCGTCACGAGCTCGAGGTACGAGAACGCCGTCAGCAGGGCGACCGCGAACGCGATGAGGAACGGGAGCCACGCTGCCCCACCGACCTCGGCCGCGACCTGGCCGGTGAGCGCGTAGACACCCGTACCGAGGATGTCGCCGACGATGAACAGCAGCAGGAGCTTGGGACCGATGACCCGGCGGAGCTCGTGCTGCTCCTGCTGTGGGCGGTCCGTCTTGGTGGTGGCCATGCGTCACCCTTGCGCGCGGAACACCTTGCTGTCCAGTCCCACAGGAAGGTTTCTCGCGATCGCAACACGGTCCCGCGGCGACGGATACGCTCCGGGCCATGGACCAGCAGTCGAACACCACCGAGGAGCCCATCGAGTTCGCGGACTTCAACGCGAAGCTCCTGGTGCTCGATGTCCTCTGCTACGACCTCGACGTCCTCGACCCCTACGACCCGGACGCCGAGGACGAGACCGACGAGGACCTCGACGTCGACGGGCAGGACGACCGGGCGCGCGAGTACTACGACGACCTCGACCTGCTGCCGTCGCACCTGTCGCTCGTCACGGAGATCAGGGTGGACTCCGACCTCGAGGTCCTGCAGGACGTCCACCCCGGCTGGGACGGCTCGGACGACCGATTCGACCCGCAGAACTGGGACGACCTGCTCGACCTGCCGGAGCTCCGCACCGTGTACGCCGCCGCACCGTTGCCCGCCCACGTCGCCGAGCGGTTGGCGACGAAGGGTGTCGAGGTCCGCTCCGCCTGAGCGGGACGCAACCGGCACCCGACCGGCACCCGACCGGCACCTCACCGGGACGGGCCGACGGCTAGCGGTCGAGCGCCCGCACCTGCTCGGTGAACTGCTTCGCGCCACCCTGCGCCGGGTGCCGCACGGCGACCGCCTCGATGCCGGCCAGCGCGAGCGCTCCCTGCGCCTTCCGACCGACGGCGACCACCCGGACCCGGTCCGCGCCGCCGAGGGCCTCCAGCAGCGCGAGCGCGACGGGGGCTCCCGAACGGACCTCGGCGGGCCGGGGCGTGCGGTTCGTCAGCCGGTCCGGTGCCACGAACGGATGGTGCGGGAAGATCGCCCACGCGACGGGGAGCGCGCCGTGCCACCCCTCGAGTGCGGCGTGCACGACGCGGGACGACGCTTCCCACGGGGCGGTCGGGTCCGGCGGCACGAGGTACTCGGACCCGAGTTCACGCATGCTCGTGAACGGCACGCCCGTGTTCGTCATGCCGCGCCACCCCGGGGCCTCGGCCACGAGCAGCGTGTCGGCACCCGGCCCGGACTGCTCCAGGTACCGCGTCAGGTTCGCCCGACGCAGCCGCCCCTCGGCCGATCCGACGTCGTAGAGCGCCTCGGCGTCGGACTCCACGGGCACGGCGTCGATCGCGGCCCAGAACGCCGCGAACCGATCGCCCGTGTCCGGGGCCCCCGACCTGTTCACGAGCGTCCGAGCACCCGGCGGTAGACGTCCTCGAGCCCCGCGGCCGACCGCTCCCAGCTGAGCCGCTCCGCGTGCTCCCGGCCCGCAGCAGCGAGCCCGGCGGCGTAGGGCGCATCCGTCAGGATCCGCTCGATCTCGTTCGCCCAGTCCTGCGGGTCGCGGGACTCGAGCACGACACCCGTCTCCCCGTCGACCACGGCCTCACGAAGGCCCCCGGCAGCGGCGGCCACGACCGGCACCCCGGAAGCGGACCCCTCGAGCGCGACGAGGCCGTACGTCTCGGAGTGGGACGGCACGAGCACGGCTGCCGCGCCACGGAACAGGAACGCCAGGTCGGCACGGGACTGCGGCCCGATGAAGGTGACGTGGTCGGCGATGCCACGCGCGTCGGCGAGCCGACGCAGTTCGTCCACGTAGTCGCCCGCCTCACTCGAGACGTCGCCCGCGATGACCAGAGTGGGGCGGGCCTCCAGGCTGATGTCGGCGATCGCCTCGATCGCCAGGTCCAGGCCCTTGAGCGGCTGCACGCGCGCCGCCGCGACCACGTAGGGCGAGGCGGCGCGGCGCGCACCGACCGCAGCGGGACGGAAGACGGAACCGTCGACCCCCGGCGGCACGATCCAGATGCGGGCGTCGTCGCCACCGAGCCGCGAGCGCACGGTCGACGCTTCGGCCTCGGACACCACGACGACGGCGTCGGACTCGCGGGCCAGCAGTTCTTCGCCCGCGATGCGACCGGCGGACTCGGGGCGCTCGCCCTCGGACAGCGGGGTCGCCGGGTCGGCAGCGATGGAGTGGAAGGACTGCACGTGGGGGATGCCGCGCTCGCGGGCGACGGGCAGAGCGGCCGCTCCGGAGAACCAGTGGTGCGAGTGCAGGACGTCGAACTGCCCGAGCTGCTCGAGCTCGTGGCGGAACGGCTCGATGAACGCGTCGTGCTCGCCCTTCGGCACCGGCTGGGCCGGTCCCGCGGACAGGAACCGCAGACACACGCCCGGCACCAGCGAGACCGAGTCCGGCTGCGTCGGGGCGGACCGGCGCGTGATGATGTCCACGTGGTGGCCCAGGTCGGCCAGCGCCTCGGCCTGGTGCCGGACGACGACGTTCATGCCGCCGACCTCGCCCGAACCGGGTTCGTCTCCGGGGGAGGTGTGCAGCGACACCAGCCCGATGTGCAGGGGTTCGGTCGTCGAGCTCACTGCTCAACCCTAGCCGCGCGGCCCCCGCTGCGACGGGCGTGCGGGCGCCACCACGACGGGCCGGCGGCCCGCCTCGTCTGGCGTGTCGGTGGGGAGGGTGGGCCCACGCCGCCGGTTCCCGGGCGACGCGCCAGCGGCGTCCGGGCCGTGTCGGTGGGGAGGATCACCTCCCAGGATCTGCACGCGCTCGTCGCCGTGTCGCTCCCAGAACGACGCCGTCCACGCGCACAGCGCCCCGTCGAGCAGGTCCTCGCGGTGCTTGTGCGTCGGACCGTGCAGCACCGACGGATCGGCGAGCCGCTGCGTCAGCGGGTGGGAGTCGAGCAGCAGCGGCGGGTCGAGCGGGGTCTCGCGCAGCCGCCGGACCAGTTCGTCGAAGGCCTCGGCGCGACGGGCACGGGCCTCGGCGGCGGGGATCCGCAGGTCGAGTCGCTTGTAGCGGGGGCGTTCGACCTCGTACCCGAGCTCCTCCACCCCCACCAGCGTCGTGTACGGGTAGCACTCGAACATCGCCGGACCGGTCCGTGCCCGCATGGCGTCCGTGTCGGAGACGTACCCAACGCCGAGTGCGGTCAGCCGGTCGAGCAGCGCTGAGCCGGCGCTCGCCGCAGATGCCTGGTTCGTCGGGTTGGCCGCGACCTTCCACCGGCCGTAGCGCTGCCCGACCTGTCGTTCGGACTCGCGGATCCCCGTCGGGTTCGTCACGACGAGCGAGGCGTCCACCGCGATGAGGGACCGTTGCCCGAGGTGCGCGGCGATCCAGTCGGTGACGGCGTCGACCCCGCGGGCCCACCCGGCGTCGGTGATCGTGCCGTCGGAGTCCATCGCGACCAGCCCGGTCTCGTTCGCGGCCTTCCGATCCGAGCCGAGTCCCCACGCGAGGTCGATGCCGAGGTACGCGTTCACCTGCCCCATCCTGCCCGGCGCACGGTTCATCCTCACAGCGCGGCTGCCCCGGAGTGGGGGTGCAGCGGTCGACGGAGAACGAGGCACCCTGGATCGTCGTACCGAACACGAGGGGATGTCGCAGGATGCGCTGGTCAGCACTACCGACGAAGGCGAAGGCTTCGGTCGTCGTCGCGATCGCAGCGGTGATCTGGGTCGGAGGCGTGGGCACCGCCGGTGCTGTGGTCGGTGCCGCCGTGACCAGTGCCAGCCAGGACACGGCTGCTCCGCGAGCCGTCGCCGACGTCGCCACGACCCCGACACCCAGCGCGACGCCGACCCCGACGCCGACCCCGGTCGTCGAGGTGTCGGAGGTCTCGAAGGACTTCCCGATCCACTTCCGGAAGACCACCATCGACGATCCGACCCTGGCGAAGGGCCAGACGCGGCTGCAGACGGCGGGTGTCGACGGCGTGCTCACCCGCACGTACCGCGTGACCACCACCGACGGCGTCGAGACGGACCGAGTCCAGGTGTCCAGGACCGTGTCGACGGCACCGGTGCCCGAGGTGACCGCGGTCGGGTCGTACGTCGAGCCTGCTCCGGCCCCCGCGGCTCCCGCGCCTGCGCCAGCTGCTCCTGCTCCCGCGCCCGTCGAGCAGGCGCCCGCGCAGTCGCAGGACTTCATCACGCCCGGGGCGTTCTGCGCCGATGCGCAGGCCGGTGTCGTCGCGCAGGCGGCGAACGGCAACTCGTACACCTGCGGTGGCAAGGGTCCTGACGCGAACGGTCACCTGCACTGGAACGTCATGTGAGTGCTGCCCGCAAGACACCGGTGTTCGTGCGCTGAACACCGGTGTGCGCGTGTTCGACCCGGGAACACCGGTGTCCAGCGGGAGCGCGAAGGCGCACGCACACCGGGCTGCGGGCGCGCGGCGGGCACGCGTGTACGGTCCGCTGCATGGCGAGCGAAGCGACGATGGTGCGTGTGCCCGGGCCTGACGGCGACCGCGAGGTCCGGATCAGCAGCCCCTCGCGGGTGCTCTGGCCCGAGGCGGGGATCACGAAGCTCGACCTGGCGGAGTACCTCGTGACGGTGGGCGATGCCTTCGTCCGGGCGAACGGCGACCGGCCGATCTCGCTGCAGCGGTTCCCCGGTGGTGTCGACGGCGAGCAGTTCTTCTCGAAGAACCCGCCGAAGGGAGCCCCCGACTACGTCCGTTCGGTGACGGTGACCTACCCGAGTGCCCGGTCGCACCCGCAGCTCGTGATCGATGAGCCGGCCGTGGCGGTGTGGGCCGCCCAGATGAACACGGTGGTGTTCCACCCGTGGGCCTCACGCGCCGAGGACAGCGACCACCCGGACCAGCTCCGCATCGACCTCGACCCGCAGCCCGGCACCGGCTTCGGTGACACGGTGCCCGTGGCCGAGGAGCTCCGGAAGGTCCTCGACGAGGCCGGGCTGATCACGTGGATCAAGACGAGCGGCAACCGTGGCCTGCACGTGTTCGCGCCGATCCACCCCGAGCACGAGTTCCTCGACGTGCGGCACGCGGTGATCGCCGCAGCGCGTGAACTCGAACGCCGGATGCCCGACCAGGTGACGACGGCGTGGTGGAAGGAGGAACGGGGACAGCGGATCTTCGTCGACTTCAACCAGGCGAACCGCGACCGCACGATGGCCGGTGCCTACAGCCCCCGGGCCTTGGCGCACGCCTCGGTGTCGACGCCGATCACATGGGACGAACTGCCGACCGCTGACCCGACGAGCTTCACGATCCGGACGGTTCCGGAGCGGCTGCAGACCACCGGCGACCCGTGGGAGTCGATGCGGGAGCAGCCGGGCAGCATCGCACCGCTGCTGGAGTGGTGGGAGCGTGACCTGGCGAACGGCGAGGGGGAGCTGCCGTTCCCGCCGGACTTCCCGAAGATGCCGGGGGAACCGCCGCGCGTGCAGCCCTCACGGGCGAAGAAGCCGAGCTGAGGCCCAGCGGTCGAGCAGACGGGCCCAGCCGAGCCGAACCTCAGGCTGCGGAGGAGACGTCCCGCTGGCGGTCCGGGTCTTCGACGCGGGTGGTGTGCGTCGGCAGCCCGACGCTCGCGGTGTGCAGGCGGGTCAGTCGCGACCAGGTGCCGCGGTGCGCGTCGGTGATGCCGTCGACGATCACGCGCCGAGTCCGATCGTGACGAGTGCGAGCGCCGTGGCGGTGACGCCGGCGATGGCGCTGATGACCGCGCTGAGCTGCAGGACGCGCTGACGCCGTGCTTCTCGGACTTCGGTGAAGGGGCTCCGCTGAGGGTGGCGGACAAGCGTGCTGGTGCTCATGTCGATCCCCATTCGATCCAGGCATCCGGGGCTCCGGAATGGACGCCTCGTGCTGCTGAGATCATCCTGGCACGGCTTCGCTAGTTCGGCTAACTACTTTTCCCGGAACGTGACAGAACAGCGACAAACGGACACCGCAGTGCGTTCCACGACCCGGAGGAGCGCACAGGGGCGGTGGCGAACGCCTCAGGACAGCACGTCGTGCAGGTCGTACGCACTCGGCACCTCGAGCTGCTCGAACCCGCACGACGTCGCGTCACGGTCGGGCCGCCACCGCTCGAACTGCACGGTGTGCCGGAACCGGTCGCCCTCCATCTGGTCGTACCGGACCTCGAGCACCAGTTCCGGCGCCAGCCGGACGAACGACGTGTCGCGACCCGACGAGAACCGCGACCGTTCCCCGTCACCGGTCACGGGCCTCCCGTCCGCATCGCGGAGCACGACGGGCTCGAGTTCTTCGACCAACGCGGCCCGTCGCTTGTCCGTGAAGGCGGAGACGCCGCCCACCTGGCGGAGCTCGCCGTCTGCGTCGTACAGGCCGACCAGCAGCGACCCGACACCGGAGCCGCTCTTGTGCACGCGGTAGCCGATGGCGACGACGTCGGCGGTGCGGTGGTGCTTGATCTTGAGCATGGTGCGCTTGTTCGGTTCGTACGGCCGCGCGCGGGGCTTCGCGACGACGCCGTCGAGCCCGGCGCCCTCGAAGGTGGTGAGCCATTCGCGGGCCTGCTCGACGTCGAGCGTGGTGCGGGTGACGAAGAGCGGGGCGGTCATCGCGTCGCCGAGCTGTTCCAGGCGCTCGCGGCGCTCGTCGAACGGCAGGTCGAGCAGTTCCTGCCCGTCGACCGCCAGCAGGTCGAACGCCACGAACTGTGCCGGGGTCTCGACGCTGAGCTTGGCGATCCGTGAGGCCGCCGGGTGGATGCGCTGTGACAGGGCCTCCCAGTCGAGCCGCTCGGCACCGGGCTCGCCGGACCGCAGGATCACCTCGCCGTCGAGGACGACCGGGTGGTCGCGTCCACCGAACTGCGCGCGGAACGCCTCGACGAGTTCGGGGAAGTACCGGGTGAGCGGCTTGGCGCCGCGGCTGCCGATCTCGACGTCGTCGCCGTCGATGGTCACGATGCCGCGGAAGCCGTCCCACTTCGGCTCGTACCGCAGCCCGCCCTTCGTGCTGTCCGGGTCGGGCACGGTGGCGACGGCCTTGGCGAGCATCGGTGCGATCTCCATGCGTCCTGTCTACTCGCGCGCGTCGTCGGCGCTGTCGACGCGGTGCTGCGCAGCCTGCGCCGTCTGCCTGGAGGCCCGTGCTCCGCCCGGCGCGTGCGTTCGGTGAGCAGGAATGGTCGGGTCCACGGCCCGCACCCGACCTCTTCTGCTCACCATGCGTCGGGAGCAGGGCCATCGCCGGCCAAACACGCGTCGGTATGGTGGCGAGCGTGACGACCGTGCCCCCGCCGGCAGCGCCGGCCCCGGAACCGATCAGCCCCGTGCAGGCCGCCGCGCTCCGTGACGGTGTCCTGCCGCCCGTCGAGCAGGTCCGGCCGGGCATCTGGACCCTCGCGGTGCCGTTCCGGTTCGGGGTGCCCGACGCCACCCTGGTCTACGTCGTCGAGGGGGCGGACGGCTCGCTCGCGGTGATCGACCCCGGGTGGTCGGCCGACGGCCGTCTCGACGAGCTGCGGGACGGTCTCGCCGCGATCGGACGGGACCTGGATGACGTGTCGCTCGTTGCCGTGACGCACCTGCACGCCGACCACCTGGGCGCCGCAGCTGCGATCCGCCGGGCGACGGGCGCCCGTGTGGCGATGCACGGGCTCGAGGTCGGAGCGCTCGAACGGGAGCGCGCGGACGCCGAGCGGAACGACGCGGACATCGCGACGTGGGGGCTGCCCGAACACCTGCGGGCTGGGGTCGTCGAGGCGTGGGGCAGCGGCCGTCGGATCGGGATGGGCCGGATCGAGGCGCCGTACGCCGACGTGTCGCTGGAGGACGGCGACCTGCTGCCGATCCCCGGTCGGACGATCCGCACGCTCTGGACCCCGGGGCACACGGGCGGGCACGTGTGCTTCCTCGACGAGGCTGACGGGCTGCTGTTCTCCGGCGACCACGTGCTGCCGCGGATCAACTCCGGCATCGGGCTCGGTGGACGGACCAGCACCAACCCACTGGGGGACTACCTGGCGTCCTTGGCCCGGCTCGACCCGTACGCCGAGCTCGAGGTCTGCCCGGGGCACGAGTACCGGTTCCGCGACGTCGTCACCCGTGCGCGGACCCTGGCCCGGCACCGGGAGGAACGCTCCCGCCACGTCGCCGCGGCCCTCGACGCACTGGACCGTCCGACGCTGTTCGAGGTCGCCGCCCGGGTGCCGTTCAGCGGCGGGATCGAGTCGATGACCGGGTTCCTGCTCGCGAGCGCACTGACGCAGACGGCCTTCCACGCAGACCTGCTCGGGCGGGCCGACGAGGTGCGGCCCGCCTGACCTCAGCCGTCTGCGGCCGCGCGGGTCAGCCGAGCGTCGTCGCGAGGCGTTCGATCGTCGTCTTCGCGTCGGCGAACTCGGCGGCGGCGTGCTCGGCCAGGGCGGCGAGGTCCGGCAGCCGGTCGGCCAGGGTGGCGCTGACGGTGATCGGGTACAGCTTCATGCCGAGCGCGGTGCCGAGCACGATGTGCAGGACGGGGGAGCCGTGGTCCCAGCCCTCGGTCGGGGTGCCGGCGTCGTAGGTCGCGCCACGGCTCACCACGGTCACGACGGGTCGCCCGGCCAGGGGCTGCACGCCGCCGGTCAGGATGCCGGGCACGTGGATGCGGTCGATCCAGGCCTTCAGGGTCGAGGGCACCGTGTAGTTGTACAGCGGCGCACCGACCACGACGACGTCGGCGGCCAGGAGCTCGTCGATGACCTCCTGCCGCAGTGCGTCGGCTTCGGGCGCGACGGTCTCGTCGGCGGTGCGGTCGGCGGCGGCCCAGTGCAGCGCGGAGCTCTCCAGGTGGGGGAGCTGGTCGATGTGCAGGTCGCGCCGGACGACCGTGTACTCCGGGCCGCGGGCGCGCCAGGCATCGGCGAAGGCTGCGGTCAGCGCGCGCGAGCGCGAGTGGGAGAGGTCGGCCGAGGAGTCGATGTGCAGCAGCGTGGGCATGTCGCCAACGCTACCGGCGCGGACCCACCCGGGTGCTGATGCGGGAACGGCCCCGCTGCTCCGGTGGGGAGCAGGCGGGGCCGTGGCGGGCCTCCCGTCCGCCGCGCGGGCACGCGACGGACGGGAGACGTCTCCGGGTGTCAGCGCTGGGCGCGACGACGGCGCGCGAAGCGGGCGCCGATCAGGCCGGCACCGGCGACCAGCAGGCCGAGGGCCCACGGCAGTGCGTCGGTGGTGTCCGAGCCGGTGTAGGCGAGCTGGCCGCCGGTGTTGACCGGGGCGACCGGGGCCGCTGCGGGTGCGACGGGGGTCGGGTCGGCGATGCCGGCGGCGACGGTCGGCCGGACGTCGACGGCGAACGACGTGCTGAAGTCGCCGGCGGCGACGGTCAGGTTGTGGATCGACGCGTGCGGGAACGTGACGCCGACGATGCCGAAGTCACCGAGCTCGGGGTCGGGCGCGATGACGTCGCTGGCGATGTCCGACGTCACCGTCGGCAGCTCGCGCGTCTCGCTGTCGAAGCCGCCCTCGGGGTTGCCGAAGCGGTCCACGAGACCGCCCTGGACCACGAGCGTGCCACCCTGCTCGATGGTCGGACGGCCGCCGATCTGGAAGTCGTCCTCACCGAGCGTGAAGACGCTGCCGTCGGGCTCGATGATCCAGCTCGTCCGTTCCTGGTCGCTGTCATCGAAGAGGCCAGCGCGGTCGGTCGTGTAGACCATGACGCCGATCGGGGCTGCGGCCTCGACGGTCATCGACACGTACTGCGTGACGGACTCGGTGCCGCTGGTCGCGGTGACGGCGAAGTCGTAGTCCATCGCGAAGGTGGCGGTCCCGCTGAGTTCACCGGTCGAGGCGTCGAAGGTCAGGTCGAAGGGGAGCTGTTCCTCGGGGGACGACTCGTCCTCGGGGAACTCCTCGGCGTAGTCGGCGTCCTCTTCGGAGAACCAGGTGAGGCTGTACTTCGGCTCCGGGAAGCCCTGCGCACGGAAGGTGTGCGAGAAGGCGTCACCGGCGACGGTGCTCAGCGCGAGCGGGTTGTCCTGCGTCGCGCCGGCCTTGGTGGGCTGGCCGTCCGCGCCGAGGAACGCCGGGGTCTGCGTCACGGCCGCGGTCGCGGCCGAGGTGACGGTCGACGTCTCGGTCGCGCCGGGCAGCGTGCCCGTCACGGCGACCGTGATGGTCTTGCGGACGTCGGTGGGGTCGACGACGTAGCTCGCGGCCTTCGACAGGACGTTGCCGTCCTGGTCGGTCCACGAGTACTTGTAGCCTGCCTCGTCGTCGAAGCCGGTGACGACGGCGACGAGTCGGGTGCCGACCTTCGCCGCGCCCTCGATGGCGACGGTGGCGTCGGCGGCCTCGGCGGTGACGTCCGGCTTCGGGGTCTCGGTCGGCGTCGGCGCCTCGGTGGCCGTCGGCGCGGTGGTCTCCGGAGCGACGGGCTCGTCGGTGGCCTCCGGTGCCGGTGCAGCCGGGGTCTCCTCGGCGGGAGCCGGGGTCTCGGGCGTGGTGTCGGCGGGCGGATCCGTCGGCGTGGACGTCTCGCTGCCCTCGGCCGGGGCCGGGGTCTCGACGGCCGAGATCGGCTGCGTGGTGTCGAGCGTCTCGGCGTTGGCGGCCGTCGCGGTCATGATGCCGAGGCCGGTGGTCAGGCCGACCAGGGCGACGGTGGTGCCGACGGCGCAGGCGCGACGGACTGTGGAGGTGCTGCGGTGCACGGGTTCCCCCAGGGAATCGGTCCGGGCCACAGGCCCGGATCATGTGAATTTGCCGAGAATGTCGGCGTTCTCGGATCGTAGCGGGATCAGGTCCTGGGGCTGTGACGATTCACCGGAATGTGACCCGGGTTGGGGGTGTGTGCGGGAAACCGCCTGACTTCCGCAGCCGCGGCGCGGCTGCGGCGGTGCGGACGGACGGACGGGCGGCCCGGTGCCAGCGGGCACCGGGCCTCCCGTCCGTTCGTCGGTCGCGTCTCAGGCGCGACGGCGCCGCAGACGGTGGACCAGCAGGCCCCCGCCGGCGGCGAGCAGGCCGAGCGCCCACGCCAACGGCGTGGTCTCGTCGGCGCCGGTGTAGGCGAGGGTGCCGGGGGTGCCGCTCGTGGTGGTCGCGACCGCGGCCGTGGCGACGGGACGGACGGCGACGACGAACGTGGTCGAGGCGCCGCCCTGGGTGATGGTGAGGCGGTGGTCCGAGGCGTGCGGGAACGTCACCTTCGAGGCGTCGCCCCGGGGATCGGTGGCGATCTTGTCCGACGCGACCGAGCTCGTCACCGTCGCGCCGAACCCGGTGCTCACGGAAGCCGGCGCGGTCGGGTTGCCGAACCGGTCGACGGCGAGGCCGGACACCACCAGCGAGCCGCCCTGCTGGACGGGGATCGATTTGACGGTGCCGAGGGGGTCGCCCCCGCCGGAGAACGCGCTGATGACGCCACCGGGTGCGACCGACCAGACCGTTGCGCCGGGTGTGCCGGTGTCGACGATCGCGCGGACCCCGACGGGTGCGGCCGGCAGGACGGTCAGGCGCACGTACTCCGTGGCGGTCGCGGTGCCGCGGAGGGCGACGACCTCGAAGTCGTACGTGCCAGCGGTGGTCACGGTGCTGGTGAGCACCCCGGTCTCGACGTTGACGGTCAGGTCGGACGAGGGTGCGTCCTGGATCGCGTACGCCAGCGAACCCGTGCCGCCCGTGGTGCGGAACGTGTGCGTGAACGTCGCGCCGGCGGTGGCGGTGAGGGCGAGCGGCTTCGCCTTCGTCGAGGGCTCGGTGAAGACGACCGGCGACGGCGAGACGGTCAGGCGGACGTACTCGGTCACCTGTGTCGAGCCGCTGAGCGCCACGACCTCGAAGTCGAACGTGCCGGCGGTCGTCGGCGTGCCGCTCAGCACGCCGGTCTCGACGTTCACCGTGTAGTCCGCCGACGGGGCGTCCTGGATGGCGTACCCGACGGTGCCGTTGCCGCCCGTGGTGGTGAACGTGTGACTGAACGGCGTGCCGACCGTCGCGGTGAGGGCGATCGGGGCGGCCTGGGTCGACGGCTCGGTGAACGCGAGGTCGCTGCCGTCACCCGGTGCTGCCGCCGGGGTGGCGCTGTCCGTGGCCTTCGCGGCGGGGCTGGCGGCGTGCGTCAGGCTGGCACCCGGTGTCGCGGTCGCCGTGGTGCTCGTCGGTGTCGTCGTCCGCGTCGGCGTCGCCGCCGTCGCGGGCGCGCTGACGCCGATGACCGAGCCGATGGCGGTCGCCGCGACGACGATGCCGATCGTCGCCGCGCGGCGGACGGGCGGCTTGGTGGACTGGTGCATGGTTCCCCCTCGGGAGTCTGGTGGTGAGCACGCGGTGCCCGCGCGCTCCTCTGTGCTGACGTTACGGTTCACGGACCCGTTCCGACCCCTGCCGGAGATCACGGTTTCGTCTCGGTACTACCGGCTCTCATCTGGGGTTTTTCACAGAAACGCGCGACGACGGGCCGGAGGTGCGGGGCGGTCTCGCCGCGCACCTCCGGTCCGTCAGGCGGTTGCCGTGACGTGCCTCAGCCGAGTCGGCGACGCAGGCGCCAGACGAGCAGGCCGGCGCCCGATGCCAGGAGACCGAGGGCCCACGCGAGCGGGCCGGACTCGTCGGCACCGGTGTACGCGAGGGTGCCCGACGCGGTCGGCGTGTGGGTGGTCGTGACCGTGGTCGTCGCCGTCGGCTGCACCTCGAAGCGGATGGTGCTCGTCACGTCTCCGGACGCGACGGTGATCGTGTGCGGCGACGCGTGCTCGAAGGTCACCCACGTGGCCACAGCCTCGGGGTCGTACTCGGTGCGGTCACTGGCCACGTCGCTCGTGAAGGTGAGGTCGGTGTGGTCGCCGACCGGCTGCCCGTCGGCGTCCACGGCCAGGGCGCGGATCTGCACCCGGTCACCCTGTCGGGCCGGGATCGCGTCGACCTGCTGCGGGTCGCCGTCCGCCGGGTAGTAGGTGATCACGTCGCCATCGACGCCCCACCGGTCGCCGGAGGTCCCGTCCGCGGGGAGCACCCCGATGGTGATGCCGGCGACGGCAGCGGGGGCCTCGGGGACGCGGACCGTGAACGAGGTCGAGACGCCGCCCTCGGACACCGTCAGTGTGCGGGTGCCCGGCTCCAAGAACGTCACCGTGTTCGCCGACCAGTTCGGGTCCCAGACCACGCCGTCGGACGCGGTGGTGCTCGTGACGGTCGAGCGCGGGTACTCGTCGCCCGGGGTGGTGCGGTTGCCCAGCGCGTCGACGGCCAGCCCCGCGAGGGTCATCGAGGAGCCGACCGTGGCGGGGACCTCCGACACCACGGTGTCACCGGTGCCACCCGGCGCGTACTCCCGGATCGTCCCGTCGGCGTCGACCTGCCAGCTGACGTCGGAGTCCGAGCTGTCGACGCCGAACGTGACACCCACCGGGGCGCCGGGCTCGATGTCGACCTGGACGTACTGCACGGCGGTCTGGTGCAGGTCGGTCGCGGTGACCTGGAACAGTGCGGGTCCGTCGAACGTGCTCTTCGGGGTGGCGCTCAGGACACCGGTCTGCTCGTTCCAGGACCAGCCGTTGACGTCGTTGGTCGGGTCGAAGTTCAACGGGTTGAACAGGTACTCCAACGGGCCGTCGCCGCCCTGGGCGGTGAAGGTGTGCGAGAACGGCTGGCCGGCGGTCACGGTGAGGACGATCGGCGCGTCCTTGCTCGACGGCTCCGCCCAGGTGACGGGTGTCGATGCCTCGGGGGCGGGCTGTTCTGCGGCGGCGGGGGGCGTCGGCGCGGTGCCCGCGGCGGTCGTGCCCTGCGGAGCCGACGTCGCGGTGGTGCTCGGCGCAGCGGTCTCGTCGGTCGCTGCGGAGGCGGCGCTCGCCCCGATGCCGAACGCCGACGAAGCGGTGACGATCGCGATCGCCGCTCCGATCGCCGCGCTGCGGCGGAAGGTGTACTTGCAGGACTGGTTCACGGGATCCCCCTCGGATGCCTGGACGGGACGCCGGATCAGCGTCCTCTACTCAGGGAATGTCGCCCGCTGGCCAGTCCTGACGATCGCTCGATCACAGAATGATCACGACGGCAACGGAGCTCCGCAGCCGTCGTGCCGACCCGAGCCGCGCCTCCAGACCGCCGTGTCACGCTCCGACGACGGACGCGGCACGTTCGAGCGCGGCGCGGAGAGCACGCACCGCTGGCGACGACGCGCCAGCGGCGCGGACCACCGTGAAGATCGTCCGTCGCGGACCCTCCGGCAGCTCGAGCAGTCGACAGGTCGTCGTCCGGCCGGTCCACATCAGGTCCGGCATCAGGCTCACCGCGTTGCCGGACTCGACCAGGCGGATCTGCGTCTGCAGGTCGGCGGTCTCGTACCGGACGTCTGGCTCGAAACCCCAGCGCCGACAGACCTGCTCGGCGAAGTGCCGCGACGCGGTGCCGCGGGGCTCCATCACCCAGGGCATGGTGCGCGCGTCCTCGAGCGACGACACCGGGCGCAGCGCGGTGTCGAGCGGGGGCAGGGCGAGCCGCACCGCGTCGGTCGTCAGGTCCGATCGGTCGAGCCCGGGCAGGTGCGGTGCGGCATGTGCCGGGTACTGCTCGGCGATCACCATGTCGAAGTCACGAGCCCATGTCTCGTTCAGTGCGGTCTCCGGCTCCCGCTGCACCATCTCGACCCGGACGTCGGGGTGCTCCGTCGCCATCTCGTGCAGGGCGCTCGGCATCAGGGCCAGGGCCGCGGACTGGAACACGGCAACCCGCACCCGGCCCTGCACGGACGACAGGGTCTCCTCGACCTGGGACTGCGCGTGCTCGAGGACGTCGAGCACCTGGCCCGCCGCGGTGACCAGCACCTCGGCCTGCGGGGTGAGCTGCAGCCGTCGGCCGGCCTTGCGGAACAGCTGCACACCGGCCTCCCGCTCCAGGGCGCTGAGCTGCTGCGAGACCGCCGACGGGGTGAAGTTCACCGCCTCGGCGACGGCCGCGATCGTGCCACGGATGGACAGCTCACGGAGGAGCACGAGACGGCGGACGTCGAGCATGGTCCGACGCTAGCCGGAGCGCGACCGGAACGGTAGCGCAACTGAACGGTATCCATCAGGAACGCTCACTTCCGCTACCGCATCCCGGACCTCCACACTGAACCCATGACGACGCTGCACGAGGACTCCGCCATCGACCACGACGCCCTGGCGGACCAGTCCGTCGCGCTCGTCCGACAGTGGCTCGCCGAGGCCGAGTCGTACCCCGTCGACGGCTCCGCGAAGCAGCTCGCCGGGGTGCTCGCCGACCCCGCCGGCCTCGACTTCGCCGTCGGGTTCGTCGACGGCGTCGTGCGACCGGAAGACCTCGCCGTCGCCGCCCGCAAGCTCCGCCAGATCGCCCCGGACGCCCCCGGGTTCCTGCCCGCCGCGCTCCGCGGACTCGTCCGGCTCGGCGGCGGCATGGCCCCGGTCCTGCCGAATGTCGTCGTCCCCATCGCCCGCCGCGTCCTCCGGAACATGGTCGGCCACCTGATCGTCGACGCCACCGACTCCAAGCTCGGCCCGGCGATCGCGGGCATCAAGCGCGACGGCGTCCGCCTCAACGTCAACCTGCTCGGCGAGGCCGTGCTCGGCGAACGCGAAGCCGCCCGCCGGCTCGAGGGCACCCACAAGCTCCTGGCCCGCGACGACGTCGACTACGTCTCGATCAAGGTGTCGTCCACCGTGCACCCGCACTCCCCGTGGGCGTTCGACCACGCCGTCGACGACATCGTCGAGCAGCTCCGACCGCTCTTCCAACGCGCCGCAGCCGCCAGCCCCGCCAAGTTCATCAACCTCGACATGGAGGAGTACAAGGACCTCGACCTCACCATCGCGGTCTTCACGAAGCTCCTCGACGAGCCCGAGTTCCTGGGCCTCGAAGCCGGCATCGTGCTGCAGGCGTACCTGCCCGACGCGCTCGCCGCGATGCAGGAGCTGCAGGAGTGGTCCGCCGCCCGCCGTGCCCGCGGCGGTGCCGGCATCAAGGTCCGGCTGGTGAAGGGCGCGAACCTGCCGATGGAGCAGGTCGAGGCCTCGGTGCACGGTTGGCCGCTCGCCACCTGGCACACCAAGCAGGACTCGGACACCAACTACAAGCGGGTGCTCGACTGGGCGCTCACCCCATCGCGCGTCGACAACGTCCGCGTCGGTGTCGCCGGGCACAACCTGTTCGACGTCGCCCACGCCTGGCTGCTCGCCGGTGAGCGCGGCGTGCGGGACGGCATCGAGTTCGAGATGCTGCTCGGCATGGCGCAGGGGCAGGCATCGGCCGTGAAGAACACCGTCGGTTCGCTCCTGCTCTACACGCCGGTCGTCCACCCGGGCGAGTTCGACGTCGCGATCGCCTACCTGATCCGTCGTCTCGAAGAAGGCGCGTCGCAGGACAACTTCATGTCCGCCGTCTTCTCGCTGGTGTCGTCGCCGCCACTGTTCGCCCGCGAAGAAGAGCGCTTCCGCGCCTCCCTGGTGCCGCTCGCGACGCCCGAGGGGCTCGAAGCGCCGGCATCCCACCGGGTCGCAGACCGGTACGCCGCCGTCGGCCGCCCCGGCCCCGGCCACTTCGAGAACACCCCGGACAGCGACCCCTCGGTCGGCGCCGTCCGCGCCTGGGGCGACGCCATCACCGCACGGGTCGCCTCGTCGACGCTCGGCGTCCGTGCCGTCCAGGAGGCCCGGGTCGGCTCCGCCACGGCGCTCGACTCCGCGCTCGGTCGCGCCAAGGCCGCCGGTGCGGTCTGGGGGACCTGGTCCGGTGGTGCGCGTGGCGCTGTGCTGCACGCCGTCGGCGACGCACTCGAGGCGAACCGTGCCGCCCTCATCGAGGTCATGGCGTCGGAGACCGGCAAGACCATCGACCAGGCCGACCCCGAGGTGTCCGAGGCGATCGACTTCGCGCACTTCTACGGCACCCTGGCGTCCTCGCTCGACGACGTCGACGGTGCGACCTTCACGCCCGCAGCGCTGACCCTCGTCGCGCCGCCGTGGAACTTCCCCGTCGCGATCCCCGCCGGGTCCACCCTCGCCGCACTGGCCGCCGGGTCGGCCGTCGTCCTGAAGCCCGCGCCGCCCGCCGAGCGCTCCGGCGCCGTGCTCGCCTCGATCATCGAGACCGCGCTGGACGCCCACGGGGCACCGGCCGACGTGCTCGCGTTCCTGCAGGTGTCCGAGGACGACCTCGGGCAGCAGCTCATCGCGTCGCCGATGGTCGACCAGGTCATCCTCACCGGTGCGTACGAGACGGCCGAGCTGTTCCGCTCGTTCCGCCCGGACCTGCCGCTGCTCGCCGAGACCTCGGGCAAGAACGCCGTGATCGTCACGCCGTCGTCCGACCTCGACCTCGCCGTGAAGGACGTCGTCGCGTCCGCGTTCGGGCACGCCGGCCAGAAGTGCTCGGCTGCGTCCCTCGTGGTCATGGTCGGCTCGGTCGCCAAGTCCAAGCGCTTCCGGAACCAGCTGCTCGACGCGGTGTCGTCGCTCACCGTCGGCTACCCGACCGACGCGGCGACCCAGATGGGCCCGGTCATCGAGCCGGCATCGGGCAAGCTGCTCGACGGCCTGACGACGCTCGGCGCGGGGGAGTCCTGGGCCGTCGAGCCGAAGCAGCTCGACGAGACCGGCAAGCTCTGGAGCCCGGGCGTCCGACAGGGCGTCCGCCGTGGCTCGGAGTTCCACCGCACCGAGTACTTCGGCCCGATCCTCGGCATGATGACCGCCGACTCCCTCGACGAGGCGATCGACATCGTGAACGAGGTCGACTACGGCCTGACCTCGGGACTGCACTCGCTCGACCCGGCCGAGATCGGCACGTGGCTGTCGCGGATCCAGGCGGGCAACCTCTACGTCAACCGTGGCATCACGGGCGCCATCGTCCGGCGGCAGCCGTTCGGCGGGTGGAAGAAGTCGGCGGTCGGTGCGGGCACGAAGGCCGGTGGGCTGAACTACCTGCTCGGGCTCGGGTCGTGGACGCCGGCACCGGCGGCCGGTGCGTCCGGTGTCGCCGTGTCGGGTCCGGTCTCGGCGTTCGCCCGGGCTGCCGAGGTCGCTTCGCCGATGCTCGACCGCCCGCTGGCGTCCGACGAGCAGGCCTGGTCGACGCTGTTCGGCACCGCGACGGACGTCTCGGCGCTCTCCGCCGAGCGGAACATCGCCCGGTACCTGCCGTTCCCGTCGGTGCAGGTGCGGCTGGCCGCGGTCGCCGACGCGGACGCTGACGCCTCGGTGATCGAGCTCGTCCGCGTCGTCGCAGCCGCACTCCGGGCTGGCACGACGATCGAGGTCTCCACGGCCGCGACGCTGCCGTCGTCCGTCGCCTCGGCGATCCGGTCGCTGCCGATCGTGCGCTCGCTGTCGCAGACGGTGTCCGACGGGGCCTTCGCGAGCTCGGTCGCTTCTGGTCCCTCGACCCGCGTGCGGCTCATCGGTGGGGACACCTCGGCGCTGTACTCCGCCGTCGGTGGTCGTCCGGACGTCGCGGTGTACGGCGGCCCGGTGACCGAGGCCGGGCGGCTCGAGATCCTGCCGTTCGTCCGCGAGCAGGCGGTGTCGATCACGGCGCACCGCTTCGGCACGCCGAACCACCTGACCGACGACCTGATCTGACCCCGGACCGCGGCGCTGGCGTTCGGGTCCAGCGCCGCTTGCACGACCGAAGTGCCCCCGAACCGCGCGATCGCGTGATTCGGGGGCGCTCTGGTTGTGCGGCGTGCGGAACGTCGTGCGCGCGGCTGTCCGGTCGCCGCACGGCCTCGGGTGCTTCGGAGGCACCGAGGGTTGCCTCGGGTGCGCGTCGCAACCACGGCGCGCAACCCTGAGGAGCTCCACCATGACCGAGCCGTTCGCACGCCCGACCGCCCTGGCCCACGTCCGTGTCACCGTGACCGACATCCACCGCAGCAAGGCGTTCTACCAGCAGCTGCTCGGCACCGACCCGGCGATCGACTTCAGCGACCAGGTCGACGAGCCCGGCGTGCGCGAGGACCGTGAGCGCTTCTACGGCGGCTCCGTGTTCCGGCTCGGCGACCAGGTGTTCGGGCTCCGTCCGGTCGCCCCGGCGGGGCAGACGTTCGACCCTGACACCGTCGGCCTCGACCACGTGAGCTTCGTCGTGGGGTCGGTCGACGAGCTGCACCAGGCGGCTGCACGCCTCGACGCCGCAGGGGTCGAGCACGGCGAGGTCACCGACCTCGGCGACGCCGGCATGGTGATCCTGTCCGTGCAGGACCCCGACGACATCAACCTCGAGCTGGCTGCGCTGAAGGGCTGAGGTCCTCAGTCGGCGACGGCGGGCTGCTGCGCGACCATCGAACCCGTGACGAGCTCGCGGAGTTCGGCGGGCAGCGGGATCGGACGACGGGCACCTTCACGGTCGATGATGACGTGCACGAACTCACCCGTGGCGAGCAGCGCCCCGTCGGACTGCCGGAACAGGCCGAACTCCCACGACAGGCTCGTGGTGCCGAGGTGCTTCGAGCGCATCCCGACCTCGATGACGTCCGGCCAGACGGCGGACTCGACGAACCGGCAGCTCGACGACACCAGCACGGCGATCCACTCCGACGAGAACGGGTCGAGCCCGGCGAACTCGCGGAACCAGTACGTCGACGCGTTGTCCATCGCCGAGTAGTAGATCGTGTTGTTGACGTGCCCGAACATGTCGTTGTCGTTCCACCTGGTGGGGTAGGAGCGGCGGAACGGGTACTCGTCGATGGTCATCGGTCTCCGATCGGTGGTGCGGGTGTGGCGTGCACCGCGTCGGGCCGCAGGACGTACTCGAACGCCGCACGTGCCCGGTCGGGATCAGGGGTCTCACCGGAGATGAACTCGGCGTAGGTGAACGACTCGGAGATCCGGACGAGCAGCCGTGCGAGCTCCTCAGCCGACAACGGTGCCGGATCGAACGTACCGGACGACTCCTGCTGCTCGATGAGTGCGGTGACCCGGGCGACGAACCGGCTCTGCACGTCGCTCTCCGAGGTGGTCAGCAGACGCATCGCCCGAGCCGGTTCGCGGGTCAGGAACGCCCGGAAGTACGGGGCGTCGATCAGGTCCGCGGTGAACCGGTCGAGCACGACGACGAGCCGGGCAGCCCCGGTCGCTCCGATCTCGTCGGCGGCGTGGGTTGCCCCGTCGAGCGTCGGGACGGCGAGGGACCACAAGATCTCGGACAGCAACCGGTCACGGTTGCCGACCCAGCGGAACAGTGACGTGCGATCGACGCCGAGTGCGGCAGCCAACGCCCCCATGTCGATCCGCGACCCGGCGATGAAGGTGTGACGGGCCTCCCGGAAGGCGCGCAGCGCAGAGTCTGATGTGTACACGCGATCCTCTCTTGCAACGTTTTCGAGAATGATGCATCGTGGTTCCCATGTCAACGACCATGCCCGCCACGGCCCTGCTCGAATCGGACTTCTACGGCTTCCAGCAGCAGCTCTCCGAGCAGGAGCGTGCGTCGCTCGGGCAGCTCCGGCAGTACCTCGAGCAGGAGGTCCGGCCGATCGCCGACGAGTACTGGGCGCGGGCCGAGTTCCCGATGCAGGTCATCGCGCCGCTCGCCGAGCTCGGCATGTACGGGCCGGGCGTCCCGATGGTGCGCCGGTTCGAGAACTCGGCCGTCTACCGCGGGTGGACAGCACTCGAGCTCGGCCGGGTCGACGCCAGCGTCGCCACCTTCATCGGTGTGCAGTCCGGCCTGGCGATGAACTCCATCGCGGTCGCCGGCAGTGACGAGCAGCAGCGGGAGTGGCTGCCACGGATGGCCGCCGGCGAGCTCATCGGGGCCTTCGGACTCACCGAGCCGTACTCCGGCAGCGACTCCGCCAAGGGCCTGCGCACCACCGCGCGGCGCGAGGGCGACGAGTGGGTGCTCGACGGCGAGAAGCGCTGGATCGGCAACGCCACCTTCGCCGACGTCGTCGTGATCTGGGCGAAGGACGTCGCCGACGGCCAGGTCAAGGGCTTCCTCGTCACCACCGACACCGCGGGCTTCACCGCGACGAAGATCGAGGACAAGATCGCGCTGCGCGGCGTGCAGAACGCCGACATCGTCATGCGGGACGTCCGTGTCCCCGAGTCGCGTCGGCTGCAGAACGCCACGTCGTTCCGCTCGACCGCCGAGGTGCTCCGACTGACCCGCACCGAGGTCGCCTGGCAGGCGGTCGGCATCGCGATCGGCGCGTACGAGGCCGCCCTGGCCTACGCCCGCGAGCGGGTCCAGTTCGGCAAGCCGATCGCCGCGCACCAGCTCGTGCAGGACCTGCTCGTCAAGTCGCTGTCGAACATCACAGCCTCGATCGCACTCTGCACGCAGGCCTCGGCCATGCAGGACGCCGGGGTCGGTGGCGACGAGCACTCCGCGATGGCCAAGGCGTTCGCCACTTCGAAGATGCGCGAGACCGTCGCCTGGTGCCGCGAGGTGCAGGGCGGCAACGGCATCGTGCTCGACAAGGGCGTCGCTCGGTTCTTCTCCGATGCCGAGGCGATCTACTCGTACGAGGGCACGCGCGAGGTGAACACCCTGATCGTCGGCCGGGCGATCACCGGGCAGGCCGCGTTCGTGTAACTGCCCGGCTGGTGTGGAGCGGTTCGCCGGTTCGCCGGTTCGCTCGTTCGTGTCAGGCCGGTGTCGACTTGAGCAGCCGGTTCACCGCGATCATCGCGCCACCCACCACCGCCGGGACGCCGCCGCCGGGGTGGACCGACGCACCGACCCGCCACAGCCAGGGCCGCCAGGGGTCGTTGTACGAGGGACTGTGGAACGGCCCGCTCAGCCACGGCGGGCGTGCCGCTCCGTAGAGCGCCCCGTGTGGTTCGCCGCCCTCGCCGTAGTACTGCGGATCGAGCACGACCTGCTCGTCGAGCAGGTCGGTGAGGGGCCCGTCGAGTCCCATCGCGCGGGAGACACGGTCGACCTCGCGCCGCACGAAGGGGTGCTCCGCCGTGTAGTGACCGCCGTCGGCGGGCGCGGTGAGCAGGATCCCTGCGGTGCTGCGCCCGTTCGGGTACACCTCACCCGCGCGGTACTGGTTGACGAACACCATGGTGTCCGCCGGCTCGTCGCCGGCCTCCAGGCTGCGGTGCAGTGCCGCCGGCTTCGTCGGGAGCACCACGCTGTGCGCCGCGAGGTCCGCCGGCAACTCCTGGCGGAGGACGCCGTACACCGCGACGGCCGAGCAGGAGAGGGTGCGCGGACGCAGACGGGGGAGCGGTGGGATCCGCGACGGGCCCGTCAGTGTGGTGAGTCGGTCGGCGTCCACGGCGCTGACGACGAGGTCGGCCGGGTACCGCCCGACCTCGGTGGTGACCCACCCGCGCTCGATGCGGGTGACGGCCTCGCCGGTGCGCACCTCGGCTCCGGCGGCCTCGGCCAGCCGGGCCAGCGCGAGCACGATCTCGTAGATCCCGCCGCGCGGCACCCAGGCACCGGTCTCCGCCATGATCGCCGGCATGCTCGCGTAGAGGGCCGGGGTGCGTGCCGGCGAGACGCCCGCGTTGAGGGTGTGGATCGCGATGATCTCGCGCAGCCCGTCCGGCAGCCACTGCAAGCCGTCCAGGTAGGCGCGCGTCGTGAGTCGCGAACCGTAGACGGCCAGGAGCCGACGGAGCGCCGGGAGGGCCGCGCGGTCGAGGGGGTCGGCGAGCAGCAGCTCGGTCACGTCGTCGGCGAGGGGTGCGTGCAGGTCCGAGAACCGGCGCCAGGCGGGGTACCACGGGTGGTCGGGCGCCACCGGCAGCGAGGTCTCCTCGCCGTCGTGGTAGTAGCGACCGACCTCGGGCATCCGCACCAGGTCGAGGTGACCGGCATCGCGAGTGCGCTCGGGTGCGCCCGCGTCCGCGCCGTCGCCGAGTCGCCGCAGCAACTCGTCCCACACGGCGGGGAACGTCATCAACGACGGGCCGGTGTCGATCCGGTCCGCACCCAGGTGGATGCGCCGGCTCTTGCCGCCGAGCTCTGCGGAGGATTCGAGCAGGGTGACCCGATGGCCAGCACGTGCGAGCAGCGCGGCGGCGGTCAGGCCGCCGATCCCGCCCCCGACCACGACGATGCGGCTCACGAGCGGCCTCCCAACACGATCGACACCATGAGGAGCACCCCGACGAACGACCCCGCGATGTACGGGAAGGCGACCGACAGACGGTACAGGCGGTGACCGGTCTCCGGCGTCGGATCACGCAGCAGGGACACCACCAGGATGCCGGCGATGAGCAGGTTGACTGCGGCCACGGGCACGCTCACCACGGCGAAGAGTGCCGTCGAGGCGATCCACCAGGACCCGCTCCACCATGCCGTCCCGCGCGCGCCGAGCCGGACCGCGGTGGTGGTGATGCCCGCACGGCGGTCCTCCTCGATGTCCTGCACCGCGTCGAAGGCGTGCTTGGCCACGCTCCACGCCATCAGGCCGAGGGCAGCCGGCCACACCGGGGTGACCGAGAGCGCCGCGGGGACGATGACCAGCGGCAGCGCGTACGCGGCGTTGCTCAGCGAGTCGAGGAACGGCCGCGCCTTGAACCGCAGCGGCGGTGCGGAGTAGAAGACGAAGACACCCGCGTAGAGCAGGATCACCGCGTTCGCGAGCGGCGGCAGTGCGATGGAGAAGTAGACGAGGAACGGGACGTTCACGACCGCGACGGCCCAGGCGATCAGTCGCACCTCGGACTGTCGGATCCTGGCACCCTCGATCGACCCCTTGCGGGGATTGGCCGCGTCGGTGTCCTGGTCGTAGATGTCGTTGACGCCGTAGATGAGCAGGTTGAACGGCAGGGTGAGCCACAGGATGAGCGGCAACGCCCGCACGTCGAACAGCGCGCCGGTGAGCCACACGGCAACGAGCCCGGAGCCGATGGTGTTGATCCACAGCACCGGTCGCGAGATGAGCAGGAGCCGGCGCACGGCCGGTCCGATCCCGGACAGCGCGGTTCGCGGGATCCGCTCGAGTCCGTCAGTCACGGGCCCGAGCGTACCCGGCCGACGGTGACGCCGGGCGCCGGCTTCCCCGCCACACTGGTCGGATGCGCATGATGCTGCTCACCGCCGGCACCCGCGGCGACGTCGAGCCCTTCGCCGCACTGGCACGACGTGCCCTGTCCCGCGGACACCAGGTGCGGCTGGCGCTGCCGGACGACGCGGTCGCGCCTGACGGTGTCGACACCGTGCGCCTCGGCCTGGACGCGCACCGGGTGCTGTTCCCCGTCCGGCGCACCCCTCGAGTGCTCGCGCACCACCTGCGCACCGAGGTGCGTCCTGCGATGCGCCGGATGCTCGCGGCCGCGGTGCGGGAGAGCGTCGACTTCGGCCCCGGCGTGGTGGTGCACCACCCGCTGATCCTGAGCGCTCCGATGGTGGCGGACGCGCTCGGCGTCCCCCGCGTGCTGGTGGAGTTCGCACCCGTGGCGACCCCGAGCGAGCGCTTCCCCGCCGCCGGAGGCCCGACGGCGACCCGAGACCTCGGCCCGCGCAACCGGTCCACCTACGCCGTCCCCCGCGCCGTCGCCCGTCTCTTCGACGCCGACGTGGTGCGCGCCGCCGCCGAGTTGCCGGGCGGCCGTCGTCCCGCGCGGCGGTCGCCGTCGCGTGCGACGCTCATGGCTGTGAGTCCCGCGTTGCTCCCGCGGCCCGACGACTGGCCCGAGCGGGTGCACCAGACGGGGGCCTGGTACGAGGCGACACCGTCGGCGTCACTCGACCCCGAGGTCGGCGACTTCCTGCGGGCCGGTCGCTTCATCGTCGCCTCGTTCGGGTCCATGGCGACGGGGACGGCGCGGGACGCAGCGGCTCGAGGGTCTGCGATCGTCACGGCTGCCCGTTCCCACGGCCTCCGGGTGCTGCTCGTCACCGGGGCGGGCGGCCTCGCGCTGCCGGCTGCGCTCCGTGGCCCCGACGTGCTGGCGGTGGGGTCGACGCCGTTCGACGCGGTGCTGCCGGGCGCGACGCTCGCCCTGCACCACGGCGGGGCCGGTACCGCGCACGCCGTTGCCCGCGCCGGCGTGCCCGCGGTCGTCGTGCCCGTCACCGCGGACCAGCCGTTCTGGGCCGCGCAGCTGCACCGACAGGGCGTGGCCGCCGCTCCGGTTCCGCTGCGTCGCCTGTCGGTGGGCACGCTCGAACCCGCGATGCGCGATGCCCTGACCCGCCGCGACCGTGCCGCCGACGTGGGGCGGCGGATGCGGGCAGAGCACGGGGTCGAGCGGGCGCTCGACGTGCTCGAAGCCCTCTGAGCCGTGGTCGCGGCGCGGGCAGGGATCGTCGGCGGCTGCTCCTTCGGTCCGGACGTGTCGCTCAGCCGAGCAGCTCGGGTCGCTCCCACTCCTGGTCGAGCACGTGCTGCCCGAGGAACGCGAACACCGTCTCGTACCAGACCACGGCGTGCTGCGGGGAGAGCACCCAGTGGTTCTCGTCCGGGAAGTACAGGAACCGGTGCGGCATCGAGCCGTCCGGCGCCGCGTGGTGCTCCGCGAGCTCGGACCACAGCCGCAGCCCCTCGCCGATCGGCACCCGGTAGTCCTTGTCACCGTGGATGACGAGCATCGGTGACGTGATGTCGCCCACGAACCGGTGCGGGTCGTTCGCCGCGATCCCGTCGGCGTCGAAGATCGACGACCAGTACTGCGACGAGTCCGTCGTGCCGTTGAACTGGTCGAGCGCCCACAGGCTGGCGTGGGTGACGATCGCCCGGAACCGGTCGGTGTGCCCGGCGACCCAGTTCGCCATGTACCCGCCGAACGACCCGCCCATCGCCGCGGTGCGGGAGGCGTCGATGTCGGCTCGGGCCTCGACCACGTCGGTGATCGCCATCAGGTCGGTGTACGGCGCCTGCCCCCAGGCGTTCCAGCCGCGGTTCACGAAGTCGAGCCCGTAACCGGTGGACAGCGCGGGGTCCGGCAGCAGCACGGCGTACCCGCGTGCCGCGAGCAGCATCGGGTTCCACCGCCACGACCACTGGTTCCAGGAGTTGAGCGGCCCACCGTGGATCCACAGGACGAGCGGGTGCGGCCCGTCGCCTTCGGGTACGACCAGCCAGCCGCGCACACGGGCACCGTCGGCAGCGGTCGTCTCGACCTCTTCCAGGTGGGCGGGCACGTCCGGCAGGGGCGCCGGCGTCGCCAGCGCGGTCACCGTACCGTCCGTCGCGATCCGCACGGGGTGCAGCGGCGCCGCCCAGGAAGCCCGGAGCGCCACGACCACGCCCGTCGCCTCCGCCACGCGCAGGCTCGAGTACGCCCAGTCGTCGTGCGTCAGCTGCTCGACGGCGCCGCCGTCGAGCGGGATGCGGAAGACCGGCGCGCGGCCGTCCTGGTCGGCGACCGCCAGGAGCGCCCCGTCGCCGTGCTCGAACACGAGCTCGCTTGGCCAACGGTCCCAGTCGGCCGCGATGCGGCGGGCGTCGGAGCCGTCGATGCCGGCCGTCCAGACCTCCTGCTGGTTCGCACCGGCCGGGGTGGAGCGGACGGTGCGGACCCAGGCGATCGTCCGACCGTCGTGGCTGAGCGCCGGCATCTCGTGGTCGACGTCGACGTCGTCGAACAGCACCGTGCGGTGGCCGCTGGACAGGTCGATGGTGACGAGCGTCGAGCGGTGTCCACGGGCCTCCCGGACGCCCACGGCTGCCAGCAGGACCGATCCGTCGGGGGTGAGCGCTCCGCTGACGTGGTCGAGGGAGCGGCCGGGGGACGGCGTGCGGTCCACGGGCTGAGCGACTTCGTCCGCGCCGCCGGCCGTGTCGAGCGTCAGGACATGGGTCTGGGCCGGACCAAGGTCGTGGTCCCAGTACCGCACCGGGTAGGTCTCGTGCAGGATCGCGCGGACGTGCTTGTCCTTGCGGGTCTTCCGGAGCCCGGCGTCGGCCTCGAGCACCGTCGACGGGTCGGAACCGGCCCCCGGCAGCAGGTCGGCGGTCAGCGCGACGACGTCCGACGACGACGCGGTGGCCAGGACGCCACCGACACCCCCGGCGAGACGGGTGAGCGGGCGGGCCTCGCCACCCGCGGCGGGCAGCACCCAGAGCTGCGCCGCCTCGAGGTCGCTGGCGTCCGCGTCTGGCCGGGCGGAGACGAAGAGCAGGTCGCCGGTGCGGGTGAAGGCGATGCCGCCCTCGCCCTTGGCGGAACGGGTGAGGCGGACCGGGCGCGCAGCGGACCGGCTGTCGTCGGTCGACGACGTGGGCACCTGCCAGATGGACCGGCGGGAACCGGTGCCGTCCGGATCGAGTGCACTGACCGTCAGGGCGACGCGAGTGCCGTCCGGACTGACGTCGATGCCGTCGACGCGGGGGAGCGCGATGTACTGGTCGAGGTCGGAGAACGGGGCGCTCATGCGTGCACGCTCGCCAGGTCCTCGGCCCAGAAGGCGGCGATCTGCTCGGCGACCGCGGTGCCCTGGGCGTGGCCGGCCTCGGCCGACGGCGCCTGGGTGGCGAGCGAGAGCGAGTTCGTGCCGAAGGCCTGCTGGGACGCGCTGTCGGCCACGACGACCTCGACCGACGAGCCACCGGCGCGCAGGGCCTCGACCGCGACGTCGAGCCAGGGTCCGCACGGAGACGGCCCTTCGGGTCCGCAGGCGATGACGAGGACCCGCTCGTACCCGGCGGCGGCATCGGCGTTGGTGCCGGAGCGGACACCGCCGTCGACGTAGGGGCGGCCGTCGATGCTGACGGGGGTCCACACGAAGGGCACCGAGCAGCTGGCGGCGACCGCGCGGGGGAGCGGGACGCCGTCCGCTGCGGTCAGCAGGCGGAAGGTGCCGTCGGTGGCGTCGACCGCGGTGACGGCGAGGGGCTTCTCCGGCCACTCGGTGGACGGGAGCGTCTCGCCGAAGGTCACGATGCGCTCGTCGTCGCTCTGCCCGCCGACGACCTGCTGGGCGGCCTGGCCGAGTCGAGCGCGGGCGTCCTGTTCGTCGGTCGCGCCCTGCAGTGCTGCGCCGATGTGCTGCTGCACGGCTTCGACGTCGATCGGTGCCGGCTCTTCGTAGGTCGTGGGGGCCGGGCTGTGCTGCTGGTCGTGGGCCTGCTGGACGGCACCGTTCCGGACGAAGGCGCCGACGACGCTGCCGGCGCTCGTGCCGACGACCAGGTCAGCGGCGTCGAGGTCGACGCCGGCTTCCTGCAGGGCGACGAGGACGCCGACTTCCCAGGCGATGCCGGCGACACCTCCGCCACCGAGGACGAGGGCTCTGGATCCGGGAACGGGCGTGCTGACGTCGGTCATGGGTCCTGCTTACCAGCTGCGTGCGACGGGCTGGTGGAGGCCGTCGGATCCTGTGGAGAACCGACCTGTGGACAACTCCGTCCGAGTCGGTGGCGTGACCTAGCGTCGTCGTCATGGGGCATCAGCGTTCAGGACGGGTCGGCACGGTCGTGTGGCCGATCGTGGTGGCTGCTGCGCCCACCGCCGCGTTCCAGCTGCCCAACCTGTTCGTCGCCCCGGCGGTCCGACTCTCGCTCGTCGCGTTCGGGCTCGTCGTGCTCGTCGCCGCGGTGACGGTGCAGGTGGTCCGGACCCGGCGCAGCGACGCCGCGCGCTCGGTGGCCGAGGACAACGCCACCGCGGCGGAGCTCGAGCAGTCGACGGCCGTCCGATACGCGTTCGGTCAGATCGCCACCCGGCTCGTCCGGTTCACCGAACTGCGCCGGTCCGAGCGCCACGGCGAACTCTCCGTCGTCGCCGACCGCGTCGCCGTGGCCCTGGCGTTCTACCTGCTGCCGAAGGTGCCCGACGTCCGCGCCAACGTCTACCAGCTGTCCACCGATCTGCGGGCGCTCGAGCCGATCGGTCACGCCGGCGCCGGCGACACCGCCGGTGTCTTCCGCGCGGGCACGCCCTACGGCGACCGCAACCTCGAGTGGGTGTTGGTCGGGGGATCACCCCGGATCGTCGGCGACCGCTCCGCCGACGTCGACGTCGACCAGGACGTGCCGGGCTTCGAACCGCGGTACTCCTCGTACGTGTCGGTGGTGATCCGGTCCGACCAGTACTCGTTCGGCATGCTCACCGTCGACTCCCCGGTGCCCGACGCCTTCACCGAACTCGACGCCAAGAACATCGCGATGATGGCGTCGTTCATGGCCGTCGCGTTCTCGCTGACCTACTCGTTCCCCGAGCGCGACCGCAATCCAAGGAAAGGCCCGTGATGCTCACACGCTCTGTCGGACGCTCGACGTACGATGCCCCCATGACGACCGTGAACCCTGCTCCGCCGTCGTTCGGGCGTGCCCGGATCTCCTCACCGAACTGGAACGACACCACCACCGACGCCGACTACGAAGACCTCGACGTCATCGCCGCCAACATCGAGCGCGAGCGCGCAGCAGCCCGGATCCGGGTCACCGCTGCCATCGCTGCGCGTCTGGGGCGCTGACCCCTCCCGCACCGTCCACCACGAACGGCTCCCACGCATGCGTGGGAGCCGTTCGTCGTCCGCCGAGCCGGAGCCGGACCCGGAGTGGGATCCGGTGTCGCGGCTACGGCGCCTCGGTCACGTCGATGAGCACCTTGCCGACCGTGTCCTGCTCGACCGCGTCGTGCGCCCGGGCGGTCTCCTCGAGCGCGAACCGGGTGAGCGGCAGTCCGGCGTCCTCGCCGACCGGCAGTACGCCGTCGTGCAGCGCCTCGGTGACGTCCTCGGCCGCAGCGGACAGCGCCTCGTCACCGATCGTGTAGAGCAGCAGGAACTGGTAGCGGGCGTTCACGGTCATGTTCGGCCGGATCGGCAGGCTCGCCTCGTCCCCGCCGTTGTTCGCGTAGATCGACACGACGCCGTGGTTCGCCAGCACGTCGGCGACGAGTGTGGCGTTCTGCGGGATCGAGACCTCGACGACGATGTCGACGCCGTCGGGCGCGATCGACCGGATGCGCTCGGCGGCGTCCTCCTCGCGGTAGTTGACGATGTGGTGCGCGCCGGCCGCCGTCGCCAGCGCTGCCTTCGCGTCCGAGCTGATCGTCGTGATGACGGTCGCTCCGGCCCAGCGGGCGAGCTGGATCGCGGCGTGCCCCACGGCGCCGGCACCGCCGGCGACGAGCACGGTGAAGCCGTCCAGGGCATCGGGGCCGAGTCGGGCGGGGCCGTCCTCGTGGGTGGTGAGGGCTCGGTGCGCCGTCATCGCGGGGACCCCGAGCGCGGCGCCGACGTCGAACGAGATGCCGTCGGGCAGCGTGACGACGCGGGACTCGGGGACGACGGTGTACTCCTGCGCGGTGCCGGTCGGCCGTGACGCCGCCGCCATGAACAGCCAGACGCGGTCACCGACGGCCAGTCCCTCGACACCGGGGCCCACGGCGTCGACCACACCGGCGCCGTCCTGGTTCGGCGTGATCTCGGGGAAGGGCAGGCCGTCGCCGTAGGTGCCGCCGGCGCGGGCCTTCCAGTCGGTCGGGTTGACGCCGGAGACGACGACGCGGACGCGGACCTCGCCCGCGCCGGGTTCCGGGATCTCCCGCTCGACGAGTTCGAGGACGTTGCTGGCACCGGGCTTCGTGTAGACGATCGATCGCATGTCCCCAGGCAACCACGCGTCACCGTCGGGGATTCCGAGCGCGCCGGAGCGCAGCGCGCGCCGGAGCTCAGCGCGCGTCGTACCCCTCGCGCGCCACCGCGACGTCGGGCATGTGCGAGGTCGCCCAGTCCTCCAGCGGCACGAGGACCGTGCGCAGGGACCGTCCGAGATCGGTCAGCTCGTACTCCACGTGCGGCGGGATCTCGGGGAACACCGTGCGCGTGACCATGCCGTCGCGTTCGAGTGCCCGCAGGGTCTGGGTGAGCATCTTCTGCGAGACCCCCTGCACCCGGGCCGCCACCGCCGAGTACCGTGCGGGACCGTCGGCGAGGACGCCGATCGTCAGCACGCTCCAGCGGTCGCCGATGCGGTCGAGCAGCTGCCGACTGGGGCAGTCCGCCGCGTAGGGGCTGTACTCGAGTGCTGACATGGTGTCCTCCGAAACGCACCGCCAGGTGCCTACTTACTCAAAGAGAGTAACTCTTGTACGGTGACTGTCAACGTCACCGACGCCCAGCACGTCCACGAAGGGAACACCATGACCAACATCGTCGTCTTCGGAGGCACCGGCTACGCCGGCTCCGCCATCACCCACGAGGCCCTCTCCCGCGGCCTCACCGTCACCGCGGTCGCCCGCGACACGAGCAAGCTCGAGCCGGCCGAGGGCCTCACCCTGGCGCAGGGCGACGGTTTCGACGCCGACTTCGTGTCCGAGGTCACCAAGGGTGCCGACGTCATCGTCGTCTCGCTCCACGCCGTGCAGGCCGACGGCAGCGAGCTGAAGGACAGGTTCCAGCACTTCGTCGACGCCGCCGCCGCGGCTGGCGCGCGGCTCGGCATCGTCGGCGGTGCCGGCTCGATGCGCGTGTCCGAGGACGGCCCCCGCCTCTTCGACACCGACGGCTTCCCGGACGCCTTCAAGGGCGAGGCGAAGAGCCACGCGCAGATCCTCGACGCCCTCCGCGCCTCGGACACCCAGGTCGACTGGTTCTACGTGAGCCCCGCCGCGGCCTTCGGCAGCTACAACCCGGGCGAGCGCCGCGGCACCTACCGTGCCTCGGACGAGGTCCTGCTCGCCGACGCCGAGGGCAACTCGGACATCTCCGGCGCCGACTACGCGATCGCGTTCGTCGACGAGATCGTCACCCCGGCGCACCACCAGACGCGCTTCGGCGTCGCCTACTGAGGCACTGCCCCTCGAGGGACACCGGTGTTCGCGCAACACACCGCGGGATTCCGCGGCGTCGAGCGTGGACACCGGTGTTTTGCGTACGGCCTGGCGCGACCAAGGGGCGGACGGGAGGCGCGGGGCGGGGCCGCCACGGGCCTCCAGGCCGGCGGGTGGTCACCGCGAAGTCCCGCGTCAGTGCGCGACGATCGCCGGCACCGGCAGGTGGTGTCGCATCCGCACCGCCAGGTGCAGGCCCCCTCGGCGGGCGAGCACGAGCGCGATCACCGCGGCGGCCGCAGCCGGCACGCCACCGGCGACCATCATCCCCACGTGCGCACCGAAGCGGTCGACGACCTGGCCCATCAGCGGGCCGCCGATCGCCTGTCCACCGAGCAGCACCAGGACGTAGAGCGACATCACCCGGCCGCGGATCGCCACGTTCGACGACAGCTGCACGAGCGAGTTCGACGCGGTCTGGAACAGCAGCTGCGACATCCCCACGGCCACGAGCGCGACGGTGAACGGCGCGATCGCGGGGATCGACCCCGACACGACGAGCAGCACGCCCGTCCAGAACACCCCGCCGACGATGGTGCGGAGCCGCACGACGGCCCGACGGGTGGACAGCAGCGCGCCGACCAGGGCGCCGATCGCGACGGCGGAGTTGAACACCCCGTAGCCACCGGCGCCGACGTCGTACACCTGTGACGCGAAGGCGGACAGCAGCACCGGCATCGTCAACGCGAACACCGAGAAGAACGCCACGAGGATCACCGGCACGATGATCGTCGGCTTGTTGACGGCGTAGCGGAGGCCCTCCACGAGCTGCCCCTTGCCCCGCGGCGCCGGGGGTGTGCGGTGCAGTTCGGAGACCTTCAGGAACCCGAGCGTCACGACGACGGCGACGCAGGCGATCGCGTTCACGCCGAACGACCAGCCGGCACCGACCGCGACGAGCAGTGCCCCCGACAGGGCCGGACCGATCATGCCGCCGAGCTGGAACACCGACGAGTTCACGCTGATGGCGTTCCGCAGGTGCTTGTGCCCGACGATCTCGGTGACGAACACCTGCCGGGCCGGGTTGTCGATCACGGTGACCATGCCCACCAGGAACGCGATCACCCAGATGTGCCACGCCTCGACGACGCCGGCGAGCGTCAGCACGGCGAGCAGCGCGGACAGCACGGCGAAGACCCCCTGCGTGATCATCATGAGCGCGCGCTTCGAGAACCGGTCGACCAGCACGCCGCCGAGCAGCCCGAACAGCAGCATCGGCGCGAACTGGCAGGCGACCGTGATGCCGACCTGCGCGACCGAGCCGGTCAGCTGCAGCACGAGCCAGTCCTGGGCGATGCGCTGCATCCAGCCGGCGGTCATCGCGACCAGGTTCGTCGCCGTGAACAGCCGGAAGTTCGGCACGGACAGGGCGATGAGCGTGTGGCGCCACGGCGGTCGCGTGGCCTGGATCGGGAGCGGTTCGGTGGGCGGGGGGAGGGTCGTCGGTGACGCGCTCACGGTGCGGGGTTCTCCGGACGTCGGTGTGGATCTGGTACCCCAACGAAACTACGTGGTGCCGAGCCATTCGATACCCCTATGGTGGCTATCAGTCCATTGCGATGTCGAATGACCGCGCGAATGCCCGCATGGATGGCTGCTCGAACGACAGCTCGAACGCCCGCGCGGACGAACGAGGTGCCCTGTGCTCGATCCGGTCCTGTTGCAGACGTTCCTTGCCGTGGCGGAGACCGGCAGCTTCACGCAGGCCGGCACCCGGCTCGGCATCAGCCAGCCGACGGTGTCGCAGCACGTCCGGCGTCTGGAGACCGCGGTGGCACGCACCCTGGTCGCCCGGGACACCCGGGGCGTCGCGCTCACCGACAACGGGGACGCGATGGCGGGGTTCGCGCGGACGATCCTCGCCGCACACGCCACCGCCGACGCCTACTTCTCCGGCGCGGCCACACGCGGACGGCTCCGGTTCGGCGCTGCGGACGACCTCGCCATCACCCAGCTGCCCCGGATCCTGCGGGACTTCCGACGGCTGCACCCGCAGGTGAACCTCGAGCTCACGGTGAACCAGTCGTCGCCGCTGCTCCGGCGGGTGCACGCCGGTCAGCTCGACCTGGTGTTCATCAAGCAGACGGCGGGGGAGTCGGCCGAGGGCACCCGGGTCGCCACCGACCAGATGGTGTGGATGGCGCAGGACGGCATCGCCCTGGAACCCGGCGAACCCGTGCCGCTCATCGCGTACCAGGCGCCGAGCATCAGCCGGCAGATGGCGATCGACGCGCTCGAGGCCGCCGGCCGCACCTGGCGGATCACCTGCAACACCCGCGACGTGAACGGGGTGCTGGCCGCGGTGCGCGCGGGCATCGGCGTCGCGGTGTTCCCGCACTCGCTCATCCCGGCGGACCTGGTGAAGGTGTCGCAGCGGCTCGGGCTGCCCGACCTGCCCGCGGTCGACTACGTCCTCATCGCGAACCCGACGGTGCAGCGGGAGCCGATCGACGCCCTGACGAACGCGATCCTGTCGCGCGGGGTCGTCCGCGCCGTCTGAGCGGTCGCGGCGTGCGTCCGCCAGCGCTCAGACGCCGGTGCGTCGCCCCCGGTGCGTGCTGCGAGACGCCGGCGTGTTCCGTCGACGCCGCAGAGTCATCGATACGCCGCGGCTTTCGGGGGCGTCTCGACGTCCCCGGGGCGTCGCACCGAGACGCCGGCGTCTGAGCGGTCGCGGCGCTACGGTGCGAGCGTCGGGGTCACGCCGGTTCCGGTGACGTCCGGCAGCGTCACCCCCGCGAGCGGCAGCAGCGCCGCGGCGACCGCCCACAGCAGCACGACGGTGCCGACACCACCGAGCACGGCGCCGAGCAGCGCGACCGGCCGCTGCCGCGTGGACGTCCGGTCGCGCAGCGCCACGATCGAGACCACCAGCGCGAGCAGTCCGAGCACCACGCCGACGCCGTGCACGGTCGACGGCGCGGTGAACCACCAGGCGGCCAGACCGATCGTCGCGATGCCGGCGACGGCACCGAGCCCCGCCCCGGCGGTCACGCCGAGTGCACGGCGCGGCTCCGGTGCGGCGGCTCCGGGCACGGGCTGTTCCAGCAGCTCGGTCGGGAGGCACGCATCGCCCCCGCCACCACACCGCGGCACCGGGGTCGGCGCGGTCACGACCGTGGTCGCGTCGGCGGGGGACGCCGCGGCGTGCAGCACGGTGTCGAACGACCGGGCGGGAGCGGGGCCGAGCACCTGTGCGGGGGCGGGGTCGGCCGACCGTGCGGCGGCCTGCTGGTGGGCGAAGCGTCGGGGCGTCCGGGAGCCGATCGGGCCGACCCGGTGACCGTGGTCGGTCGGACCGGCGCCGCGTGGGCGGCGCGCGACGAGGCGGGGGTGGGGCGGGCCTCCCGGCCGGAGGCGTTCACGTGGCCGGCGGCGGCGACCCGCTCGGGGGCGACCTCGTCGACGGGCGGCGCGGTCACCCAAGCCGGGACGGGCCGACGGGGGCGGTCCGATTCGGGCATGCGATGCGCTGCCACTGCGGCGCTCCTCTCCGTCGACTGATCCGTGCTCAGCCGTAGCGGCAACCGCTGCGGGGGTCGCAGCCCCGGTTCGGGGTCGCCGGTACGTTCGGGGCATGACCGGAATCGAACACCGTCCACTGGGCCCCTCTGGGCTCGTCGTCTCCACCGTCGGCCTCGGCTGCAACAACTTCGGGCGGCGGGGCACCGCGTCCGAGTCGCAGGAGGGCACCGACGCCGTCGTGTCCGCGGCCCTCGACGCCGGGGTGACGCTCTTCGATACCGCCGACATCTACGGCGGCGTGCCGGGCATGTCCGAGGAGATGCTCGGGCGCTCGATCCGCGGTCGGCGCGACGAGATCGTCCTCGCCACGAAGTTCGGCATGGACATGCAGGGCGCGAACGGTCCGGACTGGGGCGTCCGCGGATCCCGCCGGTACGTGCGGCTCGCCGTCGAGTCGTCGCTCCGGCGCCTCGGGACGGACTGGATCGACCTGTACCAGATGCACCGGCCCGACGACGTGACGCCGATCGAGGAGACCCTGTCGGTCCTCGACGACCTGGTCCGCGAGGGCAAGATCCGGTACGTCGGCCACTCGAACTTCGCGGGGTGGCAGATCGCCGAGGCGGAGCTCACGGCGTCGATCGCCGGCACCACGGCGTTCGTGTCCGCGCAGAACGAGTACAGCCCGCTCGCCCGGGCTGCCGAGGCCGAGGTCCTGCCGGCCGTGCGGGCGTACGCGCTCGGGTTCCTGCCGTTCTTCCCGCTGTACAACGGGCTGCTCACCGGCAAGTACACGAAGGCGGGCGGCCCGGCCGACGGACGGCTGACGACCTCGAAGCCGCAGGTGCTCGAGGACGCCCCGTGGGACGTGCTCGACGACTACCAGCGGTTCTGCGACGACCGTGGCGTCACGATGCTGCAGGCGACGTTCGCGTGGCTCCTGGCGCAGCCGGGGCTGTCGAGCGTCATCGCGGGGGCGACGAAGCCGGAGCAGATCACGCAGAACGTCGAAGCGGGGACCACCTGGACGCCGACCGAGGACGACATCGCCGACATGACGACGATCTTCGACCGGGCCTGAGCGGGCGCGGTCGGGTCGCGCTGGGTGTTTCGCGCTGGGTACCTAGCGCTGGGTGTTTCGCGCTGAGCGACCGCTCACGGGCGGTGGGGCCAGTGAGGTGTCGCTCAGCGCGAAACGGCGGCTGCGCGGCGGCGGTGGTGATGCTGCTGCGCCGAGCCGTGGACCAGCGGGACTAGCGGGTGGCGGCGGCCAGGGCGTCGCGCATCTCGGCGACGGTCAGCCGCGGGCCGTAGCCGGGGGTGTCCCGCTGGATGCGCCAGCCCTCGGCGAGGGGCCCGGCGTCGACGACGTCGAAGCCGAACGCGTCGATGAGTTCGGTGACGGTCTGCTTGGCGGTGTCGTCGTCGCCGGCGATGACGAGGGCACGGCGGTCCGGGGTGCCGGCGGGCGTCGCGTGGCCGGTCAGGTCGTCGGCGGCGATGTGGTTGAACGCCTTGACGACCAGGGCACCGGGCAGGTGGTCCTGCAGCATCTCCGCGGTGGTGGTGGACTGGTCGTCGAGTGCGGGGATGTGGCCGTCGCGCTCCCAGTAGTAGTTGTTCGTGTCGATGACGACCTTGCCGTCCAGGGGTTCGACGGGGATAGTCTCGATCGCGGCGAGGGGGACCGTCACGACGACGATCTCGCCCGCTGCAGCTGCTTCGTCGCGGGTCGCCGCACGTGCCGAGTCGCCGAGTTCCGTGACCAGGTCGGTCAGGGTCTCCGGGCCGCGGGAGTTCGCGATGACGACCTGGTGGCCGTTCCGTACCGCGAGTCGTGCGAGCTGGGATCCGATGTTGCCGGCGCCGATGATTCCGATGGTTGTCATGTGTCCGGGCAACGTCTGCCGGACGCCGCCCATTCCCCTGACGGCACGCCGCGCCCGCTCGGAGCATGATGGCGGGCATGGACCACGAGTTCCGCGACGAGACCGATCAGGACCGCTACGCGATGTACGTCGGCGGCGAGCTCGTGAGCGTGCTCGACTACCGGGTGAACGGAGACGCCGTGGCGTTCCCGCACACGTACACGGTCCCGAAGCACCGCGGCCACGGCTACGCGGCGCAGCTCGTCGAGTACGCGGTCGCCGACGTCGAGTCGACGACCACGAAGCGCATCGTCCCGATGTGCTGGTTCGTCGGCAAGTGGTTCGACGACCACCCCGAGAAGGCCGAACTGCTCAGCCGCAGCGCCGCGGACTGAACACCGAACGAAGGGGCTCCCCGTGCCCGCCATCACACCGTTCCTGTGGTACGACGACCAGGCCGAACAAGCCGCCGAGTACTACGTCGGACTGTTCCCCGACAGCCGCGTCGACAGCGTCAGCCGGATGCCGGACGGCCGCGCCCTCGTCGTCGAGTTCACCCTGCTCGGCACCCCGTACCGCGCGATGAACGGCGGTCCCGGCCACCCGCACACCGACGCGGTCTCGTTCCAGATCGACGTGGACACCCAGGACGAGCTCGACCGCCTGTGGGACGCCCTGCTCGCCGACGGCGGGAGCCCGATGGCGTGCGGATGGCTCACCGACCGCTGGGGTCTGGCGTGGCAGGTGACCCCGTCGATGCTGGGGGAGCTGATGAGCGGATCGGGTGACCCCGATGCCAACGCCCGGGTCTTCGAGGCCATGATGCAGATGGTCAAGCTGGACATCCCGGCGCTGCAGGCCGCGGCCGCCGGTCACTGACCGCACTCCAGGCCGACCCGCCGGTATGGTGACCGGACGAGAAGACCGCCGGCCGGCGCCGGCACCGACAGGCTGGAGCCACCATGGACCACCCGAGCTCCAAGGTCCGGAACAGCGACATCAGCAGGGCGTACACCGAACTCGCCCGCATCACCCGTCGGGCGAGCATCCGTGCCCGGGGCTCGGACCAGGTGCTGAGCGTCGTCGACCAGTCCCTCGTCGACTTCGTGGTGCAGCACCCGGGTTGCATGGCCATCGACATCGCCCGGTACCTGCGGCTGAACCGTTCGACGATCTCGCGGCAGCTGTCCGGGCTCCTGGCGACCGGGCTGGTGCGGACGACCGACGGCGGCAGCGGCAACGCGAAGCCCCTCGAGGTGACCGACGCCGGCCGCGCGGCGCTCGAGCGGTCCGTGCAGCTGCACCGCGACGCGCTCGACGAACGGCTCGCCGACTGGTCGGACGACGACATCGCGCTCCTCGCCGGGCTGCTGGAGCGCCTCGGTGCCGCGGACGAGGCCGGGCTCCCGATGCCAGCACCCACCGAGCCGTGACGACGTCGTTCGTCCTGCTGTCCGACACCCACCTGCCGAAGCGCGCGAAGGACCTGCCGTCCGGGCTGTGGGACGACATCGACGCCGCCGACCTGGTGGTGCACGCGGGGGACTGGATCGACCTCGCCACCCTCGACGCCGTGCAGGCGCGGTCCCGACGGTTCGAGGGTGTGCGGGGCAACAACGACGGCCCGGAGTTCGACGACCGCCTGCCGCTCGTCGCCCGCTTCGGGGTCGAGGACCTGCGGTTCGCCCTGGTGCACGAGACCGGCGCGTCGACCGGCCGGGAACGCCGGATGGACGCCGAGTACCCCGACACCGACGTGCTCGTCTTCGGCCATTCGCACATCCCGTGGGACACCGTGGCGCCGTCGGGGATGCGCCTGCTGAACCCGGGCTCGCCGACCGACCGCCGTCGCCAGCCCGACCACACGTGGATGCGCGGCACGGTCAGCGGTGCCGTGCTGTCCGTCGAGCTGGTGCGGCTGCCCCCGGTCGCCCGCTAGTCCCACCCGAGACCCGGCCCCGAGGCGTGTCCTCGGGGAAGTCGCCCGAGGACCGTCCGTCAGCGCGAGACCCGGGCGTCGTGTGCGGCCGTCGGCATCCGGAAGAAGGCGAGCTCCCATGCTGTCGACCGCCGGAACGCCCGCGCCATCCGCCCCCGCTCGTCGGGCGTCGCCGCACGGGCGAGTTCCTCGACGAGCCGGGTCGCCTCGGCGCTCGACGCCGCGAACCCCGGGTCCCCGTACGCCGTGATCCAGTCGGCGAAGGCGTGCCCGTCCTGCGCGACGCCGAGCTGCGAGCCGACCCAGGCGTAGACCCGGAAGCACGGCAGCACCGCGGCGGCCAGCACCGCCTGAGAGCCGGCGTCGGCGGCCTCCTGCAGGTGCGCGAGGTACCCGGCGCACGTGGGGTGCACGGGATCGTCGGCGTGCGAGCCGGCCAGCCGACGGTGGTGCAGGTCGCGCGCCTCGTCGGCACACCCCTGCGCAGCCGCTGCCCAGAACGCAGCAGCACCGGCAGCAGTAGCACCGACCCCGAGCGCCGCCAGGTGCCGTTCGTACGCCCGCAGGTAGTGGACGTCCTGCGCCAGGTACCCGGCGAACACCTCCGGCTCGAGCGTCCCGTCCCGGAGCCCCACCAGGAACGCGCAGTCGATCGTCTCCTGCAGCACCGTCGCCGCGTCCGCCCACCACACGTCCGTGTACGACAGCGCCGGCAGG
Source organism: Curtobacterium sp. VKM Ac-2889 (assembly GCF_015350855.1). Classification (NCBI taxonomy): domain Bacteria; kingdom Bacillati; phylum Actinomycetota; class Actinomycetes; order Micrococcales; family Microbacteriaceae; genus Curtobacterium; species Curtobacterium sp. VKM Ac-2889. The sequence goes on along the minus strand of NZ_JADKSC010000003.1, from coordinate 561,645 downwards.
GCGGCTCGAGTCAGCGCGCCGTGGTCGATCGGACCGTTGCCGCTGCCCACCGACAGGGCGTCGGCTCCGCGCAGCGCCGCCGTCAGCCACTCCTTCGCCACCCCGAGCGCGAGTTCCCAGTCGCCGTGCCGCGCGGCGAGCGTCGCGATCGCACTGGACAGCGAGCACCCGGTGCCGTGCGTGTTCGTCGTCGCGACCCGGGGACCCGTGAACACCCGCACGGTGCCGTCCGGCGCCACGAGCACGTCGTCCGACGTCGGTCCCTCGTCGTGGCCTCCCTTCGCCAGCACGAGGACGTCCCACCGCGCCGCCACGGCACGCGCGGCATCCGACGAAGCCGCCGACGAAGCCGCACCAGGACCAGCCGCACCGGACTCGGCCAGCTCCGCCAGCACCGCCAGCTCGGCCCGGTTCGGGGTCACCAGGTCGGCGAGCGCGAACAGCGCCCCCATGGCTGCGGCCGCGTCCTCGTCGAGCAGCCGGTCCCCGCTCGTCGCCACCATCACCGGGTCGACGACGACCACCGGCGGCCGGTGCTCCCGCAGCCAGTCCGTCACGACCCGCACGACGTCGACGGTGCCGAGCATCCCGATCTTCACCGCGTCGACCACCACGTCGTCCGACACCGCGTCGAGCTGCTCCCGCAGGAACCCGACGTCCGGCACGTGCACCGACCGCACCCCGTGCGTGTTCTGCGCGACGAGCGCCGTCACGACGCCCATGCCGTACCCGTCGTGTGCGGCGATCGCCTTGAGGTCCGCCTGCATCCCGGCCCCGCCCGTCGGGTCGGTCCCGGCGATGCTCAGCACCCGCGGGACGCTCATGCGTCCGCCCCGCGCCGCGTGAAGACCGGGAGGACCGGTGCACCTTCTGCGAGCCGCCCCGCCTCCGCCCCGTGGCCGGTTCCAGGGCCCCAGGCGGCCACGTACGCCGCCGCCGCGGACCCCGGGTCGGCCGCGGCGCAGATGCCCGACACGATCGCGACGCCCGCGGCACCGGCTGCCCGGAGCGGCACGACGTCGTCGAGGGTCACCCCACCGATCGCCACGCACGGCACGTCGGTCGCGGCGGCCAGCCGTGCGAACCCGTCGTGGCCGAGGGCCGGCGGGTGGTCGGCCTTCGTCGCCGTGGGGTGCACGACCCCGACACCGAGCAGGTCGACGGTGCCGCGGGGGAGCCGCTCGACGACGGCCAGGTGCGCAAGCGTGTTCGCCGTGAGGCCCACGTGGGCGTCCGCTCCGAGCAGGGCGCGGGCGACGGCCACGGGGACGTCGGACTGGCCGAGGTGCACGCCCGCGACCCGGTGTCCGGCGTGCCGAGCGGCGAGGGCCACGTCGAGCCGGTCGTCGACGACCACGGTCGCACGGTCCCCGACGGCGTCTGCGACCGCGGCGGTGAGCGCCAACAGGTCACGCGCCGAGGCGTCCTTGTCCCGCACCTGCACGATCCGGACCCCGGCGTGCACGGCAGCGCGGACGACCCCGAGCACCCCGATGCCGTGCCGGTCGGCCAGCGCGCCGTCGGTCACCAGGTAGACGCCGAACCCCGCAGGGTGCGACGCGCTCATGCCGACACCGCCCGGGTGTCGGCCTCGGGCATCGTCTCGACCGTGATCCGCGCCTCGCGGACGACGTCCTCCGGGGTCAGCGACGCCAACCGGTCGAGGAACAGCGGTTGGAACGTCCCCGGCCCACCCGCGTCCCGTGCTGCGAGCTCCGCAGCGACGGTGTGCACGGCCGTGGCGGCGACGGCAGCGGCGCCCGCGTCCTCCGGCGCGACCGACGTGAACGCGGCGACGACCGCGCCGAGCGCACACCCACCACCGGTGATCCGCGTCAACAGGTCGGTGCCGTTCGCGACACGCACCACACCGATGCCCGGCGCGACCAGCAGGTCGACCGCACCCGACACCGCCACCGCGGCCACGAGCCTCCCGTCCGCAGCAACGACGGACGCGACCCGGGCGTCCTCCGTGCCCACGGTGCTGTCGACCCCGCGGCCACCGGCCGAGTCACCGAGCAGGGCGAGCACCTCGGAGGCGTTGCCCCGCAGCACCGTCGGGCGCAGCGCGAGCAGGTCACGCGCCAGGGCCGTCCGCACCGGCAGCGAGCCGACGGCCACCGGGTCGAGCACCCACGGGGTGCCGGCGTCACGGGCCGCGTGCACGGCCTCGAGCGCAGCGACCCGCGGTTCGGCGTGCGGGGTGCCGGTGTTCACCAGCAGGGCGTCGGCGACCCGCGCGAACGTCCCGGCCTCAGTCGCCACGTCCACCATCGCGGGCGAAGCCCCGAGCGCGAGCAACACGTTCGCCGTGACGTTCTGCACGACGGTGTTCGTGATGCACTGCACCAGCGGGGCCCGGGCACGCACGGCCTCGAGCAGTTCGGCGGTTCGGTGGGCCCAATCAGGGGAGGGCGCAACGGTTTCCATGGACGATCCCTTCGCGAGTACGAGCTCGAGCAGGTTCGACGGGTGTGATCTCAGCCGCTGGATGCGGCACCCCGTGTCTCGAGCGACACCGTACACGACCCCCGGTGACCACTTCGAGGCCCGCTCCGGGCACGGTGTGCCAGGGTTGGACCGTGCCAGATGCAACGCCACCCGGGCCCCCAACCGGCCCCCGCGACCCCGGTGACGCCTGGGCGGTCGGCCCCGACGGCACCAAGGCGTGGGGACGCTTCGGCGCCGCCGGCCTGCTCGTCGATGACGGCGCCGGACGCGTGCTCCTGCAGCACCGCGTCGAGTGGAGCCACCACGGCGGCACCTGGGGCATCCCCGGCGGCGCACGCCACCAGGGCGAAGCCGCCGTGACCGCAGCCCTCCGCGAGTCCGCCGAAGAAGCCGGCGTCCCCGACGACGCGATCGCCCTGCGCCACACCGCACTGCTCGACCTGGGGTTCTGGACCTACACGACCGTCGTGGCACGCGCCTCCCGGCCCTTCGAACCCGTCATCGCCGACCGCGAGAGCCTCGCCCTGTCCTGGATCCCGATCGACCAGGTCGACGACCTGACCCTGCACCCCGGCTTCGGCAGGTCGTGGCCGGCGCTCCGCGCCACCGTCGCGACCACCCCGCACGTCGTCGTCGACGCGGCGAACGTCGTCGGCAGCGTGCCCGACGGCTGGTGGAAGGACCGAGCCGGTGCCGCGTCACGGCTGCTGGCACAGGTGTCGGCGCTCGCCGCGGGCGGGGTGTCCGCGACCTTGCTCGACCTGCCGTTCGCACGGTGGTGGCCCCGGTGGACCGTGGTGCTCGAGGGCGAGGCCCGTGCCGCTGCCGACCCGGACCCAGACCACGGCGCTGGCACTGGCGCCGCCACCGGTGCTGTCGACGTCGTCCGTGCCCCTGCCTCCGGCGACGACGCGATCGTCGAGTCCGCCCGGGCAGCGGTCCGGGCCGGTGACGGGCCGGTCGTCGTCGTGACGGCCGACCGCGAGCTCCGTGACCGCGTCGAGGCCCTCGGCGCGACCGTCCACGGGCCGTCCTGGTTGCGCGACCAGCTCTGAGGCCAGCTCGGCCGCGGGGACCGACGCGCCGTGTTCCGGATGTCGACGGAGCGCCCGTCGCTCGCTTGCCGGTACGCTGGCCCTCCGTCAACGGAGACGCAACAGCAGGAGGTTCCCCTTGGAGCGCATCACCAGGGCCGACGACCGAGTCCACCGCCCCGCAGGGCCGTGGACACCCACGGTGCACCGGCTGCTCGCCCACCTGCACGAGCAGGGGTTCGTCGCCGCCCCGGAACCGATCGCCCTCGGTGACACCCTCGAGACGGTCTCGTTCGTCCCCGGCGTCGCGGGGGAGTACCCCTGGACAGAAGACATCGCCAGCGAGGCCGCCCTCGTCACCAGCGCCCGCCTGCTCCGCCAGTTCCACGACGCCGCCGCCAGCTTCCCGCGCAGCGCCGAGGACGACCTCTGGTCCCAAGCCGACCGAGCCCCGGTCGAGACGATCGTGCACGGCGACTTCGCCCCGCACAACTGCGTCTACGACGGCATCGCCGCCGTCGGCCTGATCGACTTCGACACCGCGCACCCCGGCCCCCGCGTCTGGGACGTCGCGAGTGCCGTCTACCGGTTCGCACCGTTCACCACCGGTGCGGTCGAGGGCTCGACCACCCCCGACCTCGACGAGCGGCTCGCTCGGGCCGCGGAGTTCTGCCGCGCCTACGCCCTCGACGACCGCTCCCGCGGGGTCCTCGCCGAGACGATGATCGCTTCCCTGGTCGCCCTCGTCACGACGATCGAGCACGAAGCCGCGGCCGGCAACCCGAAGTTCGTCAGCGACCTGCAGCACGGCCACGCCGACCTGTACCGCGCCGACGTCGCCTACCTGGAGCAGCACGCAGCAGCCATCACCGCCGCCGTCGCGTGACCACCGGCACGGCCGATCCGCCGCTGGCGCGTTGGTGCAGGACCAGCGGCACGGGCCCAGACCGTACCCAGCAACCATGCGGCGGACTCCGACACTGCCTCCGGTAATGTCGCAGGGCCATGACGGACAGCCCGGCCGACGCCACCCCCTACGAAGTCCTCGGCGTCCCCGCGACGGCTGACGACGAAGCGCTCCGCCGCGCCTACCGGCGGGCGGCCCGCGAGACGCACCCCGACCTCGGCGGCGACGCCCAGCGCTTCCGCCAGGTCCAGCTCGCATGGGAGCGCATCGGCACGCCGGCAGCCCGGCGCGCGTACGACATCGGGTCCCGCGCGTACGGCGCGTCCGGTCCGTCCGGGGCGACCGCCGGCAGGGGTGACACCGGTCGCGACGCCTACGCGCCCCCGGCAGCGCGTCGCGACACACGCCCCCGGGCCCGGTCCCACGGACACCCCGGCGGTCGGTCACGCGAGGTCTTCCTGCAGGCCGAGCGCGAGTGGGTCGGCCTCGGCGACCCCATCGAGGACCCCTACGACCCCACCCTCATCCGCTCCGCGCCCCGCCACATCCGGCGGCTGCTCGCCGAGGCCCTGGCCGAAGAGGCGACCGCCTTGATCGTCTCCGACATGGGGATCGGCGTCACGGTGTGGCACGACCTCGACGCCGGGGCCGAGGGCAAGCTCGACCACGCCGTCCTGACCCCGAGCGGACTCTGGGCCGTCGAGTCCATCGACTGGGGTGCGCCGGTCCACGTCGAGCACGGCGAGATCGTCGGCGAGACGCTCGCACCGGGGGAGCGACCCGTCAAGGAACTCGTCCGCGCCGCCCGTGCCGTGCAGAAGCAGACCCGGGTGCGGTTCTCCGGCCGGCTGCTCGTCGTGCCGGACACCGCCGTCACCGAGGACGTGCAGCTCGTCGGCTCCCCGAAGAAGCCCACGGCGCTCGTCGTCCGCCGGAGCGCGCTGCCCCAGGTGCTGAACGGCGTCTGGTCGCCGGTCGGTTCGGTCGACGTGTTCGAGATCCGCGACCGTCTGCAGCAGACCGTCCGCTTCGTCTGACCCCCGACCGCTGGCCCCGACCCCGGGTTCCGACCGTCACCGTCCGACGCGTCGTACGATCACGGCATGCGCGAAGAGGTCGTCGTCGTGGTCGGCGGGTGGGAGCACGACTGCTGCGGGCCCGCGTACGAACGGGAGACCACGGCGGCCTTCTCCGCGTACGGCAGGACGCCGCGGTTCGCCGAGTCCCGGCACCACGACGACCCGTTCGGCATCACGCAGTTCCGTGGTCGGGTGGCCGACCTGTTCGTCATCGCCGAGGACGGCACCCGCATCCCCGTCCACCGCGTCCCGTCCGGTCGTGCGCTGGGCGGATCGGACCCGGACGACGACGGGCACCTCGAGGCTCCGTGGACCGGAGAACGGATCGAGGTCGAGTCCGACACGTTCGAGATCGTGGTCGATGTCTACGTGCCCGGGTCCGGGTCCGGGAAGCGTCAGTAGCCGCGGAGCTTCTCGAGGTCGCGGCGCTCCCGCTTGCTCGGCCGTCCGGCACCGCGCTCCCGCATCGGGACGAACCCGGCCTCTTCCTTCGACAGCCGCGGCGGGGTCTTGTCCTCGAAGTGCTTCGCGGCCTCGGGGGCGCTCGTGCGCTTCAGGATGATGCCCGTCACCATGACGATCCGGTCGAAGCCGTTCTGCCGCACCCGCACCTCGTCGCCGGGACCGATCGGCTGCGCCGGCTTCGCGCGTTCCCCGTTCACCCGGACGTGACCGGCCTTGCACGCGGCGGTCGCGGCCGACCGGGTCTTCGTGATCCGGACGGCCCAGATCCAGCTGTCGACCCGGGCCTTCTCCATGCCGACACTCTAGGCGGCCCGTACCCTGGGGCGGTGCAGGCGGACGAACAGGCGGCCATCGCGCGGGCCCGTGCGCTCGGAGTGCTCCGCGACGCCGCCATCGGGGACCGCCTGGTGGTCCGCGCACACCACGGGGACGGCGCGCAGGACGCGCTCGGGGACCTGGTGACCCGGACGTCCGACGCCGTGACGATCTCGACCCGCCGGGGCCCGGTCGAGGTCCGGCTCGTCGACGTCGTCGCCGCAAAGCCCGTCCCGCCGCCCCCACCCGCGCGGCCCGCGCGGCGCTGACGCGCTCGGCTCGCACGGTGCGGACTTGTCGTGCTGTCGAGCCGGGGTCGCACGGTGCGGACTTCGTCGGTGGGTGCGTGGTCGGGGGCTCGGTGCGGGGTTGTGGTGCTGCACGGAGCCACCAGCTCCGCACGGTGTGGCGCGGCCGGCACCGTGCGGGATTCGCGGAGCCGCACGGAGCCACCAGCCTCGTACGGTGTGGCGCAGCCGGCACCGTGCGGGATTCGCGGAGCCGGGGTCGCACGGTGCGGACTTCGTCGGCGGGTGCGCCGTCGGGGGCTCGGTGCGGGGTTGTGGTGCTGCACGGAACCACCAGCCTCGCACGGTGTGGCGCGGCCGGCACCGTGCGGGATTCGCGGAGCGGGGGTCGCACGGTGCGGAAGTCGTCGGCGGGTGCGTGGCCGGAGGCTCGGTGCGGGGTTGTGGTGCCGCACGGAGCCACCAGCCTCGCACCAGCTGACGAACCTCGCACCGTGCGAACCAGCACCTCCGTGCGAACCCGACGCACCCCGCCCACCCCGGCGAGCCGCAGGCCCCCACGCCCCGCTCCCGACATACGCTCATCCCATGGCAGTCCCCGTCCCGCTCGGCACCGAGGACCGCACCGCCCGCCTCACCCTCCGCCGCCCGGACTCCTGGCGCCGCGAGGACGCAGCCCAGGCGGACCTGCGCGTCACCGGCGACGACGTCGTCCTCACCGTCCGATCCCGTCCCAGCGACCGCGCGATCGGCGACGAGAACACCGGTCTGCTCGCACGGCTGCCCGGCTCCGTCGAGGGGCTGCTGCTCGTCGGCTGCGACCCCTGGACGGCCGCAGGTGCCCCGGCTCGGCTCGTGGAGTACGTCCGGCCCGACGAACACGGCGACGTCGCCGGCACCCACCTGCTCTTCGTCACCGGTCGGCACCGCGTCGACCTGACGATCGAACGTCCGCTCGCCCGGCTGCTCGAGACCGACGACCTGGTGCTCGCAGTCCTCGAGAGCGTCCGCGCCACCGAGACGGTCCCGGTCCGCCCCGAGCGTGACCTCGAACACCTGCCGGCCCCCGCCCTGGCACCGTCGCTCGACGGCCCCCGGCTCAGCGCGAACGCGATCGGCACCCTGCGGAGCCTCGCCGGACGCCGGTGGAACCCGACGCTCCTCCGCACCGCCGCGGGCCGCGAACTCATCGAGGCGGGCCTCGTCGGCCGGCTCGGCACCCTGCCGGAGTCGACCCAGACCCTCCTCGAGCCCTGGCAGGGCGATGCCCAGCCGGTCACGCTGGAACAGCACCTGCCCGACGGGGGCGAGTCGCGCCTCCAGGCCTGGTCGCAGACCGTCGTCGACGGGACCGACGCGGCGGGCGCCGTGGTCGCCTCCGTCACGCCGGACCGGGCCGTCGCGCTGCTGGCCGGGAGGCTCGGCATCGGTCCGACGTGGACCTTCCCGTTCCGCACGGGGTCGCTCCCAGGGCACCTGCTCGGCCGCAAGCTGGCCGGCGGTCCGGACGTGCCGGACCTGCCGGAGGCCCTGGCCGAGGCCGACCCGCGCCTCGCGCGGTTCTGGGCCGCGCCGTGGACGGTCTCGCACCTGCGTCGACCGGGCAAGCCGAAACCGGTCACGATCGTGCGGGCCGAGGGACACGGGTTCGCGCGCGTGGGGACGACGAAGGCCGGGGAGACCGCCTTCCGGACGGACTCCCCGGCGAACGTGTACCGGTCGGTGGTGCGGGCGCTGCTGGGCTGAGCGCGCCCGGGTTCTGCCGCTACGCGGCGGGGCCGGCGGTCAGGGTGATCGTGACCGTCTTCGCGGTGCCGGCGCTGTCGGTGTACCGGACGCTGACCTTGTCGCCCACCGAGTGCGACTGCACGACCTTGGTCAGCTGGTCCGAGCTCGTGACCGCGGTGCCGTCGACGCTCGTGATCGTGTCACCCGCACCGAGGCCGGCGCTGGCGGCACCGGAGCCCTCGACCGTGCCGGCGACCGGGACGCCGCCCGTGGTGGTGGCGGTGTTGCTGACCTCGACGCCGAGGAACGCGGGGAGCCCGATGGTGATCTTGCTCGACGACTCCCCGGCGAGGATCTTCTGGGCGATCGTCTTCGCGGTGCTGATCGGGATGGCGTAGCCGGTGACGTCGGCCGTGCCCGAGGACGCCGCGGTGGCCATGCCGACGACCTCGCCCTCGCTGTCCAGCACCGGCCCGCCGGAGTCACCGGAGACGATGTCCGCCGAGATCTCGAGCAGGCCGGTCAGGGACTCGGTGCCGGTGCCGGACTCGCTCTGCACCTGGATGTCCTGGTCGGTCGCCGTGACGGTGCCCTCGGCGGAGACGAGGTTGCCGGTGCCCTCGGCGTTGCCGACGTCCTTCACGGTGTCACCGGTGCTCGGCTCGCCGTCGTCGTCGAGCGTGACCGTGGACAGCCCGGAGGCGTTCTCGAGCTTCAGCACGGCGACGTCGTTCGTGGCGTCGGCCCCGACCACGTCGGCCTTGTACTGCTTGCCGGTGGTCTCGTCGGTGACGGTGATGCTCGTCGCGCCCTGGATCACGTGGTTGTTCGTCAGGATCGTGCCGTCGGAGGTCAGGACCATGCCGGTGCCGGCCGCCTGTGACGACTCGTCGTAGTTCAGGACGGTGTTGATGGTCACGACGCCCTTCTTGTCGGCGGCCGTCGCCGCGGTGGCGGGGGACTGCGTGCTCGTCCCACTGCCGTCGCTGCTGCCGTCGGTGCCGCTGCCGCTGCCGTCGCCGGGCACCGTGAAGCCGTTCGTGCCGTCGCTGCTGCTGCCGGTACCGGTGCCGGGCAGCGTGGTGGTGCCCTGCGACTGGCTCGACGTGGTGGTGGTGCCCTGCGAGGACAGTCCGAGTGCGGTGCCGCCCGCAGCGCCGACGATCGCGAGGGCAGCGATGCCGGAGCCGATCATCAGCCCGAGCCGGCGGGGGCGTTTCGTCAGACCGGGGTGGTTCGCGGCACCGTAGTGGTTCGCGGTCGCCGCCGAGGAGGCCCAGGCGTGGTTCGCGCCGGCGAGGGCGGGGCCGCCGATCAGGTAGGGGCCGCGGCCGTCGGGCGTGTAGGCGTAGGGGCCGGTGCCGTCCGGGCCGTACAGGTACGGGCCGGATCCGTCGAACGCGTACGCCGGGCGCAGGGAAGCCGGGTCGGCGTGCGGTGCCTCCCAGTGCATCCCGGGAGCCTGCTGCTGCGCGGCGGGGGTGCCGTTCTCGTCGTGGTCGGCGGCGGCGGGGTTCGGGGTCTCGTTCATCGGTGCTCTCCGGTCGTCCCTCGACGGCCCGGTCGGGCGTCGATGGAGACCAGTACAGAGGGCTTCCCCATGACGAGCCTATGAACGAACCCTGCGCACGCTCCGGGCTTGCTCGGGGGACGCCGAACAGGGCTCCGGCGTTAGGGTGGCCTTACCTCCATGCCTCCGTCGACGTCCCCGCCCCCGGCTCCCAGCTCCGTCCCCCGACTCGTCGGTGCGACCGTGCTGGCGGTCGTCGTCCTCGCCGTGGCGTGTGCCCTGTCGATCGCGTACGGCTCACGGCCGATCCCGCTCGGGACCGTCCTCGACACGGTGCTGCACCCCGGCAGGAACGACGAGATCGGGCTGATCGTCCTCGGCAACCGCGTGCCGCGCACCGTCGTCGGTCTGCTCGCCGGAGCAGCACTCGGCGTGGCCGGGGCGGTCATGCAGGGCGTGACCCGGAACCCGCTCGCCGACCCCAGCGTCCTCGGCATCAACTCCGGCGCCACCCTGGCCGTCGTCGCCGGGATCGCGCTCTTCGGCGTGAGCGGGACGGCCGCGTACCTGCCCTTCGCGTTCGTCGGGGCCGCCTTCGCGGCCCTGCTCGTCTACGGGATCGCGGCCGTCGCCCGGCGCGGGCTCTCGCCCGTCGGGCTCGCCCTCGCCGGAGCGGTCGTCGCCGCTGCCCTGTCGTCGGTCACCACCGCGGTGCTCGTGACCGACCAGAGCCTGCTCGACCAGCTGCGGTTCTGGCAGGTCGGAGCCCTCGCCGGCAAGGACCTCGGCACGGCTGGGGTCATCACGGCACCGGTGCTCGTCGGGCTGGTGATCGCGTTCGGCCTCGGTCGGTCGCTCAACACCCTGGCGCTCGGGGACGAGCTCGCGGCGTCGCTCGGGCAGCGGGTCGTGCTCGTCCGTGCCGTGGGCGGTCTGGTCGCCGTCCTGCTGGCCGGGTCCGCGGTGGCCGCCGCCGGGCCGATCGCGTTCGTCGGCCTCGCCGTGCCACACGCGGTCCGTCGCCTGAGCGGCCCGGACCACCGATGGACCATCCTGCTGTCGGCGATCGTCGCCCCCGCACTCCTGCTCGTGGCGGACGTCATCGGCCGCGTCGTCGCGTACCCGGGGGAGCTGCAGGTCGGCATCGTCACGGCACTCATCGGGGCGCCGGTGTTCATCGCGCTCGTGCGGTCGAGGGCGGTGCGGGGACTGTGAAGTCGCTGTTCCGTTCCGTCGGGCTGCGCCGTGAGGTCGCGGTGCTCGTCGCCGTGGTGGTGGTCATCTCGGTCCTCGTCCTGATCGGGCTCGGCGCGGGGTCGATCCCGCTCACGCCTGGTCAGGTGCTGGCCAGCCTGTTCGGCCAGGGGGACCGCATCTCGGACTTCGTGATCGGGCAGCTCCGCGGCCCCAGGGTGCTCGGCGCGGTCCTCGTCGGCGCCAGCCTCGGTGCCGCCGGCGCGATCGTGCAGAGCGTCGTGCGGAACCCCATCGCGAGCCCCGACGTCATCGGGATCACCTCGGGGGCCAGCGCCGCCGGGCTCACCGCCATCGTGCTGTTCGGCGCGAGCGGCGGCACCCTGTTCTCGGTCGTGCTCGTCGGCGCCGTGGTGGTCGCGATCGCCATCGCCGGGCTCGCTTGGCGGAGGGGGATCACCGGGAACCGGGTCGTCCTCGTCGGCATCGGTGTCGCGGCGATCTGCCTGAGCATCACCGGATGGATGCTCACGAGCGGCACCGTCACCCAGGCCGGAACCGCACTGCTGTGGCTCTCCGGCAGCCTGAACGCCGTCGACCGTGACCTGGTCGGGGTGCTCGGTGTCGCGTTCGTCGTGCTCGGCGTGCTCGCACTGCTGCAGTCCGCTCGGCTGCAGGTGCTGAGCCTCGGGGACGAGGTCGCCGCCGCCCTGGGGCTCCGACCGGACCGCGCGAAGGTGCTCCTGCTCCTCACCGCCGTGTGCCTGACCGCCGCAGCCGTCGCCACCGCGGGTCCGGTGTCGTTCGTGGCGCTGATGGCAGCCCCGATCGCTCGACGCCTGGTCGGCGGCGGTCGGGTCGCCCTCGCGCCGGCGGCAGCCGTCGGCGCCGCGATCACGCTCGGCAGCGACCTGCTCGCCCAGTTCGCGATCCCCGGCAACGCGCTGCCGGTGGGGGTCGTGACGGGTGTCGTGGGCGCGCCGTACCTGCTCTGGTTGCTCGCGCGGGGGCGTTGACGCGGGTCGTGCTGGTTCGTTGACGCTGGTCGAGCTGGTTCGTTGACGTGGGTCATGCTGGTTCGCTGACGCCGGTCGTGCGTTCGCGCATCGCGGAAGTCTCTCCACAGTCCCAGATCGGGGCTGCCGCTCGGGGCTTCGTTTCCGATACGCTGGTAGGCCAAGAGGAGGAGGTCCACCGATGCCAGATCCAGTGGTCCCGCAGCCGGGCGGTCAGAAGTCCCCGGAACAGCGGCTGGTCGACACCACGCTGACCTTCAGCATGGACATGGGAGCGGCGCTCACCGCCGAGTCCGGTGTCTCGACCGAAGAACGTGAAGCCGTCAACGCCCTGCCCTCCGGGTCGGCGTTGCTCGTGGTCCGTCGTGGCCCCAACGTGGGTGCGCGGTTCCTCCTCGACTCCGACGTCACGACGGCCGGCCGCCACCCCGACGCCGGCATCTTCCTCGACGACGTCACCGTGTCGCGCAAGCACGCGCAGTTCCTGCGCCACGGCACGAGCTTCAGCGTCAAGGACAACGGTTCCCTGAACGGTACGTACTTCGACGGTGTCCGCATCGACGAAGCGCTGCTCACCGACGGGGCCGAAGTCCAGGTCGGCAAGTTCCGCCTGACGTTCTACGCATCTCGGGTCGACCTGGCGCGCCTGGCGAACGCGTAGTGGCCGCACGGTCCGCTGCGGCCCGGGCGGGGTCCGCGGCACCGGACCTGCTCACGATCGGGCAGGTCCTCGCTCGCCTCAAGCCCGAGTTCCCGGACCTGTCGAGCTCCAAGCTGCGGTTCCTCGAAGAGCGCGAGCTCGTCACCCCGATCCGCACGGCCAGCGGGTACCGCAAGTTCTCCGCCGCCGACCTCGAGCGTCTCCGGGTGATCCTCGGACTGCAGCGCGACCACTACCTGCCGCTCAAGGTCATCAAGGAGTACCTCGCCGACCTCGACGCCGGGCGCGAACCGGTCCTGCCCGGCGGCGGAGACGCGCCGAAGCCGTCGATCCTCGGTCGTGAACGTCGCTACACCCGCGACGAGACCGTCCGCGCGGCCGGTGCCTCGCCGATGCTGCTGGCCGACGCGGTCTCGGCCTCGCTCCTGCCGCCCACCGACACCTACGGCGACGACGGCGTCTCCGTGTTGAAGGCCCTGGTCGAACTGCAGCGCACCGGCATCGAGCCGCGGCACCTCCGTACGCTCCGCAGTACCGCGGAGCGTGAGGTCGGTCTCATCGAGTCCGCCCTCATGCCGGTCTCCCGCCGGGGCGACGCCACCTCGCGCGCGAAGGCCACCGAGCTCGCCCGCGAGATCGCGGGACACCTCGAGATCATCCGGTCGAACCTCATCCGCCAGGCCATCGGTCGTCTCGACGCATGACGCCGTCCGGTGCTCCGACAGGGCTTGTGTGTCAGTGGTCGGGGCGTATCCTCGACACGCCGGACGCGCCGGGTCGGATGTCCCGCGCGGGAGCGGTCGGAGTCGCTACCGTGGACCTCGGAACAACTCTCAACCCGTCGTTGAAGCTTCGGGTGGGAGCTCGATCGTCGTGGAAGGCAAGCTCATGAGTGGGAACGACACCCCTGGCACCGAGTCTGATGTGACCCGGTACGACCTCGGGCTGCTCTTCACCGATGGTCTGCCCGAGCACGACGAGCAGAACGGCTACCGCGGCACCGTCGCCGCACGGGCAGCCGGCATCTCGTACCGACAGCTCGACTACTGGGCCCGCACCGAGCTCGTGCAGCCGACGATCCGCGGCGCCGCTGGCTCCGGTTCGCAGCGCCTGTACGGGTTCCGCGACATCCTGGTGCTCAAGCTCGTGAAGCGCCTGCTCGACACCGGCATCTCGTTGCAGCAGATCCGCACCGCCGTCAACCAGCTCCGTGAGTCCGGCGTCTCCGACCTGGCGCAGACCACGCTGATGTCCGACGGTGCCTCGGTGTACCTGTGCACCTCCGACGACGAGGTCATCGACCTCGTGTCCCGCGGCCAGGGCGTCTTCGGCATCGCGGTCGGCAAGGTCCTGCGCGAGGTCGAGAGCTCCCTGGTCGAGCTCGACGCCACCGCTGCGGCCGACCCCTCCGACGAGCTCGCCGCTCGTCGCGCTTCTCGCGCTTCCTGACCACCCGCGTTCGGGCCCTGTGGTCCCGAACCGTCGCGTGTGAGTCGCCGTGTGGTCACGAACTGTCGGCTGCGACGCTGCCGGCCGACGGTCGGTGACCAGTCGGCGGACGTGAGCGGGGTGTTGTGACCGCTGGGCGTGCCGGGGCCGGGCGTGTCTGCCCGGGCGGGTCGCGCCTCCAGGCCGTCGCGGCGTGGTCACGAACCGTCGTGTGCGGGTCGCCGACTGGTCACGAACTGTCGGCTGCGCGCGCCCGAGCCGACCGTTGGCGACCACTCGGCGGACGTGAGCGGGGTGTTGTGACCGCTGGGCGTGCCGGGGCCGGGCGTGTCCGCTGGGGCGGGGGCGTGCCTCCAGGCCCTTCGAGGGAGGTCACGAACCGTCGCGTGCGGATCGCCGAGTGGTCACGAACTGTCGGCTGCGCGCGCCCGAGCCGACCGTTGGTGACCAGTCGGCGGACGTGAGCGGGGTGTTGTGACCCGTCGGCGTGCCGGGTCCGACCTACGCGGCGCCGCCCTCGGCGTACGGACCGATCTTGCCGGTGCGCATGATGCGCTCGAGCAGCTGGTCGAAGTTCTTCGCCATCTCCTGCGCGGACTCGCCGGGCCAGACGTGCAGCGGCTTCGCCGCACCCTGCGCCTGCTGCAGCGACGTGCGCTCCGGCAGCTGCGGGGAGAGCACGAGCGGACCGAACATGTCGCGGAGTTCCTTGATGCGGAACTGGTGCTCGAGCGACTGCACGCGGGCACGGTTCACGATGATGCCGAGGGGCTGCAGGCGGGGGGAGAGTCCGCGGCGGATCTCCTCGATGGCGCGCAGGGCTCGGTCGGCGGCGGCGACCGAGAACAGGCCGGGCTCGGTGACGACGGTGACGCGGTCGGACGCGGCCCACGCGGTGCGGGTCAGGGCGTTCAGCGACGGCGCGCAGTCGATGAGGACGAGCTCGTAGTCCTGCTCGACGTTGGCCAGGGCCTCTTCGAGCTTCCAGATGTCACGGATCGACGGGTGCGGCCCGTCGAAGTTGATGGCGGAGGGCGACCCGACCATGACGTCGATCTTGCCCTGCGACCCCTTCGTCCAGCCCGAGGGGGCGATCGCCTGACGGACGATCTTCTCCTTCGGGTTCTCGAGGACGTCGGCCACGTTGAGGTGGCCGGCGAGGTTGATGTCGAGGCCCGTCGAGACGTCGGACTGCGGGTCCAGATCCACCACCAGCGTGCGCAGTCCCTTGGCGAACGCGGCCGAGGTCAGGCCGAGCGTCACCGTCGTCTTGCCGACACCACCCTTGAGGGAGCTCACGCTGAGTACATGCACGTTGAGCAACGTTACCGCCACTAGGGTTGTCTCACCTCAACCCGGGCTGAAAGGGACGTCGTGTTCACGAAGATCCTCGTTGCGAACCGTGGCGAGATCGCCATCCGCGCGTTCCGTGCCGCCTACGAGTTGGGGGCCCGAACGGTCGCCGTCTACCCGTACGAAGACCGGAACTCCCTGCACCGTCTGAAGGCCGACGAGGCCTACCTGATCGGGGAGCGGGGCCACCCCGTCCGGGCGTACCTGGACGTCTCCGAGATCATCCGCGTCGCCCGCGAGTCGGGGGCCGACGCGATCTACCCGGGGTACGGGTTCCTGTCCGAGAACCCGGAGCTCGCCGCGGCAGCAGCGGCGAACGGCATCACCTTCATCGGTCCGGGCGAGCACGTGCTCGAGATGGCCGGCAACAAGGTCACCGCGAAGGAGCACGCGATCGCGGCCGGCGTCCCGGTCCTCGCGAGCACCCCGGCGAGCCGCGACATCGACGAGCTCATCGCCGGCGCGGACGCGATCGGGTTCCCGGTGTTCGCCAAGGCCGTCGCCGGCGGTGGTGGGCGTGGCATGCGCCGGGTGGAGACGAAGCCCGAGCTGCGCGACGCCCTCGAAGCCGCGATGCGCGAGGCCGACAGTGCGTTCGGCGACCCGACGATGTTCCTCGAGCAGGCCGTCATCCGTCCGCGCCACATCGAGGTGCAGATCCTCGCCGACGCGACCGGCACCGACGCCGGCACGATCCACCTGTTCGAGCGGGACTGCTCGGTGCAGCGGCGCAACCAGAAGGTCGTCGAGATCGCGCCGGCGCCGAACCTCGACCCCGCGATCGCGCAGGCACTGCACCGCGACGCCGTGGCCTTCGCCCGGTCGATCGGGTACGTCAACGCCGGCACCGTGGAGTTCCTGCTCGACACCGAAGGCGAACGCGTCGGCCAGCACGTCTTCATCGAGATGAACCCGCGCATCCAGGTCGAGCACACAGTCACCGAAGAGGTCACCGACGTCGACCTGGTGCAGTCGCAGATGCGCATCGCGGCGGGGGAGACCCTCGCCGACCTCGGTCTGTCGCAGGACGCCGTCCACGTGCACGGCGCGGCGCTGCAGACCCGCATCACGACCGAGGACCCGACGCAGGGCTTCCGTCCGGACACCGGCCGGATCAGCACCTACCGCAGCCCCGGCGGCGCGGGCGTCCGGCTCGACGGCGGCACGGTCGCCACCGGTGCGCAGATCAGCCCGCACTTCGACTCGATGCTCGCGAAGATGACGTGCCGCGGCCGCGACTTCCCGCCGGCGGTGTCCCGGGCCAAGCGCGCCCTCGCCGAGTTCCGCATCCGCGGCGTCAGCACGAACATCCCGTTCCTGCAGGCCGTGCTCGAGGACCCGGACTTCGCCCGCGGCGACGTCTCGACGAAGTTCATCGAGGAACGCCCCCAGCTCTTCGGCGGCCACGTCTCGAAGGACCGCGGCACGAAGGTGCTCACCTGGCTCGCCGACGTCACGGTGAACAAGCCGAACGGTGAGCGGTCGCCGCTCGTCACCGACCCGGCCGAGAAGCTCCCGGCCACCGACCTGACGACGCCCGTGCCCGAGGGACAGCGCGACCGCCTGCTGGCGATGGGTCCAGCCGAGTGGTCGAAGGCCCTCCGCGCCCAGACGGCCCTGGCGGTGACCGAGACGACGATGCGGGACGCCCACCAGTCGCTCCTGGCCACCCGGGTCCGCACGAAGGACCTCGTCGCCGTCGCACCGCACGTCGCGCGGCTCACCCCGCAGCTGCTCAGCGTCGAGGCCTGGGGAGGTGCGACGTACGACGTCGCCCTGCGGTTCCTCGGGGAAGACCCCTGGGAGCGCCTGTCCTCGCTGCGCGAAGCGATGCCGAACATCCCGATCCAGATGCTGCTCCGTGGCCGCAACACGGTCGGGTACACGCCCTACCCGACCGAGGTCACCGACGCCTTCGTCGACGAGGCCGCTCGGTCCGGCGTCGACGTCTTCCGCGTGTTCGACGCGCTGAACGACGTCAGCCAGCTGCGTCCGGCGCTGGAGGCGGTGCTCGCGACCGGCACGGCGGTCGCCGAGGCGGCGCTCTGCTACACCGCCGACCTCCTCGACCCCGCCGAGGACCTCTACACGCTCGACTACTACCTCCGCCTGGCGGAGCAGATGGTCGAGGCCGGCGCGCACGTCATCGGCATCAAGGACATGGCCGGTCTCCTGCGTGCCGGTGCGGCCGAGAAGCTCGTCACCGCGCTGCGCGAGCGCTTCGACCAGCCCGTGCACGTGCACACCCACGACACCGCCGGCGGCCAGCTCGCGACCCTGCTCGCCGCCTCGCGCGCCGGGGCGGACGCCGTCGACGTGGCCGCAGCACCCATGGCCGGCACGACCAGCCAGCCGAGCATGTCCGCCCTGGTCGCCGCCCTGGCGCACACCGAGCGCGACACCGGTCTGTCCCTCGACGCCGTCGGTGACCTCGAGCCCTACTGGGAGTCGGTCCGTCGCGTGTACGCCCCGTTCGAGTCCGGGCTCGCCGGTCCGACCGGGCGTGTCTACAAGCACGAGATCCCCGGCGGTCAGCTGTCGAACCTCCGGCAGCAGGCGATCGCCCTCGGGCTCGGCGACCGGTTCGAGCAGGTCGAGGACTGGTACGCCGAGGCGAACCGGATCCTCGGGCGCCCGACCAAGGTCACGCCGTCGTCGAAGGTCGTCGGCGACCTCGCGCTGCAGCTCGCCGCCGTCGGTGCCGACCCGGTCGACTTCGAGCAGAACCCCGACAAGTACGACATCCCGGACTCCGTGGTCGGGTTCATGGCCGGCGAACTGGGCGACCTGCCCGGCGGCTGGCCGGAGCCGTTCCGCTCGAAGGTCCTGGCCGGGCGTGACGTCCGACTCGAGATCACCCCGGTGCCCGCGGACGAGCGTGCGCACCTCGAGACCCCCGGACCCGAGCGGCAGCAGGCACTCAACCGCCTGCTCTTCCCGCAGCCGACGCAGCAGTTCCAGCGTGTGCGGGAGCAGTACGGCGACCTGTCCGTCGTGCCGACCGTCGACTACCTGTACGGGCTGCGCCCGGGGCAGGAGCACAGCGTCCCGCTCGGCAAGGGCGTCGACCTGTTCGTCGGGCTCGAGGCGATCGGCGAGGTGGACGCCAAGGGCATCCGCACGGTCATGGCGACGATGAACGGGCAGCTCCGCCCGGTCGCCGTCCGCGACCGTTCGGTCGAGGTCGAGACGAAGGCGGCCGAGAAGGCCGATGCGTCCGACCCGAAGCACGTCGCCGCGCCGTTCTCCGGCGTGGTGACGCTCAAGGTCGCCGTCGGTGACGTCGTCGAGGCCGGTACGCCGGTGGCGAGCATCGAGGCGATGAAGATGGAAGCGGCCATCACGGCGCCCGTGTCGGGCACCGTCGGCCGACTCGCGATCCCGGTGACCCAGCAGGTGGACGCCGGCGACCTCCTGGTGGTGCTGCAGTAAATTGACCGTTCGTCCCATCCGCCTGTTCGGCGACCCCGTCCTCCGATCGCCGGCCGATCCGATCCGACCCGAACTGCTCGGGAGCACCGGAGTCCGTGACCTGGTGCAGGACCTCGTCGACACCGTCAAGGAACCCGGACGTGCCGGGGTGGCCGCGCCGCAGATCGGCGTGGGGCTCCGCGCGTTCTCGTACAACGTCGACGGCGAGGTCGGCTACGTCCTGAACCCCGAGGTCGTCGAGCTCTCCGGGGAGCCCGAGCTCATGGAAGAGGGGTGCCTGTCCGTCCCCGGCCTCGGCTACCCGACGCGTCGGTACCCGTACGCCAAGGTCCGGGGTGTCGACGTCGACGGCGCCGAGGTCGTCCTCGAGGGCACCGGACTGATGGCCGAGGCGCTCCAGCACGAGTGCGACCACCTCGACGGCACGGTCTACGTGATGACGCTCGACCCCGAGATCCGCCGTCAGGCGCTGCGCGACATCCGCGCGCAGGACTGGTTCCACTGAGCGGTCCCACAGGCCCGCGTTCGCGGGCTGTGAACTCGGGTGTGACACCCCCACGGGGGATTGTCGCTTTGTCCTGACGAGGGGGTACCGTGCTGCTGTCGGCCTCCCACCGACGGCCCATCCGATCCCCCCAGGACTCCCGCATGACCAGTCAGAACGACGAGCTGAGCTCGCACCGCACCCGCACCAACCGTCGACCGGCCGAGGCCACCGTCACGACCGGTTCGACCGCCGTCCTCGACGCCCCCGCGACGGAGCAGCCGCAGGAGGCCTGACCCCGCAGGCGCCCCGGCGCCCGCTGGACCGCCTGGAGGCCCGGATCACGTCCGACGGACGCGATCCGGGCCTCCAGACCGTTGCGTCCACAACCGCGCGCACCTGGCGGGATCGGGCGTCCCTGGTCGGAAGAACCGACCCGGTACGCCCGAAGTGACCAGGTACGCCCGGCGGGCGCTAGGAGCGGCCTCGGCGCCGCCCCTCGACGACCGGGGTCGCCGTCGTCTGCACCTTCGACCCGGAGTAGATGTGGTCGACGTCGGCGGCGAAGTCCTGCAGGATCACCGACCGCTTGATCGTCAGCTTGGGTGTGAGGTGCCCGGACGCCTCGGTCAGGTCGGTGTCGAGGATCGTGAACGACCGGACCGACTCGGCGCGGGAGACGCGGCTGTTCGCGGTGTCGATGGCCTCCTGGACGGCGGACAGCACGCGTTCGTCGTAGGCGGCCTCGTGTGCGCTCAGAGCCGGGGCGATCCCGCGGGACTCGCACCAGCCGGGCAGCATCTCGCGGTCGAGCGTCACGAGCGCGGCGACGAACGGCTTGCCCTCGCCGACGACGACCACCTGGCCGATGAGCGGGTGCTCGCGGATGCCGTCCTCGAGCGGTGCCGGTGCGACGTTCTTGCCGCTCGCGGTGACGATGAGCTCCTTGGCGCGTCCGGTGACCGTGAGGATCCCGTCGCCGTCGAGCCGGCCGAGGTCACCGGTGCGGAACCAGCCGTCGGCGAAGGCGTGCTCGGTCGCCTCGTCGTTCCGCCAGTACCGGTCGAAGACGTCGACGCCGCGGATCAGGATCTCGCCGTCGTCGGCGATCCGGACCTCGATGCCGGGCAGGGCGCGACCCACCGTGCCGATGCGGAGTTCACGGGCACGGTTGACCGTGGCGGGTGCCGTGGTCTCGGTCAGGCCGTAGCCCTCGAGGATGAGCACCCCGATCGAGCGGAAGAAGTGCGAGAGCCGCGGGGAGAGCGGCGCCGAGCCACTGATGGCGTACTCGACCCGGCCGCCCAGGGCATCGCGGAGCTTCGCGTACACGAGCCGGTCGAACAGCTTGAACTTCAGGCCGAGCAGGAACGGCACCCGGCCGGCGGCGAGGGCTTCGGAGTGGGCGACCGCGGTGTCGGCGGCCGCGCGGAAGATCCTGCCCTTGCCGCCGAGGTCGGCCTTCTGCTCGGCGGAGTTGTAGATCTTCTCGAACACCCGGGGGACCGCGAGCAGGAACGTCGGCTGGAAGGTCGACACCGCCCGCATGAGGTCCTTGGTGTCCGGCTCGTGGCCGACGAGGACACCCGCGGAGACCGACATCGCGGCGATGAACCGCGCGAAGACGTGGGCGAGCGGGATGAACAGCAGGGTCGAGGCGCCGTCGGCGACGACCTCGGGCATCGCCTCGCTCGCGCCCTCGACCGTGGCGGTGAAGTTGTCGTGCCGCAGGACGCACCCCTTCGGCCGGCCGGTGCTGCCCGAGGTGTAGATGATCGTGGCGTCATCGTGGCCGTGCACGTGGGCGGTGCGGGCGTCGAGTTCGTCGTCGGTGACGTCCTCGCCGAGCCGGGTCAGGTCGTCGAGGCCGCCGCCGTCGATCGTCCAGTGCTGGCCCAGGGCGGGCAGGTCGGGTGCGATGGAGGCGACGCGGCGCGCGTGCTCCTCCTGCTCGACGACGATGGCGACCGACTCGGAGTCGGACAGGATCCACCGCACCTGGTCGGGGGAGCTCGTCTCGTACACGGGCACGGACACCAGGCCGGCGGTCCACACGGCGAAGTCGACCAGGGTCCACTCGAGCCGGGTGCGCGACAGGATCGCGACGTGCGCGCCCGGCTCGAGCCCGGCGGCGACGAAGCCCTTCGCGATGCCCCGGACCCGGGCCAGGGTCTCGGCCGCGGTGAAGGTCGTCCAGGTGTCGCCGTGGCGCTGGGCGAGGATCGGACGTTCCGGCGTCAGACGGACGCGGTCGCCGAGGAGCCGCGCTGCCGAGCCGTGGTCCGGGGCGACGGGGCCGGCGTCGGGGCTGGTGGGGTGCTCCCCGGCCGACGGTGTGCTCCCGGTGGCGGCGCTGCCAGCGGTGGACGTGTCGGTGGAGGCGCTGCTGCGTGCAGGACGCTGATCGTTCACGGTGACTCCCTTGTCTGCCGGTTCGACTCGAGTGCGCCTCAACACCGAGGCGACACCGCCAGCATAGGGCGCGTCTCCGGGCGTTCCTCGACTTCGCGGCGAACCGGTAGGCTCGTTGCTCGTGCACGCCATCGGAATCGACATCGGGGGCACCAAGATCGCGGGTGCGGTCGTGACGGAACTGGGCGAGATCGTCGCCGAGGACCGCGTGGCCACCAACGCTGCGGACCCGAACGCCATGCTCGACGACGTCGTCTCGATGGTCGAGCGACTCAGCTCGCTCCACCAGGTCGGCGCCGTGGGGGTCGCCGCCCCCGGGTTCATCGACGCTTCGCAGTCGATCGTCTACTACACGCCCAACATCCGGTGGCGGAACGAACCACTCCGGCAGAAGCTGCAGCAGCGCCTCGGCGATCTGCACATCACCGTCGACAACGACGCGAACGCCGCTGGCTGGGCGGAGTTCCGGTTCGGTGCCGGTCGGCTCGTGTCCGACATGACGATGCTCACCATCGGCACGGGGGTCGGCGGCGCCATCGTGACCGAGGACCGGCTGTTCCGCGGCGGCTTCGGCACCGGTGGCGAGATCGGGCACCTGCGCATCGTCCCGAACGGCCTGCCCTGCGGGTGCGGCGCCCGTGGCTGCATCGAGCAGTACGGCTCCGGCCGCGCCCTGCAGCGCATGGCCAACGACGTCGCCGACGCCGGCGGGATCGGTTCGGCCCTGGCCGACGCCCGCGCCGACAACGGTGGCCAGCTCGACGGCAAGATCGTCGGCGACCTGATCCTGGCCGACGACCCGGGTGCCCTCGCGGCACTCCGTCGGCTCGGTCGGCACCTCGGCGAGGCGTGCGCGTCGCTCTCCGCCGTGCTCGACCCGCAGCTCTTCGTGTTCGGCGGCGGCGTCGCCAGCGCGGGGGACCGGCTGCTCGACCCGATCAAGCAGGCGTACCTCAACAACCTGCCGGCCCGCGGGTACCACCCGGAGCCCGACTTCGTCATCGCCGAACTCGTCAACGACGCCGGCGTCGTCGGTGCTGCCGACCTCGCTCGCATCCACGCCCGGACGGCGTAGGGTCGGCGCGCAAACGCAAACGCAAACGCAAACGCAAACGCAAACGCAAACGCAAACGCAACCGCGAACACCCGTGCACCACCCGGACCTTCTCACCACCTGGAGTCGTCGATGACCTACTGGCTGCTGAAGAACTTCGTGCTCGGACCGCTCATCCTCACCCTGTTCCGGCCGTGGGTCGTCGGGCGCGAACACGTCCCCACGACGGGCCCGGTCATCTTCGCCTCGAACCACATCTCGTTCATCGACTCGGTGATCCTGCCGGCGGTGCTCGATCGTCGACTGTCGTTCCTGGCGAAGAGCGACTACTTCACCGGCCGGGGGCTGAAGGGCTGGGCGACGAAGACCTTCTTCAACGCCATCGGCCAGCTGCCGATCGACCGCTCCGGTGGCAAGGCGTCCGAGGCGTCCCTGCGCACCGGGCTGCAGGTCCTGGCGCGCGGTGAACAGCTCGGCATCTACCCGGAGGGCACGCGCAGCCCCGACGGCAAGCTCTACCGCGGACGCACCGGCATCGCCCGGATGATCCTCGAGGGGCGCGTGCTCGTCGTCCCGGTGGCCATGGTCGGCACGCGCGAGGTGCAGCAGATCGGGCAGCGGTTCCCGAAGATCAAGCGCGTCGGGGTCGTGTTCGGCAAGCCGCTCGACTTCTCGCGGTTCCAGGGCTTCGAGACGGACCGCTTCATCCTGCGCAGCGTCACGGACGAGGTCATGCACGAGCTCGCCGGGCTGAGCCGTCAGGAGTACGTCGACGTCTACGCCACCAGCGTGAAGGAGCGCGCGAGCTCTGCGCGCGAGGCCGTCATGCGGGAACGGAAGTCGACGCCTGCACGTTAGGCTCTGATGGTCCCGGCACCCCGCCAGGACGCCCATCGCCGACGCGCGGCCACGTGCCGGTCAGCGTCGCCGGGCCGCCCGCACAGAACACCGAGGTAACGCCCTTGCCCGAGTCGACCGACTTCGTCGCCCTGCAGAATCCGGACGTCATCGAGGGGCTCGACTATTGGCGGACGCTCCCGATCAAGCAGCAGCCGACCTGGCCGGACGCCGCCGCTGCCGAGGCGGCGTCGGCCGAGATCGCCACGCTCCCGCCGCTCGTGTTCGCGGGCGAGGTCGACGAGCTGCGCGCACGGCTCGCCGCGGCCGCCCAGGGCAAGGCCTTCCTGCTGCAGGGCGGTGACTGCGCCGAGACCTTCGCCGGTGCCACCGCCGACTCCATCCGCGACCGGGTCAAGACGATCCTGCAGATGGCCGTCGTGCTGACCTACGGCGCCTCGACGCCCGTCATCAAGATGGGCCGGATGGCCGGACAGTTCGCCAAGCCCCGCTCGAGCGACTTCGAGACCCGCGGCGACGTCACGCTGCCCGCCTACCGCGGCGACATCGTGAACGGCTACGACTTCACGCCGGAGAGCCGCGAAGCCGACCCGCGCCGCCTGGTGCAGGGCTACCACACCGCTGCGTCGACGCTGAACCTGGTCCGAGCGTTCACGCAAGGGGGCTTCGCCGACCTGCGGCAGGTGCACTCGTGGAACAAGGGCTTCGCCTCGAACCCGGCGAACGCCCGGTACGAGCACCTCGCCAAGGAGATCGACCGCGCGATCCGGTTCATGGCCGCCTGCGGTGCCGACTTCGAAGCGCTCAAGCACGTCGAGTTCTACGCCTCGCACGAGGGGCTGCTGATGGACTACGAGCGCCCGATGACCCGCATCGACTCCCGCTCAGGCCTGGCGTACGACACGTCCGGCCACTTCATCTGGATCGGTGAGCGCACGCGTGACATCGACGGTGCCCACGTGGACTTCCTGTCGCGGGTGCGCAACCCGATCGGTGTGAAGCTCGGCCCGACGACGACCGTTGACGACATGAAGGCGCTCGTCGACAAGCTCGACCCGAACCGTGAGCCGGGTCGCCTGACCTTCATCACGCGGATGGGTGCCGGGAAGATCCGCGACGAGCTGCCCAAGCTGCTCGAGGCGATCAAGGGCATGGACGCCAATCCGCTGTGGGTCACCGACCCGATGCACGGCAACGGCCTGACCACGCCGACGGGCTACAAGACCCGCCGGTTCGACGACGTCGTGGACGAGGTCCTGGGCTTCTTCGAGGCGCACCGCCAGGTCGGCACGTACCCCGGTGGCATGCACGTCGAGCTCACCGGTGACGACGTCACCGAGTGCCTCGGTGGCTCGGAACACATCGACGAGGCCACCCTCGCCACCCGCTACGAGTCGCTCTGCGACCCGCGCCTCAACCACATGCAGTCCCTCGAGCTCGCCTTCCTGGTGGCCGAGGAACTCGGCGCGCACCAGCCCGACCGCTCGTAGCGCAGGAACCATTTCGACGAAGCGACAGAACCCCGCGGCACGTTCGCGGGGTTCTGTCGCTTTCGCGTGTCGGACGGGAGGCCCGTGACGGCGCCGCCACGGGCCTCCCGTCCGTCCCGGGGCCCCGTCCACGGCCGCGGAGCGTCGCCCTCGCGACGGTGTCGGCGCGATCGGGCGAGACAGTGTCGCTCTGGCGACACACACCGCCCATGCAGCGCCTGCGCCGGCCCTACTGGTCGTAGGACAGGGTGACCGTGTCGCCGCGGTACACGGTCGCGCCGGAGCCCGGATCGGTGCCCGTGACGGGCAGCGTCGACTTCCAGTCGTAGAAGCCGCAGAGGATGTTCGTGCAGTCGGGCACGGAGACCTTGAGGCCGAGGTCCTCGAGGGTCTTCGTCGCCTCGTTGATGGTCTTGCCGACCACTCCGTCCTTCGGCACGGTGATCGGCGTCGGGCCCTTCGACACGACGACGTCCACCGCCGACCCGCGCACGGCGGGGGACTCCTGCACGGCGGCGGAGACGATCTGCCCCGTCGGGACGGTCTCGCTGTACTCCTCGGTCCGGGCGCCGAGGACGAGCCCGACGTCGTCGAGTGCGGCGGAGGCCTCGTCGACGGTCTTCCCGACCACGTCGGGCACGGGGCCGAGCGACACCGTCAGGGTGATCCGCCCGGTCTCGCCGTACGCCTTCACCGTCGTCAGGTCGAGCGCCTTGCCGCCGGACGCCCGACCGGTCGCCGCGATCACGGTGTCCTTCGGCGCGTCTGCCGAGAACTGGTACCGGTCGTCCTGCAGTTCGAAGTCGTCGTCGAGCGCGGCCGTCACGGTGGAGAGCGGCTGCCCGACGATCGCCGGCAGCGGGATCATCCGGGGGCCGTTCGAGACGACGATCTGCACCGCCGTGCCCTTCTGCACCTCGCGCCTCGCAGCCGGCTCGGTCGTGGAGACCTGCCCCTTCGCGACGACGGCGTCGAACCGTGTCCCGGTCTTCGACGCCGCCTGCAGGCCCTGTGCTTCGAGCAGCTGTCGGGCCTGCGAGACCGACTTGCCCGCGACTTCCGGGATGCGCACGTTGCCACCGGGCCCCGGGCCGAAGTACCAGCCGAAGCCGGCTCCGATCAGCGCGAGCACGACGACCACGGACAGGGCGATCCAGCCGCGCTTCCGACGCTTCGCCGACTGGTCGGCGAGCCGCTGGCCGGCGGGGGACAGGACGCCGGGCTGGGCACCGGTGCGACGGGGCCCCGGGGCGTTGGTGCGGGCCCGCGCGGGCGTCCGAACGCCGTCACCGGTGTCGCGGTCACCCGCCCGGTCGATGATGGCGGTCTCGTCGGCAGCACCGGCACCTGCGGCTCCGACCGAGGCGGCGGCCGCTGCGGCGCCGAGCGTTCCCCCGCCGCCGGAGGGCAGGATCGCGGTCCCGTTCTCGGGGCGGAGCACGGCGGTGCGGTACTGACCGGTCGCCCGCTGCTGGTTGCCCGACATGTGGTCGAGCATCTCGCGGGCGTCGCGGGGACGGTCCTCGGGGTCGCGCGCGGTCGACCAGGCGACCAGCTCGTCGAGCTCCGGCGGCACCCCGGACACGGCGGCGCTCGGGGCCGGGACGGAGTCGTTGGCGTGCTGGTACGCGATCTGCATCGGCTGCTCGCCCTTGTAGGGCTGCTCGCCGGTCAGCATCTCGTAGAGCATGATGCCGAGCGCGTAGATGTCGCTGCGCGAGTCGGCGGCGCCGCGGGTCACGAGCTCGGGGGACAGGTAGGCGATCGTGCCGAGCAGGGCCGCGCCGGTCGCCGTGTTCGCGGTCGTGGCCCGGGCCAGGCCGAAGTCGCCGAGCTTGATGCGGCCGTCGTCGGCGAGCAGGACGTTCTCGGGCTTCAGGTCGCGGTGCACGATGCCGGCGCGGTGCGCGGACGCCAGGCCCGCCAGCACGGCGCGCAGGATGTCCGTGGCCTGCTCGGGGGTCAGGGCGTGGTGTTCCTGCAGCAGGTCCCGCAGCGTGATGCCGGGGATGTACTCCATGACGATGTAGGCGGTCTCGCCCTCGGCGCCCTGGTCGTACACGCCCACCAGGTTCGGGTGCGACAGCCGGGCGGCCGACCGGGCCTCCTGGATGAAGCGCTCACGGAAGGCCTGGTCGTCGGCCAGGTGCCCGTGCATGATCTTGATGGCGACGCGTCGCTCGAGGCGCACGTCGGTCGCGAGGTAGACGGTCGCCATGCCCCCGCGCGCGATGCGCGAGCGGACGCGGTACCGCTGATCGATCATGCGACCGATCATGGGGTCCGTGGCGGCGTTGGTGGTCATCGGCGGCATTCTACGAATCGAGACGGCAGCCGGACGCACCGGCGCACCGGTCGTGACCCAATCTCGATCTTCCGGATGAGGCTCAGAGGGTCGCCAGCCAGCCCTCGGCGGCCGTCGCCCAGTTGGCGTAGGCCTTCGGGTAGGCGGAGAGCTGCACGGCCTGGGCCGCATCGGTGATGCTCATCGAGGACCAGCCGCGCACGTCGAGCAGCCCACTCGTCTTGCCGGCGTTCGGGTTGTCCCGACCACCGAAGAACAGCTTGGTGGCGTGCACCGGGTCCTGCAGCGTCGCCGCGGGGCCCCACCCCTGGCTCGGGCGCTGCTGGAACAGACCGACCGAGTCGCGGTCGCCGTGTGGGATGTTCCGCAGGCTCGACTCCTGCATCGCGGCGGCGAGGGCGACGACGATGCCGCGGTCGGGGACGCCCAGGGAGCGACCGACGGCGACGATGGTCGCCGCGTTCTGTCGCTGCTCGGCGCTCAGGCCCACGGCACCGCTGACGGCTGCGCTGGCGGCGACCGCCGGTGCGGCAGTGGCGTTCGACGACGGGATGACGAGTGTCTTGCCGGCGTAGATGGTGCTGGTGTACGACAGGCCGTTCGCCGACAGGAGCGACTTGACGGAGACGTGGTGGGCGGCGGCGATCGAGGCGACCGTGTCACCGGCGCTGATCTTGACGCTCGACCGGGTCGACGGCGCCGACGCCGTGGACACCGATGTCGACGAGGACGTGCCGTGCGGGACCCGGAGCGTCTGCCCCGGGTAGATGACGCTGCGCTGTGACAAGTCGTTCGCGCGGAGGAGCGCCGTGGTCGACACGCCGACGCGGGAGGCGATGGCGGAGACCGTGTCGCCCTGCTTCACGTGGTAGCTCGAGGTGTTCGACCCGGAGCCGCTCGTGGCCCCGGACGTCCGCACGGCAGCGGTGGTCACGGCGGGGGTCGACGCCAGGTGCAGCGTCTGGCCCGGGTGGATGATCGTGTTCCAGCCGAGGCCGTTGCGCACGAGGATCTCCTGCGCCGACAGGCCGAACCGGGCGGCGATGCCCGAGACCGTGTCGCCGTGGTGGACGGTGTAGTTCGTGGGCACAGCGGTCGTGGGGGCCTTCGTGGTGGCGGCGACCGTCCGGACGACGGTCTGCGACGGCCGTGCGACCGCGGTGCCGAACACCGGGCGGTCGGTGAGGACGCGGTCCTGGTCGACGTGACGCTTGTGGTTCGCGTCGGCGTCGTCGTGCCGCGGCTCGGCGTGTGCGACCGGACCGGTCAGGCCGGCGGTCACGGCGATCGTGCCCGCGAGGACGATGGGCATGGTGGCGAACCGGGCGGATCGTGCGCGCCGGGCGACTTCGTCTGCAGCGTGGTCCACGGGTCTCTCCTGATCTCGACTGAGGCGTGCGCACGCGTGCGCGCACTCACAGGTGCCACAACGCTGGCATGGCCTGATTCCCAAGTCAACCAGAGAGTCAGATGTGGTGGATGTGACGAATGTGACGAACGTTACCGATTCACTCCGGCGGTCACTCTGGCACCATGGGCGTGTGAGTGCCGCACCCGCCGACGACCTGACCCTCTCCGAACGCTGGCTGACCGTCCCCGAGCTCGTGGACATGTTCAGCACGAGCCCCGGACGGATCCACCGACTCTTCGAGCAGAAGACCCTCCTCGCCGCCCGTGTCGGCGGTGTGCTGCGGGTGCCGGTCGAGTTCCTCGAGGACGGCGAGCCGATGCCCGAACTCCGCGGCACGCTCATCGTTCTCGGCGACAACGGCTTCACCGACGACGAGGCGGTGCGCTGGATGCTCACCGTCGACGACGCGATGGGCACCACGCCGATCGCGGCGCTGCGCGCCGGTCGCAAGGCCGAGGTGCGTCGCGTCGCCCAGTCGCTGCTCTAGACGCGTTCCGGTCGGACAGGAGGCCCGGTGCCAGCTGGCACCGGGCCTCCCTTGCGTCCTGTGGCCGTGTCTAGGACGACCGGCGGCTGACCGTGTCGGCCAGCGACGCGAGCTGTTCGCGTGCCGACGGCGTCAGCGGCGACGCGTCGAGCGCCGCCTTGGCACGCTGCACGTGCCGATCGATCGACCGTTCGACGGCGGCCACGGCGCCGGACTCGGTGAGGGTCGCCCGGAGCATCCGCACCTGCTCCTCGTCGAGGTCCGGGTCGCCGAGGAGCTCGTCCAGGAGCTGCCGCGGCCCACTCGCCAGGGTCTTGCGCGCAGAGGCAATGAGGACGGTGCGCTTGCCCTCGCGCAGGTCGTCGCCCGCGGGCTTCCCGGTGACCCCGGGGTCACCGAACACGCCGAGCATGTCGTCGCGCAGCTGGTAGGCCACGCCGAGGGGGAGTCCGAAGGCGCGGAGGCCCTCGAGCTGGGAGTCACTCGCGCCGGCGACCAGGGCACCGATGACCAGGGGTGCCTCGATCGAGTACTTCGCCGACTTGAAGACGATGACGCGCTGGGCGCGGAGCAGGTGCTCGGACTCGTCGATGACGGGCCAGGCGGTCTCCTCGTGCACGTCGAGGTACTGCCCCGCCGTGACGTCGAGGCGCATCGCGTGGAACTCCTGGCGGACGATGCGGGCCCGCACCGGGTCGAGGAGCGCGAGGCCCTCGTCGAACACGGAGTCGCTCAGCGAGAGCAGCAGGTCGCCGAGGAGCAGCGCCGAGTTCGTGCCGTACTGCCCGCGGTCGCCGACGAAACCGGACTCCTCGTGCAGGGACTCGAAGCGGCGATGCGCGGCCGGACGCCCACGACGGGTGTCCGAGCGGTCCATGATGTCGTCGTGCACCAGGGCGGCGGCGTGGAAGACCTCGAGCGCGGCGGCGACCGTGACGATCGCTTCGGCGGTGGTCTGCCGGGACCCCTCGGCCAGCGGGTCGAACGAACCGGAACGGCCCGCCACCGACTGCCATCCCCAGTAGCAGAACAGGGCCCGGAAGCGCTTGCCGCCGGACAACAGGTCTCGGGCGTACCGGTCGAACGGCGCGAGGTCGGGGCTGATCGCGAGGAGCCGCTCACGCTGCTCGTCGAGTGCCCGGTCGATACGCGCCGATACGAGGTCCACTAATCGCGTACTCTCAGCCACGATCCCTACCCTAGTGGAGTGGTCGAGGCATAGAATCGGTCCACCCAACCCGCGTTTTTCAACCCCGCGTCGATCCCAGGAACAGAGGGAACCAAGATGCCGCTCTCGGAACAGGAGCAGCGCCTTCTCGAAGAGATGGAGCGCAGCCTCTACCAGAACGATTCCGATTTCGTGGCTCGTGTCACACGTCGACAGGGTCGTCCGACGTACACAGCCATCACCCTCGGGGTCCTCGGCGCACTCGCCGGGATCGCCGTCGTCATCGTCGGCCTGGTCATCAAGGCGCCGCTGCTGGGCATCCTCGGCTTCGTCGTGATGCTCGCCGGTGTCCTGTTCGCGCTGCGCCCGGGCATGCGTGCCCCGAAGGCGAAGCCCGCTCGGCCGGGCAAGCCCGCATCCGGTGGGTCGGCGCGTCCGTCTGCCAGTGGTGGTGGTGGCGGCGGGTCCTTCATGGACCGCATGAACGACCGCTGGGACAAGCGGAACGACCAGGGTCAGTAGCTGACCGGAGCCGGTCGGGCTCCCTCCACACTCCTCCACGGGGTCGGCCTTCGGGCCGGCCCCGTTTCGTGTTCCCGGGGGCGGGCGGG
Organism: Curtobacterium sp. VKM Ac-2889; assembly: GCF_015350855.1. Lineage (NCBI taxonomy): Bacteria > Bacillati > Actinomycetota > Actinomycetes > Micrococcales > Microbacteriaceae > Curtobacterium > Curtobacterium sp. VKM Ac-2889. The sequence goes on along the minus strand of NZ_JADKSC010000003.1, from coordinate 530,523 downwards.
TTCGGGCCGGGGCCGGGGTCGGGGCCGCGGGGCGGAGCCGGAGCCGCGGGGTGTGCGCGCGAGGTGTGCGTGCGGGGTGTGCGCGCGGTTGGTCACGACATGCCGCGTGGAGGTCGCCGGGGGGTCACGAACTGTCGGGTGGGGAGCGCGCGAGCGACGGTTCGTGACCACTCGCCGTCGCCTCGGCGGCGCGTCGTGACCACGCGCCGACCGGCGGCCGGGCGTGGTGGAGCCGGCCGTGCGCCCGCGGGAGCGCCGCGGCGGAGGTGGGGCGGGCCTCCCGGCCGGGGTGGACCGACGCCGCACGCGGGGTGTGCGCGCGAGTGGTCACGACATGCCGTGCGGAGGTCGCCGGGGGGTCACGAACTGTCGGCTGGGGAGCGCGTGAGCGACGGTTCGTGACCACTCGGCGTCGCGGCGGCGGCACGTCGCGACCACACGCCGACCGGCGGCCGGGCGTGGTGGAGCCGACCGTGCGACCGCGGCGCGCCCCGACGTGCTCCACCGGCTGCGAAAGTCCTCCACTTTCCTCCACGCCCGCTCCTGCCGCCCGGAACCGCATGGATCCGGGCTTTTCGGGCTGCATCTGCGGGATGCATTCCTGGGCGCATGCCCCCAGTAGGGGTGTCGAGGGCCGAAAAGGGTGCGGAATCCTGGTCCGGGGGAGGGGAGTGGAGTAAAGTGGGGCTTGCAACGGTCCGGTGGAGCGGAGGGGAGGCCCGACGTGCTGCTCGGTACTCATGCCCCGAAGCTCGACGAGAAGGGTCGCGTGATCCTCCCCGCCAAGTTCCGGGACGAACTGTCCGGCGGGCTCGTCATGACCCGCGGCCAGGAACGCTGCGTCGTGGTCTTCAGCGCCCGGACGTTCGAGGAACTCCACGAGCGCATCCGGACCGCTCCGATGACGTCGAAGCGCACCCGGGACTACATGCGCCTGTTCCTCTCGGGGGCCAGCGCGGAACAGCCCGACAAGCAGAACCGCGTGACGATCCCGCAGAACCTCCGCGAGTACGCGGGGCTCGAGCGGGACCTCACGGTCATCGGCAGCGGTGACCGTGCCGAGATCTGGTCCACCCCCGCGTGGGAGGCCTACTACGCCGAAGCCGAAGAGGCATTCGCCGACAACGACGAGGAGGTGATCCCGGGGATCTTCTGATCCGCGGATCGGGACTCCCAGCCGTGAAGCCCTGACATCACTTCCCCGGTGTCAGGTCGCATGGATGGGGATCCGGACCCACGGCCCAGGAGACGAGGGGCTGCACATGGCCGACAACGACAACGAGACGCCACGCTTCCCGCACACGCCGGTGATGCTCCAGCGCATCGTCGACCTCTTCACGCCGACGCTCGAGGGCCCGGGCAAGGTCGTCGTCGACGCCACGCTCGGCATGGGTGGTCACTCCGAGGGCCTGCTCGAGCGGTTCCCGGAGCTCACGCTCATCGGACTCGACCGCGACACCGACGCCCTCGGCATCGCGGGGGACCGTCTGTCCCGCTTCGGTGACCGCGTCCGGCTCGTGCACACCGTGTACGACGGCATCGTCGACGCCATCCAGGGCGAGGGCTTCACGAAGGTCGACGGCGTGCTGTTCGACCTCGGTGTGAGTTCGCTGCAGCTCGACCGGGCCGAGCGCGGGTTCGCGTACAGCCAGGACGCCCCGCTCGACATGCGGATGGACCGGACCGAGGGGCAGACCGCCGCCGACGTCCTGGCCACCTACGACGAGGGCGAACTGCGTCGCATCTTCCAGCGCTACGGCGAGGAGAAGCTCGCCGGCCGCTACGCACGAGCCATCGTGGAGCGGCGGGCGACGAAGCCGTTCGAGATGTCCGGCGACCTGGTCCAGGTGCTGCACGACGCGACCCCGGTCGCCGTCCAGCGCCAGGGGCACCCGGCCAAGCGCGTCTTCCAGGCGCTCCGCATCGAGGTGAACGCCGAACTGAGCGTGCTCGAGCGGGCGATCCCGGCGGCCCTCGACGCCATCGCGGTCGGTGGCCGCATCGTCGTCGAGTCCTACCAGTCCCTCGAGGACCGAATCGTCAAGCGGGCCCTGGTGGAGCGCACGAAGTCGAGCGCCCCCGCCGACCTGCCGGTGGAGCTGCCCGAGCACGCCCCCACCTTCTCCCTGATCGTCAAGGGCGCTGAGCTGGCCGACGAGGCCGAACGCGCCGCCAACCCCCGAGCAACCCCCGTGCGACTGCGCGCGGCCGAGCGGATCCGGAACTGACATGAGCACGAACCTCGCACTCGTCGACCCTGCGGTCGTCCCGTCGCGGGCCCCGCGCCCCGACCGTCAGCACCGCCCCGAGCTGGTCGAGGTCACCCCCACCGCGGCCCAGCGCCGGGCCCGTCCCCGCATCGGGTACGCCGTCGTGGCCGTCGCCGCGCTCGGGATCCTGCTGCTGGCCCAGCTCGGCATCAGCATGGTGCTCAGCCAGGGCGCCTACACGCTCAACTCGCTGTCGACGGAGCAGACCAACCTGTCCCGCACGCAGCAGTCCCTGTCCGAGGAACTCCGGGTGCTGGACTCGCCGCAGAACCTGGCCCGCAACGCGCAGGCGCTCGGGATGATCGCGAACTCCACGCCGGTGTACCTGGACCCGAAGACCGGCCGGGTGTACGGCACGCCGACCCCGGCGAAGCCCGACGAGGCAACCGCGTCCACCGAGAACCAGGTGCCGAACTCCCTGCTGAACGACGTGCCGCTGGCCACCCAGCCGGGCGCCACGTCGACGAGCAAGGAGACGGGCAACACCGGCGACCCCGCCGCAGGCAGTGCCGCCGCAGGCAGCACCGCCGCTGACACGTCCGCACCTGCCGCGTCTGAGAAGACCAGCGGCGCCAGCGCGTCGGACCAGGGGACGGCGAAGTCGTCCGTAGAGTCCGACGCGAACCCGCTCCAGGCACCCTCCACCCGGTGACCGGCGGGTCCGCCGCACCCTCAGCACCGCCCGGGAAGGACCGCACCGCGTGACGAAGACGATCCGCAACCGACGCCTGCGCTACAGCATCGTGATGCTCGCCGTGATCGCCCTGGTCGGGGTGTTCGTGGTCCGGCTCGTCGACATCCAGGTCGTCCAGGCATCGGTGCTGAACGAGGCGTCGGCCCAGAAGCGCAGCATCCCCGTGACGATCTACGGCACCCGTGGCGCGATCGTGGACCGCAACGGCACCGAACTCGCCGACAGCGTGACCCGGTACAACATCACGACCTCGCCGCGCCTGGTCAAGCAGTTCAAGGGCAAGCTCGGCGGCACCCGCATCAAGGACGTCAGCGTCAGCACCGCACTCAACGCCCTGGCGAAGGCTTCCGGCGGCGACGTCGCGACCATGCGGAAGAACATCGCCGCGAACCCGAAGTCCGACTTCGCGTACCTGATCAAGGGCCTCGACGTCCGGCACTACGAGGCCGTGGTCGACCTCGGCATCCCGTGGATCTACAAGGAGCAGCAGGCGTCGCGGGTCTACCCGACGGCTGCGACGACGGGCAACCTGACCGGGTTCATGGGGACCGACGGCGCCCAGGCCGGCCTGGAGTACGCCTACGACCAGTGCCTGGCCGGCACCAACGGCTCGGAGACCTACGAGCGTGGCGAGGACGGCGTCCAGCTGCCCGGCAGCACCGTGACCACGAAGAAGGCCAAGGACGGCGGCACGCTCGAGACGACGATCGACAGCGACCTGCAGTACATGGCGCAGCAGACCATCGCGTCCGCCGCCAAGACCCTGCAGGCCGAGTCCGCGACGGCCACCGTCACGAGCGTCAAGACGGGCGAGCTGCTGGCGGTCGCCGACTACCCGACCGTGGACCCGAACGACGTCGACGCCACGACCGACAAGGGTGCCTTCGGCTCCCGGGCCCTGACGGCGTCGTACGAGCCGGGATCCACGATCAAGGCCGCGATCGCCGCCGCGCTGATCGACCAGGGCAAGTCGACTCCCACCGACCAGGCCGTCGTGCCGTACTCGCGCACGTTCCCCTGGGGCGGCACGATCCACGACTCGGAGTTCCACCCCACCGAGAACCTGACGCTGACCGGCATCCTGCAGAACTCGTCGAACGTCGGCATCACCGAGCTCGGGGCACGGCTGACGGCCCAGCAGCGCTTCGACTACATGAAGAAGTTCGGGCTGTTCGAGCCGGAGACGGCCATCGACTACCCGGGCCAGCCCTCGATGGACTACGGCACGAGCCCGAACTGGGACCAGCAGACGAACATCAACTCGATGTTCGGCCAGGGCATCTCGACGACGGCCGTGCAGGTCGCGAGCGTGTTCCAGACGATCGCGAACGACGGCGTCCGGATCCCGCTGCACTTCGTCAAGGGCTGCACCACGGCCGACGGCAAGACGATCGACGCGCCCGACGTGCAGAAGCAGCGCGTCGTGTCCGCAGCCGCCGCCACGCAGGTCACCGACATGCTGCAGAGCGTCGTCACGGGCGGCACGCTGGTGGGCATGAAGCCGATCTCGGGCTACAACATCGCCGCGAAGACCGGCACCGCCGAGGTGGCCGAGGGGTCGCAGGGCTACGGCGGTCAGCGCATCACGTCGGTGGCCGGAATGGCACCCGCCGAAGACCCCCAGTATGTTGTCACGGTGACGTTCACGAAGCCGCAGACCAACAAGTGGTCCAGCGGAGCGGCTCCGGCGTTCCGCACACTCATGTCCCAGGTGCTCGAGAAGTACCGAGTAGCCCCCTCCGCGTCCGAGGCGAAGCTCTACCCGTCCACGTGGTGAGGAAGAAGGAACACTTGTCCGCACGGATCCCCCCGGTCCTCCGACCCGAACACCCGACCCCGAGGGCCGTCGCCGAACTCGCGAACGCGTTCGGTCTGCGTGTCGTCGGCTCGGTCGACACCCTCGAGACCACCGGCATCACGCTGAGTGCCACCGAGGTGCAGCCGGGTGACCTGTTCGTCGGCGTGCACGGCGCGAACCGGCACGGCGCCCAGTTCGCGACCGAGGCCGCCGAGCGCGGCGCGGTCGCCGTCCTGACCGACCAGGACGGCGTCGCACTCGTCGAGCCGTCCGGCCTGCCGGTGCTCGTCGTCGACGATCCCCGCGCAGCCCTGAGCGACGTCGCCGCGTGGGTCTACCGCACCCACCCCGACGAGGCCACCGACCTGCCGCAGCTGTTCGCCGTCACCGGCACGAACGGCAAGACGAGCACGTCCTACATCCTCGAGGGCATCCTCAAGCAGCTCGGCCTGGTGACCGGCCTGAGCTCCACCGCCGAGCGCCACATCGGCTCGCTCAGCGTGACGAGCCGCCTGACCACGCCCGAGGCCAGCGAGATGCACGCGCTCCTCGCTCGCATGCGCGAGAGCGAGGTCCGCGCCGTCGCCGTCGAGGTCAGTGCCCAGGCCCTCAGCCGTCACCGCGTCGACGGCATCGTCTTCGACGTCGCGGCCTTCACGAACCTGTCGCACGACCACCTCGACGACTACGCCGACATGGAGGAGTACTACCAGGCGAAGCTCCCGCTGTTCCAGCCCGAGCACGCCCGCCGCGGCGTCGTCTCGCTGGACACCGACTGGGGCCACCGCGTGGTGCAGGACTCCCGCATCCCGGTCACCACCATCACGGTGCACCCCGACGTCGAGGCCGAGTGGCACGTCGACATCGTCGAGGCGCACGCCGCCTACACCGAGTTCCGCCTGACGGGTCCCGAGGGTCGCGAGCTCACGACCCGTGTGCCCCTGATCGGCTGGCACATGGCCGCGAACGCCGCACTGGCGATCGTCATGCTGGTCGAGGGCGGCTTCGAGCTCGGTGCCATCGCGCACGCGCTCGAGAGCAACCACCGCCGTTACCACGACGAGGACGGATCGGGCGACCGTGAGCGTGACGGTGCGTCCGAGCGCGTCTCCGCCATCGAGTGCTACCTGCCCGGTCGCACCGAGCGGGTCTCCGGCGAGCACGGGCCGAGCGTCTACGTCGACTTCGGCCACAGCGCCGACGCCTTCGAGAACACGCTCGCCGCGGTCCGGCAGTTCACCGCCGGCAAGGTGCTGATGCTGTTCGGCGCCGACGGTGACCGCGACACCACGAAGCGTGGCGACATGGCCCGCGTGGCCGCCGCCGGCAGCGACATCCTCGTCGTCACCGACCACCACCCCCGCTTCGAGGACGCCGCGTCGATCCGGAAGACCCTGGTCGACGCCGCACGCGCCGCCTACCCGGACCACGAGATCCACGAGGTCAGCCCGCCCGAGGCCGCGATCCGCACCGCGGTGGGCCTGCTCGGTGAAGGGGACTCGATCCTCTGGGCCGGCCCGGGTCACCAGGACTACCGCGACATCCAGGGTGTCCGCACGCCGTACTCCGCCCGCGACGAGGCCCGTGCGGCCCTCCGCGAGGCCGGCTGGGAGCCGAACTCCGGTCCGGCGGAGGACGTCCGATGATCGCCATGACCCTCGCCGAGATCGCCACCGCGGTCAGCGGCGAGCTGATCGGCGGCGCCCAGGCGACCGACGTCGCCGAGCCCGGCGACCTGGTCGTCGAGGGCTCGGTCGAGACCGACTCCCGCATGGTCCGTCCCGGCAGCGTCTTCTTCGCCCTGCCCGGCGAGGTCACCGACGGCCGGCGCTTCGTGCCCGCCGCGGTCGACGCCGGTGCCGCCCTGGTGATCACGCCGGAGCGTGTCGACACCACCGCGCCGCAGATCGTCGTCACGGACGGCTACGAGGCCCTCGCTGCGCTCGCGCACGAGGTCGTCACCCGTGTCCGCATGAGCACCGCGGACCGCGTCGACGCCGACGGTCGCCCGGCACCCCTGCGGGTCGTCGGCATCACCGGCTCGAACGGCAAGACGAGCACGAAGAACATGCTCCGCACGATCCTCGAGCAGCACGGCGCGACGATCGCACCCGAGGGCTCGTTCAACAACCACGTCGGCGCACCGATCTCGATGCTCCGCGTCACGTACGGCACCCGGTACCTGGTGGTCGAGATGGGCGCGAGCGGCGTCGGCCACATCGCCAAGCTCGTGTCGATCGCCGAGCCCGACCTCGGCGTCGTCCTCAAGGTGGGCCTCGCGCACGCCGGCGAGTTCGGCGGCATCGAGGCGACGCAGCGCGCGAAGTCCGAGATGGTCACCGACCTGCCCGAGACCGCCACGGCCCTGCTCAACGTCGACGACGACCGCGTCGCGTCGATGCGCGACCTGACGGCCGCGCGCGTGGTGGGCTTCGGCACGTCGGCCGAGGCCGACTACCGCATCACCGGCATCGAGACGGACCGCAGCGGCACCCGCTTCACCCTCACCGTTCCTCCCGTCCGCCCCGAAGGCGACCGTCCGACGGACGCAACCCTGTCTGGAGGCCCGGATCACGTCGACGTGCGCCTCGCGATCCTGGGTGAGCACCACGCGATGAACGCGTCCGCCGCGCTCACCGTCGCCCACCTGTGGGGCGTGCCGCTCGCCGACGGCGCCGCGGCGCTCGCGTCGATGACGCGCGCCGAGCGCTGGCGCATGGAGCTGCTCCAGGGCGGCCCCGAGGGCGTCACCGTGATCAACGACGCGTACAACGCGTCGCCCGACTCCACCGCGGCGGCGCTGCGGACCCTGGCGCAGATCGTGCGCCCGGGCGAGCGGACCGTCGCCGTGCTCGGTGAGATGGCCGAGCTCGGTGAGTTCTCCGTCGAGGAGCACGACCGCATCGGTCGGCTCGTCGTCCGCCTCGGCATCGGACAGCTCGTGGTCGTCGGCCGCGGCGCGATGCCCATCCACCAGGCCGCCACCCTCGAGGGATCGTGGGACGGCGAGTCCGTGTACATCGAGGACGTCGACGACGCCGTCCGTGCCATGCAGGAGATGCTCCGCCCCGGCGACGTCGTCCTCGTCAAGTCCTCGAAGTCTGCCGAACTGCGATTCCTCGGCGACCGCCTCGGAGGTGTCACCGAATGATCGCGCTCCTCATCGCCGGCGCCACGTCGCTGGTGTTCACGTTGCTGCTCACCCCGTTCTTCATCAAGCTCTTCCACCGTCTCGGGTGGGGGCAGTTCATCCGTGACGACGGCCCACAGTCCCACCACACCAAGCGCGGCACCGCCACGATGGGTGGCATCGTCCTCATCATCGGTGCGGTGATCGGGTACTTCGTGGGCCACCTGATCGGAGGCGACTCGATCACGCTGTCCGGCCTGCTCGTGCTGTTCCTGATGGTCGGGCTCGGGTTCGTCGGCTTCATCGACGACTTCCTCAAGGTCCGGCGTCAGCGGAGCCTCGGGCTCGGTGGCTGGGCGAAGATCCTCGGCCAGGTCATCGTCGGCGTCATCTTCGCCACGATCGCACTGGTCGTACCCACGTCGAACGGCAAGCCCCCGGCATCCACGATGATCTCGGCCGTCCGCGACGTGCCGTGGCTCGACTTCATGGCGCTCGGCACCGTCATCGGCACGGTGCTGTTCCTCGGCTGGATCGTCCTGCTGACGGTGTCCACGTCGAACGGCGTGAACGTGGCCGACGGGCTCGACGGCCTGGCGACGGGATCGAGCATCCTGGCGATCGGCTCGTACGTGATCATCGGTTTCTGGCAGTCGAACCAGATCTGCGGCGGGACCCGGCTCGACTCGGACACCGCACACGCCTGCTACACCGTCGCGAACCCGCTCGACCTCGCCGTGGTCGCGGCCGCTGTCTGCGGTGGGCTCATCGGGTTCCTCTGGTACAACACCTCGCCGGCACAGATCTTCCTCGGCGACACCGGTTCGCTCGGCCTCGGCGGTGCCCTGGCCGGCCTCGCGATCCTCAGCCGCACCGAGCTGCTGCTGGTCCTCATCGGTGGCCTGTTCTTCATCGTCACCGGTTCGGTCATCCTGCAGCGTGCGTACTTCAAGATCACCCACGGCAAGCGCATCTTCCTGATGAGTCCGCTGCACCACCACTTCGAACTGAAGGGGTGGGCCGAGGTGACGGTCGTCGTCCGCTTCTGGATCATCGCCGGACTCTTCGTCGCGGCGGGGGTCGGGCTCTTCTACCTCGAATGGATCGCAAGCGTTGGTTGACTCGGTGTCCTCGTCGTCCCGTCTCGAGTCCCTCGACAGCTGGCACGCCGAAGGGTGGAAGGGGCTGAACGTCGCCGTCCTCGGCCTGGGTGCCACCGGGTTCTCGGTCGCCGACACCCTCGTCGAGCTCGGCAGCGAGGTGACGGTCTACTCGTCCGACGCCCCGGCCGACAGCGTCGAGCTGCTCGACGTCATCGGTGCCCGGTTCTTGCAGACGCCGCTCGACACCGTGCCGGACGCGCTCGTCGCGCAGGCGCCCGACGTCGTGGTCGTGTCGCCGGGGCTGCCCCCGCACAACGCCACCGTGCAGTGGTCGGTGGTGAACAGCACCGTCTGGGGTGACATCGAGCTCGCCTGGCGTGTCCGCGACAAGGTCGTCCGCGGCCCGGTCGCGGCCCCGTGGATCACGATCACCGGCACGAACGGCAAGACCACGACGACGCAGCTGACGACCGCGATGTACGAGGCCGGCGGCCTGCGTGCCGTGGCGTGCGGGAACATCGGCGTGCCGGTGCTCGACGTCGTCCGCGACCCGGTCGGGTACGACGTGCTCGTCGTCGAGCTGTCGAGTCACCAGCTGCACTACATGGCGACCTCCGGCGACGGTGCCGTGGTGCCCCTCGCGAGTGCCTGCCTGAACATCGCCGACGACCACCTGGAGTGGCACGGTTCCGCCGAGGCGTACCGCGCGGCGAAGGCCAAGGTCTACGAGCGCACCGTGATGGCGTGCGTCTACAACACCTCGGACGAGGTCACCCGGCAGATGGTGCAGGAGGCCGACGTGGTGGAGGGCTGCCGAGCGGTCGGCTTCACCCCCGGTGTCCCCGCCCCCGGTGACGTCGGCATCGTCGAGGACGTCCTGTGCGACCGGGCCTTCAACGAGGACCGCCGCAACAGCGCACTCGAGCTCTCGACGGTCGCCGACCTCGAGGCCGCCGGGCTCGCCAGCCCGCACATGACCATGAACGTCCTGGCCGCCGCTGCGCTGGCGCGTGCCGGCACCGTCCAGCCGAGCGCCATCCAGACGGCCGTCCGGGCCTTCCGTGCCGACCACCACCGCACCGAGCTCGTCGCAGAGTCCGAGGGCATCGCCTGGGTCGACGACTCCAAGGCCACGAACCCGCACGCCGCCACCGCGTCCCTGGCGTCCTTCGACACCGTCGTGTGGATCGTCGGGGGCCTGTTCAAGGGCGTCGACATCGACGGCCTGGTCGAGCGCTTCGGTCCGGACGTCCGCGCCGTCGTCGTCATCGGGACCGACCGGGCCCCGGTGCTCGAGGCATTCGCGCGACACGCGTCCGCGGTCCCCGTGCTCCAGGTCGAGACGACGGACACTGATCAGGTCATGCGCGAGGCGGTCCGGCATGCCGCATCGGTCGCGAGGCCGGGCGACACGGTCCTCCTCGCCCCGGCGGCGGCGTCGTTCGACCAGTTCGGCTCCTACGCCGACCGGGGGCAGCGTTTCGCGGCCGCGGTCAACGAACACCTGGGAGGAGAAGTCGATGGCGACGACACCGACGGATCTTCCGAACAGCCGTAACGGCCGGACCGCGTCGACCCCACGACGGACGAACGGCGCGATCGTCGCCGTCAAGAACGTCTTCGTCGCGGAGTCCAGCACCTTCTACACGATCCTCGGCGTCACGCTGTTCCTCGTCGTCTTCGGCGTCGTCATGGTGCTGTCCTCGTCGAGCGTCGAGGAGTACGCGGCGACCCACGACTTCTTCGGGGCGGCCTCCCGCCAGGGCCTGTACGCCGTGCTCGGCGTGCCGCTCATGCTCATCGCGAGCCGGGTCCCGACCCGGATCTGGCGGAAGTGGGCGATGCGGCTGCTCGGCGCGGCGCTCGTGCTGCAGCTGCTCGTGTTCACCCCGCTCGGTCTCGACATCCAGGGCAACCGGAACTGGATCAAGCTCGGGTCGTTCACCGCGCAGCCGTCCGAGGTCGTCAAGCTCGGCCTGGTGCTCGGCATCGGCGCGATCCTCTACGTCAAGCGGGAGAAGCTCGACGACTGGAAAGAGGTCTTCATCCCGATCGGGATCGCCTCGATGCTGTCGCTCGGGCTCGTGGTCCTGGGTGGCGACCAGGGCACGGCGATGGTCATGCTCATCCTGGTCTTCGGCGCCCTGTACATCGGCGGCGTCCGCGCCCGGCACCTGCTCGTCGGCCTGGCCGCGTTCGCCGTGATGCTGCCCTTCGTCACGATGGCGTCGGCCTCGCGGTCGACGCGCATCAGCGCATGGCTCTCCGGGTGCACCGACTCCAGCCAGTACCAGGACATCTGCTGGCAGCCCGTGCACGGCATGTGGGCGCTCGCGTCCGGCGGGGTGTTCGGCGTGGGCCTCGGCAACTCGAAGGCCAAGTGGTCGTGGCTGCCCGAGGCGGACAACGACTACATCTTCGCGATCATCGGCGAGGAGCTCGGCCTGATCGGTGCCGTCGTGGTGCTGAGCCTGTTCGTCGTGCTCGCCGTCGGCATGATCAAGATCATCCGGCAGTCCCGCGACCCCTTCGTCAAGACGGTCACCGGCGGCATCCTCGCGTGGATCATCGGCCAGGCACTCATCAACATCGCGGTCGTGCTCGGCCTGCTGCCGGTGCTCGGTGTGCCCCTGCCACTCATCTCGGCCGGTGGTTCGGCCCTCATCATGACCCTGGTGGCGATCGGCGTCGTGCTCTCCTTCGCCCGCGACCTGCCCGGCAAGAACGACCCCGGCCTGACGAACGCCCCACTCGGCCGGACCTCCACGAACGGATCACTGCGGTGAGCAAGTACCTCTTCGCCGGCGGCGGCACCGCCGGCCACGTCAACCCCCTGCTCGCGGTCGCTGACCGGCTGACCGAGCGGGAGCCCGGCGCCGAGGTCCTCGTGCTGGGCACCGCCGAGGGCCTGGAGTCCCGCCTCGTCCCGATGCGCGGCTACGAGCTGCTGACGATCCCGCGCCTGCCGTTCCCGCGGAAGCTGAACAGTGCGGCCCTGCGCTTCCCGCAGCGCTTCGCGGCGGCGGTCAAGCGGACCGAGCAGATCATCCGCGACCACGAGATCGAGGTGGTGCTCGGTGTGGGTGGCTACGCGGCCGCTCCGGCGTACATCGCCGCCCGCCGCACCGGCACCCCGATCGTCGTGCACGAGCAGAACGCGAAGCCCGGGCTGGCGAACCGCCTCGCCGCGTTCCTCACCGAGCACGTCGGCCTGACCTTCTCGAACACGCGCCTGCGCCACGGCCGCGTCGTGGGCATGCCGCTCCGTCGCGAGATCGAGTCACTCGACCGCCGTGCCTCCCGTGCCGAGGGGCTCGCCGAGTTCGGGCTGGACCCGGACCGGCCGGTCCTGCTCGTCACCGGTGGATCCTCGGGCGCCCGGAGCATCAACCGGACGATCAACCAGTCGGCCGCCGCGATCGTCGGTGCCGGCTGGCAGGTCCTGCACGTCGTGGGTGCCGCGTCGGACATCGGCCCGAGCGACCTCGACGGCTACCACGTGCTGCCGTACTGCGACCGGATGGACCTGGCCTACGCGGCGAGCGACTTCGTCGTGTCGCGCGCCGGCGCCGGCATGGTCTGCGAGCTCACGGCCGTCGGACTGCCGAGCGTGCTCGTGCCGTACCCGGTGGGCAACGGCGAGCAGCGTCACAACGCGAAGGACGTCGTCGACGCCGGGGGAGCCGTCCTGGTGGCCGACGGGGAATTCGACCGCGACTGGGTGACGTTCCAGTTGCTGAGCATCCTGCAGGACCGCTCCCGCATCGCGGACATGACCGTGCGGGCGGGCAGCGTGGGCCACCGCGACGGCGCCGACCGGATGACGGACCTGGTCCTCGACGCCGCGAAGGCGGCCCCCAGCACCACGGAGGAACGATGACCATCAAGCCGGACCTGACCCAGCCGATCCCGGACGACCTCGGCACGGTGCACTTCGTCGGCATCGGCGGCTCGGGCATGAGCGGGATCGCCCGGATGTTCCTCGCGGCCGGCCACCGCGTGACCGGCAGTGACTCCCGCGAGACGGAGACCACCGGCACGATGCGCGACCTCGGCGCGACGGTGCACATCGGGCACGACGCCGCGAACGTCGGCGAGGCGGACAGCATCGTCGTCACGAGCGCACTGTGGCCGGACAACCCCGAGCTCCTCGAGGCCCAGCGCCGCGGCCTGCCGGTCCTGCACCGGTCGCAGGCCCTCGCCGCCCTGATCGCCGAGCACCGCCTGGTCGCGGTCGCCGGTGCGCACGGCAAGACCACCTCGACCGGCATGATCGTCACCGCCATGGTCGAGCTCGGTCTCGACCCGAGCTTCGTCAACGGCGGCGTCATCCAGTCCCTCGGCACCAGCTCGGCCCCGGGGTCCAGCGACCTGTTCGTCGTCGAGGCCGACGAGTCCGACGGCTCGTTCCTGCTCTACGACGTCGCGGTGGCCCTCGTCACGAACGTCGACGCCGACCACCTGGACCACTACGGCAGCGAAGAGGCCTTCACCGAGGCCTTCGTCGAGTTCGCCGCGAAGGCGAGCCAGCGCGTCGTCATCTCGAGCGACGACGCCGGTGCGAAGACGGTCACGGCCGGCATCCGCCAGCGCCCGGACGCCCCCGAGATCGTCACCTTCGGCGAGGCCGCCGACGCGGACGTCCGCATCGAGGGCATCACCGAGTCCGCCGGCGTCGAGGTCGACTTCCGCGCCGGTGGTCAGGCGTACCACCTGACCCTCCGCGTGCCCGGCCGGCACAACGCGATCAACGCCGTCGGTGCCTTCGCGGTGCTGACCGGTCTCGGCGTCGCCCCGGTCGACGCGATCCGCGGGCTCGAGGCGTTCGGCGGCACCCAGCGCCGCTTCGAGCTGCACGGGGTCGAGCGCGGGGTCTCGGTCTACGACGACTACGCGCACCACCCGACCGAGGTGGCCGCCGCGCTCAAGGCCGCCCGCAACGTGGTCGGGGACGGCCGCATCATCGCGATCCACCAGCCGCACCTGTACTCCCGCACCCGTCTGATGGCCGGCGACTTCGCCAAGGTGTACGAGGAACTCGCCGACCACACGGTCGTGCTCGACGTCTACGGCGCCCGCGAGGACCCGGAGCCCGGCGTGACCGGTGCCCTGGTGCAGGAGCGCTTCGCCGACCAGTCGCGCGTCGAGTTCCTGCCCGACTGGGACGACGCTGCGGCCCGTGCGGCCGCGGTCGCCCGGGACGGCGACATCATCATGACCCTCAGCTGCGGCGACGTGTACCGGATCATCCCGCAGGTGCTCGACGCCCTGGGCACCGACGGAGCGTCGTCCCGGTGAAGCGCCCCGAGGGGTTCGACGAGGGGGACGCCCGCCAGGACGCCCCGGCCGAGGCTGCGGAAGCGCCCCGGCAGCGTCGTGGTCCCTCGAAGCCGCGGCTGCCGTTCCGCGGCCGCGTCGCCGACGCCCGGGAGGCCCGTCCCGCGTCCGACGAGTCGGCTGCGGCCGTCGAGACCCCCGCCGCCACCACCCCGGGCAGCACTCCGGCACCCGGTGCCTTGGGCACGCGCCCCCCAGCGGTCGGTGCGCCCCCGAGTGTCGGGGCGCGACGGCCGTCCGCGGGCGCAGATCCGACCACCGATGCCGCCGACTCGACGCGCGACCGCGTCGGCGCCCTCGCGGGCGCGGCCGGCCGCCGCGTCGGCGCCGGCTTCGGGGCGGTCGCCGACCGCCTGCGCGAGTACACACCGGACGAGGACCACCGCGACCCGCGCCCCGACGCGGGCAACGCGCCCCGAGGAGACGGGGCGCGACGACCGTCCGGGGGCGCGGCGGGCAGTGGACGCGACCACGACTCGACCGTGACCGACGTCCTCGACGCGACCGGTGCCTCCCGGACGGAGCAGCACGCCGAGGCGCCCATCGGGGCGCGGGTGCGCGCCGCGGAGACCGCCCGCGAGGCGCGCATCGCGAAGCGTCGCCGTCGCCTGCTCGAGCGTGCCGAGGTCCGCCGGTTCACCCGGCGCAGCCGGCACCGTCGCGCCGCCTGGATCACGGCGGCGAGCGTCGTCCTGGTGCTCGGGGTCTCGATCCTGGTCGCGGTGTTCTCGCCGCTGATGGCGCTCCGCACGATCGAGGTCAAGGGGACCAACCGCGTCGACGAGACGGCCCTGCGCCAGGCGCTGTCCGACCAGATCGGCACACCCCTGGCCCGGCTCGACTTCGCCGCGATCAAGCGCGACGTCGCCGGGTTCCCGCTGATCGAGAGCTACGTGACCGAAGAGGCGCCGCCGCACACGCTCGTCGTCACGGTCACCGAGCGCACGCCGGTGGTCGCCGTGCGGTCCGGCAGCACGTTCGACCTCGTCGACCCCGCCGGCATCGTCGTGCAGTCGTCGCCGAAGCGTCCGGCCACGATGCCGCTCGCCGACATCGCCCGTGCACGCCTGGGCTCCTCGAGCTTCCGCACGATGACCGAGGTCGTGCTGGCGTTGCCGTCGACGGTCCGGTCCCAGGTCACCCGCGTCGCCGGGTCCACCGCCGACGACGTCACCCTGACCCTCAAGGACGGCTCGACCGTCGTGTGGGGGAGCCCGGACGACTCGGACGCGAAGGCCGCGCTGCTCGCCGCGTTGGTCAAGGACCACGAGGCGCGGAACCCGGGCGTCGTCGTCGAGTACGACGTGTCGGCACCGGACAACGGCGTGATCCGCGCGAAGGACTGAATTGCCGACCTGATCGGCGACACGCGGCGTGGCGGGGCGACAGTGCGCCGAACGCACCCGTAGCGTCGAAGCCAGCACCACATCTACCAGCATTGCCCCTGAACTTCAAGTAGAGGTTGAGGGTTCTACCGGAGGCCTGACTGACGTGACCACGAACCACAACTACCTCGCCGTCATCAAGGTCGTCGGTGTCGGCGGCGGCGGCGTCAACGCCGTCAACCGCATGATCGAGCTCGGTCTCCGTGGGGTCGAGTTCATCGCGATCAACACCGACGCCCAGGCACTGCTGCTCAGCGACGCCGACGTCAAGCTCGACGTCGGCCGCGAGATCACCCGCGGGCTCGGCGCCGGCGCGGACCCCGAGGTCGGCCGTCGTGCCGCCGAGGACCACGCCGAGGAGATCGAAGAGGCCCTGGCCGGCGCCGACATGGTGTTCGTCACCGCGGGCGAGGGCGGCGGCACCGGCACCGGTGGTGCTCCGGTCGTCGCGCGCATCGCGAAGTCCATCGGCGCACTGACCATCGGTGTCGTCACGAAGCCGTTCAGCTTCGAGGGCAAGCGCCGGCAGTCCCAGGCCGAGAACGGCGTCGCTGGCCTCAAGGACGAGGTCGACACGCTCATCGTCGTGCCGAACGACCGCCTGCTCGAGATCAGCGACCGCGGCATCTCCATGGTCGAGGCGTTCGCCACGGCCGACCAGGTGCTCCTGGCCGGCGTGCAGGGCATCACCGACCTCATCACCACCCCCGGCCTGATCAACCTCGACTTCGCCGACGTGAAGAGCGTCATGCAGGGTGCGGGTTCCGCGCTCATGGGCATCGGTTCGTCGCGCGGTGCCGACCGTGCGATCAAGGCGGCCGAGCTCGCCGTCGCGTCGCCGCTGCTCGAGGCCTCGATCGACGGTGCGCACGGCGTGCTGCTCTCGATCCAGGGCGGCTCGAACCTCGGCATCTTCGAGATCAACGACGCCGCTCGTCTGGTCCAGGAAGCCGTGCACCCCGAGGCGAACATCATCTTCGGTGCGGTCATCGACGACACTCTGGGCGACGAGGTCCGCGTCACCGTCATCGCCGCGGGCTTCGACGGTGGCGAGCCGGCGCAGCAGCAGAAGGAGCGTCGCTCCAGCTACGTCGACCCGGAGTCGAGTGTCTCGGCACCCGTCGCCGCTTCGACCGGCGCGATCGAGGACTCCACCACGTCGAGCCCGTCCTGGGCCTCGCAGGAACACCAGCCGCCGGTGCAGCGCGCCGCCGACCCGGCGTTCGACGACGACGACGAGCTCGACGTCCCCGACTTCCTGAAGTAACCCACCCGTGGTAGCCGACACGCGCCTCCAGGCCTCGTCTCACGACGACGGACTGGAGGCGCGCGTTGCGTCCGTCCGGAGGGGCATCGCCGACGCGGCGCGAGCCGCAGGGCGCTCGCCCGACGAACTCACGCTCGTCGTCGTCACGAAGTACCACCCGGCGTCCCTCGTGCGCGAGCTGGCCGCACTCGGCGTGACGGACGTGGGGGAGAACCGCCACCAGGAGGCACAGGCCAAGGCTGCGGAACTCGCCGACCTCGACCTGACCTGGCACTTCGTCGGGCAGCTGCAGTCGAAGAAGGCCCGGCAGGCCCGTCGGTACGCCCACGTCGTGCAGTCGCTCGACCGTGGCTCCGTCGTCGACGCGTTCGCCCCGACCGAGGCCGAGCCGGAACCGCCGGTCATCGACGGGTTCGTGCAGGTGAACCTGACCGACGACCCCGGCCGTGGTGGGGTGCAGCCGGACGACGTCGAGGCGATGGTGGAGCGCGTGCTGGCCACCGGGACGATCCGGTTGCGGGGTGTGATGGCCGTCGCACCCCTCGACGAGGAACCCCGTGCAGCCTTCGCCCGGCTCCGTTCGATCTCCGAGCGGGTCGTGGCGCTCGAGCCCGGTGCCACCGACATCTCGGCCGGCATGAGCGGGGACTACGCCGAGGCGATCCTCGAGGGCGCGACACACCTGCGGATCGGCACCGCAATCACGGGAAACCGGCCGCTCGCACCCTAGCCTCGTTGCAGGGCACCACGAGCACGAACCCCGGAGGAACCATGGCCAACCCGCTGAAGAAGACGATGGTCTACCTCGGCCTCGCCGACGAGGAACTCGACTACGAGGACGAGCAGCAGGCCGAGCCCGCGCGCCAGCAGGCAGCCCCTGCTCGCCAGGCCGCAGCGGCTGCTCCGGCGGCCGCCGAACCGCAGGAGACCCCCGCCGCGGCAGCAGCCCCGGTGGCCGTTCCCGCAGCGGCGCCGGCTCCCACCAAGACGCACACCCACCAGCGCGGCGCCCAGGTCACTCCGCTCCGCCGCTCGCACACGACCGCACAGAAGGCGACCCCGGTCCAGGAAATGAACGAGATCCTCACCGTCCACCCGCGCGAGTACAAGGACGCCCAGTCCATCGCCGAGAGCTTCCGCGACGGCATCCCCGTCATCATCAACCTCTCGCAGATGACCGAGGGTGACGCTCGACGCATGATCGACTTCGCCTCCGGTCTGTCGCTCGGGCTGTTCGGCAAGATCGAGCGCGTCACCAACAAGGTCTTCCTCCTGTCGCCGGCGCACGTCGCAGTGAGCGGTGAGCCTGCTGAGGTAGAGTCCGACATCGAGGCGAACTTCTTCGCCCAGTCCTGAGCCGTACCCGGCACACCCGCCCCTGAGCGTCGTCTGACGACGCTCGCCCGAGACGAGCGAGCCCCATCGTGTCCGTGATCCTAGGGATCATCTCCCTCGCGTTGCTCCTGTACTTCTTCGTGATGTGGGGGCGCTTCGCGCTCGACCTCGTGCAGAGCTTCAACCGCTCCTGGCGTCCGCGCGGGGGCATGCTCGTGGTGTCCGAGTTCGTCTACACGATCACGGATCCGCCCATCCGAGCGGTGCGACGGGTCCTCCCGCCGCTCCGCCTGGGGCCGGTCGCGCTCGACTTCGGCTGGACGATCGTGATGCTCGTCGTCATCATCGCCCGGTTCGTGGTCGCCGCTCTGGCACGCGGTATCTGAGCGGAATCCCGTCCGCGACACGCGCCACGCCAGGCGCGCGGCACGGATCCGCCCCATCGTCGGTGTACGGTGGTCGGGATCGATGCCCGCTCCGGTGGCGCATCCGCACCGCACGGTACGACTGGTAAGTTCGGTCGCACCGCATGCGGTTCCACACGTTCAGCAGTTCTATTGAGGTGACGGCAATGGCTTTGACGCCGGAAGACGTAGTCAACAAGCGGTTCCAGCCGACGAAGTTCCGCGAGGGCTACGACCAGGACGAGGTCGATGACTTCCTCGACGAGGTCGTGGTCGAGCTCCGTCGCCTGACCGCGGAGAACGACGAGCTCCGCCAGCGCCTGCAGGCGGCCGAGTCGGCCCCGCAGTCGGCGCAGGCCGAGCAGCCCGCTCCCGCAGCGGAACCGGAGCCCACGCCGGCACCGGTCGAGGCAGCACCGGAGCCCGCTCCGGTCGCCGCGGCCGCTCCGGTCACGACGGTCCCCGCCGACGAGGACACCGAGGGCACCACGAACCTCCTGACCCTGGCGCGTCGCCTCCACGAGGAGCACGTGCGCGAGGGCATCGAGAAGCGCGACGCGCTCATCGCCGAGGGCACCGCCCAGGCGGCTCGCCTGGTCTCCGAGGCCGAGGCGAAGCAGCGCCAGATCATCGCCGACACCGAGAACACGAACCGTCAGCGTGTCGCGGTGCTCGAGCAGGAGCAGCGCCAGCTCGAGGGCAAGATCGACGAGCTCCGGACGTTCGAGCGCGACTACCGTGCGCAGCTCAAGAGCTACATCCAGGGGCAGCTCTCCGAGCTCGACTCCTCGGGCGAGCAGTCCGGTCTCACCCCGGCGCCGGCTTCGGCGCAGGGCTTCGGCAACTGACGTTGTCGCGACCAGCATCACGAGCGAAGGTCAGTGTCCGCGCTATCGCGGCACTGGCCTTCGCCGCTGTCGTGGTGGTGGCGTTCGACCAGGTCGCCAAGACGCTGGTCGTCGCGAACCTGCCGTACGGCACCCCCGTGCCGGTCCTGGGCGGGGCGTTGCAGTTCCTGTACGTCCGGAACCCGGGGGCCGCGTTCTCGTTCGCGGTGAACATGACCTGGGTGTTCTCGGTCATCTCGGCCGCGGTCGTCGTCGCGATCATCGTGTACTCGCGTCGCATCCGGTCGATGTGGTGGGCGATCGTGCTCGGCATGCTGCTCGGCGGCGCGCTGGGCAACCTGCTCGACCGGCTCTTCCGTGAACCCGGCTTCGGTCGGGGGCACGTGGTCGACTTCATCTCGACCCCCTGGATGATGCCCGCGATCTACAACGTCGCCGACTCCTTCATCTGCATCAGCATGGTGGTCTTCGTGCTGCTGGTGATCCTCGGGGTGAACCTCGACGGCACCCGCACGCTCTCGGCCAAGCGCCAGGCGCAGCTCGACGCGGCGGAGCCGGCCGACCCGGCGCAGCCGCTCGACGGTGGGGCCGCGTTCTCGTCGACCGACGCTGCTCTCGACGAGCCGACCCGCGCCTCCAGGCCGAACGACGGCGACCGTCGCGACACGCTGGGCCACGACGCCACGTGACCGAATCGCGTTCTCTTCCCGTGCCCGACGGGCTCGCCGGTGAGCGCGTCGACGCAGCCATCGCGAAGCTCCTCGGCTTCAGCCGTTCGTTCGCGGCCGACGTCGTCGCCGCGGGCGGCGTCCGCGTCGACGGCGTCCCCGTCGACAAGTCGGACCGCCTGCACGCCGACTCCTGGCTCGAGGTCGAGTGGACCCCGAAGGAGCCGCCGCGCATCGTGCCGGCAGCCGTGCCTGGCATGACGATCGTGCACGACGACGAGGACATCGTCGTCGTGGACAAGCCCGTCGGGGTCGCCGCGCACCCCTCGCCGGGGTGGGACGGGCCGACCGTGCCCGGGGGCCTCGCCGCCGCCGGGTTCACCATCGCGACCTCCGGGGCCGCCGAACGCGCCGGGATCGTGCACCGGCTGGACGTCGGGACCTCGGGCCTGATGGTCGTCGCGAAGACCGAGCTGGCGTACACACACCTCAAGCGGGCGTTCAAGGAGCGCACGGTCGAGAAGGTCTACCACGCGCTCGCGCAGGGCCACCCCGACCCGACCTCCGGCACGATCGACGCCCCCATCGGTCGGCACCCGTCGAGCGACTGGAAGTTCGCGGTCACGTCGGAGGGCAAGCCGAGCGTTACCCACTACGAGACGCTCGAGGCGTTCCGCTCCGCGACCTTGCTCGAGGTGCACCTGGAGACCGGGCGCACGCACCAGATCCGGGTGCACATGGCCGCGACCCGCCACCCGCTCGTCGGCGACACGATGTACGGTGCCGACCCGGTGCTGGCGGCCGAGCTCGGGCTGACCCGCCAGTGGCTCGACGCCGTCCGGTTGGGCTTCGACCACCCCCGCACGGGCGAGTGGGTGTCGTTCGAGGCGCAGTACCCGGACGATCTGCAGGCAGCGCTGGAGCAGATCCGGAGCGCGTCGCTCTGACACACCCGGCCGCTCGTGCCGAGGGGTCACGACGTGTCGGCTGCGGAGTCGCCAGGCGACGCCTGCTGCACCCGTGGCGGGCTGCCTGCGGCGTGTCCTGCCCGCTCGGCGGCGCGCGCCGCGCGTGTCGCGACCCGATGCCGGTCTGGAGGCGCGGTGCGGGGCCGCCCCGAGCCTCCCGTCCGCCCCGCCCGGCCGCTTTCGCCGCGGGGTCACGAAGTGTGGGCTGCGGAGTCGCCAGGCGACGCCTGCTGCACCCGCGGCGGCTCGCGTGCGGCGTGTCTTGCGCCTGCGGCGGCGCGCGCCGTGCGTGTCGCGACCCGATGCCGGTCTGGAGGCGCGGTGCGGGCCCGCCCCGAGCCTCCCGTACGCCCCGCCCGGTCTCTTTCGCCGAGGGGTCGCGAACTGTCGGCTGCGGCGCCGCCAGGCGACGCGTTCTGCACCCGCGGCGGCGCGCGTGCGGCGTGTCCTGCGCCCTCGGCGGCCCCCGCCGTGCGTGTCGCGACCGGATGCCGGTCTGGAGGCGCGGTGCGGCCCCGCCCCGAGCCTCCCGTCCGCCACGACGCGCGCGGGAATGTGGGCGGCCGCAGTTAGGCTGTTCCCACCCCGCAGCACACCGTACGAACCGGAGGTTCCGTGTCGGATTCCGACTCCTTCGTCCACCTGCACGTGCACAGCGAGTACTCGATGCTCGACGGTGCCGCCAGGCTCTCCGACCTCGTGGCGGAGACCGCCGCGCAGGGGATGCCCGCCGTGGCGGTGACCGACCACGGCAACATGTTCGGCGCCTTCGAGTTCTGGAAGGCCGCCAAGGCCGGTGGCGTCAAGCCCATCATCGGGACCGAGGCGTACATCACGCCCCGCACGCACCGCTCCGACAAGACCCGTGTCCGCTGGGGTGACGGCGGCGGCGACGACGTGTCCGGTGCGGGCTCGTACACGCACATGACGATGTTCGCCGAGAACACCACCGGCATGCACAACCTGTTCCGGTTGTCGTCCAAGGCGTCGCTCGAGGGCTACTACTTCAAGCCCCGCATGGACATCGAACTCCTGCAGGAGTACCACCAGGGCATCATCGCCACGACGGGCTGCCCCTCGGGGGAGATCCAGACGCGCCTGCGCCTCGGCCAGTACGACGAAGCGGTGCAGGCCGCCGCCGACTACCGCGACATCTTCGGCAAGGAGAACTACTTCGCCGAGGTCATGGACCACGGGCTCGAGATCGAGCGCCGGATCATGAGCGACCTGATCCGCCTGGCGAAGGACCTCGACATCCCGCTGGTCGGCACGAACGACCTGCACTACACGCACGCCCACGACGCCAAGTCGCACGCGGCACTGCTCTGCGTGCAGTCCGGTTCGACCCTGAACGACCCGAACCGCTTCAAGTTCGATGCCGACGAGTTCTACCTGAAGACCCCGGCGCAGATGCGACACGTCTTCCGCGACAACCTCGAGGCCTGTGACAACACGCTGCTCATCGCCGAACGCTGCAACGTCGAGTTCGACACCTCGGCGAACTACATGCCGAAGTTCCCGGTGCCCGAGGGCGAGACCGAGCACTCCTGGTTCGAGAAAGAGGTCGCGAAGGGGCTGGAGTACCGGTACCCGGGCGGCATCTCGAAAGAGGTCCAGGACCGCGCCGACTACGAGGTCGGCATCATCAACCAGATGGGGTTCCCTGGCTACTTCCTGGTGGTCGCGGACTTCATCAACTGGTCCAAGAACAACGGCATCCGCGTCGGTCCGGGGCGTGGCTCCGGTGCCGGCTCGATGGTGGCGTACGCGATGCGCATCACCGACCTCGATCCGATCCGGCACGGTCTGATCTTCGAGCGGTTCCTCAACCCGGACCGCGTCTCGATGCCCGACTTCGACGTCGACTTCGACGACCGGCGCCGCGGTGAGGCGATCAAGTACGTCACCGAGAAGTACGGGTCGGAGCGCGTGGCGCAGATCGTCACGTACGGCACGATCAAGGCGAAGCAGGCGCTCAAGGACTCCTCGCGCGTCCTCGGGTTCCCGTTCGGCATGGGCGAGAAGCTCACCAAGGCGATGCCACCGCCCGTGATGGGCAAGGACATCCCGCTCACCGGGATCTTCGACAAGGACCACCCGCGCTACAAGGAAGCCGTCGACGTCCGCACCGTGGTCGAGACCGACCCCGAGGCGAAGACCGTCTTCGACACGGCGCTCGGGCTCGAGGGGCTGAAGCGCCAGTGGGGCGTGCACGCGGCCGGCGTCATCATGTCGAGCGACCCGCTGATCGACATCATCCCGATCATGAAGCGGGAGCAGGACGGCCAGATCGTCACGCAGTTCGACTACCCGGCGGCGGAGTCGCTCGGCCTGATCAAGATGGACTTCCTGGGGCTCCGCAACCTCACGATCATCAGCGACGCCCTCGACAACATCAAGACGAACCGGGGGACCGAGCTCGACCTCGAGAACATGGGGCTCGAGGACCCCGAGGCGTACGCGCTCCT
Source organism: Curtobacterium sp. VKM Ac-2889 (assembly GCF_015350855.1). Lineage (NCBI taxonomy): Bacteria > Bacillati > Actinomycetota > Actinomycetes > Micrococcales > Microbacteriaceae > Curtobacterium > Curtobacterium sp. VKM Ac-2889. The sequence continues at coordinate 506,848 of NZ_JADKSC010000003.1, read as the reverse complement.
GCAGCGCGGTGACACCCTCGGCGTGTTCCAGCTCGACGGCGGGCCCATGCGCGGCCTGCTGCGGCTGATGAAGCCCGACAACTTCGAGGACATCTCCGCGCTCATCGCCCTGTACCGTCCGGGGCCCATGGGTGCGAACTCGCACACGAACTACGCGCTCCGCAAGAACGGCGAGCAGCCGATCACCCCGATCCACCCGGAGCTCGAAGAGCCCCTGAAGGACATCATCGGCACGACCTACGGCCTGATCATCTACCAGGAGCAGGTCATGGCCATCGCGCAGAAGGTCGCCGGGTTCTCTCTCGGCCAGGCGGACATCCTCCGCCGCGCGATGGGCAAGAAGAAGAAGTCCGAGCTCGACAAGCAGTACGCGGGCTTCCAGCAGGGCATGAAGGACAACGGCTACTCCGACGCGGCGATCAAGACGCTGTGGGACATCCTGCTGCCCTTCTCCGACTACGCGTTCAACAAGGCACACTCGGCGGCCTACGGTGTGGTGTCCTTCTGGACCGCGTACCTCAAGGCGCACTACCCGGCTGAGTACATGGCGGCCCTGCTGACCTCGGTCGGTGACGCCCGTGACAAGCTCGCCCTGTACCTGAACGAGTGCCGGCGCATGGGCATCAAGGTCATGCCGCCGGACGTCAACGAGTCGATCGGCTTCTTCGCCGCAGTCGGTGACGACATCCGCTTCGGCATGGGTGCCATCCGCAACGTCGGGTTCAACGTGGTCGACGACATCGTCAAGGCCCGGACCGAGAAGGGTGCGTTCGAGTCCTTCCACGACTTCCTGCGCAAGATCCCGATCTCGTCGGCGAACAAGCGCACGGTCGAGTCGCTCATCAAGGCCGGTGCGTTCGACGAGTTCGGGGACACCCGCCGTGCCCTGGTGGAGATCCACGAGGGCGCCGTCGAGGGCGCGGTGAAGGTCAAGCGTGACGAGGCCCACGGCAACGTCGGGTTCGACTTCGACTCGCTCTTCGCCGAGGCCGCCGAGGACACCCCGAGCGCCGCGGTGTCCCAGGTGCCGGACCGGCCGGAGTGGTCCAAGCGCGACAAGCTGGCGTTCGAGCGGGACATGCTCGGGCTCTACGTGTCCGACCACCCGCTCGCCGGGCTCGAGATCGAACTCGCGAAGCACCAGTCGATCACCATCGCCGACCTGCTGACCGCCGACGACTCGATCGAGGGTGAGACGGTCACCGTCGCCGGCCTGCTGACGAGCGTGCAGCACCGGGTGGCGAAGACGAGCGGCAACCCGTACGGCATCGTCGACATCGAGGACTTCGGCGGGCAGATCGGGGTGATGTTCCTGGGCAAGACGTACCAGGAGTTCGGCCCGTCCCTGGTGGCCGACTCGATCGTCGTCCTGCGCGGCCGCGTCAACGTCCGCGACGACGGCAAGGCCCTGCACGCGGTGAGCATGTTCCAGCCGAACGTCGGCGACGCGATGGGTTCCGGCCCGCTCACCCTGTCACTGCCCGAACGGCAGGCCACGACGACCACGGTGACGGAACTCGCCGCCGTGCTCGGCCGTCACCAGGGCGACACCGAGGTCCGGCTGAAGCTGCTGAAGGACGACGTGGCGCGCACCTTCGAGCTGCCGTTCCCGGTGAACCTCACCCCGGACCTGTTCGGCGAGCTGAAGAGCCTGCTCGGACCCCGCTGCCTGGTCTAGGAGCGTCGCCATGGCTGGTCCGCCGCTGCCGCCGGGCCCGGACGTGCTGCGGGCGTTCGGCGTGCACGACCGCCCGCTCGAGCGGCTCGGCGGCGGCCGCGGGCTGACGTGGCGCGCCGGGGACGTCGTGCTCCGGCCGTCCGGCGACCCCCTGGAGGCCCGGTGGCGGTCCGCCACGCTGGCCCGGCTCGTCCACACGGCCGGGTTCCGGACCCCGCGTCCGGTCGCCGCCGAGTCCGGGGACTGGATCGTGGGCTCCGGCACCGGCACCGGCGACGGCGGGTGGGAGGCCTGGGGATGGGTCGACGGCTCGACCGACCCGACCCGCGTGGACGACGTCATCGCCGCGGGTGCTGCCTTCCACCGGGCCGTCGCGGACCTGCCGCGTCCCGAAGTCCTCGACCAGCGTGAGGACCCCTGGAGCCGGGCGGACCGGATGGTCTGGGGCAACGCACCCCTGCCGGACGATCCGACGCTGGACCGCCTGGCGGCGACGTTCCGGCCGGTGACGTCCCCGTCCCAGCTCGTCCACGGTGACCTGCTCGGCAACGTGCTCTTCACGCCGGGGGAGCCACCCACGGTGTTCGACTGGGCGCCGTACTGGCGTCCGGCGGGCCTCGGTGCCGCGATCGCGGCGGTCGACGCCGTGACCTGGCACCGGGTCGCCGTCGGCCGGCTCGGCGTGCTCGGGACCGGCGTGCCGGAGTGGCCGCAGCTGCTCGTCCGTGCGCTGGCGTTCCGGATCGCCACGCTGCACCTGCTCGACGCGTGGGACACCGACCAGGTCGCCCACCACCGGCCCGTGGTCGACGCGGTCGTGCAGCACGCCGCCGGTACGCTGGAGGCCTCATGATGCAGCGAATCGACCTCCGCGGCGGCCTCCCCGCCCGTGCCGAACTCCTCCGACTCATGCCCCGTGCCGCGGGTGACGTGTCGCACGCGGTCGACGCCGCGCGCGAGTTGATCGAGGACGTCCGACACCGTGGGGCCGCGGCCCTGCGCGACCAGGCCGAGCGCTTCGACGGTGGGGCCCCCGCGAACGTACGGGTGCCCACCGCCGAGATCACCGCCGCGGTGGCCGGGCTCACCCCCGAGGTCCGGGCGGCCCTCGACGAGGCGATCCGCCGCGTCCGTGCCGCGAGTGCCGCGCAGATCCCCGCTCCGTCCGTGACGACCCTGGCCGACGGCGCCGAGGTCCACCAGCGCTGGCAGCCGATGCGCCGTGTCGGGCTCTACGTGCCCGGCGGCAAGGCCGTCTACCCGTCCAGCGTCGTGATGAACGTGGTCGCCGCCCAGGTCGCGGGCGTGCCCTCGATCGCCCTCGTGTCGCCGCCGCAGCGCGACCACGGCGGCGCGGTGCACCCGACGATCCTCGCCGCGGCGGGGCTGCTCGGCATCGACGAGGTCTACGCGATGGGTGGTGCCGGAGCCGTCGGCGCGCTGGCGTACGGCGTCGCCGAGATCGACCTCGAGCCCGTCGACCTGGTCACCGGGCCGGGCAACAACTACGTCGCCGCCGCCAAGCGCCTGGTGCGCGGCGTGGTGGGCATCGACTCCGAGGCCGGCGCGACCGAGATCCTCGTGATCGCGGACGACACCGCCGACGCGGGGTTCGTGGCTGCCGACCTGATCAGCCAGGCCGAGCACGACGAGCAGGCCGGCAGCGTGCTGGTGACGACGTCCGCGGCGTTCGCCGACGCGGTGGAAGCCGCCATCCCGGAACGCACGGCGGTGCTCGGGACGGCTGCGCGCCTCCAGACCGCCCTGGACGGGCCGCAGTCCGCGATCGTCCTGGTGGACTCGCTGACCGACGCCGCGACCGTGAGCAACGCGTACGGGCCGGAGCACCTCGAGATCCAGACGGTCGACGACGACGCCGTGCTGGCCGACGTCGACGCCGCCGGTGCGGTGTTCGTCGGACCGAGCACGCCGGTGAGCCTGGGGGACTACCTGGCCGGGTCGAACCACGTGCTGCCGACCGGCGGCCAGGCCCGCTTCGGGTCCGGACTGTCCGCGTCGACGTTCCTGCGACCCCAGCAGATCGTCCGGTACACGCCCGAGGCCCTGGCCGAGGTCGCGCCGCACATCGTCGCCCTGTCCACCGAGGAGCAGCTCCCCGCGCACGGGGCCGCCGTGACGGAGCGCACGAACCGATAGCCTGGGGAACGACATGTTCTGCCCCTTCTGCCGCCACCCGGACTCCCGCGTCGTCGACTCACGGACGAGCGACGACGGAACCTCCATCCGCCGCCGTCGACAGTGCCCCAACTGCGGTCGACGGTTCTCGACCACCGAGACCGCATCGCTCAACGTGGTGAAGCGCAACGGCGTCACCGAGCCGTTCAGCCGCGACAAGATCGTCTCCGGCGTGCGCAAGGCGTGCCAAGGGCGCCCGGTCACCGACGGCGACCTGGCCGTCCTCGCGCAGCGCGTCGAGGAGACCGTGCGCTCCTCCGGGTCCAGCCAGATCGACGCGAACGACATCGGCCTCGCGATCCTCGCGCCCCTGCGGGAGCTCGACGAGGTCGCGTACCTGCGCTTCGCGAGCGTCTACCAGGCGTTCGACTCACTCGAGGACTTCGAGGACGCCATCGGCCAGCTCCGTCGCGACCACCACGGGACGGCCGACAGCGCCGCCGGCTCGTCCGCACCGTCCGGCACACGCGCGTGAGCGGCATCGCCGAACGGATCGTGCGCGGCGGGTACCGCGTCGTGTTCCGCTCCGTGTTCGCGAACATGGACCCGGAACGCGCCCACCACCTGGCCTTCGCCGTCATCGCGGGGCTGCCCCGCGTGCCGTTCCTGAGCGGGGTCGTCGAACGGTACTGCCGCCCGTCGGCAGCCGACGGCATCACCACGATGGGCATCCACTTCCCGTCGCGCTTCGGCCTGGCGGCGGGCTTCGACAAGGACGCCCGCGGCATCGCCGGGCTCGGTCTGCTCGGCTTCGGCCACGTCGAGGTCGGCACCATCACCGCCAAGCCGCAGCCCGGCAACGAGCGCCCGCGCCTGTTCCGCCTGATCGGCGACCGCGCTCTGATCAACCGCATGGGCTTCAACAACCACGGTGCCGCAGCGGCCGCCCGACGCCTCGAGCGCGCCCGCCGCAACCCGGGTCGGCCCGTGATCGGCGTGAACATCGGCAAGAGCCGGGTCGTCTCGGTCGAGGACGCCATCGACGACTACCTCGAGTCCACCCGCCGCCTGGCGACGTTCGCGGACTACCTGGCGGTCAACGTCAGCTCGCCGAACACGCCCGGTCTGCGCGGACTGCAGGAACTCGACCAGCTCCGACCGCTGCTCTCCGCGGTGCGCGACGGCGCGGGGCGCACCCCGGTGCTCGTCAAGATCGCACCGGACCTGACCGATGAGCAGATCGACGCGATCGCGGGCCTGGCGGTCGAGCTCGGGCTGTCCGGCGTGATCGCGAACAACACGACGATCGCGCGCGAGGGACTGACGGCCGACCCGTCCGACGTCGAGGCGATGGGTGCCGGTGGACTCTCCGGGGCGCCGGTCGCCGCGCGTTCGCTCGAGGTCCTGCGTCGGGTCCGCGCCGCCGTGCCGGCGGACTTCTGCGTCATCGCCGTCGGTGGCGTGACCACCGAGCAGGACGTGCAGGACCGCATCGACGCCGGGGCGACGCTCGTGCAGGGCTACACGGCGTTCCTCTACGAGGGGCCGACCTGGGCGGCGCGCATCAACCGGCTGCGCCGACGTCGGCTGCGTCGCGCCGCGCGCTAGTCGCGACCACCATCCGGACTGGAGGCCCGTGGCGACGCCGCCACGGGCCTCCCGTCCGTCCTGGGGCGCGCCTGCGCCATCGGGTGAGCAGAACGCGCCGTGGCTCGCCAGTCGACCCGTCGTGTTCTGCTCACTCGATCACCGATGCGGAGCGGGGGAGCGGGGAACAGGGGAGCGGGAACGACGAAGCGCCGCCCGGCCTGCCGGGCGGCGCTTCGTTCGTGTGCGTGTGGCTAGAGCGTGGGGTACTCGCCGCGCCGGACCTGGGGCTTCGGCAGCCGCAGGAACCGCAGCTGCCACGCCCGCGTCAGGATGTAGAGGAACGTGCCGCGCTGGAAGTCGCCGAACTTGGTGGTGAGCTTGCGGCGGAGCGACAGCCAGAGCACCACGCAGTCGATGACGAACAGCGCCACGAACGCCCACACCAGCAGGAGCGAGTAGGACGCGATGACCGTCTGCGCGGCGGCGAACCCGACGATGAGGAACAGCACGAGCACGGGCATCATGACCTCGCCGACGTTCCAGCGGGCGTCGATCCAGTCGCGGACGAAGCGTCGCTGCTCACCGCGGTCCTTCGCCGGCAGGTAGCGCTCCTCGCCGTTGGCCATGCCGACCCGGGCACGCTCGCGCTCGGAGTTGAGGCGTGCGCGGGCTGCCTTCTTGTCGACCGGCGTGTTGCCGACGAGGGGGCGGCGGTTCGCTGCCTCTCGCTCGCGGCGGGACGGCGTCGGGCGGCCCTTGCCCTGCTCGAGGAGCTCGGCCTCGGTCGGGTTGACGGTCGTGTTGGTCTTGGGGGCTGCCTTCGCCACGGTGCGTTCCTAACGGCGGTGTGCGTGCGGGATCTCCTCTAGATTACCGGGCATGACCGACAGCCAACAGCACAGCCCCGCGACCGACCCCGCGCTCCTCGACGCCCTGCGCGAACACGTCCAGGGGGCCCTGCCCACGACGATCGCCGACCTGTCCGCCCTGGTGCGCCTGCCGTCGGTCTCCTGGTCGGCCTTCGACCCGTCGAACGTGCGCGCGAGCGCCGAGGCCGTCGCGGACCTGGCGCGGTCGACCGGGGTCTTCGGCCCGGACGACGTCCGGATCGTGCGGTCGGCGGTGTCCGGCTCGACCGCCGACGTCGCCGAGGCGGACGCCGAGACCGAGCTCGGCCAGCCGGCGGTGCTCGCGGTGCGCCCGGCGCGGAACGGCAAGCCGACGGTGATGCTCTACGCCCACCACGACGTGCAGCCGCAGGGCGACGAGGCCCTGTGGGAGACCCCGCCGTTCGAGCCGACGCTCCGCGGTGACCGCCTGTACGGTCGCGGCGCCTCGGACGACAAAGCCGGCGTGATGACCCACATCGCCTCGCTCCGCGCGGTGCACGCCCAGTTCGGCGATGACCTCGACCTCGGGATCGTGTTGTTCGTCGAGGGCGAGGAGGAGTTCGGCTCCCGCTCGTTCCGCACCTTCCTGCGCGAGCAGAAGGAGCACCTGGCCGCCGACGTCATCGTCGTGGCGGACAGCGACAACTGGTCGACCGAGGTGCCGTCGATCACGGTGTCGCTGCGCGGCAACGTCACCTTCAAGCTCACCCTGACCACGCTCGAGCACGCCAGCCACAGCGGCATGTTCGGGGGAGCGGCCCCGGACGCGATGATCCCGATGGTGCGGCTGCTCGCCTCGCTGCACGACGCCGACGGGTCGGTCGCCGTCGAGGGGCTGGCCTCGTACGAAGCCGACGTGCCGGAGCGCACCGAGGACGAACTCGCCGTCGACGCCGCACTCGTTCCCGGTGTGCGCCCGATCGGCACCGGCGCCGTGCTGTCCCGCATGTGGTTCCAGCCGTCGATCACGGTGACGGGCATGGACGTGCCGAGCGTCGCGAACGCCTCGAACACCCTGCTGCCCACGGTCTCGGCACGGGTCTCGGTCCGCGTCGCCCCCGGCCAGGACGCCCGCGAGGCCGCCGCTGCCGTCGAACGGCACCTGCGCGAGCACGTCCCGTTCGGCGCACGGATGGAGGTCACCGAGCCGGACAGCGGCGACGGGTTCCTCGTCGACACCGCCGGCTGGGCCGTGCAGGAGGCCCGCACGGCCATGCGCGAGGGCTGGGGTGCCGAGGCGGTCGAGCAGGGCATCGGCGGGTCGATCCCGTTCGTGTCGGACCTGGCTGCGGAGTTCCCGGACGCGCAGATCCTGGTCACCGGCGTCGAGGACCCGGACACCCGTGCGCACAGCCCGAACGAGTCGCAGCACCTCGGCGTCCTGCACCGTGCCATCGCGTCGGAGACGATCCTGCTCGCCAGGCTCGCGACGCGCAGCTGAGGGTGCTTACAATCGAGGCCAGGCGCGGTGACCAGCACCGCCCGGAGGGAGACGCGCGATGAGCGACACCATCACCGAAGCACCGGCGACCGAGACCCCGTCGCACGGCGTCCTCCTGAGCGACGCCGCTGCCGGCAAGGTGGCGAGCCTGCTCGAACAAGAGGGCCGCGACGACCTGCGCCTGCGCCTCGCCGTCCAGCCCGGTGGCTGCTCGGGCCTGATCTACCAGCTGTACTTCGACGAGCGCATGCTCGACGGTGACGTCACCGCCGAGTTCGACGGGGTCGAGGTCGTCGTCGACAAGATGAGCGTCCCGTACCTCGACGGCGCGACGATCGACTTCGAGGACACGATCCAGAAGCAGGGCTTCACGATCGACAACCCGAACGCGCAGGGCAGCTGCGCCTGCGGTGACAGCTTCCACTGATCGCCAGCGATCCGACACGCGAGCGGGGAGCGACCGGAACGGTCGCTCCCCGCTCGCGTTCGTGTGACCGGACGTGGCGCGCCGGGGCGCGGCGGAACCGGGGGGAATCGTGCCCGCCGACGTGCGGATCGAGGCCAGAACCGTGGCGTGTGTGCGCGAGCGGTGGCGAGCTGCGAGTAAGCTAGGAGTGTTCCAATCAAGCTGGGAGCCAGCCAAGCGCCGCCTTCGTGCGGCTCGCCGTCGGACACGACGGGCTGACCTTCCGAAGCTCACGTCTTTTGCGAGAGGTAACAGTGCGTTCGAATCGCCGTATACGTTGGGCGGCCGTCCCGGTGGCCGTCGGTCTGGTCATCGCACTGGCTGGCTGCACGCAGCAGCAGATGAACGGATGGCTCCCCGGCACGGAGGAGACGAAGAACGTCACCAACCACACGAGCCGCATCGTCGGCCTGTGGACCACCAGCTGGGTCGTGCTCCTCGCCGTCGGTCTGATCGTGTGGGGCCTGATCATCTGGGCCGCGATCGTCTACCGCCGCCGGAAGGGCCAGACCGGCCTGCCCGTGCAGATGCGGTACAACATGCCGCTCGAGATCTTCTACACGATCGTGCCGCTGATCCTGGTGCTCGGCTTCTTCGCCTTCACCGCGAAGGACCAGGCCGCGATCGAGAAGCCCTTCGCCGACCCCGACGCCACCGTGCACGTGTACGGCAAGCGCTGGGCGTGGGACTTCAACTACATCAACAAGGACAACCCCGAAGAGAGCGTCTACTACCAGGGCATCCAGGCCCAGGAAGAAGAGAACGCCAAGGGGGCGATCGACGAGTCGCAGCTGCCGACCCTCTACCTGCCCAAGGGCAAGAAGGTCGCGATCGAACTCTCGTCGCGCGACGTCGACCACTCCTTCTGGGTCATCGACTTCCTGTACAAGAAGGACATGCTCCCGGGCAAGACCAACTGGGAGTACTTCATCCCGGAGAAGCTCGGCACGTACCAGGGCAAGTGCGCGGAGCTCTGCGGTGAGTACCACTCGCTGATGCTCTTCCAGGTGAAGGTCGTCACGCCCGCTCAGTACGAGGCGTACCTCGGCACCCTGAAGGACCAGGGCAAGGTCGGTCTGCTCGGCAACGAGTACAACACCAACACCAACGAACCGAACAACAAGGCGCCGGTCGAGGCGTCCAGCGAGAACAAGTAGGGGCTCGTCAGATGACAACGTCACTCGTCGGCCAACCGACCCAGACCGCTTCGCCGGACTTCCAGGCGTCGAAGGTGGGCCGGAAGGGCAACATCGTCGTCCGGTGGATCACCTCCACCGACCACAAGACCATCGGGTACATGTACCTGATCGCGTCGTTCGTCTTCTTCCTGCTCGCAGGTGTGATGGCCCTCGTGATCCGTGCCCAGCTCTTCGAACCCGGCCTGCACGTGGTCGCGACGAAGGAGCAGTACAACCAGCTGTTCACGATGCACGGCACGATCATGCTGCTGATGTTCGCGACGCCGCTGTTCTCGGGCTTCGCGAACGCGATCATGCCGCTCCAGATCGGTGCGCCGGACGTCGCCTTCCCGCGACTCAACGGGTTCGCCTTCTGGCTCTACCTGTTCGGTTCGCTCATCGCGGTCGGCGGCTTCCTCACCCCGCAGGGCGCTGCCTCGTTCGGCTGGTTCGCCTACGCGCCACTGAGTGACACGACGTTCACACCAGGGCTCGGCGGGACACTCTGGGTCTTCGGCCTGGGCATGACCGGCTTCTCGACGATCCTCGGTGCGGTGAACTTCATCACCACGATCATCACGATGCGTGCCCCGGGTCTGACCATGTTCCGCATGTCGATCTTCACGTGGAACACCCTCGTGACCGCGCTCCTCGTCCTGATGGCCTTCCCGGTCCTCGCGACGGCGCTCTTCGGCCTCGGTCTCGACCGTGTGTTCAACGCCCAGATCTTCAACCCGGCCAACGGCGGGGCCCTGCTCTGGCAGCACCTGTTCTGGTTCTTCGGGCACCCCGAGGTGTACATCATCGCGCTGCCGTTCTTCGGCATCGTGTCCGAGGTCTTCCCGGTGTTCAGCCGCAAGCCGATCTTCGGCTACAAGACCCTGGTGTACGCGACCATCTCGATCGCGGCCCTGTCGGTCACGGTGTGGGCACACCACATGTACGTCACCGGTGGCGTCCTGCTTCCGTGGTTCTCGCTCATGACGATGCTCATCGCGGTCCCGACCGGCGTGAAGATCTTCAACTGGGTCGGCACGATGTGGCGCGGTTCGGTCACGTTCGAGACCCCGCTGCTCTGGGCCCTCGGGTTCCTGATCACCTTCACGTTCGGTGGTCTGACCGGTGTCATCCTGGCGTCGCCGCCGCTCGACTTCCACGTGTCCGACTCGTACTTCGTCGTCGCGCACTTCCACTACGTGGTCTTCGGCACCGTCGTGTTCGCGATGTTCTCCGGCTTCTACTTCTGGTGGCCGAAGTGGACCGGCAAGATGCTCAACGAGCGTCTCGGCAAGATCCACTTCTGGCTCCTGTTCATCGGGTTCCACACCACGTTCCTCATCCAGCACTGGCTGGGCGTCATCGGCATGCCGCGTCGGTACGCGACCTACCTGCCGAACGACGGCTTCACGTGGATGAACCAGCTGTCGACGATCGGCTCGATGATCCTCGCGATCTCGTTCCTGCCGTTCATCTTCAACGTCTACGTGACCGCTCGGAACGCACCGAAGGTCGCCGTGAACGACCCGTGGGGCTACGGCCGCTCGCTCGAGTGGGCGACCTCCTGCCCGCCGCCGCGCCACAACTTCACGTCGATCCCGCGCATCCGTTCGGAGTCCCCGGCGTTCGACCTGAACCACCCCGAGGCCGGTGTGCCGATCGGTGTCGGTCCCGCGAAGGACGCCCCCGATGCCCCGACCTACGACGCCGCGAAGGGCGAGGTGAAGTAACGCCATGCGCGCGAACACCAACCTGTTCTGGATCCTCTTCGGGTTCTTCATCCTCGCGGACGCCGCGTACACGATCTGGGCGATGCTCTACTACGGTCACCCGGAGTGGGTCGGCACCGTTGCGATCGGCCTGACGGGCATCATGTCGGCGTTCATCGCCTTCTACCTCGGCAAGGTGATGTCGTCCCAGGGCGGCGTCCTGCCCGAGGACCGCCCGGACGCAAACATCGAGGACGGCGACGCCGAACTCGGGCACTTCAGCCCCTGGTCCTGGTGGCCCATCCTGCTGGCCGCCGCGGTCGCCGTGTGCTTCCTCGGCGTGGCAGCCGGCCTCTGGATCGTCCCGATCGGTCTCGTCCTCGTGGCGATCACCCTGGTCGGCTGGGTCTACGAGTACTACCGCGGCAACTTCGGGCACTGACCCGGCGCTGCAGCGCACCTGACACTTCGGGCGGCACCAGAACGGTGCCGCCCGAAGTGCGTCCGGGCACAGATCTCCGGTTCGGATCCGGAACAAACGGGCCCGCCCGCGACTTGACTGGAGCGGACCTCCCACCACAGCGAAAGGAGTCACCTCAGGTGACCGACAAGCGCACCCTCATCATCTTCGGCGCGACGGGCGACCTCGCCTCCCGCCTGCTCCTGCCGGGCCTCGGCACGTTCCTGCAGAGCGGCCGTGCCGTCCCCGTGCAGCTGATCGGCACGGGCCGCAGCGAGCGCAGCCCCGAGAAGTGGAAGGACATCGTCACGCAGTCCTTCGCGTCGCAGGACGTCAAGGGGCCGGAGGTCGACGCGACCATCGAGTCGACGCAGTTCATCCAGGGCGACCCCACCGACCCGAAGCACCTCGAGGCGCTGTTGGCCGCGGCCGACTCCGAGCCGATCCTGTACTTCGCGCTCCCGCCGCAGATCGCCTCCGACATCTGCGAGGCGCTCCAGCACGTCGAGCTCCCCGAGGGCACGACCCTGGCCTTCGAGAAGCCCTTCGGCACCGACGTCGCGAGTGCCCAGGCCCTCAACGAGACGGTGCTCAAGCTCGTCCCCGAGGACCGCGTGCACCGCACCGACCACTTCCTCGGCCGCACCACGGTGCTGAACATCATCGGTCTGCGCTTCGCGAACCGCCTGTTCGAGCCGATCTGGAACGCCGAGAACATCGAGAAGGTCGACGTCTTCTACGACGAGACCCTCGGTCTCGAGAACCGCGCCCAGTACTACGACGAGGCCGGCGCGATGGTCGACATGATCCAGTCGCACCTGCTGCAGATCCTCGGCCTGGTCACGATGGACGCCCCGTCCGCGATCGACGCGGTCGAGTTCCGCTCGTCGCTCGCCCGGGTCCTGCGCTCCACGCGTCTGAAGGGCGACGACGCGAAGATCGCGTCCCGCCGTGCGGTCTACACGGCCGGCACCATCGACGGCAAGGAACTGCCCTCGTACCAGGAAGAGGACGGCGTCGACCCGTCGCGCCAGACGGAGACCCTCGCCGAGATCTCGGTCGAGGTCGACACCGCCCGCTGGGCCGGCGTCCCCTTCACGCTGCGCTCCGGCAAGGCCCTCGGCGCCAGCCGCAAGGAGGTGCTGATCACCTTCAAGCCGGTCACGCGCCTGCCCTCCGGCCTGAGTGGTCGCCCGAAGACCGACACGCTCCGCATCGTCCTGAACCCGGACGAGATCGAGCTGACGGTGTCGGCCAACGGTGGCGGCAACCCGTTCGAGATGGGGCAGGTCACCCTGTCGTCGTCGTTCAGCGACGGCGAGCTCACCCCGTACGGCGAGGTCCTGAACGGCATCTTCCACGACGACCCGCTGCTCTCGATCCGCGGCGACGTGGCCGAGCGCTGCTGGGAGATCGTCGAGCCGGTCGTCGCCGCCTGGAAGGCCGACGAGGTCCCGCTCGAGGAGTACCGCGCCGGTTCGCGCGGCCCGGCGGACTGGGAGTCGTCGTCCTGACGGACGCGTTCTCGACGTCCTGAACGGACGCCCTGACGGACGGGAGGCCCGGTGCCAGCTGGCACCGGGCCTCCCGTCCGTCTGTGGGTCGCGTGCAGAGCACCGCGAGACGCCGTCGTGTCGGCGAGACGCCGCGAGATCCGGCGGCGTCTCGACGTTGTCGAGGCGTGGTGCGACGACGACGGCGTCTTCGCGGGGTGGAGCGAGGCGTCACGCGGGGGAGCCGGCTCGCTCACCCTCGCCGGTCCACGAGCGGGTGCCCCCGTCGTGCACGGACAACCGTGTGCGGTGTCCGACGGCGGCTCCCCGGGCGCGCTCGATGGCGTCGGCCGCCGACACCAGGGTGAGGTGCGACAGCACCTGCGGGGTGTTGCCGATGTGGTGGCCCGTGGCGACGTCGATCTCCTCGGAGAGCATGCCGACGTCGTTCGCGTACCCGACCAGCACGTCCATCAGGCGCTCGGCGTCGTCCACGCGGCCCGAGGCGGCGTACTGCTCAACCAGCCAGAACGAGCACGCCAGGAACGGGTGCTCAGCGCCCGACAGGCCGTCGAAGCCCGCGGTCGTGCGGTAGCGGAGCACGAGGCCGTCGTCCCCGACCCGCAGGTCCTCCTCGATCGCGCGCACCGTGCCGGTCATCCGGGGGTCGTCGGCGCGGCAGAAGCCGACCTGCGGCAGGACGAGCAGGCTGGCGTCGACCTCGTCGGTGTCGTAGTGCTGGCGGAACGATCCGCGCTCGGCGTTCCAGCCGTGCTCCTCGATCTCGGCGCGCACCGTGTCGCGCAACGTCCGCCAACGGTCGACGGGACCCTCGAGGCCGAACTCCTCGACCGCGGCGACCCCACGGTCGAAGGCGGCCCAGATCATCACCCGTGAGTGTGTGAAGCTGCGGCGCGGACCGCGCATCTCCCAGATGCCGTTGTCCGGCTCCTGCCAGTGCTCCTCGACGTAGCCGAGCAGGGCCCGCTGCAGCGCCCACGAGTCGGCGTTCTCCTCGACCCCGAGCTCGCGGGCGTCGTGCAGCGCGGACAGGACCTCGCCGAAGACGTCGCCCTGGTACTGCGTCGAGGCGCCGTTGCCGATGCGGACCGGGGTCGACCCGAGGTACCCGGGCAACTCGGGGATCTCGCGTTCGGGCAGTTCGCGTTCGCCGGCGATCCCGTACATGATCTGCACGTCCGCGGGGTCGCCCGCGATGGCCCGCAGCAGCCAGCCCCGCCAGTGCGTGGCCTCGTCCCGGTACCCGTGGGCGATGAGCGAGGCGAGCGCGAGGGACGCGTCGCGGAGCCACACGTAGCGGTAGTCCCAGTTGCGTTCGCCGCCGGGGTCCTCGGGCAGGCCCGTGGTCGCTGCGGCGACGACGCCACCGGTCTCACCGTGGGTCATCGCGCGGAGGAACACCAGCGACCGGCGGGTGGCGGCCGCGTACCGGCCGGTGGTCTGTGCGGGCGCGGTCCATCCCGTCCACCACGACAGGGTGTGGGCGAGGGCCGCGTCGACGTCGAGGGGTTCCGGCGGTTCGCGGTGCGACGGGTACCAGGTGAGCACGGTGTCGAGCACCTCGCCGTCGTGGATCGTCGTGACGGCGGTGTGCCGGTGGTCGTCGGCACGGAACCGCGGCCCGCGCACGATCACCGAGCCGGGGCCGGCCGTCGCGAGGAGCGCCGGTTCGTCGTCGTCCCCGATCTGCCGGATCCACGGCAGGGCGCGTGAGTAGTCGAACCGGATGCGCAGGGTCTGGCGCATCTCGACGGTGCCGCGGAGGCCGCGGACGCGGCGCACGATCGACGGCCGGTGCGCCCCGACGGGCATGAACTCGGTGACCTCGACCACGCCGTCACGGGTGGTCCAGACGGTGGAGAGCACGAGCGTGTCCCCGCGGTACCGCCACCGCGCGGTGGCGTCACCGTCGACGGGGCGCAGGGTCCAGTGTCCGTGGTCCTCGGTGCCGAGCAGCGAGGCGAACGTGGACGAGCTGTCGAAGCGCGGCAGGCAGGCCCAGTCGATCGTGCCGTCCCGGCCGACCAGGGCAGCGGTCCCGGTGTCGCCGATCAGGGCGTGGTCCTCGATGCGGTTCGGCGGGGTGGGCGGTGCTTCCGGCTCGGTGCTCATGGACCGATCGAACACCCGCTGGCCGTGCGCCGCGGTCCGCGACGGGTGGCCCTGGCCGAGACCGTTGTGAGGGGTCGCTCAGGCCGGTTCGGAGGCGTCGGAATCGATGATGCCGATGCGTGCGAGCTCGCTCCAGAGCCCGGCGCCGTCCGGGGCGTAGACCCACGGCGCCGAGGAGTCGCGGGAGCGTTCCTGCGCCCGCGAACGACCACCGGCCAGGACCGCTTCGCTCGTGGACAGCTGCCGGATGGCGACGCCCGCGACGTTGTGCGGGTGCTCCCGCGAGAAGTCGCCGTAGAGGCTCTCGTCGTGCTGCCCGTCGTCGCCGACCAGGAGCCAGCGGATGTCCGGGAAGTCCTGGGCGAGCCGCCGGAGGTTCTGCTGCTTGTGCAGCTGGCCGCTGCGGAAGAACCGGTCGTGGGTGGGGCCCCAGTCGGTGAGCAGCAGCGTGCCGGACGGGTACATGTTGCGCGACAGGAAGCGCTGCAGCGTCGGCGCGACGTTCCACGCCCCGGTCGACAGGTACACGGTCGGCGAACCGGGGTGCTGCGCCAGGATCCGCTCGTAGAGCACGGACATGCCGGGTACCGGGCGGCGGGCGTGCTCGGTGAGCACGAAGGAGTTCCAGGCGGCCAGCATGGGGCGGGGGAGCGAGGTGACCATCACGGTGTCGTCGATGTCGGACAGCAGCCCGAAGCGGGTGTCCGGGTGCACCACGAACACGTCGGCCTCGACGTCACGCCCGCCACCCGCCGAGAGTCGCACCGTGCGCCAGCCGGGCTCGAGGTCGATCGGGACGATAGTGTCGACGACGCCGCCACGGTCGGTCTGCACCACGTGCGAAACCCCGCCGGCGGTGACGGTGACCTCGGCGTGGTCGACGGCGACGCTCGTGAAGCTCTTCCAGCCGCGGACGCCGGCGTAGGAGACGTCGGAGGCGAGACCGCGGCGCGTCAGCAGCACGCGGCAGAGGATGCGGACCCATCCGGGTGCGCCGTAGCCGGTGTACGGGACCACCGTGGGGACCAGGCCGCGGCGGCGTGCACGGTGCTCGCGGAACTCCTGGACGGCGTCCTCGATGCGGGCCGCGCGGTGCAGGAGCGGCTCGGCCAACGACGGCTCGTGGGGCGTCGGGTCGGGCATGGCGTCATCCTCCCACGGGCGGCTGACGAAACCCGCGCGCTGGACAGAACTGGTGCGTCGCAACTGGTGAGTCGCAGCCACGTTCCAGGTCCGTTCTGCGAAAGTTGTCCCCGTCACGCCAACGAACCGCGCTGGAGCGCAAGAGGAGAACACGTGCTCGTCACCGAGGTAACGAACGCTCTGCCGGGGGGATCATCACTGCTCAGGAACGAGCCGGTCCAAGCCCGCAGTTCGGCGCGCCTCGCCGGCCTCCTCGATGCCGCTGCCGCGGTGATCGACGAGATCGGGTTCGAGCGGCTCACGACCGCCATGGTGGCCGAGCGCGCGGGGGCGTCGATCGGCACCGTCTACCGGTACTTCCCGGACCGCATCGCCGTGGTCGAGGCGCTCGCGATCCGCTGCACCCAGCGGCTCGCCGCCCGCTTCGTCGAGGCGCTCGACGCCAGCGGCGCCGAGACCTGGCAGGACGCCAACGACGCGCTCATCGACCTGACCGCCGAGATGTACCGCACCGAGCCCGGCTTCCGGGCGATCCGGTTCGGCGACCCGGCGGACACCGGGACCGGTGACGCGGAAGACCGCATGGGTGCGCTCGGCGCAGCCGTGGGCCAGATCATGCGCGACCGTTTCGGTCTGCCGGACGACGAGCACGTCACCCGTGCCTGGGTCGTCCTCGCCGAGTCCGGTCACGCGGTGCTGGCGCGGGCACACCGCGACCGTGAGCACCCCGACACCGAGCTGATCGAGGAGTACCGCCGGATGAACCGCGCCCACCTCGAATCGGTGATCGCCGCCTCCTGACGACCCCGTCGAACCGGCGCGACACGCCGGTGACCGAACCGACCCGCCCGTGTCCTCCGAACAGGAGGCGCGGGCGTCGTCGTCCCCCGACACATCGCGCTGAACCGGTGGTGGTCCCACGATCTCCCGGTCGTCCGGAACCCGTCACGCGGCGTCGTGACCGAACCGATGTCGGCACCCCCGGGTACTCTCATCCGAAGTCGGGCTACCTCCGAACAGAAGGGCACCCCATGATCGAGTTCCGCTCGGTGCGCAAGACCTACCCGGACGGCACGACTGCGGTCGAGCACTTCGATCTGGTCATCCCGTCCCGGACCACCACCGTCTTCGTCGGATCCAGCGGCTGTGGCAAGACCACGCTGCTCCGCATGATCAACCGCATGGTCGACCCCACCTCCGGCACCGTCGAGATCGACGGGTCGGACGTCGCCGGGATCAACCCCGTTGAGCTCCGTCGCCACATCGGGTACGTCATGCAGAACTCCGGACTGCTGCCGCACCGCAAGGTCGTCGACAACATCGCGACGGTCCCGCTGCTGACCGGCGTCTCCAAGGCCGATGCCCGCAAGCGTGCCCTCGAACTCATGGACACCGTCGGACTCGACCGCGCGTTCGCCGACCGCTACCCGTCGCAGCTCTCCGGCGGCCAGCAGCAGCGCGTCGGGGTCGCCCGCGGGCTCGCCGTCGACCCGAACATCCTGCTCATGGACGAGCCGTTCGGGGCCGTCGACCCCCTGGTGCGCAACGACCTGCAGGACGAACTCATCCGGCTGCAGCGCGAGCTCGGCAAGACCGTCGTGTTCGTGACGCACGACATCGACGAGGCGTTCAAGCTCGGCGACCAGGTCGTCATCCTCAAGAAGGGCGGCGAGATCGCCCAGCAGGGGACGCCGGCCGAGATCCTCGCCGCACCCGCTGACGACTTCGTCGCGACGTTCATCGGCGCAGGCCGCGGGCGCCGTGCGCTGCGGGTCGAGCAGACCCCGACCGGTCCGATCGTCGTCGACGGCGAAGGGCGTGCAGCCGGTGTGCTGACGGGCCCCGTCGGGGTCGTCGACGCCGCCCAGGCCGTGCCCCAGTCCGACACCCGAGCAGCAGAGGCCGGAGCGTCGCACGACGCACCGGGTGCTCCGGCGCAGGGTGGGGGCACCCGGTGAAGTGGGTGCTGGCGAACCTCGACACGATCTGGGACAACACGGTCTCCCACCTCGCGATCGCGATCCCGCCGATCATCGTGGCGTTCCTGCTGTCGATCCCCATCGGGTGGCTGGTCGTCCGACTGCAGCGGCCCGGTGGGTCGCGCTTCGCGTCCGGGGTGGGGAGCAGCATCGTGACCCTCGCCGGTCTGCTGTACGCGATCCCGTCGCTCGCCCTGTTCGTGGCGCTGCCGGGCATCATCGGCACCGGCCTGCAGAGCCCGATCAACGTCGTCATCGGCCTGACCCTGTACGGCCTCGCACTCATGGTGCGGTCCACGGTCGACGGGCTGACCTCGGTCGACGCCGAGACCAAGTCCGCCTCGACCGCCATGGGCTACTCGCCGGCGCAGCGCTTCTTCCGGGTGGAACTCCCGCTCGCCGGTCCGGTGCTGCTGGCCGGGCTCCGGGTCGTCGCGGTCTCCACGATCTCGCTGACCACGGTCGGCGCGGTCCTCGGGATCCCGAGCCTCGGCCTGCTCTTCACCGACGGCCTGGGGCGCGGGATCTACGAAGAGATCCTCTCCGGCATCGTCATGGTGCTCGTGCTCGCGTTCGCCATCGACGGCCTGCTGGTGCTGCTCGGGCGACTGGTGATGCCGTGGACCCGCACGAGCTCGGTGTCGCGTCGTCAGTCCCGTCGGGTCCTGCAAGCAGCGGAGGTCTCCTCGTGATCATCGGACAGGCCTTCGCGTGGGTGTTCGACCCCACGAACTACGGCGGCTACAACGGCATCCCCACGCGCGTGTGGGAGCACGTGTGGATCACCCTGCTCGCGGTGCTCATCGCGGCGGTCATCGCGGTGCCGGTCGGCTACGCGATCGGGCACACCCGCCGAGCACGCGGCGTCTCGATCGCCGTCTCCGGCGGGGTGCGTGCGCTCCCGACGCTCGGTGTGCTCTCGCTCTTCGGCCTGCTGCTCGGCATCGGGCTGCAGGCACCCTTGCTCGCGCTCGTCATCCTGGCGATCCCGTCGGTGCTCGCCGGTGCCTACTCCGGCATCGAGTCCGTCGACCCCGGTGTCGTCGACGCCGCGAAGGCCCAGGGCATGACCGGGTGGCAGATCCTGTGGAAGGTCGAGATCCCACTCGGGCTCCCGCTCCTGATCGGTGGGATCCGCGCAGCGGTGCTGCAGGTCGTCGCGACCGCCACGCTCGCCGCGTACGTCGGGGCCGGTGGCCTCGGCGGCTACTTCTTCCTCGGCCTGAAGACCCAGGACTACGCCGAGATGCTCGGCGCCTCCATCCTCGTGATCGCCCTCGCGATCGCGTTCGAGATCGTGTTCGCCGTGCTGCAGCGGGCGGCGGTGCCGAAGGGCACCGCGGACCCGTCGGCCCGACAGCGTCAGGGGTCGCGAGAGCGAGCCCGCAATCCACTCCCGGAAGGAAATCCCTCGTGATCACAGCACCCAAGATCCGCGCCGGAGTCGCCGCCGCGATGGCGGTGGGCGTCGTCGCCGCCCTCGCCGGCTGCGCGTCGAGCGACCCGCTCGACAGCGGCTCCAGCAACTCGTCCGACTCGAAGACCATCGTCGTCGGCTCGCAGCAGTACTACTCGAACGAGATCATCGCCGAGCTCTACGCCCAGGTCCTCGAGAAGGACGGCTTCGAGGTCAAGCGCAACTTCAACATCGGGCAGCGCGAGGTCTACATCCCGCAGCTCGAGAAGGGCGCCATCGACGTCATGCCCGAGTACAGCGGCAACCTGCTGCAGTACTTCGACAAGGACTCCGACGCGAAGACCGCCGACCAGATCGACGACGGACTCGACAAGGCCCTGCCGAAGGGCCTCCGCGTCCTCGACGAGGCCGAGGCGACCGACCAGGACAGCTACACCGTCACGAAGAAGTTCTCCGAGGACAACGACGTCACGAGCCTGGCCGACCTGAAGAACGTCGACGAGAAGCTCACCGTGGGTGCCAACTCTGAGAACCAGACCCGGCCGTACGGGCCGAAGGGGCTCAAGTCGGTCTACGGCGTCGACGTCGACTTCAAGGCGATCGAGGACGGCGGTGGCGCCCTGACCGTCAAGGCGCTCAAGGACGACACCGTCCAGCTGGCTGACATCTACACGGCCGACCCGAGCATCAAGGCGAACGGCTTCGTCACGCTGAAGGACCCGGAGAACCTGATCCTGCCGCAGAACGTGGTGCCGGTCGTCTCGAAGAAGGTCAACGAGAAGGCTGCCGACGCGATCGACTCGGTCAACGAGAAGCTCACGACGGATGCCCTGATCGAGCTCAACACCAAGAGCACGGCCGACAAGGAGAAGGCGTCCACCATCGCCGAGGACTGGCTCAAGGCCGAGGGTCTGCTGTAGCCACAGCTCCACGAACGAAGCGACAGGCGTCGGGTGTCCACCCGGCGCCTGTCGTCGTTTCCGGACCGGGCGAAGCGAACATCCGTGCCGCACGGTTGTGCCGTGCAGGGGCTTTGCACGTTTGTGCACGCGAGGGTTCTACAAGTTGTCGAATCGACGGACGTCGCGATAGCGTTGGGGTGTCCCAAGGGCTGTGACACCTGATGTATCCGTTCCACAGGAAGCAACTGACGTGCACGAACAGCGCGCGGCCACCCGTCTCGGAAACGCCGCATGAACGACCTCCTCGATCCGCTCCTCTTGTCGCGGTGGCAGTTCGGTCTGACGACCATCTACCACTTCCTCTTCGTCCCGTTGACGATCGGCATGGCGGCCGTGGTGGCCGTGTTCCAGACCGCCTGGTACCGCACCGGCCGTGCGCACTACCTGCAGCTCACGCGGTTCTTCGGGCGGATCTTCCTCATCAACTTCGCCATGGGCGTCGTGACGGGCATCGTGCAGGAGTTCCAGTTCGGCATGAACTGGTCGAACTACTCGCGCTTCGTCGGTGACGTCTTCGGCGCACCGCTCGCGCTCGAGGGCATCCTGGCGTTCTTCTTCGAGGCGGCGTTCATCGGCATCTGGATCTTCGGTTGGGACCGCCTGCCGAAGGCCCTGCACCTGGCCAGCATCTGGTGCGTCAGCGCGGGCACGATCATGTCGGCGTACTTCATCATCGCGGCGAACGCGTTCATGCAGCACCCGGTCGGCTTCGCGATGAACGAGGCCAAGGGGCGCGCCGAGCTCACCGACATCTGGGCGGTGCTCGGCAACAAGGTCGCGCTGGCCGCGTTCCCGCACACGCTCTTCGCCTGCTTCATGGTCGCCGCGGCGGTCATCATCTCGGTCGCTGCCTACCACCTGGCCCGCAACCAGAACCTCGAGACGATGATGCCGGCGCTGAAGTTCGGCATGTGGACCATGCTCGCGGCCGGGGCGCTCACCGTCCTGACCGGCGACCAGCTCGGTCTGACCATGGTCGACACGCAGCCGATGAAGATGGCGTCGGCCGAGGCGCTGTACAACACGGCCACCGGCAAGGACGCATCGTTCTCGATCTTCACGCTGGGCACCCCCGACGGCGTCCACGAGCTGTTCTCGATCCGGGTGCCGTACCTGCTGTCGTTCCTGTCGACGCACACGTTCAACGGCACGGTCGAGGGCATCAACGACCTGCAGGCGCAGTACACCCAGGTCTACGGCCCCGGCGACTACAAGCCGATCATCTGGGTCACCTACTGGTCGTTCCGCTGGATGATCGCCCTGGGCGTCGGTGCGGTCATGGTCTCGCTCGTCGGACTCTGGCTGACCCGCAAGGGCCGGTTCCCGACGCAGCGCTGGGTGTGGCGCATCGCCACCTGGACGGCGCCGCTGCCGATGGCCGCGATGATCGTCGGCTGGGTCTTCACGGAGATGGGCCGCCAGCCGTGGCTCGTGTTCGGGCTGCTCCGGACGAAGGACGGCGTCTCCCCGAACGTGACCGGACTCGAGGTCCTCATCTCGCTGCTGGTCTTCACCGCGATCTACGGCACGCTGGCCGTCGTCGAGTTCAAGCTCATCAAGAAGGTCGCGCAAGAAGGCCCCGCCGACCCGGACGAGGTCGACGAGGAGACCGGCGAGGTCAAGCACGAAGTGACGGTCTACTAGAAATGGACGCTGCCTGATGGATCTCCCCGTTCTCTGGTTCGCGATCGTCGGCGTCTTCTTCGTCGGCTACTTCGTCCTCGACGGATTCGACTTCGGTGTCGGCATGTCCCTGCCGTTCCTCGGCAAGGACGACACCGACCGTCGGGTCCTGATCAACACCATCGGCCCGGTCTGGGACCTCAACGAGACCTGGGTCATCGTGGCCGGCGCCTGCCTGTTCGCGGCGTTCCCGGAGTGGTACGCCACGATGTTCTCCGGGTTCTACCTGGCGCTGTTGCTCATCCTCGCCGCGCTCATCGCCCGAGGGGTGTCGTTCGAGTACCGGCACCAGAACAAGCACCTCGAGTGGAAGCGCCGCTTCGACCTGATGATCATCGTCGGCAGCGCCGTGCCGTCGTTCCTGTGGGGCGTCGCGTTCGGCAACGTCGTCCGTGGCATCCCGATGGACGCCGGGCACAACTACACCGGCACGTTCTTCGACCTGCTCAACCCGTTCGCCCTGCTGACCGGTGCCGCGACGCTGCTGGTGTTCTTCACCCACGGTGTCGTCTTCGTCGCGCTGAAGACCGAGGGCGAGATCCGCGAACGCGCCAAGCGCCTGGCGACCCGGGCCGGCATCGTCACGATCGTCGTCGGCGCCACGTTCCTGGTGTCGATGGCCTTCGTCCGCGCCACCCCGGCCTCGCTGGTGCTCTCCGTGGTCGCCGCCCTGGCCCTGGTGCTCGCGGTGCTCTGCAACGCCTGGGGCAAGGAGGGACGCGCCTTCACCCTGATGGCGGTCACCATCGCCGCGATCGTGCTCGCGATGTTCACGGCGATCTTCCCCGACGTGATGCCCGCTTCGAACGACGTCGCGAACAGCCTGAACGTGTACAACGCCTCGTCCGGGTCGTACACGCTGAGCGTGATGAGCTGGGTCGCGCTGATCTTCGTGCCGCTGGTCTTCGCCTACCAGGCCTGGACCTACTGGATCTTCCGCAAGCGCGTCTCCCGCGCCCAGATCACCGCGGCAGCGCACTAGGCATCCGACGATGAAGCCCCTCGACCCCCGACTCCTGCGGCTGTCCCGGACCGCGCGCGGCTTCATCGTCGCGGCCGCCGGCACGGGGGTCCTGCGCACGCTCGCGACCATCGGGATCGCGTGGGGGATCGCCGCGGCCGTCACCCTCGGGGTCGACGCCGTGCACGACGGCACGGTGCCGGCCGCGTTCGGGCAGGCACTCGCCCTGCTCGGCGGGGCGTTCGTCCTGCGGGCAGTGGCGGCGTGGGCCACCGACGACCTGGCAGCCCGCGCCGCGGCGAAGGTGAAGAGCGAGATGCGCACGACGGTGCTCGCCCGTGCCGCCGAGCGCGGTCCGTCGTGGCTCGCCGGCCGGTCGAGCGCTGGCTTCGCCACCACGCTCGGCCCCGGACTCGACGCCCTCGACGCCTACTTCGGCCGGTACCTGCCGCAGCTCGCGCTCACCGCGATCGCGACGCCGGTGCTCCTGGTCGCGATCGGCGTGGGCGACCTGACCAGCGGGCTCATCATCCTGTTCGCCCTGCCGGTGATCCCGGTCTTCATGATCCTGATCGGCCTGGCCACGCAGTCGCTGCAGCGGAAGCAGTCGGACGCCCTCGCGAAGCTGGGTGGCGCCTTCACCGAGGCGGTCGAGGGACTCGCCACGCTCAAGGTCTTCGGTCGTGCGCGCCGCCAGGTCGGTCGCATCGGGGCGGTCACCGACGAGTACCGCCGCGGCACGATCGGCGTGCTCCGGCTGTCGTTCGTGAGCGGCTTCGCGCTCGAGCTCGCCGCGAGCCTGTCCGTCGCACTGGTCGCCGTCTCGATCGGCATCCGCCTGGTGGACGGCTCGCTCGGCCTCGGCGCCGCGATGTTCGTGCTCGTCCTGGCACCCGAGGCCTTCGCCCCCATCCGCCAGGTCGGCGCCGACTTCCACGCCGCCCAGGACGGCGTCGAGGCGTCGGCCGCGGTGCTCGACGTCCTGGCGGACGACGCCGACGACGGTGACGCCCCGGCCCCGGCCCCGGCCCCGGGCCGCAGCATCCGGGTGCACAGCGGCGGGAGCGAGACCGACACCGACGGCGCCGAAGCCGCCACCGCCCTGGACGTCCGCGGGCTCACCGTCCGCCGCCCCGACGTCGTGATCGGGCCGTTCGACCTGCACGCCGAACCGGGCACCGTCGTCGTGCTCGCCGGCCCGAGCGGCTCCGGCAAGTCCAGCATCATCGCCGCACTCCGCGGTGTCCTGCCCCACGACGGCACCGTCACCGTGCCCGGCCCGGCCAGCGCATCCGTCGCCGAGCGCACCACCTGGGCCGACCAGCGGCCACGTCTCGTGCGCGGGACGATCGCCGAGAACGTCGCGCTCAGCGCGACCCCGGACGACGCCGACGTGCGCACCGCCCTGGGCGACGCGGGGCTGGGACTCGACCCGGGCCTCCCGGTCGGCGCCGGTGGCAGCGGACTGTCCGGTGGCCAGGCGCAGCGCGTCGCCGTCGCCCGCGCGCTGTACCGCGTACGCCGCGCCGCCACACCCCTCGTGCTGCTCGACGAGCCGACGTCCGCACTGGACGCCGAGGCCGAGGCGCGCGTCGTCGCTGCCGTCCGTGGCCTGGCGGCCGGCGGCGCCGTCGTCGTGGTCGCCAGCCACCGACCGGCGGTCGTCGCCGCGGCCGACGTCCGCGTGGACATCGCGGTCGGCGGATCCGTGACGGTCCGCAGGGGGGTGCGCGCATGAGCCGGGAGGCCCGTGGCGGCTCCGTCCTGCGGCTCGCGATGCCGCACGGGTCGGGTTGGGCGAAGGCGGTCGCCGCCGGCTCGCTCAGCGCCGTCTGCGCCGTCGCGCTCCTCGCCGCCAGTGGCTACCTGATCACCCGCGCCGCCGAGCACCCGCCGATCCTGTACCTGACGCTCGTGATGGTCGGCGTGCGTGCGTTCGCGCTGGGGCGCGCCGTGCTGCGCTACGTCGACCGGCTCGCCGGGCACGACGCCTCGTTCCGGCAACTGGCCGTGGTGCGGACCGAGATGTACCGGCGGCTCGCGTCGATCGCGCCCGCCGGGCTCGGCCGCACCGGTCGCGGAGACCTCATGACGCGCCTGGTGACCGACACCGACCGGCTGCAGGACCTGCCGATCCGCGTCGTCGGCCCGCTCGTGTCCGCCGGGGTCGTCGCGGTGCTGTCGGTCGTCGCCGTGGCGCTCGTGTCGGTGCCGGCCGCGCTCGTGCTCGTCCTCGCGCTGGCGGTCGCTGCCCTGATCGGCACGATCGTCACCCGGTCGATCGCCGAGCGCTCGGACCGCGAGACCGCCGCCGATCGTGGTCGTGTCGCCGACCTCGTGCTCGACACCGTCCGCACGCTCGACGTCTTCGCCGCCTACGGCACCCTCGACGAACGGCTCGCGCACATCGCCCGGCTCGATGCCGGCGTCACCCGGGCCGTCCGGCGCCGCGGCACGGTCGAGTCGCTCGTCGGTGCCCTGGTCGGACTGGTCGGTGGCGGTGCGGTGATCGGGATCCTCGCCGTCGGTGCCCCTGCCGTCGTGTCGGGTGCGCTCGTCGGTCCGCTCTGGGCCCTGGCGGTCTTCGTGCCGCTCGCGCTCTTCGAGGTCGTCGGGACCGTCCCGCTCGCCGTCCTGACGCTCCGCCGGGTACGTGCTGCCGCCGACCGGGTCGAGCAGGTGGTGCCCGCCGAGGTGCCCGCCGACATCGTCCCCGAGCCCGACGAGGACGCCGACCCGGCGTCGCTCGTGGTCGAGGGGTCGGTCACGCTCGCCGTGCAGGACCTGACCGTCCGCTGGCCCGGGGCCGCCGAGCCGGCGGTCGACGGGGTCTCGTTCACGCTCACCCCCGGCGAGGTCGTCGTCCTGCAGGGGCCGAGCGGCGCCGGCAAGTCCACGCTCGTCGACGCGCTCGTCCGGTTCGTGGAGCACGACGGCTCCTACACGCTCGACGGCGTCGAGGCGCGGACGATGCACCCGGACGCCGTGCGGGCCCGTGTCGGCCTGATCGAACAGGACCCGTTCGTGTTCGACCAGTCGGTGCGGCAGAACCTGCTCTTCGCCCGCGAGACCGCCACCGACGACGAGCTCCTCGCCGTGCTCGACCGGGTCGGCCTGGGGGACTGGGTCGTCCGACGGGGTGGGCTCGACGCCTCGGTGGGGGAACGCGGCGTGCTCGTGTCCGGCGGGCAGGCGCACCGGCTCGCCCTGGCCCGAGCACTGCTGCACGCGTTCCCGGTGCTGGTGCTCGACGAACCGACCGCCGACGTCGACCCCGACCTCGGCGACTCGGTGCTCCGCGACCTCGTCACCACCGCCCGCGCAGCGGGTCGGTCGGTCGTCATCGTGTCGCACGTCCCGGTGGCGCCGGACCTGGTCGACCGCACCCTGCGGATGCGGGACGGACGCCTGCTCGCCGGGTGAGCCGACGGGCGGACGCGGGACGGGCCTCCCGGCTTGTATCGTTGACGACCGTGACCACCGACCAGCACGCCGAGGACCCGAACGCCTACGACTTCCGTCGTATCCAGGAGAAGTGGCAGCCCCGCTGGGAAGCGCTCGGGCTCTTCACCACGGACCTCGACGACACCCGTCCGCGCAAGTACATCCTCGAGATGTTCCCGTACCCGTCCGGCGACCTGCACATGGGGCACGCCGAGAACTGGGCGCTCGGTGACTTCGTCGCGCGCTACTGGCGCCAGCAGGGCTTCAACGTGCTGCACCCGATCGGATGGGACTCGTTCGGGCTGCCCGCCGAGAACGCGGCGATCAAGCGCGGGGTGGACCCGAAGGACTGGACCTACGCGAACATCGAGCAGCAGAAGGCGTCCTTCAAGCGCTACGCGCCGTCGTTCGACTGGACCACCGAGATCCACACCTCGGACCCCGAGTACTACAAGTGGAACCAGTGGCTGTTCCTGAAGATGTACGAGAAGGGCCTGGCCTACCGCAAGGACAGCTGGGTCAACTGGGACCCGGTGGACCAGACCGTGCTCGCGAACGAGCAGGTCCTCGCCGACGGCACCTCGGACCGCTCCGGCGCCGTCGTCGTCAAGAAGAAGCTCACGCAGTGGTACTTCAAGATCACCGAGTACGCCGACCGGCTGCTCGACGACCTGAACCAGCTCGAGGGGCGGTGGCCGGCGAAGGTCATCGCGCAGCAGCGCAACTGGATCGGTCGCTCGGTCGGCGCGGACGTCGACTTCGTGATCGAGGGCCGTGACGAGCCCGTCACGGTCTTCACCACCCGCCCGGACACGATCCACGGGGCCACGTTCCTGGTCGTCGCACCGGACTCCGACCTGGCGGCTGAGCTGGTCGCCGACCCGTCGGTGCCGTCCTCCGTCCGTGACGACTTCGACGCCTACCTGACGGCGACGCAGAAGACGTCCGAGATCGACCGGCAGAACGCCGACCGCCCGAAGACCGGTGTGCCGCTCGGACGTTCCGCGATCCACCCGCTGACGGGGGAGCGCCTGCCGATCTGGGCCGCCGACTACGTGCTCGCCGACTACGGGCACGGCGCCGTGATGGCCGTTCCCGCACACGACCAGCGCGACCTCGACTTCGCGCGGGCGTTCGACCTGCCCGTCAAGGTCGTCGTCGACACCAACGCCGCCGTCACCGGCGCGATCCCGGTCATCCCCGAGGGTGCGACGCTCGACGACTTCGACGTGCCGACCCTCGACCCGGTCGCCACCGGCGAAGCGCTGACCGGCCAAGGCCGGATGATCAACTCCGGGCCGCTCGACGGCATGTCGAAGCAGCACGCCATCACCGCGGCCATCGCCCTGCTCGAGGAGCGCGGCACCGGCCGTGCCGCCAAGACCTACCGCCTGCGCGACTGGCTCATCTCGCGCCAGCGTTTCTGGGGCACCCCGATCCCGATCATCCACGGCGCCGACGGCACGGAGCACCCGGTGCCCGAGGACCAGCTGCCGATCGTGCTGCCCGACACCGAGGGCCTCGACCTCAAGCCGAAGGGCACCTCGCCCCTCGGCGGCGCGACCGACTGGGTGAACGTCCCGAACCCCGTCGACGGCACCCCGGCCCTCCGCGACACCGACACGATGGACACCTTCGTCGACTCGTCGTGGTACTTCCTGCGGTTCCTGTCGGCGCAGGACGACACCCAGGCGTTCGACCCGGCTGCCGCGCGGCGCTGGGCCCCGGTCGACCAGTACATCGGCGGCATCGAGCACGCGATCCTGCACCTGCTCTACGCCCGCTTCGTCACGAAGGTCCTGTTCGACCTCGGGTACCTCGACTTCACCGAGCCGTTCTCGGCGCTCCTCAACCAGGGCATGGTGCTGTCCGGCGGCTCGAAGATGTCGAAGTCGAAGGGTGGCGTCTCGCTCGGTGACGAGCTCGACGCGAACGGCGTCGACGCGATCCGCCTGGTGATGGGCTTCGCCGGTCCGCCCGAGGACGACATCAACTGGGAGGACGTCTCCCCGTCCGCGTCGGCACGGTTCCTGGCGCGCGCGTACCGGCTGGCGCTCGACGTCACGTCGTCGCGCGACGCCGTGTGGGCCGACGGGGACCGGGCACTCCGCCAGGTCACCCACCGGTTCCTCGCCGACGCCCCCGGCATGATGGAGGCGTTCAAGTTCAACGTCGTGATCGCACGACTGATGGACCTGGTGAACGTCACCCGCAAGGCGATCGACAGCGGCCCCGGCGCCGGCGACCCCGCCGTGCGTGAGGCCGTCGAGACCATCGCCCTCGCGTTGAGCGTCTTCGCGCCGTACACCGGCGAAGAGATGTGGGAGCGGCTGGGCTACGAGGCCACCGTCGCCACGTACGGCTGGCGGAAGGCCGACCCGACGCTGCTCGTGCAGGAGACCCTGACGGCCGTCGTGCAGGTCAACGGCAAGGTGCGTGACTCGTTCGAGGTGTCGAAGTCGATCGAGGCGGACGAGCTCGAGCAGCTGGCGCGGTCCTCGGCGAACGTGCAGCGGTACATCGGTGACCGCGAGATCGTGAAGGTGATCGTCCGGGCTCCGAAGCTCGTGAACATCGCCATCAAGGGGTAGCGACCGTCGCTGGCATCGTCCCTCACAGCGGGGGCGTTCGCGGCACCCGTCCACGGGTGTGACCTCCGGAGCCCGGCCGACCGGCCGGGTTCCGTAGCGTTCGGGGCATGTCGTCCCCGTCGCCCTCCGGACCCTGGTGGTCCCGCCTTGCGCTGTCACCACGGGCAGCCGTGGTGTTGGCGGCGGTCGTGGTGGTGGTCGCCGTCGTCGTGGTGCTCGTCGGGGCGCTGGTGTCGGGTGGCGGCGAGGGGACCGGGGGAACCGGTGGGGTCGTCGTGCGTGGGGCGCCGACGGCCAGCGCGGGTGGGGCGTCAGCCGCGCCGTCACCGTCTGCAGGTGCGTCTGCCGGTGCTGCTCCGTCCGCTCCTGGTGCCGGGCACGTCGTGGTGCACGTGCTCGGTGCGGTGCGGCGGAGCGGTGTGGTCGAGCTGCCGGCAGCGAGTCGTGTCGGTGACGCCGTCCGACGTGCCGGTGGGGCGACGGACGACGCCGACCTCGACCGCCTGAACCTGGCCCGGGTGCTGACGGACGGCGAGCGGTTGTACGTGCCGCGGGTCGGCCAGCAGGAGGTGCCCGAGGCGCTCGGACCGGTGACGGGAGGTGGCACCGCCGGGTCAGCAGGCGACACCGACGCCGCCACCGGGGCTGGCGAGACCGGGGCCGAGGGGTCGGTCGTCGATCTGAACACCGCCGACCAGGCCGCCCTCGAGACCCTGCCCGGCATCGGCCCCGGGCTGGCCGGACGGATCATCGCCTGGCGGGACGAGCACGGTCGGTTCGGCTCGGTCGAGGACCTGCTCGACGTCAGCGGGATCGGTGACGTGCGGTTCGCCGAGCTGCGCGACCGCGTGCGGGTCTGAGGCGCGCGTGCAGCTCGCACCGAGCGCGATCGACCTGCGGGTCGCGGCGCCCGTCGCCGTCGTGTGGATCCTGACCGCCCTGCTCATCGGAGCGCCCCACGTCGCCCCGGTGGTCGCCGGGGTCGCCGTGCTCGTGACCGGTGTGAGCGGCATCGCGCTCCGCACGCGACGCTGCGGCGGGGCCGTGCGGGGCGTCGCCGGGCTGGTCCTCGTCGCCGGGGCGCTGGCCACGCTGCTCGCGGTGTCGGTCACCGTGGGGGATTCCCGACGGGCCCCGGAGGGACTGCGTGCCCTCGTCGCCGGTCCGGACGCCGGGCGCGTCGAGGTCGAGGCGGTGCTGTCCCGCGACCTCGTGCCGGGGGACCGCTCCGTCACCGCCACGCTCGTGCGTGCCGACGGGCTCGACGGGCTCCGCGCGCCGGTCCGGCTCGTGCCCGACCTGCACGGTGACGCACCCGGTGCCGTGCTGGCGGCCGGGGCTCGGGTCACCGGGTCCGCCGCCGTGCAGCCCGACCAACCGGGATCGGCGACCGCCTTCGTGGCGTTCCTGCGCGGGACACCGTCATCGGAGCCCCCCACCGGGCTGCTCGGCGCCACCGACACCGCCCGACAGGCGTTCGTCCGGGCCACGGCCGACCTGCCGCAGCCGGGGGCGGCACTGCTGCGGGGGCTGGCGATCGGCGACCGTTCCGGCCTCGACCCGGGGACCGAGGCGGCGATGGAGACCTCGGCGCTGACGCACCTGACGGCGGTGTCCGGGGCGAACTGCGCCGTGGTGGTCGGGCTGGTGGTCGTCCTCGGCCGTGCCTGCGGGCTGCCGCGCGGGCTCCGGGCCGCGGTGGCCGTCGTGGTGCTCCTGGCGTTCGTCGTCCTGGTGCGGCCCGACCCCTCGATCGTCCGGGCGACGGTGATGGCGATCGTGGTGCTGGTCGTGCACCTCGCCGGCAGACCCGTGCGGGGCGTGCCGCTCATCGCACTCGCCGCGATCGGCATGCTCGTGGTGGATCCCTGGTTCGCGCGGTCGTTCGCGTTCGCCCTGTCCGTGCTCGCCACGAGCGGCATCGTGGTGCTCGGCCCACCGCTCACCGAGCTGCTGGCGCGTCGCGTGTGGCCGCCGGTCGCCGCCGCACTGGCGATCCCCGTGGCGGCCCAGGTGGCGTGCTGGCCCGTGACGATCCCACTGTCGGCAGCGCTCCCGACCTACGCGGTGCCGGCGAACCTGCTGGCGGAGCCGTTCGCGCCGGTCGTCACGGTGATCGGACTCGCCGCGTGCACCGTCGCACCGGTGTGGCCGGCGGGTGCCCAGGCGCTCGCGGCCGTCGCGTGGGTGCCCGCTGCTGCCGTCGGGGGCATCGCGCACGGGGCGGCCGCCCTGCCGCACGCCTCGGCGCCGTGGCCGGCCGGAGTGCTCGGTGTGGCAGCCGCCGTGCTGGTGTGCGGCTGCATCGCGACGGCCGTGCTGGTCCGGGGCCGGATCGGCTCCCGAATGCTGCTCGCCGCAGGGTCCGTGCTCGTGGTCGGTGTCGCAGCGGTCTCCGTCCCGGTGCTCGTGGTGCGCGGCTCCGTCCCCGGCGACTGGTCGGTGGCCGCGTGCGACGTCGGGCAGGGTGACGCCGTGCTGCTCCGCGGCGGCGACGCCGTTGCCCTCGTGGACACCGGCGACGACGAGGAACGGCTCCTGGCGTGCCTGGACCTGCTCGGGATCAGCCGGATCGACCTGCTCGTCCTGACGCACTTCGACCGCGACCACGTCGGCGCGGTGGGAGCCGTGGCGGACACGGTCGAGACCGCCCTGGTCGGACCCGTCGGCCGCGCGTCGGACGGCCGGGTGGTCGACGACCTGCTGAGTGCGGGCGTGGACGTCCGGACGGCCGACGACCGGGTCTCCGGCACCCTCGGGCCGCTCGCCTGGCGGGTCGCGTGGCCCCTGGCCGGCAGCCGTGACGCCGGCAACGACGCGAGCATCGTGCTGGTCACCGGGCCGGCGGACGGCAGTGCCTGCGCCACGTGTCTGACCGGGGTCTTCCTCGGTGACCTGGGGGAGTCGTCGCAACGCCGGCTCCGGAACTCCGGGGGACTGCCGGCGGGGCCGATCGACGTCGTGAAGGTGGCGCACCACGGCTCGGCGGACCAGGACCCGCAGCTCTACCGGGGGCTCGCCGCGCGCGTCGGGCTGATCGGGGTCGGCGCGGACAACACGTACGGGCACCCGACCGCGTCGGCCCTCGACGTGCTCGATGCCGCCGGCACGCTGCCGCTCCGCACCGATCAGCGCGGAACCGTCGTGCTCGCTCGGTCCGGCGCCGACGAGGTGCGGGTGTGGACGGAACGCTCGCCGTCGGCGGCCGCCCGTAGGATCGACGGTGCACCACTCGACCCGGCACCGTCCGGGCCGGCACCACCGGAAGGACCACATGGCCGCCAAGAAGCCCGCGCGCGCCGCGGCGAAGATCGACCAGGTGCCCTGGTCGGGGATCCGTCCGGCGCCCGTCGTGCTCATCACCGGGCCCGAAGCGTTCCTCGCCGACCGCGCCCGCGGTGTGCTGAAGGACCTGCTGCAGGGCGAGGACCCCGCGCTCGAGGTGCACGACCTCGAAGCCGACCAGTACGCCCCCGGGCTGCTCGCCACCCTCGCCAGCCCGTCGCTGTTCGGCGAGCCGCGACTGGTGCAGGTGACCAACGTCGAGAAGTGCACCGACGCCTTCATCACCGAGACGATCTCGTACCTGCAGGCCCCCGCCGACGACGTCACCCTGGTGCTCCGGCACGGCGGCGGCATGCGCGGCAAGAAGCTCCTCGACACGATCCGCAGCGGCGTCGGCGGCGGGGTCGAGGTGCTCTGCGACGAGCTCAAGCGCGAGACCGACCGCATCGACTTCGTGAACGCCGAGTTCCGGGCCGCACGACGCCGGATCGCCCCGTCCGCCGTCCGTACCCTGGTGACCGCGTTCGCCGACGACCTCGCCGAACTGGCCGCGGCGTGCCGGCAGCTCCTGGCGGACGAGGCCGATGAGATCACCGACAAGGTCGTCGACAAGTACTACGGCGGCCGCGTCGAGACGAACGCGTTCAAGGTCGCCGACATCGCGCTCGCGGGTCGGTCGGCACCTGCGATCGTCGAGCTGCGCCACGCCCTGGCCACCGGCGAAGCCCCCGTGCCGATCGTCGCCGCGTTCGCGAGCAAGATCCGCACGATGGCGAAGGTCAGCGCGTTCCGGGGCCCGAGCGGGCAGGCGGCCTCGGCGCTCGGCATGGCGCCGTGGCAGGTGCAGCGCGCACAGCGTGACGTCGCCGGCTGGAGCGAGTCCGGGTTGGCGAACGCGATCATCAGCATCGCCGAGGCGGACACCGCGGTGAAGGGCGGCTCGCGCGACGCGCACTACGCGCTCGAGGTCATGGTCCGCACCATCGCCCGACGCGGCGAGCCCCGCTGAGGCGAGTCGCGCCTCCCGGATTTCCCGCGCCGATCGGCCGGCGTTTCGTGAGCAGAAAGGGTCGGGTCCGTCATCGCGACCCGACCCTTTCTGCTCACGAAACGAACCCAACGCACCCCACACCGCGCACGCACCCAACGCACAGCGCCCCACGCACGACGAAGGCCCCGCACCAACGGTGCGGGGCCTTCGGACCAGAAGGGTCAGGGCGTCAGAGCGACGAGACCTTCTTCGCGATGGCCGACTTGCGGTTCGCGGCCTGGTTCTTGTGGATGACACCCTTGCTCACGGCCTTGTCGAGCTTCTTCGACGCCAGGGCCAGGGCCGCGACGGCCTTGTCCTTGTCACCGGCGGCG
Organism: Curtobacterium sp. VKM Ac-2889; assembly: GCF_015350855.1. Taxonomy (NCBI): domain Bacteria; kingdom Bacillati; phylum Actinomycetota; class Actinomycetes; order Micrococcales; family Microbacteriaceae; genus Curtobacterium; species Curtobacterium sp. VKM Ac-2889. The sequence goes on along the minus strand of NZ_JADKSC010000003.1, from coordinate 472,847 downwards.
ACGGCGTCGTTGGCACGACGGATGTGCGTCTTGAGCTCCGACTTGTACGCCTTGTTGCGCTCGGTGGCCTTGAGGTTGGTCTTGATGCGCTTGATCTGCGACTTGATGTTCGCCATGAATTGCTCCTGCTCGTCTCGTACGGGTGGGCGCGACCGCAGGGTAGAGGGGCCCTTGGTCGCATCGCGTTCCACCCGTGGGCGGGGAACGCGGAAGCCAGCCACCAACACTACCAGGCCGCGGGGCCGCCACCAAAGCACGAAACACCGCCGGATCGGCGGAAGCCCGCGGCCGACCGCGCCGAAACGCCGTGGCAACACGCAGCGGATAGCGTGACGGACATGCCCTCCCTCGCACCGCGCATCGACACCGTGCCCGCCTCCGGCATCCGGAGGGTCTTCGAGCAGGCGGCCCTGCTGCAGTCGAGCGGCACCGACGTCACGATGCTCGTGATCGGCGAGCCGGACGTCCCGGTGGCGCCGCACATCGGCGAGGCGGCCCGTCGTGCGTGGACCGAGGACCGCACCGGGTACACCCCGAACGGCGGGATCGCGCCGCTCCGCGAGGCCGTCCGCGACAAGCTCCGCCGTGAGAACCGGATCGAGGCCGACCTCGAGCAGATCTGGATGACGATCGGCGCGACGCAGGCGCTGTTCCAGGCGATGACGCTGACCCTGAGCCCGGGTGACGAGGTGCTCGTGCCGGACCCCGGCTACACGACGTTCACGATGAACGCCCACATCATCGGGGCGACGCCGGTGCCGTACCGGCTGGAGCCGCAGCACGGGTTCGAGCCCGACCTGCCGGCCCTCGAGGCGAGCGTCACCGAACGCACCCGGGTGCTCGTCGTGAACTCGCCGTCGAACCCGCTCGGTTCGGTGTTCGGCGAGGAGACCCTCCGTGCGCTCCTCGCCTTCGCGAAGCGGCACGACCTCTGGGTGATCAGCGACGAGGTCTACGAGTACTTCACCTACGGCACCCGCCACGTCAGCCTGGCCGCGCTCGACGAGGACGACCGCGTGTTCTCGGCGTTCTCGCTCAGCAAGACGTACGCGATGACCGGTGTCCGTGTCGGGTACCTCGTCACGCCGAAGGGGCTCGGTGCGACGATGCGGACCACGCAGGAGGCGATGATCAGCTGCGTCGCCGAACCCGACCAGTACGCGGCCCTCGCGGCGATCGTGGGGGACCACTCCGCGGTGCGCGACGCCCGGGAGCACTACCGCGCGAACCTCGAGGTCGCGAAGGAGACGCTCGACGCCGCCGGCATCCGGTACCTCGACCCGCGCGGGGCGTTCTACCTGTGGATCGACATGTCGCACGCTTCCGACGGCGACATCGCCGAGTGGGCGCTCGGGTTCCTGCAGCGTGAACGGGTCGCCGTCGCGCCGGGCAGCGCCTTCGGACGCTCCGGCGAGGGGTGGATCCGCGTCTGCCTCGCAGCCACCGCGGACGACCTGCGGCGCGGCCTGGGCGCGCTGCCGGCTCCGGCGCGCGCGGCCGTCTGACGCGGTCCACACGGCGGGGAGGCCCGGTGCCGGTCGGCAGGACGGCGCACGGAACGCAGTCCTCCACCTGGTGCGAGGCTGCTCGCCCCGTGCCGAGCAGCATCCGGTCACCGGGGGGTCAACGGCGCACGGACCCGCCGACCTCGCACCGTGCGGGGTCCAGCACGCCGACGCGAGAGCGCACCGGAAGCGGATCAACCGCGCACCGTGCGTGGCGGATGCGCGCCGTGCCTCCAGGGCGGGTGAAGCGTGGGAGACTGTTGCGACCGTCCGACCCACCTGAGGAACCGTGAGCCCACAAGCATCCGCTCCGCTGGAGCCCGCAGCGACCCCGGCCGACGCGATCCGCAACTTCTGCATCATCGCGCACATCGACCACGGCAAGTCGACGCTGGCCGACCGCATGCTGTCGATCACCGGCATCGTCGAGGACCGCGCGATGCGTGCGCAGTACCTCGACCGCATGGACATCGAGCGCGAGCGCGGCATCACGATCAAGTCGCAGGCCGTCCGCATGCCGTGGGAACTCGACGGTGAGACCTTCGCGTTGAACATGATCGACACCCCGGGGCACGTCGACTTCTCGTACGAGGTCTCGCGGTCCCTGGCGGCGTGCGAGGGCGCGATCCTGCTCGTCGACGCCGCGCAGGGCATCGAGGCGCAGACGCTCGCGAACCTGTACCTGGCGCTCGAGAACGACCTCGAGATCATCCCGGTCCTCAACAAGATCGACCTGCCCGCGGCCGAGCCGGACAAGTACGCCGCCGAGCTCGCGCAGCTCATCGGTGGCAAGCCCGAGGACGTCCTCCGGGTCTCCGGCAAGACGGGCGTCGGCGTGTCCGAGCTCCTCGACCTGGTGGTCCGCCGCGTGCCGGCCCCCGTCGGCGACGCCGAGGCCGCGCCCCGCGCGATGATCTTCGACTCGGTCTACGACAGCTACCGCGGTGTCGTCACCTACGTCCGCATGATCGACGGCACCATCTCGCCTCGCGAGAAGGTCCAGATGATGTCGACCAAGTCGACGCACGAGATCCTGGAGATCGGGGTCTCGAGCCCGGAGCCGAAGCCCACCAAGGGCCTGTCGGTCGGCGAGGTCGGCTACCTGATCACCGGCGTGAAGGACGTCCGCCAGTCGAAGGTCGGCGACACCGTCACCAGCGCGCAGAAGCCCGCGACCCAGGCACTGCCCGGCTACACCGACCCGAAGCCGATGGTCTTCTCGGGCCTGTACCCGATCGACGGCAGCGACTACCCGGTGCTCCGTGAAGCGCTCGACAAGCTCAAGCTCTCCGACGCCGCACTGGTCTACGAGCCGGAGACCTCGGTCGCGCTCGGCTTCGGGTTCCGCTGCGGGTTCCTCGGGCTGCTGCACCTCGAGATCATCACCGAGCGGCTGTCCCGCGAGTTCGGCCTCGACCTCATCACCACCGCCCCGAGCGTGATCTACGAGGTCACGACCGAGGACAACGCCGTGACCGAGGTCACGAACCCCTCGGAGTTCCCGACCGGGCGCATCGTCGAGGTCCGCGAGCCGATGGTCCGCGCCGCGATCCTGGCGCCGAAGGACTACGTCGGCGCGATCATGGAGCTCTGCCAGCAGCGCCGTGGCTCCCTGCTCGGCATGGAGTACCTCGGCGAGGACCGCGTCGAGATCCGCTACGAGATGCCCCTCGGCGAGATCGTCTTCGACTTCTTCGACCAGCTGAAGAGCAAGACGCAGGGGTACGCATCGCTCGACTACGAGCCCACCGGCGACCAGGCCGCCGACCTCGTCAAGGTCGACATCCTGCTGCAGGGCGACCAGGTCGACGCGTTCAGTGCGATCGTGCACCGCGACAAGGCGTACGCCTACGGCACGCTCATGACCGAGCGGCTGCGCAAGCTCATCCCGCGCCAGCAGTTCGAGGTGCCGATCCAGGCCGCCATCGGCGCCCGCATCATCGCCCGCGAGAGCATCCGCGCCATGCGCAAGGACGTCCTGGCCAAGTGCTACGGCGGTGACATCACCCGCAAGCGCAAGCTCCTCGAGAAGCAGAAGGAGGGCAAGAAGCGCATGAAGACCATCGGTCGGGTCGAGGTCCCGCAGGAAGCCTTCATCGCGGCGCTCTCCGGCGACGTCGAAGAGAAGAAGAAGTAGCGCCGGTTCAGCCGGTGCGGCGGGCGCGGGCCCGCAGGGCGGCCAGGCCGAGGGCCGGGAGGCTCGCCGCGGCCAGTCCCGCCAGTGCGGTCCGCAGGATGGCCCAGTGGGCAGCCGCGTCGAAGTCGGTCTGTCGGCCCGAGGTGACCCCGGCGGCCACGGCGCCGACCACCATCGCGAGGGTCACCACCGCGAGGGCGAGCGGGAGCCGTCGGCCCGGGTGACGACGCACCGCGGACACCAGTGCGGCACCGAACAGCAGCACCCCGGCGCCGGCACAGCTGGCCCCGACGGCGGCGATGACGTTCGCGGTGTCGAAGCCGGTCCACGCCTCGGGGGCGAGTGCGACGGCGGCGTACCGGGCGGGGGACGCCGCAGCCGAGGTCGTCACGTCCACCAGCACCCGGGCGGCGGCCGCCAGGCCGAACGCGACGAGCGTGAGCACGGCGAGGGCAGCGGTCCGGCGGTCGACGGACCGCGGGCGGGCGGGGGTGGTGTGGGGCACCTGCTGACGATAGCCGCGTGGCGGGCGCTTGTCGGGCCTCCAGTTCGGGGCGCACCGGCGCCGCGCCGGTCGGGCGGAGCTGAGAGGGGATCGGTTCGATCCGGGGCGGCCCGCCCAAGTAGCATGGCGGCATGAGCATCCGCGGGAGCTACCGGACCGCCCTGACGTACGGCGCGGTGGGGGCGACCCAGGCGTCGGACCTCATGACCTACCCGCCCGAGGGCTTCACCCCGGCCGAGTCGCGCGCGCGGATCGGACACGGCGACCAGCGGTTCGAGACCGCCGTGGTGCAGGCACTGACGTGGCAGATCCAGGAGCGCAGCGGCGTGCGGGTCCGCGTCGAGGAGCAGCCCGACGACGACGAGGTCCGGTACAACCCGGTGACCTTCGACGACGACGGCGTGCCGATCGCTCCGGCGTCCATCGGGACGCCCCGGGTCGAGAAGTTCGCACCGGACGGCACACCGCTGCTGACGGCGGGCACGAGCGCGACCCTGACGATCCACGCCTTCGGGCAGACCGTGCTGGCACCGGTGCGGGTTGTGTCGATCATCGACGAGCACGACCGCAAGGGCTTCGCGTACGGCACGCTCGAGGGGCATCCGCTCTCCGGCGAGGAGTCGTTCGTCGTCGAGCGCACCCAGGACGGCTCGGTGTGGCTGCAGATCCGGCAGTTCTCGCAGCCGTCGAGCGCGAAGTGGCGTTTCGTCGCGCCGTTCGTACGCCGGCAGCAGAAGGTCATGGCGGAGAAGTACCTGGCGGCACTGCGGGGCGACTAGGCGCCGGGGCGCGCCTGTCGCGCCGGGGCCGCGCCTGTCGCGCGGGGGTCGTGGCCGTCGCGCCGGGCGCGTCCGGCCACTGCTCAGCGCAGCGGCGGGAGCGCGGCGATCGCGTCCTCGATGAGCGCCGCGTCCTGCTGGCAGTCGCGCGCGACCGTCACGGCGTTCGTGTGCCGGAGCGCGTCGACGTCGTAGATGCCGGTCGCCACGGCGAGGAACGGGATGCCGGCGGCGTCGGCTGCCTCGCCGTCACGCGGGGTGTCGCCGACGATCACCGCCCGGGTGCCGACCAGGTCGGCGGCGGCACGGTGGGTGACCCCCGCCCGCTCGACCTCGGTGTCGCCGAAGTACGAGTGCTCCCAGTCGAAGCCGTCGGGGTCGAACCCGGCGCCGGTGAGCTTCACCCGGGCGCGGTACTCCGAGTTGCCGGTGAGCAGCCCGTTGCGCCACCCGAGCTCGGCGAACCGGGTCAGGAGCGCCTTCGCTCCGGGGACGGGGCTGCGGTGGTCGCCGGAGGCGTGCCGTTCGGCGGTCAGGTCGTGCAGGTGCCGACTGACCGTGGGGATCAGGGTGTCCTCGAACGCGTGGGCGCGCACGTGCTCGGCGATGAGTCCGGCGTCGGTCCGGCCGTGCTGGTGCCCCACCCGCAGGGTGAGGTCGCGGCCCACCGCCCGCTCGAGGGCCAGGTGGTAGAGGTTGCCCGGGGACGACGCGTTCATCACGAGGGTGCCGTCGATGTCCCACAAGACCGTGGTGGGGACGGGATGGTGCTCCATGGCTCCCATCATGACGGACAATGGACTCCATGCCGAGTGCTCTCCCGATCGCCGATCCAGCACCCGCGGACGGCCTGATCACGCCGTGGGCGGCAGCGGGCCCCGCCACCGGCCCCGGCGCTGCTCCCGCCGCCGGTGACGTCCCGTTCGGCGTCTACGTGCACGTCCCGTTCTGCCGTGTGCGCTGTGGCTACTGCGACTTCAACACCTACACGGCCTCCGAGCTCCGCGGCGTCCGTCGCGACGACTACGCCGGCCACGCCGTGCGCGAGATCGAGTGGGCCGCGACCGTGCTCGACCGTTCCGGCGTGCCGCGGCGCCCGGTGTCGACCGTGTTCTTCGGCGGCGGGACCCCGACCATGCTGCCGGCGTCCGACCTGGCGATGATCCTGCGGGCGATCGACGACACGTGGGGCATCCTGCCCGGGGCCGAGGTCACCACCGAGGCGAACCCCGACTCCGTCGACGCGGCGTCGCTCGAGACGCTGCGGGCCGGCGGGTTCAACCGGATCAGCTACGGGATGCAGTCCGCGGTGCCGCACGTGCTCGCCACGCTCGACCGCACGCACGACCCCCTGCGGGTCCCCGTCGTCGTCGACCTCGCGAAGCAGCAGGGGCTCGACGTCTCGCTCGACCTGATCTACTCCACGCCGGGGGAGTCGCTCGCCGACTGGCGGACCTCGCTCGACGCCGCGATCGCGTGCGAGCCCGACCACGTGTCGGCCTACTCGCTCATCGTCGAGGACGGCACCGCGATGGGCCGCATGGTCGCCCGCGGTGAGCTCCCCGCCCCCGACGACGACCTGGCCGCCGACATGTACGAGCTCGCCGACCAGGTGCTCGGTGACGCCGGCTACTCCTGGTACGAGGTGTCGAACTGGGCGCGCGGCGACGGGCACGCGAGTCGCCACAACCTGTCCTACTGGAAGGGCCACGACTGGTGGGGCGTCGGCCCCGGTGCGCACTCCGCCGTCGCCGGTACCCGCTGGTGGAACGTCAAGCACCCGGCCGCCTACGCGAACCGGGTGCTGTCGGGGGAGTCGCCGGCCGCCGGCCGCGAGACCATCGACGACGAGACGCGGTACGTCGAGCGCCTGCTGCTCGCCGCGCGGGTCCGCGGGGAGCTCGCCACGAGCGAGATCCGCCAGGAGGCCCGTGGCCGGGTCGCCGGCCTCATCGCACGCGGGCTCGTGGACGGGTCGGCCGCGGTGCGGGGACGCATCGACCTGACCCTGCAGGGTCGGCTGCTCGCCGACGCGGTGGTGCGGGAGCTGCTCGACTGAGCGGCGTTCGCACTGCTTGCTGCCGAGTGCGTGCCGCTTACTGCTTGATGAACTCGATCGAGAGCGGGTAGCGGTAGAACTGGCCCTGGTTCGCGGCGATCGCGGCCATGATGCTGAAGATCAGCGACACGATGCCCGCGGCGAAGATGATCAGGAGCCCGACCCCGAACACCGAGGTGAGGGAACCGACCACGTAGGCGATCGCCATCGTGATGTGGAAGTTCAGGGCGACCCGGGTGTGCTCGCGGATGAAGCCGCCGCGGTCGCGCAGGACCAGGTAGGCCACCAGCGGTGCGACCACGGTGAAGAAGATGCCGCCGATGTGCGTCAGCGTCGCCCAGAGGCGCTGGTCCTCGGGGCTCATCGGCTGGGGCGGGGTGTACCCGGAGGGGTACTGGGGCCCGCCGGGGTACTGGGGGCCGCCGGGCTGCTGCGGCCCGCCGGGGCCGGGGCCGTACTGGCCCCCGGGCTGCTGGGGGCCACTTGGCTGCTGGGGCCCGCCGGGCTGCTGGGGCCCGCCGGGCTGCTGCGGCCCGCCGGGCTGCTGGTCGGAAGGGCCGCCGGGCTGCTGTCCGTAGGTCATGGCGGAAGCGTATCGGCCGACCGCCCGGAAGTCCCGGGCCGTCAGTGGTCGGGCGTAGGATCAGCAGTCGACACGTCCGAGTGCCAGGTCGATCGGGAAGGAGACGCTCGTGGTCAGTGAACGCAGCCTCGAGGTCCTCAAGGCCATCGTGCGCGACTACGTGGCGTCGCGTGAACCCGTCGGGTCGAAGACCATCGTCGAGCGGCACGCCTTCGGGGTCAGCGCCGCGACGATCCGCAACGACATGGCCCTGCTCGAGGACGAACAGCTCATCGCGGCCCCGCACACCTCGTCCGGTCGCGTGCCGACCGACAAGGGCTACCGCCTCTTCGTGGACCACCTCGCCGGTGCCCGTCCGCTCTCCAGCGCGCAGCGGCACGCCATCGAGACCTTCCTCGGCGCCCCGAACGACCTCGACGAAGTCCTCGGGCGCACCGTCCGGTTGCTCAGCCAGCTCACGAACCAGGTCGCCCTGGTGCAGTACCCGTCGATGGTGCGCGCCCGGGTGCAGCACGTCGAGCTGGTGCGGCTCGGTGACGCCCGGCTGATGGTGGTGCTCATCACCGACACCGCCCGGGTCGAGCAGCGCGTGGTCGAGACCGACGTCGCGCTCGACGAGGACTCGCTGGGCGAACTCCGCACCGTGGTGAACGGCGCGACGGTGGGGCTCCTGCTGCAGGACGTCCCGACCGCACTCCGGGCCGTGCCGCAGCAGCTCCGCCCCGACGCCCAGACGCTCGGCGGGGTCGTCGTCGCCACGCTCATCGAGCAGGTCGCTGCGAACCGGCAGGACCGCCTGCTGATGGCCGGTGCGGCGAACCTGGCGAAGAGCGAGCAGGACTTCTCCGGCGGCCTCTTCCCCGTGCTCGAAGCGATCGAGGAACAAGTCACCCTGCTCCGCTTGTTCGGGGAGATGCAGGTGGACGACATCGCGGTGGCGGCCAGCATCGGCGTCGAGAACGCCGAGTACGGGCTCGACGCCACGAGCATCGTCGCCGGCGGCTACCTGGCCGGTGGCGAGGTGGCCCGACTGGGCGTCCTCGGACCGACCCGGATGGACTACGGCACGAACATGGCGGCCGTCCGGGCCGTCGCCCGGTACCTGTCCAAACTCCTGGGCGAACATTGACCAACCGACCGAACCCAACCGACTGAGGGATACGTGGCAGACCACTACGACGTCCTCGGCGTCCAGCGAGACGCCTCCGATGCCGACATCAAGAAGGCCTACCGCCGCCTGGCGCGTGAGCTCCACCCGGACGTGAACCCGGCACCCGACGCCGCCGAGCGCTTCAAGGACGTGACGCACGCGTACGACGTGCTGAGCGACCCCGAGCAGCGACGCCGGTACGACGCCGGACCGCAGGCCGACAGCCCCTTCGGAGGCGGTGCTGGCGGCTTCAGCGACATCTTCGACGCCTTCTTCGGTGGTGGCGGTGGCGGCGGACGTGGCTCCGGCCCCCGCAGCCGTGCCGAACGGGGGCAGGACGCCCTGCTCCGCATCGAGGTCGACCTCGACGAGGTCGTCTTCGGCACCCACAAGGACGTCGAGGTCGACACGGCCGTGCTGTGCGAGACGTGCCACGGCTCCTGCTGCGCACCGGGCACCAGCCCGCGCACGTGCGACATCTGCGGCGGTTCCGGGCACATCCAGCGCCAGGTCCGGTCGCTCCTCGGCAACGTCGTGACGAGCGCCCCGTGCGGCACCTGCCGCGGGTACGGCACCGTCATCCCGAGCCCCTGCCCGACCTGCCAGGGCCAGGGCCGCGTCCGCGCCCGTCGCACCGTGCCGGTGGACGTCCCCGCCGGCGTCGACTCCGGACTGCGGCTGCAGATGCCGGGCCAGGGCGAGGTCGGTCCGGCCGGTGGCCCGTCCGGTGACCTGTACCTCGAGATCCGCGTGCGCCACGACGACGTCTTCAGCCGCGACGGTGACGACCTGCTGGCCACGCTCGAGGTCGGCATGACCGACGCCGTCCTCGGCACGACCACCACCATCGACGGCCTCGACGGTCCGGTCGAGCTCGAGATCCGACCCGGTGTGCAGAGCGCCGACGTCCTCGTCATCAAGGACCGCGGCATCACGAAGCTGCGCGGGAACGGGCGCGGCGACCTGCGGGTCGGCGTGCAGGTCGTCACCCCGACCAAGCTGTCCCACAAGGAACGGCAGCTGGTCGAGCAGCTGGCGAAGTCGCACAAGACGACGGCTCCGCAGCTCGCCCGGTTCCAGCAGGGCATGTTCGGCAAGCTCCGCGACCGGTTCTTCAACCACTGATGGCGTCGCTGTACCTCGTCGACTCGCTCGACGTCGTCGTCGGCGACACGGTGTCGCTCGACGGCGCCGAGGGCCGGCACGCGGTCTCCGTCGCGCGGGTCCGGGTCGGCGAGGTCCTGCGGATCGCCGACGGTCGGGGCACCGTGGTGTCCGGGCCGGTCACGGCACTCGGCAAGGACACGCTGGAGCTCGCGGTCGAGACCCTCGAGCGCCACGACGCACCGCGTCCGTCGCTGACGCTGGTGCAGGCACTGGCGAAGGGCGGCCGCGACGAGATGGCCGTGCAGGCGGCGACCGAGATCGGTGTCGACCGGGTGGTGCCGTGGTCGGCTGCGCGCAGTGTGTCCCGGTGGGACGGCGCGAAGGTCGAGAAGGGTCGTGCGCGGTGGGCCGCCATCGCGCACGAGGCGGCGAAGCAGGCGATCCGTCCGCGCGTCCCTGTGGTGGCACCGCTCGCGACGACGGGCCAGCTCGTGTCGGCTCTCGGAGCAGGGACCGCACTCGTCGTGCTCGACCCCACCGCGACCGTGCGGCTCGCCACCTGGGAACCACCGACGGACGCCGAGGACATCGCGCTCGTCGTCGGACCCGAAGGCGGCATCGACGGTGCCGAGCTCGACCGGCTCGAGGCCGCCGGTGCGGTGCGTGTCCGACTCGGCGACAGCGTGCTCCGCACCTCCACCGCAGGACCGGCGGCACTCGCTGTCCTGCAGGCGCGACTGGGCCGCTGGTGAGCCGGACCCCGCCGTCGGACGCGTCCTACGATGGAGCCATGAGCACCAGCACGCCCAGCGTCTTCTCCAAGATCATCGCGCGCGAGATCCCGGCGACCATCGTCGCCGAGGACGACCGTGTCATCGCGATCGAGGACATCGCGCCCAAGGCCCCCGTCCACGTGCTCGTCGTGCCCAAGACGGAGCAGTACGCGAACGTCGCGGAGCTCGCCGCGGGGGACCCCGACCTCCTGGCCCACGTGGTCGCCACGGCGCAGCGCATCGCCGACGAGCGCGCCGACGGCCAGTTCCGACTCGTCTTCAACACCGGCGAAGCCGCCGGTCAGACCGTGTTCCACGTGCACGCGCACGTACTCGCAGGTGAACTGCAGGAAGGCACCCTTGCCGGATAACGAACCAGCACAGCCCACCGCCGCCGACGAACAGCCCGTCTCCGTCTCGCTCCAGGTCGACGGCATCGCCATGGTGCAGCTGCTCGGCCCCCAGGACCGACTGCTCAAGACCGTCGAGCGCCAGTACCCGGGTGTCCGGGTGGTCGTCCGTGGCAACGAGGTCACGCTGACCGGCCCCGAACGCGACGTCGCCCGCGCGAAGGCGCTCGTCGACGAGCTCGTCGGCATGGTCAAGCGCGGGCAGGAGATCGGCCCGTCCGACATCCCGATGTCCGCACGGATCCTCGACGACGACCGCAAGCCGTCCGACACCTTCGGCACCCCCATCGTCTCGAGCCGCGGCAAGTCCGTCCGGCCGAAGACCGACGGGCAGCGTGCCTACGTCGACGCCATCGACGAGCACACGATCACGTTCGGCATCGGCCCGGCCGGGACCGGCAAGACCTACCTGGCGATGGCGAAGGCCGTGCAGGCGCTGCAGCGGCGCGAGGTCAACCGGATCATCCTGACGCGTCCCGCGGTCGAGGCCGGCGAGCGGCTCGGCTTCCTGCCGGGCACGCTCACCGACAAGATCGACCCGTACCTGCGGCCGCTCTACGATGCCCTGAACGAGATGATGGACCCGGAGCTCGTCCCGAAGCTCCTGGCGGCCGGCACCGTCGAGGTCGCCCCGCTGGCGTACATGCGTGGTCGGACCCTGAACGACTCGTTCGTCGTGCTCGACGAGGCGCAGAACACCACGCCCGAGCAGATGAAGATGTTCCTGACCCGTCTCGGGTTCGGTTCGAAGATGGTCATCACGGGTGACATCACCCAGGTCGACCTGCCGGGCAACGTGTCCGGTCTCCGGCTCGTGACCCGCATCCTCGACCAGGTCGAGGACATCCACTTCGCCCGTCTCGGCAGCGAGGACGTGGTCCGCCACACCCTCGTCGGTCGGATCGTCGACGCCTACACGGTCTACGACGAAGAGCGGCTCGCCGAGCAGGCCGGCCAGCGCCCCGGCGGCCGCGGAACCGCTCCGGTCGGCAACCCCGACGGCGCCAACCGCGCCGAGCGTCGTGGGCGCCCGCCGCAGGACCGTGCACGGCCCCCGTACCCCCAGAACGACGCCCGAGGAGGCAACCGGTGAGCATCGAGCTCAACAACGAGTCCGGCGTCGAGGTGGACGAGGCCGCGATCCAGCGGCTCGCCGCGTTCGCCCTGGACGCCATGCACGTCCACGCCGACGCGGAGCTCGCGATCGTGCTGGTCGACGAGGGCGCGATGGAGCAGTTGCACGTGCGGTGGATGGACGAGCCCGGCCCGACGGACGTCCTGAGCTTCCCGATGGACGAACTGCGGCCCGGCACCGAGGACGACCCGACGCCGGCCGGACTGCTCGGCGACATCGTGCTCTGCCCGCAGGTGGCCGAGGAGCAGGCGAAGACCGCCGGGCACTCGAGCACCGACGAGATGCTCCTGCTCACCTGCCACGGCATCCTGCACCTGCTCGGCTTCGACCACGCCGAACCCGACGAGAAGGCCGAGATGTTCGGCATCCAGGGCGAGATCCTGACCGCGTTCGCCGCCCAGCACCGAGGGCGGTAGCCGATGGTCGTCGTCGCCGGACTCCTCGCGGTGGCGCTGGGGCTCGTCGTGCTCGGCGGGCTCCTCGCCGCGAGCGACGCCGCGCTCTCCGTGGTGTCCCGTGCCGACCTCGAGGAGATCGCCAGGGGCAACAAGCGCCGTCGGTCGATCGAGGCGATCGCGGACGACGTCGGCGCGCACGTGAACGCGCTGAACTTCTTCCGGGTGCTGGCCGAGACGGCCGCTGCTGTGCTCGTCACGATCGCCCTGGTGCGTGCCTTCGACAGCTGGTGGGTGGCGCTCGTCGTCTCCGCCGCGATCATGACCGCGGTGTCGTTCGTGCTGGTCGGGTCGAGCCCGCGGAGTGTCGGGCGGGCCCACGCCGAGCGGCTCATCGGTGCCACCGGCGGCATCGTCCGCGGGGTGCGCATCGTGCTCGGACCGCTCGCCGGGCTGCTCGTCCACATCGGCGACCGGGTCACCCCCGGCCGCGGCCGGAGCGCGTCCACGGTGTCGAGCGAGGAACAGCTGCTCTCCCTGGTCGACGAGGCCACCGAGAGCAACGTGCTCGAGGACGAGGACCGCGAGCTCATCCACTCGGTGTTCGAGTTCAGCGACACCCTGGTGCGTGAGGTCATGGTGCCGCGGACGGACATGCTCACCGTCGACGGCGCGGACACCCTCGGTGTGGCCATGGAGCAGTTCCTCGCCGCCGGTGTCTCCCGCATGCCGGTCACGGGCAAGGACAGCGACGACGTGCGCGGTGTCCTGTACCTCCGCGACGTCGCGCGGTCGCTGTACGAGCGGCCCGCGTCCCGTGGTGAGCGGGTCAGCCGGCTGCTCCGCCCCGCCGAGTTCGTGCCGGAGTCGAAGCACGCCGACGACACCCTGCGGCACATGCAGCTCGCCAAGAACCACCTGGTGCTGGTGGTCGACGAGTACGGCGGAGTCGCCGGACTCGTGACCATGGAGGACCTCATCGAGGAGCTCGTCGGCGACATCTCCGACGAGTACGACCGCGCCGTCGTCGACCGCACCGAGGTCGAGCCGGGTGTGTGGCGGATCTCCGCACGACTGCCGGTCGACGAGCTCGGCGACCTGTTCGGCATCGAGCTCGACGACGACGACGTCGACACCGCCGGTGGGCTGCTCACCAAGGAGCTCGGACACCTGGCCGTCTCCGGTGAGACCGTCACCGTGTCCGGCGTCGTCCTGACCGCCGACCGTGTCGAGGGCAAGCGCCGCCACCTGATCACCGTGCTCGCCGAGCGCACCCATGCCCTGGCCGACGTCGAGGACGCCTTCGACGACGCCGAAACCACCACGACGGGAACCACGCACGCATGACCGACCCCGACACCACCCCAGCCGGCTCGGACAAGCCCTACCGCGCGGGCTTCGTCTCGTTCGTCGGCCGTCCGAACGTCGGCAAGTCGACGCTGACCAACGCCCTGGTGGGCGAGAAGGTCGCGATCACGTCGTCGAAGCCGCAGACCACCAGGCGTGCCATCCGCGGGATCGTGCACCGGCCCGACGGGCAGGTCATCATCGTGGACACGCCGGGCGTGCACCGTCCGCGCACGCTGCTCGGCGAACGGCTGAACGACCTCGTCCAGTCCACGCTGGGCGACGTCGACGTGATCGGGTTCTGCGTGCCGGCGAACGAACCCGTCGGTCCCGGCGACCGGTTCATCAACGACACGCTCGACCAGTACCCGCGCGCCAAGAAGATCGCGATCGTCACCAAGATCGACAGCACCTCGAAGGACCGCGTTGGCGAGCAGCTGCTGGCCGTCTCGAAGCTCCGCGACTGGGACGCCGTGGTGCCGACCTCGGGCACACGGGGCATGCAGCTCGAAGACCTGCTGGGCGTCGTCACGAGCCTGTTGCCCGAGTCTCCGCAGCTGTACGACTCGAGCGCGGTGACCGAGGAGACCGACGAGGAGCGCATCGGCGAACTCATCCGTGAGGCGGCGCTCGAAGGTGTCCGTGACGAGCTGCCGCACTCGCTGGCCGTCGTCATCGAGGACATCGTCGAACCCGACGAGGACGACGACGCCGACGGGCCACTGCGCATCTTCGCGAACCTGTTCGTCGAGCGCGACAGCCAGAAGGCGATCGTCATCGGGCACAAGGGCGAGCGTCTCAAGGACGTCGGCTCGCGGGCCCGCGTCGAGATCGAGTCGCTGCTCGGTGGCCGGCACGTCTACCTGAACATCCGCGTGAAGGTGGCCAAGGAGTGGCAGCGTGACCCGAAGCAGCTCGGACGCCTCGGCTTCTGATCGTCGGACCCCTGCAGCCCGGGTCATCCGGGCGAGGGACGCGCTGGTGAGCGGTCCGCCGTACCGTGGACGGGTGTTCCGTCCGATGCTCCGTGCGCAGGTCATCACCGACCTGGTGATCGCCGTGCTGCTCGGCGGCCTCGTGCTGATCGCCAGCGGGCGCGGCATCGACGGTCCGCTGTCGGTGATCACGGTCGTCGGCATGACCGCCGCTCTGGCGCTCCGTCGGTCGTCACCGGGGCTGGCACTGGCCGTGGCGTGGGTGTTCGCGGTCTTCGAGATGGTCACCCTGCAGGTGCCGGACGTCTCGAACGCGTTCATCGCCGGCGTGATGTACACGACGAGTGCGTACGGCAGCCGTCGTGTGCGGCTGGCCGGACTCGTGTCGGCGATCGTCGGTTCGGTGACCGCGGCGGCCTACCTGGGCTTCGACGACTACCAGAACCGGCTCACGTACGAGACCGCCTCGACCCCGCTGCAGGAGTCGCTGCAGGTCACGTTCTCGTTCTTCGCCGTCGTCCTGCTCCTGCTCCTGTTGCCCTGGCTCGCCGGGCTCGTGGTCCGGACCCGTCGGTCGGCGAGCATGAGCCGCGAAGCCCAGCTGCTCGCCGAGCGTGACGCCGCGCGGGCCGACCGGGCCGTGGCCGTCGAGCAGGAGCGTGTCCGGATCGCCCGCGACATGCACGACATCGTCGCCCACTCGCTCGCGGTCGTCATCGCGCAGTCCGACGGCGCCCGGTACGCGCTGAAGGCCGACCCCGCCGTCGCCGATCAAGCGCTCAGCACCATCTCGACCACCGCCCGGCGGGCGCTCGGTGATGTCCGTGAACTCCTCGGCGCGCTCCGGCACGAGCAGGGGACCGCGCCGACGCCCGAGATCGACGACATCGACCGGCTCGTCGACGAGATGCGTCAACTCGGGCTCGACGTCCGGGTGGAGCGCGAGGGCGACCCCGGCGGGCTGCCGACCACCACGCAGCTCGCGGTGTACCGGATCGTGCAGGAGAGCCTGACGAACGCGTACAAGCACGGCGAGCCGGGCTGTCCGGTGCACGCCGCTCTGACCTACCGACCGGACACGGTCGAGATCGCCGTCGTGAACCGCCGAGCCGACGACGGTGTCCGCGGCCCGGGCACGGGCCACGGACTGGTCGGCATGCGCGAGCGCGCCGTGATGACCGGTGGCACGATGACCGCAGGAGCCCGGGGCGACGACTTCGCGGTCGCCGTCCGGATGCCGACCGTCCCGGCCAGTGGGCAGATGCCCCGCGGTCGCATCACCCCCACCGAGCAGGAGCGCAGCGCCCGATGACCACGACCCCGACCGACGATCATGCGATCCGCGTTGCCCTCGTCGACGACCAAGCGCTCTTCCGCACCGGCATCCGGATGCTCATCGACTCGCAGCCCGACCTGCGGTTCGTCGGCGAGGCCGGCGACGGGGCCGAGGGGGTCGAGCTCGTCCGCCGGACCCGCCCCGACGTGGTGCTGATGGACGTCCGGATGCCCGTGATGGACGGCATCACGGCGACCGGCCACATCGTCGAGCAGTCCGGCACCGACGGCGCGAAGGTCCTCGTGCTGACGACGTTCGACTTCGACGAAGCCGCCGCCAAGGCCATCCGTGCCGGAGCGAGCGGGTTCGTGCTCAAGGACGCCGACCCCGAGTTCCTGCTCGCCGCGGTCCGCACCGTGCACGCCGGCACCGCGGTGTTCGCCGCCTCGGCGACCCGTGAGCTCCTGCGACGGTACGACGACTCGGTCGGACGCGCCGCTGCGGTGCCCGCAGCCTTCTCCGACCTCACCCCGCGTGAGCGCGAGATCTTCGACCTGGCCGCCCGCGGCTTCAGCAACAGCGAGATCGCCCAGCACGAGTACGTCAGCGAGGCGACCGTGAAGACGCACATCTCGCGGGTCCTGACGAAGCTCGAGCTCCGCGACCGGGTCCGTCTCGTCGTCTTCGCCCACGAACACGGGCTCGTCACCAAGGCCGAGTGACGCCGGGTCATCCCGACGGATGACCCCTCCACAGACAACCGAGCCGAGCGGACGATCCACAGGAGCCGTCCGAGCGACGCGTGACGGGGCCGGCGGCGGCCATCGTGGATGCATGACCACCAGCCACGCTCCGATCATCCGCCTCGACCACGTGTCCAAGCACTACGGCGACGCCGCCCGACGCGTCACCGCGCTCGACGACGTCAGCGTCGACATCGGCGCGGGGGAGTTCACCGCGGTGATGGGGCCGTCCGGGTCCGGCAAGTCGACGCTCATGCACGTCGCGGCCGGCCTCGACGCCGTGACCACCGGCCGGATCCACATCGACGGCGTCGACATCACGGCCCTGGGCGACAAGGACCTCACCGAGCTGCGCCGTCGCCGACTGGGCTTCGTCTTCCAGTCGTTCAACCTCGTCCCGACGCTCGATGTCAGCGAGAACATCCGGCTGCCGTTCCTGCTCGGTGGGCACAAGCCCTCGCGCGAAGAGACCGCCTGGATCGACCGTCTGGTCGAGATGCTCGGACTCGGCAACCGGCTGACCCACCGGCCGCACCAGCTCTCCGGCGGGCAGCAGCAGCGCGTCGCCATCGCGCGGGCCCTCGCCTCGCGACCGGCGGTGGTCGTCGCCGACGAGCCGACCGGTGCCCTCGACTCCCGCACGGGTCGCGACGTCCTGTCGATCCTGCGCGGTGCCGTGCAGGAATGGGGCCAGAGCGTCGTCATGGTCACGCACGACCCGGTGGCCGCCGCGAACGCCGACCGCATCCTGTTCCTGGCCGACGGCCGGATCGTCGCCGACCGCCCGGCGATGGACGCCGGCGCGATCTCCACCACGATGCTCGGGATGGAGGCGGCAGCGTGAACGGCGTCCGCTCCTTCGCCCCCACCGTCCTGGTCGCTGCCCTCGGCACCACGTTCGGTTCCGCCCTGGTCATCGCACCGGGCATCGTCACCGAAGCGCTCCGAGCAGCCGGCGTCGCCGACCTCGGGCCGATCAAGGCGATCCTGTCCGTGGTCGGGTGGTTGTTCCTCGGCATCGCGCTCTACGTCGGCGCGATCGTCACCGCGAACACCTGCGCTACCCTGATCGCCGGGCAGACCCGGATCATCGCGCTGCAGCGGCTCGTCGGGGCGACCGGAGCCACGCTCCGTGCGCGGATCACCCGGACCGGTCTGGTCGTCGGCGTGCTCGGCGGGGTCATCGGTGCCGTCGTCGGGACCGCACTCTCGGCACTCTTCGTCGTCGTCCTGCGGGGCAACGGTGTCCTGCCCGACACCGAGTACACGTACGTGCCGTGGGAGCTCGTGCTACCGGTCGTTGCCGTCGTCCTCGCCACCTGGGGCGCCTTCGCCTCCGGGTCGCGTCGCGTGCTCACCGTCACCCCGCTCGAAGCGCTCTCGTCGTCCGTCGAGCCCAGCCACGACGACGTCCGGTCCGGTACCGCCCGCAAGGTCTGGGCGATCGTGCTCATGGCCGGCGGTGCGCTGCTGATGGCGCTCGGGCTCGCCGTCAGCTCGGTGTCCCCGGTCGCGGTCCTGCCGGCGGCGCTGGGCGGGTTCGTCTCCTTCGCCGGGGTCGCGGTCGGGGCGACGATCGTGATGCCGCCCGTGCTGCAGCTCATCGGGCGCATCGGCTCGCACGACCCGGTGGTCCTGCTCGCCGGGCGCAACGCGATGCGGGCGCCGGGGCGGTCCTCGCGGGCGACCATCGGGCTCGTCATCGGTGTCACCCTGCTCGTCACCTTCGCGGTGGCGCTCGGGATCATGCAGCACGTGCTCGAGACCCAGATGCGCGCGTTGAGCGAGGGGAGTGCCACACCGGCGATGATCGAGGCGCAGCGTGACCTGTTCGTGCAGATCAACGCCGTCGTCAGCGTGATCGTCGGGTTCTCCGCCGTGATCGCCGCCGTCGGGGTCGTGAACGCCCTGGCACTCGGGGTGCTCCAGCGTCGACGCGAACTCGGGCTGCTCCGCGTGCTCGGCCTGACCGGTGCCCAGGTGCGCCGGATGATCGTCACCGAGGCCGTACAGATGGTCGTCGCGGCCGTCGTCTCGGGTCTCGCGCTCGGCACCCTGTACGGCTGGGTCGGCGGGCAGACGCTCCTCGGGTCGCTCGGGACCCCCGTGTCGCCGGTGCTCCCGCCGCTGACGATCGGCATCGTGGTGTTCGGCGCGCTGGTCCTGGCGGTCGTCGCGACCATCGCCCCGGTGCGCCGCGCGATGCGCGTCCCGCCGACCGAGGCGCTCGCGGTCGACTGACCCGGCGCCCTCGGCGTACCACACGACGAGACGGGAGGCCCGGTGCCAGCTGGCACCGGGCCTCCCGTGTCGTCGTGGCGTCACGCCGACGTCCTCTGCACGGCGCGGCCACGCCGCTCACGCCCGCCGAGTGGTCTCGAACTGTCGTCTGGACGCGGTCCGGGCGACAGAACGTGACCACTCGGCGACCGACCCGCGGCATGTCGTGACCGCTCGGAGCTGTTCGGAGCCACTCGGCAACCCGCTCGGCACGCCAGCCTGCATCCCCGCTCGAGCGCGCCGAGGTCCTGCGTCACACGCTTGCGCCAGCCCGCTGCTCCGGTGCTACCGTGGGTCCCGATGTACTCCGCACTGCTCCTCCTTCGCTGCCGCGACGAGGCCTGACACTCCGGCCCACCTCGTCGCGGAGTCCGTCGTGGCCGCACTGACCAGAGCCCACGAACACCGGCTCACGAACACGCGACGAAAGCGAAGAACGATGCAGAACACGCAGCAGCCCTCCGGGATGCCGATCCACAAGTACGTCCCCTTCCACGAGCAGATCGCCGTCGAGCTGCCGGACCGCACGTGGCCCACGAAGCGCATCGACAAGGCCCCGCGCTGGTGTGCCGTCGACCTGCGTGACGGCAACCAGGCCCTCATCGACCCGATGGACGCCGAGCGGAAGCGCGCGATGTTCGACCTCCTCGTCCGGATGGGCTACAAGGAGATCGAGGTCGGGTTCCCGAGCGCCTCGCAGACCGACTTCGACTTCGTCCGGTCGCTGATCGACGAGGGCGCGATCCCCGACGACGTCACGATCCAGGTGCTGACCCAGGCGCGTGAGCACCTCATCCAGCGCACCTACGAAGCGATCGACGGCGCGAAGCAGGCCATCGTCCACCTGTACAACTCCACGAGCATCGTCCAGCGCGAGGTCGTCTTCCGCACCGACGTGCAGGGCGTGGTGGACATCGCGGTCACCGGCGCGAAGCTGTGCAAGGCTGCCGAGGCGACGCTGCAGCACGACACGACGATCTACTACGAGTACTCGCCGGAGTCCTACACGGGCACCGAGCTCGAGGTCGCGCTGGAGATCTGCAACGCCGTGCTCGAGGTCTTCGAGCCGACGCCCGAGCGCAAGGTCATCATCAACCTGCCCGCCACCGTCGAGATGGCCACGCCGAACGTCTACGCCGACTCGATCGAGTGGATGTCGCGCCGCCTCGCCCACCGCCAGGACGTCATCCTGTCGCTGCACCCGCACAACGACCGCGGCACCGCGGTCGCCGCCGCCGAGCTCGGCTACCTGGCCGGCGCCGACCGCATCGAGGGCTGCCTGTTCGGCAACGGTGAGCGCACCGGCAACGTGGACCTGGTCGCCCTCGGGATGAACCTGTTCACGCAGGGCATCGACCCGGAGATCTCGTTCGCCGACATCGACCAGGTGAAGCGCACCGTCGAGTACTGCAACCAGCTGCCGGTGCCCGAGCGCCAGCCGTGGGCGGGTGACCTGGTGTACACGGCGTTCAGCGGCTCGCACCAGGACGCCATCAACAAGGGCTTCGAGGCGATGAAGGCGAAGGCCGCCGCCGCGGGCAAGGACATCGACGAGATCGCGTGGGCGGTGCCGTACCTGCCCGTCGACCCGAAGGACATCGGCCGGTCGTACGAGGCCGTCATCCGCGTCAACTCGCAGTCCGGCAAGGGCGGTGTGGCGTACCTGCTCAAGACCGACCACGCCCTCGACCTGCCCCGCAAGCTGCAGATCGAGTTCTCCGGCGTCGTCCAGCGGCACACCGACACCGAGGGTGGCGAGTTCTCGTCGCAGCGCATCTGGGACGTGTTCCAGGACGAGTACCTGCCCGCGTCGATCGACGACGAGAAGTGGGGCCGCTACGAGCTCACCAAGACGGCGACGTCGAGCGACTTCGGGGGCACGACCTCGCTGTCCGTGGCTCTCCGGGTCGACGAGGGCGCGGTCACGGCCGAGGCCGTCGGCACCGGTCCCATCGACGCGTTCCTGAAGGTGCTCGCCGAGCAGGGCGTCCAGGTCACCCTGTACGACTACTCCGAGCACACGATGAGCGCCTCCGGTGACGCCAAGGCCGCGTCCTACGTCGAGCTCGACGTCGACGGCGTGCGCCTGTGGGGCGTCGGCATCGACGCCGACATCTCGACGGCGTCGCTCAAGGCGATCGTGTCCGCGGTGAACCGCGCGGTGCGCGCGGGTGCCGCGGCCGGTGCCGACGCGCCGGAGCTCGTCTCCGCCTGAGACGCAACCAGACAGGAGGCTCCCCACCGGGCACGGCCTGATCGCCGCTGGCGCGTCGACCAGGTACCGGCCGGTGTGGGCCCAGGTGTGGGTCCGTCCCGCACCGCGCCTCCTGTCTGTGCGCACGTTCACTGCCTCACGCAAGACGCCGTCGTGTTGCCGAGGCGCCTCCGGAAGTCGCGGCGTCTCGACGAGTGCGCGGCGTCCGGCGAAGACGTCGGCGTCTTGTCGCAGTGCCCCCGCCCGGCACCGCACGCGGCTGTCGGCGGGGCGGGGGATACTGGGGACATGCCGCTGTACCGGGACGAGTGCGTCGTGTTGCGCACCCACAAGCTCGGTGAAGCCGACCGCATCGTCACGATGCTCTCGCGGCAGCACGGCAAGATCCGCGCGGTGGCCAAGGGCGTGCGGCGGACGGCGTCGAAGTTCGGCAGCCGGCTCGAGCCGTTCATGGTCGTGGACGCCCAGTTCTACGAGGGCCGGTCGCTCGACATCGTCACCCAGGCGGAGTCCCTCGGTGCGTACGGGGCCCAGATCGTCGCCGACTACGGCGCGTACACGGCGGCCAGCGCCATGGTCGAGACCGCCGACCGACTGAGCGAGGCCGACGCCGGGCTGCAGCAGTACCTGTTGCTCGTCGGGGCGCTCCGCTCGTTGTCCCGCGGCGAACACCAGTCCAGCGCGACCCTCGACTCGTACCTGCTCCGCGCGATGAGCATCGCAGGGTGGGCGCCCTCGTTCAGCGACTGTGCGGTGACGGGGGAGCCCGGCCCGCACTCGGCCTTCGTGGTGCAGCTCGGTGGTGTCGTCGCCGACCGTGCGGCGCCCCCGGGGACTCCCCGGCTCGACCCGGCGACGCTCGGTGTGCTCGGCTCCCTGCTGGCGGGTGACTGGGCGACGGTGGACGCCACCGACGAGCGGACGCGTTCGCGGGCCTCCGGCGTGGTCGCGGCCTACGCCCAGTGGCACCTGGAACGATCGCTCCGGTCCCTGCCGCACGTCGACCGCTCCGAGCACCCGATGCCCGTGCCCCAGACCCACGGCGGACCCGAGGCGACAGCGCGCGCGGTGGCCTCGACCCCGGCACCCGCCGTGCCCGACCCCGATCCCGCTGTCGAAGGAGCCCCCACCGCATGAGCCCACGCCGCCCCGACGACGTCGAACCGTTCCGCCCGATCGACTGGACCGGCGAGACGCCCCCGGCGATCCCGGCCCGGTTCGTGCCGGAGCACGTGGCCATCGTCATGGACGGCAACGGCCGGTGGGCGAACGGCCGCGGTCTGACGCGGATCGAGGGGCACAAGGCGGGCGAGGCGTCGTTGCTCGACGTCGTCGCGGGCGCCATCCAGATCGGCGTCGGGCACGTGTCGGCGTACGCGTTCTCGACGGAGAACTGGAAGCGCTCCCCGGAAGAGGTCCGGTTCTTGATGGGCTTCAACCGCGACGTCATCCGTCGGCGCCGCGACCAACTGCACCAGTGGGGCGTCAAGGTGCGGTGGGCCGGTCGGCGTCCGCGACTGTGGCGGAGCGTCATCGACGAGCTCGAGACCGCCGAGCGGATGACGGCGGGCAACGACGTCCTGACGCTGACGATGTGCGTGAACTACGGCGGCCGGAACGAGATCGTCGACGCGGTGCGGGGCATGGCCGAGGACGTCGCCGCCGGGCGCCTGAAGCCGAGCCAGGTCACCGAGAAGGCCCTGGCGAAGCGGTTGTACGTGCCGGAGATGCCCGACGTCGACCTGTTCCTCCGGAGCTCCGGCGAGCAGCGCACGAGCAACTTCCTGCTCTGGCAGTCCGCCTACGCCGAGATGGTGTTCCTCGACCGGCTCTGGCCGGACTTCCGCCGCACCGACCTGTGGGGTGCGATCGAGGAGTACGCCAGCCGCGACCGCCGCTACGGCGGCGCGGTCGACACCCCGACGGCGTAGCCCGAGCCGAGGCGGACGCCGGGCCGGGGCTGAGTCTCGGATCCGCGGACAGGCTGCGCCGTCTGAGCGGCGCGGAATGTCCGCGCAGCCGAGACTCGGCTGCGCGCCACACCTCAGCCCGGCAACGGCCCGTCGAGCAGGTGCGCCGCCGACCGCACGGCGTCCAGCGCGGCCAGCACGCTGGGGACCCGCTCGGCCCCGCGTGCCACGACGACCTCGACGCGTCGGGCCAGGTCGTCGTCCACCGGATCGATCGCGACGCCGGCGGGGATGACCGTCGTCGCGAGTGCCAGCCGGGGGAGCAGCGCCACCCCGAGCCCCGCGGCGACGAGTCCCACCACCGCGGCCGCGTTGTCCGTCTCGAGCACGATGTCCGGCGTGAACCCCGCGCTCGCACACGAGGCGAGCAGGTGGCCTCGGCAGCGCGGGCAGCCCCCGATCCACCGGGCGTCGTGGTGGGACGCGAGGTCCACGACGGTGGAGCCGACGGGGCGGCGTCGTTCCGCGCCTCCCGGCTCGACCGGCGTCACCAGGGCGAGCGGATCGCGCCCGAGCGCCCGGGTGACGAGCCCGGGGTCCGGCGCCGACCCGATCTCGTCCCCGACGTAGGTGAACGTGAGGGCGACGTCGACCGCACCGCCGCGCAGCAGGTCGAGCGCCTCGGGCGGTTCGACCTCGACGTACGAGGTCGTCACGCCCGGTGCCGTCGCCGCCAGCCGGGCGAGCACGGCGGGCACGAGCGCCGAGGACGCGCTCGGGAACCCGGCGAGGCGCACCCGACCGCGGCTGAGCCCGCCGACGGCGTCCAGGTCCTCGCGCGCGGCGGTGAGTGCGGCCTGGACGTGCAGGGCGTGGTCCGCGAGCACCTGGCCGGCGTGGGTGAGTGTGGCCCCGCGTCCGCCCCGCAGCACCAGCGCGTGCCCGAGGCGCTGCTCGGCCCGGGCCACCAGCTGGCTGACGGCGGGCTGACTCGACCCGATCGCGGCGGCGGCGCGGGTGATCGAGCCGCCGTCGGCCACGGCGCGCAGGACCCGGAGCAGCTGGGGATCGATCTCGTCCATCACGCCATGTTATCGGTGGCACAACGAACCGGCCCTGGTGTGATGGGAAGGGAGCGAGGACGCTGTCCGCATGGACTCCTTCCCGGCCGGCCGTGGCTACCTGGCGGCGTGCACCGCTGGCCTGCCGACCCGCGGCACCCTCGCCGCCCAGCGAGCCGACCTCGACGCGTGGTCCCGTGCGGAGACCTCACCGGCCCGGTACGGGGCCCTGGTCGAGGAAGGCCGCACGCTCTTCGCCGCGCTGGTCGGCGTCCCCGCGGAGCGTGTCGCGACCGGTTCGCAGACCTCGGCGATGGCCGCCGTCGTCGCCGACGCGCTGCCGGACGGTGCCGAAGTGGTCGTCCCCGACGGCGACTTCAGCTCGGTCGTCTTCCCGTTCCTCGCGCAGGCGCACCGCGGCATCCGGGTCCGGAGCGTCCCGCTGGACCGGCTCGCCGCCTCGGTCGGACCCGACACGGCCCTGGTCGCGTGGTCCGCGGTGCAGTCCGCCACCGGTGTGGTCACGGACCCCGACCCGGTCGTCGCCGCCGCGCGACGCGTCGGTGCCCTGACCCTCTGCGACCTCACGCAGGCCGCCGGCGTCCTGCCCGTCGACGCCGCACCGTTCGACGTGACGCTCACGCACACCTACAAGTGGCTCTGCGCACCGCGCGGCGTCGCCTTCATGACGCTCTCCGACACCGCCCTCGGTCGGCTCCGCCCGGTGCAGGCCGGCTGGTACGCGGGAGCGGACGTGTGGTCCTCCTGCTACGGACCCGCCATGCACCTGGCCGACGACGCCCGCCGCTTCGACGTCTCCCCGGCCTGGCAGGCGTGGCCCGGCGCCGTGGCCGCGCTCGAGCACGCCGTCGCGCTCGACCAGCATGCGGTCTGGAGGCACGCCACCGGTCTCGCGGATCGGCTGTGCGACGCCCTCGGGTCGCCTCGGCAGGGCGACGGGCAGGGCGACGGGCAGGGGGACGGGCAGGCGATCGTGACGTTCGCGGACGCCGACGGTTCGTCCCTGCGGGCCCTCACCGCCGCCGGGCTCACCGCCTCGGGGCGTGCCGGTCGGCTGCGCATCGCGTTCCACCTGTGGAACGACGAGTCGGACGTGACCGACGTCGCGGCCGCGCTCGGCGGCGTGGGGCCGACCACGTCGGCCAGGTGAGCGCGGCGGGCGGACGCGGGGCGGGCCTCCCGGCCGACGATCGCCGGTAGTCTTGCCCGGACCGTTTCCGCACCGAGCACCCAGCTCGGCGACCTCTGGAGCACCCTTTGGCACAGCCCTCCCGTCTCGACAGCGTCATCGCCCTGGCCAAGCGCCGCGGCTTCGTCTTCCAGTCGGGTGAGATCTACGGAGGCTCCCGCTCCGCGTGGGACTACGGGCCCCTCGGTGTGGAGCTCAAGGAGAACATCAAGCGCCAGTGGTGGCAGCGGTTCGTCCGCGGCCGCGGGGACATGGTCGGCCTCGACTCCGCGGTGATCCTGCCCCGCAAGGTGTGGGAGGCCTCCGGCCACGTCGCGACCTTCACCGACCCGCTGGTGGAGTGCCTGCACTGCCACCACCGGTTCCGCGAGGACCACCTGATCGAGGCGTTCGTCGCCAAGAAGGGCCGCGACCCCGAGGGCCGCATGGCCGAGATCGCCTGCCCGAACTGCGGCACCCGCGGCGAGTGGACCGAGCCCCGCGAGTTCTCCGGGATGCTCAAGACCTACCTCGGCCCGGTCGAGTCCGAAGAGGGCCTGAACTTCCTGCGCCCCGAGACCGCCCAGGGCATCTTCGTCGACTTCGCGCAGGTCGTCACGACCAGCCGCATGAAGCCCCCGTTCGGCATCGGCCAGGTTGGCAAGGCGTTCCGCAACGAGATCACGCCCGGCAACTTCATCTTCCGCACGCGGGAGTTCGAGCAGATGGAGATCGAGTACTTCGTGCCGCCGGCCGAGGCGGGGGAGCACTACGAGCAGTGGATCGCCGACTCGGTCGCGTTCTACACCGACCTCGGCATCGACCCCGAGAACCTGCGTCGCTTCGACGTGCCGGACGGCGAGCGGGCGCACTACTCCGACGCCACCGCCGACATCGAGTACCGCTTCGGCTTCACCGGCTCGGAGTGGGGTGAGCTGATGGGCGTCGCGAACCGCACCGACTTCGACCTGAACAACCACATCGAGTCGTCCGGCCAGGACCTCCGGTTCTTCGACCAGGCCGCCAACGAGAAGTACGTGCCCTACGTCATCGAGCCGTCGTTCGGCCTGACCCGTGCGCTCATGGCGTTCCTGCTCGACTCCTACCACGAGGACGAAGCGCCCAACGCGAAGGGCGGCGTCGACAAGCGCACCGTCCTGCGCCTCGACCCGCGCCTGGCCCCGGTGAAGGCCGCCGTCCTGCCGCTGTCGCGCAACGAGCAGCTCTCGCCCGTCGCCCGCGGCCTGGCCGACGACCTGCGCAAGAACTGGAACGTGGACTTCGACGACGCCGGCGCGATCGGCCGTCGCTACCGTCGCCACGACGAGATCGGCACGCCGTTCTGCATCACGGTCGACTTCGACACGCTCGAGGACAAGGCCATCACGGTGCGCGAGCGCGACACCATGGGCCAGGAGCGCGTCTCGCTCGACCAGCTGCAGGGGTACCTCGCGCAGCGGTTGCTCGGCGCGTAGGGGTTCCGCGGCTCCGCAAGACGCCGGTGTTCGTGCGTTGCACACCCGCAATCGGGTGTTCGACCTGCGAACACCGGTGTTCTGCTGCCGGCGCCGGGAATGCGCGGCGCACGAGCGCGTTGGGGTCAGCATGAACGACTCCGTGAAGGTCGATGTCTGGTCGGACATCGCCTGCCCCTGGTGCTACATCGGCAAGCGCAAGTTCGAGGCCGGTGTGGCCGCGTTCGGCGCCTCGACCGAGGGCCGTCCCGTCGAGGTCGAGTACCACTCCTTCGAGCTGAGTCCGGACACCCCCGTCGACTTCGAGGGGACCGAGGCCGAGTTCCTGTCCGGCCACAAGGGCATGCCCGTCGACCAGGCGCAGCAGATGCTCGACCAGGTCACGGGCATCGCCGCAGGCGCGGGGCTCGACTACGACTTCGAGGCGATGCACCACACCAACACCGTGAAGGCCCACCAGGTCATCCACCTCGCCAAGCAGCACGGCAAGCAGCTCGAGATGGTCGAGCGCCTGTTCACCGCCTACTTCGAGCGCGGCGAGCACGTCGGCCAGGAGTCCTCGCTGGCCGACCTGGCGGCGGAGATCGGCCTGGACCGCGACGAGGTCCTCCGCACCCTGCGCGACGACGCCCAGCTCGCCGCCGTCCGTGCCGACCAGGCCCAGGCGCAGGCCTACGGGATCAACGGCGTGCCGTTCTTCGTGATCGACGGCAAGTACGGCGTCTCCGGTGCCCAGGACCCCTCGGCGTTCGAGCAGGTGCTCCGCCAGGTGGTCGCGCTCCGCGAGACCACGCCGGAGGAGGTCGCCTCGGCGGCCGAGCGCGCTGCGGACGACGCGAGCGCGGACGTGGCGGCGACCCGATGACGGACGCGACGGCCACCGTCGGGGGTGGGGCGGGCCTCCCGTCCGCCCCGTCGGTCCCGGGTGCGATCTCCGGTCTGGAGGCGCGCCCCGGCCTGCTCACGCTGGTCACGCCCGGCGGTGCGCCGGTCTGCGACGGTGATTCGTGCCTGATCGACGCCGGATCGTTCGCCGGTGCCGAGGGCGACTGGACCGAGGTGCCGGACTGACGCTTCCGTCGGTCGCGCGTCGCGCGCCGGTGGTCCCGCGCCCCCGCGCGGTCGTTGCGCCCCGACCCTGCGGGGCGCGACGGCTGTGCGGGGGCGCGATCCGTCGGTCGCCAGACCGATCAGTCGCGCTGCGGTTCTTCGTCGGTGATGTCGGCGACGGTCGCGCCGTAGGCGGCGACGAGTGCGTCCGCGTCCACGAAGGCGCTCGCGCCGTGGCGTCCGGCGCCCAGGGCGACCCTGCGTCCGACGATGCGCTCGTCGGCGTACACCGGCAGGTCACCCGTGGCGCCGATCGGCGTGATGGTCCCGCGTTCGTAGCCGGACGCGCCGAGCGCGGTGGCAGCGTCGGGCATCGAGAGCTTGTTGACCCCG
Organism: Curtobacterium sp. VKM Ac-2889; assembly: GCF_015350855.1. Taxonomy (NCBI): domain Bacteria; kingdom Bacillati; phylum Actinomycetota; class Actinomycetes; order Micrococcales; family Microbacteriaceae; genus Curtobacterium; species Curtobacterium sp. VKM Ac-2889. The sequence goes on along the minus strand of NZ_JADKSC010000003.1, from coordinate 444,435 downwards.
ACGACGGTGCGCAGCTTCTTCCAGGCGATGCTGCGCCCGCCCGGCACCAGGGCGAGCAGGAAGCCGCCGTCGTGGCGCTTCACCACCAGGGTCTTGACGATGTCGCCGGGTTCGATGCCGAGCAGTTCGGCGGCCTGGTGCAGGGAGTCCGCGGCCGGTCGCTCGACCACCTCGACCGGCAGGCCGCGGGCCTGGGCGTCGGCGTCGAACCGGGTGCTGGCGTCGGTCGTCATGTGGAGAACGCTACCGGCGTGCACCGACGTGGGAAGATGGGTCAGGTATGACGATCACACAAGCACCCGCCTCGCGAGTCGGCGGCCCCCTGCGCATCGGCCCGATCGAGGTCGACGTGCCGGTCGTGCTCGCGCCGATGGCCGGGATCACGAACATGGCGTACCGCCGGCTGTGCCGCGAGTACGGCGCCGGGCTCTACGTGTGCGAGATGATCACCTCGCGGGCGCTCGTCGAACGGACCCCCGTGTCGATGCAGCTCATCCAGCACCACGAGTCCGAGACTCCGCGGTCGATCCAGCTGTACGGCGTCGAGCCGAACACCGTGGCCGAAGCGGCGTCGATCCTGGTGGGCGAGGACCGTGCCGACCACATCGACCTGAACTTCGGGTGCCCGGTGCCCAAGGTCACCCGCAAGGGCGGCGGCGCGGCCCTGCCCTGGAAGCTCGACCTGTTCCGCGAACTCGTCACCAAGACCGTGCGCGCCGCGGGCGACGTCCCCGTCACCGTCAAGATGCGCAAGGGCATCGACGAGGACCACCTGACCTACCTCGACGCCGCCCGCATCGCGCGTGACGCCGGGGTCGCCGCGGTCTCGCTGCACGCCCGCACCGCGAACGAGCACTACTCCGGGCACGCCGACTGGTCGGCGATCGCCACGCTGAAGGAGACGGTGACCGACATCCCGATCCTCGGCAACGGGGACATCTGGTCGGCCGCCGACGCCCTCCGGATGATCGACGAGACCGGCGCCGACGGCGTGGTCGTCGGGCGTGGCTGCCTCGGCCGCCCGTGGCTGTTCGGCGACCTGGCCGCGGCGTTCCGTGGCGAGGGCCTGCGCTACATGCCGTCCCTGGGCGAGGTCGCCGACGGGTTCCGCCGGCACGCCGAGCTGCTCGTCGAGTTCTTCGGCGACGAAGAGCACGCCTGCCGCGACATCCGCAAGCACGTGGCCTGGTACTTCAAGGGGTACCCGATCGGCAGCAACGTCCGGTCCGGCCTGGCGATGGCGTCGAGCCTGCAGGAGATCGACGACTTCCTCGGCCAGCTCGACCACGACGCGCCGTACCCGGGTGCCGACGCCGAGGGGCCGCGCGGTCGTGCCGGTCACCCCAAGCGCACCGCCCTGCCCGACCGCTGGCTCGAGAGCCGCGACGTCGACTCCGAGTTCCGCAAGGTCCTGGCCGCCGCCGAACTGCACCACAGCGGCGGATGAGCGCCACCGCCTCGTACGGCCCGGCCGACGCGGAGCGCTGGCTCCCCGAGGAGCACGGCAACCGCCGCTCGGACTTCGCCCGTGACCGCGCCCGACTGCTGCACTCCAGCGCGCTCCGGCGTCTGGCCGCCAAGACCCAGGTGCTCAGCCCGACCGCGGGGCTCGACTTCGCCCGCAACCGGTTGACCCACTCGCTCGAGGTCGCGCAGGTCGGTCGCGAGCTCGCCGACTCGCTCGGGCTCGACCCCGACGTGGTCGACACCGCCTGCCTGGCGCACGACATCGGGCACCCGCCCTTCGGGCACAACGGCGAGACCGCGGTGAACGCCTGGGCGAGCGGCATCGGTGGGTTCGAGGGCAACGCGCAGACGCTCCGGTTGCTCACGCGGCTCGAGCCGAAGGTCTACGGCGTCCGGCCCGGCGCCGACGTCGACCGTCCGTTCGGGCTCAACCTGACCCGCGCATCGTTGGACGCCAGCTGCAAGTACCCGTGGCCCGCTGCGCAGGGGGTGTCGGAGTCGTCGTCCGGGCGCACCAAGTTCGGCTTCTACGACGACGACCACGACGCCTTCGAGTGGCTCCGCGCCGGTGCTCCGCGTCGTCAGCGGTGCATCGAGGCGCAGGTCATGGACCTCGCCGACGACATCGCGTACTCCGTGCACGACTTCGAGGACGCCGTCGTCGCCGGGTTCATCGACGTCGCGGCCCTGGGGGACCGCGTCGGCGAGAACGACATCGTGACCGCCATGCACGCCTGGGTCGGCGACGACCTGAGCCGCGACGAGCTGCTCGAGGCGTTCGACCGCCTGCGTGCGTTGCCCCTGTGGATGACCGCGTACGACGGCTCCCGCCGTGACGCCGCACGCCTGAAGAACCTGACGTCGCAGCTGATCGGACGCTTCGCGCGCACCGCGACGGCCGCCACCCGCGAGTCCTACGCCTCGGGGTCGCTCGTGCGCTTCGCCGCGTCGGTCGTCACCCCACCCGAGATCATCGGGGAGATCGCGGTGCTCAAGGGCATCGTCGCGGCCTTCGTGATGACCCAGGGCGACCGTCAGCCCGTGTACGAGGACCAGCGCCGCGTGCTCACCGAACTGCTCGACGCACTGGCGGCCACCGGTGCGTCCGACCTGGAGCCGGGGTTCGCCGCCGACTGGCACGCCGCGGACGACGACGCCGGCCGACTGCGCGCCGTCGTCGACCAGGTCGCGAGCCTGACCGACCAGGGCGCCTTCGCCTGGCACCGACGTCTGGTGGTGGGTGACCGTGAACCGGTCCACATCGCCGTCTGACCGGTCCGCCGACGTCGGTCCCACGAACTAGGATCGAGGGGTGGCTGGCAGGATCGCGCGGAACGACATCGACGAGGTCCGCTCGCGTGTCAACATCGCCGACGTCGTGGGCGACTACGTCACGCTGAAGCACGCGGGCGTCGGGTCGATGAAGGGCCTCTGCCCTTTCCACGACGAACGCTCCCCGTCGTTCCACGTCCGGCCCCAGGTCGGCCGCTACCACTGCTTCGGCTGTGGCGAGGACGGCGACGTCTTCAGCTTCATCATGGCGCAGGACCACACCACCTTCGCCGAGGCCGTCGAGCGCATGGCCGCGAAGATCGGCTACACCCTGCACTACGAAGAGGGCGACGGGCCGCGCACCGACTACAACACCCGCGCACGGCTGATCGCCGCGAACGAAGCCGCGCTCGAGTACTTCACGGGGCAGCTCACCACGGCTGCCGCCGACCCCGCCCGCCGGTTCCTGGGGGAGCGCGGGTTCGACCCTTCGGCCGCCCAGCACTTCGGCGTCGGCTTCGCCCCGAAGTCCTACGACATGCTCAAGGACCACCTGCGCGGGCGCGGCTTCACGATGGAAGAACTCGTCTCCGCCGGTCTCGTCAGCCAGGGCGACCGCTCGCCGTACGACCGGTTCCGTGGGCGCCTGATGTGGCCGATCCGCGACGTCACCGGAGCCACCATCGGGTTCGGCGCGCGCCGCCTGCTCGAGGACGACAAGGGCCCCAAGTACCTCAACACGCCCGAGACCCCGATCTACCACAAGAGCCAGGTGCTCTACGGGCTCGACCTCGCCCGCCGTGACATCTCGAAGCAGAAGCAGGTCGTCATCGTCGAGGGCTACACCGACGTGATGGCCTGCCACGTCGCGGGCGTCACGACCGCGGTCGCCACCTGCGGCACGTCGTTCGGGGTCGACCACATCAAGGTGCTGCGGCCGATGCTCGGTGACCTGGCGGGCGCCGACCCGAACGCCAACGGCGAGGTCGTGTTCACGTTCGACCCGGACGAAGCCGGGCAGCGTGCCGCCTCGCGTGCCTTCGCGGAGGAACAGCGCTTCGCGGCGCAGACCTACGTCGCCGTCGCGCCGGGCGGACTCGACCCGTGCGACCTCCGGTTGGCGCGCGGTGACGACGCCATCCGCCGACTGGTCACGAACAAGCGCCCGATGTTCGAGTTCATGATCCGTCGCACCCTGGACGGCCACGACCTCGAGACCGTCGAGGGGCGCGTCGGTGCCCTGCGTGCGGCCGCGCCCGTGCTCGCCGGTATCCGTGACCGCTCGCTGACGCAGGGCTACGTGCGCGAACTCGCCGGGTGGCTCGGCATGGAGATCCCCGAGGTCCGTCGGTCGGTCGAGACCGCCCGACGCCGTGCGGGGTCCGGGCAGGACGATCGGTCCGCAGGCTCGGGGCGGGACGGCCGTGCCGGAACCGGCACCGACGCAGCCGACACCCCCGACGAGCCCGTCGCCGGGATCCGCTCGCTGCCGAACGACCCCATCAGCCGCATGGAGCGCGACGCCGTGATGGCGATGGTGCAGCAGCCCACGTCCGTCGGGGCACCGATGCTCGGACTCGCCGCGTCGGCCACGTTCTCGACCCCGATGCTCGCCGCGGTGCGGGACGCCGTCGTCGCGAACGTCGACGTCATCGGTGCGGGGGACTGGCTCGACCGGCTGCTCACCGACGTGCCCGCGCCGCTGCGCACCCTGACCCACGAGCTCGCTCTCGCGCCGATCCCAGCGCGCAACGCGGAGGACCTGGCGGCGTACTGCCGGAGCATCGTCGTGGCCCTGGTCGAGCGCGACCTGCTTGCCCGCAAGGCCTCGTTGCTGGGGCAGCTGCAGCGGGCCGACCCGCACGAGCAGGCCGAGCGTCGCGCCGAGATCCAGCGGCAGCTCGTCGACATCGACGGGCAGCGGATGCGGTTGCGCGCTGACGCCGAGGCGTCCTAGCCGCTCGTCGTGCCGCTTGTGGCCGGGGTGAGCGGGCGTGCCCGCGTCCGGTCGCACGACACGCCGCGCGTGCGTCGCCGGGGGCGCGTGAACTGTCGTGCGGCGGGCCTGCGTGCGGCGGTCCGTGCTGCCCCAGGGGGTCCGAGCGTGGTCAGGACGTGCCGTGCGTGGTGCGTCGAGTGGTCGCAGACCGTCGGCTGGGCGGGGTCCGGCCGACGGGATGTGACCGCGCGGGGTGGGGCGGGCGGGGAGTCGTGACCGGTCGGCGGGGTGCGGGGCGTGGTCAGGACGTGCCGCTCGTGGTGCGTCGAGTGGTCGCAGACCGTCGGCTGGGCGGGGTCCGGCAGACGGGACGTGACCGCGCGGGGTGGGGCGGGCGGGGAGTCGTGACCAGTGGGCGGGGGTGGGAGGAATCGGCGGCGCCGGGACGGGCCTCCCGGCCGGGGTGCGCGGGGTGCGCGGGCGGGGCGAGGTCACACGACACGCGCGCGTGCGTCGCCGGGGGCGCATGAACTGTCGTGCGGCGGGCCCGCGGGCGGCGGTCCGTGCGGCCCCGGGGGGCCCGCGCGTGGTCAGGACGTGCCGTGCGTGAGGCGTCGAGTGGTCACAGACCGTCGGCTGGGCGGGGTCCGGCCGACGGGACGTGACCGCGCGGGGCGGGGCGGGCAGGGAGTCGTGACCGGTCGGCGGGGGTGCGGGGCGTGGCGGGAGGGGGACGAGCCTCCGGGACGGGCGTGCACCTCGACGAGGTCGCGCGAACCGGTGCACGACGGACCAGCAACCGGCAGTCCGTGCGACCTCGACCGCCCGAACACCCAGGTTGCACCGCGCAACTTTCGTGCGTGACGCGCCGCTCGACTCCGGCGGAATCATGCATCACGCGATCAGCCCGTGCATTACAGCGGTGTAAACAAATCGCCCCCGGTTCGTTCTGTTCCGTGACAGGGTGATACCAATGAGCGTTCCTGGCCGGGCACACAGACGTTCCACCCTCCGGCACAGGACTCTTGCAATCATGACCAGAGAGGCAGCGGACATGGCATCCGTGACCAAGTGGGGCAAGCGCGGCATCGCGCTCGGCGCCGGTGCAGCAGCGACGGCGCTGGTGCTGACCGGCTGCGCGAGCAGCAGCGTGAGTGACACCGAACTGAACGGCCTGAGCATCGGGACGACGGACAAGATCACGTCCCTCGACCCGGCCGGTTCCTACGACAACGGCTCCTTCGCCGTGCAGAACCAGGTGTTCCCGTTCCTGATGAACACACCCGTGGGGAGCCCGGACGTCGAGCCGGACATCGCCACGAAGGCGGAGTTCACGAACCCGACCACCTACGAGGTCACCCTCAAGGACGGGCTCGAGTTCGCCAACGGCAACAAGCTCACGTCGAGCGACGTGAAGTTCTCGTTCGACCGCGAACTGAAGATCAACAACGAGAACGGTCCGCAGTCGCTGCTGGCCAACCTCAAGAGCATCGACACCCCGGACGACACCACCGTGGTGTTCACCCTCGACCACGCCGACCAGACCTGGCCGCAGGTGCTCTCGAGCCCCGCGGGTCCGATCGTCGACGAGGACGTCTTCAGCGCCACGAAGCTCACCAGCGCCGACGACATCGTCAAGGGCAAGGCCTTCGCCGGGCAGTACCAGATCAGCTCCTACAAGGAGAACGACACGATCCAGTACAAGACGAACCCGAAGTACGACGGCCTGCTCGGCAAGGCGAAGACCGACGAGGTCACCGCCAGCTACTACACCAAGGAGACCGACCTCAAGCTCGCCGTGCAGAAGGGCGACGTCGACGTGGCTTACCGCTCCCTGACGCCGACCGACATCTCTGACCTGCGGGGAGACGACTCCCTCAAGGTCACCGACGGCCCCGGCGGCGAGATCCGCTACGTGGTCTTCAACTTCAAGACGCAGCCGTTCGGCACCGGGCAGGACGACGCCGACGAGGCGAAGGCCCTGGCCGTGCGTCAGGCCGCTGCCGACGTCGTCGACCGTGCCCAGCTCGCGAAGGAGGTCTACAACGACACCTTCACCCCGCTGTACTCGATGGTCCCGGACGGCCTGACCGGCGCGGTCCAGCCGTTCAAGGAGATGTACGGCGACGGCGACGGCGGCGCAGACGTGTCCAAGGCGAAGAAGACGCTGTCGGACGCCGGCGTCACGGGCAAGGTGCAGCTCGACATCCAGTACGCGCCCGACCACTACGGTTCGGCGTCGGACGACGAGTACGCGCTGCTCAAGCAGCAGCTCGAGGACTCCGGCCTGTTCACCGTCAACATCCAGTCGACGGTCTACACGACCTACGCCCAGGAGCGCACCAAGGACGCCTACCCCGTCTACCAGCTCGGCTGGTTCCCGGACTTCTCCGACGCCGACAACTACCTGTCGCCGTTCTTCACCAAGGAGAACTTCGTCCAGAACCACTACGACGACCCGGAGATCCAGGACCTCATCGCGAAGGAGCAGGCCGAGTCCGACCCGGACAAGCGTGCTGACCTGATCGAGCAGGCCCAGGAACGCGAGGCCACCCAGATCTCGACGCTGCCGCTGCTGCAGGGCAAGTCCGTCGCGGTCGCCGGCAAGGACGTCAAGGGCCTGACCCTCGACGCCTCGTTCAAGTTCCGGTACGCCACCCTGAGCAAGTAGCACCAAGCCCCACGTGCAGGCCGCGGGCGTTCCCACGAGGGACGCCCGCGTGCCTGTGCAACGGCGACGAAAGGCACCCACCCCGTGACCCTCAGCACTCCCGAGGCAACGCAGGACGTGAACGGCACCGATCCCACCAAGCCACAGGCACAACGCAGTGCCAAGAACAGTGGCGGCGGACTCGGCCGGTACATCCTCGTCAGGTTCCTCCTCATCATCCCGACCGTCTTCATCCTGGTGACGCTCGTGTTCTTCCTGATGCGCGTCATCGGGAACCCGATCACCGCGTCGGTCGGCGGCCGGCTCACGCCGAGCCAGCTGCAGGAACGCCTGCACGCCGCCGGGTACGACCGACCGGTGCTCGTGCAGTACTTCGAGTACCTCGGCAACATCCTGCGCGGTGACTTCGGCACCTCGTCGACGGACAACCGTCCGATCACCGACATCATCGTCACGTACGGCGGCGCGACCGCGGAGCTCGTGTTCTACGCGCTCATCGTCGCGCTGGTGCTCGGCATCCCGCTCGGCATGCTCGCCGCGTACACCCGCGACAAGTGGCCGGACGTGCTGCTCCGTGCGCTGGCGATCCTGACCTACGCCACCCCGGTGTTCTTCGGCGGCCTGCTGCTCAAGCTCGTCTTCTCGGTGTGGCTCGACTGGTTGCCCCTGGGCGACCGCGCGTCGACCCGGGTGTCGCTCATCCTCGACGGCATCCCCGGCGCGAGCGGGATCTACATCGTCGACGCGCTCCGCACCGGCAACGCCGAGGTCATCGGTGACGTGCTCCAGCACGCCGTCCTGCCCGCGCTGACGCTCGGCCTGCTCACCGCCGGCATCTTCCTGCGCCTGGTGCGCGCGAACATGATCGGGTCGCTCGGCTCCGAGTACGTCGACGCCGCCCGGTCCCGCGGTGTGCGCGAGTCGCGCTTGGTGCGCACCCACGCGTTCCGTCCGGCGCTCGTGCCGATCATCACCGTGATGGGGCTGCAGATCGCGATGCTCCTGGGCGGCTCGGTGCTCACCGAGACGACCTTCGGGTGGCGCGGCCTGGGCTTCGAACTCAACCAGTACCTGTCGGCCCGTGACTTCGTCGCGGTGCAGGGCATCGTCGCGATGCTGGCGGTGATCGTCGCGGTGACCAACTTCATCGTCGACGTCGTCGCCGCCCTGATCGACCCGAGAGTGAGGTTCTGACGATGGCCGACACCACCCTCGTCGACCGCCACGAGCCGCTCTGGAAGCGGCTCCCGGTGGTGGTCCAGCTCCGCAAGAGCACCGGTTGGCAGCGCGCGATGCTCATCGTCGGCGTCGTCATCTGCGCCCTGTACCTGCTCGTCGCGGTGTTCGCCCCGCTCCTCGCCCCGTACGGCTTCGGCCAGCTGCAGGGCGCGGACGGCGAGAGCTTCCCCCGCACCGGCGAACCGAGCGCCGAGCACATCTGGGGCACCACGGTCGGCGGCTTCGACGTGTTCAGCCGCGTGCTCTACGGCGCCCGCACGGCCGTACTCGTCGTCATCGTCGCCGTGATCGTCTCGATCATCGTCGGCGTCCTGCTCGGCATGGTCTCCGGGTACCTGGGCGGCTGGCTCGACCGCGTCCTGGTGGTCGTGGCCGACGCCATCTACGCGTTCCCGTCGCTGCTGCTCGCGATCATCGTGTCCATCGTGATCTCCGGCGGCAACTCGAGCTACTCGGGCGGCATCATCGCCGCGGCGATCTCGATCACCGTCGTCTACGTGCCGCAGTACTTCCGCGTGGTCCGTGCCGAGGCCGTCCGGCTGAAGAACGACGCCTTCGTCGAGTCGGCGCGCGTGATGGGCACGAACCCGTGGCGCATCATGACGCGCCACGTCCTGCGGAACTCGACGCGTTCCCTGCCGCTCATCCTGACGCTCAACGCGAGCGACGCGATCCTGACCCTGGCCGGGCTCGGCTTCCTGGGGTTCGGCATCGGCCCGACGTCCGGCGCCGAGTGGGGCTACGACCTCAGCCGCGCGCTCTCCGACGTCGCGAGCGGCGTCTGGTGGACCGGGGTGTACCCGGGTGTCGCGATCGTGGTGCTCGTGCTCGGCGTGACCTTCATCGGCGAGAGCCTGAACGACATCTCCGACCCCCGCCTGCGTGCACGCCGACGGCTGAAGCAGCTGGTGTCGACGAGCGACGCGCGCGGCACCGAGGCAGCGCGCGACGCGCGCCACACCCCCGACGGCAAGGCATCGCCCGACGCCGACGCAGCGCCCGACACGCGGAACGACACGGAAGGGACGGGCGCATGACCCCGACCACCCGCCTGGAACCGGGCGACACCACCACCGAACCCGTCGTCGTCGTCGACGACCTGACGGTCACCTTCGCGACCGACGGCGGCGCCGTCGACGCGGTCAAGGGCGTCAGCCTCGACGTCCGCCCCGGCGAGGTCCTCGCCCTGGTCGGCGAGTCCGGCTCCGGCAAGTCCGTGACGGCCCGCAGCATGCTGCGGCTCATGCCGGAGACGGCGACACTCGGCGGCGCGGTGCTGCTCGACGGCACCGACGTGGTGAGCGTCGGCGCGCAGAAGCTCCGCAGCCTGCGCGGAACGGCCGGGGCGATGGTGTTCCAGGAGCCGTCGACCGCGCTCAACCCGGTCTTCACCGTCGGGTGGCAGATCGCCGAGGGGCTCCGTGCCCACGGCGGCGTGTCCAGGAAGGAAGCACGGGCGAAGGCCATCGACTACCTCGGTCGCGTCGGGATCCCCGACCCCGAGACCCGCGTCGACCACTACCCGCACCAGTTCTCCGGTGGGCAGAAGCAGCGCGTGGTGATCGCGAGCGCCCTGGCCCTGGAGCCGAGCGTCATCATCGCCGACGAGCCCACGACCGCGCTCGACGTCACGGTGCAGGCCGAGATCCTCGACCTGCTGCGCCGGTGCCGCGACGAGTTCGGCACGGCGATCGTCGTCATCACGCACAACATGGGCGTCGTCGCCGACCTGGCCGACCGCGTCGCCGTGATGTACCAGGGCGAGATCGTCGAGGAGGCGACGGCGACGGCGCTCTTCGCGACGCCGCAGGCCGACTACACCAAGCGGCTGCTCGCAGCGGTGCCGCGGCTCGAAGCGTCGACCGGGGTGGCCCGGCGCGCCGCGATCGCCGAGGACGTCACGCCCCTGGTCGAGGCGAAGGGGCTCGAGATCGAGTACCCCGGCCGGCTCGGCTCGCCGGCGTTCAAGGCCGTCAAGGGCATCGACCTGGCGATCCGTCCTGGTGAGGTCCTCGGCCTGGTGGGGGAGTCCGGCTCGGGCAAGACCACCATCGGCCGCGCCATGGCCGGTCTGACGAAGGTCACGGGCGGCTCGCTCACGGTCCTCGGTGCGGAGATGCTCGGGTACCGCGAACGCGACTTCAAGCACCTGCGCAAGGACATCGGGTTCGTGTTCCAGGACCCGGCGACCTCGTTCAACCCGCTGCTGACGATCGCCGAGTGCGTCGCCGAGCCGCTGGTCGTGCACAAGGAGGTCTCGAGCCCCCGCGCCGCGCGCAAGCGGGTCGACGAGCTGCTCGAGGCCGTCCAGCTGCCGGCAGCGTACGGCGACCGCTACCCGCACGAGCTCTCCGGTGGGCAGCGCCAGCGCGCGTCGCTCGCCCGGTCGCTGGCGCTCCGGCCGAAGCTGCTCATCGCCGACGAGCCGACGAGCGCGCTCGACGTCTCGGTGCAGGCTCGGGTGCTCGAGCTCTTCCTCGAACTGCAGCAGGACCTCGGCTTCGCGTCGCTGTTCATCAGCCACGACCTCGCGGTCGTGGGCGCGCTGTCCGACCGGATCGCCGTGCTCTACCGCGGCGACCTGATCGAGACGGGCACGACGGCCGAGGTCCTCGGCGCCCCGCAGCACCCGTACACGCAGCGACTCCTCGCGTCGCTGCCGGTGCCCGACCCAGCGGAGCAGGCGGAGCGACGGCGTACGCTGGAGCGACTGGAGAACGTCGGGTCCTGACCCGACGTGACCCGCCCCGGAGGCCCGGCCGACGTCGTCGACGAACGCCGCGCCTCCAGGGTGGTCACCTCCACTGCTGTACGCACGACGGGCCTGCCAGGGCGGCCCGTCGCGAACCGTCGCCAGGGGGCGGCGTGGAAGGGGACCCATGATCGCGGTCAACGGACCGGCGGTCGTCGCGGACGACGTGTCGATCGAGTACCGGGGCGGACGCGGGGGCGAGTCCATCCGGGCCGTCGACGGCGTGAGCCTGTCGGTGCGGCAGGGGGAGATCCTCGCCCTGCTCGGCGAGTCGGGGTCGGGCAAGTCGACCTTCGCCGCCGCCATCGCCGGTCAGCTCGGATCCCACGGCGAGGGCGAGGGTGCGCTGCGTCGGCACATCGTCGGCGGCGAGCTGACCGTGCTCGGGCAGAAGACCCGGGGCCTGCGTCCCTCGTCGCGCAAGCTCGAACGGCTGAGCGGCCGGATCGGCTACCTGCCGCAGGACGGCGCGGACCGGCTCAGCCCGGACCTGACCGTCGGCGAGGCCGTGGCCGAACCGATCTACGCACGCGACCGCCGGTTCGACCGGCGTGAAGCGGGGCTCATCGTGGCTCGGCTGCTCGACGCCGTGCACCTGCCGCTCGGGACGATGCGCCTGAACACGTGGGAGCTCTCGAGCGGTCAGCGCCAGCGTGTGGCGCTGGCGAAGGCGCTCGTGCTCGAACCCCAGCTGCTGGTCGCCGACGAGCCCGCGCGCGGTGTCGACGTCCTGGTGCGGCAGTCGGTGCTCGAGGCCTTGGCGACCCTGCAGCGCGGACGACAGTTCTCCGCCGTCGTCGTGTCGAGTGACCTGCGCGAGGCCCGTGCGCTGGCCGACCGCGTCGCCGTGATGGCCGATGCCCGGCTCGTCGGGCTCGGCACCTTCGACGAGGTCCTCGACAACCCCGTCGACCCCTACGTGAAGACCCTCGCGTCGACCGCGGCGCGTGGTGTGAAGCGCCGTCCGGCGCCGACGACGGCCCGCCGCTCGTCCGCGCCGCGCCGTCCGTTCGCCGCCGGCACCGGCCCGCGCACCGACCGTCAGGAGAACGCATGAGCACCCCGACCCAGGGCCCGCGCGGCCACCGTGCCGTCGTCCCCACCTCGGGTGCGCCGCTGCCGGTCGAGGCCCCGCAGGCCGGTCCCGTCGCCGTGCTGCCCGAGCCGACCGACCTGCACGTGGACGCCGTCACCGCGGCCGGTGGGACCGTCGCGCCGCTCGACGCCGACACCCGCGGGATCGTCTGGCTCGACCCCCACGACCCGTCCGGCCTGGCCGACGCCCTGTCGTCCGTGCCCGGCGTCGGTTGGGTCCAGCTGCCGTTCGCCGGCGTCGACGCCTTCGCGCACCTGATCCAGGAGCACGGCGACCGCGTGCTGTTCACCTCGGCGAAGGGCGCCTACGCGGAGCCCGTCGCCGAGCACGCACTGGCACTGACCCTCGGCACGCTGCGGGTCCTGCAGCAGCGTGCCCGTGCGTCGTCGTGGGCGACCGAGCCCGAGGGCGTCTCGCTGTACGGGCGGAACGTCGTCGTCATCGGTGCCGGCGGGGTCGCGCTCGAGTACCTCCGGCTGCTCGCGCCGTTCGACGTCGAGGCCACCGTGGTGCGTCGCTCGCCCGACCCCGTACCGGGAGCCGCTCGGACCGTCACCACCGACGAACTCGATCAGGTCCTGCCCGACGCCGACGTCGTGATGATCGCGGCGGCGATGACCTCGGGCACCGCGAAGCTCTTCGGCGAGCGGCAGTTCCGGCTCATGAAGCCGTCCGCTCGGCTCGTGAACATCGCGCGCGGCGGACTCGTCGACACCGATGCCCTGGTCGCCGCGTTGCGTGCCGGGGAGATCGCTGCGGCGGGCCTCGACGTCACCGACCCGGAGCCGCTGCCCGACGGCCACCCGCTTTGGTCCGAGCCCGGCGCGGTCATCACCCCGCACCAGGCCGACACCCCGGAGATGGTCGCGCCCCTGCTCGCCGAGCGCGTCCGGCTCAACACCACCGCCTTCCTCGGGGGTGCCGGCGAGGGCTTCGTCGGCGTCGTCGACCCGGTCGCCGGGTACTGACTCCGGGCGCCCACCGCGCGGCGCGCCCGGGCGGCGTGTCCGATGCGGTGGCGGGCCTCAGGGTCCTGCTATGCTGTTACCCGTTGTTCGCACGTCATTCGCCAGCGGACAGTGATCCTCGATAGCTCAATTGGCAGAGCAGCCGGCTGTTAACCGGCAGGTTGTTGGTTCGAGTCCAACTCGGGGAGCGACAGGTCCTCACCCCTCGGGGTGAGGACCTTTTGTGTTCCCGACGGTCCGAATGCCCTCGTCGGGCCCAGCGGGGCGCGCTGCTAGCCTGGGCGGGCGCACCCAGAACCACGGAAGGCCACTGTTCGATGTCGTTGACCCACGAGTCCGCCACCGGACGTGTGACCGGTGACCGGTCCACGGGTCTGCTGGACCGGGCCAACCGCGTGCTCTCCTCACGCACCGCGTTCGTGGTCTTGCTCGTGGCGTTCCTGCTCGTCGGCTTCCTGTTCGCCGTCACGATCCACGTCCCTGCTTCGGCGGCCCCGGACGAGCGTCGGCACATCGGCAACATCATGCTCTACGCGGCTCGCCCGTGGAACGCCGGCCCGTTCCTGCAGGACGTCGACGCGTCGAAGCTGTGGCTCGGCGAGGTCACGCGGTTCCCGGCGTACCTCTACTACTACCTGATGTCGTTCCCGGCGAAGGGGACGCAGGCGCTCGGGCTCCACCTGGAACAGACCGTGATGGTGCTGCGGAGCATCGACGTCCTGGCTGCCGGGGCCGGTCTGTACGCCCTCCGTGCGATGTTCCGGAACGCCGGGGTCCCGACGGCGATCGGCCTGCTCGCCACCGTGGTGACCGCTTCCACCGGCCGCTACGCCTGGCAGGCCGCCACCATCAGTTACGACGCGCCGTCGATGGCCGCCTTCTTCCTCTTCGCCGCCGTCGCGGTCAAGGTCGCCCGTGGCGGTGGACTGCGAACGCTCGCGTGGCTGGTCGTCACCGCGATGCTGGCGCTCATGTTCAAGTACTCCCAGGCGCCGCTCGTGCTGGCCGGAGCCTTCTTCGCCGTGCTGTTCCGGTACCGCGTCGACGGTTTCTCGTGGCTCCGGCACCCCGTACGTCGAGCCGTCTCGGGCTTCCGCGAACGGCCGTGGCGATCCGTCGTCCTGGTGGTGATCGGCGGTGCGTTGCTCGCCCTGGTGCTCGAGCGCTTCGGTGTGAACCTGCTCGTCTACCGGGCACTCAACCCCGACTGCGCCGAGATCCACAGCCGCGACGCGTGCATGAACTTCGGCATCTTCCGTCGGAACTACAACGCGGTCCGGACCCACGACCTCGAGGTCGCCGCCGGCACGCTCGAACCGTTCCGGCCGGTCTCCTTCCTCTGGATGTGGATCACCACCTACTTCCGGTCGCTCTTCTTCTTCTGGGGTCCGTCGCTGCCCTGGCGCCCGAACACCGCCGTCGTGCTGTTCGGCGCCGTCGCCAGCGTCGGTGCCGTGGCGATCGCGGTGACCCAGATGCGCCGGGTGCTCCGGAACGCGGCCATGTGGTGGCTGGCAGCCGTCCCCGTCGCCTACACGGTGGCGGTGCTGTGCTTCAACGCCGCGACCGCGGTGAACCTCCGGCAGGACTTCGCGTTCTCGGGCCGCTACCTGTTGCCGGTGCTGCCGATGATCGCGGCCGTGGTGCTGCTCGGTCTCGCCTCGTGGATCCGACGGCTGCACGGACGCGCGGCCACCGTGGCGTGGGTCGTCGTGATCGTGGTGGGCGTCGTGCTCTTCGTCTTCTACAACCCGATCAGCGCCTTCTTCCCGTACGCCAACTCGGCGGCCTGGTACTCGAGCTGGGCCCGCGACGTCCTGCCCCAGTGGCTCACGGGGGTGCGCTCGTGAACCGCGCCGCACGGTTCCGCGGCGTCGTCGTGGCTGCCCTGACCATCCTGTTCTTCGTCGTCATCGGCGTCGCGGCCTTCGCGCGAACCGGGGGGACCAGCGCCGGGGAACGCCAGATCGGTTCGTGCACGGTCCGCACGGCGCCCGAGCCGGGTGCCGTGACGACCTGCGCGGAACAGGACCTCGCCGGTGTGCGCTTCGCCACCGTCGACCTGCGTCTGGCCGACCTGCACGGCGCGGACCTGCGCGGTTCGGACCTGCGTGACAGCGTGCTCTACGGCGCCGACCTGCAGGGGGCGAACCTGCGCGGAGCGGACCTGCGTGGTGTCGACCTGTACAGCGCGGACCTGCGGGGGGCGGACCTGCGTGACGCCGACCTGGGCAGCGCGGACCTGACGGTCGCCGACATCAGCGGGGCGCAGATCGACGGCATCGACCTGAGCAAGGCGAAGCTGGCCGGTCTGACCGTCAAGGGGACGCCACTGGAACTCGCCGACCGGACGCTGCAGAGCCCCGACGGCAAGCCGGTGACCGTGCCCATCCGGCTCGACCTGCCGCGCGGGGTGTCGTCGACGAGCTGCGTCCGACAGGACGTGCAGGCTCCGGTCGGCACCACCCAGGTGCGCTGCCGGATGAGCACCGATGCCGACCGCGGTGGTCGGCTCGACCAGCGCGCGACGATCACGGTCACCGGCCCGACACCCTGACCGACGTCGCTCGTGCGGCTGGTACCCGGCGGATGCTGTTAGCGTTCACAGGTGCACCGTTCTCGTTCCCCTCGATCCGCCCTGCTGGGCGTCGTCGTGGCGGTGACGGCGGTGCTCACCGGCTGCAGCAGCGTCGGCCCTGACACCGATGCGTCCGAGGACCCGACGAGCTCGGACACCGGGCTGGGTTCAGGCGCGTCACCGGTCGTCTTCGCGTTCGTCTGCGGCGGGGACGGCGCTGACCGCGCGAGCTACACGACCTACGCAGCGGTGTGGGAAGCCGCGCGTGCCGACTGCTCGGCGAAGCGGCTGACCGGCTCGGTGCCGTCGAGCCAGCAGCAGTCCGCGGTGACGGCGGCGCGCGGTGACGCGACCCTGGTCGAGCTCGCGAGCGCCTGCGCGGTGCGGGACTCGGCGCCGTGGACGTCGGCGGTCGCCGACGAGCGCGGTGCCCACGTGGCCGAGGGGCTCCTGCGGTACTGCCCGGGGCACCCGGAGACCGACCGCCTGCGGGACGCGCTGGCGGCGTACCGGGGCTGACCCGGGCCTCCAGACCGACCGCCTGACCCACGACCGACCGACGGCCGCGGGACGGGCGTCAGCCCTCGGGGTGGTCGCGACCCGGCAGCCAGGACTGGCCGGGGCCGCCCCAGCTGCTCTTGCGGATCGCCTTGGCGACCTGCTTGCCGTAGGGGTGCACGAGACGGTCGGCGTAGAGCCAGCCGTCCAGGTGGTCGTACTCGTGCTGGAAGATGCGGGCCAGCCAGCCGTGCGCCTCGACCTCGAACGGGGTGCCGTGCTCGTCGGAGGCGCGCAGCAGGGCGCCCTCGGAGCGGCGGAGCGGGAAGCGCTCGCCCGGGATCGACAGGCAGCCCTCGGACTCCTCGTCCTCGTCGATCTCCTCGACGGACTCGGGGACCGGGGGCGTGGTCCACAGGACGGGGTTCACGGCGGCGCCCCGGTGCAGCACGTCGTCGTCGTCGGTGTAGGAGTACACGAACAGGCGCTTGCCGACGCCCACCTGCGGTCCGGCCAGGCCGACGCCCGGTGCCAGGTCCATGGTCTCGAGCATGTCGGCGACGAGGGAACGGAGGTCGTCATCGAACGCGGTGACCTCGGCTGCACGCTCGTGCAGGACGGGTTCGCCGGTGATGCGGATCGGGAGAACGGCCATTCACCCAGGTTATCCGGCGGGGGACGGTAGCCTCGACGCGTGACGACGGACCTCCAGCTGCCCGACGCCGTGAGCAACCTCACGCCGTTCCAGGCGCTGATGATCCCGGTGGCCCTGGTCGGTGCGGTGTTCCTGTCGCTCGGGGCGCAGTTCCAGAGCCGTGGGGTGCAGCGGGTCGAAGCGCGTCTCGGCCGGCAGTCGAAGGGGCTGAGCGTCCGCCACGTGGTGGGGCTCGTCTCGAGCGGCTACTGGGTGCTCGGCACGCTCATGCTCGGCATCGCGGTGGTGCTGCAGCTCATCAGCATCACGTTCGCGCCGCTGATCGTCGTGCAACCGCTGGGGGCCGTGGCGCTGGTGATCACGACGTGGTTCTCGTCGCGTGCGTCGGGGATCCCGCTCGGCCGTCGTGCTCGTCGTGCCGTGTGGACGTGCATCATCGGTGTCGGCATCTTCGTCGGGATCGCGGCGTTCGTCGGGCACGAGAGCGCGATCACCCGCCAGCAGCTCGTCACCGTGCTGGTGATCCTGGCGGTCGTGCTGGTGCTGGTGCTCGTGTCGTTCCGCCTGGTCGCCAAGCGCCGGAACGCCCTGTACTACATCGTCGGCGCCGGCGTGCTCTACGGCTTCGTGGCGACGCTGGCCAAGGTGGTGCTGAACCGGTTCGTGAACCACACCTTCGACTGGTTGACCGTGCTCGCCATCGTCGGCGTGGTCGTCGCGGCGTCGCTCGGCGGGTACTTCGTGCAGAACGCGTACTCCAGCGGCTCGGCCGACCTGGTGATCGCGGGGCTGACCGTCATCGACCCGATCGTCGCGGTCGGCATCGGCGTGATCGTGCTCGGCGAGGCAACGGGGGCGCCGTGGTTCGCGGTGGCGGGGTTCGTGGTCGCCGCGGGCATCGCCATCACCGGGGTGTTCCTGCTCGCCAAGCACCACCCCCAGACCCGGACCTGACGGCCGCGGCGCGCTCGGCGCTCGGTGCCCGGTGGTCGCGGCGCTCATCCGCGCGGCTGACGCGACCGTCGATCCTGGTGCGATAGCGTCACAGCCGACCAGCCATCGCCCACGAGAGGACGAACTCAGCCGTGTCAGGAGACGCCACCACCGCCACCGCCGGACCGACGGGTGCGACGGGCGGTCACCGACCGCTGCGCGTGCTGATCGCAGCGGACACCTTCGCCCCCGACGTCAACGGCGCCGCGACCTTCGCCGAGCAGCTCGCCGTCGGACTGGCCGAGCGCGGGCATGAGGTGCACATCGTGGCCCCGGCGTCGAGCCGCCACTACGGCACCTTCGACGAGGAGCACCACGGCGTCACCCTCGTCGTGCACCGCCTGAAGTCGTACAAGTGGCCGCTGCACCCGTGGCTGCGCTTCGTGTGGCCGTGGAGCGTCCGGAAGTGGACCGCCCCGATCCTCGACGCGGTCAAGCCCGACGTGCTGCACATCCAGTCGCACGTGGTCATCGGTCGTGGCATCGTGCACGAGGCGAACGACCGCGGCATCCGGGTCATCGCGACGAACCACTTCATGCCGGAGAACCTGCTCGAGTACACGCCGTTCGGCAAGTGGACGCTGCCCCTCGCGCTGAAGATCGCGTGGAGCGACGCCGCCAAGACCTACCGGCTGGCCGACACGATCACGACGCCGACCAACCTGGCCGCCGACTACCTGCGGAAGGCCATCGCCGGCCAGCAGGTCCTGGCGATCTCGTGCGGCATCGACGCGTCCCGCTACGTCGCGCGCGAGGGGCGCCCGGTCAACAACGACATCGTCTTCGTGGGCCGGGTCGCCCCGGAGAAGAACCTCGACGTCCTGGTCCGTGCCGTGGCGCTGCTGCCGGCCGAGCTGGCCACGACCCTGACCATCGTCGGCGACGGCGAGATGATCCCGAAGCTCACCGCACTGGCGAAGGAGCTCGGGCTCGAGGACCGCGTGCGGTTCCTGGGCTTCGTCTCGGACGAGCGCAAGCAGGAGGCCCTGACCAACGCGACGGTGTTCGCGATGCCGTCGACGGCCGAGCTGCAGAGCATCTCCTCGCTCGAGGGGATGGCGTCCGGACTCCCCGTGGTCGCAGCCGACTCGATGGCGCTCCCGCACCTGATCGACGGCAACGGGTACCTGTTCACCCCGGGCGACGTGGACGACCTGGCAGCGAAGCTCACGACGGTGCTCACCGCCCCGGAGTCCGACTACGTCGCGATGCGGGAACGCAGTCTGGCCATGATCGAGGCACACGACATCAACCGCACGCTGTCGACGTTCGAGTCGCTGTATCGTGGTGAGCCGGTGGCTTGAGGGCCTCCGGCGAGGGGCGGTAGCCAAGCTGGTCAAGGCAGTCGGCTCATAACCGAACGATCCGCGGGTTCGAGTCCCGCCCGCCCTACGTGCACATGCCAAGGAAGCGCGACACGTCGCAGGACGACCACGCACCGACACCGAACGTCACCTTCGAGGTGACCCGTGGCGGTACCGGCGTGCGCGTGAACGCGTTCCGGCTGGGGTTCATGGGCGCCATCGGGGTCCTCGTCGCCCTGCTCGCCGGGTCGATCATCAACGAGCTGAGCACGGTCCTGGTCTACATCGGGGTCGCGCTGTTCCTGGCGCTCGGCATCGACCCGCTCGTGTCGTTCCTCGAGCGGATCATCCCGCGGTGGGCGGCCATCACGATCGTCGTGGTCGGGGTGCTCGGGGCCTTCGCCGGCATCGTGTTCGCGGTGGTGCCGATCCTGGTGGACCAGGCGTCGAACCTGATCCAGAACTTCCCCGAGATCGTGCAGGACATCTCGCAGCAGCAGTGGGTGCAGGACCTGTCGAAGCAGTTCGCCGGGTCGTTCGACATCGACCACGCGCTGCAGTCGCTGCAGTCCTTCGTCGAGAAGCCGGGCAACCTGCTCAGTGTCGGCGGCGGGATCCTGGCGGTCGGCAGCGGGATCCTGTCCGGGGTCACTGGGGCGCTCATCGTCATCATCCTGATGCTCTACTTCCTCGCGTCGATGCGGGGCATGAAGCGTGCGGCGTACCGGTTCGTCCCGGCGTCGCGTCGTCAGAACTTCATCGACGTGAGCGAGCAGATCACGCAGGCGGTCGGTCGCTACGTCGTCGGGCAGGTGTCCCAGGCGCTCATCAACGGCATCCTCAGCTTCTTCTTCCTGCTCATCATCGGGGCGCCGCTGCCGGTGCTGCTCGCGTCGTTCGCGTTCCTCGGTTCGCTCATCCCGCTCGTCGGAACGTTGGCCGCCGCGATCGTGATCTCGTTGCTCTGCTTCTTCGCGTCACCGGCGACCGCCCTCGCCGCGGCGATCTACTACCTGGTGTACATGCAGGTCGAGGCCTACCTGATCTCGCCGCGCATCATGTCGCGAGCGGTCCAGGTACCCGGTGCGCTCGTGGTCATCGCCGCCGTCGCGGGCGGCACCATCGGCGGTGTGCTCGGCGCACTCGTGGCCCTGCCCGTCGCGGCGTCGGTCATCATCATCGTGCAGAAGGTCATCTACCCCCGCCAGGAACAGTCGTGACGCGCGGCGACGGCGCGAGCGCCGACGCCGCGGTCGCCGCCTTCGCCGAGCACGTCGACGAACGTGACCGCTGGGCGCGCAGTGCTCGCGGACCGCTCGCCCTGGTGAACGCGCAACACGTCGACCACCCGCAGCCGGTCTGGCCGGTCCCCGGCACCTGGGCTCCGGCGCCTGGCGGACTCACCGTCACGGCCGAGGCGTCCGACGGCGTCGTCGTGGACGGCGTGCCGGTCGACGGGACGGTCCTGGTCGCGGGGGACACCGCCGTCGTCCCGTCCACCGTCGCGCTGCCGGACGGCTTCGCCGGCACCGTCACCGGCGACACCCTGCGTGTCTGGGACCCGTCGTCCGAGGCGATCGCCCGCTTCGCGCACATCGCCCGCTTCGCGCGGTCCGGCGACCGGGTGACGTCCGGCACGTACGTCCCACTGGTGGACGACGGCCAGGAGGCCCGTGGCAGCGTCCGCGACGCCGCCGGCGACGCCCTGCCGGTTGCCGGACACGTCGAGACCGTCGTGAACGGCGCCACGGTGCGGTTCGTCGCCGTCCGGTCGGCCGCGTTCCGCGGAGCCGCGAGACTGCAGCTCATCGTGCAGGACGCCACGAGTGCCCTGGCCGAGGACGACCCGAGCAGCAGCTACTCGATGGGTCGGTTCCTGTACCTCGACGACCCCGGCGCCGAGTCCACGGTCGAGCTCGACTGGAACCTGCTGGTCCTGCCGCCGTGCGCGTTCTCGTACCAGTACGCCTGCCCGATCCCTCCGGAGGAGAACCGTGTCCCCGTGCCGATCACGGCGGGGGAGCGGCACCCGGTCGACGCGAGCGGTGCCGTCCTGCACTGAACCCGGTCGGGTCCTTGCCGTTCCCAGGCGTGGCGCTGCATAATGGGCGTGTCCCGTCGGGACATCACAATCGCATACCGATGGTTCCGTGGCCCCTCGGGTCAGGATCCTCCGCACCAGGTCGATGGGGAAGTCGCACCTGACGTATCGGAGGAACCGTGAACGGAACGACGACAGGAGTGCTCTACGTGCACTCCTCACCCCGCGCGCTCTGCCCGCACGTCGAATGGGCAGCAGGTCGCGCGATGAACCGCGCCGTGAACTTCTCGTGGCTCGACCAGCCCGCGCAGGACGGTGCGCGTCGGACCGAGTTCACGTGGACCGGTGCGGTCGGTGCCGGTGCCGCGATCGCCTCTGCCCTGCGCGGGTGGGAGCACCTGCGGTACGAGGTCACCGAGGAGCCGACGAGCGCCTCGGACGGTGGTCGCTGGATGCACACGCCCGACCTCGGGGTGTTCTACGCGCAGACCGACGTCACGGGCAACATGGTCATCCCCGAGGACCGGGTGCGCTACGCGATGGAGGTCGCGGGCAGCAACGCCCTCGAACTGCACCGTGAGTTGCGACTGGCCCTCGGGCAGGCCTGGGACGACGAGCTCGAGCCCTTCCGCCACGCCGCCGAGGGCAACCCGGTCGTCTGGCTGCACCGCGTCGGCTGACCCGGACTCGCCACACGCCGGCGTGTTGGGTGCGCCGGACGCCGGCGTGTCGGGTGCGCCAGACGCCGGTGTGTCGCCCGGACACCGCCACAGACTCGAGACGCCGCCGAATACGGCGGCGTCTCGTCGTTCCCAGGGCGCGGCAGCGACACGACGGCGTGTGGACGGGGGGCTGAGAGCCGGGCACCGGAACGACGGAAGCCCGCCCCGACGACGCGGGACGGGCCTCCTGGCAGGTGCTGCCGTGACTAGACGCTGCGGAACGCGACCACGGCGTTGTGTCCGCCGAAGCCGAACGAGTTGCTGACGGCGAGCAGGTCGCCTTCGGGCAGCGCACGCGGTTCGCGGGCGACGTCCATGACGATCTCCGGGTCCTGGTCGTGCAGGTTGATCGTCGGTGGCGCGACGCGGTTGTGCAGCGCGAGGACGGTGAAGACCGCCTCGATCGCACCGGCACCACCGAGCAGGTGGCCCGTTGACGCCTTGGTGGCGGACACCACGACGTTGTCCAGGTGGTCGCCGAAGACCCGACGCATCGCGTGGTACTCGGCGACGTCCCCGACGGGGGTCGAGGTGGCGTGCGCGTTGACGTGCACGACGTCCTCGATGCTCGCGTCGGCGTGCTCGAGGGCCTGCAGGACCGCACGGGCGGCGGCGCTGCCCTCGGGGTCCGGCGCGGTGATGTGGAAGGCGTCCGAGGTGATGCCGGAGCCGGCGACCTCGGCGTAGATGGTCGCGCCGCGGGCCTCGGCGTGCTCCTTCGACTCGAGGATGAGCGCCGCGGCGCCGTCACCGAGGACGAAGCCGTCACGCGTGACGTCGTAGGGGCGCGACGCGGTCTCGGGGGAGTCGTTGCGGCGCGACAGGGCCTGCATGGCGGCGAACGCGGCCAGCGGGAGCGGGTGCAGCGCGGCCTCGGCGCCACCGGTGATGACGATGTCGGCGTCGCCGTCGGCGATGTGCCGGTAGGCCTCGGCCAGCGACTCGGTCGACGAGGCGCACGCCGACAGGTAGGTGCGGGCGCCGCCACGGGCGCCGAACTCCATCTCGATGGCGGCGGCGGGACCGTTCGCCATGAGCATCGGGACCGTCATCGGCAGGACGCGACGCGGGCCCTTCTCGCGCAGGGTGTCCCAGGCGTCGAGCAGCGTGTTCACGCCACCGATGCCCGTTGCCCAGTCGACGATCAAGCGCTCGGGGACGACCGACTCGTCGTCGATGCCGGCGTCGGCCCATGCTTCGCGCGCTGCGACGAGCGACAGCTGCGACGAGGGGTCGAGGCGCTTCGACTCGGGGCGGGTGAGCTGGTCGGTGAGGAAGGTGCGCGCCTGGCCGGCGAACTCCACGGGGAGTTCGAGGTCGGCGTAGCGGGGGTCCTCGATGCGGGTGATGCCGGACTTGCCGGCGAGCAGCGCGTCCCAGGTGTCCGGGGCGGTCGCGGCGAGGGGTGAGATCGCACCGATCCCGGTGACGACGACGGTCTTCTTGGTCATGGGACGACGTGTTCTTTCGTTGGGGTGAACAAGATGAGCGCCGCGGCCCGCAGGGGTCCGCGGGCCGCGGCGCTCAGGAAGCTCGTGTCAGGCCTGGGCCTTGACGATGTAGTCGACCGCGTTGCCGACGGTCTTGAGGTTCTTGACCTCTTCGTCCGGGATCTTCACGTCGAACTTCTCCTCGGCGTTGACCACGATGGTCATCATCGAGATGGAGTCGATGTCGAGGTCGTCCGTGAAGGACTTGTCGGCGGCGACGGTGTCGGTGGCGATACCGGTCTCGTCGTTGATCAGCTCGGCCAGGCCGGCGAGGACTTCTTCGTTGGACAGGGCCATGAGTGTTCTCCTTGAAGGGGGGTGTCGTTTGACCGTTGACCAGCCTAGGGCACGCGGGGTCCGGGTGCGCGGAGGCTCGTCGGGATGGGGACCGGTCGCGCGGGTGCGCGACCGGGGTGGGATCAGGGGAGGACGACCACCTGGGCGCCGAACACGAGTCCAGCGCCGAAGCCGATCTGCAGGGCGAGACCGCCCGACAGGTCCGGGTGCTCCTCGAGCAGGCGGTGCGTGGCGAGCGGGATGCTCGCGGCGGAGGTGTTGCCGGTGGTGGTGATGTCGCGGGCGATCGTCACCGTCTCGGGCAGGCCGAGCTGCTTGGCGAACTCGTCGATGATGCGGATGTTCGCCTGGTGCGGCACGAAGGCTGCGAGGTCCTCGGGGCGGACCCCGGCGGTCTCGAGCGCCTGTCGGGCGACCTTGACCATCTCCCAGACGGCCCAGCGGAACACCGTCTGGCCGGCTTGGCGCATGGTCGGGCGGGGTGCACCGGCCTCCCACTCGTTGTAGGTCGCGGTCATGCCGATGGCGTCCCACTTCGAGCCGTCCGAGCCCCAGATGGTGGGGGCGATGCCCGGGAAGTCGCTCGGGCCGATCACGGCGGCGCCGGCACCGTCCCCGAGCAGGAACGAGATCGAGCGGTCGGTCGGGTCGACGACGTCGCTGAGCTTCTCGGCCCCGACGACCAGCACGTGGTCGGCGAGCCCGGACTTGATGAACGAGTCGGCCTGGGCGATGCCGTAGGCGTACCCGGCGCAGGCGGCGCTGATGTCGTACGCGGCGGCCGGGGTGGCACCGATGCGTTCGGCGAGCAGCGACGCCATCGACGGGGTGGCGACGGTGTGCGTGACGGTGCTCACGAGCACGACGCCGATCTGGGACGGCTCGATGCCGGCCTTCTCGATCGCCTCGCGTGCGGCGGTCTCGGCGAGGTCGACGGCTTCGACGTCCTCGCCGGCACGCTTGCGGGTGATGATGCCGGTGCGCTGGCGGATCCACTCGTCGGACGAGTCGATCGGGCCGACGAGGTCGTCGTTCGGCACGACGTTCTCGCCGCGGGCGGCGCCGAACGCCAGGATCCGGGTGAACTCGTGGCCGCGGCGCTGCTGGAGCAGCGGGCGCGCGGATCCGGTCGGGAGGCCCGTGGGGGCGTCCGTCGGGGTGGTCGGGTCGGTCATGCGGTTGCGTCTGCTTCCTGGCCCGCGCGCTGCAGCAGGTCGATCGCTGCAGGCAGGTCGTCGGGGGTCTTGATGGCGACGGTCGGCGTGCCGCGGAGGCCGCGCTTCGCCAGGCCGACGAGGGCACCGGCGGGTGCGAGCTCGATGATGCCGGTCACGCCGGCGGCGGAGAAGGACTCCATGACCGCGTCCCAGTGCACGGGGTTCGCGATCTGCTGGACCATCAGGTCGACGAAGCGTCGGCCGTCGTCCACCCGGGAGCCGTCGGCGTTGGTCCAGATCGGCAGGGTCGGGTCCTGCACGGCCGCGGCGGCCGCCACCGGTGCGACCCGCTCGACGGCGGGCGCCATGTAGCGGGTGTGGAACGCGCCGGCGACGGCGAGGGGGATGACCCGGGCCTTGGCGGGCGGGGCTGCGGCGAGGGCGGCGATGGCGTCCGCGGCGCCGGCGACGACGGTCTGGCCGCCACCGTTGTGGTTCGCGGGCACCAGGCCGTGCTCGGCGAGGGCGGCGGCGACCGCATCGGCGTCGCCACCGAGGACGGCGGCCATCGAGGTCGGTTCGAGCGCTGCGGCGTCGGCCATGGCCCGGCCGCGCTCGGCGACCAGGGCGACGGCGTCGGTCGGCTCGAGGATCCCGGCGACCGCGGCGGCGGTGAACTCGCCCACCGAGTGTCCGGCGACCCCGCCCACCAGGGCACGACGGCCCTCGGCGAGCAGTGCGTCGGCGGTCACCAGGCCGGCGGCCACGATGAGGGGCTGTGCGAGCGCGGTGTCCTTGATGGTGTCCGCGTCGGAGTTCGTGCCGTGCTCGGCGAGGTCGACGCCGATCGACTCCGACCATTGCCCGACGCGTTCACGAACGGTGGCGTCCTCGAGCCAGGGGGCGAGGAAGCCGGGGGTCTGGGAGCCCTGTCCGGGCGCGACGACGACGATCACCGGACAATCCTCGCGTTCTCGCCCCGCAGGGCACGTGTGGACTTCCCACACGAATCCCGGTGGGACATTGTCGGTTCTCTACGCCCCGGCGCGTCAGCGTCGGGGTGTGATGCGGCGACGGCCGGTCGCGGACTCCGACATCGCGCCGAGGATGAGCGCCGACTGCACGATCAGGGCGTCCCGGGCGTTCGTGGCGTCCCAGCCGATGATGTCGGCGACGCGCCGCAGGCGGTAGCGCACGGTGTTCGGGTGCACGAAGAGCTCCCTGGCGGTGGCCTCGAGCGAGCGGCCGGTGTCCAGGTAGCACCACAGCGTCTGCAGGAGCTCGGTCGACTGGTCCTTGAGCGGGACGTAGATGCGCTGGACCAGGGCCGAGCGGGCCAGCGGGTCACCGGCCAGGGCGCGCTCGGGGAGCAGGTCGTCGGCGAGGGCCGGACGGGGGACACCGCGCCAGGCACGCGCGACGGCGAACCCGGCCAAGGCGGCCTTCGCGCTGGTCGAGGCGTCGACGACCCCGGGGACCTCGTTGCCGAGGACCAGGTGGCCGTCGCCGAACAGCGGTTCGAGGGCCTGCGCGATGGTCGTGAAGGAGACGGGCTCCTCGCCCTCGGGCACGTCGTCACGCGGGGTGGCGCGACCGATGACCACGACGAGCCGCGATCCCTGGACCCCGACGAGCACGTCGGCGTCCATGTGCCGTGCGGTGCGACGGACCTGGTCGACCTCGAGCTGCTTCGGCGCGGTGCCGACGAGCACCGCGACCTCGCCGTGCCCGTGCCACCCGAGGGCGGCGATGCGGGACGGCAGTTCGTCGTCGTACTCGCCCGAGAGGATCGAGTCGACCACGAGGGCTTCGAGCCGGGCGTCCCACAGGCCGCGGGCCTCGGCCGCGCGGGCGTAGACGTCGGCGGCCGCGAACGCGATGTCACGGGAGTACTTGAGGATCGCCTCCTGCAGCATCTCGTCGTCGGCGGCGCGTTCCTCGACCACGGTGACGACGACGCGGATGAGCTGCAGGGTCTGCTGCAGGCTCACCGAGCGCAGGAGCTCCCGTGGGGCGGACCCGAAGACGTCGGCCGCGGCGATCCACGGCGTCGACGCGGTGCCCTCGAGCCAGCTGATGAACGACGTGATGCCGGCCTGGGCGACGAGGCCCACGGCGGAGCGGCGCCCCGGTGGCATCTCGCTGTACCAGGGGAGGGTGTCCTCGAGCCGCTTGATGGTCGCGGTGGAGAGTTCTCCGGACACCTGACGGAGCCAGGAGAGCGCACGCTCACGCGCGCTCTCCTGGCTCTCGTGGTCCGGGCGGACCGTCGTCACGGGGTGATCAGCTCTCGCCGCCCGCGCTGCCGGTGGTGCCGGCGGTCACGTCGTGCAGGCGGTACTTGTCGATCGCCTGCTGGACGAGCGCGCCGTCGACCTTGCCCTGGCGGGCGAGCTGCTGCAGCGTCCGCACGACGACCGAGGGGCCGTCGATGTGGAAGAAGCGGCGAGCGGCCGGACGGGTGTCCGAGAAACCGAAGCCGTCGGCACCGAGGGTGGCGTAGTCGGTCGGCACGAACGGACGGATCTGCTCCTGCACCAGGTGCATGAAGTCGCTCACGGCGACGACCGGTCCTTCGGTGCCGAGCAGACGCTCGGTGACGAACGGCGTGCGGGCCGGCTCGTTCGGGTTGAGGAACGCCTGCTGCTCGGCGGCCACACCGTCGCGGTACAGCTCACCCCAGCTCGTGACGCTCCACACGTCGGCCGACACGCCCCAGTCCTCGGCGAGGAGCTGCTGCGCCTCGAGGATCCACGGCACGGCGACACCGGACGCGAGCAGCTGGGCCTTGGGGCCGTCGTGCTCGCTCGGCTTGAGCAGGTACATGCCCTTGAGGATGCCCTCGACGTCGACGCCCTCGGGCTCGGCCGGCTGCACCAGCGGCTCGTTGTAGACCGTCAGGTAGTACATGACGTTCGGGTCGGCGTGCTTCGGCGAGCCGTCCTCGTTCGTGCCGTACATGCGGTCGAGGCCGGCCTTGACGATGTGGCCGATCTCGTAGCCGTACGCCGGGTCGTACGAGACGACGGCCGGGTTCGTCGTGGCGAGGAGCGGCGAGTGGCCGTCCGCGTGCTGCAGGCCTTCGCCCGTCAGCGTGGTGCGGCCGGCGGTCGCGCCGATCATGAAGCCACGGGTCATCTGGTCGCCGGCGGCCCAGATGGCGTCGCCGGTGCGCTGGAACCCGAACATCGAGTAGAAGACGTAGACCGGGATGAGCGGCTCGCCCTGCGTCGAGTACGAGGTACCGACCGCGGTGAACGCCGCCAGGGCGCCCGCCTCGTTGATGCCGACGTGGATGATCTGGCCCTGCGGGCTCTCCTTGTAGGCGAGGAGGAGTTCGCGGTCGACGGACGTGTAGTGCTGGCCGTTCGGGTTGTAGATCTTCGCCGACGGGAAGTAGGCGTCCATGCCGAACGTGCGTGCTTCGTCCGGGATGATCGGGACCACGCGGTCACCGAAGTCGGGCGAGCGCAGCAGGTCCTTCAGCAGGCGGGCGAACGCCATGGTGGTGGCGACCTCCTGCTTGCCGGAGCCCTTCTTCACGACCTGGTACTTCGAGTCGTCCGGCAGCGTGAACTGCGTGTACTTCGTGCGACGTTCCGGCACGTAGCCACCGAGCGCGCGACGGCGCTCGTGCATGTACTGGATCGCCTCGTCGTCGTTGCCCGGGTGGTAGTACGGCGGCGTGTAGGGGTTCTCTTCCAGCTGCGCGTCGGAGATCGGGATGCGCATCTCGTCGCGGAACTGCTTGAGGTTGTCGAGCGTGAGCTTCTTCATCTGGTGGGTCGCGTTGCGGCCCTCGAAGCTCGGGCCGAGGCCGTAGCCCTTGACCGTCTTCGCCAGGATGACGGTCGGCTGGCCCTTGTGCTCGGTCGCGGCCTTGAAGGCGGCGTAGACCTTGCGGTAGTCGTGGCCACCGCGCTTGAGGTTCCAGATCTGGTCGTCGGTGTAGTCCTGGACGAGCTCGAGCGCCTTCGGGTCGCGCCCGAAGAAGTTCTCGCGCACGTAGGCACCGTTCTCGGCCTTGTACGTCTGGTAGTCGCCGTCCGGCGTCTGGTTCATCAGGTTGAGGAGCGCGCCCTCGGTGTCGCGGGCGAGCAGGTCGTCCCACTCGCGGCCCCAGACGACCTTGATGACGTTCCAGCCCGCACCGCGGAAGAACGCCTCGAGCTCCTGGATGATCTTGCCGTTGCCACGGACCGGACCGTCGAGTCGCTGCAGGTTGCAGTTGATGACGAAGTTCAGGTTGTCGAGGCCGTCGTTCGCAGCGACCTGGAGCTGGCCGCGGGACTCGACCTCGTCCATCTCGCCGTCGCCCAGGAACGCCCAGACCTGCTGGTCCATGGCGTCCTTGATGCCGCGGTTCGACAGGTACTTGGCCTGCTGCGCCTGGTAGATCGCGTTGATCGGGCCGATGCCCATCGACACGGTCGGGAACTGCCAGAAGTGCGGCATGAGGCGCGGGTGCGGGTACGACGACAGGCCGCCGCCGGCGTGCGACTTCTCCTGCCGGAACCCGTCGAGCTGGTCCTCGGACAGGCGCCGTTCCATGTAGGCGCGGGCGTACATGCCGGGGGAGGCGTGGCCCTGGAAGAAGACCTGGTCGCCACCGGAGGGGTGGTCCTGCGCGCGGAAGAAGTGGTTGTAGCCGACCTCGTACATCGCGGCGCTCGACGCGTACGTCGAGATGTGCCCGCCGACCGCGATGCCCGGACGCTGCGCGCGGTGCACCGTGATGGCCGCGTTCCAGCGGATCCAGCGGCGGTACCGGCGCTCCAGCTCTTCGTCGCCGGGGAACTCCGGCTCGTTCTCCGGCGCGATGGTGTTCACGTAGTCCGTCGTCGGGACCATCGGCACACCGAGGTGCAGTTCCTTGGACCGCTTGAGCAGGCTCAGCATGATCTCGCGACCGCGCTGGTGTCCGTGGGTCTGGACCAGCCCGTCCAGGGACTCACGCCATTCGGCGGTCTCCTGCGGATCCTGGTCGTTCGCCCCGGTGCTGTACGGGTCCTGGTCGTTCACCGTCACCCTTGACCTCGTTCGTTCTCGTGGTGGTGGACATGGTGGCTCCGGTGGTCGGGTCGCGACCGGCTGGGGCCCCGTCCACTCTAGGCCCCAGGACCGACGCTGATGCTGATGGTGACGTGCAGGTGGACGGGTGCTTGCATTCGCGTGTCGTCGGCGTAGCATGGCCGATCGTGCACACGCGATCCGCGGCGCACGGACCCGACGGGCACACCCCACGCCCGAGGAAGAAGCACACGTAGCGATGGCACTGGAGATCGGCTCACTCGCGCCGGACTTCGAGCTCCCGAACCAGTTCGGTGAGCACGTCCGACTCAGCGACTTCCGCGGCAACCGCCCGGTCGCACTCGTCTTCTTCCCGCTGGCGTTCTCGTCCGGGTGCACGAACGAGCTCTGCACCCTGCAGGACAACATCACGATGTTCCAGGACCAGCGCATCGAGCTCCTCGGCATCTCGGTCGACTCGAAGGCGACGCTGCGGTCGTTCGCCGAGACGAACGGCTACGACTTCGAGCTGCTCGCCGACTTCTGGCCGCACGGCGCGGTCTCGAAGGAGTACGGCGTGTTCCTCGAGCACAAGGGCTTCGCCACCCGCGCGACCTTCGTCATCGACGTGCAGGGCCGCATCAAGGCCTCGATCATCACCGAGCCCGGCCTGCAGCGCGACGTGGCCGAGTACAAGGCGGCCCTCGACCGGCTCGCCGCCTGCTCGGCACCCGTCCCCGTCGGCTAGCGTTCCGAATCCCTGCTGACGGACGCATCCGCGTCGACGGTCGGACAGGAGGCCCGGTGCACGCCATCGACACCGACCCGCGTGGTCGCGGGGTCGCCTCCGACGGCTACGCCCCGTACCCGGTGCGCGTCACGCCCGGCGCCTGGGGCCTGACCCGCACGGTCGTCGACACCCCGACCGGCCCCGTCGTGGTGCACCACCGCGTCGGCCCGGACCCGCTCCTGCTGCTGCACGGCATCGCCGGCTCCTGGTCGACGTGGACCCCGCTGCTGCGCGCCGCGGACGGCATCGGTGCCCGCGGACTGGTGCTCGTCGACCTGCCCGGCTGGGGGTCCTCGCCGGCCCCCGACGGTCCGTTCGGGCTCGACGCCGTCACGGCTGCCGTGACCGCGGTCCTCGGAGCACTGGACCTCGGTGCGGTCGACGTCGTCGGGCACTCCATGGGCGCGTTCGTCGGGTTGCACCTGGCCGTGGTGGCGCCCGAGCGGGTCCGGTCGCTCGCGCTGGTGTCCGGCACGACGGTCGCGACGGCCGGTGCAGCTCGGCACCCCGTCCGGGCGCTCGGCACCCTGCCGGCGTTCACCTTGCTGCGAGCCGGCCTGACGGTGACCGGTGGCGCCGCTCGTCCGCTGCTCCGGGGGATCGCCCGGATCGGCCTGCTGCTACTCGTCGCGGCGCCGGTGTTCACGCACGTGCGACGCCTGGACCCGAGCGTCCTGGCAGCCTTCGTGGACGAGCTCCGGCCGGAGCAGTTCACCGAGGCGGCACGGTCGGCGGCGGCGTACGACGTCGACCGGTGGCGCGCGATCACCTGCCCGGTGACGGCGATCGCGGGCCGCGACGACGTGTTCGCTCGCGTCTCGGACCTGGCCGCACTGCGGGCGCTCGTGCCGCAGACCCGCACGGTGCTGCTGGAGGCGTGCGGGCACTTCGCCCACGTCGAGCGTCCCGACGCGGTCGCGCACGAGCTCGGGTTCGTCTGAGCTCCTGCACGCCAGCCTGCCGCACGGTCGGCAGCCGTCAGGCGGGCACGGGGAACGTCGCCGCGACGCGGGAGCGCACCTCGGCCTGCACCGCCTGCCGCATCACGGGCGAGAACAGCGAGTGGTCGCCGGCCTCGACCCGCACGACCGACAGGGCGCCACGGCGGCCGGTGCCGGTGTAGCGACGCACGGCCTTCTGCCCGCCGAGACGGTCGAACAGTGCGGCGTCGTCCGGGGCCACGATCACGACCACGTCGGTGCCGTGCTCGACGAGGGGGCGCACGTGCTCGACGACGCCGCCGACCCGGTCGCGTCGGGCGATGCGGTCGCGGAGGGCCTTCGGCACCAGGGCGTTGTAGCGGTGCCGGATCCAGAGTCGCGTCGGTGAGGGGGCGTCGATCGCGCGGACGGCGTCCTCGTAGCTCCCGGGGGCCGCGGGATGCCGCCGGTAGTCGTTCGGGCTGATCTCGACCACGAGGCGTGGGGCCTCCTCGGCCGAGCGGCCCGCGAGCCAGGCACCGGCGCACATGCCGACGAGCACCAGACGGTCCGAGGGTTCGCCGAGGGCGGTGACGACGGCGGACTGGTCCTCGACCCACTCCTGGGCGAACAGGAAGCTGCGCTCGTCCTCGTGCACGGCGCTGCTCTCGCCCGTGCCGCGGCGGTCGACGCGGACCACCCGAGCGCCGTCGCGTGCCAGGGCCCGAGCGAGTCCGACCTGGTAGTCGGTGGCGCCGACGCGGTGCTCCGCGGCGCCGTTGTGCAGGACGACGAGCGGGGCGTCGTGGTGCTGCGCGGACGACACGGTCTCGACGGCGAACAGCCGCTCGGGGCCCAGGCGGACGATCCGTTCCGAGACGCGGCCGTCCACGTCGAGGACCTCGTCGAGCTCGGGCGGGGCGACGGGTGCCGCAGCGGTGGGTGCCCAGGCACCGAGCCAGGCGACGGCGGTGTCGATGGCGGTGCCGGGGATCCGGGCGTGGATGCTCGTGCCGTCGAGCAGCTCCGGGCTGCCGGTGACCTCGGTCACCTCGACGCCACCGAGGGGCTTCGGCGCACGGGTACCCGGACGGACGAGGGCGACGGTCGGTCCGGTGCGCGGAGCGAACGCCAGGGCGGACAGTGCGGCGGCCTCGTCGGTGTCGACCTCGATGCCGATGAGGCTCTCGACACCGTCGACGACCCGATCGGCCCCGATGGTGATCGTCGCCAGGGCACGCTGTCGGCGGAGCCAGCCCCTGCCGGACGCCGGGGCGTCCCAGACGAGCAGGCCGTCGGTCGTCTGGGCGGCAGCGGCGGCGACGAGTGCGGCGGACGCCAGCCCGACGAACGCGACGTCCCGGATGCCCGTCGACCGGAGCAGCGCAGCGGCGTGGCGCGCGGACCGGACCTGCGCGTCGGACGTGGTGTCGGGTGCGCCGTCACCACGTCCGGACGGGTCGTAGCGCACCGAGGCGATGCCACGGGCCTCCAGACGGTCGGCCAGCAGGCGGAGCGTGCGGTACGCGATGACGCCCTCCTGCCCGAGCGGCGGGCAGATGACGACACCGGCGCGCGCGGCGGCGGGGAGCTGGACCGCGGCGCGGATCGCCGGCGATCCGGACCAGCCGTGCAGCGTGGTCACAGTGCCAGGGCGGCGCTGGCGGACGCCGGCCAGGCGTCGAGGTCCGTGCCGTGGGCGGCGAACAGGGCGATGGTGATGCGTTCCAGGCCGAACGCGATGCAGGCGCTGTGCGCCACCTGCCCGTCCTCGGTGCGCAGGCCGAACGAGGTACCGAAGTGGTCCTCGTGCAGGTTCGCGGAGCTGATCGCGGTGGCGTCGTGGTCGGCGCCGTAGACCTTCGTCACGAACTCGAACTTCAGGGCCTGCTCGACCTGGTTGCGGGCGAGCATCTGCCCGACGCGGCCGAAGAAGGGGTCGTTGGCGGGGACGACGTCGATCTCGAGCCCGAACGACTCGAGCAGGGCGCGCATCACCGGGATGCTGCCGTCGCGGTGGGCCGCTGCGGACGCGGGGGTGCCGACGTGCACGAACTCGTGCATGTGGAAGGCCTGCAGGCGCATCGGGTCGAGCGAGGGCTCCCGGCGGAAGGAGTCGCCCAGGACGTCGAGGAACCGGCCCTGCTGCGGCACGGTGTCGCCGATGAGGCCGTAGACGGGGTGGCAGACAGCGGGGGTGAGCATGAGGTCGGCCGGCTCGAGGAAGCCCTCCCAGCGCTCACCGCGCTCGCGGGCGGCGAGC
Source organism: Curtobacterium sp. VKM Ac-2889 (assembly GCF_015350855.1). Lineage (NCBI taxonomy): Bacteria > Bacillati > Actinomycetota > Actinomycetes > Micrococcales > Microbacteriaceae > Curtobacterium > Curtobacterium sp. VKM Ac-2889. Next base: position 410,313 of record NZ_JADKSC010000003.1, on the reverse strand, counting down.
AGCGCGCGGTGGGTGCGGTCGTCGCCGGTGAACCCGGAGATCGACGCGGCGAGGTCCGGGAACGACGCGATGTAGTCGGTGCGCTCGAACGACGCGAGCGGCTCGACCGGCGGGAAACGCAGGACCTCGGCGCCGAGGTGCTGCTGGCTGCGGACTGCTGCGGCGTCGACCGCGGCGGAGACGCGCTCGAACACCCCGGTGCGGCCGTAGAGGCCGGGCGTGCCGAGGTCGAGGAGCACGCCGTCGGTGAGCAGGCGGGCGCGGAGGGCGGCGCGGGCGGCGTCGAGCGCCGTGGCGGTGTCCGTGCCGGCGGTGTCCGCGGTGTCCGCGGTGGAGGCGTCGGTGGTGTGCGTGGTGGTGTCCGTGGTGGTCACAGGATCACTCCCGTCATGATGGCCAGGTCGGCGTCGTTCCCCAGGAGACGGTCGTTGCTCACCATGACGGCGGCACCGTGGGCGTCTCGGAGGTGGCGGGCGATGCTCATCGGACCCGATGCGGCGTAGCCGGCGATCCCGACGATGCGCAGCGCCTTCGTGACGATGTCGGTGACGCGCTCGGACGCACCGATCTTCAGGGCGTTCGCGGCGAGGGCGTACGCGCTCGAGGCCAGCACGTCCGGGTCGTCGGCGGCGGCGTCGAACCGTTCGGCGGCGTGGCGCACCGAGTCGGCCAGCGCCTGCAGGTCGACCAGGAGCTCGGCGAGCCGGAGGGCACCCGGCGGGGTCGTGCCGACGGATGCCCGGGCCTGCTTGCGGACGGCGCTGCGGGCACGTTCGGCGGACGACACGGCGATGCCGAGCCAGACCGAGGCCCACAGCACGTGCGACACCGGCAGGACGGTCTGGGCGGAGATCGCGGCGTAGTCGTCGCGGAACACCCGGTCGGTCGTCGTCTCGGTGTCGAGGATCCACCCGTTGCTGCAGGTGCCGCGGAGCCCCATGGTGTCCCAGGTCGACGTCTGCGACAGGACCATCGTGTCGGTGCGGCAGATGAGCAGTCGCTGGTCCGACGCCGGGGCGTCCGGGTCGCGGCGCGCGGTGACGAACACCGCGTCGGCCTCGGTGGCGTAGGAGATCACCGGCGCGTCCTTGCGCAGGCGGATCCGGCCGTCGTCGGTCGGCTCGATGGAGCAGGTGGAACGCCGGGCGTCGCCGCCGACGCCGCGCTCGCTCGTTGCCGACGCGACGAGTGCCCCGCCCCGGACGTCCTCGATGGTCTCGAGTACGCCCGCGCCGTCGCCGCCGTGCCGCCAGAGCGCCATGACCTGGCCCTGGTGCATCGCGAACACCATGCCGGTCGCTGCACAGGCCCGGCCGAGTTCGGTCGCGATCGCCGAGAGCTCGGCCACGGAGGCACCCTCGCCACCGTGCTCGGTCGGCACCGCTGCCGCGAGCAGGCCGTACTCCCGCATCGCGGCGATGGCCTCACGCGGGGGCCGGGCGTCGCGGTCGACCTCGTCGGCGAACTGCGCGGCGACCTCGGCCACCGCGCTCGCACGCTCGGCGAACCGGTCGACGACCGACGGTGCCGGCAGGACCAGCGTCACGAGGCGAGCTCCGCGGCGAGCTCCGCGGCGGCGGTGATCGACTCGACGCTCGCGAAGGTGGACCGGTTGAGCACGGAGTCGGGGAACTCGACGTCGAGCTCCGACTCCACCGCGAGCATCACGTTGACGGTCGCGTGCGAGGTCAGGCCGAGGACGTAGAGGTCGGCGATCGACGCGACGCCCCACGCGTCGACCGTCAGCCGGCCGTGTTCGGCGAGGGCACGGCGGACGGCCCGGTCGGTGGCCGGTCCGGCGATCGTGGCGGTGGCGGTGGCGCTGGAGGGGTTCGGGTCCTGTTCCATGACGGCAACCATAAAGAGGAACAGCCCTCGGGAAACCGCCGTGCGGATGCGGGAAACCGCACCCCTGTCACGCGCCCCGGGTCACCGCTCGGACAGGGCCACCGCCGTCGCCACCGCAAGCCCCCGTTCGTGCGCCAGCGAGATCGCGATCGGGCCGCACCCGATCGACTCCGCCAGCGCTGCCGCCGCCCCGGAGAGCGTGACCGTGGGGGCGCCGGCGGCGTCGAGCACGACGGCGACGTCACGCAGCGGGATCGCCTGGTCCGGGGCCGGCCGGAGCAGCTTCACCACGGCCTCCTTGCCGGCGAACCGAGCCGCCAGGCGCTCCGGGTCGTCACCGGTGTCGGCGCGCTCCCGGACGGTGAACACGCGGTCCAGGTACCGCTCGCCGTGGGCCGCGACGGCGTCGACGACGTCCTCGACCGCGGCGAGGTCGGTCCCGGTCCGGATGGTCTGCACGAGGAGCAGGGTACGCAGGAGTCCTCCACCGTGCATGCCCCGACGGGCATGGCGGACGGCAAGGGTTCGTATGATCGTCGCCAGGGACCACCGAGGGGGAACGATGGCATCACCGTGGACGGGCATCATCGAGGACGCGCGGCACTACCCGTCGCCGCACAACTCGCAACCGATCGTCGTGCGCGTCGAGGACGACCACACCGCGACCGTGTTCTACGACCTGCGACGGGGGCTGCCGGCGGAATCGTTCGGCATCCCGTTCGGGCACGTCTGCGCCGGGGTGTTCCTGGCCGGGCTCGACGTGGTGGCACGGGCGCACGGGTTCACCGTGCAGGAACAGCTCGACCACGCCGAGATGGACTTCGGTCGGCTCGGCGCTGGTGCCGAGGACCACCTGCACCGGCTGGGCACCGTGACGTTGCGTCCGCACGTGGTCACCGCCGACGACCGGGAGGCCCTGGCCGGCTTCCTCGCCCGGCGCACCTCACGCAGGCCCTACGACTCGACCCTGGTGGACGCCACCGCGATCGAGGCCGCAGCCGCCATCGCCTCGGCGGCCGGGCAACGCTTCCGCACCACCGACGACCGTGCCACCGTCGACGAGATCGTCCGCGTCAACCAGGAGACCCTGTTCGACGACCTGCAGCACGACGCCGTGCACGACGAGATCCTGCACTGGCTGCGGTTCTCGAAGCGACAGGCAGCGGCCACCGGCGACGGACTGTCCGCCGAGACGATGCTCATGCCCGGCCCGGTGCTCCGGTTCGCCATGGAGCACCGCGGACTCTGGCAGGCACCGGGCATCGGCGGGGTCTTCCGCAGGGTGTACCTGACCACCATGCGGGGCGTCCGACAGCTCGCCTGGCTCGAAGGACCGTTCAGCACCCCGGCCGAGTACGTCGAGGCCGGACGGGTCTTCATGCGCATCTGGCTCGAGTTCTCCGCACGCGGCATCGCGATGCACCCCTTCGGCACCGTGATCACCAACCCGCGGTCACACGCCGCGTTCGTGGAACGCGCGGGCGTCGACGAGTCCGACGGGCGGATGGCCTGGATGCTGTTCCGCTTCGGACACAGCGACCCACCACCCCTGGCACACCGCCGACCCGCAGCAGCGATGACCGTCGGGGGGACCCGGTGAAGCGCGCAGCGGTGTTCACGGTGGTGTGGGTGGTCGAGACCTTCGTCGCACTGTTCATGCCCCGCGTCGGCACCCACAAGCTCCTGCTCACGCCCGGCATCGAGCCGCTCCGCTGGACCCTCGGACGCTGGCGCGCCTGGCGGACCGCCGAACGGGCCGCCAAGCGGGTCCCCGCCTACCGGGCGTTCCTGGCGGAGTCCGGACGCGCCTCCAGGCTCGACACCCGCGGCGGGATCGCCGCGGCGATCTCCGGACTGCCCGAGATGGACAAGGACTCCTACGTCAAGCGCTGGAGCATCCCCGAACGCTGCATCGACGGCCGCCTGCCCCGACGCGGCGTCGTCGTCGACGAGTCCAGCGGATCGAGCGGCACCCCGACCAGCTGGGTGCGCGGGCCCGACGAACGCCAGGCCACCCGACAGCTGCTGCAGCTCGGGTTCTCGCGCACCGCGAAGGACCTGTCCAAACAGCCGTTCGTGCTCAACGCCTTCTCGCTCGGCGCCTGGGCGACCGGCATGAACGTCACCGCCTCGCTCACCGAGTCGTCGATGATCAAGTCGATCGGCCCGGACCGCGACAAGATCGTGCAGACGATGCGGGAGTTCGGCACCGACTTCACCTACATCATCTGCAGCTACCCACCGTTCCTGAAGGCCCTGTTCGAGGACGACCGGCTCGACTGGAGCCAGTACACGATCGTCGCCGCGTTCGGGGGCGAGGGCATCAGCGAGAACATGCGCGCCCACATCGAGCAGTACGCGCAGGCCGTGCTCGGCTCCTACGGGGCGAGCGACCTCGAGATCAACCTCGGCATCGAGACACCGTTCAGCGTGCAGCTCCGCCGGGCGATCGCCGCCTCACCGGAACTCTCCGCCGCCCTGACCAAGCAGGGCGAGTACGGGGTGCTGCCGATGGTGTTCCAGTTCAACCCGTTCGGCTACCTGATCGAGACGAACGACCTCGGCGAACTCGTGGTGACGATCGCCCGCTCCGAGAACATCAGCCCCCGCATCCGGTACAACATCCACGACCGCGGACACGTGGTGCGGATGAAGGAACTCCGCTCCGTGCTGCGGGCGACGGGGCACGCGGCGCTCGCCGCCGAGGCCGAGCTCGACCTGCCGCTGCTGTTCCACTACGGCCGGTCCGACCTGTCCGTCGACTACAACGGGGCCGTCGTCGCGCCCGACGTGGTGCGGGACGTCGTGTACGGCGACCCGGAGCTGCTCGAAGCCGTCGAGAACCACCGGCTGATCAGCTACGAGGACGACCACGGGGACCGGCAGCTGCACATCGCGTTCCAGCTCGCCACGGGCGCCGGTGGGTTCGACGCCGATGCCGCTCGCGGCGCCGTGATCGCCGAGCTCCGCCGGTTGAACAAGGACTTCTCGAACGCGATCCGCACGGCCCCGCCCGGCACACTGCCGACGGTCGCGTTCTACCCGTACCGGACGGGGCCGTTCCGCGAGGACGGCAAGAAACTCAAGAACGAGTACGTGTGGCAGCTGCCGGCCGGCTCGGTCGAGCAGTGGGACCTCGACCTGTCGTGGGTCGCTGCGAAGGAGGCCTGAAGCGAGCCGGTTCCGGCGCTAGTCGTACTGCGGCGGCCAGTCGAAGGGAGCCGGCAGGCGGGGGACCTCGCCCACGGTCGTGACGATGAGGACGATCTGCCGCAGGTCCGTCAGCTCGATCGATCGCGGGTTGCCGATCCGTCGGTGCCCGTCGACCCACACGGTCAGTTCGCCGCGCAGGCCACCGACGTGCTCCGGACCGAGCGAGACACCCCACTCGTCGAAGAACTGCCCGAGCGTGAACGTCTGCTTCGTCGGGGACTCGACGTGCACGATGCCCGAGGTGTCGTGCGTGTGGATCTCGGCGGCGAACTCGCGGTCGTCGGAGTGACCGATGTTCGCCGGGACGGTCACCGGTTCGTCGCCGTCCAGGATCGTCAGGTGCGAGTGCACGTGCTCGGCCAGCCGTTCGCCCCAGACGTTGTGCAGCCCGGCGGACTCCGCGCGGGCCGTCAGGTCCGTCGGGCGTGGCCACGGCGGAGCGTCACGGGTGGTCACCGCTCCGGGCGCCGCGCACCCGGACAGCAGCAGGAGTGCGGCCACCGCGACCGCGACGCTCCGCAGGTTCACCAGCGGTCGTGGACGCTCGCGCGGAACCACGTGTCATACAGGTCGCGGACGGTGGCGTCGAGCCCCTCGATCGGCGGCAGGTCGCCGGCAGCGGCGTTCGAACGCGCCTGCTCCGGGTTGCGTGCGCCCGGGATCGCCGCCGTGACGCCGTCCTGCGCGATGATCCACGCGAGCGCTGCCTGCGGGACGGAGACGGCGTCCGGCAGGGACGCCGCGAAGGTCTGGGCGGCGCGCACGCCGTCGTCGTAGTCGACGCCGCTGAATGTCTCGCCCTGGTCGAAGGCCTCGCCGTGGCGGTTGTAGTTGCGGTGGTCGCCCTCGGCGAACGACGTGTCGGTCGTGTACTTGCCGGAGAGCAGCCCCGAGGCCAACGGGACGCGCGCGAGGATCCCGACCCCTGCCTCCAGAGCGGCCGGCAACACGCGGTCGAGCGGCTTGAGCCGGAACGCGTTGAGGATGATCTGGACGCTCGCGACGCCGGGCCGGGCGATCGCGGTGAGCGCCTGGTCGGCGGTCTCGACGCTGACGCCGTAGGCGGCGACCGAGCCGTCGGCGACCAGGGCGTCGAGGGCATCGTAGACGGCGTCGTCCTCGTAGACCGGGGTCGGCGGGCAGTGCAGCTGCACGAGGTCGAGCGTGTCCTGACCGAGGTTCCGGCGGGAGCGGTCGACCCACTCGCGGAAGTTCGCGGCGACGTAGTTCTCGGGGACCTGGTCGGCGCGACGGCCCATCTTCGTGGTGATCGTCAGCGGCACGTCGGGGTTCGCGGCACGCCACGCGCCGATGAGCTGCTCGCTCCGGCCGTCACCGTAGACGTCGGCGGTGTCGAACAGGGTGACGCCCGACTCGACGGAGGCGTCCATGACGGCGTTCGCGTCGGCTTCGGAGACCGGACCCCAGTCACCGCCGAACTGCCAGGTGCCGAGGCCGATGGGGGAGACGGAGCGGCCGGTGCGGCCGAGGGTGCGACTCTGCATGGGTCCGAGCGTAGTCAGGCGCGCACGAGCGGGGTTCAGCCGAGCGGGGTTCAGCCGACCGGGGTTCAGCCGATCGTCGAGACGCCGCGACGCAGGAGCGCTCGCGCTGCCCGGGCACGGGGGATGACCCAGACGGCCGCCCACAGGGCCATCGCGCTCCAGAGCAGGATGAGCATCGTCGTGATGAGCGTGCCGTGCTGGTCGCGCATCGACCACGTCATCGCGATCCACAGCACGCCGAGGACGACCTTGCCCCAGCCGGCGCCTTCGCGGTCGGCCTGGGCCTGCACGAGCGGGATCCACTGGTCTGCCGGCACCCCGGCGGGCACCTGGCCGTCGGCGATCCACTCGCGGACGACGATCGACCGTTCGTAGCCGCCCTCGGCGCGCCAGGCTCGGCGCTGCAGGACGACGGCGATCGCGGCTCCGGCCGCCGCGGTCGGGATGCCGACCGAGACCAGGACGGTGGTCGTCGCCTCGGTCCACGACGACAGGACCAGCATGACCAGCACGACGGCGAAGGCGGCACCCGTCACACCTGCACCGAGCAGGCGGAGCCGCCCGGCTTCGTCGAGCACACCGACTCCGACACCGTTCACGCAGGAGAGCGTACCTGCGGACATCGGGGGCCGGGTGCGTTCGTCAGCCCAGTGCCAGCAACCAGCACATGCCGGCGGCGGAGAAGGCCATCGCCCAGCTCACCAGGCTGCCGATCAGGAAGTACTCTGCCTGGTACCCGGTCGTCTCGCGGCGGATCTCGGGGAACCGGACGATCCCCTTCGCGGCGATCAGGGCGGCGACGACGGGGAAGGCGCCGGCCAACGAGAACCCGGCCAGCAGCAGCCGCTCGATCGGGCCGATCATGCGTCCGCCCTTGAGGGTGACCGTGCTGTCCGCGGCTGCGGCTGCGTCGGCCGCGGGTGCCTTGGCGGTGCGGCGCCAGCCGAAGCGCTTGCGGCGGGTCTGCTCGGCCGCTGCCGCCGCGTCGGGCCGTGCGTCGGACGACAGCCCCTGTGGCAGCGCCTGGGCGACGACCACGTTGGCCGAGTCGACCAGGAACAGCGCCGAGCCGACGCCGGCGACGATCGCTGCGAGCGGGACGGCTCCGACGAACGTCGGGCCGGCGTCGCGGTGCCAGTCGGCCACGAAGCCGGGCGCGTCCGGGCCCGGCGCCCAGAGCAGCAGCACGGCGACGGCGACCGCGAGCAGGACGGCCGGCCAGGACCCCGAGCGGCGGAGCCAGGGGAGTGGTCGATCCCGACCGCCGGGGGTTCCGCCGGAGCGCACCGGGATCGTGGTCGCGACCCACAGGGCTGCGAGGACGACCGTGACGAGCGCCGACCAGACGGCGAGGCCGAGGCCGAGCACCGCCGTCGTCGTCACGGCGGCCCAGAGCAGGACGATCACGGTGGTGGTCAGCACGCGCCGTGGTGCCGCGTCCGTCCCGGTCCGTGCTCGGACGACGTCGGCCAGCCCGACGAGGGCGAGGAGGACACCGGCGAGCATCAGCGGCCCCCGTCCCCGAGGACGCGGAGGCCCTCGACCACGGCTGCCACGCCCGACTTCTGCACGGTCTGGGACACCGCCGACGGGCTGATCCCCTCGTCCGCGGCGATCTGCGCCTGCGTCCGGCCCTGCACGAGCCCGAGTGCGATCCGGCGGGCGCGGGGTGCGAGCCGCGAGACGACGTGGTCGCGACCGAGGAAGTAGGCGTTCACGAGGCGCTCCGTCGTTCCGTGGCGGTCGTCCGCGTCGTGGTACCAGGACCGGAGGAACGCGGTCCGGCCGTCCTCGCGGCGGTGGGTCTCGTTGATGGCGTCCCGCGCCGACCACCAGCCGGGGCCGTCCTGCAGGGGGCCGCCGCCGCCGGTACCGATCGTCCGGACCTGTCCGCGGCCGATGCCGAGCCGGATCTGCACCGTCTGGGGGAGCGCGAGGGTCGCTGCCGTGGTCGCCAGCAGCGCGTCGGTGAGCGTGCCGTAGATGACCTGGAACTCGTCGCCGACGGTGGCGCGCAGGGGATCGAGGGCGGTGACGTCAGCGGTACTGTCGAACGCGCGCTCGACGTCGTGCTGGGCTGCGGAGCGGTCCGCGAGCGTGCGGGAGTCGACCAGGTCGACGATCACGGCGAACACGGGCTCGGGCTGCATGGGTTAAGCGTAGAGCTTCATATCGTTGAAAGTAAGGTTTGGGCTAAACCATTCGGGTCGGTCGCTCGTGCACCGGGGCGGGCTGACGGCTGAAATGTCACCTTCTGGACGTGTGCCGTCGAACCTGACAGCATGGGCGGACGCTGTCGGAGGGGGACGAGCAGATGGATGATGCACGACCGGGGACGGGTGTCGCAGGCGCCGGATCGACGGGGACCGCGGTGCGGCGGCAGTACGGCCCACCACCCGTGCCGCTGATCGTCTGGAGCGGTGGCCGTGCGGTGTTCGCCTTCGGGGCGCCGTTCGCTGCCGGGCTGTTGCTGGCCGGGGTGGTGCTGTTGCTCGGCGTACCGGGTGGTCGGGTCGCCCTGGTGAACGGTGCGTTCGCGGCCCTCGACGGGACCGGGGTGCCTGCGCCCCTCTTCGCCGTGGGCGCGGTCATCGCGGCGCTCGGGCTCGGTTTCGGGGTGACCGCAGCCACCGTGGTCGTGCTCGCGGCCGCAGACGATGCGGTGGCGGGGCCGCGCGACGCCTGGCGGTGGTCGGTCCACCACTGGCGGCTCGTCGTCGAGGCCGCTCTCGTCGCGTTGGTGGCGGTGGCGGTGGTGACGGCCACCGCTGTGTGGTGGCGGGCAGGTGGATGGGGCACCGTCGTGATCGTCGTGCTGCTGGCGGTCGGTGCCGTCATCGTGGCGCCGCTGCTGCTCGGCTGGGCGCTGGTCGTGGCCGGTGTGCCCCGTCGATCGGCCTACCGTCGCGCCTGGGGATCTGGTCGGGTCATCGTCCGTGGTGGACACGAGGCGACGGCGACGCCACGTCGTGCGCTCGTCGGGGGAGCGACACTGGTGACGGTGCTCGGGGTCGGCGTCCTGCTGCTGCTGCGCCTGTTGCCGCCGTCGGCGCTCCGGAGCAGCGTCGTCGTGGCCTGGTGCTGCATCGCCGTGACCGGCCTGGTGCTGGTCGTCGTCGCGATCGCGGTGCGCGGGGCCGCAACACGGAACGACGGCGGTCGGCTCCGGTCACCGCTGACGACGGACCCGGTGGCCGGGGGACGACGGGCGCGACCTGGACTCGTCGGAGCGGGCGTGGTGGTCGTCCCGGCGGTGGTGTTCGCGGTGATCGTCTCGAGCAATCCGATCGGCGTCGTGCAGTACGACGCCGCCCCTGCGGATGCGCGCGGCCTGCTCGGCGGCGACATCGCGGACGTCGGAGGCCGGACGGCGGTCGTGAGCACGCCGTCGACACCGCCCAGCCGTCTGCGGATGTGTGGGGACGCGTCGTGCGACACCCCCGTCGAGATGCCCGGCCTGACCGGCGGCTCCGCGATCGGGAGCGCCGGCGACGGTGGGTTGCTCACCGCCCAGTGGAAGGTGCGGTTCGACGGCGAGGAAGCGCAGCAGTACGAGCTCGAGGTCGTGCACTCACGCGCGGACCAACTCGATGTGGCACCGAAGTCGGACGGTGCCGCCTGGCCCGCGGGGAGACGGGCGGAGAAGCGTGACTCCGCCGACGAGGCGCCGGCCGTGGACCGCCCGGAAGGGCGCCGCACCACGGTCGCCGCCGTCGACATCGTGGAGACCGAGCAGGGGCGCGTCAGCTACTGGATGACCGACGTGGCAGTCGCGAGTTCCGGCGACCGGCCGGTCGTGGTCGGGATCGCCCGCGGCGGTGAACCGGAAGGACGCTCGCACCTGGTCGCCGTGTTCTGCGAAGACGTGTCCTGCGCCGAACACACGGTTCGGCAGGTGGCGCTGCCGTGGATCCCGCCGCTGGACCACCAGGGTGTGGACGTCGCCGTCGCGCCGGACGGCACCGCCGTGGTCTCGCTGGTGTCCGAGACCGACGCCGGTTCACCGACCTTCTCCGCCCTGCGGCTGGTGTCGTTCCGCCCGGACGGCGGCCAGCCCGTCGTCCGCGACCTGTCGCACGCGATCCCGCCGGGCAAGCCGGTGCGGGCGTGGGACGAGGCGTACGACGCGCGGGTGGCGATCGGCGGCGACGGGAACCCGGTCGTGCTCGCGCGGTCGAACGGGATCGCGACCCAACGGCTGACGTTCTGCGCGGATGCGTCGTGCTCGTCTTCGTCACACACGGACATCACGCCGAACGGGCCGACGAACCTGCTCCCGGCGTTCGTCATCGACCGATCGGGGCGGCCACTCGTCGCGGTCCGTGACGAGGAACGCGGCACCCTGGGACTCCTGTCGTGCCGTGATGCGCGGTGCACCGGTTCCGAGCAGACGACGATCGCCCGGTTCCCGCCGCTGCAGGACGCACGGTCGAGCACCGGCACCCTGGCGATCGGCCTGACCGCCGACGACACCCCGATGGTGCTGTCCGGTGGTGCGACGGACGACCGGGACGAGGACGTGCCTGGCCTCGTGATCCGGTGCGATCGACCCCGGTGCGGGACGTCGTGACGTGCCTGCTCGGTTCGACGACGATCGAGCGCTGACACTCTAGGATCGTGGTGAGGGCCTTTAGCTCAGCTGGTAGAGCGCCACGTTTACACCGTGGATGTCGTCGGTTCGATCCCGGCAGGGCCCACTCACGAGGCCGGACCAGAACGTGCTGGGGCTGCGCCACAACGCATGCAGTCCGGCTCGGGACCACGGTGCTGCAGGGTCCGTTACAGAGACCGAAGGCCACGACCGAGCGGTCGGAACTCGTATGCTCCGACCATGGGGATGAACAAGGACCAGCAGCTCGCCGCGATCGTCGGGGGTCTGGTTGCAGTGTTCGCCGGCGTCGGTGTGATCGTCGCCTTGGCAACGGGGCTCGTCGGCTCGTAGACGATCGCCGCCGCATCCACCGCGTCGCCGACCGGATCGCCGCGGTCCCGTTCTCTGCCTCGGTAGAACGTCCGGTTCCGGACCGCGCTTCCGCAGCGAGCGGTTGTCGTTCCGGCGTCCTGGCCCTCGCACTGGGGACCTTCGCCCACCGACCCTCCTGCTCCACGAGTCCGAAACATCCTCACGCAATTGATTCGAGGAGTGGACCCGTATGTCGATGACGACACTGCAGCAGACCGCGTCCGCCCCGACCGGGGTGCTCGAGTCCCCGGTCCGGCGACGGAACCCAGTGAAGGAGCAGCACGCATTCGCTCCGCCGGCGGCACCGATGCGAGTGGCTCCCGACGCCGTGGACGATCGCGCGTTCGCGATGATCGTCGGGCGGAATGCTGCTCTGCTCCGAACGATCGCCGTGCGGATCCTGCGCGGGTCCAGTGAAGCCGACGACGTCGTGCAGGAGACCTTCATCGCCGCGTGGACCCATCTCGAAGCGCTGCGCGATGCTGACGCGATCACGGCATGGCTCGTGACCGCGGTCCGACGCCGGAGCTTCGATCGGCTCCGGAGTGCTGCGACGCGGTACCGGACGCAACTCGATGAGACGGCTCCTGTGTCCGTCGACAACGCCCCGGGAGCCGTCGCGGAGCGAGCATTGCTGGTCGCAGCCGCGCAGCGGGTCATTGACGGTATGGCGCCGATGCAGCGACGGTGTTGGGAGTTGCGCCATCTCGAGCGTCGGTCCTACGCCGAGATCGCCGCGGCGCTGGGTCTGCCGCACTCGACCGTGCGCGGTCACATCGCGCGTGCGCGAGCTGTGGTCGATCGGTCTCTCGTCAGCTGGCGGTGAGGCGGCGAGGTCGATCGATCAGGGTCTCCGGCCTGGCGCAGGGGTGTCACCAGCTCTCGTGCGGCGGAGACGTGCGCTCTCGGGAGTCGTCGGCGGCCAGGATCGTTGCCGTCGCCGCGGGCCACAGCGCATCCAGCCGCGGCCCCCACGGGGCCGCCATCACCCCGCTCGTGCGAAGCGTGCTGACCTCCGACAGGGAGACCCAACGCCAGTCCATCACCTCGGCAGGATCCGCTCGCACCGCTGACCCACTCGGCTCCTGCACGACGAAGAGGTCCACGAGCGCCGTCTCCTCGGTGAAGCGGCCGACGCGGCGCAGCGCCTCGGGCTCGACGGTGACGTTGGTCTCCTCGAGCAGCTCTCGGCACGCAGCTGCACGACCAGTCTCGCCTGCGAACGCGCTCCCACCGGGGAACTCCCACCCGAAGGCGAACTCCTTCGTCGGCGCCCGCTGCGTGAGCAGGACGGTTCCGTCGGCCCGGTGGACGCACACCGTGACCACCAGATGGAACGCCCCACCCGGCCAACCCGCGTCACCGCGCCGGAACGTCCCACCCGTCGGCACCCCGGCCGCGTCAACAAGATCCCACCACTCGTCCACACCGCCAGCGTAGGACGAACCGGCACGCGCAACGTCGAGATGCGGTGTCGGCAGCGGATCGGCTACCGGCCGCCGCCAGCAGATCGGCGAGCGAGACGTGTTGTCGGGGTGCTGGCCAGGTTCCCGAGACCCGCAGCGCTCCGCACGCGCTCGATCCCCGGACAGCGGACCGCGACGACACGCAGCCGGAACGGCTATCGAGCGGGCTTGATCGAGAGTTCGGCCACCTCGACGACAGCATCGTCCGGCATGTCGGGGTAGTAGTTCTCGCGGAGCTGCTGCCCGAAGAGCCGCATGTCCGTCTCCGGAGCCTGGCGCGCCTGTTCTGCGGTGAGGGTGTCGAGCCGGTACTGGTGCACGGCGGTGATCGTGCCGGCCAGCGGTTCGGCAGTCGGGTGGTCGTCGAACACGAACGTCGCATCGCCGACCCGCACGGATTCGTTCCACCGGACGGTGGTGACCTTCTCGCCGCTGATGATCGCTTCGTGGTGCTTCTGGTGGAAGTGGACGGTGGACGGGTCGGAGTCGGTCATGCATCCACCTTGCCGGATGGCGATCGAAGGGCGCGGGAGTCCGACGGCGCGCTGTCCAGCGAGTGAGCCTGCAACGCTTCTCAGCGCACCTGGTCGCGTCCGGTCATACGATCGTCTCACGAGCGCAACCCCGGCAGGTCCGGCGCGAGTGCGACGACTTCCGTGACGAGACGAACGGGTTCATCGCATGCACGCAATCGTCGTCGGGGGCGGTGTCGCAGGCCTCGCCACAGCCATCGCGCTGCACCGAGCAGGGCACGTCCCGATCGTGCTCGAGCGGAGCACCGGCGCTGCAGACGACGCCGGATCCTGGTTGCAGGTGGCCAGCAACGGGGTCGGAGCGCTCCGTGCGCTCGGTCTCGGCGCCGCCGTCTCGAAGATCGGGGTCCCGACGCCGCGGTTGCAGACCTTCGACCCGAAGGGGCGGCTGACCGCGGAGCTCCCGCTCGGGCTCCAGCAGGAGGAGGGCGCGACCCGTTCGCTGCAACGAGCCGATCTCCACCGGCTCCTCCGGACCGACACGGAACAGCGGGGCATCACGATCATCCAGGGCGCCCGGGTGCTGAGCGCTGTCGACGAGGGTGACCGGGCGAGCGTGCTCACCGAGACGCTCGAGCGGTTCACCGCAGACATCGTCGTCGGCGCCGACGGCATCGGTTCCGCTGTCCGACGCACCTTCGGGAGCCACGGACCCGAGCACGGTGGCGCAACCCCGACGGATGTGCTGGCTCCCGTCGTCAACGTCGGTGGCAGTTCCTCCGGCACCGGGCTCACGGAATCCGAGACCGGTCCCGCAGGCACCCTGCAGTTCCGGTTCGGCAGGGATTGCTTCGTCTGCACGTTGCGGGTCGACGCTTCCACCGTCATGTGGTTCGCGAACCCCCGGCTCAGCGCCGTGGACGGCGGCGCCTCAGCTGCAGTCGGGATGACCGGAGCCGAGTGGGTCGCGATGCTCCCGCGTCTCGTCGGGCGGGACGTCCTGCCGACGCCTGCCCTGCTGGCGGGCTCGGCCGACGTGGACGTGTGGGCGTCGCGCACCACGCCGCGCCCGGTGCGGTGGGGATGCGGGCGGATGGTCCTCGTCGGGGACGCGGCACACGCGATTCCTCCGACGGCGGGGCAGGGTGCTTCCCTCGCTCTCGAGGACGCCGTCATCCTCGGTTCGCTGGTGGCGAGTGGCGTGCCGGCAACGACCCTTGCGGTCCACATGCACGAGCGACGCGGTCAGCGTGTGCGCGCCATCACGCGCCAAGGGGAGTTGTTGGACACGAGCAAGACGCTCGGCAGGGTGGGATCCATCGTCCGCGATCGGTTCGTCCTGCCCGGCGCAGCGTTCACGGCGCGGCGAGACCGTGGGGGACCTGCGGCGTGGATGTACCGGTTCGACCCGTCGACCTGATCCGCGACGAACCTCCGAGCAGCAGGGTGCAGTGAGCACTCCCGCCACGCACCTCGGTCAGCCGCGGTCTCGCGCCATCCCGGCCTCGGTGTTGCGGGCGCCGACGACGACACCGTGCGGTGCGGCCGCCTCGATGCGATCCAGGTCGCCGTCGGTGAGCACCACGTCGGCAGCGGCGACGTTCTCCTCGACACGCGATGCCCTCGTGGTGCCGGGAATCGGCACGGTACCGGCCCGGATCAGCCACGCGAGGGCGAGCTGCGCCGTGGTGACGCCCTTCTCGTCTGCGATGACCGTGAGTGCGTCGACGATGCGGAGGTTCGCGTCGATGGCTTCGTCGGAGAACCGGGGGAGGTTCCGTCGGGCGTCGCTGGCGGGGAGGCCGTCCTTCCTGGTGATGTTCCCGGACAGGAACCCCCGCCCGAGCGGTGAGAAGGGCACGAACCCGATGCCGAGCTCCCTGGCGGTGTCGAGGACGCCGTTGTGTTCGGCGTCACGCTCGAACAGGCTGTACTCCGACTGGATCGCGGTGATCGGGAACGTCGCGTGCGCACGGCGCAGGGTCTCGGCGGAGGTCTCCGAGACGCCGATGGCACGGGCCTTGCCGGCGGTGACGGCTTCAGCCATCGCACCGATTGTGTCTTCGATCGGCACGTTCGGGTCGGCGCGGTGCAGGTACCAGAGGTCGACGTGGTCGGTGCCGAGGTGGCTGAGGGAGCGGTCGATCGCGCGGCGGGCGTGCTCGGGGGACCCGTCGAGTCCGATCGGGGTGCCGTCGTCGGCGAAGTCGGTGGCGAACTTCGATGCGACGACCACGCGGCCCCGGTCGGCGCCGAGGACCCGGCCGAGCAGCTCCTCGTTCGCGAACGGCCCGTACGCCTCTGCCGTGTCGAACAGGGTGATCCCCGTGTCGAGTGCGCGGCGGATGGTCTCGACGGACCCGGCTTCGGTGGCACCGCCGTAGAAGGCACTCATCCCCATGCACCCGAGCCCGAGTGCGGACGTGACGAGGCCTTGCGAGCCGAGGGGGAGTTGCTGCACGGGAGTGCTCCGTTCTTCTCCGGGGAGGACCCGGGCGAGGATGACGATCCACCCTGGTGCGCACACCATGTCAAGTGCGAGACTGCGCCCTGTGCTGCTTCCCGAGGTCCACGTCGTCGAACCGGTGACGATCGGCGTCGCGGCGGACGTGCTCGGGATCACCGTCGACACGATCCGCTACTACGAGAAGGAAGGCATCGCGCCCGCGCCCGAGCGTGGTCCGGATGGATGGCGGCGGTACGACACGGCTGCGCTGCGCTGGCTCGCCGGGACGGTGATGCTCCGCGGTACGGGGATGAACGTGCAGGAGATGCGTGAGTACGCGGCCGCGTACCGAGCCGGTGCCGATGACGCCGAACGACTCGCGCTCCTCGAGCGCCACCACGCGGTCGTGCTGGAGCGACAGGGTGAACTGCTCCGTCACCTGGCCGCGTTGGAACGGAAGATCGACGCGTACCGCCAGTCGATCACCGACGGGAACGTGCGACCGTCGGGCGGATCAGCTGCCTGAAGCCCTGGTCCGTTCGTCCGGCCTCCGGCCCACCTCGAGCAGCGGGCCGCAGTCCGCGGAGCAGGAGTCGGCGCACCGGGACCTCCACCGCGTCGTGCAGGACGGACGCGACGGCGAGTGCGGCCACCAAGGCCAGCAGGGTCAGGAGCACGCTGGTCACTCCTCCGGCGGCCGTGCCCGGGGGTCGGAAGGCCAGCACCGCGTCGATCGTCAGGAGATGGACGAGGTAGAACGCGAACGACCTGGTCCCCAGGTGCACGAGCAGCGGAGACGACAGGCCGGTGGTGCGTCCTTCGACGTCCGCCCTGGCGAGCGCGGGCAGCAGCAGCGAGAACCCCACGACCGTGCAGCCGGTCAGTGCGAAGCGCGACGTGGGGTGCAGGTCTGCGGCGAGGAGGCCCGCGACCGTCAGCAGGACGGGGACCGCGAGTCGTGGTCCGCGCCAGGCGCCCGAGCGCACCAGGGCAGCGGTGAGGGCACCGAGCAGGAACTCCGGGAACCGTGCCGGTGGCCAGCTCGCCGGGACCGGAGAACCGGGCAGGTGCGGCACGAGCACCGGCGCGACCAGGACGAGGACGGCTGCCAGCGCGGCGAGGGCCGCGAGCACGGCGGGGTGCGCGGAACGGAGCAGCCGGATGAGGAACGGGAACGTCAGGTAGAAGAACGCTTCGCAGGTCAGCGACCACGACACCGGGTTCCCGGCTTGCCACCACGGGGCGTGCCAGGCGTTGACGAGCAGGACGTTCGCCACGAGGGCTGCCGGCGACGTCGTCCGGATGCCCGGCAGAAGTGTCGCTGCCACGATGATCGTGGCGAGGACGGCGACCAGGTGGAGCGGCCAGATCCGCGCGGCACGGCGGGCCCAGAAGCGCAGTGCGGCTCGCACCGGTCCCGCGGTGTCGTCGTCCGCGCGGTCCGACCAGGCCAGGACGAAGCCGGAGAGCATGAAGAATAACGAGACGCCGGTGTCGCCGCTACCGACCACGGCACTCAGGGCCGTCTGCGCGGTCCCGTCGAAGTACCCGAGGTTCCGCACGTGGTAGGCGAACACCCCGAACGCCGCGACCCAGCGCAGGCCGGTCAACGACGGCAGGACGGGGTGCTCGAGCGCGGGGTCGGTTCTGGACATGCCCTCATCGGAACAGTCGGCACGTCAGCCGGGCGTCTGGTCGAGCGCATACGCTCCGCATACATCCGATCTGCTGTGCTGACCGGGTCCGGATCGGCCGGAGCAGCGAGGAGCGACGTGCGGGTACTGGTGGTGGAGGACGAGCCGTTCCTGGCGGAGGCGATCCGCGCGGGCCTGCGGCTCGAGGCGATCGCCGCCGACACGGTGGGCGACGGGTTGGCCGCGCTCGATCAGCTGGCCGTCCACACGTACGACGTGGTCGTGCTCGACCGGGACATCCCCGGTCTGCACGGGGACGACGTCTGCGCCCGGATCGTCGCTGACCCGGAAGCACCGAGCGTCCTCATGCTGACGGCGTCGACGACACTCGCTGAGCGCGTCCACGGCCTCCAGCTCGGGGCCGACGACTACCTCGGCAAGCCCTTCGACTTCGAGGAGCTCGTGGCACGCCTCCGGGCGCTGAACCGTCGAGCACGTCGCGCGGTCGCACCGGTCCTCGAGACGGCTGGTCTCCGGCTCGATCCCTTCCGACGCGAGGCCTACCGCGACGGCCGCTACCTGCGCCTGGGGCGCAAGGAGTTCGCGGTCCTCGAGGTCCTGCTGCGTGCCGACGGCGGGTTCGTGAGTGCCGAGCAGCTGCTCGAGCAGGTGTGGGACGAGCACGCTGACCCGTTCACCAACGCGGTGCGGCTGACCATCTCGACCCTGCGGAAGAAGCTCGGCAGTCCCGACGCCATCCGGACGCTGCCCGGTGTCGGGTACGCGGTCGCGCCGGGTCCAGTGCACGAGGGTCCGGAAGCATGAGGATCGCCGCGCTGCGCCGTCTGTCGATCCGGGCGCGCCTCACCCTGACGTACACGGCGCTGATCCTGCTGACCGGTGCCGTCATGCTCGCGGTCGTCTTCGCAGTCCTCGCCATCGTGCCCGGCTACGCGTTCACGGCGGGCCCGTTCCCCTACGGATCGACCCACGACGTGTACGAGATCACCGGCCGCGACGACGTCCTGCGCCTCTTCGTCATCGTCTCGGTCCCGGCGTTGCTCGTGGTCGGGGGCATCGGTGGTGTCGTCAGTTGGCTCGTCGCGGGCAGACTCCTCCGCCCGCTGCGCGACATCATCACGACCGCCGACCGGCTCGGTGCCGGCACGCTGGACGCCCGGGTGGACGTCTCGGGTCCACCGGACGAGATCCGCGACGTCGGTGCGACGCTGAACCGGATGCTCGACCGCCTGGAGACCGCCTTCGTCAGCCGGTCGCGGTTCGCGGCGAACGCCTCGCACGAACTCCGGACGCCGCTCGCCACGATGAAGACGATGCTGCAGGTCGCCCTCCGCGCACCCGACGGGCCGGACCGGACGCAGACCCTCGAACGGCTGCTCGTCACCACGGACCAGATGATCCGCATGACGACGGCGCTGCTCGACCTGGCACGGGGGGACGAGCCCATCGACGCACGCCCGGTGTCGCTCCGCGACGAGGTCGCGGCCGCGCTGCTGGCGGTGGACGCAGAACGCCTCGCCCGGCGGATCGTCGTGTCGGTGCAGCTCGACGACGTCGTCGTGCTGGGCAACCGACCCCTGCTCGGGCAACTCGTCGGCAACCTGATCCGCAACGCCGTGGTCCACAACGTCTCCGGCGGGAGCCTACGGGTGGTGCTCGACGCTCGGTCCTCCGAGCTCCGGGTCGAGAACGACGGCGAGGTGATCCCGACCGACGAGGCGCACGAGTTGACGGAGCCGTTCCGACGACGCCACCGCACGCGGACGGACGGGAGCGGGCACGGGCTCGGCCTGCCGCTCGTCGCGATGATCGCGGCCGTCCACGGTGCGGAGCTGACCCTGACGGCGCGAGCTGTCGGCGGGTTGACCGCTTCGACCCGCTTCCCGGATCGGCAGCCACCAGATCCGGCAGGACCCAGCCGATCGGCACCCCGGGTCCTCGGCGATCACCCCGGCGTCCGGTAGCGTCAGCGCCATGACCGAGACGCAGCGACGCAGTCTGCTCGAACGGCTGATCGGCAAGCCCCTGCCGTGGCTCGTCTGGGGGTGGGCGGTGATCGCCCTGGTCTGGCTGGTGCTGGCCGTCGTGGAGCCGTCCCGGTTCCACACCGAGATGGCGGTCCTCTGGGGCATCCTCGTCGCCGTGCAGATCGGCTCGGTGCTCGTTGCCCGTGCGCACAGCCGCAAGCGTGCTCGGGGCGCAGGGAAGGACTCGTGACCGGTCCAGGGCCGGGGCGACCAGCGCGATGAACCCGACCGAGGACGCCGACGCCGATGCCGAACGTGCGCGGTTGGAACGCATCGCCTGGGGAGCCGCGTCCACGCCGGCCGACGCGGCCGACGCGCGGAGTGCCCTCGCCGCTCGCTCCGGCGCCGATCTGCACAACGCCGACCCGCACAGCGCCGACCGCGCACCCGGAGCCGACGCGCACGGAACGCGAACCGCCGACCGCGGAACGGATGCGGACGACCGCGGCAGGGGCCTCCTGGCCGGTGTCCGCCAGCGAGCCGGTCGCATCCGACGCTCCGACCACCGCGTCCTCTGGACCCTCGGCGCAGCCGCCGTCGTGATCGGTTTCGTCGCGGGGACCGGGGTCGGACTGTCGCTGGGGGCGCGCCCCGTCGACCCCACGAACACCGTCACGCCGCCAGCCGGGGCGGTGACGATCGACCAGCGGTTCGAGCAGCCGCAGACCGTCGCCGACCGGCCGCCAGCGGGGATCGCGACGCCGATGGAACGCTCGAGCACCCGTCTGGTGTTCACGAACCGATCGCTGTCGGGCGACGACGCGGCGACACCGTGGAACGTCTGGGCCGGGGTCGGTCGGGACGGTTCGACGATCTGCCTCGTCGCGTCGGCCGACCAACTCGAGGGCACGAGCGCCTGCTGGCCGCGCGGGGCGGCGCTGCACGGACGGGTGTCGCTGTCGGCGACGGCGCTCAGCGGGACGCTGACGGTCCGTCTGGTCGGCGGCGGGGTGCGGGCATCGGTGACGACCGGCGCCGAACCGATGTACACCGCCGGTCCGGTCGGCTGATACGCGAGCCCGAGCGGCGCGCCGTCGATCGGACCCGTAGGCTCCGAGTCGGACCGACCGGTGCACGGGGCGCACGGCGGGATCCGAGGGGGAACCACATGTCCATCACATCCAGGATGACCACGGCGGGGACAGCGGCGGCGATCGTCGCGCTCGCACTCTCCGGCTGCGCCGGCACCGGCACGACGGCGCCGGGGACGCAGCGGGCCGCCCCGCAGTCGTCGACGCCCACGCAGACACCGACGCCGACACCGTCGGCTGCACCCACCGTCGACGCTGCCACGAAGGACCTGTCGTTCGAGGACGGCGCCGCGCTCTCGTCGAGCACCCTGCCCGCGTTCGGGCTCGAGGTCTCGGCACTCGACGGCTGGGAGCAGACCGGCGAGGACCAGACCAGCGGGTCCAGGGAGTACACGAACGCCGACGGCTCCGTGGCGACCATCACGCAGCAGCGGCTGACCGACCTCGACCCGACGATCGGGGACCGCGCCGCCACCGAGCAGCTGTTCACCGCGGCGGGTCTCCCGGGCGACCGGCTCGAGGAACAGCTGCTGCCGACGATGACCGGTGGGACCGCGCAGTTCCTGTCGATCGCCGGGCACAACACGGACGGTTCGTGGTCGGCGACGGTCGCGCGCGCCTTCGCGAAGCCCGGGGCCGCGCTCATCGTGAAGGTCCGGACGACGTCGCAGGAAGCGCTCCGCCCGGACCTGCACGACATCCTGGTCAACGCGAAGGTGGTCGTCGCCTAGGACCGGAACCGGAACCGGAACCGGTGCGACGGGTCGCCGCGACGGGTCCCTATGCTGAGTCCTCGTGCGCCGCTCCCTTCGACTGCTGACCGTCCTCGTGATCGTCTTCGTGTTCGCCGCCGGGCTCCTGGGGTCGGTGGTGTTCGTCCAGCGCGTGCTGGCGGATCCGGGCAGTGACGTTGCGTGGGTCGGTGTCGTCCGGAGTCTTGCTCTCCTGGTGATCGGGGTCGTGCTGACGCTGCGTGGGCGGCGTGCCCTGCCCGCCCTCGGCGAAGCGATGACCCTGCACGAGGCGGTCGGCCCGGTCCGGCCGCTCACGATCGTGGTGTGGGCCTTCCTCGGTGCCACCATCTACTCGACCCTGCGCGGCTGGACGGTGATCGTCCCCGTCGCGGCCGTCGTCGGTGCGGTCGTCGTCGGGTTGCCGTTCGTCGACCGCCTCCTGGACCGGGTGCTCGCCCGGCAGGCGGCGCAAGCCGACGCCGAAGCCGCGACACCGGTCGCTCCGGTCGCACCCGCCGGGACCGCCGCCGACGCGTGAGACAGCAAGCGAGACGGCACGCGGGACGGACGTGAGACGGTCACGAGACGAGACGGGAGGCCCAGTGCCAGCTGGCACCGGGCCTCCCGTCTCGTCGTCGACGCGGCCTGACCGCCCCTGCCGACCCCCACGGGTCGGCTCGCGTCAGCGCTCCGCGCGCCCGGCGAACCGGTACCGGAACCCGGGCACACCGTCCGCGGTGACGACCACGTCGTAGTAGCCCCACTCGTCGAGCGGCCAGTGCATCGTCTTGTGCCCGGACCCACGGACGTGCGCGGTCTCGCGGTGCTCGACGAAGTCGTTGGCCACGAGTTCGAAGCGGAGTTCGCCCGTGCCGGTGTTCTCGAGCAGGAGCTGCAGGGTTCGCCGGCCGCGGGTGTCCCGGACGACGGAGACGTGCGGGACACCACCGGTCGCCCGGCCGCCGACCGTGACGGTCCCGGCGAAGCGCCGGAGGAACCGGTCGGGTCCGTAGACGCTGACGTCGTACGCGCCGCCGGTCGTCGTGGTGTCCCACACCCAGTCGGCGCTCGCTCCCACGGGGACGGTCTTCGGGTGGGCGGCGAACGGCATCGCGGTGTTCGGGTACACCAGGAAGTTGACGCCCTGGCGGCCGTCGTTCGCGAGCGCCACGGTGACCCGACCGGTGCGGTGGTCGACGGTCGCGTCCGCGTGCTGTCGGTAGGGCAGGGGCCGACGGCGGACGGTGCCGGGCTCCTGGACGGGCACCGTCTGCGCGCCGATCGCGGGTTCCTCGATGGGCGGCTTGGCCTGGTCGGCGTCGGCGGCAGCGACCAGCGCGCGGGTCTGCTCGATGCCGGGGACGACGTCGGCGCCGGGGATGCTCGGGTCGGGGGCACTGAAGTCGAAGCAGCTGGTCAGGTCGCCGGAGACTGTCCGTCGCCAGTCGGAGATGTTCGGCTCGCGGACCCCCGTGACGTGTTCGAGGAACTGGATCACGGAGGTGTGGTCCGCCACCTGCGAGTTGACCCACCCGCCACGGCTCCAGGGGGACACCACGGTCATCGGCACGCGGGCACCCATGCCGATGGGCAGGCCGTCGACGTACTCGTCCGGGGTGCCCGGTTCGGCGAACGGGGGGACGACGTGGTCGAAGTACCCGTCGTTCTCGTCGTAGTTGACGAGCAGGACGGTCGAGGCCCAGGTGTCCGGGTTGCTGAAGAGTGCCTGCACCACGGCGTTCGTGTAGTGGGCGCCGTAGTCCGGGCTGGCCGCGGGGTGCTCGCTCCAGCCGTAGGGGGCGACGACGTACGACACGGTGGGCAGGCTGTTGGTCGCGCAGTCCTGCCCGAACTGGCTGAGCAGGTGGGTGACGTCGAGGCCCTTGCCGGAGTTCGGCTTCCACCCGTCGTGCAGCCCGGCACGCGCGGCGAGCTCCTGCTGGGCGGGGTCCGAGGATGCGAGGGCGCGGTGGTACTGCTCGAACAGCCAGAGCGGGTTGTCGCCGTAGTCGCCGACGTAGGGGTCGGCGGAGCTGTCGCCGACCTCGTCGTTGGCGTAGGTCTTCCAGGTGACCCCGGCAGCCTGCAGCCGTTCCGCGTAGGTGGTCCAGGCGAACACCGGTTCGTAGTCCGCCGGGTTGTCGGTCGCCGGTCCGCCCTGGGTGCCGCGGGGGTCGATCGTGCCGGACCACTGGTACAGGCGGTTCGGCGTCGTCGGCCCGTTGAGCGAGCAGTGGTAGTCGTCGCAGACCGTGAAGGCGCCGGCGAGTGCGCGCTGGTAGGGGATGTCCTCGCTCGTGAAGTAGCCCATCGTCTGGGCGCTCTTCGCGTCGACCCACCGGTTCCAGGCCCCGCCGTTCCACGCGGTGTGCCCGCCACCCCAGGAGTGGTCGAGGCCGTCGGCGTTCTGCGCGTTGAACCGCGTGGTGTCGAGCCGGAACGGCAGCATGGCGCCGCCGTCGGTGCGGGCCGCTGCCGGCTGGTGGAAGACGTCGTGTCCGGTCGGCAGCTCGAGCGCCTGCTTGTCGGAGAACCCTCGGACCCCGGGCATCGTGCCGTAGTAGTGGTCGAAGGACCGGTTCTCCTGCATGAGCACGACGACGTGCTTGACGTCGGCGATCGTGCCGGTGGGGACGGCACGGGCGGTCGCGGCGCTGGCACGGTCGGCCGCGCCCGGTCCGAACGCGGAGCCTGCGGCGACGCCGGCCATGATCGCGGCCGCGCCGCCGACCAGGACCGTGCGGCGGCTCAGACCGGGGCGGACCGCTGCGGTGTACGCGGCGTCCGGGGTCAGCGGTGGTGCGGCGTCCAGGCTGACGTCGGGTGCGCCGTGTTCGGGCTTCCTCGTGCTCATCGCGGGCCTTCCAGATCGGTGGGGAGTGCGGGCGCTGCGGGGGAAGAGCACCCGTCAGCATGACAACGAGGTGCGCTGAACCGTGCCTGGCCCGGTCGTGGCAGCGGGGTGAACGCGTCCGGTGGAATCGGGATCGACCTGTCCAGGTGCGCCGTGGCAGGACCCTGTCATCTCAGGGTGGCTGCCACCAGAACTCCGACGCACCTGGACAGGTGGAGCTGGGGCGGGGGAGGATCACGGGGTGCGACCACTGTTCCGGGACCTCGCCGAGGACCTCGCCGACCGGGTGCTCCGCGGTGAGTTCGACGCCACCGGGCTCCTGCCGGGCGAGCACGACCTGGCCGCCGACTACGGGGTGGCGCGCGGCACCGTGCGGAATGCCCTCGGTCTGCTCCGCGACCGGCAGGTGCTGACGGCGCGTCCGGGGTCCCGTTGGCGTGTCCGGACCGCGACGCTCGGCCACGACGCCGGCGCGCTCGAGTCGTTCGGTCAGCTGGCTCGGGCCAGGGGACACGAGCCGGGTGGTCGGGTGGTGGCGGTCGAGGAGCGCCCCGCCACGATGAGCGAGCGGCGGTTGTTCCACGCCGCGCCCGACGAGCCCGTCCTGCACGTCGCGCGGGTGCGCTCCCTGGACGGCGTCGACGTCATGCTCGAGCGCACCGCCTACGCGCCGTGGGTCGCCGCGGTCATCCGGACGATCCCGGGCGGGCAGACGTCGGTGTCCGCGACCCTGCAGGACCGGTTCGGCATCCGGGTCGGCTCCGCCGTCACCACCGTGGACGCGCTGCTGGCGGACGACGCCGACGCCGCGCTCCTCGGGGTGCGGCCCGGGGCGGCGCTCCTGCAGGTCCGCCGGTCGAGCACCGCCGAGGACGGCCGACCGCTCGAGGCCGGCGACGACCGGTACGTCGCCGGGACGGTGCCGCTCCGGATCCGGACGGCGTCCGCAGCGGCACCGCGGGTCGGCGCCGGGCCCGACGACGCGGGATGAGACGGACAGGAGGCGCGGTGCCAGCCGGCACCGCGCCTCCTGTCCGTCTCCGTGCAGCCCCACGACGTGGGCCGGCAGGCGGGGTCAGCGTCGCTGGGTGCCGCCCGCGGTGGCCGCGGCGACGGCCGCCGCCAGCCCGGCCTCGATGACGTCGACGGGGTCCGGCAGGGCCGCGATCGACGCCGCCACCTGCCGGCTGCGGGCGCGGTGGGTCGACGTGCTGAGGACCTCGAGGACGGCCCGACGGATCGCCCGAGGCCGTGGTGTCCCGGAACGCAGGTTCCGCCCGCACCCGGCCCAGGCCACCCGGGCGGCGACCTCCGGCTTGTCCTCGGTCGACCCGGCCACCACGAGCGGGACGCCGTGCGCGAGGGTGCGCTGCACCCCGCCGAACCCACCGTTCGTCACGACGACGCTGCACCGCGGCAGCAGCTGGTCGTAGGGCAGGAAGGTCGCCACCCGGGCGTTCGCGGGCAGGGCGGTGCCGAGTGCGCGCTCGAGCTGGTCGACCGGGCGGCCTCCCGTGGTCGCGACGACGAGGACGTCCTCGTCCGCCAGGGCGCGCAGGGTCGGCGCGAGGAGCCGGCCGAGGTCGACGGTGTCGATGGTCCCCTGGGTGACGAGCACCACCGGGGTGTCGGTGTCCAGGTCGTCCCACCACGCGGGCAGGTCGGCCGCGGAGGTCGGCGCGGAACGGGCCACGACCGGACCGACGAACCGGACCGTGTCCGGGAGCTCGCGGCGCGGGTACTCGAGCTCCCGGACGCTCATCTGGAACAGGGTGTCGAACGCGCGGTACGCGAAGTCGAAGGTGTCGATCGTCGACGGCGGTGCCCCCACCTCGGCGAGCACGGCGTCCACCGCGCGACGCAGCGGCCGGGTGAGGACGGGGTGGAGCGCCGCCGTGAGCAGTCGGTTGCGCGCGCGAGCCACCGGCCCGCGACCCGGGGGGAGCGCGGTGCCGAAGGGTGCCGCGTCGACGCTGGTGAGCGTCACCGGGGTGGTCGCGATCCCGAGCACGGGCAGACGCTCCGCTGGTGGCAGGGCCAGGTACGGCGCGAGCCCGGTGAACGACGCCTCGCCGAGCACCGCGTCGAAGCGCCCCGCGGCCAGCAGCGCCGTCAGCTCCCGGTACTGCGACGGGATCGCCCGGACGAACATGGCGATGATGCCCTCGCGGACGACCGCGATCCCGCGTGCCGCACTGGCGTCGGCGAGCCGCTCCTGCAGGTCGGCGTCGTCGAAGTCGACGTCGGCCGGCAGCGCAGCGAACCGGAGCCCCGCGCCGACGACGAGCTCGCGGTACTTGGTGCCGGTCAGCACGGTGATGTCGTGGCCGCGCACCGCGAGGACACGTCCGACGTCGACGAGGGGCGCGAGGTGGCCGTAGACGGGCGGTGAACAGAGCAGGTACGAGGACACGGGGCCGCTTTTCGACGCTGGGGATGACCGGACGCTCGGAGCGTAGGTGCGGCGAGCACGCGCGTGGCGCGGCACGGACTGGGAATGGGTGAGAGTCCTCGAGCATCCGCACCGGGGCGTTAGGGTCGCTGCATGACCACACCCGCGGGGGCGAGTTCGGGCAACGGCTACTGGCGCGGCCAGATCTGGGCGACGGCCCTGCTCGGCGTCGGGATGGTGGCGTGCAGCGTCGTGCTCTTCCTGGCGGATCCCGACGAACCGGGACGCGGGCTCCTGACCGCGTTCGGCGGCCTGCTCTTCCTCACCACGTTCGGCTGGGCGGTCGACGCGGCGACCCGATCGGACCCCCGACAGCGCGCGCTCTTCGCGTGGGCCGTCGCCCAGCACGAGGCCGCGGGGCACGGCAACGACGTCCTCGCGCTGGCCGATGCCGCCCGTGCCCGCGACGGTGCGCTCGACGCCGAGCGGATCCGGGCACTGCAGGCGCTCCGGCCCGACAACCCGTACCCGGGCGGCCCGCTCGACGACGACGCCGACAGCGTGGGCGGCGAGCCGGACGACGCCGGCGCGAACCGGCTCGGCATCGCCCTGCTCGCGCTGTTCTTCGCCCTGACCGGCCTGTGCTGCAGCTGCTGGCCGTCGGTGTTCGTGCTCGGGTGGCCGTTCCAGTTCATCGCGTCGATCCTGGCCGTGGTCGCGATCGTGCGGCCGGGTCGCGGGCGACGGCTCGGCGTCGTCGCGGCGATCGTCTCGGTGCTCGGCACCCTGGTGACGGTCGGCGTGCTCGTGTGGGGCGTCATCGAGGGGGTCGGCAGCTAGCTGCCCGCGGTCGCGCGTGCGGCCCGCGACGTGCGCGGTGGCGGACGGGAGGCACGGTGCCGGCCGGTGTCGCGCCTCCCGTCCGTCGTCACGCGGTCCACGGCGTGGGCTGGCGCAGCGCGCCGCTGCGGTGCCGGGACCCAGCAGGATCCTCAGCGCGTCGTCGCCGTTCGCCGGCGGACGAGGGGGTCCGTGCGCGAGGATCCAGGGGTGTCTCGTCGTGCGGCTGCTGTCCGGACCACCGTGGTGGTCGCGACCCTGCTGGTCGGTGTCGCCTTCGTCACCGCTCCGTGGCTCGGGATCGGGCGAGCGCCGGTGCTCGCCGCCGTGCTGCCGGCACGTTCCCTCGTGACCGTGGGGCTGGCCGCCGTCGGCCTCTCGCTGCTGCTCGTCGCCGTCGTCGTGCGTCGCGTGCGACTCGTTGCCGCGTCGGTCGGTGTGGTCGTGCTCGTCGTCGCCGTGGCCAATACGGCCGTCCTCGGCGCGCGGGGGTGGGACGTCGGGGCCGTCAGCGGTGCGGGTGACTCGCTCCGGGTGTTCGAGTGGAACACCAACGGGGGACTCGTCGGTCCGCAGGGTGTCGCCCGGGCGGCGCTGTCCGCACGGGCGGACGTCGTCGTGCTGCCCGACGCGGGGGACCGACGCGCTGCCGCCGCGGTGGCGCGTTCGATGGGCGAGCACGGTCGGCCGGTGCGGCTGTTCATGCGCCGGCAGGGCGCGCAGGTGGCGGTGCTCGTCCGCGCCGACCTGGCCTCCGGAGCGTCGATGCGTCCCGGTGTCGACCCGGTGAAGACGATGACGGTGTCCGGACCGTCGATCCCGACGATCGTCGCGGTGCACGCCCCGCAGCCGATGCTGCCCGGCGGCCTGGCGGGCTGGCGGACCGACCTGCGGTGGATCGGTGAGCAGTGCGGCCGCGGCGCGGACGTCATCGTGTCGGGGGACTTCAACGGATCGGTCGACAGCTTCGACGGCGGCCGCCTCGGGTCGTGCCGGGACGCCGCGTCGGCCGTGCACGCCGCGGCACTCGGCACGTGGCCGACGTGGCTCGATCCGCGGCTGGCGATGCCGATCGACCACACCCTGGTCGGTCCGTCGGCCGGTCCGTCGGCCGGTGTCGTCCGGTCGTGGAGCGTGCTGACGGCCGAGGACCACTCGGGTGCCCGGCACCGGCCCACCCTGACGGTCGTCACGCGCACCTGAGGCGGACCACGGCCCGGTTTCGGCGTGCGGGGCCGTTCTTCGGCGTGCGCGGCCTTGTTCCGGCCTGTTTCGGCGTTCGCGGGGCCCTGTTCCGGCCCGTTTCGGCGTGCGTGGGGCGCGTCAGGTGGGAACAGGCACGCAACGTCGTCGAAACACGCGCACGGTGGGGTGGGTGCATGGACGTCACCACCACGGATCGTGCCCCCGCTCGCTGGTACCAGTCGCTGTTCGTGCAGATCGCGATCGGCGTCGCCCTCGGCATCGCGGTCGGGGTCTGCTTCCCGGCCGCGGCGCCGGTGCTCAACGTCGTCGGGCAGGGGTTCATCCGCCTGATCGAGATGGTGATCGCGCCGCTCGTCTTCATCGTCGTGGTGACCGGCATCGTGCACGTCGGCGACCTGCGGTCGGTGGGACGGATCGCCGGCAAGGCGATGGTCTACTTCCTGCTCGCGTCGTCGTGTGCGCTCGTGTTCGGTCTACTGGTCGGCAACCTCGTGCGCCCCGGCGCCGGCCTGCGGATCGACCCGTCGTCGCTCGACGCCTCGGCCGTGGCGGCGAAGACCGCGGGCGGCACGGCTCCGGACGCCGGCACCTTCATCCTCGACCTCATCCCGTCGAGCGTCGTGAACGCGTTCGCGACGAACGACATCCTGCAGGTGCTCGTCTTCGCGGTGTTCGTCGGCGCGGCCATCGCCGCGATCGGGAGCGAGCGTGCGCGGCCGCTGGTCCGGGGGCTCGACCTGTGCCTCGAGGTCGTCTACCGGATCCTGGGCTGGGTCATGCGCCTGTCGCCGCTCGGTGCGTTCGGCGCGATGGCGTACGTGGTGGGGCAGTACGGCGTCGACACCCTGGGGTCGTACGGACTCCTCATCGCCGCCTGCTACGGCGCCGCCGCGGTGTTCATCGTGGCGTTGCTCGTCGGTGGGCGGCTGCTGTCCGGGGTGCCGATCTGGCGGTTCGTGTGGCACACCCGGGCCGAGTTCGGGCTGGCCCTCGGCACCGCGTCGACCGAGGCCGTGCTGCCGCGGATGATCACCCGGCTCACCGAGGTCGGCGTCTCACGGAGCGTCGCCGGGCTCGTCGTGCCGACGGGGTACTCGTTCAACCTGGACGGGGCAGCGATCTACCTGTCGATCTCGCTGCTGTTCCTGACGCAGGCGTTCGGGGTGCCGTTGACGCTCGAGCAGCAGGTCGCCGCGCTCGGGGTGCTGCTGCTGACGTCGAAGGGCATGGCCGGGGTGCCGGGGTCGTCGTTCCTGGCGCTGTCCGCGACGGCGACGAGTCTCGGGCTGTTCCCGGTCGCGGGCGTCGCGCTGCTGCTCGGCGCCGACCGGATCATGGACGCGATGCGGGTGAGCGTGAACCTGCTCGGCAACTGCGTCGCGACGCTGGTGGTGGCGCGGTGGCAGGGTGCGCTCGACCGTGAGCGGGTGGACGCGGTGCTGCGGCCCGGGCGCGGGGTCCGGCCGTCGTCGGAGCCGGAGTCTGCTGCGGGTGGTGCGGGTGCTGCGGGTGCGGCCGCGGTGACGGCGACGGCGCGGGTTCGGTGAGGGGCCGCGGCGCGGTCAGCGGTCGAGGACGGCGCGCTGCTGGTCGTACTGCTGGCGGGTCCGGTGTCCGCCCATCTTGCGCACGACTGCGCCCGAGGGGTCACGGGTGATGCGCCACCAGATCGCGGTGCAGAGCGACGTGGTCGGCAGGATCGTCCCGAGTCCGATCAGGAGCTGTCTGCCGAGATCCGTTCGCCAGGGCAGCCCGGACAGCTCGAGCACCGTGATGACGATCGCGCCCACGACGAGGTTGATCAGACTGCTCCAGAGCTTCCGCACGGTGCGCTGACGCGCCGCGTCGAGTTCCGGCAGCTGCGCCAGCGGGAGCGTCGAACCGATGTGCTCACGCGGTTCGCCGCCGACGATTACGGCGGCCGGGCCCGGGGCTGCAGCAGCGGCGTCGGTGTCCGTGGCGGGGCGCCACACCAGGTAGTCCAGGTGCTCCACGTCGTCGTCGATGCGGAACCATCCGCCTTCGAAGGCGCCGGCAGCGGCGTCGGGATCGGCGTGGGGAGTGGTCGTGGTCACGTCGGTCATCTTGGCAGCAACCGGTGCCGCTGCGGCACCACCGCTTCGGGGGTGGAACGGAGGCGACGGTCGCGGGGCCGGTGGTGCGTTCTGCTGGCAGGATGGCCCCGACACCACGGGGGCGGGGCGGACATGAGCACGGAACAGCAGGACTGGCGCGACCACGGGACGGGCCCGACGACGGGACGGGGCAACGCGATCGCCATCGCGCTCGTGTTGCCGGTGCTGCTCGTCGTGAGTTGGGTGGTCCAGATCGGGGCGTACCTGGAGCGTGACTTCGGGTCGATGGACGACCGGCTCGGCCCAGGGGGCGTGCTGACCCGGCTGGTGATCGGGGCCGCGCTGGCCGTGGGGATCCCGGCGGTGGTGCTCGTCGTGCAGGTCCGGGCTCGCCGGCGCGAACGGCGGCACTCGCTGGCCGCCGTGGTCGCGGCGATCGTCGTGCTGGTCATCGCCGTGCCGTGGAACGGTCTGGTCCTGACGTCACAGGTGCGGAGCATGGCCGCCGACGCCCGGCAGAGGGCGCAGCCGGCGACCGCCGCCGAGCGGCACTTCGCCGACGGCGACGCCGGGGCCACACTCGAACGGATCGGGGACCGCACCGTGCGGATCCTCGGCGGCGACCGGAAGTCCGCCTACCGCGATGGTGAGCGAGCCGGTGGTGCGTACAGCGAGGAGTGCAAGCTGTCGAACGCCCACCAGGGGGTGCGGTGGACGTACTGGTACGCCCCGGGGGAGTACACCGACGCCGACGGCAAGGAGCTCCTGCCCGAGGACCACACGATGATCGAGGGTGCGAACCGCGACGTGGACCGCGTCCGCTCGTACTGGGAGTCCGAGGGCATCGGTGCCCGCTCCGAGGCGGACCTGGTCCCCGACCAGATCTCACCCACAGCCGACTGGCTCGAGAGCACCTCGTCGTACACGCGGCCCGGTCCGGACGTCGACTTCCGCACGATCTGCCTGGTGCGCTGAGGGCTCATGCCGTGGTGGGGCCTCCGGGCAGATGCGTCGTGGGGTCCTCTGCCCTGCGAACGGCGGAGCATGCGCCCATCGGCTCGACCCAGCAGCCGCGCCAGGGCTCATCCGCTCTCCGTGGACGATCCCACGCAGGGCACCGTCGCCGGAACCGCTTCCGGACCGAGCATCCGGACACTGTTCACGCGGACGGTTCCGGGGGACTGGCGCAGCTCTCGGAGTGTCCGGTGAATGATCGGCTGTCGGACAGTGGCGGTCGCAGTGGTCGGTCGTCCTCAGGGGTGGAGAGAACGACTACATCGCCTGCGAACGTGCGGTGCCTTTCCGTGTCTTGAGCCGGGAGTGATGGCCACCTGGGCGGGTAGCCATGGATCACCGCCGAGAGGCTTCTCGCCGGTGGTCAGAGGAGAGAACATGGCAAACGACGTCGTCACGGTGCGGGTCCCCGCCACAGACATGAAGCGCGCCGTCGCCTTCTACCGCGACACCCTCGGCCTCGAGGTGCAGAAGGAAGAGGACGAGTGGTCCGAGCTTGACGCCGTCACGTTCCAGCCCGAGGGCACCGTCAGCGAGCACCCCTTCGGACATCTCCTCCCCTTCAAGGACTCTGAGGGCTGCGGATCGACTGACGAAGATCGGTCCGATTGAGCTAGGGTTGTCCTCTGACCGAATCTGATCGGTGCGGTCGACCCGCCGCAGCAGCGCGGTCGATCCGAGGCTGAAAACCTCCGGCATTCCCAACCGAAGCCCGGAGATCTTCTCTATGTCTATGCCCCCGCGGACTCCATCCAACACATCCGCCTCTTCCAAGCGATGGTGGGCGCTCGTCGTGCTCGCGCTCACCCAACTCGTCGTGGTGCTTGATGGCACCATCGTCAACATCGCGCTGCCACAGGCGCAACAAGAACTCGGCCTCAGCGACGTCGAGCGTCAGTGGGTCGTCACGGCCTACGCCCTCGCCTTTGGTGCTCTGCTGCTGCTCGGCGGTCGAGTCGCTGACTACTGGGGTCGCAAGCGCACCTTCCTGGTCGGCATGCTCGGCTTCGGTGTGGCCTCCGCCTTCGGCGGCCTGGCCCAGAGCGGCACGGAGTTGATCATCGCCCGTGGCCTTCAGGGTGTGTTCGCCGCGCTCCTCGCCCCGGCCGCTCTTGCCCTGCTGACTGTGACCTTCCCCAGCGGACGTGAGCGGAACACCGCCTTTGCCGTGTTCGGCACCGTCGCAGGTGCCGGCGCCGCAGTTGGGCTCGTCCTCGGCGGCGTCCTCACCGAGTTCGCTGACTGGCGTTGGTGCCTCCTCGTGAACGTCTTCTTCGTGATCATCGGTCTCATCGGCGGCATGCTGCTCGTCAAGGAGTCCAAGGCCGAAGGAAACAACCGTTACGACATGGTCGGCGCCGTCACCGTCACCCTCGGCCTGGGCGCCCTCGTCTACGGGTTCAGCCTCGCTGAGCACGGCTGGACCCAGATCGAGACGATCGGGTTCCTCGCCCTGGGTGCTGGCCTCCTGGCGCTCTTCGTCGTCATCGAGAGCCGTGTCGCCCAGCCCCTGCTGCCACTTCGAGTCGTCACGGACCGGGTACGTGGCGGTGCGTTCCTCATACAGGCCATCGTGGGCAGTGTCCTGATCGGTGCGATGCTCTACGTCGCGTTCCACCTCCAGATCGTCCTCGGGATGGACCCCCTGCCTGCGGGCCTCGCCACCCTCCCCATGACCCTCATGATCATGATCACGGCGCCGGTCGCCACCAAGCTGCTGCCCGCCATCGGACCTCGTCCGATGATGATCGGCGGTCCGTTGATCTCTGCCGTCGGCGTCATCTACCTCAGCCGCATCACGGCCGACGGCTCCTACGTCGTCCAGGTCATGCCGGCACTCATCGTGCTGGGAATCGGCATGGCGTTCGTCTTCGTCCCCCTGCAGAACCTCGCGCTCACGGGGGTCAAGCCGCAGGACGCCGGCGCGGCCTCGGCGACCTTGAACTCCGCGCTGCAGATCGGCGGTTCGATCGGTCTGTCGGTCTTCACCGCCCTCTACGCCTCGGCAGTCGCTGGCTACGACGGCGGCGGCTCTGAACTCGACGCGTTCACCAGCGGCTACTCCGCGGCGTTCCTCGCTGCGGCCATCGGCTTGGTCCTCGCGTCGATCATCGCGGCCGTGTTCATCCGTGGCTCGAAGTCGGAGCTGCTGCCCCAGGACTCGGACCACGAGGCCGCTGTGCCCGTGCACTGATCTGCGCTGAGACAAGGAGACGGCCCCCGACGCCATGTGGCATCGGGGCCGTCTCCTGTTTCGCACGACCGGCTTGAGGGCCTCGCCCCCTGCAGAGCTGGTCCGCTGCGGTTGTTGTACCGGAGCCGTCCAAGGCCAACTCGCCGGTGACCGCGGCCAGTGCTCCCTGCCACGGCAGGACAGTCGCGAAGGCGGCAGCCATGATGTCCAACGAGGCCTCGTGCTGGCCCGGTGCCTGGCACGCTGACCATCGGGCTGATCGGCGCTCGTCCCCGCGGTGCGCGCTCACCCACCGACCAGGCGCTCGACGGCGCCCAGCACGACGGCCGGGGTTTCGCCGGCGGCGATCTCGGATCGGATCCGTCCGGCGGCGACGCGGAACGCCGGGTCGGTCAGGAGCCGCGACGCGGTGGTGCGGATGTCCTCCGCGGTCGCCGTCGCGGCGTCGAGGACGAGTCCGGCGCCCAGGGCCTCGACGCAGCCGCCGTTCGGCAACTGGTCCGCACCGAGCGGCAGGACCAGCAGGGGCGCCCCGTGCGCGAGCGCCCCGGTCACCGATCCGGATCCGCCGTGGTTCACGACCAGGTCCACGAGCCCGAGCACCGAGTCCTGCGGCACGTACTGCTCGACCCGGATCGTCCCCGGACCCGCCGGCACCGGGAAGGTCGTCGGGTCGACCCAGGGTCCGGTCGTCACGAGGATCCGCGCCGGCAGGGCGGCGAGCGCGTCGATCAGCCGAGCGAACAGGTCGCCGGACTTCGTGTTGAACTCGGTGCCGAGCGTGACGTAGACGCGGGGTCCGTCGCCGGCGGCCAACCACGCCGCGGCGTCCGACGGGGGTGACGACCAGGTGTCCGGTCGCATCCGGATCGCCGGGCCACGCAGCTCGCGCCCGGATCGCATCGACGCCGGGAACGGGATGACGGTGAGCGCGCCGCCGAGCATGTGCTGCTCCGGGTCGGACCCGAGTCCCGCGCGTCGACGGAGCGCCTCGAGCGGCTCTCGCACCGCTTCGCGCCAGGTCCCGCTGGCCGAGGCGAAGGCCAGGACCACCACGCACGGCACCCCGGCTCGTTCGGCGGCGGTCATCGCGCCGAAGTCGAACTCCCCGCAGACCACGAGGTCAGCCGTCCACCGAGTGACCAGCCGTCCGACGTCGACGACGGCACCGGCGGCCGCGTCCCCCAGGAACACCTGGGGGACGCGGGTGAGCACCGTGCTCGGGTCGATCGGGGTCAGGGTGCCGGTGCCCGGCCTGCTCGCCGGCAGGTCCACGTCCCGCGGTTGCCGGTGCGAGAAGCCGGTCTGTTCGAGGACCGCCTCGCGTGCGCCGCTCAGGGCCGTCCGGTGTCCGGCAGCGCTGGCCGCGCGGGCGAGCGGCAGCATCGGTGCGAGGTGTCCGCGCCCCCGCGGGAACGAGAACACGATGCGCAGGGGTTCCGGAGCACCGTAGCCGGGCCGGCCGTTCGCAGCAGACACCACAGGGCTCCGATCGTCGTGCGGGCTGCCTGCCCGCTTCGTCAGACAACCGTATGGCGAACGGCGGTCGTGCTCCATGAACCCTTGGTCAGCCTCGCGGGGCGCTCACGCGCCGACCGTGCTCACTTGCCGGCGGCCTCGTTGTAGGACGCGATCTGCTTGCCGGCCTGCTGTTCGGCGTCCTGCATCGTCGACTCGACGTCGGCACCCTCGACGATGCGGTTGAAGGCTCCGATGACGGTGGCACGGACCGTCGGGAACGCGCCGGTGATGCAGCCGGCCGCTGCGACGCTCGTGGGGTCGCCGTTGAGCTGCTGGTACATGGTGGCGATGTTCGGGTCCGACAGGGAGCGCTTGCCGACGGTGGTCTTCGCGGAGTCGGTGTTCATCGCGACGTAGCCGGTCGCCTTCGCCCACTCGGCTTGCACGTCGGGGCTCTGGAGCCACTTGGCGAACGTGTACGACGCCTTCTGCTCGGCGGTGGAGTGGCCCTTGCCGGAGATCCACAGGGCGTTGCCGCCGATGACCTGGCCGGCGTCGTCGGAGTCCGACGTGGTGGGGAACCGGGCGACGACCGACTTGGAGCCGTCCGGGTCGACGGTCGTGTACGCGCCGGACGAGGTCAGCAGCATCCCGACCTTGTCGCTCGAGAACGCCGAGTTCTGCACGGTCGAGTCGGTGCCGGGGTTCAGGGCGGCGCCGTCCTGGTACAGCTTCTGCAGCGTGCTCATGAACTGCACCTGGGTGTCCGAGGTGAGCGAGACGCCGGTGACGGGCTTGCCCTTCCGGCCGTTGTCCGGCGTGCAGAACGGCTGGCCGCCCGAGGCGCTCAGTTCTTCGAGCATCCACGAGTCGCCCATGTTCATGCTCATGCCGTAGCCACCGGTCGCGGCGTGGATCTTCTCGGCCCAGGTGGCGACCTGGGCCAGCGTCTTCGGCGGCTTCGCAGCGTCGAGGCCGGCCTTCGCGACGAGTGCCTTGTTCAGGTAGAGCACGGGCATCGAGACCGAGAACGGCATCGCCGCGAGCGACTTGCCGTCGCTGTAGTAGGTCGAGACGGCCGGTGCCATCGTGTCGGTCCTCGACGTCGAGCCGCTCACCGTCGCGGGGGACACCGTCTGGCCGGAGTCGATCATGAAGCCGGTCGACACGTCGTTCATCATGAGCAGGTCGGGCGTGGAGCCGGACTGCACCGCCGCCGTGTACTTCGTCTGGACGGCCGCGTAGTCGCCCTGGAACGACGACTTGACGGTGATGTGCTGGTCGTTCTGCTTGTTGAAGCGTGCGACGAGGGCGTCGAGTTCGGTCGCCGCAGGACCGGACATGGCGTGCCAGAAGTCGACGGTGACGGGGCCGGAGCGCTCCGACGCCGAGCTCGACGTGGAGCATCCGGTCAGGGCGAGGACCGCGACGGCGCCGGTGGCGAGTGCGGTGAGGGCGGTGGAACGACGAGTGGGCATGGTGCGTCCTTCGGGTGCGGGGCGGGCGGGGATCGGGGAGGGGAACGTGTGCGTCGTCACTTGAGTGCGCCGGCGGTGAGGCCACCGGCGAGGAACCGCTGGGCGACGAGGACCAGGACGAGGACAGGGAGGGTCACCATGGCGGCGCCGGCCAGGACCACGCCGATGTCGGCGGCCTCGGCGTCGGACAGCTGGGCGATGCCGACCTGCACGGTGCGGTGCTCGGGCGAGTTGGTGACGAGGAGCGGCCAGAAGAACCCGTTCCACGCGGCCGTCGCGCTCACGAGCGTGACCGAGACGAGCGTCGGGCGGGTGAGCGGCAGCAGCATGGACCGGATGAACCGGAAGTGCCCGGCGCCGTCGAGGACCGCGGCTTCCCGCAGCTCGTCGGGGAAGCTCAGGAACGCCTGGCGGAACAGGAAGATCGTCAGCGCCGAGGCCACGAACGGCAGGAAGACGACCAGGAGCGTGTCGATGAGGTGCCAGGACGCCACGGTCAGGTAGTTCGCGATCAGGGTCGTCTCGCCGGGGATCATCAGGCTGGCGAGCAGGACGAGGAACAGGGCACGGGTGCCGCGGAGCCGGCAGAACACGAGCGCGTAGGCGGTCATGATGCCGATGACGACCTGCAGCACCGTCTGGGCGAGGGTGACGACGACGCTGTTCAGGAACTGCGCTCCGAGCGGGACGACCTGCGTGGCGCGGACGATGTTGTCGAGCGTCAGGTGGATCGGGACGAGACCGGCGAGGCCCTGGTCCAGGTACCGGGTCGGGGTGAGTGCGCCCTCGAACACGTAGTACAGGGGGAAGCAGACGACGACGACCGCGATGACGAGCCAGGCGTAGACGAAGGCGCTCCGGAGCCGGCGGACGGTGACGGGGCGCATCAGTAGTTCACCCGCTTCTCGAGCACGCCGAACTGCACGATCGACAGCCCCAGGACCAGCAGGAACAGCACGACCCCGAGCGCGGCGGCGAGGCCGAAGTTCGCGCTGCCCGAGCCGAACGCCTGCTGGTAGATGGCGTAGACGAGGGTCTTCGACGAGTCGGCTGGACCGCCACCGGTCAGGATCTGGATCTGTCCGAAGGTCGTCAACGCCTCGACGGTGCCGGTCACGACCACGAAGAAGAGCGTCGGGGTGACGAGTGGCAACGAGATCGACCACAGTGTCCGGACGGGGCCGGCCCCGTCGAGGTGCGCGGCCTCGATGACGTCCTGGTCGATGGCGCCGAACGCTCCGAGCAGGAGCAGCACGGTGAACCCGAGCGACCCCCAGATCGTGACGACGATGACGCTCGCCAGGGCCCACTGCGTGCTCGTCAGGAACGGGACGGGTGCCCCGCCGAACTGCGTGATCACCGTGTTCAACAGCCCGTTGCCGGGGGCGAGCATCGCCGCGAACGCGACGGACCCGGCCGACACGGAGACGACCATCGGCGCGGTCAGGAGTGCTCGGAACACCGGCAGACCGCGGAGCTTCACGGTGAGCGGCACGACGACGAGCAGCCCGAACACGATCCGCCCGGCGACCACGCCGACACAGAAGACGGCCGTGGTCAGCATCGTCCGTCCGAACGCGGGGTCGGTGAACGTGCGGACGTAGTTCTGCAGCCCGACCGAGCCGGCCGGCTGGCCGAAGATGTCGGTGCCCTGGGTGCTGAGGACCAGGACCCGGCCGAGCGGGTAGAAGACGAAGACCGCGAACGCGAGCAGCGCCGGTGCGAGGAGCACCAGACCGAGCCGTCGGTCGGAGCGCAACGACGACCGGGCCGACCGGGCCGCCCGTGCTGGACGCCGCGACTGCGGCGGCCGGGGCGATCCCGCGGTACGCGGGGGACCGGCGAGCAGGCCGGACGTGACGGGGACCGTCATGGGGCGGACACCTCCGAGTAGGGAACGTTCCCTATCCGGGAACGACTCCACTCTGCGGCGGGTGCCGGAGACGGGTCAAGGCGCGTCGATCACCCGCCGTCACCCGTTCACGCGGCGTTCAACCCCTCCGTCGGCGGAGAGCCGCCGTTCACCGTTCGCACCCACCCGTTCACCTGCGGTTCGGGCCGACGACCGGCGTGGTTCGCCGTCCAGGGGCCTCGACGTCGTACAACCGGGGACCATGCGAACCGTTCCTGCTCCCCAGACGCTCCGGGTGATCGCCGAGGATGCCGCGCGTGCCGTCGCGCCCGACCTCCTCGCCGTGTTCCGCGCCCCGATGACGATCAGCACGAAGCGCGATGCGCACGACGTGGTGACCCTGCACGACCGCGCGGCCGAAGAGGCGATCACCGCGGTGCTCACCGCGGCGGTGCCGGGTTCCGTCGTGCTCGGCGAAGAAGGCGGCACCACCGGCGGCCCCGGCAGCGCCGACACCACCGGGGACGCCGTGGTGCGGTGGATCGTCGACCCGATCGACGGCACGGCGAACTTCGCCCGCGGACTCGCGTACTGGTGCATCTCGATCGCCGCCGAGGTTGACGGCGAGGTCGTCGCGGGGGTGGTCTTCGACCCGGTCGCCGACCACGTGTTCGCGGCGGACGACGACGGAGCCTGGCTCGACGGTGCGCCGATGCACTCGTCGTCCGGCCCCGACGACGCCGCGACGGTGCTGACGAGCTTCCCGGTGCAGCAGGACCTCGACCTGCTCGGCGAGGCCGCGGCGTTCGACCTGCTGCGTGACCTGACGGTGCGGTACCGCCACCACCACAGCCTCGGCAGCGGCGCCCTCAACCTGGTGCACGTCGCTGCGGGGTGGTCGGACGCCACGATGGGCTTCGCCACGCACCCCTGGGACGTCGCCGCCGGGGCACTGGTGCTCGAGCGGGCCGGTGGGTGGTTCCGGGGCTTCCGCGGTGGCGAGCCCGTCGACCGTGCGCACCTGGCCGACGACTACGTCGCTGCCGGCGCCGGGGGATTGCACGCCGAGCTGGTCCGTCGGGTGCAGGACCTGTCGGCGATGACCTCCACGGACGCTGCAGCCGCCGCCGATCGAACCGCCGCCGACCCGACCGCTGGCTGAGCCGCACCGCCGACCGAGCGGCACCGCCCACTGAACCGCACCGCCCACTGGACCGATCCTCCGCCAGCCGCGCCGTCGACGGCGTCGCGGTGCTCAGCCGACCTGGTGCCCGGCGACCGCCCGTGCCGTCGACCCCCGCTGCAGCAGGCGCGTCGGCAGGACCTCGTGGCGGTCACCGCGTCGCCCGCGCAGCCGTTCGACGACGAGCTCCACCGCCCGCGCGCCCATCCGGACCCGCGGCTGGTCGACGCTCGTCAGGTCGAGCCGGTCGCCGAGACCGGTGCCGTCGAACCCGGTCACCGCCACCATCCGGGGGAGCGCGAGTCCCGCGCCGTCGGCGATCGCCACGAGCCGCGCCGCGGTCGCGTCGTTCGTCGCGACGAACGCCGTCACCCCGTCGCCCAGGTGCCGGGCGATCCGCGCCGGGTCCGCCGCCAGGGCATCGACGTCGTCGACACGGTGGTCACCGGGCCGGCCGAGCTGCGCCGAGACCGTGGCGTGCGCGACGGCACGACGGGTCGTCGAGGGGTGGTCCGACTCCGCCACGAAACACGTGCGCCGGTGCCCGAGTGCGGCGAGGTGGTGCACCAGGTGGCGCATGCCCGATTCCTCGTCGGCGCGAACGGTGTCGAGTCCGAGTCCGGCGAGACCCGACCCGCTCGAGCCGAGGACCGCGACCGGCAGGTCGCGCGCGACCGCAGCGAGCCGTGCCGGGGCGACCCGGCTGCTCAGGACCGCGACCCCGAGGACGCCGTCGGCCGACCCGCGGGAGGCGTGCAGGGCCTCCAGGCCGTCGGCCAGCCGGGCGGCGTCACGGAACCCGTCCACGACGCGGAGCGCGAACCCCAGGGTCTCGGCGGTCGCGCGTGCGCTCCGGAGCGCTTCGTCGTGGAACGGGTTCGCGGCTTCGGTGACCAGCACGCCGAGCACGAGCGGCGCGCCCTGCGCGCGTCGCCGGGCGAGCGTGCCGACCGGGAGGCCCAGCTCGTCCGCCGTCCGCACCGCGAGTTCCCGACGTGGTCGCGACACACCGTCGTCGCCCCGCAGGGCGAGTGACACGAGCGATCGCGAGACGGCGCAGCGCTCGGCGACGTCGCGGAGGGTGGCGGCCACGGTCAGGCGAGCTTCCAGGTGTGGACGTGCTCCCAGGTCATCGTCTGCCACCAGCGGCCGGACCAGTCCGGGCTCGCGGTGCGGTAGAGCACGACGGTGTCGCCGCGGAACCCGGTCGGCACGTCGACGTCGAGTTCGTGGATGTACGCGCCCACCTCGTCGTGCAGGTCCGGGCGGACGTACAGGTCGTGCGAGGCGAGCGAGAGGTGCGCGCGGTACTGCTCCGGGTCGTAGTCGTTCGACGGCGGGACCTGCATCGGCTGCCGGAAGGGGGCGACCACGGCATCGATGTCGGCGGCGAGTCGGACGAAGTCGTCGTTGTGCGAGCCGTCGGGCCGGGTCGCGACGTCGTAGACGAACCCGATGCCCTGCTCGCGGACGCCGGCGTTGTGGACGTCGAACGCCGGGCGTGAGTCGAGCAGCGCCGTGACGGCCGCGATGACCTGGTCCTCGTTGCTGCCGAACGGCTGGCTGCCGACGAGCGTGGCGTGCGGCGGGAAGGCGCCGGCGGACACCAGGCCGTACTGCGCGCGGAGCTGGTCGGTGACGACCGTGACGGCGCGGCAGGTGCGGGCATCCGGGCGCAGGTAGATGCCGTGGCGGTAGGGGTCGCTCGGGTCGCGCGGCAGTTTGGCGGTGACATTCTGGGGCATGGGTCCGTCCGGGGTCGGTCGATGGGGAACGTTCCCGATCGTCGGGAACGTTCCCCATGATCGACCGGAGCGGCCCGGATCTCACCCGTCGGCCCGTGACGGGACGGTGAACGATCGGTGTCGGCGACGCCGGGTCAGACGCGTGCGGCGGTCCGGCCCGGCACCAGGGTGCCGTCAACGGCGTTGTGGGCGACACCCGTCGAACGGCCGTCGATCTGGTCGACCACGTCGTCGACGGACAGGCGGCCGATCAAGCCGAGCGGCTGTCGCCACGAGGTGATGCCGAGCAGCTCGGTGGCGAGCGGCGCGACCCCGTCGTAGCCCGTGACCGACAGGTCGTCTGGTGCACGGAGACCACGGCGGCGCATCGACTCGAGCACACCGACGGCCCAGCGGTCGCTCGGTGCCATGACCGCCGTCACGCCGCCGGCGCCGAGGACCTGCTCGAGGAACGAGTCGAGGTCCTCGGGGTCCGCGCCGTGGTCCTCGGAGCGGATCCGGAGCACCTCGGCGCCGCGCGCACGGAGCCGGCGCACCATCGCGTCGGTGCGGGCCGACTGCGTCAGGGACCCGGACGGTGTGACCGTCAGCACGGCGACGCGACGGTGCCCCAGGTCGGCGACGTGGTCGGCGAGGCCGCGACCGCCGCCGCGCTCGTCGCAGTAGGCGCTGCTCACCGCCGGGTCCGTCTCGGGGCGTCCGGAGACCACCGTCGGGATGCGTCGGGCGAACGGCAGGACGTCGTCGATGGGCAACGCGCCGCTGCAGACGATGAGCCCCTCGACGCGCAGCGACACCAGGGTCTCGAGCGCCCGGCGTTCCTCGCTGACCGGGAACGACCCCGCGCCGGTGGCGGTGACGACGCGGTACCCGCGCGCGGCGGCCTGCAGCTGGAACGCGGTGAGCAGGTGCCCGTAGAACGGGGTCGAGGCATCACGGACGAACGCCCCGAGCGTGTGCGTGCGGTGTGCCGACATGCCGCGGGCGTTCGCGTTCGCCACGTAGCCCAGGTCGAGTGCCGCCCGCTTGACGCGTTCGGTCGTCGACGGCGCCACCCCGTACGAGCCCGCGAGGGCACGGGAGACGACCGACTTCGACACTCCGGCCAGTGCTGCGACGTCGTGGATGGTCGGGACTGCCGGGTGTCCGGTCACCGCGGGCACCGTCGTTCAGATGACTGCACGAGTGTCACGGTAGCCGGACGGACGCCCGGAGCGGGCGACGGTGGTGGTGAACAGTTGGTCACGCCGACCGCCCGGGGGAGTCCGAGCGGTCGGCGTGGGTGGCCGGTGGTGGCGGCCGGTGGCGGTGTCGGGTCAGCGGTGCGTCGCCGGTCGACGGACCGTCAGGCGGTACTCCTTCTTCGTGGTGCCGTCCTGCGCGGTGACCGTGATGCGTGCGGTCCGGCCGGAGACGTGCACGGTGGCGACCGCGTTCGGGTTCGTCGTGTGCACGTGGACGTCGGCGGCCCGGAGCGTCCGGACCGGCGCCGTCACCGTCGCACCCTGCGACGAGGCGGCGGCGGGCAGGTGGACGCGCACGCCCGCGACCGTGATCGAGGAGACGGTGGCGTCGCTCGACACGAGGAACCGCTGGCGCAGTGCGGCGGCCTCGTGCCCCGTCACGCCGATGGTGTCGCGCAGGTACGCGTCCATCCCACCGAAGTCGGTGGCGATGTCCTGCTCGAAGGTGCCCTGCAGCAGCTGCGGGGTGGCCCAGGTGACCCCGAGCTGCGTGTTCGAGAGCAGGTAGTCGTGCAGGATGTCGGCGCTGTCCACGCCGAGGACCCGGTCGAGCAGGTCCACCACGGTGCCGGTTCGGTCCATGCCGTGCGAGCAGTGGATGAGCACCGTGCCGCTGGTGTGCGAGGCGAGGATCCGGAGCACACGGCGGTAGGCGGTGATCATCGACCCGGGGGTCGCCGGGTCGACGTGGCCCTTGTCGACCAGGTCGTGGTACATCGCCGTGTCGTCGCTGTAGTCGCCGTCCGCGCCGAACATCGAGATGTCGACGTGCCGCGCGCCGGGGATCGCGACGTCGGGCTTCGCGGCGATCTGGGACGACGTCCGCAGGTCGACGACGAGGTCGACGTGGTACTCGTCGGCCAGGGTCGTGGCCCCGGCTGCGGTGATCTTGTCGAGCGACTCGGAACGGATCAGCCGCGGAGCGTTCACGGTCTGACCGGACCGGCCGTGCACCGCGGCGAGCTCGCGACCGTTGACCAGTCCGGGGACGTCGGTGATCGGGTGGTCCGCGGCGGTGAACGCGGGCTGGAGTGCGGTGTCGGCGTGGGCGGCCGTGACGGAGAACGCGGCGGAGGCGACGACGGCAAGGCCGGCGAGTGCGGTCGCGGCCACACGGGCGGTGCGCGGGGAGTGGGTGAGGGGGGAGCGGTGGAGCGGGGGCACGGGGCATCCTCGATCTGATCAGGACCCGGGGGTCGCGGGGATCCGGACGCGGTGACGTCCGGATCCCCGCAGGATCGCGAGGTGGGTGGTCGGCCGAGTGGCT
Source organism: Curtobacterium sp. VKM Ac-2889 (assembly GCF_015350855.1). Taxonomy (NCBI): domain Bacteria; kingdom Bacillati; phylum Actinomycetota; class Actinomycetes; order Micrococcales; family Microbacteriaceae; genus Curtobacterium; species Curtobacterium sp. VKM Ac-2889. The sequence goes on along the minus strand of NZ_JADKSC010000003.1, from coordinate 366,147 downwards.
GCGAGGTGACCGGGGTGTGTCCGGGTCATGAGGCAGCGCTCAGTCGCCGAGACGGCCGCGGCCGGGTGCACCACCCGGTCGCAGCCGGCTCAGGACGCCGGGGCCAGCCGGTACCGGAACAGCTCGCTGAGCACCTGCTGCACGGGCGTGTAGAGCAGAACCGTCGTGCTCGTCGTGCTCGTCGTGCCCGTCGTCGAACCGCCCGAGATGATCCCGTACAGCCGGTTCGTGGCGCTGATCACCGGTCCGCCGGCGTCACCCGGCTCGATGCCCACGCCGGCATCGGTGCGTGCGGCGGCGAGGTGCTGCGCGCCGGCGCGGCTCGCTGTCGGCACCCGTGTGGCCGTCCAGGAGCAGAGCACCCCGCTCGCCGCCCCGCTGGTGCAGAAGGGATCGGCGTCGGGCTGGCCGGTGCCGGTGACGGCGGCACGTGCCGGGTCGCCGCCGACGCGGGTGAAGACACGACCGGATGCTCGCGGCGTGTACGTCGAGACGGACGGGTCGCAGGACCCGGCGGCCGCCCGGACGCGCGTGCACGCCAGGGGTGGGATGACCGCGAGCTCGACGTCGGAGTCCGCGGACTGCCAGACCACGCTGCCGACGGCCGCGCCGTCGAGCCGCACCGGCGCCTGCAGCGGCGCGCAGCGCTTCGCCAGCACGACCCACCTGGTCGCCCGCTGGTACGCGGTGACCTGGCTCCGGAAGCCCTTGGCGGTCAGGACCGCCCCGACCGTGCAGGTGCTGCCGGGGACCCCGACCTGGGTGCCGGCGATGATCGGTGCCGCGGTGCGGTCCGGGTCGCTCGTGGCAGCCGAGGCCGGTGCGGTGCCGGCGAGGGCGATGCCGACGGCGGCCGCGACGGACAGGGCGACGGCCAGGGTGCGGACGCGCACCGCTTGCGTGTGACGGAACACGGTTCAGCCGAGCCGGCGGGTGCCGTTGACGCGTCCGATCACGGACAGGGTGTCCGGGTCGGCGAGGCGGGCGTGCCAGTGCAGCGTCGTCGTGCCGCGCGGCAGGTCGGGGAACGCCGCGGTGAAGCGGTAGTGCCCGCTGGCGCTGACCATGTCGTCCCCGCTCGTGACCTCGGCGATGTGCTTGCTGAACAGGCCGCGGGGCTTGCCCGGTGCGTCGTAGTAGACGATGACCAGGGTGCCGGGCTTGCCGGCGCCGGCGAAGGTGGTGCCGGTGAAGCTCGTCCGGTCTGGTCCGCCGTGGGTCTTCGCTGTGAACGCCACGGCTGCAGACCGGGTCGGGGCGTGGGCGGTGTGCGTGGTGTGCGGGATCGTGGCGGCCCCGGCCTGCGCGGGGACCAGGGCGCCGGCGGCGAGTGCTCCGCCGAGGGCGACGCCGGCGATGAGCGCGGTCAGCCGCCGGGACGCCGGCTTGCGGGCGGTGGACGGGGTGGGACGCATGGGGACTCCTCGGTTCGGCTCGGGTCGACTCGGTGTGCGTGAACGCTAACAACGGGCCAGACGATCGTCTAGGGAATGCCGGAAGCTGAGTGGATCAGAGGCAAACCGTCCGGACGGCGTGCTCCCCTCGTGCTGTCAGACGTTCGTATGATGACCCGAGACCCGAACGAGGAGTGCGATGAACCAGCGGCAGCAGGCGAAGACCCGGACCCGCGAGCAGATCATCGAGGCCGCGGCGGCGGTGTTCGCGAGCCACGGCTACGCGGGGACGTCGTTCGCCCGGGTGGCCGCCGCCATGGACCGCCCGAAGTCGGCGATCGGCTACCACGTCTTCTCGTCCAAGCACGAGCTCGCCTTCGCGGTCATCGAGCGGCAGCAGGCCCGCTGGGCGGTGATCGACTCGCTGATCACGCAACCCGAGGGCCTCGAGCACCTGCTCGTCATGCTGACGTCCGCCTGTTCCGATGCCATCCGGTGTCCGGTGGCTGCCGGGGCCATCCGTCTGAGTCACGAACTCCGCGGTGCGGGAGAGGTGATCCCGCGGGTCTTCACGTGGGACGACTACGTCCGCCGGCACCTGTCGGCTTCGAGCGGGGGTGTCGGCCCCGCCACCGATCCCGAGTGGGCTCGTGCGGCGGACCTCGTGCTGACGTCGACCTTCGGGGTGATGTGGGCCCGGACGAGTGCACGACTGACCCGTGACACCGAGGGGCAGCTCCGGGACCTGTGGGCGGCACTGTTCACCGGGCTCGGACTGCCCGGCGTGCACGGCTTGCTCGAACAGGTGGAGCCCGTGCGGGTCGGCGGACACCCGGCCACCCCGGGGGACTGACCCCGCAGGGCTCGCCCCTCCCGAGGGGCCCCGGCGGACTGCTGGTCCACCGGGGCGCCGGGCCTACTTCTTCTGCTCGCTGCCGTCCGGGTTGACGACGTACCAGACGCCCTTGTCGCCCTGTCCCGTCACGTCGCCGGCCTTCTTGTCCCCGACGAAGGTGTAGATCGGGCGCCCGTCGATCGTGATCTGCCGCCCGCCGTCCACGCCCTTGATGGTGCCGACCGTCCCGGTGATGCCCGACACCTTCGGCTTCGTGGTCGACGCTTCGATCGCCGGCCACGCCGCCGCGCACGCACCGGTGCACGTGCCGGAGTCCTTGATGTCGGCGTCGAAGTAGTAGGCGGTCATGCCCTTGCCGTCGACGACGACCTTGCCGAGTGTCGTCGAAGCGACGGTCGCGTCGACCGAGGGGGACGAGTCGGTCGTCGCGGGCGCGTCGCCCTGTGCGGCGGGGGACGGCGAGGGCGACGGTGCCGCGGAGCCGGCCGTGGAGCAGCCGGCGAGTCCGAGGCTCAGGGCCAGTGCGGCACCGAGGAGGACGGGGACGGATCGGGATGACGGTGTGCGGTGGGGTGTCGACACGGGGGCTCCTCGTGGTCAGGTCTCGCCGCTGACTGCTGGCCAGACGTTCGTCTAGCGAACGTAACCGCAGTACCGAGCGGCGGCCAGCACCCTGCGCGGCCTCTCATCCGGTGGGCCGCGGATCGTGGGAGCGGCGGTCCGTGTGCTCGACCACGTGGACGCCGTCGACTCGCCCGATGACGTCCAGCGACTCCGGGTCGATCAGTCGGGCGCTCCAGGACGCCTGATCGGCGTCGCGGGGCAACTCCGGCAGGACCGCGGTGAAGGCGAACCGGCCGGTCCGACCCACCGCGCTGCTGCCCGGCGCGATCTCCGCGACGCGATCGTCCCCGGTGCCGTCCCGCGGTTCGCCGTAGTGGATGACCACGACGGCGCCGGGGGTGCCCCTCCCGGCGAAGCGCACGCTCACGACTCCGCCGGTACCGACCGTCCGTGGTGGGCGGATCGCGAACCGGTGCGCGCCGCTCGTCGAGGGCGGTGCGCCGAGTGCGGCACCGAGCGCTCCCGATGCCCCGAGGCCGAGTGTCTCGGTACCCGTCGTGGTCGGTGGCGGCGCCGGCAGGGCGAGCGCGACGGCGAGCGCGGCGATCCCCGCGGCGAGGACGATCGGTGACACCCGGACCCGGTCGGTGCTGCGCGACATGGTCGGCCCCTTCGTGGACGGCGTGTGGCGGAAGTCGCCACGCCACACGCTACCGCTTGGCCAGACGATCGTCTGTTCGTCCGCGTCCGCGCCCGCGCCCGCGCCCGCGCCCCACCAGGACGCGCCACCGCCGCTGTTCCGAGATGACGACGGCGACGCACAGGACCGTGACGGCGACCGCGACCGCAGCCGGCCAGGCGACCCAGGACGCGGCGATGGCTCCGACCAGGTGCGCGAGGACCGACGCGATCGTCACCACTCCCGGTGCCGCGACGGGTGGGTCGCCGCCGGGGCGGTCACCCGGCGTCCCGAAGACCGCCGGCGGCACGACGAGGAGCAGGACGGCGGCGATCGCGAGCACCGGCGAACGGGGCCAGAGCGCCCAGGGCACGGCCACCCATGCGACGAGCTCCGCCGTGAACCGCAGGCCGCCACGGAGCGGGTCGTGACCGACGGGCCTCGACGCGCGCGCCGCCGTGGTGACGGTCACCGTGTCGTCGCGGCACGGAACCCGCGATCCAGGAAGTCGACCATCCACGCAGCACTCGCATCGACGTCCGTGTCCATCTGGAACCCGCCGGACGCCTCGATCGTGGCGAACCCGTGCAGGACGCTGCGGAGCACCCGGAGTGCGTGGACCTCGTCGGCGGGGTCGAGCGGGTGGTCGCGAAGCGCCGCGGCGAAGGACGCCAGGGTGCGGCCGAGCGCGACGGCCAGCGGGTCCTGGGCGTCGGTCGGCCGGACGCTGACGGCTGCCTGGTACCGCGCCGGGTGCTCCCGGACGCTCCGGCGCACGGTCTGCACCGCCGCCTCGAGCGCACTCCGGCCGCTGCGCCCCTGCATGGCGTCGCGGAGTGCGTCCCCGAGCTCGTTCGCTCCGAGGATCGCGATCCTGCGCGTGAGGTCACCGAGTCCGTCGACGTGCTTGTACAGCGACGGTGCCTTCACCCCGAGGCGGTCGGCGACGACGCTCATGCTCAGTCGGGCCAGACCGATCTCGTCGGCCAGCGTCGCCGCGGTCTCGGTGACGGTCGCCGGGTCGAGCCCCGCCCTAGGCAACGGGGCCTGCGACGGGCAAGGTGCGGGCGAGGAACGGCAGCAGCAGGGCGAGGAGTGCAGTCGGCGTCTCGGTGTGGGGGTAGTGGCCGGCGCCGTCGATGACGGCGAGCTCCCCGAGGCCGTCGGGCAGGTCGGCGAGGACGCGCTCGCCCTCGGCGCGGGGGTCGGCCCAGTCCGGATCGGCGCTGCCCTCGACGATGAGCACGGGGCACCGGACGGCATCCAGCTGCTCGCCGGCGTCGCCGGGCGACGTGCGGGTCATGGCGCGGAGGACCGCCATCCGCTCCGGTTGCCGCAGGGTCGTCTCGATGCGGCCGCGCTCGGTCGCCCAGTCGGCGGGCTTGGCGGGGATCGCGATGTCCAGGTACGCGAGCCAGCCGGGCAGGCTGCCGCTCGTCATCACGCGTGCGAGCTGGACGGTGCCGGCGCGGTGTCGGCGGTTGCGCAGGAGCCCACCGAGGTCGACGGACTGCTTGCGCGTGAACGGTGCCAGCTCGACGATGCCGGCGACCAGGTCGGGTGCGGTGGCCGCGGCGATCGTCGCTGCGCCGCCGCTGATCGACTGCCCGACGACCACGGCCGGGCCGCCGAGGTGCCGGGCGACGGCGACCAGGTCGCGTGCGATGTCGGAGCGCTCGTACCCGGACCACCCGGTGCTCGAGTCGCCGCAACCCCGCAGGTCGACGTTCGCGACCCGGTAGCCGGCCGCGACGAGCTCCGGCACGACGAAGCGGTAGGAGTGGCGGCTGTCGCCCATCCCGTGGGCGAGGACCACGAGCGGCCCTGAGCCGGAGAGGTCGTAGGCGATCGTGCCGCCCTCGGTGTCCAGGTGTTCGAGCATGACGTGGCTCCTTCGGCTACGGGTAGTAACTCAAAGGCTAATACGCGTAGCCGGAAAGTCAAGGACTGCTCTGGTCCGCGCTCCGGGTGCTGCCATCATGGCCGGGTGCACCATGACGAGGACCACCCCCGACCGGACGTCACGACCGTCGAGATCATCGGCGGCCCAGAACCGGTCACCGTGACCCTGCACCCCGCCGACAGCGGGTGGGCTGCGGTCTTCGCGGACCACCGGCGACGCATCCTGGAGGCCCTGCCCGGCTCCGGCGCGGACGCTGCGGTCGTCGAGCACATCGGCTCCACGGCCGTCCCCGGCCTGGCGGCGAAACCCATCGTCGACATCGTGGTCGTCGTCGCCGACATCACCGCCGAGGCGACCTACCTCGACCAGCTCCTCGCGGCCGGGTACGAGCTCCGCGTGCGCGAACCCGGCCACCGTCTGGTCCGGACACCGGCTCGCGACGTGCACGTGCACGTCTACGAGCAGGGCGCGACGGCGGTCGAGGAGTACCTGCTCCTCCGCGACCACCTGCGCGTCGACGCCGACGACCGCGCGCTGTACGAGCGCACCAAGCGGGAGCTGCTCGGCCGGAGCTGGGACGACATGAACGCCTACGCCGACGCGAAGACGGCCGTCATCACGGCGATCAAGGAGCGGGCGCGCCGGAGCCGCGCGTCCTGAGACGCGCGGCTCCGGTTCCCGCTGCCCGGTCTCAGCTCGTCGGGACGACGTCCCAGTGCTCGCGGATCAGGTTGCCGTCCACCCGGAACAGGTCGGCTGCGCCGAACGGTGCGTCGGCCTTCGCCCCGACCTGCTTCGAGAACGTCCACACCAGGTCGCCGTCGGCCAGCGAGATGACGGACTCCTGCTTCGGCAGACCCTGCGCGGCACTGCCGGCGAAGAACTGCTTGAGCGCGGCGGTGCCGTTCGCGGCGACCGAGTTGTGCTGCAGGTACGCCGGGTCGAACTTCTCGTCCAGCACGGACACGTCGTGGTCGCGGAACAGCCGGTTGTACGCGGTCACCGCGAGCACCCGGTTGTGCTCCTCCTGCCGCTCGGTCAGGTGGTGGTCACGCTTGGCGGCCGGGTACAGGTCGCTGAACATGCTGTTCGTGTTGCCGCTGGCCGGCGTGCCCGTCGGGACCGTCTGCCGGAGCGCCCACCACTCGCTGATGCGGCCGTTGCGCATGCGGAACAGGTCGACGGCGGCGTCACCGGTGCGTTCGTCCTTCGGCTTCGCGGTGATCTGCCAGTGCACGGCCACCAGGTCGGCGTCACCGGCGATGTGCTTGATCACGGCGTGGGCGCCGGGGACCCGGGCGCGGTCGGCGGTGAACTCGGCGAGCAGTGCAGCTGGACCCGAGGTGCTCTTCGCGCCGTGGGCGACGGCACCCGATGCCACGGCGGTCCGGGCTGCAGCGCGTGCCGTCGCCGAGGCGGGGGAGCGGAAGGCGCACCGGAACAGGTGCCGGACGGTGGCCTCGTTGCGCTGCTCGGCGCGACGGTCGAGCCGCGAGACGGCCGTGCCGCCCTCGGTGGTCCGCGCCGCGCGGGACACCGTGTGGTGCGCGGAGGTCGTGGTGGTGGAGGTGTGGAGGGGTGCCGCCACGGCCGGGCCGGCCACGAGCGACACGGCGATGGCGACCGGAGCTGCCACCGCGCACGCCTTGGCGATGATGGGGAGAAGTGATGTCGTCTGCACGGCAGAACGATGGAACCGGTCCCTGGGGGCCGCCGCGCGCCCTGGAGCCGTCGCGTGCTGCGACCGTGACCGACTTCTCAGGCGCGGTGCGGGCCTCCCGGGTGGTCTGCGAACACCCTGCCAGGGTGACCCGCTCCCGCTGGTGATCGACGAGCCGGACCTGTGCGACGGCTCACGCGCACTGTCAGCCGATCCCTACGCTCCGGGCTCCTCGATGGTCAGACGGAGCTCGGCGAGGACGGGCAGCGCGGCGCGCAGCGCGTCGACCCCGTCCGGGCCCAGGCGTTCGAGTGCGCCGACCAGGACGTGCTCGGCCGAGGCGTCGTAGACCCGGAGCCGCTCGGACGCGAGCTCGGTCAGGGCGATCTCGGTGCTGCGGCCGTCGCCGGTGGCGAGCCGCCGGTGGACGAGCCCGCCGCGCTCCATCGCGGTGACGAGGTTGCTGACCGTGGAGCGGGCGAGGCCGAGGGACCGGCCGAGCGCCGTCGGCGTGAGCCACCCGGCCTCGTCGAGGCGTCGCAGCACCTCGATCTGGGCGTCGGGCAGTTCCGGCAGCGCACCGTCACGGCGTGACGCGTTCAGCAGGGTGCGGCGGAACGGGCCGACCTGGTCGCTGAGCCGCCGAGCGATGTCCCGGAGTCCTGCGGTGTCGTGCTCGCTGCCCATGTCCTCAGCTTAGGTCCTCGAAAAAGGTTTGCAACAAAACTATGTTTGGCGCAGGATGGGTGCATGACGATCACCACCTCAGTCGCACAGCCCGTCCCGTCGCAGGACCTCTCCGGCATCGTCGGACACCGGTTCATCTACACGTACGCCAACGGCTGGCAGTACGAGATGTACGTCAAGAACGCCACCACCATCGACTACCGCATCCACTCCGGCATGGTCGGCGGGCGCTGGGTCAAGGACCAGCAGGTCGACCTCGTGGTGCTCACCGCCGGCGTCTACAAGGTGTCGTGGAACGAGCCCACCGGCACGAGCGTCGTCGTGACCGTGGTGCCGGGGGAGCGCGTGCTGCACGGCACGATCTTCTTCCCGCACTGGGTCGAGGAGGACGGCAGCAAGACCGTGCTGTTCCAGAACGACCACCTGGACCGGATGCGCGAGTACCGCGACGCCGGCCCCACCTACCCGATCTACGTCGTCCCCGAGTTCGCCCACATCACCCTGTTCGAGTTCGTCGGCCAGGACGACGAGACCGTCGTCGACACCGCGCCCGCCGACCTGCCGGCCGGGTTCGCCGACCGGAGCAACTGAGCGTGACTGCGGAACGTCCGCTGGAGCGTGCCCTGACGAGCATCCGGCTCGAGCACCGGGGCGGGGCGCTCCGGGGGTGGGAGTACCACCCGGCGTCGGTGCCCGCGGCTGCCGGCGGCTCGGTGCTGTTCGTGCACGGGTTCGGTGACTCGTCGATCGGTCCGCGCCAGCTCTTCGTGCAGGCCGCGACCGCCTTGACCGACAGCGGTCTGACGGTCCGCTCCTACGACCGTCTCGGGCACGGCACGAGCGACGGACGCTTCGCGGACATCTCGATCGGCGACGAGGTCGAGCAGGTCGTCACGATGATCCGGGCGTTCTCGGCCGACCAGGGGGCACCGATCCACGTCGTCGCCCACAGCCTGGGCGCCGTCGAGTCGGCGATGGCGGCGGCGAGGGTCCCCGACCTGGTGCGGAGCCTGACCCTGTGGTCGCCGGCCGGGGTCGTGGTCGACGACATCGCCGTGCACGACACCATCCAGGGGCAGCCGCTCGCGCCCGTCCGCGACCGCGGCTGGTTCGACTTCGCTGGGACCGCCCTCGGGCGCGGGTTCGTCGACGAGGTCCGGGACGGACTCGACGTCTACGCCCAGGCGCGCGGGTACGACGGGCCGGTCGACGTGCTGCACGGTACCGCCGACGAGATCGTCCCGGTCGAGTACGGCCGGCGCTACGGCGAACTGCTCAGCGGGGCGACGTTCACCGCGGTCGAGGGTGCGGACCACGTCTGGTCGTCGGTCCCGTGGCGCGAGCAGCTCGTCGACCGCCTGCTCGAGCGCGTCAGGGAGCGGTCCGGGCGATGAGGTCCTGCACCCGCGCACGCACGTCGTCGCGGATCGGCCGGACGGCGTCGAGGTCGAGCCCTGCGGGGTCCGGGAGCTCCCAGTCCTCGTAGCGTTTGCCCGGGAACACCGGGCAGGCGTCCCCGCAGCCCATCGTGATGACGACGTCGGCGGCACGGACGGCGTCGGTGCGGAGCAGGGCGGGCTGCTCGCCCCGGATGTCGATGCCCTCCTCGAGCATCGCCTCGACGACCACGGGGTTGAGCTGGTCGGCCGGTTCGGAGCCGGCGCTCCGGACGTCGACGCGGTCACCGGCCAGGTGCTGCAGGAAGCCGGCGGCCATCTGGGAACGGCCGGCGTTGTGGACGCAGACGAACAGGACGGTGGGCATGCGGGGTGCTCCGATCAGAGGACGACGGCGCCGAGCAGGCCGGCTCCGATGACGACGGCCCACGGGGGAGCGGACCAGCGGGTGAGGGCGGTGAAGGCAGCCACGGCGAGCGCCAGTGCGGGGGCCGAGCGGACCCCCTCGGTGATGACCGGGTCCCAGAGCGCTGCGGCGAGGAGCCCGACGACCCCCGCGTTCACGCCGGCGAGCACGCGTCGGGCCCACGGCAGGGCGCGGAGCACGTGCCAGAACGGCAGTGCGCCGATGACCAGGAGCGCGGCGGGCAGGAAGATCGCGACGAGTGCGACGGTTGCGCCGAGGACCCCGCCGGGGCTGCCGTGGGCGACGGCGCCGAGGTACGCGGCGAAGGTGAACAGCGGCCCGGGTACGGCCTGTGCGGCGCCGTACCCGGCCAGGAAGTCGGCGTGCCCCACCAGGTGTGTGGCCACTGTCTGCGACTCGAGCAGCGGCAGGACGACGTGGCCGCCGCCGAAGACGAGCGAGCCCGCCTGCGCGAAGACCCCGAACAGGCGCACGGCACCGGTGCCGTTCGCGGCGATCGGGGCCGCGACGAGCAGGGCGGCGAACGCGACGAGCGCCGACACCGCGACCCAGCGGGGGAGCCGGACGGCGCCGCCCGTGTCGGTGGCGCCTGCATCCACGCCCACGCCCACGGCGACGACGCCGCGGAGCCACACGGCGCCGACCACACCGCACACCGCGATCACCGCGACCTGCGGCCCCGGGCCGGGGACGAGCAGCACCACGATCGCGGCTGCGGCAGCGACGGTCGCCCGTCGGCGGTCCGGCGTGAGCGAGCGCGCCATGCCGAGCACCGCCTGCGCCACCACCGCGGCTGCGGCGGCCTGCAGCCCGAGCAGCCACCCGGCGCCGGCCAGGTCGGGCGTGCCGGACACGAGCAGGGCGAACGCGACGAGCAGCACCGCGGACGGCAGCGTGAACCCGCACCAGGCGGCGAGGAGTCCGAGCAGCCCGGCGCGCTGCAGGCCGAGTGCCATCCCGACCTGGCTCGACGCCGGCCCGGGCAGGAACTGGCAGAGCGCGACGAGGTCGGCGTAGGCGTCGTCGCCCAGCCACCGCCGACGCACCACGAAGGTTTCTCGGAAGTACCCGAGGTGCGCGACCGGCCCGCCGAACGAGGTCAGCCCGAGCCGCAGGAACACCAGGAACACCGAGGCAGCGGACGATCGCAGGGGCTCGGGGCTCGTCGTCACCCGCCCATCTTGACGACGGCAGATGGTTCAGTCAACATTGAACTGATGAACATGCGGCAGCAGGACCTCGAGCAGCGCGCGGCGCAGCACGCGGCCATCGGCGACGTCGCACGCCTGGCGGTCGTCGACCTGCTCGCGGCCTCCGACGCCAGCCCGAGCGAGGTCCGGGCCGCCCTCGGCCTGTCCGGCCCGCTCCTCGCGCACCACCTGCGCGTCCTCGAGCAGGCCGGGCTGGTCACGCGGCGCCGCTCGGACGGCGACGGCCGTCGCAGCTACCTGCACCTCGAACCGAGCGGTGTTCCGCACGGGGCGGCGGCGGTGCCGGGCCCGGTGTCGCGCGTGCTGTTCGTCTGCACCGGCAACTCCGCGCGCTCCCCGCTGGCCGCGGGCGTCTGGGCGCAGGTCAGCGAGATCGGTTCCCTGTCCGGCGGGACGCGTCCCGCCCCCGCCATCGTCCCCGGCGCGGTCGCCGTCGGTGCGCGCCACGGCCTCGACCTCGGCGACCACGTCCCGCGGTCCTTCCACGACGTCGTCGCCGACGGCGACCTGGTCGTCACGGTCTGCGACCGTGCGCACGAGTCGATCGACGACGGTGACAGCCTGCACTGGTCACTGCCGAACCCCTCGCGCACCGGCACGCCGGACGCGTACGAGGCCACCTACGCGGACCTCCGGTCCCGCGCCACGGCGCTCGCTGCGCGCCTCGCCGCCTGACGCGGCCCCACGAACGGAACGCCCCGATGAGATCCCCCCTCCTCATCGGGGCGTTCTCCCTGTGCCGTGGTCGGCACGCACCGCCGGGCGGGAGGCTCGGGGCGGGCCCGCACCGTGCCTCCCGTCCGTCCCGTGGCGGCCCCACGGCCGAGCGCGTCGCCGCGGGGACCGCGCGCTCCGGGACGGTGCGCTCAGGGACCGCAGCGACCCGCGACGAGCCCGAGGACCTGCTCGGTGTGGCGTTCCGCCGTCGCGAGTCGGGCGTGCGCGATCGCGGCGTCGGTGTGCGGTCGCAGCAGGTCCCGGTCCGAGGCGAGTTCGATGATCGTCGTGGCGAGCCCGAACGCGGTCTCGTCGTCCGTCAGGACGGCGGCGGATCCGAACTCGCTCGCCAGACGGATGTCGGAGACGATGACCGGACGGTGGTCGCGGAACGCCTCGAGCGCGGTCATCGGCTGGCCGTCGTGCTCGAGCGAGCAGATGACCGCCGCGTGCCCGCAGAGCAGCAGGTCGTGGACGCCCTGCAGGGACAGGCGCCCGTGCACGCGCACCGACACCGGCGTGCGCGTCGGTGGGACGGTCCCGCCGGCGACGTCGACCCGGACCGCGTGTGCCCCCAACCGGATCTCGACCAGCCGGATCGCGTTGAAGAGCACGTCGAGGCGCTTGTCCGGCGTGAACCGCGACGCCCAGACGAGCCGGAGCGGGCCGAGCTCCGGCGGTGGTGGCGGTGTCACCGTGCGGTTCCCGATGGCGTTGGGCACGACGTGCACCTCGTCCAGGCCGGCGGCACGCAGGACTCCTGCCTGTCGGGTGGTCGAGGTGACGACGACGTCGGCGGCCGCGGAGACGGCGACGGCCATCCTGCGGCGCGCGTCCTCCATGGGGTGGCCGCCGACGCGGTGTCGGCCGGTCCGGAGCCCGGTCACGACGCGGTGGGCACGACGTGCCAGGGGCGCGAACGCCGCGGCGGTCCGCCCGCGGATCGGAGCGGAACCGTGCACGGTGTGGATCGTCGGCAGCCCGAGCGAGCGCGCCGTGGTCAGGGCTGCGGCGGCGAGACCGAAGTCCGAGTGGGTGACGACGAGACCGATCCGTTCCTCGAGCATCACCGTGCCGAGGTGCCGACGCACCCGCACCGAGTTGCGGACCACCGGCAGGTCCGCCCCCGGGACGCTGATCGACGGCTCGACCTCGAGCAGGCGCACACCGGACTTCCGCAGGTCGGCAGTGTCGCTCGTCGGGGGAGTCGCCACCCAGACGACGTGTCCGGACGCGGCGAACGCCTTCGCCTGCTGGACCAGGGCGGCTCGTTCGCCGCGCATCGCCGACAGCGGGAAGTCGCTCACGAGCAGGACGGTGACCTTCGCAGCTGCCACGTCAGCTGCCGGGCCCGATCAGGGGTGTGGTCTGACGAGGGGTGCGCATGCGGTCTCTCACGGTTCGTGGCAGGACGGGGTGTTCGGAACCGTAGGGGTTCAGAAGACGATCGTCTAGTGAACTCGCCCACCGGCTGAGCGCCCCTTCACGACACCCCGGGCGGACGTCCAGCCGCCGGTGCGCCACCGGATTCGGACCAGACGGCGTCCTCGCACCGTCGCGGCGACTACCGTCGGGAACGGCCGGCCCCGATCGCGGGCAGCCACCGGCCAGGGGACGACGGGGGACACCATGCACCAGCGCACCACCACCACGCTCGCGACGCTCACCGCGACGATCACGCTGGCGGTGACGCTCAGCGGGTGCACGGTGACGACGTCGACTTCGACCGCTTCGTCCTCGCGGACCGTCACGCCGGAGGCCTTCGAACAGGTCGTCGTCGACGCGCTGGCGGACATCTCGGACGCGACGCCCGAGGTCGACTGCGGCGAGGACGACATCGCGATCGAGGACGGCGCCGAGGTGCACTGCGACGTGAACACCGCGGGCTACGACGTGGTCTACGACTCGGTGTCCACCATCAGCACCGACGGGGGCGACGAATACCACGTGGACGTGGAGGTGGCCGACCAGCCCAAGGGCTGACCGGCCACGGCAGGGTGTCCGGCGACTAGCGGTCGGACGCCTCGACGACGCAGCTCTCGACCTGCTGGGCGGCCTCGGAGTCGTCGGCGAACGGCGTCGGCGCGTCCGAGGTGGTGGTCGACTCGTCGGCCACGGCCTGCTTCGCGACGTCGTTCACGGCGTACAGCGGACCGTCGAAGTCGTCGGCCGTGGGGTCGGCGGTGGTCGCCCAGACGGTGATCTCGTCGTCGTTCGAGTCGTTGCTGTCCGCCGGGACGATCGCCGCACCGAGGTACCAGCCGCCGTCGCCCTCCTGGACGTTCGCGAACTCGGTGGTGTCGTGTGACCCGACCGCCTCGTCGATCATGTCGACGGTGGCACTCGCGGCAACGTCGCACTGCGCCGACTGGGACTTCTGCTCGGAGCCGGGCACCTTGCCGACGGGGTCGATGTTCTGCGCTCCGCCGGGGTCGCAGGCGGTGAGCAGCAGGGCTACGGTGGCGGCGCCGAACAGCGCCGTGACGGTCTTCGCTCGCGTGGACATGGGCCAGAACGTAGGCCGCTCGCGGTGGGCGACGGTTCAGGGGGAGCGTCCCCCGACACCGGTCACCCGGCACCGACCGGCCGGGCGCCGCGTACCCCGTTCTGTCCGCGAAGATGTGTGCGTGGCCCGACGGCGGCCTACCGTGGCACCGGATCAGGGAACCGTCACCGCGGCGGATGCTCCTCTTCACCAGGGAGCAACGTTGAAGTACGTGAACTACGCGGGCACCGTCCGTGTCCTGACGAGCGACTCGATCGCCGAAGCGGTGATCCGGTACGCGGCCGCGCTGCACCAGAGCCGACTGAGCGACGTCGTGTCGATCCCCACCGCCGACGACTTCGGGGTGGCGAGCACCGTCGAGGTGTTGCTGGCCCCGGGTGTCCCGGTCGCGGTGGAGCCCGCACCCGACGACGACCTCGAACCCGAGGGCGAAGCGTTCCTGCTCGAGGTCGCGCGCCGCACCGAAGCGGTGCTCGCCGTGGACACGAGCGCCGAGCCGCCGGACTTCGGGCGCTAGTCCAGCGGTCCACCTCCCCGCGCCCGCAGGCCCTGCTAGGCCACGGGCCCCTCGGTCAGGTCCGACCGGGTGTCCGCGTGGATCACCTCGTCGTGCTCGAACGTCAGTGCGGCGGCACGCAACCGCTCGACGAAGTCCGCGTCCTCGCGCTCGAGCTCGTCCTCGTCGGCATCGGCGACGACGAGCTGGCTCGACGGGCCGATGAGCACCTTGGTGGTCGTCATGGTGCCGTCCGCCGCCACCGAGGGGATCGCGACGGTGTCCGCCCGGTTGCCGCCGGCCAGGGCCGCGGCGTACTCGATCACGGCATCGGCCACGTCGTCGCTCGTCAGGATCGTCGAGCGGTCGTACTGGATCTGCTTCATGTGGCGACCTCCTGGAGCACAGCAAACAGTGCCCTCGCTGGTCGCCGTACAGGAACCCGGCGCGTCGCTCGTTGCGCGGACGCCGAGATCTCGGGAGGATCGTCACGTGCCCGAGACGATGCACCGCCTGCTGCGGGAGATCCAGACCGTCGAGCCGTCGGTCGCGGCCGAGGCCCTGGCTCGGACGCACACCACGCACGACCTGTCGGTCGAGCCGACGGACGCCGAGTTCGTCTTCGAGGAACGGATCCGCGGGACGTCGCTGCTGTCGCTCGAGTCCACCCGCTGCACGGGCGACCTGCGCGGAGCGATCGAGCCGGGCAGCGAGATGATGATCGTCTGGATGAAGTCGGGCGTCGCGCAGCTCGACGGCGAGCCGGTGCAGATCGGCCGCCCGATGCTGTTCCGGCAGGGCCCGCAGCGCTTCCGGTGGATCGACTGCAACAAGGACGTCCTGCGCATCGACCGCGCGATCGTCGAGCAGGTCGCAGCGGAGCGTGGGGACTGGGCCCCGGGCCCGCTCGAGTTCCGTCCGCGGCACGTCCCCGAGGGCGCACCGCTGGCGGCCTGGTGGCTGATGGTCCGGTCCGTCGCCCAGGAGGTCCTGGCCGGACCGGAGACCGTGCGGGTCGAGCGTGAGCGGGAACTCGCCCGCTTCGCGGCCGGTGGCCTGCTCACCGCCATCCCGCACTGGCCTGTGGGCCAGCACGAACCGGTCGTGGCCGCCACGGCCCGGTTCGCCCGAGCCGAGACGTTCCTGCTCGAGCACGCCACCGAACCGATCAGCGTCGACGACGTCGCCGAGGCCGCCGGCCTGAGCGTGCGCGGCGTGCAGGCGGCGTTCCAGCGCCACCACGGCATCACCCCGACGATGTACCTGCGTCGGATCCGGCTGCTGCTCGCGCGCGAACAGCTCGAGTCCGGAGACGGCCGGAGCGTCGCCGAGATCGCCCGTGCCACCGGGTTCGCCCACCTGGGCCGGTTCGCGGGGAGCTACCGCGAGGAGTTCGGCGAGCTGCCCCGGCAGACGGCGTCCACCGCCCGCGACGGCGCACGCGCGTAGCCGGGCCGGCGCGCGGCCGCCGAGCGGCGCGGCCCCGCAAGAATCCCGCAACCGCCCGTCGTCCGGCCGATCGCCGACGGTCGTCGTCCTACGGTGGCGCTGCACGGACACGCAGCCACGACGACTGGAGACCACATGGCCGGCTCAGCAGCACTACCCGTCCCGACCTCGGCACCTGCCCCGGCGGTCCCTGCCCCGTCGACGTTCGGTCGGCGGCTCGTCGAGGACGCCGCACACGCCAGGGAACACCTGCTCTTCACCGCCGTGCTCGGGTCGGCGCTGCTGCCGCGGATCGTGCGGCGGCTCCTGCTGCTCGTCGCCGGGGCCCGCGCGGAGTCCGGTGTGGGCGCCGGGTTCTCGCTGACGGGCGATCCCAGGCACCTGACGATCGGCCGGGGCGTGTTCTGCAACCGGAACGTCACCGTCGAGGCCGTGGCACCCGTGACGATCGGTGCGAACACCGCGATCGGCATGCAGGTGCTCATCATGACGAGCCACCACGACATCGACGCCGACGGCCGGTGGAACGACGTCCCGACGGGCCGCCCGGTCCTCATCGAGGAGCACGTCTGGATCGGCGGTCGGGCAACGATCCTGCCGGGGGCGCACATCGAGCACGACGTCGTGGTCGCAGCCGGCGCCGTGGTGGTCGGCCGCCTGGCGGCGCACGGCGTCTACGCCGGCGTCCCCGCCAAGCGGATCCGTGCGCTCGCCCCGTCCGCGCGGCCGCCGGTGGTGGACCCGGCCGGCTGACGGACAGGAGGCCCGTGGCGGCGCCGCCTGGCGCCTCCAGGCCGGTGTCGGTGCCGGTCCGGACACGCCGGCGTGTCGTCGAGACGCCGCCCCGTCGTCGAGACGCCGCCCCGTCGTCGAGACGCCGGCGTGTCGTCGAGACGCCGCCCCGTCGTCGAGACGCCGCCGGAAACGGAGGCGTCTCGACGACCCGGCGGCGCCGAACGACGACGCCGGCGTCGTTAAACCGCTCAGCGGCGCGACGAGGTGAGCGGCACCGAGCCCACCCGAGCGGGGATCGGCCACCGAGGCACCCAGCAGCGCACCTGCTCGGCGTACCGGCGGAAGTCGTCGCCGAACCGCTCGTCGAGGTCGGCTTCCTCGAGCGGTCGGACGATGCAGTTCCACACGACGGAACCCGCGACCGCGTAGACGACGACCAGCCACGACGACAGCAGCAGGCCGACGGCGACGCCCTGGGTGATGCCGGCCAGGGCCATCGGGTTCCGCACCGAACGGTACGGCCCCGCGACGACCAGGCGGTTCGCCGTCGCTGAGGGCAGCGGGGTGCCGCCGCCCTTCGTCGACATGGCCGCCGCCGACGCGATGCCGAGTGCGCTCGCCAGCAGGAGCACGACCACCCCGAGGACGGTCGAGGCGCTCACCAGGGGAACGGGCGGGTCCGGGTGCAGGCCCCATCGGTGCTCCGCGAACGCGATGACCAGGGGGAACACCCCGAGGAACAGACCCCAGAACACGACGATCTGCAGCACGGTCGCGGCGACGTGCCGGGACCGCGGGGCGTCGGCGTCGGCGGTGCGGATCCGCAGCGGGCCGCTCGTCACCCACTCGGTCGGGATCCGTCCGAGCAGCACGAGACCGAGCGCGAGCACCGAGCCGATCGTGGCCGCGAGCATGATCAGCACGCCCCAGCCGGCCTCGCCGGTGGCCGTTGCCCAGACGGCGAGCGCGCAGAGCACCACGGCGGTCCATCCCGTCGTGACGACCGCGGCGGCCCGGACACCGGCGGCGGCGAGGGCCGAGGCCACGACGAACAACGGGACGTCGAGGACGGCGACGAGCACCGGGTCGACCGAACCGAGCGTGGTGGTCCGGACCCACGGCAGCGTGGCGACGGCGATCCACCAGGCCGCTCCGCCGACGGCTTGCAGCGCGTAGTACCGCCGGCCCCAGGACATGGGTGCACGGTAGCAGTGCCGGCGACGGCGACTGCGGCGGCGACAGGCCGTGCCTGGCGGGCCTGGCGGGCCGGGTGTCTGGACCGGGCCGTGCGTGCCGTCGCCGGGTGCCGGCTCAGCCGGTGTGGTTGATCTGTCCGAGCCAGCGGCCGAAGGACGGGGTGCGCTCGTCGTGCAGCTTCGGCAGGACGGTCGTCTGCAGGCACGTCCGCTCGTCGGTGACGATCCGGGTGCCGGTGCTCTCGTGGAGGTCGACGCTCATGGTGGGCTCCTTCGTGGTCAGTGGAGAGTTCGACACCGCGCGGGGTCGTTCCATTCCCATCTGACCCGGCCCGCACTGCGCAGTCGTCCAGGACCGACGGGTTGTCTCGACCGCATGAGCGAGCACGACGACGAGCAGACCCGGGCCGACTTCGACGACGCGGTGAACATGACCGCCACCGAGCTGCGGAGGTGGCTCGACACCGACGAGTCGAAGTCCGTCGGGCAGAAGCCCTCCGGCGGCGGCGAGTCGACCCGGGCACGAGAGCGGTCGGCACATCATCCGCATCCTCCAGAAGCGCAAGGCCGACCGGACCGAGGACGACCTGGCGCACATGCGGAAGGTCGTCGGCTACGTCGCCCGGCACGCGGAGCAGCGCCCCGACGGCGACGTGCACGACACCCCGTGGCGGTACTCGCTCATGAACTGGGGACACGACCCGGAGAAGCACTGACGGCATCGGGCAGAATGGGTGACGTGAACGAGACGGGCATGCCGCGCTTCCGACGGATCTGGTCGACCGTGCAGGTCGGTGTCCTCGCGATCGCCGTCGTGTTCTGCGTCGTGATGCTCGTGATCGGACAGGGCAAGCTCGACCGGGTGTACGCGGTCGCCGCGGTGTTCTTCGGACTCGCCCTGGTCGGGCACAGCACCTACCTGTGGCTCGTCGCCCGGGCGAACCGTCGTCCCTGACACGCTCCTGCTCCGGCGCGACCCCGGCTAGGCGTTCTGGTGGACCCGCAGCCAGTCGACGGTCATCTGCTGCGGGAACTGCGTCGAGTCGTCGGGCGGCCCGGGCCACGTGCCGCCGACCGCGACGTTGAGGATGACGAAGAACGGCTTGTCGAAGACCCACGGGTTCGACCCCACGTCGTCGCGGGTGAGGGTCCGGTACGCGACACCGTCGACCGTCCAGGTGATCGAACCGGGGCGCCAGTCGACCCCGTACACGTGGAAGTCGTCGGCGAACGCTGCGCCGGACGGAGCCGTGTACGACGCCGAGATGCCCTGGGCACCGGAGTACCCGGGCCCGTGCACCGTGCCGTGCACGATCCCCGGCTCGTACCCGACGTTCTCCATGACGTCGATCTCCCCGCACGCGGGCCAGCCGACCTGCCCGATGTCGGCGCCGAGCATCCAGAACGCCGGCCAGATGCCCTGCCCCCGAGGGATCCGGATCCGCGCCTCGATGCGGCCGTACTGCGCGGTGGAGGTGCCTTCGGACTTCAGCCGGGCCGAGGTGTACGAGCCGTCGGCTTCGCGCTGTGCGGTGATGACGAGGTTGCCCGCGCCGTCGAGCGCCGCGTTCCGCCGCGAGTCCGTGTAGGTCTCCAGTTCGGCGTTTCCCCAGCCGCCGGCACCCAGGTCGTACCGCCAGACCGCCGGGTTCGGTGCACTGCCGGCCGGGCCGTCGAACTCGTCGGCGGCGAGCAGGACGGGTTCGGCAGTCGGGGCCGCAGCCCCGGTCGCCGCCTGCGCCGACCCGTCCGCGCCGATCGCCGTGACGCCGAGCGCGGTGGCGGCAGCGCCTGCGAGTCCGAGCGACACGAAGCGCCGTCGATCGATGTGCTGGTCCAAGTCGTGCTCCCTGCAGCGCGGCGGTGGTGTGGTCGTCGGATCATGCACCATCGGGGCGCGTCTGACCAGGGTCTGACCGTGTTCGGTCCACACCGCGCACACCGCGCACACCGCGCACACCGCGCACACCGCGGCCGGCGCTGACGGACCCGTCAGCCGAAGCGCAGTGCCAGCGGCACGAGCAACCCGGCGACCCAGACGAGCACCATCACGAGGGCGCCGATCGCGATGAACCGTCGGCGGCGCCGCAGCTTCGGGCTCCGCTCTTCGCCCCACATCTGCGCACGCACGAGCACCCGGTTCGCCTGCTCGACGACCTTCCGCACCTCGGGGTCGTCGACGTCGAGGGCACCGGAGCGGGCGTGTTCGGCGATGACCGCGGCTTCGTCGACGGTCAGGTCGTCCTTGCGCATGCTCCATCTTCGCACCGTGCCCAGGGGTACGGCCCGGCTGTGCGGGAACGGACCGACGACGGGTACCAAGGACGCATGGGACATCGGTACCGCGGGAAGATCGTCGTCATCACCGGAGCATCGAGCGGCATCGGGAGGGCCGCCGCACACGAGTTCGCCCGGCAGGGCGCCACACTCGTGCTCGCCGCGCGCGGGCACGACTCGCTCGAGGCCGCTGCCGCCGAGTGCCGGAAGCTCGGCGCCGAGGCGATCGCGATCCCGACGGACGTCGCCGACGAGCGCCAGGTCAAGGACCTCATCGGCACCGTAACGACGCGCTTCGGTCGCATCGACGTCTTCGTCGGCAACGCGGCGCTGTTCGTCTACGGCCTGTTCGAGCAGACCCCCACCGAGGCGTTCAAGCGCGTCGTCAACACGAACCTCTACGGGCACCTCAACGCCATCACGCACCTGCTGCCGCACTGGAAGCAGCGCGGGAAGGGCACCTACGTGCTGGTCGGCTCGATCCAGTCGCTGCTGTCCGCCCCGTACCAGTCGGCGTACGTGACGAGCAAGCACGCGGCGCTCGGCCTGGTCGACGTGCTCGGCGACGAGTTCGCGGGCACCGGCATCAGGTTCACCGCCCTGCTGCCGTCCACGATCGACACCCCGATCTACCAGAACGGCGCCAACTACACCGGCAAGAACTCGCACCCGCTGCCGCCCACCGTCTCGGTCGAGCGTGCCGGCCGTGCGGTGGTGCACGCCGCCACGCACCCCAAGCGCTACCGCTTCGTCGGGCGACTGCAGGCATCGCTCGTGCCGCTGCAGTACGTGTTCCCGGGCCTGTTCCACAAGATCACGAAGCCGATGGTGGAGACGTTCGCGCTCCGCGGCAAGGGCGCCCCGACCGACGGCAACCTCTACGCCCCCGCCGACGCCGCGAACGCGACGGACGGCGGCTGGGTCGCGAAGCGACGGCGCGTCACGCGCCCGGTGCTGTGGGCCGGAGCGCTCGTGGCGATCGCGGCCGTCGCCCTGGGCCGACGCCGCTGACGGACTGGAGGCCCGGTGCCAGCTGGCACGGGGCCTCCAGTCCGCTCGTGCGTGCGCCCGGATCCGGGCGTACCTGCCGGACCCGGGCATACCTGCCGGACCCGGGCGTACCCGCACGAAACGGGCGTCCCTGCCGTGTTCTTCGTGGCAGGTACGCCCGATCTCGCCAGGGATCGCAGCCGTTCTGGGAAGGAACGGGCGGCTAGAAGAGCTTCGCGCTCGCGCGCCGGGCACCCTCGCCGAGCGACTCGAGCTTCGCCGCGGCGATCTGCGGGTGCACCCGTCCGCCCAGGCCACAGTCGGTGCTGGCGATGACACGCTCGCGTCCGACGACCGAGGCGAACCGCTCGATGCGCTGCGAGACCAGGTCGGGGTGCTCGACGACGTTCGTGGCGTGGCTGACGACGCCCGGGACGATGACCTTGCCCTCGGGCAGGGTGACGTCCTGCCAGACGGTCCACTCGTGCTCGTGGCGGGCGTTCGCGGCCTCGAACGAGTACGCGCCGGCGTCGATGTCGAGCATCAGGTCGACGATGTGGCGGAGCTCGATGTCGGTGGTGTGCGGGCCGTGCCAGGACCCCCAGCACAGGTGGAAGCGCACCCGGCTCGTGTCGAGGCCGCGGAGCGCGTGGTTGAGCGCCTCGACGCGGATGCGGGTGAAGGCCCGGTAGTCCTCGATGCTCGGCTCGGGGTTGATCTGGTCCCAGTTCTCGGCGATCGAGGGGTCGTCGATCTGCAGCACGAGGCCGGCGTCGAGGACCGTCGTGTACTCCTCGCGCAGAGCATCGGCCCAGGCCCAGATGTGTTCTTCCTCGGTCGCGTAGTACTCGTTCGCGATGCGGGCGGCCGAACCGGGGGAGAGTGCCGTGATGAAGCCGTTGTCCGCGCCGGCGGCCTCGACCGCGTGCTCGAGGTTCGCGGCGTCGGTGGCCGCGGCCTCGTGTCCGGTGTAGGTGATCGGGCCGGTGGTGGTCGGGAACGCGGTGGCGTTCTTGCCGGTGCCGATGCCCGACTCGGGGTCCGTGTAGGCGTCGTGGAAGATCGTCCAGTCGCGGCGGTCCGGGAAGCTCGTCAGCCGGATGTTCCCCGGGGTGGACCGGACCGGCTGCTGCGAGAAGATGTTCTCGTCGGTCAGGCTCAGGCCGCTGACGCGCTGGAACGAGTAGCCCCACCAGGCGCCGTAGTCGACGCTGTTCGACATCGCCTTCCCGAACTCGCCGTCGCCGGGCTGCGTGATGCCGAGCGCGGTCTGCCGTGCGACGACGTCGTCGACGGCCGCGCTCGTCAGGGCCCGGACCTCGTCGGTGGTCTCGAGCGTGAAGCCGTCGGCGGCGACGGGCCGCGCGGCGTTCGCGGCGATGAGCTCGGGGGTCCGGGGGAGCGATCCGGCGGTGGTGGCCTGGATGCGGTCGGTGTTCTCGAAGGGCATGCGCTGCCTTCCTCTCGATGGGGACGGACTGTCGGGAGTCGGGGGCCGCGCGCGAGGCTTCGCGGTGCGCTGCAGTGCCACTCTGCCACGAGGGATCGGGCCCGTTACGTTCCGCGACTGTGGATGCGTGCGGACGTCGAACGACATGGCCGACGTCGTCCGACACCGACTCGGTCGCTCGTTGCGCGCGCGGACGGTTACAGGCGCGTGCGAACGACAGGGTCGATGTCGTGCGACGTCGACGCTGTCGTTCCGCATCGCGCCGCCCGCGCCGCCGCGCATCGCGCCGCCCAGCCCGCCGCCCGCCCCGCCCCGCGCACGCCCGCCGACGCACGGGGACACGATCGTCGCGCCGCCGGGCCGCCCGTCGTACGGTCGACCCATGAGCACGACGAACCCGACCACCCCGGCCGCTCCGACCTTCGCCGGAGCGTGGACCGCCTGGCACGACGACCACGAACAGGCCCGGGCGAGCGAACACGGGTTCCTCGCGATCACCAGCATCCGTTGGCTCACCGCCACGCCGGAACGCTTCGAGGACGCACCCGGCAGCTGGTCGACGGACGAGGACGGCCCGGTGGTCGCACTGGCCGAGGACGAGACGATCGAGGTCGACGGGCAGCACGTCAGCGGGACGCACCGGTTCGGCCCGCTGCCGGAGCGCTCGAGTACGAACGTGGTGTGGCGCGACGGCGACGAGACCGTGGTGATCGAGGTCGCCCGGCGCGGCGGCAGCGACCTGCTGCGTCCGCGGCACCCCTCGAACCCGACGCGCGTCGCGTACCGCGGCACCCCCGCGTACGCACCCACCGAACGCTTCGTCGTGGACGCCCACTTCGAGCCGTTCGACACCCCGCGCGAGGTCACCGTCGGCAGCGTCGTCGACGGCCTGCTGCACGTCTACGAGGCCCCCGGCGTCCTGACGTTCGACCTCGACGGGCCACGGTCGCTCCTGGCGTTCAACGGGCACGCCGGCGGCCTGCACGTGCTGTTCACCGACCGCACGAGCGGGGTCACGACGTACGCGGCGAACCGGAGTCTCGACATCGCCGCACCGGATGCCGACGGTGCCACCCGCATCGACTTCAACCGGTCGACGAACCTGCCGTGCGCGTACACCCCGCACGCGACCTGCCCGCTGCCGCCCGCCGAGAACCGGCTCGACGTGGCGATCGAGGCGGGCGAGCAGCTGCCCGCCGCCTGACCGCGGAGCACGCACGGCCCGCCGAGCACACACGGCCCGCGGGCACGCACGCCCCGCCGCGCACGCCCGGCCCCAGCCGCGCACCGGCGCAGCCAACCCGTCCACGAGAATAGGGGAGCCATGCCACGACCCACTTCCCGCATCCCGCTCAACACCCTCGCCGTCCCGTTCGGCCTCGCCGGCTTCGCCGAGACGTGGTCGTACGCCGCCCCCGTGCTGCACCTGCCCACCGTGGTGCCGCAGGTGTTCTGGGCGATCGCGGCCGTCGCGTGGGTGTGGCTGCTCGGGGCGCACGCCGTCCGGGGCGCACGCGTCAGCGAACGGCTGGTCGACCAGCTCCGCCACCCGGCCCAGGGGCCGATCGCCGCGCTCGTCCCCGCGACCGCGATGCTGCTCGGCGTCGACCTCGCGCGGTTCGCCCCCGTCGCCGGGCAGGTCGTCGTGCTCGCCGCCGTGGCCACCGCTGCCGGGTTCGCCGCCTGGCTGCTGAGCACCTGGTTCGAGGGCCGGCTCGCCCTGGAGTCCGTGCACGGCGGCTACCTGCTGCCGACCGTCGCCGCGGCCCTGGTCGCCTCGGTCGCCACGCACGAGGTCGGCGTCGGCTGGCTGTCCTGGCCGGCCCTCGGCGTCGGCGTGTTCTTCTGGGGCGTGATGACCGGCCTGCTGCTCATCCGGCTGGCGTTCCGACCGGCGCTGCCGGGGCCGCTCGTGCCGACGATGGCGATCCTGGTCGCGCCGCCGGCGGTCGCCACCCTGTCGGTGTTCGCCCTCACCGACGGTGCTGTGACCCTGCCCGTGCAGGCCATCGCGGGCCTCGGCGTCCTGATGGTCCTCGTGCAGCTGGCCCTGCTGCCGCGGTACGTCCGCCTGGCGTTCTCGCTCGGGTTCTGGTCGTTCGTGTTCCCGGCCGCCGCGGTCGCCACCGCCGCAGTGGAGTGGTTCCGGGCACTCGCGCTGCCGTCCGCCTGGATCCCCACCGCCGCGTTGCTGGCGCTGCTGAGCGTGCTCGTCGCGGTCGTCGGTGCCCGCTCCATCGGCCTCGCCGTGCACCACCTGCTCGGGCAGGCCGAGCGGACCCTGCACGACGCCGACGACGAGGACGCCGCTCCCGGCCCCGTGACGGGCGCGACGCGCGTGGTCTGACGAGCGCGGCGGTCGGGCCGCGAAGGCGGCGGACGGGAGGCCCGTGGCGGCCCCGCCCCGGGCCTCCCGTCAGGGCGCGGGGACGCGTCTCCAGTCGCTGGTCGCCCGCCAGGCGGGCGCGTCGAAGTGGAAGACGCTGCCCATGCCGGGTTGGTCGAGGGCGCGCGTGATCGGGACGCCGCGCAGGTGGGCCAGGAGCAGCGCGCCGACCGCACCGTGCGACACGATCGTGACGTCGCCGGTGGCGCAGTGCCGGCGGACGGCCGCGACGATGCGCTCCTGCGCGTCGACCGCCCGTTCCCAGCCGCGGACCGACTGCTCGGGCTCGGCGAAGAACGCGTCGACGACGGCCTCGAACTCGGACGGCGGCAGGTAGCCGGTCGCGCTCCGGTCGATCTCGCCGAGCAGGGGGTCCTGCTCGACGGGCAGCTCGACGGCGAGGGCGAGCAGATCGGCGGTCTCGACGGCCTTGCGTTCGGTGCTCGAGACGATGCGGCGGGAGTCCGGGGTCCACGCGAACGGGTGCGCGGCCCTGGCCCGTGCGCGGCCCTCGTGCGACAGCCCCCACGACTCGATCGGGACCGCGGGGTCGACCACCACTTCAGCGTGGGTCAGGAACGACGAGACCATCCGGCGATCCTCGCACGGTGCGCGCCCGCCCCTGGCCCAGTCTGGTGCGAGGTTGCCGGCTCCGTGCCGCCCTGTTCCACCGCACCGAGAGGGCAACCTCGCACCGAGCAATGCCGGCCGCGGCGGGTGTCGGTGGTCGTTCCTAGCGTGGTGGCGTGGCCGAACCCGTCGATGCGTGGTGGCGCCGCCGACAGTGGTCGCGCGGCGAAGCGGTGCCGTACGCCGTCGGACAGTTCCGCGCCGACTGGGCGCCGTACCCGGTGCTCATCCGGCAGTACCACCCCGACTGGAACCACGGCGTCGTCCTGACCCAGGTCCCCCCGGCGGCCGAGGTCCTGCTCACCTGGGAGTGCGACGTCGGGCACGTCTTCGTGGCGACCCCGTCCGAACAGCGGTCCCGTCCGGGCCGTGAGCGCCGCCGCTCCGTCTGGTGCCCCGAGTGCGCGGTGCAGGCGCAGCCGCAGCGGTGGCCGGTGCTGCCGTCGGACTGGCCCCAGGCGGTCCCCGTGCCGCAGCGGGTCGTCCGGAGCGCGGGACGACAGACGCTGCCCGCGGCTCCGGTGCGCGGGGTCCCGGCCGGCGCCGTCGCGTCGAGCCGTTCCCGGTCCCGTCGGCCCGTCGCCGGGTCGGCCGGTGGGGCGCCACGGCGGAGCGCCCAGTCCGTTCCCCGCACGATCTGCCCGAAGACCCCGCGGCTGCCGTCGGGTGAGTCGTTCACGAGCGTCTGCGCCCCGGCGACGGCCTCGGCGGTCGAGGCCGAGCTCCGGGGCATGCTGTCCGAGCGGTTCGCGTTCACCTACGACCACTCCGCGATCCGGCTCGACCGCCCGTTCTTCGACCACGTCGAGGCCTGGCCGGACATCATCCTGCCCGAGCTGCGCGTCGCCATCGAGTACGACTCCACCGGGCGGCACGGGCTCGAGCACGTCGGCCCGCGGCAGGAGACCGACCGGAAGAAGGACCGCGCCGTCCGCGCCGTGGGGTGGGAGGTCGTCCGCATCCGCACCGGACGGCTGCCGGCGCTCGGCCCGCACGACCTGCAGGTGTCGGGCATCTCCGGCCGCACCGTCGATCGCCT
Source organism: Curtobacterium sp. VKM Ac-2889 (assembly GCF_015350855.1). NCBI lineage: Bacteria > Bacillati > Actinomycetota > Actinomycetes > Micrococcales > Microbacteriaceae > Curtobacterium > Curtobacterium sp. VKM Ac-2889. The sequence continues at coordinate 339,498 of NZ_JADKSC010000003.1, read as the reverse complement.
GGCGGACACCCTGCGTGATCTCCGGGGCGCCCTGTTCGTCGACGCGTACGCCCGGTGACGCCGTCGATCGGGGTACACGCACGACCCGGCGGGGTACGGCCCGGCTGGGAGCGGCCGCAAGGGACGGGTAGGCATACATGGTGACCACCGTCTTCTGTCTCCACGCCCTCGGCGCGAGTTCCGAGGAGTTCGCGCTGCTGCGCGCCGAACTCGTCGGCGACCTCGACCTGATCGGCATCGACCTGCCCGGCTTCGGCCGCAGCCCGGCGTCGTCCGGCACCACCGTCGAGGAGATGGCCGTCCTGGTGGAGCGCGCGATCGGCGCGAGCGGCTCGACCGAATGGGTACTCCTCGGGCACTCGATGGGCGGCAAGGTCGCCACGGTGGTCGCCGACCGGACGATCTCCGGTGCGAACGGTCTGTTCGGCCTGCGTGCCGTGGTGCTCCTCGCCGCGTCCCCGCTCGCCCCGGAGCCGATGGACGAGGACCGCCGCCGGTCCATGCTGTCGTGGGCGGCCGACGGCCCGATCAGCGCCGACGACGCCGAGGAGTTCGTCGCCGCGAACACGGCGTCGGCCCTCGCACCGTCGCGCCACACGGCGGCGGTGCGAGACGTCGAGCGGACCGACCCCGAGGCCTGGCGGGACTGGCTGACCCGCGGCAGCCGTGAAGACTGGTCCGACGCGGCGCCGAACCCGGTGCCCGCCCTCGTGCTCGCCGGTGCCGAGGACGGCGACCTCGATGCCGACGCCCAGCGCCGCCTGACCGTGCCGCACTGGCCGAACAACGAGCTCCACGTCGTCGACGGCGCCGCCCACCTGCTGCCGTGGGAGCAGCCCGAGGCCGTGGCCGCGCGCATCCGCGACTTCTGGCAACGCCGGGTCGCTGGGTCACCGGTCGTCCCCGTGGAGCACGCCCGCGTGATCGCCTCGCCGCGGGTCAGCGCCCGCACCCGGGGCCTGCTCGCCGCTCGTGCCCTGCCCGATGACCCGGCGGCCGCACCGCAGGCCCTCACCCCGACGCAGCTGGACACCCTCCGCGCGGTCGCCAGGATCGTCGTCCCGCAGCCCGGTTCCGACCAGGTCGACCTGGCGCTGCGGGTCGACGCGCAGCTCGCCGCCGGGCTCGGCGACGGCTGGCGACCCGACGGGCTGCCGGTGGACGCCGAGGCTTACCGTGCCGCGCTCGACGTCCTCGCCGCACCCGCCCGCGATGGTGCGCTCGACCAGGCGCTCGAGGCCGTGGCGGTGGGTCGGTACCGCGCCGACGGTGGCCTCGACGCCGAACAGCTGCGTGCGTGGTTCGAGGACGCCAGCGTCGACCTGGTGAAGCACTGGCTCGCGCACCCCGCCACCATGGCCGCCATCGACTTCGACGGCTACGCGAACGGTGGCGACGGCGTCCGCAAGCAGGGCTTCCGACTGTTCGCGGCGGGGGAGCGCGAGGCCTGGGAGCCCGAAGCCCCCGCACCCCACACCACGATCGACACCGCACCGACGACCGGAGCTGCACGATGAGACTCGACGGACAACGCACGTACGGCACGGACGGCGTCGTCGACGTGGTGGTGGTCGGCACCGGAGCCGGCGGAGCCCCGCTCCTCGCATCGCTGGCCCGCCGTGGCCTGACGGTCGTCGCGCTCGAGGCCGGCCGCAACACCGAGCCGGGCGACCACGTGCCGGACGAGGTCGCCGCCCCCGGTGACATCAACTGGATGGACGAGCGGCTGAGCGGTGGCGGAGCCCCGACGGCCTTCGGTCCGAACAACAGCGGGACGGGTGTCGGCGGTTCGACGCTGCACTGGGGCGCGTTCACCCCGCGGCCGAGCGCCCACGACCTGCGGCTCCGCACCGAGAGCGGCGAAGGGCAGGACTGGCCGATCAGCCACGCCGAGCTCACCGGATGGATCGAGCAGGTCGAGCACGACGTCGGTGTCGCCGGTCCCGAGCACTACCCGTGGGACCCGTCCCGCCGCTACCGGATGCGCCCGCCGGCCCGGAACGCTTCTTCGGACATGATGATGCGCGGCACCGCTGCCGCAGGGATCACCGCGACCGATGCCCCGGTCGGGCTGACCACCGAGGACCGCCACCAGGAGCACCACGGGCTGCGCCAGGCCTGCGTGTCCTGCGGGTCGTGCCACCAGGGGTGCCGCAACGGTGCGAAGGTGTCGATGGACACGACCTACCTGCCGGCGGCCGTGGCCTTCGGTGCCGAGATCCGACCGGAGTCCTTCGTGCACGGCATCGAGCTCGACTCGAGTGGTCGCGTCGAGGCGGTCGTGTACACCGCGGGTGGGCGCGAGCACCGCCAGCGCTGCCGGTCCCTGGTCCTCGCCGCGGGCGGTGTCGAGACCCCGCGGCTGCTGCTGCACACCGGTGTCGCGAACGGCAGCGGGCAGGTCGGTCGCAACTTCACCGCGCACGGAGCCACCCAGGTGTGGGCGCGGTTCGACGAGTCGATGCGTTCGTACCGCGGGTACCCGTCGTCGATCATCACCGAGGACTTCGTGCGGCCCGCGGACGCCGACTTCGCCGGCGGCTACCTCATCCAGAGCCTGGGCGCGCAGCCGCAGACCTTCGCCACGTCGCTGGTCCGAGGCGGCGGACTCCGCGGCGCAGAACTCGTCCGGGCGCTGCACGACTACCCGTTCTCGGCCGGCGTCGGCATCAACGCCGAGTGCCTGCCGTACGACGACAACCGCCTCCAGCTGACCGACGAACTCGACGAGCACGGTGTCCCGCGTGCGCGGGTCTCGTTCACCCCGGGCTCGAACGAAGAGGCGATCCGCCGCCACGCGGTCCGCACGATGACGACCATCGTCGAGGCTGCTGGCGGTCAGGACGTCCGGGTGCTCGAACGCACGGCGCACACCATCGGCACCGCGCGGATGGGCACCGACCGCGAGACCTCCGTCGTCGACCAGGACGGCCGCTCGTGGGACGTCCCGAACCTGTGGATCGCTGACAACTCGGTGTTCCCGAGCGCGGTCATCGCGAACCCGGCGCTGACGATCATGGCGCTCTCGCTCCGCACCGCGGACCGCATGCTGCAGGCCGCCTGAGCAGGAGCCCCGACCGCCCGGTCGGGGCTCAGCCCCGCAAGGCGAGCGCCTCGCTCGTCCACCGGGCGTGCAGGTCCCACGGGTCGTCGACTCCGGCGGCGACGATGTCCACGTGGGCGAGCAGCTCCGGCGTCACCCGGAACCACTCGGTACCCGGGTACCGGCTGGCCGCGAACGTGGCGTGCCGCCGGCGCTCGAGCGTCCGGTCACCGAGCTCGAACGCCAGCAGGTCCTGGTGCGGGATGGCCGCGAGCCGCTGCCGGGGGTTCATCGTCGTGCCGATCTTGATGCGGTCGCCGAAGTCGTCGCGCATGCGCAGGTAGTAGACGACGTCGACCCGTGGGGGAGCCAGATCGCCGTCGGGTACCTCGCCCCACCGCCACTCGCATCGGGCGCACACCGCACCGGAGGGGTAGCGCACCCCGATCCGGGACGCGCACACCGGACACGGGCCGGGCAGGGCGTCCTCGACGCCGGGGTGCTCGGCGGCGAGGTCGGCGACCAACGCGACGTGCGCACCGCACAGGGGGACGCCCGCGAGTCCGTCCGCGAGGACGCCTGCGCAACCCGGGACGCAGCACGACGAGGTGACCATGCGCCGAACGCTAGCCGGATCCACCGACGCGCCCCGGGCCTCCCGGCCGTTGCGCGCGCCGGGCGTGCCGGGCGTCCCTGGTCGAATCGGGCGTACCGACCTAGAACGGGCACGCAGGCCCGCCGTCAGTCGGTGAAGATCACCCCGACCGGCTCGCGCTTCTCCTCCTGGAACTCGTCCTCGCCACGACCGAGCGCCCAGTACGCCGACAGCGACATCTCGCGTTTCTCCAGCCCCCAGTCGTCCTGCAGCAGTCGACGGATCGCCTTCATCGCGGTCCGCTCGCCGTGCGCGAAGACCTGGACCGGCCGGGAGGCACGCGGCAGCCCGCGGGCCGTCTCCAGCAGGAGCGTGCCCGGCTGTGCGCCGGTGGCGTCCCGGTGCAGCCACCGCAGGTCGACCCCGGCCGGGCGCCGGAGGTCCTGCTCGTCCGCCGGCCCGGCCACCTCGACCAGCGCGACCCCGGTGGCGGTGTCGGGCATCGACTCGAGTGCGGCCCCGATCGCGGGCAGGGCGCTGTCGTCACCGAGCAGCACGTGCGTGAAGGCCGGGTCGGTGGTCGGTGCGTAGCCGCCGCCGGGTCCGGACAGGGCGATCCGGTCGCCGGGCTGCGCGGACGCTGCCCAGGGACCGGCGAGGCCCGCGTCGCCGTGCACGACGAAGTCGATCGCGATCGTCCGCGTGGTGTGGTCGACGGCGCGCACGGTGTAGGTGCGGCGGGCGGGGCGGTCGTGCTTCGGCAGGGTCTCGCGCAGGGCCTCGAGGTCGTACGGCGGCACGAGCCCCAGCGACGGCTTCGCGAGCAGGAGCTTCACGTACTTGTCGGTGGCGGCGAGGCGGTCGGGGTCGGCCTGGGCGACGAAGTCCTCGAACGCCGAGCCGCCCAGGTGCACGCGCACCATGTGGGGCGAGAGTCGCTCGGTGCGGTCGACGACGAAGACGTGCTGCTGGCGTTTGGGTTTCGAGCTCATCGTGGGGGAGCTTCCTCTCGGAGGTTCGGCGTCACCTGGGTGATCCCTGCTTGACGCGCGCATCAGTAAGGTTAGCCTTACCTCATGGACTCGACCGTCATCCCGTTCTCCGAGCTGCTGCGGCGACGCACGCGGCGCTCGCACGGTGCCTCGGCCACGAGCGGCTTCATGCAGGACCTGCTCGGCGGCGACTGCGACGTCGCCGACTACGCGGACCTGCTCGGACAGTACGCCTTCGTGTACGACGCGCTCGAGCGGGCGGCGGAGCGCATGGCCGACCACCCCGTGGCGGCGCCGTTCGTCACCGCGCAGCTCACCCGGATGCCGGCGATCCGCGCCGACCTGGAGTACCTGATCGGCCCGGACTGGTCCGAGCTGGTGTGCCCGCTGCCCGCGACGACCGCGTACGTGCGACGGCTGAACGAGGTCGCGGCCGAGTGGCCCGGCGGCTTCGTGGCACACCACTACACGCGGTACCTCGGCGACGTGTCCGGCGGGCACGTGATCGGGCAGGTGCTGGCGGAGCGGTTCGGGTTCGACACGAACGGGATCCTCTTCTACATCTTCGACCAGGTCGCCGACCCGAGCGACTTCGAGCACACCTACCGGGCCCAGCTCGACGCCGCGCCGTGGTCGGCCGACGAGCAGGAACGGGTGATCGCCGAGGTCGAGCTGGCCTACGAGCTGAACCGCGGGCTGCTCGTCGGCCTCGATGCCCGACGTGCGCCGTTCCGGCAGGAGCCGGGCGGGGCCTCCGTCCCGGCCTGACGCGGCAGCGGCAGCCCGGCACCGGGCCCGGACCCCGCCCCGCGTCCGTCCGGACGGTCGACGTCATGCGCCCCCGGGTGCCGATACGCTGCTGGGACCCGGGACCAGCCTCCCGGACGACCCGGAAAGGACTCCATGACGGCGATCGACGGATCTGCACGCCACGAGCGCGCGCGGGACGACGTCAGCGGTGCGGTCGACAGCGACCTGCGCGCCGACGTCCGGTACCTCGGCAACCTGCTCGGCCGGGTGCTGCGCGAGAACGGGGGCGACGAACTGCTCCACGACGTGGAGTCACTGCGCGCGGCCGTGATCGACGCCTACGAGGGCGACCACGCCGAGGGCGCCGCACGTGCCCAGGCGATCGTCTCGGGCATGTCGGCCGAACGCGCCGAGGCAGTGGCGCAGGCGTTCACCACCTACTTCCACCTGACGAACCTGGCCGAGGAGCACCACCGCGTGCGCGTCCTCCGGCAGCGCGGAGACGACGGCGGCGTGCCCGGGGACTCGTTCCCCGCCACGTACGCCGAACTCGTCGCCGAGGTGGGCGAGGCCGAGGCGGCCGAGCGGCTCCGCACCCTGCGGTTCCACCCGGTGCTGACCGCCCACCCGACAGAGGCCCGCCGGCGCGCGGTCACGACGGGTGTCCGCCGCATCACGGACCTCATCGACGAGCGTGACCGTGCCCGCAACGCCACGGCCCGCGCCGAGAACGAGCGCCGCCTGCTCGAGGAGATCACGACCCTCCTGCGCACCTCGCCGCTCCGCACCACGCGGCCGACCCCGCTGGACGAGGTCCGCACCGCGATGAGCGTGTTCGACCAGACCCTGTTCGAGATCGTCCCGCAGGTGTACCGCCTGCTCGACGACCGGCTGCAGGGCGACGACGCCGGCCGGGCGCCCGTGATCGCCCCCGCGTTCGTGCGCTTCGGCACCTGGATCGGCGGCGACCGCGACGGCAACCCGCACGTCACCGCCGACGTCACGCGTCAGGCCGCCGAGATCGCGGCGGAGCACATCCTGCTCGGCCTCGCCCGCGCGACGACCCGCATCGGCAGCGCCCTGACCCTCGACGCGAGCGACACCCCCGCCGACGCCGGGCTCACCGCCCTCGTCGCCGCGCAGGAGTCGCTCGACCCGGGCATCGCGGAGCGCATCGGTGTCCGCGCACCGAACGAGACGCACCGACGTGCGCTCCTGTTCGTCGCCGCGCGCATCGACGCCACCCGGACCGGCAGCACGCCGCTGGCCTACGACGGGCCCGAGGCGCTGCTGGCCGACCTCCGTGTCATCCAGGCCTCGCTCATCGCCGCCGGTGCGATCCGACCGGCGAACGGTGAACTGCAGAACCTCCTCTGGCAGGTCGAGACCTTCGGGTTCCACCTGGCCGAGCTCGAGGTCCGCCAGCACTCGCAGGTGCACCGCACGGCCCTCGCCGAGATCCGCGCCGGTGGTGAACTGAGCGAGACCACGGAAGAGGTCCTCGCCGTCTTCCGCACGATCGCCGGGCTGCAGTCCCGCTACGGCGTCCGCGCGGCGAACCGGTACATCGTGTCCTTCACGCAGTCCCCGGCCGACCTGGCGAACGTGCACGAGCTGGCCGTCGCCGCGCTCGGGTCCGCCGAGGCCGCGCCGGTGCTCGACGTGATCCCGCTGTTCGAGACGTTCGCCGACCTGCACGCCAGTGTCGACATCCTCGACGAGGCCGTCCGCACCGAGGCGTTCCAGCGACGCCTCGCCGCGACCGGCCGTCGGCTCGAGGTCATGCTCGGGTACTCGGACTCCTCGAAGGACGTCGGCCCGGTGTCCGCGAACCTGGCGCTCTACGACGCCCAGGCCCGCATCGCCGACTGGGCCCGCGACAACGACATCGAGCTGACCCTGTTCCACGGCCGCGGCGGCTCGCTCGGCCGCGGTGGCGGTCCCGCGAACGAAGCCGTCCTGGCGCAGCCGCCGGGATCGATCGACGGTCGGCTGAAGCTCACCGAGCAGGGCGAGGTCATCTTCGCCCAGTACGGCGACCAGGACATCGCCGCCCGCCACCTCGAGCAGATGGCCTCGGCGACGCTCTTCGCCTCGTCGCCGTCCAACGAGGCACGGACCGCCGCCGCGGCCGCCCGCTTCGCCGACCTCGCCCAGCAGCTCGACGACGTCTCGCGCGTCGCCTTCTACGACCTGGTCAAGGCCGACGGGTTCGCGCCGTGGTTCGCCCGGGTCACCCCGATGGAGGAGATCGGCCTGCTGCCCCTCGGCTCCCGCCCGGCCCGTCGCGGGCTGTCGGTCGAGTCGCTGGAGGACCTCCGCGCCATCCCGTGGGTGTTCTCGTGGACGCAGGCGCGCATCAACCTCGCCGGCTGGTACGGGCTCGGATCCGCGCTCGAGGCCGTCGGCGACGTCGACGTGCTCCGCGCCGCCTACGCGGAGTGGCCGCTCTTCGCCGCGATGATCAAGAACGTCGAGATGTCGCTCGCGAAGACCGACGAGTACATCGCGCGCCGGTACCTCGAGCTCGCCGACCGTGACGACCTCGCCGCGAAGGTGCTCGACGAGATGGTGCGCACCCGCGACTGGGTGCTCCGCGTCTCCGGCGGCAGCGACGTGCTCGAGGACCGACCCGTCCTGGCCCGCGCCGTGCGCCTGCGCAGCCCGTACGTCGACGCCCTGTCGCACCTGCAGCTCCGTGCGCTGCGCGCCATCCGCACGTCCGGCAGCACGGACCCGACGGACGCCGACCACCGGCTCCTGCTGCTCACCGTGAACGGGATCGCCGCCGGCCTGCAGAACACGGGCTGACGCCCCCACCCCACGGACAGGAGGCCCGGTGCCAGCTGGCACCGGGCCTCCAGTCCGTCTGTGGTCGCGCCCACCGCGCGCGGTCACGACGCCCCGCCGGCGCGATGCCGAACGGTCACGAGCTGGCGCCCGCGCGCGCCGCAGGCGACACAACGTGCAACCCCGGCACACCGCACGCGGCGTGTCGCGACCACTCCACTCGACGAGCCGGCTCCCCGCGCGCCCTCCTCCCCCGACGGACGGACGCACGAAGGCCCCCACACCATCCGGTGCGGGGGCCTTGGTCAGTGTGGGCGCTACGCCTTCTTCGCCGCGGTGCCGCGACGCTCGCGGAGCTGCTGCAGCGCGTCTTCGAGGAGCTGCGCTGCCTCTTCCTCGGTGCGGCGTTCCTTCACGTACGCGAGGTGGGTCTTGTAGGGCTCCGTCTTGGAGACCACGGGAGGGTTCTCCTTGTCGCGCCCAGCCGGGAGACCACTCGACGGCGAGTCCACCGTCTCGGGGATCTCCTCGTCGGGGAGGTTGGCGGCGAAGTACCGCACGACCTCGTTGCCGAGGGCGTCCCAGTACGAGATCGCCACGCGCTCGGCCTGGACCCCGCGGTCCTGTTCGCCCATCGGTCCCGCGCCGACGCGAGACCCTCGGATTGCACTGCCTCCGCTTGCCATGGATCAGACCCCCGCCGTGAACTTGTTGATGAGACCGAGCACGATGATGGAAACGATCCAGACCAGACCGAGGATCACCGTGATGCGGTTGAGGTTGCGCTCGGCCACGCCGGACGCACCGAGGTTGCTCGTGACCCCACCGCCGAACATGTCGGAGAGGCCACCACCGCGGCCCTTGTGCAGCAGGATGAGGAGCGTGAGCAGGAGGCTCGTGATTGCGAGCAGGACCTGCAGCACGACGGAGAGTATCGCCACGACGTACCTTTCGTGTCAGTCAGCCGTACCAGTGTACCGGCCGCGCGGAGCACGGCCGGTACCTGGACGGGAGTGGTGCGGACGACTGCCCGCGACGACGCCTGTGGACTACAGCCCGACGTGCTGACGGAACCGCGCGATGGCCGCGAACTCCTGCACGTCGAGCGAAGCGCCACCGACGAGCGCGCCGTCGATGTCGGGCTCGCGGAGGAACCCCGCGATGTTGCCGGACTTGACCGAGCCGCCGTAGAGCACCCGGGTGTCCGCAGCGGCCTGGTCGCCCCAGGCAGCAGCGATGCCGCGACGGATGGCCGCACACTCGTCCTGCGCCTGCTCGGCCGTGGCCGCCTGGCCGGACCCGATGGCCCAGACCGGCTCGTACGCCACGACGATGTCGGCCGGCTTGACCGCGTCGAGCACGACGCGGAGCTGCTCGACCGGCACGACACCGGCGCCGCGCTCCTCGCGCTGCTCGCCGGTCTCGCCGACGCACACCACGGGGACGAGGCCGTGCTTGACTGCCGCTGCGGTCTTCGCCGCGACGACCTCGTCGGTCTCACCGTGCAGCGTGCGCCGCTCGGAGTGGCCGACGATGACGTACTGGGCGTCGAGCGCCGCCAGGAACGCGCCGGAGACGTCACCCGTGTAGGCACCGGAGTCGAACTGCGACAGGTCCTGCGCACCGAAGTGGATCGGCAGCTTGTCGGCCGAGATGAGCGTCTGCACGCTCCGCAGGTCCGTGAACGGCGGGAAGACCGCGACCTCGACGTCGTCGAAGTCGTGCCGGGCGTCCTTGAGGGTCCACGCGAGCTTCTGCACCGTGGCGATGGCCTGGAGGTGGTCCAGGTTCATCTTCCAGTTGCCCGCGATCAACGGAGTCCGGGTCATGCTGTCCACCCCAGTGCTTCGAGACCAGGCAGCGACTTGCCCTCGAGGAACTCGAGGCTCGCACCGCCACCGGTCGAGATGTGGCCGAACTGGTCGTCCGAGAAGCCGAGCGAGCGCACGGCGGCAGCGGAGTCGCCACCACCGACGACGCCGAGGCCGTCGACCTCGGTGAGCGCCTGCGCGACGGTCTTCGTGCCGGCGGCGAAGGCCGGGAACTCGAACACGCCCATCGGGCCGTTCCAGAACACGGTCTTCGAACCCGAGACGGCCGAGGCGAACCGCGCTGCGGTCTCCGGGCCGATGTCGAGGCCGATGCCGTCCGCTCCGAACGACGAGGACTCGATGGCGTCCGCCGCGACGGTCTCGTGGTCGGCGTCGGCCGCGAAGCCGGATGCCACCACGACGTCGGTGGGCAGGTCGATGGTGACGCCGAGCTCCTTCGCACGCGAGAGGTACTCGCGGACGACGTCGAGCTGGTCGGCTTCGAGCAGCGACTTCGCGACCCCGTGGCCCTGGGCCGCGAGGAAGGTGAAGAGCATGCCGCCGCCGATGCACAGCGTGTCGACCTTCGGCAGGATGTGGTCGATGACACCGAGCTTGTCGCTGACCTTCGACCCACCGAGCACGACCGTGTACGGCCGTTCCGGCGAGGTGGTCAGCCGCTCGAGCACCCGCAGTTCGGTCTCGATGAGCGACCCGGCCGCGCTGGGCAGCGCGGACGCGAGCTCGTAGACCGAGGCCTGCTTGCGGTGTACGACACCGAAGCCGTCGGAGACGAAGGCGTCACCGAGGGCCGCGATGCGGTCCGCGAAGGCGCTCCGCGCGGCGGCGTCCTTCGAGGTCTCCTCCGGGTTGAACCGGAGGTTCTCGAGCAGCAGGACGTCGCCGTCCTCGAGGGCCTCGGCCGCGGCGGTCGCTTCGTCGCCGACGGTCTCGCCGACGAACGTGACCTCTTTGCCGAGCAGCTCGGAGAGCCGCTGGGCGACCGGCGCGAGCGAGAACTCGGGCTTGGGCTCCCCGTCGGGGCGACCCAGGTGCGAGATCACGATGACGCGCGCGCCGGCGTTGACGAGGGTGTTCAGGGTGGTCAGCGACGCCCGCACGCGGCCGTCGTCCGTGATGGTGCCGTCCTTGAGTGGGACGTTCAGGTCACAACGGACGACGACACGCTTGCCGGCGAGGTCGCCGAGGTCCTCGAGGGTGCGGAGGGCCATGTGTTACAGACGCTCGCCGACGTACTCGGTGAGGTCGACGAGGCGGTTCGAGTAGCCCCACTCGTTGTCGTACCACGAGGTGATCTTCACGAGGCCGCCGATGACCTTGGTCAGGCCGGAGTCGTAGATCGAGGAGTGCGGGTCCGTGGTGATGTCGGTCGACACCAGCGGGTCCTCGCTGTAGAGCAGGATGCCCTTGAGGGGACCTTCTGCGGCCTCCTTGTAGGCGGCGTTGATCTCGTCGACGGTGACCTCGGACTTGGTCTCGAGGGTGAGGTCGGTGATCGAGCCGGTGGGGACCGGGACGCGCAGGGCGAAGCCGTCGAGCTTGCCGGCGAGCTCCGGCATGACCTGGCCGATGGCCTTGGCGGCACCGGTCGAGGTCGGGACGATGTTCAGCGCGGCGGCGCGGGCACGACGGGGGTCCTTGTGCGGGCCGTCCTGCAGGTTCTGGTCGGCGGTGTAGGCGTGCACCGTCGTCATGAGGCCACGCTCGATGCCGAACTTGTCGTGGAACACCTTGGCGAGCGGCGCGAGGCTGTTCGTGGTGCAGGACGCGTTCGAGATGATGTGGTGGTTCGCAGCGTCGTACTGGTCCTCGTTCACGCCGAGCACGATGGTGACGTCGTCACCCGAGGCCGGGGCGGAGATGATGACCTTCTTGGCACCGGCGTCGATGTGCTTCTGCGCGTCGGCGGCCTTGGTGAAGAACCCGGTCGACTCGATGACGATGTCGACACCCAGCTCGCCCCAGGGCAGGTTGGCGGGGTCGCGCTCGGCGAGGACCTTGATGGCCTTGCCGTCGACGACGATGTTGTCGCCGTCGAGCTCGACGGAGACGCCGAGACGACCCGTGATGGAGTCGAACTTCAGCAGGTTGGCGAGCGACGCGTTGTCGGTGAGGTCGTTCACCGCCACGATCTCGAGGTCGGAGCCCTTCGCGAGGGCGGCCCGGAAGAAGTTACGGCCGATGCGGCCGAAGCCGTTGATACCGATCTTGACGGTCAATGGATCTCCTGGTGAGTGTGGAGCGCCCAGGGGGCGCTGCTTTCGGGAGTCGCGCACCCTGGCGGGCCCGCGTGTGGTGGACGATACGCCCCGTAACGTCGCCGTAACGACCCTAGCAGTCGGACACTGCGTGCCCGAGCGGGATGACGGTCCGTCCGGACGGTCGCCGACCAGGCCTGGCACGGGTGCGGAAACGGACGGGAGGCGCGGTGCCAGCTGGCACCGCGCCTCCCGTCCGCAGGGTCGACAGACCCGTGTCAGACCCCTTCGAGCTCCTCGGGAACGCTCGCTTCGGTGCCCGGGATGCCGAGGTCGGAGGCCCGCTTGTCGGCCATCGCCAGCAGGCGACGGATGCGACCCGCGATGGCGTCCTTGGTCATGGGCGGGTCCGCGTGCTGGCCGAGCTCGTCGAGCGAGGCGTCGCGGTGCTGCAGGCGCAGCGTGCCGGCGTACTGCAGGTGGTCGGGGACGTCCTCGCCGAGGATCTCGAGCGCGCGCTCGACCCGGGCGCAGGCGGCCACGGCGGCCTGCGCGGAACGGCGCAGGTTCGCGTCGTCGAAGTTGACCAGGCGGTTCGCGGTCGCACGGACCTCGCGGCGCTGGCGCATCTCCTCCCAGTCGGCGGTGGTGCGTGCGGCGCCCATGACCGTCAGCATCTGACCGATGGCCTCACCGTCGCGGATGACGACGCGGTGGACCCCGCGGACCTCGCGGCCCTTGGCGGCGACACCGAGACGTGACGCGGCACCGACGAGGGCCATCGCGGCCTCGTTGCCGGGGCAGGTGACCTCGAGCGCAGCGGCCCGACCGGGGTCGGTCAGGGTGCCGGAGGCGAGGAACGCACCACGCCAGATGGCGGCGAGGTCCTCGCGATTGCCCGTGGTCAGGCGGTTCGGCAGCCCGCGGACGGGACGACGACGGGCGTCCATCAGGCCGGTCTGGCGAGCGAGGGTCTCCCCCGCCTCGAGCACGCGGACCAGGTAGCGGGTCCCGCGACGGGAGGATGCGGACGACCCCACCGACGCCTCGCTGCGCACGCCGTACAGCTCGGCGAGGTCCTTGCGGACCCGGTGCACGATGATCCGGGTGTCGAGCTCGACCTCGACCGCGATGCGGCCCGAGATGACGTGCAGACCACCGGCGAACCGGAGGATCGTGGCCAGTTCGGCGGCGCGGACCGTGTTGCGGTTCACGGCGACTCTGGCCAGTTCGTCCTTGACCTCGGCAGTCAACGGCACAGCATCATTCCTAACTTCATTCAGTGGTTCCCGCAGATCCGGCGGCACAGGCGTGGGAGCGGCCGGAGGGACGGTCACTCCCGGCCGAGATCTCGGTTCTTCACACGCACGGCGACGCCTGGCATCCCGCGGAGGAGGTTCGCCAACTCGGCGACGATGGCGACCGAGCGGTGCTTCCCGCCGGTACAGCCGATGGCGATCGTAGCGTGTCTTTTGTTCTCGCGCTGGTACCCCTCGAAGACCGGCTCGAGCACGGAGGCGTAGCGGTCGACGAACGGACGGGCTCCGGCCTGGGCGAGGACGTAGTCCGACACGGGCTGGTCGAGGCCGGTGTGGGGCCGCAGTTCCGGCACCCAGTAGGGGTTCGGCAGGAACCGGACGTCCGCCACCATGTCGGCGTCGGCGGGCAGTCCGTACTTGAACCCGAAGCTCATCAGCGTGACCTGGAGTCCCACGAAGTGCTCGTCGGCGAACTGTTCGATGACGGTGTTCGCGAGCTGGTGGATGTTGAGGTCGGAGGTGTCGATCACCACGTCGGACGCCTCACGCAGGCCGGCGAGACGCGCGCGTTCGCGGGCGATGCCGTCGAGCAGGGTGTCCTCGCCCTGGAGTGGGTGGGGTCGGCGCACCTGCTCGAACCGTCGGACCAGCACCGCGTCGGTCGCCTCGAGGAACAGCACCCGGACCCGCGCGGACGTGCTCGAGCGGACCTGCTCGACCGCGTGCTCGGGGTCGGTGAAGAACCGCCCGCCCCGGACGTCGACCACCGTGGCGATCTTCGGGATCTTCTCGCCCGCACGGTCGGCGAGCTCGGTCAGCGGGGCCAGCATCTGCGTGGGCAGGTTGTCGACGACGTACCAGCCCAGGTCTTCCAGGGCCTTGCCGACCGTGGACCGCCCGGCCCCGGACATGCCGGTGACGATGAGGATGTCGTGCTGCGACGCGTGTGTGGTCGCGGTGGCGCTGTCGGTCATCTGGGAGTGGGCTCCGTCGTGGCGGCCCGGGCGCGTCGCCCGGGGAGGTCTCGGCTGCCGCACCAGGCTACCGCCCGGTGACGGACGGGAGGCGTGGGGTTCGTCACGACGGTCGCTGCGGACCGTCGCTGGTCACCTCGGGGACCCGCACCGGGCCTCCGGGGTGGGTAACGGTCTGCTGGGTGGCTGCGTCCTCGGTCACGGTGTCCGCGATCGCGTCGGCGTCCGGCTCGGGGGCGCTGGACGCGCTCGTGGCCGGTGCGCTCGTCGGCGTCTGGGCCAGCTTCGAGACGACCGCGGCAGCCGTCGCCGGACCGATCCCGTTCACCTCGCCGATGTCCTCGGCCGTGGCTTCACGCAGCCGGGCGACCGATCCGAAGTGCTTCAGCAGGGCGTTCACGCGACTCGGTCCGAGACCGGGGATCTCGGACAGCCGTGAGCGCACGTCGCGCTTGCGCTTGCTGCGCTGGTGGGTGATCGCGAACCGGTGCGCCTCGTCACGGATCCGCTGGATCAGGAACAGCGCCTCGGAGTTGCGGGGCAGGATCACCGGGAAGTCGTCGTCCGGCAGCCAGAGTTCCTCGAGCCGCTTGGCGATGCCGACCAGGGCGATGTCGTGCACGCCGGCTTCGTCCATCGCGCGCTTCGCGGCCTGCACCTGGGGCTGGCCGCCGTCGACGATCAGCAGCTGCGGACGGTACGCGAACCGCTTCGTCGGCTTCGACCCCTCGACGACCTCGTCCGTCGTGACGTCGGGGACGTCCGGCAGCTCGGCGTCCTCGTCCAGCCGGGCCAGGCGCCGCGACAGCACCTGGTGCATGCTGTCGGTGTCGTCGGTGGTCTCGGCGATCGAGTACCGGCGGTACTGGTCCTTGCGTGGCAGACCGTCCTCGAACACCACCATCGAGGCGACGACGTTCGTGCCCTGCAGGTGCGAGATGTCGTAGCACTCCATGCGGAGCGGCGCCTCGGTCATGCCGAGGGCGTCCTGGATGTCGGCGAGTGCTGCGGCCCGGGTGGTGTAGTCGGCGGAGCGCTTGGTCTTGTAGAGCATGAGCGCCTGCCCGGCGTTCTGCGCAGCCGTCCGGGCGAGACCCGCACGGTCGCCGCGCTGGGCGGTGCTGAGCTTCGTGCCACGCCCGTTCCGGCGCTTGCTGAGCCACTCCTGGAGCGCGTCGGCGTCCTCTGGCAGCTCGGGGACGACGACTTCGCGCGGGGGTTCGTCGGTGACGTAGACGCCCTGCACGATCTGCTCGACGAGGTCGCCGGTGGCGATGTCGAGTTCCTTGTCGACCACCCAGCCGCGGACACCGCGGATGCGGCCGCCCCGGACCGAGAACAACTGCACGGCGGCGGCGAGCTCGTCTTCCGCGATGCCGAACAGGTCGAGGTCGACCGAGTCACGGAGCACCACGGCGGACTTCTCGAGCACGGCTTCGAGCGCCTCGACCTGGTCGCGGAACTTCGCGGCCTGCTCGTACTGCATCGCGTCGGCGGAGGCGCCCATGCGCTGCCGGAGTTCGGTGATGACCCGACGGTCGTAGGAGTTCATGAAGCGCACGAACTCCTCGACGAGCGCCCGGTGCTCTTCGATCGTGACCTTCTGCGAGCACGGGCCACCGCACTTGCCGATCTGCCCCGGGAAGCACGGGCGGCCGGTCTGCATCGCCTTCTTGTACGAGGAGTCCGAGCACGTCCGGATCGGGAACACCTTGATCATCAGGTCGATGGTGTCGTGCACGGCCCAGATCTTCGGGTACGGACCGAAGTACTTCGCCCCCTTGATCTTGCGGTTGCGCGTCACCATCACCCGCGGCGCTTCGTCACCCAGGGTGACCGCCATGTACGGGTACGACTTGTCGTCGCGGAACTTGACGTTGAAGGGCGGGTCGAACTCCTTGATCCAGGTGTACTCGAGCTGGAGCGCCTCGATCTCGGAACCGACCGTCGTCCACTCGACGCTGCGGGCCGTCAGGACCATCCGCCGGGTGCGCTCGTGCAGCGTCGGGAGCGGGGCGAAGTAGTTGCTCAGCCGGGCGCGGAGGTTCTTCGCCTTGCCGACGTAGAGCACCCGGCCGGCCTCGTCACGCCATCGGTAGACCCCCGGGTCGGTCGGGATCTCCCCCGCCTTCGGACGCCACGGGACGGTGTCCGCCACCTACCGAGCACCCGCCTTCTGCTTGCTCGTCTGCTTGGTCGTGCCCGACTGCTTGCCGCCCTGCTGCGTGCCGCCCTGCTGCTTCTGGGTTGCCTGGCGTGCACCGACGGCCTGCTGCTTGCCGACCCGGGCGTCCTGCGCGTCGAAGATCTCGCGCAGGAAGACACCGGTGTGGCTCTCCGGCACGGTCGCCACGTGCTCCGGGGTGCCCGTCGCCAGGACCGTGCCGCCACCGGAGCCGCCCTCGGGCCCCATGTCGATCAGCCAGTCGGCGGACTTGATGACGTCGAGGTTGTGCTCGATGGTGATGACGGTGTTGCCCTTGTCGACCAGGCTCTGCAGCACGAGGAGGAGCTTGCGGACGTCCTCGAAGTGCAGACCGGTCGTCGGCTCGTCGAGCACGTACACGGTGCGACCGTTCGAGCGACGCTGCAGCTCGGTGGCGAGCTTGACGCGCTGCGCCTCGCCGCCGGAGAGCGTGGTCGCGCTCTGGCCGAGGCGCACGTAGCCGAGGCCCACGTCGACGAGGGTCGCCATGTAGCGGTGGATCGCGGAGATCGGCTCGAAGAACTCGGCCGCCTCGCTGATCGGCATGTCGAGGACCTCGGAGATGTTCTTGCCCTTGTAGTGCACCTGGAGCGTCTCGCGGTTGTAGCGCGCACCACCGCAGACCTCGCACGCGACGTAGACGTCGGGCAGGAAGTTCATCTCGATCTTGATCGTGCCGTCACCGGCGCAGTTCTCGCAGCGACCGCCCTTGACGTTGAAGCTGAATCGACCGGGCTGGTAGCCGCGGGTCTTCGCTTCCTGCGTCTCGGCGAACAGCTGCCGGATGCGGTCGAACACGCCCGTGTAGGTCGCCGGGTTCGACCGCGGCGTGCGGCCGATCGGTGCCTGGTCGACGTGCACGACCTTGTCGAGCTGGTCGAGGCCCTTCACCCGCGTGTGCTTGCCCGCGATGTGCCGCGCACCGTTGAGCTGGTTGGCGAGCACCTTGTACAGGATGTCGTTCACCAGCGTCGACTTGCCGGAACCGCTGACACCCGTGACCGCGGTGAAGACACCGAGGGGGAAGTCCGCGTCGATCGTCTTCAGGTTGTTCGCCCGAGCGCCCTGCACCGTGATGGCGCGCTTGAGGTTGACCTTGCGACGCTCGGCGGGCACCTCGATCGCACGGCGGCCGGCGAGGTAGTCACCCGTGATCGACTCGCGGTTCTCGATGATGCCCTCGTACGAACCGGAGTGCACCACATTGCCGCCGTTGACGCCGGCGCCGGGGCCGATGTCGACGACCCAGTCGGCCGTGCGGATCGTGTCTTCGTCGTGCTCGACGACGATGAGCGTGTTGCCGAGGTCCTTGAGCTTGACCAGGGTGTCGATGAGTCGACGGTTGTCACGCTGGTGCAGGCCGATGCTCGGCTCGTCGAGCACGTAGAGCACGCCCGTCAGGCCGGAGCCGATCTGCGTCGCCAGACGGATGCGCTGTGCCTCGCCACCGGAGAGGCCACCGGCACCACGCGCCAGGGTGAGGTAGTTCAGACCGACCTCGAGCAGGAACTCGAGACGCGCGCGGATCTCACGCAGCACCGCCGCGGCGATGTGCGCTTCGCGGTCGGTCAGCGTCAGCTCGTCCATGAACGAGTACGCGTTGTCGAGCGACATGTCGGTGACGTCCGCGATGCTGCGGTCGTTCACCGTCACCGCGAGCACCTCGGGCTTGAGGCGGGTTCCCTCGCACACCGGGCACGGGACCTCGCGCAGGTAGCCCTGGAAGCGCTGCCGCTGCGAGTCCGACTCGGCCTCGGCGAACTTGCGCTCGATGTAGGGCATGACGCCTTCGAAGCCGCTCGTGTACCGCATCTCGCGGCCGAAGCGGTTGCGCCAGGAAACCGAGACCTGGAAGTCCTTGCCGGTCAGGATCGACGCCTGGACCGCGGGGTCGAGCTGGTTCCACGGGGTGTCGAGCGAGAAGCCGAGCTCCTTGCCCAGGCCGCCGAGCAGCTTCTCGAAGTAGGAGTACAGCCCGCTGGTGCCGGTCCAGGGCAGCAGGACGCCGTCACGCAACGATGCCTCGGGGTCGCCGAGCACCAGGTCGGGGTCGACCGACATGCGCGTGCCGAGGCCGGAGCACTCGGGGCAGGCACCGAACGGGGCGTTGAACGAGAACGTCCGCGGCTCGATCTCGGTGAGCGCCAGGGGGTGGTTGTTCGGGCAGGAAAGGTTCTCGGAGTAGGTCCGGACCGCCCCGGGTCCCTCGTGGTCCACCAGGTCGATGCCGACGGTGCCGTCGGTCAGCCGCAGCGCGGTCTCGAGCGAGTCGGTGAGCCGCCCGAGGATGTCGTCGCTCGACACTAGGCGGTCGACGATGACCGAGATGTCGTGCTTGACCTGCTTCTTGAGCTTGGGCGGGTCGCTGAGCTGGATGCGCTCCCCGTCGACGATCGCACGGGCGTAGCCGGACGCTGCGAGCTCCTGGAAGAGGTCGACGAACTCGCCCTTCTTCTTGGAGATGACGGGTGCGAGGACCTGGAACCGGGTACCGGTCTCGAACTGCATGAGCTGGTCGGCGATCTGCTGGACGGTCTGCTTGCTGATCACCTCGCCGCACGTCGGGCAGTGCGGTACCCCGATGCGCGCCCAGAGCAGACGCATGTAGTCGTAGACCTCGGTGATCGTGCCGACCGTCGACCGGGGGTTGCGGTTGGTCGACTTCTGGTCGATCGACACCGCCGGCGAGAGCCCCTCGATGAAGTCGACATCGGGGCGGTCGACCTGGCCGAGGAACTGGCGCGCGTAGGCGGACAGCGACTCGACGTAGCGGCGCTGCCCCTCGGCGAAGATCGTGTCGAAGGCGAGCGAGGACTTGCCCGAGCCGGACAGGCCGGTGAACACGACGAGCGAGTCGCGGGGGATCTCGAGGTCGACGTCACGGAGGTTGTGCACGCGGGCACCGCGCACGCTGAGCGTGGAGGTGCTGTGCGGTGCGTTCCCGCCGGGGAGGTGGAGGTCAGCGGGCTCGCCGAAGGCGTTCCGGCCCGACGTCGAGGTACCGGGGTCAGAGGTGATGGTCATCGTCGTCGAGTCTACGAAGCGGCACCGACATTCGGCCGGGAAGCAGGGTCAGACGAATGCGTCGAGAGCGAACGCGACCCCGGAAGCGCGCGCACTCGCGGTCCAGAGCTGCGCGGCGACCGTGCGGTCGTGCGCCCGGGGTTCCGCCGCGACCACCGTCGATGCACCGCGGAGCTGTCCCCAGCCGGCCGGGCCCCAGTACTCCCCCGAGCGCACGTCCGCACCGACCGCGGCGTGCACGAGCGGCTCGGCACCGACGTCCTTGCCCTGGGCGACGAGGCGCGCAGCCGGGCGGATCCACTCGGGTTCCGGGCGGACCGGGCTGATGTCCGGTCGGACCGGCGACAGCCGGTCGAGTGACAGACCGGGGTGCGCGACGACGCTCGACACGGGCGACCCCGAATCGGCCAGTCGCTCGGCGAGCTCGAACCCGAACAGCATCACGGCGAGCTTGCTCCGGGCGTACTGGCGATGGCTGGAGTAGCGGCCGACGCCGAGGGGGTCCGTCGGGTCGAGCTGTGCGAACCGGTGCGCGATCGAGCCGAGGTGCACGATCCGGCCGGCGCGTCGTTCGAGCAGGGGCAGCACGAGTCCGGTCCAGGCGAAGTGGCCCAGGTGGTTCGTGCCGATCTGCAGTTCGGTTCCCTGCGCGGTGCTCCGCTGTGTGGACGCGCCGACGACGCCCGCGTTGTTGACGACCGCGTCGACGCCGTCGGGTTCCAGCCGTGCGAGCTCCGCGGCGCCTGCACGCACCGAGTCGAGGTCTGCCAGGTCGAGGTGGACGTGGGCGAGCGACGCACCGTCGACGTGTCGCCGGATGCTGCGCTCGGCAGCCGCAGCCCGACCGCGGTCGCGCGTGGCCAGCACCACCCGGTGTCCGGCCGCGGCCAGTTGTTCGGCGGCGTGGTAGCCGAGGCCGGCGCTCGCACCGGTGACGACGACCGTGCGGGCAGCGTCAGCTGACATGCCCGGCCGACTCCATTTGGCGCAGGGCCTTCTTCAGGTCCTGCACCTCGTCGCGCAGTCGGGCTGCGAGCTCGAACTTCAGCTCGGCCGCCGCCTGCAGCATCTGGTCGTTGAGGTCAGCGATGGTGGCACCGAGCTGCGTCGCGCCCTCGCCCGCGATGCCCCCGCGCTTGAGGTTCGGCGTCGGCGAACGACGGCCGTCCGTACCGGGGCGGCCCTGCAGGAGCGCCTTCGTGTCGTCGTTCTCGCGCTGCAGGACCTCGGTGATGTCGGCGATCTTCTTGCGCAGTGGCTGCGGGTCGATCCCGCGCTCCAGGTTGTACGCCACCTGCTTCTCGCGACGGCGGTCGGTCTCCTCGATCGCGATCTTCATCGAGTCGGTCATCTTGTCGGCGTACATGAGCACCTGGCCCGACACGTTGCGGGCGGCACGACCGATCGTCTGGATGAGCGACGTCGATGAACGGAGGAAGCCTTCCTTGTCCGCGTCGAGGATGGCGACGAGCGACACCTCGGGCAGGTCGAGGCCCTCACGCAGCAGGTTGATGCCGACGAGCACGTCGTACACGCCCTGCCGCAGCTCGGTGAGCAGTTCGACACGCTTCAGGGTGTCGACGTCGGAGTGCAGGTACCGGACCCGCACGCCCGCGTTGCCGAGGAAGTCGGTGAGTTCTTCGGCCATGCGCTTGGTGAGCGTCGTGACGAGGACGCGTTCGTCCTTCTCGACACGCTGCTTGATCTCCTCGAGCAGGTCGTCGATCTGGCCGTCGCTCGGCTTCACCACGATCTCGGGGTCGATGAGGCCGGTCGGGCGGATGATCTGCTCGACCACGCTGTCGGTGACCCCGAGCTCGTAACGGCCGGGGGTGGCCGACAGGTAGACCTTCTGGCCGACGCGCTCCAGGAACTCCTCCCACTTCAGCGGGCGGTTGTCCATCGCGCTCGGCAGACGGAACCCGTGCTCGACGAGGGTGCGCTTGCGCGAGGCGTCGCCTTCGTACATCGCACCGATCTGCGGCACGGTGACGTGCGACTCGTCGATGACGATGAGGAAGTCGTCCGGGAAGTAGTCGATGAGGCAGTGCGGTGCCTCACCCGGGCCGCGGCCGTCCATGTGCCGCGAGTAGTTCTCGATGCCGGAGCAGAACCCGATCTGCTCCATCATCTCGATGTCGAACGTCGTTCGCATGCGGAGCCGCTGGGCCTCGAGCAGCTTGCCCTGGCCCTCGAGCTCGGCGAGCCGTTCCGCGAGTTCTTCCTTGATGGACACGATCGCCCGGTGCATCACGTCGGTGTCGGCGACGTAGTGCGACGCGGGGAAGATCGAGACGGCGGGCAGGTCGTCGATGACGTTGCCCGTCAGCGGGTGCAGCGAGGAGAGCGCTTCGATCTCGTCACCGAACATCTCGATGCGGATGGCGTGCTCTTCGTACATCGGGATGATCTCGATGGTGTCGCCGCGCACCCGGAAGGTCCCGCGCGCGAAGTCGACGTCGTTGCGCTGGTACTGCATGGCGACGAACTTGCGCACGAGCTGGTCACGGGAGATCGTCTGGCCGACGTGGAGTGCGACCGAGGCGTTCATGTACTGCTCGGGGGTGCCGAGGCCGTAGATGCACGAGACGGTGGAGACCACGACGGTGTCGCGCCGGCTGAGCAACGAGTTCGTCGTGGAGTGCCGGAGTCGTTCGACCTCGGCGTTGACCGAGGAGTCCTTCTCGATGAACGTGTCCGTCTGCGGGACGTACGCCTCGGGCTGGTAGTAGTCGTAGTAGGAGACGAAGTACTCGACCGCGTTGTTCGGCATCAGACTGCGGAACTCGTTGGCGAGCTGCGCCGCGAGGGTCTTGTTGTGCGCGAGCACGAGCGTCGGCCGCTGCACCTGCTCGATGAGCCACGCGGTCGTCGCCGACTTGCCCGTACCGGTCGCGCCCAGCAGCACGACGTCGGTCTCACCGGCGTTGATCCGCCCGGCGAGTTCCGCGATGGCCGCGGGCTGGTCGCCACTCGGCGAGTACTCGCTGATGACCTCGAACGGACGCACCGCTCGGGTCGGTTCGATCGCAACACCCATGGGGACAACGCTAGTCGGCACCCCTGACACCGGAGGACGTTGCTCGCCCTGGGCGTACTGTCCCCTCCGACGGCGCCGGACCGGACCGCCCTCCGGGGTGCGCACGGCTCATCCCGTGATCCGGGCCCACACCTCGTCGGCGGAGCGGATCGTCCGCTCGAGGTTCCCGGTCGCGTCGACGACGTGGTCGGCGAGGGCGAGGCGGTCCTCGTCACTCGCCTGGGCTGCGACCCGGCGCTCGGCCTCCTCACGGGGCATCCCACGGTGTTCGACGAGTCGCTCGATGCGCTGCGCTGCGGGGGCGTCCACCACCACGACCGCCTCGAACCGGAGCGGACGGGACCCCCGAGCCTCGGCCAGGAGCGGCACGTCGTAGACCACCACGGCGTCGGGGTCAGCGGACTCGGCTCCGTCGAACGCCTGCTGCGCGAGCCGCCACACCTCGGGGTGCGTGATGGCTTCGAGGTCCTTCCGCGCCGCGGGGTCCGCGAAGACGATCGATCCGAGTGCGGGCCGGTCGAGCGAGCCGTCGGCGGCGATGACCGACGCGCCGAACCGCTCGGCGACCTGTGCCAGGCCCGGGCTTCCCGGTGCCACCGCGTCCCGCGCCAGGCGATCGGCGTCGACGATGACGGCCCCGTGCTCGGCCCAGCGTCGGGAGACGGTCGACTTGCCCGCGGCGATGCCGCCCGTGAGTCCGATGATGTGCACGGCAACAGGGTAACGACCCGGAAGCCCGGAAACGCCGGAAGCCCGGCACCCTGTCAGGGGTGCCGGGCTTCCGGTCGGGACGAACCGCTCGATCAGTTGTTGGTCGAGCTGAGCTTCTCGCGGAGTGCAGCGAGCGACGCGTCGTCGGCCAGGGGGCTTGCGCCACCCGTCTCGCCGGCGAACGACGAGGACGACGACGACGACGAGGAAGCCGTGGCCGGGAGGTCGAAGCCACCCTGCGCCTCGTCGGCGATGGTCTTCGCGACCTGCGCCTTGTGGGCTTCCCAACGACCCTGGGCGGCCGCGTACTGGCCCTCCCACTCGGTGCGCTGCGTGTCGTAGCCCTCGAGCCACTCGTTGGTCTCCGGGTCGAAGCCCTCGGGGTACTTGTAGTCGCCCTTGTCGTCGTACTCGGTCGGCATGCCGTAGAGCGCCGGGTCGAACTCGTCGCTCTCCGGGTCCACGCCCTCGTTCGCCTGCTTGAGGCTGAGCGAGATGCGGCGACGGTCGAGGTCGATGTCGATGATCTTGACGAAGACCTCGTCGTTGACCGAGACGACCTGCTCGGCGAGCTCGACGTGCTTGTTCGAGAGCTCCGAGATGTGCACGAGGCCCTCGATGCCGTCGGCAACACGGACGAAGGCACCGAACGGGACGAGCTTCGTGACCTTGCCCGGTGCGATCTGGCCGATCGCGTGGGTGCGGGCGAAGACCTGCCACGGGTCCTCCTGCGTCGCCTTGAGCGAGAGCGACACGCGCTCACGGTCCAGGTCGACCTCGAGGATCTCGACGGTGACTTCCTGACCGACCTCGACGACCTCGCTGGCGTGCTCGATGTGCTTCCAGCTGAGCTCGGAGACGTGGACGAGACCGTCGACGCCACCGAGGTCCACGAACGCACCGAAGTTGACGATCGAGGACACGATGCCCTTGCGGACCTGGCCCTTGTGGAGGTTGTTGAGGAACGTGGTCCGGGACTCGGACTGCGTCTGCTCGAGGAGCGCACGGCGCGACAGGACCACGTTGTTGCGGTTCTTGTCGAGCTCGAGGATCTTGGCCTCGATCTCCTGGCCGAGGTACGGCGTGAGGTCGCGGACACGACGGAGCTCGATGAGCGAGGCGGGGAGGAAGCCACGGAGGCCGATGTCGACGATGAGGCCGCCCTTGACGACCTCGATGACCGTCCCGGTCACGACGCCGTCGGACTCCTTGATCTTCTCGACGTCGCCCCACGCACGCTCGTACTGCGCACGCTTCTTCGACAGGATGAGGCGGCCTTCCTTGTCCTCCTTCTGGAGAACCAGGGCCTCGACCTCGTCGCCGACCTCGACGACCTCGTTGGGGTCGACGTCGTGCTTGATCGAGAGCTCGCGCGAGGGGATGACACCCTCGGTCTTGTAACCGACGTCGAGGAGGACCTCGTCGCGGTCGATCTTCACGACGGTGCCGGAGATGAGATCACCGTCGTTGAAGAACTTCAGGGTCTTCTCGACCTCGGCCAGGAAGTCATCAGCCGAACCGATGTCGTTGATGGCGACCTGCTTAGGAGCCTTGGTCGTAGTGGTTGTCATGTAGAGATTGCTCCGAACGGACATGAGTCGGGCCATGGCGTGCGGGGACTCGGCCCCCGTGGTGCACCGCCGTGGCGATTGATTGAGTGGCGCGGATTGCGCCGCACAAGTCTAACCGCACCGGCCGAAGCCTCACAACCGGGCGGGTCGACGGCGCGTCACCCGACCAGGGCGGTGCGCAGGGTGTCGAGACCGATGCTGCCGAGCGAGAGCGCACGGTGGTGGAACGCCTTCAGGTCGAAGTCGGCTCCCTCACGCGCGGCGACCTCGTCGCGGATGGACTCCCACACGCGCTGGCCGACCTTGTAGGACGGTGCCTGCCCCGGCCACCCGAAGTAGCGGGCCACCTCGAACCGGACGAACGCCGGGTCCATGTTGACGTTCTGCCCCATGAAGTCGAGCGCGTACTCCCACGTCCAACCGCCGCCGTCGGGGTTCGTCTTCTGCAGGTGCACGCCGATGTCCAGGACGACGCGGGCGGCACGCATCCGCTGGCCGTCGAGCATGCCGAGTCGGTCGCCGTCGTCGTCGAGGAACCCGAGCTGTTCCATCAGCCGCTCCGCGTAGAGCGCCCAGCCCTCGACGTGCCCCGAGGAGCCCGACAGCTGCCGGCGCCAGGTGTTCAGCTCGCCGCGGTTGTAGACGCCCTGGCTGATCTGCAGGTGGTGGCCCGGGACGCCCTCGTGGTAGACCGTCGTCTTCTCACGCCAGGTGCCGAACTCGGTGACGCCCTCGGGCACGGACCACCACATGCGACCGGCACGGGAGAAGTCGTCCGAGGGACCGCTGTAGTAGATCCCGCCCTCTTGCGTGGGGGCGATCCGGCACTCCAGACGACGGATCGGGTCCGGGATGTCGAAGTACGTCCCCGCCATCGCGGCGATCGACGCGTCGCTCGTCTCCTGCATCCACCGCTGCAGGGCGTCGGTCCCGTGCAGGATCCGTGCTGGGTCGGTGTCGAGCACCTCGATCGCGCGGGCCACGCTCGCGCCGGACTCGATGCGGTCGGCGATGCGCTCCTGTTCGTCCCGCATCCGGGCGAGTTCCTCGAGGCCCCACTCGTACGTCTCGTCGAGGTCGACGACCGCACCGAGGAACCGGCGGGAGTGCAGCTCGTAGGCTTCGCGACCGACGGCGTCGACCGGGGTGGCCAGCGGCAGCAGCTCGTGCTCCAGGAACTGTCCGAACGAGCGGTAGGCCGCCGCCGCGACCTCGGCACCGCGGCGCAGGTCGGCTCGGAGCGCCTCCGGCACGGGGACGTCGCCCTCGAACGCGGCGGAGTCGGCCCGCTGACGGAACATCCCGCCGTCGGCGCCGGTGCGCGCCGCCTGCTCGGCGATGAGCGCGACCTGGCGCTTCGCCGGGGTGACGTCTTCACGCGTGCCCTCGAGCAGTGTCTCGCGGATGCCCTCGAGCGCATCCGGCAGCGCCTGCAGCCGACTCGCGATGTCCTGCCAGTCCGACTCGGTCGCGGTCGGCATCAGGTCGATGATCTCGCGCACCGACTGTGCCGGGCTCGCGATGACGTTCAGGTCGCGGAGGTGCAGCTTGCGCTCGTAGGACTCGACGGTGAGGTCCAGCTCGGCACCGAGGTCGGCCTTGGTCACCTGGTCCACGGAGTCGACGGCCGGAGCGGCGTCGAGTGCACGCTTGGTGCCGCGGGCGGCCTCGGCCAGCGCGGCGGCGCCGGCGGGCGAGGTGTCGCCGTACTCCCCCGTGCGCCCCGGCACCCCGATGTACGTGGCGGTCGTCGGGTCGAGATCGACGAGTGTGGTGACCCAGTCCTCGGCGACACGGTCGACGGCGGACGGCTGGCGGACAGGACGGTCATCGGTCATGCCCTCGACCCTACCCAGGTGGACCACGGCGGACGGCCGCTGCGGATCGACGGACACGTCGAGCGGCACCGTCAGCTCGGCGGCGTTGCCCATCCGGGTGCGCAGGATCTCCTCGACGCGCTCCTGCTCGCCCGGAGCGACCTCGAGGATGAGCTCGTCGTGCACCTGGAGCAGCAGGTGGGACTCCAGCTCGTCGTCGCGCAGGTCATCGGCGACCCCGAGCATCGCGATCTTGATGATGTCGGCGGCGGAACCCTGGATCGGTGCGTTCAGCGCGGCCCGCTCGGCGTTCTCGCGCAGCACCCGGTTCGGGCTCTTCAGGTCGGGGAACGGACGACGGCGACCGAAGATCGTCTCGGTGTAGCCGTCCTCACGCGCCTGCTCGACGACGTTGCGCAGGTAGTCGCGTACGGCGCCGAAGCGGGAGAAGTACTCGGTCATGAGCGTGCGGGCCTCGGACTGCTCGATGCGCAGCTGCTTCGACAACCCGAACGCGCTCAGCCCGTACGCCAGGCCGTAGGACATGGCCTTGACCTTCGTGCGCATCTCGTTGGAGACCTCGGATGGGTCGACACCGAAGACCCGGGCGCCGACGAAGCGGTGCAGGTCCTCGCCCTCGTTGAAGGCCTGGATCAGCCCGGGGTCGCCGGAGAGGTGCGCCATGATCCGCATCTCGATCTGCGAGTAGTCGGCGGTGACGAGCGTCGTGTACGGCTCGGCGACCGCGAACGCCGAGCGGATCCGGCGACCGACGGCGGTCTTCACGGGGATGTTCTGCAGGTTCGGGTCGGTCGACGATACCCGGCCGGTGCTCGTGCCGGTCTGCTCGTACCGGGTGTGGATGCGCCCGTCGACCACGGCGGCGTCGAGGGTGTCGACGATCTGCCGGAGCTTCGTGGCGTCGCGGTGCTGCAGCAGGAGCCCGAGGAACGGGTGCGGGTGCTGTTCCTGCAGGTCGGCCAGGCTCGCGGCGTCGGTCGAGAACCCGGTCTTGGTCTTGCGGGTCTTCGGCATCGCGAGCTCGGTGAACAGGACTTCCTGCAGCTGCTTCGGCGACCCGAGGTTGACCTCGTGCCCGATCTCGGCGAACGCCTGCTGCGCCAGCTCGGCGGCGCGCTCCCCCAGCTCCTTCGACAGGCCGGTGAGCACCGGACGGTCCATGCCGACGCCGATGGTCTCCATGCCCGCGAGCACCGAGACGAGCGGCAGCTCGATGTCGTCGAGCACCTGCAGCGACGACTCGTCGATCCGGGCACGCAGGGCCGTGGTGACGCGGAGCACGAACCAGGCGTGCACCCCGACGTTGACCGGGTCGGTCTCGGGGACGAGCTGGTTCGGGTCGGCCGTCGGCAGTTCTTCGCCGAGCTCCTGGTAGACGAGGTCGGACAGCGGCTGCCCCTGCTTGCCGGGCTGTGCGAGCCACCCCATGATCCGGGCGTCGCCGGCGACGCCGTTCACCACGAAGCCGGCGGTGCCGAGGGCCTTGATCGCGGCCTTGGCGTCGTGGAAGTGCTTCGGTGCGTCGGACGCGAACCAGGCCGAGAGCTGCTCGTAGTCCTGGGCACCGCTGCCACCCGGCACGAGCACGGCGTCGTCGTGGGTCGCGATGCCGATGGCGCTGAGGCGTCCGTCGATGACCTCGACCGCGACGCCGTAGCCGTTCGCCGCCTCGGTCGCGTTCCGGCGTTCGAGCCAGTAGCCGAGCTCTTCGTCGATCAGGGTCTTGACGGGCGGCGGGGTCGGCGCACCGTCGTCGACGGTGCCCTCGGCCGAGGGTTCTGCGGGCTCGCCCGACCCGGCGACCTTGAACACGCGGTCGAGCAGCGTGCGGAACTGCAGCTTGGCGAAGAGCTCGCGCACCGCGTTCTCGTCGACGGGACGGAGTGCGACGTCGGCCGGACCGACGGGCAGTTCGACGTCGGTGACCAGGCGGTTGAGCCGGCGGTTCCGCACGGCACGGTCCCGCTGCTCACGCAGGTTGTTGCCGACGACGCCCTTGATCTCGTCGGCGTGCTCGAGGACACCGTCGAGCGACCCGTACTGGGTGACCCACTTGACCGCGGTCTTCTCGCCGACCTTGTCGATGCCGATCAGGTTGTCGCTGGTCTCGCCGACGAGGGCCGCGATGTCCGGGTACTGGTGCGGCTCGATGCCGTACCGCTCGTAGACCTTGTCGCGGTCGTAGCGGGTGAGTTCGGAGACACCGCGGACCGACGGGTACAGCAGCGTCACGTCGTCGTTGACGAGCTGGATCGAGTCGCGGTCGCCCGAGACCACGTAGACCTTGTACCCCTGGTCGGAGCCCTGCTTGGAGAGGGTGGCGAGGATGTCGTCGGCCTCGTAGTCCTCTTTCGTGACGGTGGTGATGCCCATCGCCTCGAGCGCCTGCTGCAGGAGCGGGATCTGGCCCTTGAACTCGGCCGGGGTCTCGGAGCGGGTGCCCTTGTACTCGGCGTACTCACGCGTGCGGAACGAGAACCGGGAGATGTCGAACGCCACCGCCAGGTGGGTGGGCTTCTCGCGCTGCAGGAGCATCAGCAGCATCGAGATGAAGCCGTGGATCGCGTTGGTGTGCTGCCCCTCGCGGTTCACGAAGCTGTCGACCGGCAGCGCGTAGAAGGCCCGGAAGGCGAGCGAGTGGCCGTCGATGACCATGAGGGTAGGCTTTGCGGAGTCCGACACCCGGACAGCCTACCGACGCCCGCTGACACGGAAGGTCGACGCAGACCGTGACCGACGACACCACATCGACCACGATCGATCCCCGCATCGACGAACGCGGCATGGGCGAGCTGGCCGAGAAGATGGGCATGGTCATCACCGAGCTCTCGGCCGAGCGCGCGGTCGGTTCGATCCCCGTCGAGGGCAACCGCCAGCCGGTCGGCCTGCTGCACGGCGGCGCCTACGTCGTCCTCGCGGAGAGCCTCGGTTCGATGGCCGCGAACGTGCACGCCGGGCCCGGCCGCTACGCCGTCGGCATCGAGCTCAGCGCCTCGCACTCCCGCAGCGCCACGAGCGGCATCGTCACGGGCACGTGCACCGCCATCCACCTGGGCGGCACGCTCACCACCCACGAGATCGTCCTGACCGACGACCAGGGTCGTCGCTGCTCCACCGTGCGGATCACGAACATGATCCGCGAGCGTCGCTGACCGACGGAGCGACGGGGCGACGGAGCGATGACTCAGTCCTCCGGCGGCCGCTGCAGCAGCAGGCGGGCGTCGCCGAACCCGAGCCTCCGGTAGAGCCGCTCGCCGTCCACGCTCGAGTGCACCGACGTCCGCTCCACGCCGAGCTCGTCGGCGAGCTCGAGCAGGGCCGTGACGAGCCGTCCGGCGACGCCGGAACCCCGCAGCTCCGGGTGCACGTAGACCGTCTGCAGCTCAGCGGCGAACCGATCACCGTCGATGTGCGGCGCCGGCGGTCGCGGGTTGACCGCCAGCCACGCCATGCCGAGCACCACGCCGTCCCGCTCGGCGACCACGCACCGGTGCGACTCCCGGTGACGGGCGGCGAAGTCCGTCATCGCCCTGCGGTACTCCTCCGGCGTCTGCACCGGTGGGCGGCCGTCCTCGTCGACGCTCCACCGCCACCGCAGGTCGGCCACTGTCGGCATGTCGTCAGGCCGGGAGGCCCGGATCACCACGTCGTCCATGCCTCCAGCCTGCCAGGTGGTCGCGCCCCATGCCCCGCCCTCGGACGCAGGAACGCCGCCGACCCCAGGGGGTCCGACGGCGTTCCGTGAGCGACGGTGCTGTGCTGCGGCGTCCGCTACTTCTTGGCGCTGAGCTGCTCGATGATCGCCTTGGCGACGTCGTGCATGGTCAGGCGGCGGTCCATCGAGGCCTTCTGGATCCAGCGGAACGCCTCGGGCTCGGTGAGGCCCATCTTCTCGTTCAGCAGGCCCTTTGCACGGTCGACGAGCTTGCGGGTCTCGAAGCGCTCGACGAGGTCGGCGACCTCGGCTTCGAGCGTGATGATCTGCTGGTACCGCGAGAGGGCGATCTCGATCGCGGGGAGCAGGTCGTTCGGGGTGAAGGGCTTGACCACGTAGGCCAGCGCGCCGGCCTCGGTGGCACGCTCGACCAGGTCCTTCTGGCTGAACGCGGTCAGCAGGACGACGGGAGCGATGTGGTTCTTGGACAGCTTCTCGGCTGCGGAGATGCCGTCGAGCTGGGGCATCTTGACGTCCATCACGACGAGGTCGGGACGCAGGTCGGTCGCGAGCTGGACGGCGGTCTCGCCGTCTCCGGCTTCACCGACGACGTCGAACCCGTTGTCGCGGAGGATCTCCACGATGTCGAGGCGGATGAGCGACTCGTCCTCGGCGACGACGACGCGACGGGGTGCTGGTGCTGTTGCTTCTGTGTCACTCACGGACGAAAGCCTACTAGACGACGGAACTGCCGCATCCCAGACCACGCAGATCGATCAGACGGATGGGCAGCTTGGTACGAGTGGCGGGACGCGGGTCCGAACTGCCCCGCACGCCGTGAGCAGTTTCGTACGAGTGGCGGGACTTGAACCCGCACGCCGTGAGGCAGAGCATTTTGAGTGCCCCGTGTCTGCCGATTCCACCACACTCGCGAGGACTCCAGGCTAGCAGGACGCGCGCACCACCCCGGTCGCCGCCGGGAGCGACAACTCGAACACGGCGCCGCCCAGCGTGCCGTCCTCGCCGTGCCGCAGCCCGCCGCCGTGCGCCTCGGCGATGCCCCGTGCGATGGGGAGCCCGAGCCCCGCTCCGCCCGAGCGGGCGTCCCGTGCGGCCTCGAGCCGGACCAACCGGTCGAACACCCGCTCACGGTGTTCCAGGGGGATCCCCGGCCCGTCGTCCTCGACCCGTACCACGGGGCCGGGTCCGCGGTCGTCGAGGCTGACGACGACCCGTCCCGTCGCACCGCCCGCACGTGCCGCGTTGTCGACGAGGTTGCCGAGGACCTGGGCGATCCGCTCGGCGTCGACGTCGGCCTCCACCGGGTGCTCGGGCACGACGACGTCGAGCTCGAGGGTGGGCAGCCGGAGCCGGAGCCGGTCTCCCTCGGCCGCCAGGAACGCCCCGAGCTCGACCACCTGCCGGTCGAGTTCGATCCCGCGGTCGAGCCGGGCCATCGTGAGCATGTCCTCGATGAGCCGAGCTGCCCGGTCGGCCTGCCGGACGACGTGCACGGCCAGCACCTCGCGGGTCCGGTCGTCACCGGCGCCACCCCGCACCAGGGTGTCGGCGGCCGCGCGGACCCCTGCGACGGGTGTCCGCAGTTCGTGCGCGGCGTCGGAGAGGAACGACCGGACGCGGGCCTCTGCGGCGACGGCTTCACGCTCGGCGCCCTCGACCGCGTCGAGCATCTCGTCCAGGGCGACGGCCACGCGACCGATCTCGGTGTCGCGGCGCGAGGGTCGGAGCCGCTGCCCACGGTCACCGCCGGCGATCGACCGCGCGGTCGTCGCCATCTGGTCGAGCGGTCGCAGGGACCGTCGGACGACCAGGACGACGCCGAGGACGGCGATGCCGAGGAACGCCGCCGAGGCACCGCCCATCACCCAGCCGAGCTGCACGAGCGTGTCCTGGACGTCACG
Source organism: Curtobacterium sp. VKM Ac-2889 (assembly GCF_015350855.1). NCBI lineage: Bacteria > Bacillati > Actinomycetota > Actinomycetes > Micrococcales > Microbacteriaceae > Curtobacterium > Curtobacterium sp. VKM Ac-2889. The sequence continues at coordinate 307,098 of NZ_JADKSC010000003.1, read as the reverse complement.
GGTGCCGGCGGTGAGGGTGATCCGGGTGCCGTCGTCGAGCCGGCTCACCAGGGTGAGGACACCGTCGTCCTCGCGAACCGACGACGACGTGATCGTGGCGCCGTCGTCGGCGGGCGCCGGCGTGGCCGGATCGGTGGGTGTCCGTCCGACGCCCCCGCTGCCCCGCGGGACCGTCACGGGGAGGGAACCGGGGTCGGGCGGACCGGCGCGGAGCTGGTCCGGTGTCGGTCCGGCCTCGACGGCGTCCCCGTCCGGCTGGACGATCCGGACCGAGAGTCCCTGCGCGGAGAGCCGGTCGGCCAGATCCTCGGCGTCGACGGTGCCGACGAGCGCCGCAGCGGCCGACGCACGGTCGCGCAGGCGGTCCTCGGCCTGGACGCGGAGCCGGACGCCGAGCAGCCCCTCGACCGCGATCGTCAGCCCGGCGAGCAGGACGGCGAGCAGGACCACGATGGCGACGACGGTCCGCAGCCGCAGCGAGGTGGTCCGCAGGCGCCCGGCCTCAGCCCTCACGCTGCGGTCCGCTCGTCGCTGAGCCGGTACCCGATGCCCCGGACGGTGTGCACGAGGCGTGGTCCGTGCGCCTCCATCTTCCGCCGGAGGGCGCTGAGGTGGACCTCGACGACGTTCGCCGCGACGTCGTCGTACCCCCACACCTGGGTGGTGATCTGTCCCTTGGACACCGTCCGGCCTCGGCTCTCGGCCAGGAAGCGCAGCAGGCGGAACTCCGTCGCGGTGAGGTCGAGCAGCACCCCGGCGCGGCGGGCGGTGGCGGCGTCCGGGTCGAGCACGAGGTCGCCCACCTCGACGACCGAGGGGATCCGGCCACGCCGTCGGAGCACCGCGGTCACGCGGGCGACCAGTTCGGCCATCGCGAACGGCTTCACCACGTAGTCGTCGGCCCCCTCGGCGAAACCGCGCAACCGCTCGTCGAGTTCGTCCCGCGCGGTCATCATGACGACGGCGGCGTCCGTGGCGGAACGCACCCGTCCGGCGAGCACGATGCCGCTCGGTCCGGGCAGCATCCAGTCCAGCAGGACGAGGTCGGGGGCGCTGCGTCGCAGGTCGTCGACGAGGTCCCGTCCGTCCCCGGCCTCGGCGACGAGGAAGCCCTCGGCGCGGAGTGTGGTCGCGACCGCGGTGCGGATGGAGTCGTCGTCGTCGACGACCAGGATTCGGGCGGGAGCAGGCACGGCGGACACCGTACGGCGCTCCGACGGCCACCGAGCATGGAGGACGCTGGAGAACCCCTGTGCTTCAGGCATGCTTCAGATTCGGACTCGAGCGTCGTCTGCAGCGGCGGATCACCCGGATCCGCTCGGACAGACGAACGGTGACCACCATGCACGACGAACGAGACGACTCGACCACCACTCCCACCCGACGACGCGGGGCGCTCTTGCGACGGGTCGGCATCGGCACGGCCGCGGCCGCGGTCCTGGTGCTCGGCGGGTTCGGCATCGCCACGGCGAACGCAGCCACGACCTCCCCGGCGCAGGGCACCCCGACCGGCGCACCGACCGGTGCGACCACGCCGGCCCCGGCCGACGGCGACACCGCGACGGTGCCCGCACCGCCCGAGGGCGGGCCCGCGACGGCGCCCGGCTGCACGGCGCTCCCGGACGCCGGTGCGCACGCGACCGTCCCCGCCCCGCCGAAGGGCGCCGACGGGAAGGCGCCGACCCCGCCGAAGGAGGGTGCGAAGCCCACGGCGCCGACCCCGCCGGAGGACGGCGCGACGGGGAAGGCCACGGCACCCGCCCCGGCAGCTCCCGACGCGACCACGACCCCTGCGCCGGCCTCCGGTTCCTGATCACCGAGCCGGGGAGCGCGCGCCGTCAGCGATCCCGATCGCGCGGGGCGCGCCTCCCGGCCTGGTCGTCCCGAGCGTCTCCGGAACCCTCGAGCGCCTCGATCGCCGCCACGAGACCGGCCCGTCGCGGCGACCGCCGCGGCAGCACCGCGAGCAGGGCGCGCAGCACGAGCGCGTCGGTCGCACCGTCCGGGGTGCGCGCCCACGCGAGCAGGGCGTCGACGCCGCCGTCGGCGACGACCGACTCGCGGAACCGCAGCCGCACCAGGTCACGGACCGCGTCGACGCCGGGTGCGGCGGAGCCCGGCAGGACTGGTCCGGCGTACCGGTCGACGGCCTGGAGGCGCGCCCCGCGTCCGAGCGCGGACAGCACGCCGTCGACGTCGGTCCGGACCCCGGTCACCCGGTACGGCCGCGACGTCACCGTCACGCCCGGCGCGTGCTGCGCGAGGACCCGGCGGAGCCGCACCACCTCGGCGCGCAGGGTGACGACCGCGCCCGGGTCGCCGTAGACGGCGGCGGCGAGGTCGGCTGCCGCGAGACCGCCGGGGTGCGCCGCGAGCACGACGAGCAGTTCGGAGTGCCGGGCGGAGAGCTGGAGACGCCGGTCGGCGATCCGGAGCACGGCGGTGTCGGTCCCGAGCACGGTGAGCTCGGCCGACGGCACGTGGGGTGTCCGCGCGCGCGGTCGGACCGCGGCCAGGGCGAGCTGGGCCTCGGCGGCGGCGACCGTGGCGGCGAGCAGCGACAGCGTGTGCCGCTCGACGGCGCGGTCGTCGCCCGTCAGGTCGAGCACCCCGACGGTGGCGCCACTCGCGTCGTGCACCGGGACCGCCGTGCACGAGAACGGCTTGACGGCGTTCGCGTAGTGCTCGTCGGACCGGATCTGCACCGGACGGTCCAGGCGCAGGGCCGTGCCGGGAGCGCTGGTGCCGACGCGCTCCTCCGACCAGTCGGCCCCGGGGACGAAGCCCATGTCCTCGGCGGCACGTCGGGTGGACCGGGCGCCGTCGACCCAGACGAGGCGACCCGCGGCGTCCCCGACGGCGACGACGCACCCGGCCGAGCGGGAGTCGTCGAGCAGCAGCCGGCGGACCACTGGCAGCAGGGTCGCGAGGGGGCCGTCCTGCCGTGCGGCGTCGAGTTCGTCGTCCCCCAGGGCGAGCACCGGAGCCGCGTCCGGGTCGACCCGGGCGGACCGCTGCCACGACTCGGCGACGAGCGGGCGGAGCCGACCGGGTGCGCGCATGCGTCCTCCGATCGACCCCACCCGCCGCTCCGTCGCGACGCGTGCGGTCAGCCTACGTCCGGGCCACCCTCGGGACCAGGCCGAGATCGGCGAGCTCGGCGTCGTCGAACATCCGCGACCGGGTGAGGAACCGCTTGCCCTCGGGGACCTCGACCGAGAACCCGCCTCCCCGACCGTCGACCACGTCGATCGTCAGGTGCGTGTACTTCCAGTACTCGAACTGCGACACCGACATGGAGACCTCGACCGGGTCGAGGCCGTCCACCTGCAGTGCGCCGAGCAGGACGTCCCCCGGGCCGGTCCGGAACATGCCGACGGGGTAGCACATCGGGCTCGAGCCGTCGCAGCAGCCGCCGGACTGGTGGAACATCAGCGGGCCGTGCCGGGCGGTGAGGGTGCGGAGGAGCTCCCCCGCCGCCGGCGTGATCGCGACCCGTGCGGTGTCGGGCATCAGAAGAAGCCCATCGGTCCGTCGGCGTAGGAGACGAGCAGGTTCTTCGTCTGCTGGTAGTGGTCGAGCATCATCTTGTGGTTCTCGCGCCCGATGCCGGACTGCTTGTAGCCGCCGAACGCCGCGCCCGCCGGGTACTGGTGGTAGGTGTTCGACCAGACGCGTCCGGCCTGGATGTCGCGTCCGGCGCGGTACAGGGTCGTGACGTCGCGGCTCCACACGCCGGCGCCGAGCCCGTAGAGGGTGTCGTTGGCCGTGGCGATCGCGTCGTCGTAGCCGCTGAAGGACGTCAGGGCGAGCACCGGGCCGAAGATCTCCTCCTGGAAGATCCGCATCGAGTTGTCGCCCTCGAACACCGTCGGGGTGACGTAGTAGCCGCCGGAGAGCTCGCCGCCCAGGTCGGCCCGTTCGCCGCCGGTCAGGAGCTTCGCGCCCTCCTGCTTGCCGATGTCGATGTAGCTCAGGATCTTCTCGAGCTGGTCGTTCGACGCCTGGGCGCCGATCATCGTCGACAGGTCGAGCGGGTGTCCCTGCTTGACGGCTCGGACGCGGTCCAGGCCGTCGGCGACGAAGCCGTCGTAGATCTCCTTCGCCACGAGCGCCCGGGACGGACACGTGCAGACCTCGCCCTGGTTCAGGTTGAAGAACGTGAAGCCCTCGAGCGCCTTGTCGTAGAAGGAGTCCTTCTCCGCGGCGACGTCGGGGAAGAACACGTTCGGGCTCTTACCGCCGAGTTCGAGCGTCACCGGGATGAGGCTCTGCGAGGCGTACTGCATGATCAGCCGACCGGTGGTGGTTTCTCCCGTGAAGGCGATCTTGCGGATGTCCGGGTGCTGGGCGAGCGGTGCGCCGACCTCGATGCCGAAGCCGTTGACGACGTTGAGCACGCCCGCGGGCAGCAGGTCGCGGATGAGCTCGACGAGCACGTGGATGGACGCCGGGGTCTGCTCGGCGGGCTTCAGGACGACGCAGTTGCCGGCGGCGAGGGCCGGTGCGAGCTTCCACACCGCCATCAGGATCGGGAAGTTCCAGGGGATGATCTGCCCCACGACGCCGAGCGGTTCGTGGAAGTGGTACGCCACGGTGTCGTGGTCGATCTCGCCGGCGGATCCCTCCTGCGCCCGGATGGCCCCGGCGAAGTACCGGAAGTGGTCGATCGCGAGCGGGATGTCCGCGCCGAGGGTCTCGCGGATGGGCTTGCCGTTCTCCCACGTCTCCGCGACGGCGAGCATCTCGAGGTGCTCCTCCATGCGGTCGGCGATCTTGTTCAGGACGACGGCCCGTTCGGCTGCGCTCGTGCGGCCCCACGACGGGAACGCCTTCCAGCCCGCGGCGACGGCACGGTCGACGTCGGTGGAGTCACCGCGGGCGACCTCGGTGAACACCTTGCCGGTGACGGGGGTGGGGTTCTCGAAGTACTGCCCGCTCGACGACGGGACGTACTCGCCGCCGATGAAGTGGTCGTACCGGGACCGGTACTCGACCAGGGAGCCGGGTTCGCCTGGTGCGGCGTAACTGGTGGGCGAAGGTGCGATGGTCATGGTGGTGCCCTTTCGACGACGCTGTCGGGGCGCACGGGTCGTGTGCCTGCTCCGCACGGTACGGCCGCGGGGGTTGCAGGTGGTTGCACGAGGCCACGGCGCGACGGGTAGCGTGCTGGACACCAGCGCTGGCGATCAGGGAGGAGCGCTCGTGGATTCTCGTGCCGTCAGGACGTTCCGGGTGTTCGTCGTCGTCACGGCCGTGGTCGCCATCGCCCTGGGCATCGTGGCGATCGTCTGGCCCCGTCCGTCGCTCGTGCTCGTGGCACTGCTGTTCGGTGTGTACCTCGTCGTGGCCGGTGCGCTGCGGGTCTTCGCCGCGGTGCGGGGGCACGGCACCCGCCCGGCGTGGCGGTGGACGTCCGGCATCGTCGGTGGCCTGGTCGCGGTCGCGGGGCTGGTGACCCTGCTCGACCCGGCGATCCCGCTCGTGGTCTACGCCGTGCTCGCCGGGGTGGGGTTCCTGATCGAGGGCGTCGCCGCGATCGTCGGTGGGTTCGTCGGCCATCCCGGATCGTCACGGGTGCCGACGGTCGTCAGCGGGGTGCTGTCGATCATCGGCGGGATCGTCGTGCTGATCGTCCCCGGGCTCGCACTGACCGTCTTCATGGTGTTCGCGGGCATCGCGCTCGTCATCGTCGGCGCCGCGGCCCTGCTGCTCCTGCCGCCGCGCGCCGCGCTCCGCCGCTGACCGGCACCGCGGTCGCAGCCGCCGCGTCGGTCGAGGCGACGTGCGGCGTGCCGGGGACCGCTCGACGGCCGAACAGCTCGCCGAGCAGCGCGCGCTGGTGGCTGTTCATGAACGGGCGTTCGACCAGCACCGCGAACACGACGCACACCGCGACGACCGCCGGAGCGACCACGAAGAGCATCAGACCGAACTGCACCGGTGTCGGGAGCCCGAGCGGCAGCAGGAGCAGGTTGCCGAGCGCGAGCAGCGGGCTGTGCACCAGGAACACGCTGTAGGAGACCAGCCCCGACTGCACCAGACGGCGTCCGCCCAGGAACCGCCGGACCCGGTGGGTACCGACACGTCCGGTCCGCTGCCCGTCGGCGAGCACCATGAGGAGCAGCGTGATCCCCAGGCCGGCGACGGTGCCCGTGACGGCGCTGTGGACGATGCCCGGAGCGGCGGCGACCTGCACGAAGGCCGCCGTCAGGACGACGAGGGCGACGAGGAGCACGGAGCGCTGGTGTCGGAACATCCGCTGCAGGGATCGGGGTCGACGGCGGCGGAGGTCGTCCTCGGACCCGATCACGAGGTGGGCACCGTACATGCCGACACCGAAGACCCCGAGGAAGTGCGGCGCGGACCAGGCACCGACGCCGGTGGCGATCGACAGCACGGCGAGGGCGAACGACAGGACGATGACGACGACGGGGTGGGTCCGCCGCCAGAGCAGCAGGAGCACGGGCATCAGCAGGGTGAGTTGCATCTCGATCGGCAGGCTCCACAGCGTCCCGTTGATCGACGTGATCCACTCCGGCGACAGGTTGTGCAGCAGGAACACGTGGGTCACGATGCCCTGCAACGTCACCGGGAGCTTGTCGTCCCAGACCGTGCCGTGCGGCTCGTTCATCACCGGGACGAAGGCGATGAGCGCCAGCGCCAGCACGAGCGCCGTCAGGTACGGCGGGACGAGCCGACGGATCCGGCGCTTCGCGTAGGCCCCGTAGGTGGTGCCGAGGCGCAGGTCGTGGCGCCCCGAGACGGCGATCATCATCGTGAAGCCCGAGATCGCGATGAACGCGGGCACGCGCAGGTCACCGGCACTGAGCACCCGGTAGACGACGGGCATCGACGCCGCCACGGACCCGGCGACGCCGGTGAACTGCACCGTGTGGGCGACCACGACGAACGCGGCGAGGATCCCGCGCATCCCGTCGATGTGGGCGAGGTCCAGACGGGGCGCGCGAGCAGTTGACATGCAAACAGCATGTCACATATCGGATATGACCGCTAGGCCGAGCCGGTGCCGAACAGCAGGCCGAGCGCGTAGGTGACGATCGCCGCACCGAACCCGATGGCGAGTTGCCGGAACGCCCGCTTGCCGGGCGAGGCACCGCTCAGCACGCCGACCACGGCACCGGTGCCGAGCAGGGCGATCCCCACCAGCCCGCCGGCGACCGCGATCGCAGCCCAGCCCTGCATGCCGAACAGGAACGGCAGCACCGGGATGACCGCGCCCGAGGCGAAGAAGCAGAAGCTCGACACGGCGGCGCTCAGCCCGGTGCCGACGGCCTCGTGGTCGTCCGCGACCGGGGTCGGACCGGTCGCCGGGCGCCGCTCCCCGATGCCGGACAGCACCTGCGCCGCGTGCTGGGTCGCCTCGGCCTCGGACATCCCGCGCGCGCGGTAGACCAGGGCGAGCTCGTTCGCATCGACGTCGAGGTCCGACACCGCCTTGCCGGCCTCGGGGTGCGGCGCGGACGCCTCGAGCAGTTCGCGTTGCGACCGGACGGAGACGTACTCCCCCGCCCCCATCGACAACGCGCCGGCGAGCAGGCCGGCGATGCCGCTCAGCAGCACGAAGTGCCGGTCGGCCCCGGAGGCACTGATGCCGATGATGAGTGCCAGGTTGGACACCAGGCCGTCGTTCGCGCCGAACACCGCCGCCCGGAACGTGCCGGACAGCCGCATCCGGCCGCGGTTCGCGAGCCCGCGCACGACCTCGCCGTGGATCCGCTCGTCGGCGGCCATCCGCGCCGTCGCGTCCGAGTCGTCGGCGTACGGCGAGCGGTCCTCGGCGCGCTGCATGAGCGCGAGGACGAAGACCGACCCGAACCGCTTGGCGAGCACGGCGAGCACCCGGGTGCGCAGGCTCCCCCGCTGGGGCCGTCCGACGTCGTCGCCGAGCAGGTCGAGCCAGTGGTCGGCGTGCCGTCCCTCGGCCTCGGCCAGCGCGGCGAGGATCTCGCGCTCCTCGCCGGAACGGCGGGCAGCGAGGTTGCGGTACACGGCCGCCTCGGCACGTTCGTCGGCCAAGTAGCGACGCCAGCGGCGGACGTCGGCGCGCGGCGCCGGGGTGTCGGATCGGAGGCTCACAGCGACCATCCTGCCGCCTGCGGCCGACGTCCGGTCACCACCAGGGCCGTGGAGACGCGGCAGGGCGCGGACCGGAAGCGGTCGGCGCTGCTCGCGCCGGGCCTCCAGTCCGCGCCCTGGTGGCGACGGATCCCTCGGATCAGTCCCGGACGTAGGCCGGGGCGGCCTCGGCGTGGGCGTCGCCCACCCGGTGCACGCGCAGGTCGTTCGTCGAGCCCTCGATGCCGGGAGGGGACCCGGCCGTCACGATGACGCGGTCGCCGGGGGCGGCCAGGCCGTTCTCGAGGAGGACGTCGTCCACCTGCGAGAAGAGCTCGTCGGTGTGGGTCTTGCGCTCCACCAGGAACGAACGGACGCCCCAGGTGAGTGCCATCCGGCGGCGCGTGGCCTCGTTCGGGGTGAAGGCGATGATCGGCAGGCCGTGACGCAGGCGCGACATGCGTCGGGCCGAGTCGCCGGACTCGGTGAAGACGCAGAGGTACGACGCCTCGGTGAACTCGGCGATCTCGACGGCGGCGAGGGTGATCGCACCGCCGAGCGTGCGCGGCTTGGTGCCGAGCGGGGCGATGCGCTCGAGACCGTGGTCCTCGGTGGACTCCACGATGCGGGCCATGGTGCGGACGGTCTGCACCGGGTACTCACCGACGCTCGTCTCGCCGGACAGCATGACCGCGTCGGCACCGTCGAGCACGGCGTTCGCGACGTCGGAGGTCTCGGCGCGCGTGGGGATCGGCGACGAGATCATCGACTCGAGCATCTGCGTCGCGACGATGACCGGCTTCGCCATGCGGCGGGACAGCTCGACGGCGCGCTTCTGCACGATCGGGACGGCCTCGAGCGGGAGCTCGACGCCGAGGTCCCCGCGGGCGACCATGATGCTGTCGAAGGCGTCGATGATCTCCTCGAGCGCGTCGACGGCCTGGGGCTTCTCGACCTTGGCGATGACCGGCAGGCGCTTGCCCTCTTCGTCCATGATCTCGTGCGCACGCACGACGTCGCTCGCGTTGCGGACGAACGACAGCGCGATGAGGTCGGCACCCTGGCGGATCGCCCAGCGGAGGTCGGCCTCGTCCTTCTCGCTCAGCGCGGGAACGTTGACGGCGACACCGGGCAGGTTGATGCCCTTGTTGTTGGACACCGTGCCGGGGACGACGACCTCGGTGCGGACCCGCACGCCGTCGGTGTCGAGGACACGCAGGCGGACACGGCCGTCGTCGATGAGCAGCGGGTCGCCGGGCTTGACGTCCTGCGGCAGGCCCTTGAACGTCGTGCCGCAGATCTCCTTCGAGCCGGGGACGTCCTCGGTCGTGATGGTGAAGACGTCACCGACCGCCAGGTCGTGCGGGCCGTCGGCGAAGCGGGCCAGACGGATCTTCGGACCCTGCAGGTCGACGAGGATCGCGACGGGCTTGCCGAGCTCTTCGGCGGCACGACGGACGTTGACATAGTTGGCCTCGTGGACGCTGTAGTCACCGTGGCTGAGGTTGAGGCGGGCGACGTCGACGCCCGCTTCGATGATCTCCTTGACGGTCTCGTAGTCCGACGTTGCCGGTCCGAGCGTCGAAACGATCTTTGCGCGTCTCAATGGATTCCTTCGTGGTGGTGGATGGAGCTTGGGTTTCCGCGCTGTGGGGCCGCGCGGAACGAAGCGAGGCCACCAGCACCCTACCGAGTGCTGGTGGCCTCACGCTCACGGGAGCGTGAGCATCTGGTGGAGACGGTCCGTCTTCTGGCGGCGATCCGTCGTCCGGTGGCGGTCCGACATCTGGTGGCCGTCCGACATCTGGTGGCGGTCCGACATCTCGTGATCGTCCGGCATCAGACGGAGATCGCCCGGTCGGTCGCCTTGACCGGAGCCGGCAGGATGGTGGAGCCCTCGAGGTACTCGTCCACCTGTGCGGCCGCGGCACGGCCCTCGGCGATCGCCCACACGATGAGCGACTGCCCCCGACCCGCGTCGCCCGCGACGAACACGCCGGCCTCGTTGGTCGCGTAGTCGGCACGGCGGTCGAGCGACCCGGAGCCCGTGGTCGGCAGGCCGAGCTGCGGCTCGATCGTGTCCGACTCGGGGCCCGTGAAGCCCATCGCGATGAGGACGAGGTCCGCCGGGATCTCCCGCTCGGTGCCCGCCTTCGGCACCCGTCGGCCGTCGAGGTACTCGGTCTCGGCGACCCGGAGCGCACGGACCTCACCCGCGTCGTTCGACAGGAACTCGACGGTGGAGGCGAGGAAGTGCCGCTCGCCGCCCTCTTCGTGGGCACTCGTGATCTCGAACACGGTCGGGAACATCGGCCACGGCTGGTCGGACGGACGCTCGAGCGGCGGCTGCTTGCCGATCGCCAGGTTCGTCACGCTGAGCGCGCCCTGACGGTGTGCGGTGCCGATGCAGTCCGCACCGGTGTCGCCGCCGCCGATGACGACGACGTGCTTGCCCTCGGCCGTGATCTGGTTGTCGACCGTCGTGCCCGCGTTCGCCTTGTTCTGCTGGACCAGGTAGTCCATCGCGAAGTGCACGCCCTCGAGGTCGCGCCCCGGGATCGGCAGGTCACGGGGCACGGTGGCACCGGTGGCGACCACGACCGCGTCGTAGCGGGACTTCAGGTCGTCCCAGGTGATGTCCTTGCCGATCTCGACACCGGCACGGAACCGGGTGCCCTCGGCCTGCATCTGGGCGAGGCGCGCGTCGATCTGGCGCTTCTCCATCTTGAAGTCCGGGATGCCGTAGCGGAGCAGTCCGCCGATGCGGTCGTCCCGCTCGTAGACGGCGACCGTGTGCCCGGCACGCGTGAGCTGCTGCGCGGCGGCGAGCCCGGCGGGGCCGGAGCCCACCACGGCGACGGTCTTGCCGGTCAGGCGCTCCGGCGGGTGCGGCGTGACCCACCCGTTCTGGAACGCCTGGTCGATGATCGAGACCTCGACCTGCTTGATGGTCACCGGCGGCTGGTTGATGCCGAGCACGCAGGACGACTCGCACGGTGCCGGGCACAGCCGACCCGTGAACTCCGGGAAGTTGTTCGTCTCGTGCAGGCGTTCGATCGCCTGACGGCCCTCACCGCGCCAGGTCAGGTCGTTCCACTCCGGGATGAGGTTGCCGAGCGGGCAGCCCTGGTGGCAGAACGGCACGCCGCAGTCCATGCACCGGCCGGCCTGGCGCTTCAGGACACCGGACTCCTGCTGCTCGTAGACCTCTTTCCAGTCCATGAGCCGCACGGGCACGGGGCGCCGGGGCGGGAGTTCGCGTTCCTGGACCTTCAGGAATCCCTTGGGGTCAGCCACCGGTCACCTCCAGGGTTGTGATGGGCTCTGTCGATTCCGGACGTGCGTGACGCTCAGCCACCGGTCACCTCCATGATCCGATTCCAAACGATGTCACCGTCGGGGTCGAGCCCCTCGTCGACGGCCTGTCTGCGCGTCTCGAGCACCGCCGCGTAGTCGCGCGGCAGCACCTTGACGAAGTCGCTCAGGTCCCCGGACGCCAGCAGGTCGGACGCGAGCGTCGACCCCGTCTCGTCGGCGTGCCGGGTGAGCAGGTCGGTGACGATCTCGACGTCGGCACTGTCGAGCGCCTCGAGCCGGAGCTCGCCGGTCGCCAGGGCGTCGGTGTTCACGTGCTCCCGGCGCAGGCCCCGGATGTACGCCGTGCCACCCGACATACCGGCACCGAGGTTCCGGCCGGTCTCGCCCAGGATGAGCGCGAGTCCACCCGTCATGTACTCGAGCGCGTGGTCGCCCACACCCTCGACGACCGCCGTGGCACCGGAGTTGCGCACCAGGAACCGCTCGCCCACGATGCCGCGGATGAACATGCTGCCCTGGGTGGCGCCGTACCCGATGACGTTGCCAGCGATGACGTTCTCGGCCGGGTCGAAGCCCGAACCGGCGTCGGGGCGGACGACGATCTGGCCGCCGGACAGGCCCTTGCCGACGTAGTCGTTGCTGTCGCCGATCAGGCGCAGCGTGATGCCCGCCGGCAGGAACGCGCCGAGCGACTGCCCGGCCGAACCGCGCAGCGTGACGTCGATCGAACCGTTGGGCAGCCCGTGTTCCCCGTGTCGCAGGGTCACCTGGTGGCCGAGCATGGTGCCGACGGCGCGCTCGGTGTTCCGGATGGGCAGGTCGAGCGCGATCGACCCGCCGTGGTCGAGCACGTCAGCGGTCTGCTGGATGAGCTGCACGTCGAAGTGCTGGTCCAGCTCGTGGTCCTGCTCGCGGTGGTGGCGGCGCGGCTCCGCGTCGTCGAAGTGCGGTCCCTTGAGCACCGGCGCGAGGTCGAGGCCCGACGCCTTCCAGTGCTCCACGGCGCGGTCCACGTCGAGCGCGTCGGTCTGCCCGATCGCCTCGTCGAGGCTGCGGAAGCCGAGCTCCGCGAGGAGCTCGCGGACCTCTTGTGCGATGAACTCGAAGAAGTTGACGACGAACTCCGGCTTGCCGGAGAAGCGCTTGCGGAGCTCGGGGTTCTGCGTGGCGACGCCCACAGGGCAGGTGTCCAGGTGGCAGACGCGCATCAGGATGCACCCCTCGACCACGAGCGGAGCGGTCGCGAAGCCGTACTCCTCTGCTCCGAGCAACGCGGCCACGACGACGTCGCGCCCCGTCTTCATCTGCCCGTCCACCTGCACGACGACCCGGTCGCGCATGCCGTTCAGCATGAGCGTCTGCTGGGTCTCGGCCAGGCCGATCTCCCACGGGGTGCCGGCGTGCTTGAGCGAGTTCAGCGGGCTGGCGCCGGTGCCGCCGTCGTGGCCGGACACGAGCACGACGTCGGCCAGGGCCTTCGTCACACCGGCCGCGACGGCACCGATGCCGGACTGGCTGACGAGCTTCACGTGGACGCGGGCGGCCGGGTTGGCCCGCTTCACGTCGAAGATCAGCTGCTTGAGGTCCTCGATGGAGTAGATGTCGTGGTGCGGCGGCGGCGAGATCAGGCCGACGCCCGCGGTGGCGTGCCGGGTGCGGGCCACCCACGGGTAGACCTTGGCCGGGGGCAGCTGACCACCCTCGCCGGGCTTTGCACCCTGCGCCATCTTGAGCTGGATGTCGGTGGCGTGCGTCAGGTACATGCTCGTCACGCCGAAGCGTCCGGAGGCGACCTGCTTGATGGCGCTGCGGCGCTCGGGGTCGAGCAAGCGGTCGACGTCCTCACCGCCCTCGCCCGTGTTCGAGCGGCCGCCGAGACGGTTCATCGCGATGGCGAGGGTCTCGTGGGCTTCCTTCGAGATGGACCCGTAGGACATCGCGCCCGTGTTGAAGCGCTTGACGATCGACTCGATCGACTCGACCTCGTCGAGCGCGATGGGCTTGCGCGCACCCTGCTTGAAGCGGAACAGCCCGCGGAGCGTCATCAGCTGCTCGGACTGGTCGTCCACGGCGCTCGAGTACTCGCGGAAGATGTCGTACCGGCGGGCACGGGTCGCGTGCTGCAGGCGGAACACCGTGTCCGGGTTGAACAGGTGCGGCGGACCCTGACGGCGCCACTGGTACTCGCCCCCGATCTGCAGCCGCTCGTGCGACAGCACCGCGCCGTCCTGCGGGTACGCCTGGGCGTGCCGCTCGGCGTTCTCCTTGGCGATGACGTCGATGTCGACGCCGCCCAGGATCGACGAGGTGCCCGTGAAGTACTTGTCGACGAACTCCTGGCTGAGCCCGACGGCCTCGAAGGCCTGCGCACCGGCGTAGCTGGACACCGTGGAGATGCCCATCTTCGACATGATCTTCAGCACGCCCTTGCCGAGCGCCTTGATGACGTTCTTGACCGCCTGCTCGGGGGTGATGCCGGGGATCATGCCCGCGCGGACCAGGTTCTCGCAGGTCTCCATCGCCAGGTACGGGTTGATCGCCGACGCGCCGTACCCGATCAGGGTCGCCACGTGGTGGACCTCGCGCACATCGCCGGCCTCGACGATGAGCCCGACCTTCATGCGCTGCTCGGTGCGGATCAGGTGGTGGTGCACCGCCGCGAGGAGCAGCAGGCTCGGCACCGGTGCCTGCTCGGCGTTGCCGTCGCGGTCGGACAGCACGATGAACTGCTTGCCGGACTCGATCGCGGCGTCGACCTCGTCGCACACGGCGGCGATGCGCTTCTGCATCGCCTTCTTGCCGGCGTCGACGCGGTACAGCCCCTTGATCGTGACGGTCAGGTGGCGACCCGACTCGGTCTCGAAGTGCTGGACCTTGGCGAGCTGGTCGTTGTCGATCACGGGGAAGTCGAGCGTGATCTGCTTCGCGTGCTCCGGACCGGCGGAGAGCAGGTTGCGCTCCGGACCGAGACCCATCCCCATCGAGGTGATGACCTGCTCGCGGATCGAGTCGAGCGGCGGGTTGGTCACCTGGGCGAACTGCTGCGTGAAGTAGTCGAAGAGCAGTCGCGGACGCTCCGACAGCACCGCGATCGGGGTGTCCGACCCCATCGCACCGAGCGGTTCGGCACCCGCCGCGGCCATCGGACGGAGCAGGATGCGGACTTCTTCTTCGGTGTAGCCGAACGCCCGCTGACGGCGGGTGACCGAGGCCGGGGTGTGCACGATGTGCTCGCGCTCCGGCAGGTCGTTCAGGTTGATGCGGCCGGCTTCGAGCCAGTCGGCCCACGGACCCGAGGCGGCGAGCTCGCGCTTGACCTCGTCGTCCTCGATGATGCGGCCGGCCTCGGTGTCCACCAGGAACATCCGGCCCGGGCGCAGGCGGCCCTTGCGCACGACCTTGGCGGCCGGCACGTCGATGACCCCGGTCTCGGAGCCCATCACGATGAGCCCGTCGTCGGTGACGAGGAACCGGCCGGGGCGCAGGCCGTTGCGGTCGAGGGTGGCGCCGACGAGCGACCCGTCGGTGAAGGTGATCGCGGCGGGGCCGTCCCACGGCTCCATGAGCATCGAGTGGTACTCGTAGAACGCCCGGAGGTCCGGGTCCATCCCGACCTGGTTCTCCCACGCCTCTGGAACCATCATCGACACGGCGTGCGGCAGCGTCCGACCGGTCAGGGTCAGCAGCTCGAGGACCTCGTCGAACGAGGCCGAGTCACTCGCCCCCGGGCTGACGATGGGGAGCAGCGGGGCCATGTCGCCCAGCAGTTCGCTCTCGAGCTGCGACTGGCGCGCCCGCATCCAGTTGCGGTTGCCGCGCACCGTGTTGATCTCACCGTTGTGGGCGATGGTCCGGAACGGCTGGGCGAGCGGCCACGACGGGAACGTGTTGGTGGAGTAGCGCGAGTGCACGATCGCGAGCTTCGACGTGAAGCGCTCGTCGCTCAGGTCCGGGTAGAACGGCTCGAGCTGGAGCGTCGTGACCATGCCCTTGTAGACCATGGTGCGGCTCGACAGCGACATGAAGTACAGGTCGTTGTCGTGCTCGGCGCGCTTCCGGAGCCGGAACGCCTGCCGGTCGAGGGCGATGCCGCTCCACGATGCCCCGTGCACGTCGTGCCGGATCGAGGCGACGAACAGCTGCTCGAACGCCGGCATCGCGGCACGGGCGAGCGTGCCGAGGACCTCCGGACGCACCGGGACCTCGCGCCACCCCAGGACCTTCAGGCCCTCTTCGCGGGCGAGTCGTTCGACGGCGCCCTTCACCGCGTGCCGGGCGTCGTCGTCCAGCGGCAGGTAGGCGGTCCCGACGGCGTACTCCCCCGCTGCCGGCAGCTCGAACGGTACGACGTCCCGCAGGAACTCGTCCGGCACCTGGCACAGGATGCCGGCGCCGTCACCGGTGCCCGCGTCGGATCCCACGGCACCGCGGTGCTCGAGGTTCCGGAGCGCACCGAGCGCCGCGTCGACGATGTCGTGCCCCGGCGTGCCGCGCAGGGTCGCGACCATCGCCAGTCCGCAGGCGTCCTTCTCGTTCGCCGGGTCGTACATGCCCGTGGCGTCCGGGATCGCGGAGAAGCGGCGGTGCGGCGGCACGAGGCTCGTCGGTGCCGAGGGCTGGGTTGGCTGGAGCGCCATGGGGAACCGTCCTCACGAGGAAGTGGAACAGGGACAGCGGTGGCCCGGTGGTGCGTTCCGCCCGAGCGGGCGGGACTGGTGCCCGTGCCCGCCGTCAGTGGTCGTTGCCCTGGCGGCCGGCGAGGTTGCTGGGCCCCGCTTGTGGCGGAGACCGTCTGGTTCAGCGGGTGGTCGTGACCGGTTCGTCACTCGTGACGCCGTCTGCTGCGTCGTCGTCGTGCTCCGAGAAGGTGTCTTCGGAGTCTACATCGGAGGTCGGACGGGGCCCGCGACCCGGCAGGTACGGGCTCGGCTCCTTGCCGGTGTGCCGTCGGCTCTGCACCACGAAGATCAGGATGCCGATGACGACCGCGGCGAGGGCCATCCACACGTTCGTGCGGACGCCGAAGAAGGTCTCGCTCGTGTCGACGCGGATGGACTCGAGCACCGAGCGGCCCGCGCCGTACCAGATCAGGTACAGGCCGAGGACCTTGCCCCACTGGAGCGTGAACTTGCGGGCCAGGAACAGGATGACGACCACGCCGAGGACGTTCCAGATGATCTCGTACAGGAACGTCGGGTGGAACAGCGTGCCCTCGGGCAGGCCCTTCGGGAACGCGGCGTTGCTGGAGTCGATCTCGAGCCCCCAGGGCAGGCTCGTCGGCATGCCGAAGAGCTCCTGGTTGAAGTAGTTGCCCAGGCGTCCGAAGGCCTGTGCGAGCAGGACGCCCGGCACGACGGCGTCGATGAACGACGTGAACCGGAGACCGACCTGGCGGCACCCGATCCAGGCGCCGACCGACCCGAGGATCAGCGCGCCGAAGATGGCCAGCCCGCCCTCCCAGATGTACAGGAACGACAGCGGGTCGATGCCGGGGCCGAAGTAGTCGGACACGTGGGTGAACACGTGGAAGAGCCGTCCGCCGATGATGCCGGCGGGCACGGCCCAGATGGCGATGTCGATGATGATCCATCGCTCGACGCCCCGGGCGTTGAGCCGACGGTTCGCGAGGACGACCGCGGCGACGATCCCGACCAGGATGCAGATCGCGTACGCGTGGATGCGGAAGTCGAGGGGCAGCGACCAGCCGAACGCGTCGCGGAGCCAGGCGGTCAGGTCGAAGTACTGCCAGGCGGTGCTCGGGCTCGGGATGCTCAGGAGGGGCATGGAGGTGCTGTCGCCTTTCGGAACTGACGGGGCGCGGTCGACGTGGCGTCGGCCTCGCTCACTGTAGCGCGGGTCGCGGGCCCGACAGGAACTGGACTAGCGGCGGCGGGCGCCGGTGGCGAGGTCGGCGGCCCGGTCGGCCACACCCTGCACACCGAGGTCGGCCAGGGCCCGGACGAACGCGGACCCGACGATCGCACCGTCGGCGTACTCGAGCACCTCGCCGACCTGCTCCGCCGTCGAGATCCCGAGGCCGACACAGGTGCGCTCGACCCCGGCGTCACGCAGGCGCGACACGACGGTGCGTGCGGCGACGTCGACCCCGACCCGGGCACCGGTCACGCCCATCGTCGACACGGCGTAGACGAAGCCACGACTGGACTCCACCGCCTGACGCATGCGCTCGTCCGACGAGGACGGCGCGGCGAGGAAGACCCGGTCGAGGCCGGTGCGCTCGGACGCTTCGGTCCACGCGGTGGCCTCGTCGGGGATGAGGTCGGGCGTGATGAGACCGGCGGCTCCCGCGGCGACGAGGTCGTCGGCGAAACGGTCCACGCCGTAGCGCAGCACCGGGTTCCAGTAGGTCATGACGAGCACCGGCACGTCGGCCCGCTCGGTGATCTGCTGCACGGCGTCGAAGACCTGTGCGACCCGGAAGCCGTTCGCCAGGCTCTCCTCGGCTGCGCGCTGGATGACGGGGCCGTCCATGACCGGGTCGGAGTACGGCAGGCCGAACTCGATGACGTCCACGCCGTTCTCGGCGAGGGCGACGGCTGCGTCGACGCTGGTCTGCAGGTTCGGGTACCCGGCGGGCAGGTACCCGACGACGGCTCCGGCGCGCTCGGCGTTGGCGGCGTCGATCGTCTGGGCGACGGTCTTGTTCGTGGTCACAGCTGCACCGCGTTCTCGTCGAGGATGCCGAAGTAGCGACTGGCGGACGCGACGTCCTTGTCACCGCGGCCGGACAGGTTCACGAGCACGACGCCCTCGGGCCCGAGCTCCTTGCCGAGCTTGATGGCACCGGCCAGGGCGTGCGACGACTCGATCGCCGGGATGATGCCCTCGGTCTGGCTCATCAGGCGGAACGCCTCCATGGCCTCGGTGTCGGTGATCGGCTGGTACTTCGCCCGGCCGATCGACGCCAGGTACGCGTGCTCCGGGCCGACGCTCGGGTAGTCGAGCCCGGCGGAGATGCTGTGGCTCTCGATGGTCTGGCCGTCCTCGTCCTGCATCAGGTAGGACTTCGCTCCCTGCAGCACGCCTTCGCGACCGAGCGTGATGCTCGCCGCGTGCCGACCGGTCTCGACGCCGTCACCACCGGCCTCGAAGCCGTGCAGCGCGACGGACTCGTCGTCGAGGAACGCCTCGAAGATGCCCATCGCGTTCGAGCCGCCGCCGACGCACGCCGCGACGGCGTCCGGCAGCCGACCGATGCGGTCGAGGACCTGCTGGCGCGCTTCCTCGCCGATGACCTTGTGGAACTCGCGCACCATCTCGGGGAACGGGTGCGGACCGGCGACGGTGCCGAGCAGGTAGTGCGTCGACTCGACGTTGGCGACCCAGTCGCGCAGGGCGTCGTTGATGGCGTCCTTGAGGGTGCGCGAACCGGTCTCGACCGGGATCACCTCGGCGCCGAGCAGGCGCATCCGCGCGACGTTGAGCGCCTGGCGCTCGGTGTCGACGGCGCCCATGTAGACGACACACTCCATGCCGAACAGGGCTGCGGCGGTCGCGGTGGCGACACCGTGCTGCCCGGCCCCGGTCTCGGCGATCAGGCGGGTCTTGCCGAGGCGGCGGGCGACGAGGGCCTGGCCGAGGACGTTGTTGATCTTGTGCGAGCCGGTGTGGTTCAGGTCCTCGCGCTTCAGGATGATCCGGGCGCCACCGGCGTGCTTCGCGAACCGCGGCACCTCGGTGATGATCGACGGACGCCCGGTGTAGTCACGGTGCAGCGCGTCGAGTTCCGCACGGAACGCCGGGTCCGCCCAGGCCTGACGGAAGGCGGCCTCGAGCTCGTCGAGCGCGAGGACGAGGGACTCGGGGACGAAGCGTCCGCCGAAGTCGCCGAAGTAGGGGCCGTGCAGGTCGCGGAGTGAGGTCACGATGTGTCTCCCGGGACGAGTCCGACGCGGCCGGTCGGCCGCGTCGGACGGGTGGAACGTGCGGCCGCGGTCGGCGGCCTCGATGCGTGGAGCGGACCGGGCCGCGGTTCGGCGGCCTGGTGAGCCGGTCAGGCCTGGTCGGCGGCGTCGATGAACGACGCGAGGGTCGCGGCGGGGTCGCTCCCCGTCACGAGCGCCTCGCCGACCAGCACGACGTCGGCGCCCGCTGCACGGTAGTGGGCGACGTCGGCGGGACCGGAGACCGCGGACTCGGCGACGCGCACGACCCCGTCGGGGATGCGGTCGGCGAGCGACCCGAACAGGTCGCGGTCGAGCGAGAAGTCGGTGAGGTCGCGGGCGTTCACGCCGAGGATGCGGGCACCGGCGTCCAGGCCACGCGTGACCTCGTCACCGGAGTGCGCCTCGACCAGGACGCGCATGCCGAGTTCTTCGGCGAGCGTGTGCAGCTCGACCAGGCGGGCCTGCTCGAGCGCCGCCACGATGAGCAGCACGACGTCGGCACCCGACGCCCGGGCCTCGATGACCTGGTACGGGTCGGCGATGAAGTCCTTGCGGAGCACGGGGACCCCGACACGGGCCTTCACGGCTTCGAGGTCGGCGAGGCTGCCGAGGAACTTGCGCCCCTCGGTCAGGACGCTGATCGTCGACGCGCCACCACGTTCGTAGTCGGCGGCGAGGCCTGCGGGGTCGGCGATCGCGGCCATCGCCCCGCGGGACGGGCTGGCGCGCTTCACCTCGGCGATGATCTTCACCCGGTCGCCCGGGCTCAGGAACGCGAGGGCGTCGAGGGGCGACGCCACCCGGTCGAGGTCGCGTTCGACGTCCGCGTACGGGCGATCGACACGACGGGCTGCGGCGTCTTCGAGGGCGCCGGCGACGAGGGTCTCGAGCACGTTCGGCATCGGCAGACCCCTACTCGCCGTGGTGCTTGGGGACGAACTTCGGACCGTCGACGCCGTAGCCGGCCTTCTTCATCACGCCACCGACGATGAGGCCGATGAGGACGACGCCAGCGGAGGCCCAGACGCCCCACGGCTGGTCGAACCAGAAGAACAGCGTGCCTGCCGCGAATCCGATCAGCATGATCACGACGGCGGTCCAGGCGGCCGGCGAGTGGCCTTCGCCGAGTTCTGCGGGCTCAGTGTTGCTCACGGTGCTCCTCGTTCTGCTCCGGCGTCGTCGGTCGAGCGACGCCCTGTCGATCCTACCGTGTCGTCACTCGGCGCCCCCGCGCCCGCGCCGTCCACGGTGGTGGGGTCCACGCCCGCGCTCAGGTCGTCCCAGTCGACGACCGCATCGCGCTCGACGGGTGCCGCGGCCCGCGCCGCGGCGGCGGCTCCGGCGGTCGCGGCTCCGTACTTCCGGCTCGGTCCGGGCCAGGCGCGCTGGACCACGATGACGACGACGCCCAGCAGCACGGCGAGCACGCCGCCCGCGATGCCGACTGCGGGCCACGGGCTCACGCTGACGCTCGACACGACGCTCCGGACGGCGCCGAGGTCGCTCACCCCGGCGACCTCGCCCACGGCGCCGCGTGCAGCGGCGATCGGGTCGGCGGCCGCGGTGATGCCGCTGACGACCACGCCGAGGCCGAGCAGGATCTCCACGGCGGCGAGCACGATGCGCAGCACCCGTCCGGCGATGGTCATCGCGAGGAACAGCGCGAGGCTCGCGATCGCCAGCGCGGTGAACTGCGGCACGACCGCTGCGCCGTCGGCGGCGACCGTCGACGTGACTGCCGCTCCCGCGTGCAGGCGGACGGTGAACCAGGTCTGGGTCCACGCGAGCATGATGATGCCGGCGACCAGGAGTCCGGCGACGACGACGATCGGGCGCGACCGCTTCACGAACGGACCTCGCGCATCCGGTTCGCCGTCGCGACGGCACGCAACGGGGCCGCGGCCTTGTTGACCGCCTCGACGTGCTCGGTCTCCGGGTCGGAGTCGGCCACGAGGCCGGCCCCGGCCTGCACGCGGGCGACGCCGTCCTTGATCAGGGCGGTGCGGATCGCGATCGCCAGGTCGGCGTCCCCGGCGAAGTCGAAGTAGCCCACGACACCGGCGTACGCACCACGCTTGGCGGGCTCGAGCTCGTCGATGATCTGGAGCGCTCGGGGCTTCGGCGCGCCCGAGAGCGTGCCTGCCGGGAACGTCGCCCGGAACACGTCGATCGCCGAGGCCTCGGGACGGATGCGGCCCTCGACGCTCGACACCAGGTGCATGATGTGGCTGAACCGCTCGACCGTCATGAACTCGGTGACGGCGACCGTGCCCGGCTCGCACACCTTCTGCAGGTCGTTGCGGGACAGGTCGACGAGCATCAGGTGCTCCGCGCGCTCCTTCGGGTCGCCGAGCAGGTCCTCGCCGAGGCGGACGTCCTCTTCGGGCGTGGCACCACGCGGGCGGGACCCGGCGATCGGGTGGGTGACGGCGTGGTCGCCCTGCACCTTCACCAGCGCCTCGGGCGAGGCGCCGACGATCCAGAACCGCTCGTCGGCGGTGTCCGCCAGCGCCAGGAAGTACATGTACGGGCTCGGGTTCAGGGTCCGGAGCACGCGGTAGACGTCAAGCGGGTCGGCCGTCACCTCGTGGTCGAACCGCTGCGAGATGACGACCTGGAACACGTCGCCGTCGCGGATGAAGTCCTTCGACCGCTCGACGGCGGCCATGTAGTCGGCCGGACTCGTCCGGTGCGTCGGGGTCGGCTCCGCGATCTCGAACGCCTCGGCGACGGTCGCGACGCTCGGCTGCACCAGGTCGCCCTGCATGCGGTCGAGGCGCTGCTGCGCGTCCGCCCACAGGGCATCGGCGTCGTCCGTGCCGTCGTTCAGCACGCTCGCGACGAGCAGCACGAGCCCGGTGCGGTGGTCGAGGGCGGCGAGCTCGGAGACGAACGACAGCGCCTGTCCGGGCACGTCGAAGTCGGACGGCGGCACGTTCGGCAGGTGTTCGAGCTGCCGGACGGCCTCCCACCCGATGAAGCCCACGGTGCCGCCGACGAGCGGCGGCGAGCCGGGCACGCGGGGCGTGGCCCAGCGCTCGTGCAGCCGCGCGAGGACGTCCAGCGGGGCACCGTCGAGGGACCCGACGGCCCGCTCGGCGTCGATGCCGGTGTCGATCCACGCCGCGCGGTCGCCGTCCTGCGTCAGGACGCCGAAGCTCCGCACCCCGACGAACGACCAGCGCGACCACAGGCCGCCCTGGCCGGCGGACTCGAGCAGGAACGACCCGGGGCGGCCGTCGGCGAGCTTGCGGTACACGCCGACCGGCGTCTCGCTGTCGCCGTACAGGGCGCGGACGACCGGGATGACGCGGTGGTCGTCGACCAGACCGTCGAACTCCGGCCGGGAGGTCGTGTGCGGGTTCTCGGAGATCGTCGCGGCGGTCATCGGGTCGCCTCCACGGCTGCGTCGGCCGGGGCGGACATGGTCACGGGCGCGAGCGGGTCGACGTCGAAGCACCGGTGCGCACCGGTGTGGCACGCCGCCCCGACCTGGTGCACCGTCACGAGGAGCGTGTCGTCGTCGCAGTCCAGCGCGGCCCCGCGGACGTACTGCGCGTGTCCCGACGTGTCGCCCTTCCGCCAGTACTCGTTCCGCGACCGCGACCAGAAGGTCACACGGCCCTCGGTGAGGGTGCGGCGGAGGGCTTCCCGGTCCATGTAGCCGAGCATGAGGACGTCCTTCGACGATTCCTCCTGCACGATGGCGGGGAGCAGGCCGTCCGCACCGAAGTGTGCGCGGTCGAGGACCGCCTCGGTGTCGGTGCTGGTGCTGTCGGTCATGAGACTCCTAGCCTACGGCGGCGGATCAGCGGACGGCGTGACCGGTCGCGCGGAGCGCGGCCTTGACGTCCCCCACGGTCATCTCGCCACGGTGGAAGACGCTGGCGGCGAGGACCGCGTCCGCACCCGCGTCGACGGCGGGGGCGAAGTGCTCGACGCGACCCGCGCCTCCTGAGGCGATCACCGGGACGGACGAGACCGCGCGCACCGCGGCCACGAGTTCGAGGTCGAACCCGTTCTTCGTGCCGTCGGCGTCGATCGAGTTGACGAGCAGCTCCCCCGCACCGCGTTCGACGGCTTCGCGTGCCCAGGCGATCGCGTCGAGGTCGGACTCGGTCCGCCCCCCGTGGGTGGTGACCACGAAGCCCGAGGGCATCCGGTCCGACCGCTTGACGTCGAGCGAGAGCACGACGGCCTGCGCGCCGAACCGGTCGGCGATCTCGCCGACGAGTTCGTGGCGGGCGATGGCCGCGCTGTTCACGCCGATCTTGTCCGCACCGCACTGCTGCAGCCGCGACACGTCGTCGACGCTGCGCACCCCACCACCGACGGTGAGCGGGATGAAGACCTGTTCGGCCGTCCGGGTCACGGTGTCGTACATCGTCGCCCGGTTCTCGACCGTGGCGCCGACGTCGAGGAAGGTCAGCTCGTCGGCACCCTGCTCGTAGTACCGCGCCGCGAGCTCGACGGGGTCACCGGCGTCCTGCAGGTCGAGGAAGTTGACACCCTTGACGACTCGGCCGCCCTTGACGTCGAGGCACGGGATGACCCGCACCGACACGCCGCCGGTGGTCACAGGCGTGCGGCGTGGATCGGGCTGACGAGGATCGCCCGGGCGCCGAGGTCGTAGAGCGCGTCCATGATGAGGTTCGCGTCGTCGCGCGGGATCATCACGCGGACCGCCGCCCACTCGCGGTCGTGCAGCGGCGACACCGTGGGCGACTCGATGCCGGACGCCACCGCCGTCGCCTGCTCGAGCAGTGCCGTGGGGACGTCGTAGTCGAGCATCACGTAGCCGCGGGCGACGAGCACGCCCTGCAGCCGCCGACGCAGCACGTCGATGCCGGCGATGGTCTCGTCGGTGGAGACGAGCACCGCGGTCGACTCGAGGATCACCGGGCCGAAGATCTCGAGGCCCGCCTGTCGGAGCGTGCTGCCCGTCGACACGACGTCGGCAACAGCGTCGGCGACCCCGAGCCGCACGGCGCTCTCGACGGCGCCGTCGAGCTTCACGAGCGTCGAGGTGACCCCGTGCTCGGCGAGGAACGCTCCGACGAGGCCGGGGTAGCTCGTGGCCACGCGGACGCCGTCGAGGTCCTGCAGCGAGGCGAACCGTCCGGGCGTGCCGGCGAACCGGAAGGTGGAGTCGGCGAAGCCGAGCGCGTCGACCTCGTGCGCCTCGGAGCCGGAGTCGAGCAGCAGGTCACGGCCGGTGATGCCGACGTCGAGTGCGCCGGACCCCACGTACGTGGCGATGTCCCGTGGGCGGAGGAAGAAGAACTCGACGCCGTTGCGCTCGTCGAGCAGGTGCAGCGCCTTCGGGTCACGGCGACCGGCGTACCCGGCCTCACGCAGCATGTCGGACGCGGTCTCGGACAGGGAGCCCTTGTTGGGCACGGCGATGCGGAGCATCAGGGGTCTGCTTTCTGGTCGGGGTCGTGGCGGATCGAGGTCGGTGCGCGGGCTGGTGCCCGAGCGCGTCCTACAGATGTCGCCAGACGTCCGCCGGGGTGAGCCCCTTGGCGACCATGAGGACCTGGAGGTGGTAGACCAGCTGCGAGATCTCCTCCGAGGTGCGCTCGTCGCCCTCGTACTCGGCCGCCATCCAGACCTCGGCGGCTTCCTCGACGATCTTCTTGCCGATCTGGTGCACGCCGGCGTCGAGTTCGGCGACGGTGCCGGAGCCCTCGGGGCGCGTGCGCGCCTTCTCGGTGAGCTCCTGGAACAGGTCGTCGAACGTCTTCACGGGGTCCAGGCTACCGGTCTCCGCTGACGCTGCCGACGCACCGTCCGGACGGGAGGCGGTGGTCGCCTCGGCCACGCCGGTACCGTCCGGCGTTCCCCCGGTCACGAGCGTGCCCGAGCGGCGGCCTCGCGCAGGTCGGTGATGCGCGCGGCGGGCTCGCCGCCGAAGACCGCGGACCCCGCGACGAGCGTGTCGGCACCGCTCCGCACGGCCTCGGGCACGGTGTCCACCGAGATGCCCCCGTCCACCTCGAGCCAGACGTCGAGCCCCGAGGCGTCGACCGCCGCGCGCGCGTCAGCGAGCTTCGGCATCACGGACGGCATGAACGACTGGCCGCCGAACCCGGGCTCGACCGTCATCAGCAGGATCATGTCGTAGGCGTCGAGGTGGTGCAGCACCTGCGTGATCGGCGTGCCGGGCTTCACGGCGACGGCCGCGCGGGCACCGTTCGACCGGATCGCCGCTGCGGTCGCCACCGGGTCCTCGGCTGCCTCGAAGTGGAACGTGACGCTCGACGCACCGGTCTCGGCGTACTTCGGCGCGTTGCGGTCGGCGTCGGTGACCATGAGGTGCACGTCCAGCGGCACCGGCGACACCTGCTGCAGGCGCTCGACGATCGGCAGCCCGAGCGTCAGGTTCGGCACGAAGTGGTTGTCCATCACGTCGACGTGCACCAGGTCGGCGGTCTCGATGCGGTGGAGTTCACGCTCGAGGTTCGCGAAGTCGGCGGACAGGATGCTCGGCGAGATGCGGATCGTCACCGGGCAAGCCTACCGGCGTGCCGCGCGTCGGGGCCTCAGTCGACGCGGCGGAACAGCGCGATGAACATCGCGTCCGTGCCGATCCGGTGCGGCCACAGCTGCGCTGTGGCGCCGTCCGCGATCTCCGGGTCACGAGCGGCGACACCCCGGACGACCGTGGCGGTGTCGAGCTGCTCGAGCCGGTCACCGTGCCGCCCCATCAGCGCGTCGACCTGCCCGCGCGTCTCGGCCAGGTGCGGCGAGCACGTCACGTACGCCAGGATCCCGCCCGGTGCGAGCACGCGGACGGCGGCGTCGAGCAGTTCGGTCTGCAGCGCGGCGAGCTCCTCGACGTCCTCGGGGAGCTTCCGCCAGCGGGCCTCCGGCCGGCGACGCAGTGCGCCGAGCCCGGTGCACGGGGCGTCGAGCAGGATGCGGTCGAAGGTCATCCCGGTGCCGTCGCGGCCGTACCGACGGGCGTCGCCCTCGACGACCCGCACGTGGTCGCCGAACACGCCGAGGGCGTTCCGCACGAGTCCGGCCCGGGCGGGCACGAGCTCGTTGGCGACCAGGGTCGCCCCGCCCTGCTGCGCCTCGGCGGCGAGCAGCGCGGCCTTGCCGCCGGGACCGGCGCACATGTCGAGCCACCGCTCCCCCGCACGCACGTCCGACGAGCGGCTCAGCGCCAGCGCGGCGAGCTGCGACCCCTCGTCCTGCACGCGCAGGCGCCCGGCGGCGACGCCCGGCACGCGCGCCGGGTCGCCGGAGATGCCGCGGATGCCGACGGGCGACACCGGCGCGGCGTCCGCCTGCACGACGGGCTCGTCGGCCCGGACGGGAGGCACGGTGCCGGTCGCGCCGTCGGCCTCCGGTTCGTCGTCCGCGGGCACCAGGGCCGCGGGCACGTCGTCCGCACCGGTCGCGTCAGCGAACGCGGCGTCGGTGTCGTCGTCCGGCGCGGTGCGCGCGGTCGCGGTGGCGATGTCCTCGTCGGTGGCGAGTCCGGGCAGGGCTGCGAGCTGCACCCGGGGTGCTGCGTTGTCGGCAGCGAGCAGGGCTGCGAGCTCGTCGCGGGAGCGCTCGGCAGCCAGGGCGTCGCGGAGCGCGGAGACGACCCAGACCGGGTGCGACCACCGGGTGGCGAGCAGGGCGTCCCCGGCGCGGCCCTCGGTGATCAGGGCGTCCCACTCGTCGTCGGTGCGGGCGGCGATCTTCCGCATCACGGCGTTGACGAACCCGGTGGCGCGGCGGGCACCGACCTCGCGGGCGAGCTCCACCGTGGCGTCGACGGCGGCGTGCGTCGGCGTGCGCATGGCGAGCAGCTGGTGGGCGCCCAGGCGCATAACGTCGAGGACGTCCGCCTCGATGTTCTCGGCCCGGCGACCGGAGGCCAGCGCGATGATGACGTCGTAGCGGCCGAGCATCCGGATCGACCCGTAGGTGAGCTCGGTCGCGAACCCGGCGTCGCGGGCGGTGAGCCCGGCACGACGGATGCGCGTCGGCAGCAGCAGGTTCGCGTAGGCGTCGTCGACCTGCACGGCGCGGAGCACGTCGAACGCCACGCGGCGGGCACTGGCCGGGCGGGGGCCACGGCGGGCAGCCTGGGGCTTCGTCTGGGGGCTCATGCGAGGACCTTCCCGTCCAGTTCGCCGAGGCCACGGGCCCAGGCGGCGGCGTCCATCGCCTTCTTGCCCGCCGGCTGCACCTCGAGCAGCACGAGCGGGGTGTCGGCGGTCCCGACCAGCAGCCGACCGCCGTGGAGCGCGAGCGCACCGGGCGCGAGCGACGGGGCGGGGTCCTCGGCGCCTCCTGGCTGGAGCGTGCTGCGGAGCAGCTTCACGCGGGTCTCGCCCAGGTGGGCGTACGCGCCGGGCTCGGGCGTGACGCCGCGCAGCCGGGCGTGCACGACCGCTGCCGGAGCGGCGAAGTCGACGCGGCCGTCGTCGATCGTGAGCTTCGGGGCGAGCGTGGGCTCGCCGGACTGCTCGGTCGCGACAGCGGTGCCGGCGGCGATGGCGTCCACGACGTCCGCCACGACGTCGGCGCCGACCTCGGCCATCGCGGCGAGGACCTCGCCCGAGGTCGCCTCGGGGTCGATCTCGAAGGGCCGCGCGGCGTGCACCGGGCCGGCGTCCAGCGCCTCGACCAGCTGGAAGACCGTGGCGGCGGTCCGGGTGTCGCCGGCCATCACCGCACGCTGCACGGGAGCAGCGCCGCGGTACGCCGGCAGGTCGGAGAAGTGCAGGTTGATCCACCCGTGCCGCGGGGCGTCGAGGGCCGGACGGCGGAGCAGAGCGCCGTAGGCGACGATCACGCCGAGGTCGACGTCGAGGTCCGTGATACGGGCGGTGACGGCGTCGTCGACGCGCGAGGCCTCGATGACCGGCAGTCCGAGCTCCGCGGCGACGACGGCCACCGGGGTCGGGGTGAGGACACGCTTGCGGCCCTGCGGGGTGGCCGGCCGGGTGAGCACCGCGACGATCTCGTGGTCGGACGCCGCCAGACGGCGGAGGGTGGGGACGGCCGCAGCGGGGCTGCCGGCGACGACGAGACGCATGGGTCCATCGTCCCACGCGCGTCGCCCGCGGCTGGCACGAGCACCGGCCGACGTCACCAGCCCGTCGTCAGGACCACTGGTCACGCAGGGACGGCGGCGTCTTCGTCGCCCCGGAGTCACGTCGAGCGCGGAGCAGCAGCACGAGCGACGCTGGCGAGTCGATCTCGTGGAGTCGACACGGACCGACCGAACGGTCCCAGTCGGCGGCGAACGCCTCGGCGTCCTCCCGCCGTCGTCCGATCCCCGTCGGGACCGCCAGGAACCGGTTGCCGCGGGTGGTCGTCCGTGCGATCCACAGCGCGAGCGCCAGCAGCGGTGCCCGGCGCAGCCGCGCTGCCTCGCCGCGCCCGGTCTCGAGCAGGAACCGCGGCGTGCGGACCGGACCGAACGCCTCGGCGAGTGCGCTCGTCACCGTGCGGCGGTCCTCCACGGTCCCGCCGAGGGCCTCCATGGTGAACGCCACCGGCAGCCTGCCGACCATCGTCGGGGTGACGCGGATGTCGCCGTCACCGTAGGCGGGGATGCGTCCGGCGCGGTGCAGGCCGTCGATGACGACGCGGACGGCGCTCCGGTAGCCGTGCGCGGTGTCGAACCGCTGTCGCAGCGCCGTGCCGAGCTGGCGGGCGACCGGCCAGGCGACCGCGGTCGCGGCGACCACGGTGAGGACCGCACCGACGACGCCGAGGACGACGCCGGCGCGCCAGAGTTCGACGACGACACGGAACGACTGTGCGACGACCGCGAGCACCAGCGCGAGCACGACGGTCATCACGGCGGCTGCGGTGGGGCCGGTGGTCCACGGCGCGGCATCGGGTTCGTGGAGGACGGCCGCCGTGCTCTCGCGGTCGGCGTACGGCTCGCCGATGCGCCAGGCCGCGTGGGTCTGCTCACGGGACGGCAGCGCCGCCGCGATGTCGTCGTCGAGCGCTCGGACGCTCCGCCGCTTGTCCTTGGCGACGATCGCGGCGAGCCGCAGGGCGTGTGCGTCGGAGAGTGCGGTCCCGGTGCCGCGGACGACCTGGGTGTCGTCCTCGCGGAGGAGTCCCCAGAGCTGATCGTGCTTCCGGTGCATGCGGCTGACGTCCGGCGCTGCGAGGAGCGGGACGTCAGCGGGCACGACGGCGGTGACGGTCCAGTTGTGGGCGACCTTGCGGGGCCAGGCGGGGTCGAGGCGCAGGGTGCGGCCGCGGAGCTGCTGGGTGGCGGAGGACGTCGCGACGGCCGTGAGGTCGATCAGGGTGTTCACCGCCGGGCAGTCCCAGCCCTCGCCGAGGAGTCCGCGGGTGCCGACGACGAGACGGGTGGTCGCGTCGGTGAGCAGTGCCGAGACGGCGGCGATGACCGCGGCCGAGCCGGTGCCGGCGGTCTCCACCGCGAGCACCCCCGGTGTGCCGTCCACCGGGCTGGCGGGCAGTTCGGTGCCGAGGTGGCGTCGGAGCGCGGGCAGCAGGACGTCGGCGTCGCGGGCGGCGATGCGGAGGTGCTTCGCGGTGACGAGGACGGGGTGCAGGCCGGTGAGGGTCGGGTCCGCGGCGATCGTCGCGAAGGTGCGGAGCGCGCCGGCGTCGCGCCCACCCGAGCCACGGGCGTTGCCGTGCGTGGCGTGGTCCGTGACGACGACGGTGCGCAGGCGGCCCGCGCCCTCCTGCTCGAGTTCGAGCCGGAGGATCTCCCCCACCGCGGTGTCCTTGGCCGCGGACGAGGCGAGGACGGTGTCGACGGGGTCGCGGCCACGCCGGACCCCGCGGTCCGTCAGGGTGAAGCCGAAGTCGACGATGGACCGTTTGATCCGCTGCCACTGTTCCGCTCGGTCGGGATCGGGCAGGAGCCGGTCGAGGGCGTAGCGGGCGAGCAGCCGGAGTCGCTGCTCGGCGTCGGGTGTGCTCCGGGCGGCGTGGTGGACGAAGGCCAGGACCGGGTGGTCCGGACGGACCTCCGCGAGCATGCGCGCGGCGGACTCGGCGACGGCGAAGTCGGTGTCGAACGCACGGGCCAGCCGCGTCTCGGGCGATGCCGTGGCCGAGCGGTCACCGTCGGACTGGTCGACGGGTGGCTGCAGGGTGTGCACCAGCCAGTCCGCGCCGTCGGGGTCGTCGAACGTCGTCGCCACCAGGCTCGCGAGCTGGTCCTCGTGCTCGCGGAGGAACGCGATCTCGTCCTGCGTGGGTTCGACGAACCAGACGTGGTCTCGGTAGGGCGCGAGGTTGCCCTCCTTCACCACGGCCGGCGTCGGGACCTCGTGGTCGACGTCGCCGAGCAGCGCGGTGTAGTTGTCGTGCGCGTCCCGGTCGTCGGTGGACGGCAGGGTGGCGGTGAGCCCGATGAGCAGGGGTTCACGGCCGGCCTGCCGGATGCGTGCGGCGAGGTACGCGACCACGAGCGCCCAGTGGTCGAGCAGGTGGTGGCACTCGTCGAGCACGATGGTGCCGACGCCGTGCGCGACGAGCCGGTCGACCAGGGCCCGGGCGTTCGGGTGCAGCGCGGTCGCGAGGAGCGCCGGGTCCTCGCGGGCGAGTCGACGGCGGATGGCCCGTGAGCGCCGCGCGATCCCCTTCCGGTACGCCGTCGGGTTGGAGCCATCGAGGTCGACGAGCCACGCTGCCGCAGCCTGCTCGTCGCGGCCGCCCTCGACGAGTTCGCGGCGCCAGTCCGCAGCCGCGAGCTCGGTGAGCGGGTTGCCGGTCTCGAGGACCGAGAGCATCTGGTAGGTCAGCGCGGTCAGGTCACCGGGGTGCTCGGGGTCCTCGGACACGCGGACGGCCGGAGCACCGTCGAGCGCGGCAGCCGAGACGGCCCACTGGGAGCGGATCGTCGCGGTCGGCGCGAGGACGAGCGCGCGGGCTCCGGCGCGGCCGGCCAGCAGGAGCCCGAGCAGGGTCTTGCCGGAGCCCGGCGGCGCGACCACGTGCACCGGGTCCCCTGGCACCACGGGCACCCGGTCGAGCACGTCCTGCTGGTAGCGCCGCAGCGTCCCCTGGTAGCGCCAGTCCGTGAGCGGACCGCCCCGTTCCCCCGTCGTCACGCCTCGAGTCTCCCACGGGCCGTGCGCGGCGAGGTGCGTTCCGTGGACCGTCCGTGAACCGACTGCGCGGTGGCTGCGTACGGTCTGAACCACATCAGGAAAGGAACCACCATGAGCGACGTCACCACCGCCACCAACCGCTACGCCGGTTCGTCCGTCCAGAAGGCCGCCCTCGTGGTCGGCATCGTGTTCCTGCTCGTCGGGATCGCCGGGTTCGTCCCCGGCATCACGACCGGTGACCTGGCCGGCGCCGGACACGAGTCGATGGGCATGCTGCTCGGCATCTTCCAGGTGTCGGTGCTGCACAACATCGTCCACCTGCTGTTCGGCGTCGTCGGACTGCTCGCCGCCAACCGGGCCACCGGCTCGCGGATGTACCTCGTGCTCGGCGGGGTCGTCTACTTCGTCCTGTGGGTCTACGGCCTGTTCACCGCCGGGCACAGCTCGGGTGCGAACTTCGTCCCGCTGAACAACGCCGACAACTGGCTGCACCTCGTGCTCGCCATCGGCATGGTCGCCCTCGGCGTCGTGCTGCCGCGCGAGCGTCGCCGGCCCGCCAACGCCTGACCGGCGCACACCCGACTGTCGCAGCAACGCGGCAGACCCCGAACGACACCGCCGACGTCCCACGACGTCGGCGGTGTCGTTCTGCGTCGGGGCCACCCAGTCGTGCCCACCCGGTCGGCCGGGCTCAGACCTCGGAGAACGGTTCGGCGTCGTCGAGCCGCACCCGCAGCGTCGGAGCGGCCCGTCGGCGGTTGCCACCCTTGAGCACCCGCCGGGTCGACGAACGCCGGATGACCTCGGCCTTGAGCGTCGCCGCGACCTCGGCACCGTGGGCGTACGGGAACCGCACGATCGCCCGGACCGTGCCCGGCAGGGCGTCGTCCTCGACGGGGACCGGGCCGAGCACCGGACCGACGACGGCATCGCCCAGGGCCTCGACCGCAGCGGTGACGGCCTCGTCGGTGCCGGTCATCGTCGCCACCCGGACGGCCGGCGGGAAGTGGAGTTCACGGCGGTCGGTGAGTTCGTCGTGCGCGGGTCCGTCGAGCCGCCACAGGGCCATCGCAGACGCCAGACGCCCACCGATCCCGACCAGGTACACCTCGGCGCCGGGGGCCGACTTCGCCGCCGCGTTCGTCCAGAAGCGCAGCACGTCCTCCTGCACGCGCAGCCCTTCGCGGGCGAGCATCTTCTCGCCGTCGAGCAGCAGCACGCAGGCGTAACCGCCGGGCACCGAGGGTTCCGCCCCGCGGGTGGCGACGACGACCGACGGCTTCGCGGGGACCTCGTCGAGCGGACGGGATCCGTCCGCGACGATGATCCGGGTGCCGGGGAACGCCCGCCCGAGCTCCTCCGCGGTGCGCTGTGCGCCCTGGCCGACCGGCTTGACGGTGCCGTTGCCGCACGTCGGGCAGCGGAACCCGACGGCCAGGGCACCGCAGAACCGGCACTGGGGGGTGGCGCCCCGGTGGGGGCTGCCGAGCGGGCCGCCGCAGACCCGGCAGTGCGCCCGTTCGCCGCACTCGGCGCAGACCAGGCCGGTGCCGAAGCCCGGGCTCGCGACCTGCACCAGGACGGCTCCGTGCTGGCTCGCCTCGCGCGCGGCGCGCCAGGCCGAACTCGGGATGCGCGCCTGGGCGGCGAAGCCCTCGGCCCCGGTCTGCTGCACCGTGGGGATGACCTTCGGGGTCTTCACGCGGTACGGGACGACGTCCTGCAGCCAGTGCAGCTCGACCAGGCGTTGCACGTCGGTGCTGCGCGCGTGCGAGACGAACAGCAGCGCGGCACCGGACTGGGCCGCCCGCACCAGGGCGACGTCGCGCGTGTGCACGTAAGGGGCCCGCTGCTCGATGAACGAGGCGTCGCCGTCGTCCCACATCGCGATCAGCCCGAGCTCCGTCGCCGGCGCGTACATCGCCGTGCGGTTCCCGATCGCGACCACCGGGTGCGTGCGGGCCTGCAGCAGGGCCTTCGCACGCTGCCCGTTCGTCTGCTTCGCGTCGAACCGCACCACCCGTTCCGGCGGCAGCACGGCGAGCAGGGCGCGCTCGAGGTCGATGACGTCGCGGAAGTCCGGCACGGCGACCACCGCGGACTGCTCGGCCGCCAGCGTGTGCGCCGCGGCCTGGGCGAGCGTCGCAGCCCATCCCGGCACCCACACCGATGCGTCCGCGTCACCCACCGCCACGGGCTGGGGGACGGCGGCGACCGCAGCACGTCCGTGCTCCGTCACCACGGCCTCCAGGACGCCGTCGGCGTAGCCGGTGACGGGCGGAGCGGTCACCGGCGGGGGCGACCACGCGGTGTCACGGGCGAGCCAGGCGTTCTCGGCGCGCACCTGCCGCGGTGGGACGGCGAGGCGCAGGACGTCGGAGGCGACGCCCGCCGCCCGGTCCGCGACGGCGCGCGCGAGGGTCCAGATCTCCGGCGCCAGGACGGGCACCGGGGACAGCACGGCCTCGATCTGGCTGAGCTCACCGGGGTACTCACCCTCGGTGACGATCTCGACCACGTACCCGTCGGACATCCGCGCCCCGGTGCGCAGCGGCACCTTGACGCGGACCCCCGCGACGCAGTCGTCCTCGAGCTCGGCCGGCACCCGGTAGTCGAACAGACGGTCCAACTGCGGGAGCGGCGAGTCGAGGACGACGCGCGCGACGGTGGTCACGCGGTGCTTCAGACGGTCGCGGCGACGAGTCCTGCGGCAGCGCGGAGTTCCTCGACACGGTCGAGCTGCTCCCACGTGAACCCGGGGAGCTCGCGGCCGAAGTGGCCGTAGGTCGCGGTCTGCGCGTAGATCGGTCGGAGCAGGTCGAGGTCGCGGATGATCGCGGCCGGACGCAGGTCGAACACCTGGCGGATGGCGGCTTCGATCGTGGCGTCGTCGACGTGTCCGGTGCCGAAGGTCTCGACGTAGAGCCCGACGGGCTTCGCGCGGCCGATCGCGTACGCGACCTGCACCTCGAGCCGGTCGGCGAGCCCCGCGGCGACCGCGTTCTTGGCGACCCAGCGCAGCGCGTAGGCGGCCGAACGGTCGACCTTCGACGGGTCCTTGCCGCTGAACGCTCCGCCACCGTGACGGGAGGCCCCGCCGTACGTGTCGACGATCACCTTGCGGCCGGTGAGTCCGGCGTCGCCCTGGGGTCCACCGATCTCGAAGCGACCCGTCGGGTTCACGATGACGTCGACGTGCGAGGAGTCGAGGTCGACGAGGTCGAGGACCGGACGGATCACGTGCTCGGTGATCGCGGCGGTGAGCTCGTCGAGCGTGACGCTCGGCGAGTGCTGCGTGGAGAGCACGACGGTCTCGACGGTCTTCGGCACGACGCCGTCGTACCCGACGGTGACCTGGGTCTTGCCGTCGGGACGCAGGAACGACAGCTCGCCCGACTTGCGGACCGCGGCCAGGCGCTCGGCGAGACGGTGCGCCAGCCAGATCGCGACCGGCATGTACTCGGGGGTCTCGTTCGTCGCGAAGCCGAACATGATGCCCTGGTCGCCGGCGCCCTGACGGTCGAGCGGATCGACCGCACCGGTGCGGGAGTCGAGCGACTCGTCCACACCCTGCGCGATGTCGGGCGACTGCGCACCGATCGAGACCTCGACACCGCAGGTGGCACCGTCGAACGAGACGTCCGACGAGTTGTAGCCGATGCCGGTGATGACGTCACGGACGAGCTTCGGGATCTCGACGTAGCCGGAGGTCGTGACCTCGCCGGCGACGTGCACGAGCCCGGTGGTCACCATCGTCTCGACGGCGACGCGCGCGTTCGGGTCGACCGTGAGCAGCGCGTCGAGGATGCTGTCCGAGATCTGGTCGCAGATCTTGTCGGGGTGCCCCTCGGTCACCGACTCGGACGTGAAGAGGCGGAGAGCAGCTGCAGTCACCGGGATCAGTCGGTGGGCTGCTGCTGCTTGGTGACGGTGAGCTTGTCCTCGTTGATCTCGTGGAGCGCGACGGACAGCGGCTTGTCGTCGATCGTCGAGTCGACGAGCGGGCCGACGTTGTCGAACAGCGAGCCCTCGTGCAGGTCGGCGTAGTAGTCGTTGATCTGGCGGGCGCGCTTCGACGCGAAGATGACGAGCGCGTACTTCGACTCGACCTTGCTGAGCAGGTCGTCGATGGGCGGGTCGATGATGCCCTGGGGGTTGGCCATGGTGTCTCCTCGAAGTCAGTGCACCCGTCAGGGCGCAGAGAACAAGTCTACGACCTCACGTGCCGCGGTGCCGACATCGGAGTTCACGATCCGCACGTCGAACTCGTCCTGGGCGGCCAGCTCGACCTTCGCGGTCTCGAGACGACGCGCCTGTTCCTCCGCGGATTCGGTGCCACGGCCGATGAGTCGGCGCACCAGTTCCTCCCACGTCGGGGGCAGCAGGAACACCAGCACGGCCTCGGGCATGGCGTCACGGACCTGTCGTGCGCCCTGCAGGTCGATCTCGAGCATGACCTTCTCGCCGGCGTCGAGCGCACGGTCGATCGGCGGCCGCGGGGTGCCGTAGCGGTACGAGTTGTGGACGGTTGCCCACTCGAGCAGCTCGCGGTCGCGGATCATCCGGTCGAACTCGGCGTCGTCCACGAAGTAGTAGTGCACACCGTCGACCTCGCCGGGGCGGGGCTTCCGGGTGGTGGCGGAGACGCTGAGGTTGACGTCCGGGTACTGCTGTCGGATGTGCGCGCTCACCGTGCCCTTGCCGACCGCGGTGGGTCCGGCGAGCACGACGAGCTTCGAGGCACCACGCTTGCGACCGCGGGCGGCGAGCCAGTCCGCCAGCGCGGTCCGCTGCCGGGTGCCGAGGCCACCGAGGCGCTTCGACGGTGCGATCCGCAGGGTCCCCATGATCGCCTCGGCTCGTGCGGGGCCGATGCCCGGCAGGCTGACGAGCAGGTCGCGGACCCGCAGCGAACGCTCGGCCGAGGTCGTCTCGACCAGCGAGTCGTCCCACGCGGCACGGGCGACGTCGAGTGCGGAGCGCTCCCCCGACGCGATCGCCGCCTTCACCGCAGCCCGGGCGCGTCGTGCGGCGACGGCGGCCTTCGCCGCGGCGACGCGGTCCACCTCTGGCGGGGTGCGGTGCGCGGGCAGGCCCTCGGGCGCGTCGGTCACGCTGCCGCCGCCAGTGCCGTGCGGATGCGGTCGGCGCGGTCGGCGACGAGGGCCGCGACCCCGTCCGGACCGTCGGTCAGCAGGCCGCGCGACTCGCTCACGAGCACCTGCTCGGCACGGGCGCCGTACAGCGCCCGGAGGTCCTCGATGCGGGCCCCCTGGGCGCCGAAGCCCGGGGCGAGGACCGGCGCGGAGCCGATCGCGTCCGCGTCGATGCCGAAGTCGTCGAGGTGAAGGGTCGCGCCGAGCACGAGCCCGACGTCGCCCAGGGCCTGATCGCCCACGGACCGGTTGTCGTCTGCCACGTCCAAGACGATACCGGCCGCGACCGTCCGGCCGGTACGCGGTCCCTCGGCCAGCACCGCGGTCTGCAGCACCCGGGCCTCGGGGTTGCTCGTCGCCGCGAGCACGAAGACCCCCGCACCGTTCCGGCGCGCGACGTCGATCGTGCCCCGGAGCGAGCCGTACCCGAGGTACGGCGACACCGTCATCGCGTCGGCCGCGAACGGCCCGTCGCGGTCCAGCCATGCCAGCGCGTAGTCGTCACCGGTCGTCCCGATGTCGCCCCGCTTCACGTCGGCGACGACCAGGAGGCCCGCATCGCGTGCCCGACGGATCGTCGCGTCGAGCGCGCGGTAGCCCGCCACCCCCGCCGCCTCGAAGAAGGCGACCTGCGGCTTCACGATCGCCGCGCGGCCGGCGGCCGCGTCGACCAGGGCCGCGCCGAATGCGGCAAGGCCCTGCTCGTCGCGGGCGAGCCCCCACGCCGCCAGGGTGGCGGCGTGGGGGTCGATGCCGACGCAGAGCGGTGAACGCTCGCGCACGGCGGACG
This sequence comes from Curtobacterium sp. VKM Ac-2889, assembly GCF_015350855.1. Taxonomy (NCBI): domain Bacteria; kingdom Bacillati; phylum Actinomycetota; class Actinomycetes; order Micrococcales; family Microbacteriaceae; genus Curtobacterium; species Curtobacterium sp. VKM Ac-2889. The sequence continues at coordinate 269,780 of NZ_JADKSC010000003.1, read as the reverse complement.
CGAGTCGGTCACCGAAGGAGGCCGGGCCTCCTGACCGGTTCGTGCCCACGCTGGCAGCCGTCACCAGGTCGCGCGCTCGAGCGCGTAGTCCTGCAGGCTGCGGACGTTGAGCGGCGAACCGATCGTCTCGATCGCCGCGACGGCCGCACCGATCTGCGCGATCGTCGTGAACAGCGGCTTGTCCGCCGCGACCGTGGCCGCACGGATCTCGTACCCGTCCGCACGACCGGCAGCACCGGACGGCGTGTTGATGACGATGTCGACCTCGCCGGTGGCCAGCAGGTCGACGACGCTCTCGCCACCCTGGCTGTACTTGCCGACGATGCCGACCTCGATGCCGTTGCGCCGGAGGATCTCCGCCGTGCCCTCGGTCGCGATGATCGTGAAGCCGAGCTGCTGCAGGCGGTGCACCGGCAGCACGATCGCGCGCTTGTCGGTGTCGGCGACGCTCACGAAGACCGTGCCGCTGGTCGGCAGGCCGCCGTACGCGGCGTCCTGCGACTTGAGGAAGGCCCGCGGGAAGTCGCGGTCGATGCCCATGACCTCGCCGGTGGAGCGCATCTCGGGGCTGAGCACCGAGTCGACGACCTGGCCCTCGCGGGTGCGGAAGCGTCGGAACGGCAGCACGGCTTCCTTGACGGCGACCGGCGACTGCGCGGGCACGAAGGCACCGTCGCGCTCGGGCAGCATGCCCTCGGCGACGAGCTCGGCGACCGTGGTGCCGGTCATGATGCGGGACGCGGCCTTGGCCAGCGGGATGCCGAGTGCCTTCGAGACGAAGGGCACCGTGCGGCTGGCGCGCGGGTTCGCTTCGAGGACGTAGAGCACGCCGGCGCCGATGGCGAACTGGACGTTGAGCAGGCCCTGCACGCCGATGCCGCGGGCGATCTTCTCGGTCGCGTCGACGACGCCCTGGATCTCCGCGCGGCCGAGGCCGACCGGGGGCAGGGTGCAGGCCGAGTCGCCGGAGTGGATGCCGGCCTCTTCGAGGTGCTCCATGATGCCGCCGATGTAGAGCCGCTCGCCGTCGAAGAGCGCGTCGACGTCGATCTCCACGGCGTCGTCCAGGAACCGGTCGACCAGCAGCGGGAGCTCCGGGCCGATGATCGCCTGGTCGGCCATCCGGTCGAAGTAGTCCGCGAGCGACGGGGAGTCGTAGAGGATCTCCATGCCGCGGCCGCCGAGCACGAACGACGGGCGGACGAGGACCGGGTACCCGATCTCCTCGGCGACCGTGGTCGCGCTCGTCAGGTCGTGGGCCGTGCCGTTCCGCGGTGCGAGCAGCCCGGCCGCGTCGAGGATGGCGGAGAACTGCCCGCGCTCCTCGGCCGAGTCGATCGCGGTGGGGCTGGTGCCGAGGATCGGGATCCCGGCGGCCTCGAGCGGCTTCGCCAGGCCCAGTGCGGTCTGACCACCGAGCTGCACGACGACACCGACGAGTTCGCCGGACGCCGCCTCGGCCTCGATGACCTCGAGGACGTCCTCGGCCGTGAGCGGCTCGAAGTACAGGCGGTCCGAGGTGTCGTAGTCGGTTGACACGGTCTCGGGGTTGCAGTTGATCATGATCGTCTCGAACCCGGCGGCGCTCAGCGCGAAGGACGCGTGCACGCAGGAGTAGTCGAACTCGACGCCCTGCCCGATGCGGTTCGGACCGGAACCGAGGATGACGACCTTCTTGCGGTCGCTCGGCGTGATCTCGGTCTCGGTGTCGTACGACGAGTAGTGGTACGGCGTCAGGGCGGGGAACTCGCCGGCACAGGTGTCGACCGTCTTGAAGACCGGTCGGATGCCCTGGGCGTGCCGCTCGTCACGGACCTGCTGCTCGGAGACCGGTGCCGCGTCCGTGCTGCGCAGGCTCGCGATCTGGGTGTCGCTGAAGCCGTGCTCCTTCGCCCAGCGCATCGTGTCCGCGTCGAGGGTGTCCGCGGCACGGACCTCGTCCGCGACCTCGTTGATGAGCACGATCTGGTCGATGAACCAGGGGTCGATCTTGGTGGCCTCGAAGACCTCGTCCGCGGTGGCACCCGCGACCAGGGCCTGCTGGACCGTGACGATGCGGCCGTCGGTCGGGATCGACGACTTCGCCAGCAGGGCGTCCTTGTCGAGCTCGGCAGCCGGGGTGTCCCAGTGGAAGCTCGACCCGCGCTTCTCGAGCGAGCGCAGCGACTTCTGCAGCGCCGTGGCGTAGTTCCGGCCGATGGCCATCGCCTCGCCGACGCTCTTCATCGTCGTGGTCAGGGTGGCGTCGGCCGCCGGGAACTTCTCGAACGCGAACCGCGGGGTCTTCACGACCACGTAGTCGAGCGTCGGCTCGAAGCTCGCCGGGGTGACCTTCGTGATGTCGTTCTCGATCTCGTCGAGCCGGTAGCCGATCGCGAGCTTCGCGGCGATCTTCGCGATCGGGAACCCCGTGGCCTTCGACGCCAGGGCCGACGATCGGGACACGCGGGGGTTCATCTCGATGACGATGACGCGGCCGTTGGACGGGTCGACGGCGAACTGGATGTTGCAGCCACCGGTGTCGACGCCGACGCGACGGATGATGTCGATGCCGATGTTCCGCATGTTCTGGTACTCGCGGTCGGTCAGGGTCAGCGCGGGGGCGACCGTGATCGAGTCACCGGTGTGGACACCGACCGGGTCGACGTTCTCGATGGAGCAGATGACGACCGTGTTGTCGTAGTTGTCGCGCATCAGCTCGAGCTCGTACTCCTTCCAGCCGAGGATGGACTCCTCGAGCAGGACCTCGGTCGTCGGGCTGGACTGCAGCCCGTCGCCGACGAAGCGGACGAGTTCGGCCTCGTTGTAGGCGAAGCCCGAGCCGAGGCCGCCCATGGTGAAGGACGGGCGGACGACCAGCGGGTACCCGAGGTCCTTCGCGAACTCCTTCGCTTCTTCGAGCGTGTGCGCGATGTGGCTGCGGGCGACGTCGGCACCGGACTCGAGCACGAGCTCCTTGAAGAGCTGGCGGTCCTCGCCGCGCTGGATCGCCTCGACCTTGGCGCCGATGAGCTCGACGCCGTGCTTGGCGAGGATGCCCGCCTCGTCGAGCGCGATGGCCGCGTTCAGGGCCGTCTGACCACCGAGGGTCGGCAGGACGGCGTCCGGCTTCTCGATGCGGATGATCTCCTCGAGCGACGCGTTCGTGATCGGCTCGATGTAGGTCGCGTCGGCGAAGTCGGGGTCGGTCATGATCGTCGCCGGGTTCGGGTTGACCAGGATGACCCGGACGCCCTCGGCCCGCAGGACGCGGCACGCCTGGGTGCCGGAGTAGTCGAACTCGGCGGCCTGACCGATGACGATCGGGCCGGAACCGATGACGAGGACGGAGTTGATGTCTGCGCGCTTGGGCATCAGTTCGCTTCCTTGGTGATGTCTGCTGCGGGGGTCGTGGCGTCGGCGGTGGCCGCGTCGAGCGGCTCACCGTCGCGACGCTCGCGCACCATGTCCGCGAACCGGTCGAAGAGGTACATGCTGTCGTGCGGCCCGGCGGCGGCCTCGGGGTGGTACTGCACGCTGAACGCCGGCACGTCGAGCGCTCGGAGACCCTCGACCACGTCGTCGTTCAGCGAGTAGTGCGAGACCTCGACCCGACCGAACCCGGCCGGCGACTCGATGACCTCGCCCAGGGGCGCGTCGACCGCGAAGCCGTGGTTCTGGCTCGTGATCTCGACCTTGCCCGTGGTCGTGTCGAGCACCGGCTGGTTGATGCCGCGGTGGCCGAAGGGCAGCTTGTAGGTGCCGAAGCCCAGGGCACGGCCGAGCAGCTGGTTGCCGAAGCAGATGCCGAAGAACGGCCGGCCGGTGCGCAGGCTGCCCTGCAGCAGTTCGACCTGCGCGTCCGAGGCGGCGGGGTCACCGGGGCCGTTCGAGTAGAACAGGGCATCCGGTGCGAGGGCTTCCAGCTCCTCGGCGGAGATGTCCTGCGGCACGACGTGCACCTCGAAGCCGCGGGCGGCGAGGTACCGGGTGGTCGACGCCTTCACACCGAGGTCGAGGACGGCCAGGGTGCCGATCTGCTCACCTTCGGCCGACACCACGTACGTCTCCGGGGTGGACACCAGCGACGAGAAGCTCGCGCCCGCCATGGTGGCCTGCGACCGCACGGCGTCCAGCTGCTCCGACTCCGGCAGTGCCGCGTCGGCGCCGCTGAAGACGCCGCCCTTCATGGCGCCGGCGTCGCGGATGCGGCGGGTGAGGGCGCGGGTGTCGATCCCTGCGATGCCGACGATCCCGTCGCGCACCAGGTGGTCGTCGAGCGTGGCGTTCGCGCGGTGGTTCGACACCACGCGGCTGGGGTCGCGCACCACGTACCCGGCGACCCAGATGCGACGGGACTCGGGGTCCTCGTCGTTCACCCCCGTGTTGCCGATGTGCGGCGCGGTCTGCACCACGATCTGCCCGGCGTAGGAGGGGTCGGTCAGCGTCTCCTGGTAGCCGGTCATGCCGGTCGCGAAGACCACCTCGCCGAGCGTGCGCCCACGGGCGCCGTAGGCCCAGCCGTCGTACCGGGTGCCGTCTTCGAGGACCAGGACGGCCCGTTCGCGTGTCATGCTTTCTTCCCTTCGCCCGCGGTTCGCGGAGCATCGGCCGCAGTCGCCTGCGGCCCGGTCTCGGTCAGTCCCTGCAGGGCGTGCAGCGCGGCTGCGTCGCCCTCCGGGAACCGGAAGTAGGTGTCCAGGTCCGTCGCACCTGCGGCGCCGGTCGCCGTCCATCGCAGACGGACCAGTCCCCCGGGTTCGACCACGCGGTCGATGGCCCACGTGGAGCGGTCGGCGCCGCGGACCGCATCGCGCGCGATCCAGCGGTCGTCGGTACCGGCGAGGCGCATCACCACGCCGGTCGCGTGGACCGTCACCCCGCCGCGGCCGCGGAACCCGAGGCCGCCTGCGGTGATGCGTTCCAACGGCTGGTCGGCGCGGGTCGTCGCGACGGTGAACCCGTCCCACGACCCGACCGCCGGTGCCAGGTCGGCCGGCACACGGACGGGAGGCACGGCTTCGGCCTGCTTCCTGGTCCGGGTCCGCCAGGTGCGCGCCATCGCGACGAACAGGGCGGCGACCGCGAGCAGGATCACCGCGCCGAGGAGCCAGCGCTGTGCGTCGCCGCTCATGCGCGCGCCCCCGTCCGGAGCGCCGCGGCGTGCGCCGCGATCGTGTCGGCGTCGACGACCCGGCCGTCGAGCACCGTCGCGTACCCCTGGTGGAAGGTGGCGACGACCCGGCCGGGCAGCGTCATGCCGAGGTACGGCGAGTTCTGCGACTGGCCGGCGAGGTCGGTGACCGCGAACTCGCGGCTGGCCGACGGGTCGTAGAGCGTGATCTCGGCGGGGGCGCCCTCGGCGATGCGCTGCCCGTGCCCCTCGACCTGACCGATCCGCGCCGGCGCCTCGGACAGCACCCGGGCGACGTCGGCCCAGTCGAGCCGGCCGTCGTCGACCACGGCGGACTGCACCACGCTCAGCGCCGACTCGAGACCGACCATGCCGTTCGCGGCGGCGGGCCACTCGCAGCACTTCGCCTCGGCGGTGTGCGGTGCGTGGTCGGTCGCGACGATGTCGATGGTGCCGTCGGCCAGGGCCGCGCGGAGCGCCTCGACGTCCTCCCGGGCGCGGAGGGGCGGGTTCACCTTGTAGCGGGCGTCGTACCCGGGGGCGCCGTCGTGCCCGGCGATGAGGTCCTCGGTGAGCACCAGGTGGTGCGGCGTGACCTCGGCCGTGACGTCGATGCCACGGGACTTCGCCCAGCGGATCACCTCGACGCTGCCGGCCGTCGAGACGTGGCAGACGTGCAGCCGCGCCCCGACGTGGTCGGCGAGCAGGACGTCGCGGGCGATGATCGCCTCTTCCGCGACGGCGGGCCACCCGGCGAGGCCGAGCTCGGAGGACAGCCGGCCCTCGTTCATCTGCGCGCCGATGGTCAGGCGTGGCTCCTGGGCGTGCTGCGCGAGCACCCCGCCGAACCCCTTGATGTACTCGAGTGCCCGGCGCATGAGCAGCGGGTCGGCCACGCAGGAGCCGTCGTCCGAGAACACCCGGACCTTCGCCCGCGAGGTCGCCATCGCACCGATCTCGGACAGGTGCGTGCCCTGCAGCCCCTGCGACACGGCGCCGATCGGGCGGACCGTGACGTACCCGGCGTCGTCACCGAGCGCCTGGACCTGCTCGACGACGCCCGCGGTGTCGGCGACGGGGCTCGAGTTCGCCATCGCGTTCACGGCGGTGAAGCCGCCGGCGGCCGCGGCACGCGAGCCGGTGAGGACCGTCTCGGACTCCTCGTGGCCGGGCTCGCGCAGGTGGGTGTGGAGGTCCACGAGACCGGGCAGGGCGATGAGCCCGTCCGCGTCCACGGTGGTGGCGCCGACCGCGTCGAGACCGGACCCGATCGCGGTGATGCGCCGGCCCTCCAGACGGATGTCGGCACGCGAGCCGTCGACCAGCTGCGCGCCACGGATCAGGTGAGCGGTCATGCGGCGGACTCCTTCGCGTCGGTGCCGTTGCCGGCGTTGCCCGTCAGGGCGAGGTAGAGGACGGCCATCCGGACCGAGACGCCGTTCTCGACCTGCTCGACGACGGTCGAGCGGGGGTCGTCGGCGGCGACGCCGGCGATCTCGAGTCCGCGGTTCATCGGACCGGGGTGCATGATCAGCGTGCGCTCGGACAGCCGTCCGAAGCGCGCCGCCGTCAGGCCCCAGTGCCGCGTGTACTCGCGCGGGTTCGGGAAGAAGGCGTCGTTCATGCGTTCCTGCTGGATGCGGAGCGTCATGACGACGTCCGGGTCCTCGGCCAGGGCGGTGTCGAGGTCGTGGTGCACCGCGGCCCCGAACGGTGTCGTCGTGGCGGGCAGCAGGGTCGGTGGCGCGGCGAAGGTCACGCTCGCGCCGAGGGTGCGGAGCAGCCAGGCGTTCGAGCGGGCGACACGGCTGTGCAGCACGTCGCCGATGATCAGGACCCGCACGCCGTCGAGGCCCTGGCCGCGCGAACCGGTGCCGTGCAGGCGGCGGCGCATCGTGAAGGCGTCGAGCAGCGCCTGCGTCGGGTGCTCGTGGGTGCCGTCGCCGGCGTTGACCACCGGCACGTCGATCCAGTCGGCGTCGGCGAGCACCCGCGGGGCGCCGGACGCGCCGTGGCGCATGACGATGCCGTCGATGCCCATCGCGCCGAGGGTCTGCACGGTGTCCTTCAGGGATTCGCCCTTCGAGACGCTCGAGCCCTTCGCGGCGAAGTTCAGGACGTCGGCGGACAGGCGCTTCGCGGCGGCCTCGAACGAGATGCGCGTGCGCGTGGAGTCCTCGAAGAACAGGTTCACCACGGTCTTGCCGCGCAGGGCCGGGAGCTTCCGGACCTCGCGCGTGTTGACCTCGGCCATTTCCTCGGCGACGTCGAGGATGTGGACGGCCTGGTCGCGGGACAGGTCGGCGGTGGAGAGCAGGTGCCGCATCACGCCACCCCCTGCTCGATGAACACGGTGTCGTCGCCGTCGGTCTCGGCCAGGTGCAGGGTGACCCGCTCGTCGGACGCCGTGGGCAGGTTCTTGCCGACGTGGTCCGCGCGGATCGGCAGTTCGCGGTGGCCGCGGTCGACGAGCACGGCGAGCCGGACGGCACGCGGCCGGCCGATGCCCTGCAGCGCGTCGAGCGCGGCGCGGACGGTGCGGCCGGAGTACAGCACGTCGTCGACGAGCACGACGACCTTGCCGTCGATGCCGCCGGCGGGGATGACCGTCCGGTGCGGGGCTCGACCGATGCCGTGGCCGAGGTCGTCGCGGTGCATGGTGACGTCGAGCGTGCCGACACGCTCCGTCCCGATGCCACCGGCGGCCGAGGACCACTCCGGCTCGATGCCGGCCAGGATCCGGCCGAGGCGTTCCGCCAGGACGGCGCCGCGGGTCGGGATGCCGAGGAGCACGAGGTCCGAGCCCCCGTGGTTGGCTTCGAGGATCTCGTGCGCGATGCGTGTCAGGGCACGCGTGATGTCGGGCTGTTGCAGGACCGTTCTGGTTCCCACGTCGACCCCCTTCCCCGCCTCACTGGACGGCATTAAAGGATGCTGACGTGGCCAACCCTACCGGGACTCCTGGTCTCCTGCGACCGTCCGACCAGACGGTGCACGACCGCCGGCGACGGCCCCGAGCACGCCGTTGACGAAGCCGGCAGAGTCCTCGGTGGACAGCGACTGCGCGAGCTCGACCGCCTCGGCGATCGCGACGGCGTCGGGGACCTCGGGGTTGAACCGGAGCTCCCAGACGGCCATCCGCAGGATGCAGCGGTCGAGGACCGGCATCCGGGCGATCGACCAGCCCTGGGCGTGGTCGACGATCACGGCGTCGATCTCGTGACGGGCGTCGTCGACACCCGTGACGATCTGCCGGGCGTAGTCCCAGCTGGAGGCACGCTCCGGCTGGTCCAGGTGCCGGACCGTCTCGGTGGCGAGCACGTCCGCGATCGGCAGCTCGCGCACCTCGGCGACGTACAGCATGTCGAGGGCGCGCTTGCGGGCCTTCGAACGAGCACTCATACGGTCAGCGCCTAGGAGTTGACGCGGCCGAGGAAGCTGCCGTCGCGCGTGTCGATCTTCACCAGGGTGCCGCTCTCCAGGTACAGCGGGACCTGGATGCGGTGACCGGTCGCGATGATGGTCGCGTCCTTGGTGCCACCGGACGAACGGTCACCCTGCAGGCCGGGCTCGGTCTCGACCTCGGTGACGATCGACGTCGGGAGCTCGACGTACAGCGGGTTGCCCTCGTTCATGGCGATGGTGACCATCGCGGACTCGAGCAGGTAGTTCTTGGCGTCGCCGACCACGGTCGCGGAGACCGGGATCTGGTCGTACGTGTCGGTGTCCATGAACACGTAGGAGTCGCCGTCCTCGTAGAGGAACTGGTAGTCACGACGGTCGACGACAGCGGTGTCGATCTTCGCGCCGGCGTTGAACGTGCGGTCCACGACCTTGCCGGAGACGACGTTCTTGAGCTTCGTGCGGACGAACGCGCCGCCCTTGCCCGGCTTGACGTGCTGGAACTCGACGACCGACCACAGCTGGCCGTCGATGATGAGAACGGCGCCGTTCTTGATGTCTGTGGTACTGGCCATGAGTCGTCGGTGTCCCGTTCGGTCGTGTTGTGAAGTGTCCTCGGGCCGCGGACGGCCCCGGACGAGTGTAGCGGACGCCCGCCCGGCGGCCGGAGCGGTGCCCGTCGCGCTCAGCGCCGTCGTCGGGCGAGCCAGGCGTCGACCGCCGCCCAGGCGAGCAGCACCACCGCCGCTCCCCCGAGCAACGCACCCGCGACCCCGGTGGACAGGGTCGCCGTCGGCCGCGCCGGCAACGACAGGTACACGATCGCCAGGACCCCCGCCCCGGCCCCGAGGAGCACGAGCAGGATGCGCCGGATCATGCCGGACACGAGCTGCCGGTCGCGGCTGTCCGCGAAGAGCCGGATGTTCACCGTGAACCGGCCGGTCTCGATCGCCTCGCCGATGCGGTCCACCCGGCGCGGCAGCCGGCGGGCCGCGGACACGACCCCGAGCAGCTCCTTCGCCGCCAGGTCGCGGAGCTTGCCCGGCCGGAGTTGGTCGGTGATCTGCTCCCGGGCGAGTCCGCGGGACTCCTCGAGCAGGTCGAAGGACGGTACGAGCGTGCGGAGTGTGCCCTCGAAGATCGCCAGGGCACGCGCCGCAGCGACGAAGTCCGGCGGCGGCTTCAACCGGTACCGCCCGAAGACCTCGACCGCGTCGTCCACGGTGTCGACGCCGATGCGTGCACCCGGGCCGAGCTCGTCCGCGACGAAGCGGGCGATGTCCCGACGGAAGTCGGGCTCGTCGTGCGCATCGCGCACGGGCGCCATCCGCAGGACCGCATCAGCGATCCGCGACGTGTCGTCCTGCAGGTAGGCGGCCAACAGGTCCTGGACCGTGTCCCGGAGACCCGGGTCGAGCCTCCCGACCGATCCGAAGTCGATCAACGCGGGCCGCCCGTCGGGCAGCACCAGGACGTTCCCCGGGTGCAGGTCCGCGTGGTACAGGCCGTCGAAGACGACCTGGCGCAGGAAGGCGCGGAGGATCGCGCGCATCGGCGCGTCGAGGTCGCGCTCGGAGCGCTCGGCGCGGATCGCGCTGAGCGTGTCGCCCTCCAGGAACTCCATCACCAGCACGCGCCGGCCGGACAGGTCCGGGTACGGGTCCGGGAACCGGACCTCGTCCGGACGCGCACTGCGGGCCTGGGCCGCACGGAGCGCAGTGAGGTTCCGCAGCTCGGACACGAAGTCCACCTGACGGATCAGGTCGTCCGCGTACTGGCCGGCGATGTCCTGCACGCCGACCTGTCGCGCCTCGGTCGACCACCTGGCCATGAACCGGACGACCCGCAGGGCGATGTCGACGTCGCGGCGCACGGCGGCGTCGATGCCCGGCCGCTGCACCTTCACGGCGACCGCGGTGCCGTCGGGCAGCCGGGCGCGGTGCACCTGCGCGATCGACGCCGCCGCCACCGGCACCGGGTCGAACGTGGCGAAGACCTGGTCGACCGGCGCACCGAGCTCCTGCTCGAGCAGCGCACGGACCTCGTCCGCCGGCGCCGCCGTGACGTTCCGCTGCAGGTGCGCGAGTCCCTCGGTCCACTCCTCGGGCAGCAGGTCGTCGCGCGTGGAGAGCAGCTGGCCCATCTTCACGAACCCGCCGCCGGCTTCCTCGAGCGCGCGGCGCAGGTGCTCGGCCTGGTCGCGACGCAGGTCCGAGGTGGCCGGGTCGTGCGAGAAGTTGAGGCGGCGGAAGGGGACCAGGTGGTGTCGGCGGGCGATCGAGAGGAGTTCGGTGAAACGCCGGCCCCGGGAGCGCAGCGTGCCGGTGTCGGCGTCGCGCGGGCCGGAGAGGTCGCTCAGTCGGGGTGGGGTGGGCACGCCCGTCAGTCTGCTCCCCGCTGCTGGGTCCGCCGCGTGCGGGTGGTGCCGTCCGTCACGTCGTCCCATCCTCCTCCACAGCCTGGAGGCCCGGCGCGGCTTCCACAGGTCCGCGCGGGCCCGGCGCGGGGCTCGGTCTCTGCAGTGGATTCGTCGGGTCCTGCGCTGACCGAGCAGGCTAGACGCCGACCTCCTGGTAGGCGGTGAAGAGCAGGTGGTCCTCGGGGCCCTCGAGCACGACGGGTTTGCCGACGCCGTCCAGGATGATGAACCGCAGCATGCCGGCACGGGCCTTCTTGTCGCGACGCATGGTTGCGAGCAGCCCCTGCCAGCGTCCGACGCCGTACGAGGTCGGAAGCTCGAGCGACTCCAGGATCGTCCGGTGGCGGTCGACCGTGGCGTCGTCCAGGTGTCCGGTCAGCCGGGCGAGTTCGGCGGCGAACACCATGCCGACCGACACCGCCGCGCCGTGGCGCCACTGGTACCGCTCGGCGTGCTCGATCGCGTGCCCCAGGGTGTGCCCGTAGTTCAGGATCTCGCGTCGGCCCTGCTCGGTGAAGTCGTCCGACACGACCTCGGCCTTGAGCGCGATGGCGAGCTCGACGACCCGGCGGAACTCCGGCGTCGTCGGGTCGGTCACCCGGGCGACGTCGGCCTCGACGATGTCCAGGATCTCGGGCACGGCGATGAACCCGGCCTTCACGATCTCGGCGAACCCGGTCAGGATCTCGTTGCGCGGCAGGGTGCGGGCGAGGTCGAGGTCCACGACGACGGCGCGGGGGGCGGAAAAGGCGCCGACCAGGTTCTTGCCCTCGTTCGTGTTGATGCCCGTCTTGCCGCCGACGCTGGCGTCCACCATGCCGAGCACGCTCGTCGGGACGGACACGTACGCGACACCGCGCAGCCACGTCGCGGCGACGAAGCCGGCGAGGTCGGTGACGGCACCGCCGCCCAGGCCGATGACCGCGTCGGTGCGGGTGAAGTCGGCCTGCCCCATGATCTGCCAGCAGAACGCCGCGACCTCGACACGCTTGGCGCCTTCGGCGTCGGGGACCTCGGCGATCAGGGCCTCGAGGCCTGCTTCGACCAGGAGTGCTCGGAGCTCGTTCGCCCGGGCGCCGAGCGTCGGCGAGTGCACGATCAGGACCTTCGCGACGCGCGGGCCCAGGATCCCGGGCAGGGTGCCGAGCAGGTCCGTGCCGACGGCCACCGTGTAGCCGTCGTCACCGCCCACCCGGATCTCGGTGGTCCCGGCGGGCAGGGTCGGCTCGGTCACGGTGCTCCTTCGGTGCTGGTGGTGCTGCTGGTCGTGCTGCTGGGCGCGGCGTTCGTGCCAGCGTCGCTGCGCACCCACGTGACGACGTCGTCGACCACACGGGACATCGGCCGTCGGGACGTGTCGACCACGACGTGCGCGAGTTCGGCGTAGGTGGCCGCTCGCTCGTCCATGATCGTCTGCCAGGCGTCGATCCCACCGTTCGCCAGCAACGGCCGGTCGGACCCGGCGATGCGCTCGGCGACGGCCTCGGGCGAGACGGTGAGCAGGACGATGCGCGCTCCGGTCAGGGCCCGCCGGGTGTCCGCGTGGGTGACGGCTCCCCCGCCGACGGCGACGACGCCGCCCGTGGACAGCGCTGCCCGGACGGCTTCGGCCTCGAGCGCACGGAACGCCGGCTCACCGCGGTCGGCGAAGATGCCGGGGATCGGTCCGTGCTCGCGGACGATGGCCCGGTCGGTGTCCGTGAACGGCACACCGAGGGCCTTCGCCACCCGCTTGCCGACGCTCGACTTGCCGGCACCCATCGGGCCGATGACGACCACGGGCGCGTCGGCGCGTCGAACGTCGGTGCTCACAGGTCGGTCGAGGTCGCCGAGGGCTCGGTCCGGCGCGTGCGCAGGGTCTCCGGGATCGCGGCCAGGTAGGCGTCGAGGTTGCGCTTGGTCTCGACGACGTTGTCGCCGCCGAACTTCTCGAGCACCGCGTCGGCGAGCACCAGGGCCACCATCGCCTCGGCGACGACCCCCGCAGCCGGCACGGCGCAGACGTCCGAGCGCTGGTGGTGCGCCGCGGCGTCCTCACCGGAGACGACGTCCACCGTGTGCAGGGCGTGCGGGATCGTGGCGATCGGCTTCATGCCGGCTCGGACGCGCAGCACGGTGCCCGTGGACATCCCGCCCTCGGTCCCACCGGCACGGTCGCTCGTGCGGTAGATCTCGCCGTCCTCGCGGTACAGCTCGTCGTGGGCCGCGGAGCCACGGCGACCGGCGGTCGCGAAGCCGTCGCCGACCTCGACACCCTTGATGGCCTGGATGCCCATGATCGCCGCGGCGAGGCGGGCGTCGAGCCGGCGGTCCCAGTGGACGTGCGAGCCGAGGCCGGGCGGAACACCGTAGAACAGCACCTCGACGACACCGCCGAGGGTGTCGCCGTCCTTCTTGGCGGCCTCGACCTCGGTGACCATGCGCGCGGAGGTCTCGGCGTCGAAGCAGCGCAGCTGGTCCTCGTCGAGGCGGTCCACGTCGTCGGGCAGCGGCAGGTCGGTGCCGTCCGGCACCCGGACCGTCCCGACCTGCAGCGTGTGCGCCACCGAACGGATGCCGAGTTCGGCCAGGAAGGACTTCGCGACGGCTCCGAGCGCCACGCGTGCCGCGGTCTCACGGGCGCTCGCACGCTCCAGGACCGGGCGGGCCTCGTCGAAGCCGTACTTCTGCATGCCGACCAGGTCGGCGTGACCCGGACGCGGTCGGGTGAGCGGGGCGCTCCGGCCGCGGGACATCTCGGTGGACTCGATCGGCTCGGGGTTCATGACCTCGACCCACTTCGGCCACTCGGTGTTGCCGATGCGGATCGCGATGGGGCTGCCGAGCGAGTAACCGTGTCGGACGCCGCCGGACACGTGCAGCTCGTCCTGCTCGAACTTCATCCGCGAGCCGCGGCCGTAGCCGAGCTTGCGGCGTGCGAGGTCGGCACGGATGGACTCGAACGACACCGGGACACCCGCGGGCAGGCCCTCGAGCATGGCGATCAGTTCGGGTCCGTGGGACTCACCAGCGGTCAACCAACGAAGCATGCGGCAATCCTCCCACAGCGTTCGTCCGTGCGACGTCGGCGCCTACTGGTAGTCGGGGTGCGCTCGCAGCCAGGCCTGGAACTGTTCGACCGCGACCAGGTGCTGGTCGTAGGTGTCCGAGAAGACCGTCTTGCCCGACTCCAGGTCGACCGTCACGAAGTACAGCCACTTGCCCGCGGCCGGAGCCGTGACCGCCTTGATCGCGACGTCACCCGGGTTCGAGATCGGTGCGGGCGGCAGCCCCTCGTGCACGTAGGTGTTGTACTCGTTCGAGGCGTCCGCGCGCTCCTCGTCGGTCGTGGTCACGGTGTGCGTGTTGCCCGTGCCGTACGCGACCGTGGCGTCGGACTGGAGCTTCATGCCCTGGTCGAGCCGGTTCTGGAACACCCGCGCGACCTTCGGGTAGTCGGCCGCGAGCCCGGCTTCCTTCTGCACCAGCGACGCGAAGACGATGGTGCGCTCCTGGTCGGCCTCCTTGACGCCGGCGGCGGCGAGGTGCTCCTTCATCGTGTCGACCATCGACTTGAAGTACTGTTCGGCGGACCAGCCCGGGTTGATCGGGTAGGTCGCGGGGAAGAGCCAGCCCTCGAGCGTCGTGACGCCTGCCGGCAGGTCGTACGCCGACAGGTCCTTCGCGGCCGCGTCGACCTGCTTCTTCGTCAGGCCGGCCTTCGAGACCATGCCGGCCTCGATGTCGGCCAGCGCGGTGCCCTCGGGGATGATGATCGACGCCTGGACCCGGTTGTCCTTGTCCTGCAGGGCGGCCAGCGCGGACTTGGAGCTCATCTGCTTCTTCAGCGCGTACGAACCGGGCTGGAACTGCACGTCCGGCGAGGCGAGCAGGAGCTTGTAGAACACCTTCGAGTCCTTGACGACGCCGCTGCGCTGCAACGTCGCGGCGACGTTCTCGCCGATGTCCCCCTGCTTGATGGTGATGGTCACCTTCGAGGTGCCGTCACCGGTGTAGTCGTCGGGCTCCTGCGCACCGCTGATCGCGCCGATCAGCTGCTGGATCTTCGGGGCGGCGAACGTGTAGGCCCCGACACCCGCGGCCAGCACCACCGCGACGATCACGAGCCCGGCGACGAGCGGTCCGCGTCGACGCTTCGGTCGCGGGTCGCGCGGCTGCCTGGAGGAGCGTCCTCTGCCGCCTCGTCCGCCGCGTCCGCCGCCTCCCGCGGCGCCACCGCCGCCGGTCGCGTCGCCGTGGTCCGTCCCGTCGGCACCGGACCCGCCGCCCGCGGCGGTCGCCGCGGACCCGGTCGGCAGTTCGCCGGTCAGGAGTGCTGCGACCTCGGGGTGCAGCTCGTCGGGGCTGGTGGCGATCGGTGCGTCGGCGGGAGACGCCGGGCGTTCGTCGCGCGTGGTCGCCGGAGCATCGTCGGCCGGCTCGGGGGCCTGCGGCTCGTCGGTGGGCTCCGGGGCGGGTGAGCCGGCGACGCGGGCTCGTTCGGCCTCGAGTGCGCGGGCTTCGCGTCGGGACATCGGAGGCGCGGGCGGTGGGGTCACCCGACCAGCGTCGTCGCGGTCATCGGTGCCTGTCGTGCGGTCGGAAGTCGCCTTCCGCCGCTCGGCGTCGTTGCCGGGCGCGATGATCGCGTTCCAGTCCAGATCGTCTGCCAACGTCCTCGGTCTCTCGGTCGGGAACTCCACCTGGGCACCGTCGTCCGCGGACTGACGACGGGAGCACCCTTGCGCGGTACCGGGCAGCCCTGTCAGGGAAGCGTGGTGCCCGGAGGGGCACCTGCACTGCGCTCGTGGTCGAGCGCGTGTTGCAGAATGATAACAGCGGCTGCTTGGTCGATCACGGCCCGGGACTTCTTCGTGTTCTTGCCGGCCTGGTGCAGCCCGCGCTGGGCGGTCACCGTCGACAGTCGTTCGTCCACCAGGCGCACCGGACGACGCGCTGCGATCCGGGCGGCGAACACGCGGGCGTCCTCGGTCGAGGCGGTGTCCGCGCCCGACATCGACAGGGGCAGACCGACCACGACCTCGACGACGTCGTACTCGTCCGCGAGCTCGAGGATGCGCCGGAGGTCCTTCGAGTCGTCGCGACGGACGGTCTCGACCGGCGTCGCCAGCAGGCCGTCACGGTCGCACACCGCGACCCCGATCCGGGCGCGCCCGACGTCGACGCCGAGCCGCCGCCCGGACCGGATGCCCACGGTCAGCCCGCGAGCCGTGCGGTCACGGCACGGAGCGCCGCGGGGAGCGCGGCCGCGTCGGTCCCGCCGCCCTGCGCCAGGTCCGGCTTGCCACCGCCACCGCCACCGAGCACGCCGGCGGCCTCCTTCGCCAGGGGGCCCGCCTGCACGCCGGCAGCACGAGCGGCGTCGTTGGTCGCGACGATCACGATCGGCTTGCCACCGACGACCGCCCCGAGCACGACGACGGCAGCACCGTCACCGAGCTGGCCCCGCACACCGGTGGCGAGCGAGCGCAGGTCGTCGCCGGACTGCAGTCCGTCGACCGTCTCGGCGACCACGGTGGTGGCACCGACGGTCGTGGCGTTGCGGGCGATGGCGGGCACGCGCTGCTGCAGGTTCGCCGACTCGTACTCGGCGAGCTTCTTCTGGGCGCTCCGCAGGTCCTCCATCAGGTTCTGCACGCGGGCCGGCAGGTCGGCACGGGGTGCCTTGAGCGCGCTGGAGAGCTGCGACACGATCGTGCGCTCGACGGCGAGGTCGCGGAACCCCTCGAGCCCGACCAGCGCTTCGACGCGGCGGTTCGTCGAACCGACGCTCGACTCCCCCACCAGGTTGACGAGTCCGATCTGTGCACTCGAGGCCACGTGGGTGCCACCGCAGAGCTCGCGGGACCACGGGCCGCCGATGTCGACCATGCGGACCTCGGCGCCGTACTTCTCACCGAACAGGGCCTGCGCGCCGAGGGCCTTCGCCTCGTCGATGGGCAGGATGCGCGTGGACACCTCGAGGTCGGTGCGGATCGCGGTGTTCACGACCTCCTCGATCTCGGAGCGGGTCTCGAGCGACACGGGCTGCGACCACGAGAAGTCGAGGCGCATGTAGCCGGACTTGTTGTACGAACCGGCCTGCAGCGCCTCCGGCCCCAGGATGTCGCGGAGCGCCGCGTTCACCAGGTGCGTCGCGGAGTGTGCCTGGGTCGCGCCACGGCGGTACTCGGCATCGACGACGGTGCTCGCGGCGTCGCCGACCCCGACCTCGCCGGAGCGGACCTGCACGGTGTGGCTCCAGAGCCCGGAGACCGGTCGCTGGACGTCGAGGACCTCGAGGTCGAACCCGTTGCCGACGATCGAGCCCTGGTCGGCGTCCTGGCCGCCGGACTCGGCGTACAGCGAGGTCTCGCCGAGGATGACCTCGGCGATGTCGCCCACCACCGCGCGGTCGACGCTGACGCCGTCCACGATGATGCCGAGCACGCGCGTCTCGGTCTCGAGTGCGTCGTAGCCCAGGAAGGTCGTCTCGCCCTTCGCCCGGAACGCGCTGTAGACGCTCAAGTCGGCGATCGCGGTCTTCTTGCTCTTCGCGTCGGCCTTCGCCCGGGCGCGCTGCTCGGACATCAGGGTCTCGAACGCCGTGCGGTCGACGTGCACGCCGGCTTCCTCGGCCATCTCCATCGTCAGGTCGATGGGGAACCCGAAGGTGTCGTGCAGCAGGAACGCCGTGTCGCCGCCGATCGACGGGGCACCGTCCTGCTTCGCGCGCTCGACCGCGACGTCGAGGATGGTCGTGCCCTGCGCCAGGGTGCGGAGGAAGGTCTCCTCTTCCGCGTAGGCGATGCGGGAGATCCGGTCGTAGTCGGACGCCACCTCGGGGTAGGCGTCGCGCATCGCGTCGCGGGACGCCGGGAAGAGCTCGGGGAACGTGGCGGCCTCGACGCCGAGCAGGCGCATGGCGCGCACGGTCCGGCGGAGCAGGCGACGGAGGATGTACCCGCGGCCCTCGTTCGACGGGCTCACGCCGTCGGCGATGAGCATCAGCGAGGAACGGACGTGGTCGGCGATGACGCGCATGCGCACGTCGTCCTCGTGCACGGCACCGTAGCGACGGCCGGAGATCTCGGCCGCGCGGTCGAGCACCGGGCGCACCTGGTCGATCTCGTACATGTTGTCGACGCCCTGCTTGATGAAGGCGACGCGCTCGAGCCCCATGCCGGTGTCGATGTTCTTGTTCGGCAGTTCGCCCGTGATCTCGAAGTCGTACTTCGACCGCACGTCGGCGATCTGGTACTGCATGAAGACGAGGTTCCAGATCTCGACGTAGCGGTCGTCGTCGGTGGCCGGGCCGCCGTCGATGCCGTGGTCGGGGCCGCGGTCGAAGAAGATCTCGGAGCAGGGACCCGCGGGTCCGGGCTGCCCGGTCGACCAGTAGTTCGTGTCCTTGCCCAGACGCTGGATCCGCTCGTCGGGCAGCGACGAGTGCTGCTTCCAGAAGGCGATCGCCTCGTCGTCCTCTTCGTAGACGGTGACCCAGAGGTCGTCGGGCGAGAAGCCGAGCCCCCCGTCGGTCTCCGACTTGGTGAGGAACTCCCAGGCGAACTGGATCGCCTGCTCCTTGAAGTAGTCGCCGAACGAGAAGTTCCCGTTCATCTGGAAGAACGTGCCGTGGCGAGGGGTCTTGCCGACCTCTTCGATGTCGTTCGTCCGGATGCACTTCTGCACGCTCGTCGCCCGCGGGAACGGCGCCGGGATGAGCCCGGTCAGGTACGGGATGAACGGCACCATGCCGGCGACCGTGAAGAGGAGCGACGGGTCGTCGGAGACGAGGGATGCGGACGGGACGACGGTGTGGCCGCGGTCACCGAAGTACTGGAGCCAACGGCGGCGGATCTCTGCGGTCTGCATGGTGCTTCCTGGGTTCAGGTCGTGGGTGGAGGAGAGTCGTGACAGCTCGAAGCGGAGCGCTCAGACGTCCGTGCGGAGCTCGGCGTCGCGCGATCGGTAGCCGTCCGCGACGGCACCCGTGAAGGCCTTCGTCTTGGCGTTCACCTCGGCGAAGAGCCGGGCGCCACCGGAGGTCTGGGCGACCCGGTGTGCGACGGCGAAGCCGATGACGATGCCGACGGCGACGAAGAACAGCTGCTTCACGGTGCCTCTCCCTCTGTGCACCCGGGCGGTGCATGCCCGGACAAGCTTAGCCGCCGGCGCCGGAACGCCGAACGGCGGGTCGCCCTCGAGAGGACGACCCGCCGTTCGGGTGTGTTCAGTGGATCAGCGAGCTGCGTAGTACTCGACGACGAGCTGCACTTCACAGGTCACGGGGACCTCGGCGCGCTTCGGGCGACGCACGAGGCGGGCCTGGAGCTTCTCGATCTCGACCTCGAGGTAGCCCGGGACCTTCGGGAGGACTTCCTGGTGGCCACCGGCAGCGGCGACCTGGAAGGGCTCCATCGACTCGGACTTCGCCTTGACGTGGATCAGCTGGCCCTCCTTGACGCGGAAGGAGGGGCGGTCGACGAGCTTGCCGTCGACCAGGATGTGACGGTGCACGATCAGCTGACGGGCCTGCGCGGTGGTGCGGGCGAACCCGGCACGGACCACGAGGGCGTCGAGGCGCTGCTCGAGGAGCTCGACCAGGTTCTCACCGGTCAGGCCCTTCGTCTTGCGGGCCTCTTCGAAGACGATGCGGAGCTGCTTCTCGCGGATACCGTACTGGGCGCGCAGACGCTGCTTCTCACGGAGGCGGACGGCGTAGTCGCTGTCCGCACGACGGCGCGTACGGCCGTGCTCACCGGGCCCGTAGGGGCGCTTCTCGAGGTAACGGGCCGCCTTCGGCGTCAGCGGGATGCCGAGCGCGCGCGACAGGCGGGTCTTGCTGCGGGTACGTGACTTGGTAGACACAGGGTCCTTTTCTCTGTTCGAACTGAATACTCGCCGGGCACTCCAACAGCACGCTCAGTGGTGCAGCACGTGCTCGGTCCCGACGACGGGATCCAGAGGGATGAGCCTGTGGGATCGGACGGCTACAGTCCGAACCTCTGCCCCCGTACCACCGGAGTGGCACTCTGTCCTCGACGCAGCCGTGCTCGAGGACCAGGACGTAGGCCCGTCAATGCTAGCAGCATCCAGCCCGGCGAAGAAGCACCGACACTAGTGCCCGCGTGTGATCTTCCGGAGTCGTTCGAGCCGCGGCCCGACCTCTCGCTCGTACCCGTTGGCCGTCGGGGTGTAGTACTCGGTGCCCTCGAGGGCGTCCGGCAGGTACTGCTGCTCGGCGACCCCGTGCTCGGCGTCGTGCGAGTAGACGTACCCCTTGCCGTGCCCGAGTCGCTTCGCCCCGGCGTAGTGCGCGTCGCGCAGGTGCATCGGCACGGTGCCCATCCGCCCCGCCTTGACGTCGGCCATCGCCTGGTTCACCCCGTTGTAGGCGGCGTTCGACTTCGGTGCCGTCGCCAGGTAGACGACCGCCTCGGCCAGGGGGATGCGGCCCTCGGGCATGCCGATGAGCTGGACGGCCTGCGCCGCGGCGACCGCGATGGACAGCGCCTGCGGGTCGGCCATGCCGATGTCCTCGGACGCGGAGATGATGATCCGCCGCGCGATGAACCGGGAGTCCTCGCCGGCCTCGATCATGCGGGCGAGGTAGTGCAGGGCTGCGTCGACGTCGCTCCCCCGTACCGACTTGATGAACGCGCTGATGACGTCGTAGTGCTCGTCGCCCTGTCGGTCGTAGCGGAGCAGTGCCCGGTCGACCGCGGCGGCGACGGTGTCGGCGTCGACGACGGGCACGGTGTCGTCGTCATCGTCCTGCGCCGCGGTGGCCGATGCCGCAGCGGCCTCGAGCGCGGTGAGGGCGCGTCGGGCGTCGCCGGAGGCGAGCCGGATGATCGCACTGCGGGCTTCGTCGCCCAGGACGACGGCGCCGCCGAGGCCCCGGGGGTCCTCGACCGCACGGTCGACGAGCATGCCGAGGTCGGGATCGGTGAGTGGTTTGAGCGTCAGGAGCAGCGAGCGGGAGAGCAGCGGCGAGATGACCGAGAACGACGGGTTCTCGGTGGTGGCGGCGATCAGGATCACCCACCCGTTCTCGACGCCGGGCAGCAGGGCGTCCTGCTGGGCCTTGCTGAAGCGGTGGATCTCGTCGAGGAACAGCACCGTGGTCGACCCGTACAGGTCGCGGTGGGTCAGTGCCTTCTCCATGACCTCGCGAACGTCCTTCACGCCGGCGGTCACGGCGGAGAGCTCGACGAACTCGCGGCCGGACTGGCGTGCGATGGCCTGCGCCAGCGTGGTCTTCCCGGTGCCGGGCGGACCCCAGAGGATCACGGAGACCCCGCCGGGGTTGTCACGCGTGCCGGTGGCGAGCTGCACGAGGGGTGAGCCCCGCCCGAGCAGGTGCTGCTGGCCGGCGACCTCGTCGAGGCTGGTCGGTCGCATCCGGACGGCGAGCGGGACGGAACCCTGCGCGAGACCGGCGCGACCACCCGTGGTGGGCGCGTGCATGCCCGAACGATCCGCTGCCATCCTGCAATCGTAAGCCGCACCACCGACGCACGCCGCGCCTCCGAGCCGGTGGTGGTGACCGTTCGGCTACGCTCGTTGCACACTGCGACGAGAGGGCAGACCAGCACCGTGGCACCGAAGAACCCAGCGCGTGACAACCGTGAGGCGCGCGAGCGGCTCCGCCTCTACCAAGCCCGTCAGGGCCTGCACGAGCGGCAGCGCAGCCGCCGTGTGCGCGACAACCTGATCGGTGCAGGCGCCCTCGTCCTCGTCGCGGCCCTCGCCACAGGGTCGCAGCTCGCCTTCGCCGGGTCGCGGGGGTCGGACGCCCCGACACCGAGCACCTCCGCGTCGTCCACGGCGACGCCGTCGGCCAGTGCGACGGCCGGCAACACCGGCGACGTGCCGAGCAAGTCCATCGCGAAGGGCGCGACCTGGACGGGCACGCTCACGCTGAACAAGAGCATCGACCTCGGCATCGAGCTCGACGGGGCGAAGGCACCGCAGGCCGCGAGTGCCGAGATCTCGTTGATCCGCGACCAGTTCTACAACGGCACCACGTGCCACCGACTCGCCGACAGCGCCGGTCTGAAGTTCCTGCAGTGCGGATCCGCGAACGGCGACGGTACCGGCGACGCGGGCTTCGAGTACGGCCCGCTCGAGAACGTGCCGAAGGACGGCGTCTACGAGAAGGGCACGATCGCGATCGCTCGGTCGGACTCCCCCTACTCGCAGTCGACGCAGTTCTTCATCGTCTACGGGGACACCACGCTCGACGGCTCCACAGGCGGCTACACGGTCGTCGGGAAGGTCACGAGCGGCCTGTCCGAGCTCGAGTCGGAGATCGCTGCGAAGGGCATCGCATCCCCCGGCAGCGACGGCACCGGCGAGCCGAAGGTGGCGACGAAGATCACCGACGCGACCATCGCGGAGCAGAAGTAGTCCACAACCCGTCGCACCGGTCGGGCGGCGGAGCCCGTCCGTGCAATAGGCTGACGACCTGACCGTGCCGACGGTGACGTCGGCGATGCACGACCACGATCGAGGCGAGACCTGTGGGATCTGACGAAGCAACGACCTGGGGGCGGGTCGACGAGAACGGGACCGTGTACGTCCGGTACGAAGAGACCGAACGTGCTGTCGGTGAGTACCCGGACGCCACCCCCGAAGAAGCACTCGCCTACTTCGCGCGGAAGTACGCCGACCTCGAGGGGCAGGTGAAGATCGCCGAGCAGCGCGTCCAGCGCGGCGCGTCGGCGAACGACGTCGCCCGGACGGTCGAGCACCTGACGGCCCTGGTGGCCGACGCACGGGTGGTGGGCGACATCAAGTCGCTCGAGACCCGCGTGGGTGTCCTGGCCGAGCAGCTCGGCTCGCTCACCAAGGAGCAGGCAGAGCAGGCGCAGCAGGCCCTGCAGGACGCGCTGGCGCACCGTACCGCCCTGGTGGAGGAAGCCGAGGCACTCGCCGCGGTCGACCCGGCGCGCGCGCAGTGGAAGCAGATCACGGCGCAGCTCGACGACGTGTTCGCACGCTGGCAGCAGCACCAGCACGACGGGCCCCGGATCCCCAAGAACGAGGCGAACGACCTCTGGAAGCGGTTCCGCGCAGCGCGGTCCACCGTCGACCAGCACCGTCGTGCCTTCTACTCCGAGCTGGACGCACAGCACCGTGACGCCCGGACCCGCAAGCAGGAGCTCGTGGCGCAGGCCGAGGCCCTCGCACCCCGCGGCTCCGACGCGATCCCGGACTACCGTCAGCTCCTCGACGACTGGAAGAACGCCGGGCGTGCGGGCAAGCGGCACGACGACGCACTCTGGGCCCGCTTCAAGGCCGCCGGTGACGTGCTGTTCGAGCAGCGCCACGCCGAGAGCGCGGCCGAGAACGAAGAGTTCTCCGCCAACCTCGAAGCGAAGCAGGCCCTGCTGACCGAGGCCGAGCCGCTCCTGCAGGCGACCGACCGGGTCGCCGCGCGCAAGACCCTGACCGGGATCCAGCGCCGGTGGGACGAGATCGGCAAGGTCCCCCGCGCCGATGTCCGTCGTGTCGAGGACCGCCTGCGCGCGATCGAGGACCACGTCCGTGGGCTCGAGGACGCGCACTGGAAGGAATCGAACCCGGAGCGCAAGGCCCGTCAGAACGGTCTCGCGAGCCAGCTCGAGGACGCCATCGGCAAGCTCCAGTCCGAGCTCGCCGCGGCCCAGGCCACCGGTGACGCCCGGAAGATCAAGGACGCGCAGGAAGCCCTCGACGCCCGCAAGATCTGGCTCGACGCCCTGGGCGGCTGAGCCGCAGCACCACCCACGACGCCCCCGCGACCGGAACGGTCACGGGGGCGTCGTCGTGCGGGCCGAGCACAGCGTGCAGGCCGACTCAGCGTGCAGGCCGGATCAGCGTGCAGGCCGGATCAGCGTGATCGCGGGGACGGCGGACACGCGGCTCAGACCGGCGCGGGCAGCCCGAGGAGCAGTCGGATGTCCAGGTCGTCCTGGCGCATCTGCGCGGCGAGCTCGTCCATCGACGAGAACTTCACCATGCCGCGAACGTACGACACGAAGAGCACCGAGATCCGGTCGCCGTACAGGTCGATGTCGACGTCGAGCAGGTGTGCCTCGATCTGCTTGGCCGGCACGCCCTCGAACGTCGGGTTGTTGCCGACCGACACCGCAGCCGGGTAGACCGTGCCGTCGTGGAGCACCCGCGCAGCGTAGACACCGTCGGCGGGGACGAACCCCTCGCACGCCGGATCGAGGTTCGCGGTGGGGTACCCCATCGCGCGGCCGCGCTGGTTGCCGTGCACCACGACGCTGCGGACGGCGTGTTCACGCCCGAGGAGCCGTGCGGCCTCGGCGACGCGGCCCTGGCCGAGCAGCTCACGGATCCAGGTGGAGGACACCCGGCGCTCGTCGTCGGGTCGGACGTCGTCGATCAGGTCCACGTCGTCGATGAGCTCGACCGTGAACCCGTGCTGCTCCCCCAGGACACGCAGCAGGGAGACGTCACCGGCGCCCTTCGCGCCGAAGCGGAAGTCACTGCCGACGAACACCAGGCGGGCGTGCAGGGTGTCGACGAGGATCTCGGACACGAACGCCTCGGGCGACTTCGACTGGAGTTCCTGGTCGAAGCGGAGCAGCAGGGTCGCGTCGACCCCGGCGTCCTCGAGCAGCTCGCGGCGTTGCGCGGTGCTCGTCAGGGCCGGCGGGACGTGCGGTGGGTCGATCACGTTGAGCGGGTGCCGGTCGAACGTGACCACGGTCGCCACGAGGTCGTGCTCGCGCGCAGCACGCTCCAGGTGCGCGATGACGGCTCGGTGCCCGACGTGCACACCGTCGAACTTGCCGATGGTGACCGCACTCGGCCCGAACCCGTCCGCCACGTCGGCGGTGTCCTCGTAGAACTGCACGGCGGCCCCTACTCGCTCGCCGGGGCAGTGGACGAGGACGCAACCGGTGTCGGCTCGGCGACCGCGGTGCGGTGGTGCTTGCGGAGCCACCAGAGCCCGGCGATCGGGAGCACGAGCGGCGCGAAGGCGTAGCCCATGCCGTAGTACGACCAGATGGTGTCGTCGGGGAACAGCTGACGGTCGAACAGCGACAGGGTGCCGATGACGAGCACCCCGGTCATCTCGAACGCGATCGTGACGCAGGCGACCCGGTACCAGAACCGACCGGGCATGATGAGGGCGATCATCGCGACGATGTACACCACCGCGGCGACGGCGCTGAGCGTGTACGCGAACGGTGCGAACGAGAACTTCTCGATGATCTGCACGACGCTGCGTCCGGTCGCCGCCAGCGCGAGGATGCCGTACACGGCGATGAGGACGCGGCCGATGCCGGTCGCGAGTGAGGATCTGGTCGCCATTGCACCGATTCTACCGACGCGCGGCTGCGCGCATGACCTGCGACGTCAGTTCAGCGCGAACCAGATCTGGTACATCCGGTAGACCATCACCGCGACGGTGAATGCCCCGGCGCCGAGCACGACGGTGCTCCACTTCGTCCGGTCGATCAGCGCCCACACGACCGCGGCCGGCGGGACGAGGAGCACCGACACCGCGTACACCCCGAACTCGAGTGCGTTGCCGTCGGGCGGGCTGCCCGTCGCCGGCAGCACGATCGAGATGACACCCTGCACCAGGAGCAGCAGCTCGATCAGCACGAGTGCGCCGACGGTGTAGTCGTTCGGCTTCCAGCCGATGAACCCCACGACGACCGCGAAGAGCCCCACCACGACCGCGAGCACCAGTTGCACCCACATGAACCACTCGATCACGCGCGCGCTCCGGTCTGCGAGGAGGACGACGCACCGGGCGCCGGGAAGTTGGTGATGACCCGGAGCAGCCCGCGCCGGACGGACACCAGGCCTACGAGCCGGTCGTCGGAGGCGGTGACCGCTGCCACCGGCCCGTCCGAATCGGGGTGCTCCGCGGCCACGCGCTTGCCGTCGGTGAGGTCCTTCGCCGACGCGGCATCGAGGGTGACGGAGGAGAACAGTCGACGGGCGATGTCCGCAGGACGTGCGAGCGCGGCGCGGACGTCGACGGCATCGTCCTCGAGGTCGATCGCGTCCTGCACGTCGAACGGTCCGACCCGGGTCCGACGGAGCGCGACGAGGTGTGCGCCGGTGCCGAGCGTCGCGCCGACGTCACGGGCGAGCGCACGGACGTAGGTGCCCGAGGAGCAGGTGACGACGACGTCGAGGTCCACCACGGCGACGTCCGTGCCGTCCACGGTGACGGTCCGGTCGTTGCGGTTCGTGACGTCGAACTGCGAGACGGTCACCGTGCGGGACTTGAGTTCGACCGCCTCACCCTTCCGCGCCAGGTCGTAGGCGCGGCGCCCGTCGACCTTGATCGCACTGACGGTGGACGGGACCTGGTCGATCACGCCGCGCTGTTCGGCGACGGCGGCCTCGACGGCGGCCTCCGAGACGTCGGCAGCGGTCACACCGGGAGCCGTGGTGGGCGTGCCGTCGGCGTCGTCGGAGTCCGTCGACACACCGAGCCGGATGGTCGCCGTGTACGTCTTGTCGAGCCCCACCAGGTGCGTGAGCAACCGGGTCGACGGCCCGATGCCGAGCAGGAGCAGCCCGGTGGCCATGGGGTCGAGGGTGCCCGCGTGGCCGACCTTCTTCAGGCCGAGTCGCCGGCGGGCGATGGAGACCACCCGGTGGCTGGAGATCCCCTGCGGTTTGTCGACGAGGAGGATGCCGTCCGGCGCGGTTTCGAGCACCAGGAGAGATTACCAGCGCCGGTCAGCAGGCGTCGTTCCACTCACGGCGGGGGTGCTCGGGATCGGTGACGTCGAGCACCGCGGAGGCCGCGATCTTGACGTCGGCCCGGCGCTCGAGCCGCCCGGCTTCCTGCTCCACCCACAGCGACCAGCGCCACAGGGTGCGGACCCCGGGGGCGAGGAGGCCCCGCCCGTGCACGATCAACACGCCGTCGCCGGCACCGGTCGTGCGGAAGGGCGTGACCAGATCGGCCCGGAGCGTGTCCTGGTCGGCCGACGGCGCAGCGGCCGCCATGGCGGAGACCCCGTGCTGCTCGAACCCGGAGACGAGCGCGGCGGCGACCCGTTCGAGGTCGGTGCCGTCCTGCCCGTCGATGCCGATGACGGTGCGGTTGGTGCCGACCTGCGCGATCGCCTCTGCAGCGATCGCGGCCATCGTGTCGGTCTCTTCGGGTGCCCAGCGTGCCATGCGTCCACCGTAGGCTGTCGTGGTGAACGCGAGTCGGGCCTCCAGACAGAATGTGGACAACCCGACCGCGGGAGCCGGCGTGCAGGAACCGGCCACGCCGGAACAGCCCGACATCGCCACCCCGCTGATCGCGTGGTTCCGGCAGCAGGCGCGGGACCTGCCGTGGCGCCGCCCCGGCTTCCCCGCCTGGGGCACCCTGGTCAGCGAGATCATGCTGCAGCAGACGCAGGTCGCGCGCGTGATCCCCCGACTGGAGGCGTGGCTCACCCGGTGGCCGACGCCTCGCGACCTCGCAGAATCGCCTCCGTCCGAGGCGGTGCGCGCCTGGGACCGGCTCGGCTACCCGAGACGCGCGCTCGCGCTGCACGCCGCGGCGACCGCGATCGCGACCGACCACGGCAACGTGGTGCCTCGGGACGTCGACGCCCTGCTCGCGCTGCCGGGCATCGGCGACTACACCGCACGGGCCGTCGCGGTCTTCGCCTACGGCGACCGGCACCCGGTCGTCGACGTCAACGTTCGCCGCGTGCTCGCACGGGCGGTCCTCGGCCAGGGCGAACCCGGGCCGGCGAAGGCGAAGCAGGACCTCCCGCTGATGGAGTCCGTCCTGCCGGTGGACCGTGACGACGCCGCGGCCACGAACGCCGCCGTGATGGAGCTCGGCGCCCTGGTGTGCGTCTCACGCTCCCCCGCGTGCGACGCCTGCCCGATCGCGGACCGCTGCGCCTGGCGTGCTGCCGGCTACCCGGAGCACGACGGACCGCGGGCACCGCGCCAGGCGAAGTTCGCCGGCAGTGATCGGCAGGTCCGCGGGCTGATCATGGCCGAGCTGCGCTCCAGCGACGTGCCGGTCACCCGGTCCGAGATCGAACCGGTGTGGCCGGACGCAGACCAGCGCGACCGGGCGCTCGCGTCGCTGCTGCGTGACGGTCTCGCCGTCGGCGACGACGCGAGCGGCTACCAGCTGCCCGGGGTCTAGGAACGGGCTTCGGCGGCGCCGTCGTCCTCGGAGTCGTCGTCCTCGTCGTCCTCGTCGCGCTTGTACGGGTCGGCGTCGCCGGCGTACGTCGCGCCGACCGAGGCCGCACGGACCTGCTCGTCGCGCACCTGGGCCTGCACGAGCAGGTCCTCCATGTGCGCCGACGTCTCGGGCAGGGCGTCCGCGATGAACTCCAGCGACGGCGTGAGCCGGGCGGTGATGTTCTTGCCGACCTCGGACCGGAGCATGCCGGTCGCGGCCTTGAGCGCCGCTGCGGAGTCTGCGCGCTCCTCGTCGGTGCCGTAGACGGTGTAGAAGATCGACGCGTGCTGCAGGTCACCGGTCACACGGACGTCGGTGATCGTGACGAACCCGAGTCGCGGGTCCCGCAGACCCTTGTCGAGTCGACGTGCGACGACTTCCTTGATGCGGTCCGCCATCTTGCGTGCGCGCTGCGGATCGGCCATGTGGGTGCCTCCTGAGGCAGTGGCGGGACACTTCCCGCCGGTGGTCCTGCGTGGGAAAGGGGTCGGGCCCCGGCCTCCCGCGTCGGGAGGCCGGGGCCCAGAGGAGTCACGCGATCAGTCGCGCGGCTTCTCGACGAGTTCGGTCGTCTCGACCTCGTCGCCGATCTGGATGTCGTTGAACTTGCCCAGACCGATACCGGCTTCGAAGTCCGTGCGGACCTCGGTCACGTCGTCCTTGAAGCGACGCAGCGACTCGATGGCCAGGCCATCGGCGACCACGACGCCCTCGCGGATGACGCGCGCCTTGGCGTTGCGCGTGATCGTGCCGGAGCGGACGATGACACCCGCGATGTTGCCGAACTTCGAGGAACGGAACACCTCGCGGATCTCGGCGACGCCCGACTGGACCTCTTCGTACTCGGGCTTGAGCATGCCCTTGAGGGACTGCTCGATGTCGTCGAGTGCGTTGTAGATGACCGAGTAGAAGCGCACGTCGATGCCTTCGCGCGCCGCACGTTCACGGGCCTTGACGTCCGGACGGACGTTGAAGCCGATGACGATGGCGTTGTCGATCGTGGCGAGGTCGATGTCCGACTCCGTGATCGCACCGACACCGCGGTGCAGGATGCGGAGCTGGACGCTGTCGTCGACCTCGATGTCGAGGAGCGACTGCTCGAGTGCCTCGACGGCACCGGAGACGTCACCCTTGATGATGAGGTTGAGCGACTCGACCTTGCCCTCTTCGAGCGCACGGGTGAAGTCCTCGAGCGAGATGCGCTTGCGCGACTTCGCCAGCAGGGCGTTGCGCTCGGCCGCTTCACGCTTCTCAGCGATCTGACGGGCCGTGCGGTCTTCTTCCGTGACGAGGAAGGTGTCACCGGCGCGGGGCACCGAGGACAGACCCTGCACCTGGACCGGGCGGCTCGGCGTCGCAGCCTTGACCGCGACCCCGTTCTCGTCCGTCATCGCACGGACACGGCCGTACGCCGTGCCGGCCACGATGGCGTCACCGACGTGGAGCGTGCCGGACTGGATGAGCACCGTGGCGACTGCACCGCGACCCTTGTCGAGTCGGGCTTCGATCGCCACACCACGTGCGTCCTTGTCGGGGTTGGCACGCAGGTCGAGACCGGCGTCCGCGGTGAGCAGCACGGCGTCCAGGAGCTCCTGGATGCCGATGTTCTGCCGCGCCGACACGTCGACGAACATGACGTCGCCGCCGTACTCCTCGGCCACCAGGTTGTACTCGGTGAGCTGCTGGCGGACCTTGGCGGGGTTCGCGCCTTCCTTGTCGATCTTGTTGACCGCGACGACGATCGGCACACCGGCCGACTGCGCGTGGTTCAACGCCTCGATGGTCTGGGGCATGATGCCGTCGTCCGCCGCGACCACGAGGATCGCGATGTCCGTCACCTGGGCACCACGAGCACGCATGGCCGTGAAGGCCTCGTGACCCGGGGTGTCGATGAAGGTGATCGGGCGGTCGATGCCCTCGTGCTGGGCGACGATCTGGTACGCACCGATGTGCTGGGTGATGCCACCGGCCTCGCCCTCGACGACCTTCGAGTTGCGGATCGCGTCGAGGAGGCGGGTCTTGCCGTGGTCGACGTGACCCATGACGGTGACCACCGGCGGCCGCTGCTGCAGCACGTCGTCGTCTTCGTCCTCGAGTTCTGCTTCGAGGTCGATGTCGAAGCCCTCGAGGAGCTCCTTGTCCTCGTCCTCGGGCGAGACGATCTGGATCTTGTAGCCCAGCTCGTCGCCCAGGACCTCGAACGTGGCCTCGTCCAGCGACTCGGTCGCGGTCGCCATCTCACCGAGGTGGAACAGCACCGTCACGAGGTTGCCGGGCATGGCGTCGATCTTGTCCGCGAAGTCCGAGATGCTCGCACCACGACGGAGTCGGACGACCGTGTTGCCGTCGCCACGAGGGACCTGCACACCGCCGAGCGACGGGGCCTGACGCATCTCGTACTCGGCGCGCTTCGTCCGCTTCGACTTGCGGGCACGGCTCTTGCCGCCACCGCGACCGAACGCACCCGCGGTACCACCACCGGGGCCACGACCACGGCCACCGCCACCGGCGGGACGCGGGCCGCTGAAGGCCGGACGCGGGAAGCCGCCACCGGCACCGCCGCCGGCACCCGGACGTGCACCGGGGCCGCCACGGCCACCACCCTGGCCCGGGCGCTGCCCGAAGCCGTTGGGACGGTTGCCCTGACCGGGACCACCCGGACGCGGAGCACCCGGACGGGGCGTGCCCGGACGCGGGGGCTGCGGACGCGGGATGCCACCGCCACCGGCTGCGCCGGCGGCAGGGCGCTGGCCCATGCCCTGGTTGGAGGAGTACGGGTTGTTGCCGGGGCGCGGCGGGCGCGAGCCCATGCCCTGGTTCGACGAGTACGGGTTGTTGCCCGGACGTGCACCGGGCTTGGGGCCACCCGGCTTCGGACCGGCCGCCGCGGGAGCCTTCGGGCTGCTGCCCGGCTTCACCGCGTCGGACTTCGGTGCTTCGTCGGTCGAGTCGCCGGCCTGCGCGGCGGCCTGCTGCTCAGCGGCCTGCTTCTCGGCACGGGCCTTCTGCGCGGCCTCGGCCTCGGCCTGTCGCTGGGCGACGGACTTCGGTGCGGCCGGTGCCGGCACGTCGGCAGCGGGTGCTGCCGGGGCCTCGGGCTCCGGCGCGGGGGCCGGACGAGCCGGACCCGGACGGGGGCCGCCGGGCTTGGGTGCACTCGACTTCGGCGCGCTGGCCTTGGCGGGTGCGCTCGGCGCGGACGCCGAGTCGGCGGGCTTCGACGCGGGGACGCCGTCTGCCTGCAGGGCGGCACGGAGCTTCCGTGCCACGGGGGGCTCGATGCTCGAGCTGGCGCCCCGGACGAACTCGCCGAGCTCCTTGAGCTTTTCGAGTGCGGTCTTGCTGTCGACGCCGAGTTCGCTTGCGATCTCGTGTACGCGTGGTTTAGCCACTGTTCTCCTTCACGGGTCCCACCCCGTGAAGGGGCAGGACTCAATGGATGACGGGTCTCACTTCGAGCCGCTCATCAGTTGTCCATAAGCCGTTCAGCCTGTTCTGTCATGTCCGGGCGCTCGGCCGGTTCCTGTGGGAGACCGGCGATGTGGTCGAGCACCGCGGACGTGTCGGGATCGCGATCCAACCGGAGCGCACGGCGGAAAGCCCTGCGCTTGACGGCCAGATCGTAGGCATCGACGGTCGGTGTGAGCCATGCTCCCCGGCCCGGCATGACTGCCTTCGGATCCGCCACGACACGGCCATCGCTCAGGGCGACGACTCGGAGGAGGGAGGATCGGGAAGCGCGACGGCGACTGCCGATGCACGTTCTGACGGGAACCACTCTACTCCTTGCCTCGGACGTGCGCGATCCGGCGCGCCCTCGAGGGGCACGCCGGGGGCGAAATCGTCCTAGTCCTCGCCGTCCAGGATGGAGTCCGGCTGGATGTCGATGCGTGCACCGGTGAGCTTCGCGGCGAGGCGGGCGTTCTGACCTTCCTTGCCGATCGCGAGCGACAGCTGGTAGTCCGGCACGAGTGCGCGGACGGCCTTGGTCGAGGCGTCGAGCACGAACGCGCTCGTCACCTTGGCCGGCGACAGGGCGCTCGCGACGAACGACGCCAGGTCGGACGAGTAGTCGACGATGTCGATCTTCTCGGCACCGAGCTCGTTCGTGACGGACCGGACACGTGCGCCGAGCTCGCCGATGCAGGCGCCCTTCGCGTTGACACCGGGCTCGTTGGCCTTGACGGCGATCTTCGTGCGGTGACCGGCCTCGCGGGCGAGGGAGGTGATCTCGACGACGCCGGACGCGATCTCCGGGACCTCGAGCGCGAAGAGCTTCCGGACCAGGCCCGGGTGCGTGCGCGAGACGGTGATCTGCGGACCCTTGTTGCCGCGGGCGACACTCGTCACGTAGACGCGGATGCGGGAGCCGTGCGTGTAGGACTCCCCCGGCACCTGCTCCTCGGGCGGCAGGATCGCCTCGATCGTGCCGAGGTCGACGTGCACCATCTTCGGGTTCGGGCCCTGCTGGACCACGCCGGCGACGATGTCGCCTTCCTTGCCGCGGAACTCGCCGAGGATCTTGTCGTCGCCGATGTCGCGCAGGCGCTGGTTGATGACCTGCTTCGCCGCGAAGGCCGCGATGCGCCCGAAGTCGCTCGGCTGGTCGACGGCTTCACCGATGACGGTGCCCTCGTCGTCGAGCTCGGGGACGTAGACGCTGACCTCGCCGGACTTGCGGTCGAGCTCCACACGCGACTGCGCGTGGGCCGGCTCGCCGTTCTCGTCGGCGTGCTTCTGGTAGGCGGTCAGGATGGCAGATTCGATGATCTGGACGAGCTCGTCGAACGGGATCTCCCGCTCGCGCTCCATGAGTCGCAGGACTGCGAGATCGATCTTCACCGAGGTGCCTCCGTATTCAGATGAGTCGCTCCTGCGGGGTGGAACTGCGCAGAAGTCGGCCACAAGCGTACCCCAGAACCAGACGGCGGACAGGAGGCCCGTGGCGGCGTCGCCACGGGCCTCCCGTCCGTCAGGTGGTCACGTCCAGGTCGTGACACGCCGTCGTCTCGCCGAGACGCCGCCAGATGCGCGAGACGCCGCCCGATCGGGCGGCGTCTCGTCGGATCGGCGGTGTCCAGCGGACACGACGGCGTCGTGTCAGATCGCGCGGACCGCGTCGAGCAGTTCGGCCACCGGCACGTCGCGGCGGTCGCCCGTCGCACGGTCCCACAGCTCGACGACGCCGTCGGCGGCGCCGCGACCCGCGACGACGACGATCGGCATGCCGAGCAGTTCGGCGTCACGGAGCTTCACGCCGGGCGACACCTTCGGGCGGTCGTCGTAGAGCACGTCGAACCGTTCGCCCTCGAGCTCGGCGACGACCGAGGATGCCAGCTCGTAGGCGACCTGGTCGCGACCCGTGGCGACGATGTGCACGTCGAACGGTGCGACGTTCTTCGGCCAGACCAGGCCCTTCTCGTCGTTGTGGGACTCGGCCAGGATCGCGAGGATGCGGGTCACGCCGATGCCGTAGGAGCCCATCGTCACCGTGGCGAGCTTGCCGTTCTCGTCCTGCACCTTGAGGCCGAGCGCCTCGGCGTACTTGCGACCGAGCTGGAAGACGTGCCCGATCTCCATGCCGCGGGCGGTCTCGAGGGGGCCGGAGCCGTCCGGGGACGGGTCGCCGGCACGGACGTCGGAGACCTCGACGACACCGTCGGCCACGAAGTCGCGGCCGGCGACGAGGGCGGAGACGTGCACGCCGCGCTCGTTGGCGCCGGTGATCCAGCTCGTGCCGTCGACCACGCGCGGGTCGACGAAGTAGCGGATGCCGGTGGCGCTGTCGGCGCCGAGGACCTGCGGGCCGATGTAGCCCTTCACCAGGCCACGGTGCTTCTTGAAGTCGTCGTCGCCGGCGGCCTCGACCTCGGCCGGGGCGAACGACACCTCGGCACGCTTCAGGTCGACGTCGCGGTCACCGGGCAGGCCGACGACCACGACCTCCCGCGTGCCGTCGAGGTGCGTGAGCGCGAGGACGACGTTCTTCAGCGTGTCGGCCGCGGTCCACGGTGCGCCGTCGCGCGGGGCGACCTGGTTGGCGTGGGCGACGAGGGTGTCGATCGTCGGGGTGTCCGACGCCGGCAGGAGCACGGGTTCGGGCTGGCCCTCGACCGGCAGGGACTCGGGGACCGGGGTGACGTACGCCTCGACGTTGGCCGCGTAACCGCCGGCGCTGCGGACGAAGGTGTCCTCGCCGACGCCGATCGGGTGCAGGAACTCCTCGGACTTGGAGCCGCCCATCGCGCCGGCATCGGCCTTGACGATGACGTAGTCGAGGCCCAGGCGGGCGAAGATCTTCTCGTACGCATCGCGCATGACCTGGTAGCTGCGCTCGAGCCCCTCGTCCGTGAGGTCGAACGAGTACGCGTCCTTCATCGTGAACTCGCGGCCGCGCAGGAGGCCGGCGCGGGGCCGGGCCTCGTCGCGGTACTTGTCCTGGATCTGGAACAGGGTGACCGGCAGGTCCTTGTAGGACGAGTACAGGTCCTTCACCAGGAGCGCGAACATCTCCTCGTGCGTGGGGGCGAGCAGGTAGTCGGACCCCTTGCGGTCCTGCAGGCGGAACATGCCGTCGCCGTACTCGGTCCAGCGGTTCGTCGCCTCGTACGGCTCACGCGGCAGGAGCGCGGGCAGCAGGACCTCCTGTGCACCGGCTGCGACCATCTCGTCGCGGATGATCGCCTCGATCTTGGCGCGCACCCGGAGGCCGAGCGGCAGCCAGGCGAAGATCCCCGGGGACTGGCGACGGACGTACCCGGCGCGGACGAGCAGCTTGTGGCTCGTCACCTCGGCGTCGGAGGGGTCGTCGCGGAGCGTACGGAGGAACAGATGCGAAAGCCGTGTGACCACGGGGCAAGCCTAGTGGCGGCGGGCCGGCGGCGCGGGTTCCCTACGGTGTCCCCGCCGCTGTGCGCGAGGATCGCCGCTCGGCACGGTGCGAGGCTCGCCGGCTCGTGCGGCACGAGCCGCTCGGTGCGCGCCTGCAGGCTCGCACGGGGCGATCAACCCGGCTGCCGCTCGCGAAGTCCGCACCGTGCCGACGGGACGCACGTCGAGCAGCCGCGCCGGGCCTCCAGGCCGTTCACCGGCGCGGCACGCGCGTCGCCGGCGTCGCAGGCGTCGCGGAGCAGCGCCGCACGGTGCGGGGTTGATCGGCCGGTGCGGGACCAGCCGCCCCGTGCGCGCCTGCAGGCTCGCACGGGGCGATCAACCCGGCACGGAACCGCGAAGCACGCACCGTGCAGACCGGCGCTGTCGCCAGCGCCGGCGCCGCCCGACGACGGACCGGAGGCCCGGTGCCAGCTGGCACCGGGCCTCCGGTCGGGATGGTGGTCGCGCCTACGGCGCCATGATCACCTGGGGCGTGCCGGTGGCGGCCGCGGGACCCATCTCGTCCGCGATGCGGTTCGCCTCGTTGATGAGCGTCTGGACGATCTCGGCTTCGGGCACGGTCTTGACGACCTGGCCCTTGACGAAGATCTGCCCCTTGCCGTTGCCGGAGGCGACGCCGAGGTCGGCCTCACGTGCCTCGCCCGGTCCGTTCACGACGCAGCCCATGACGGCCACGCGGAGCGGGACGGTCATGCCCTCGAGCCCCTTCGTGACGTCGTTCGCGAGCTGGTAGACGTCGACCTGGGCGCGGCCACAGCTCGGGCAGGAGACGATCTCGAGCTTGCGCTCCCGCAGGTTGAGCGACTGCAGGATCTGCAGGCCGACCTTGACCTCTTGCGCGGGCGGGGCCGAGAGCGACACGCGGATGGTGTCGCCGATGCCCTCGGCCAGCAGGATGCCGAACGCGGTGGCGCTCTTGATGGTGCCCTGGAACTCCGGCCCGGCCTCGGTCACACCGAGGTGCAGCGGCCAGTCACCAGCGGCGGCCAGCTGGCGGTAGGCCTTCACCATGACGATCGGGTCGTTGTGCTTGACCGAGATCTTGAAGTCGTGGAAGTCGTGCTCCTCGAACAGGGAGGCTTCCCACACGGCGGACTCGACGAGCGCCTCGGGGGTGGCCTTGCCGTACTTCTGCAGCAGGCTCGGCTCGAGCGACCCCGCGTTCACACCGATGCGGAGCGAGACGCCGGCGTCCTTGGCAGCCTTGGCGATCGCGCCGACCTGGTCGTCGAACTTGCGGATGTTGCCCGGGTTGACGCGGACCGCCGCGCAGCCGGCGTCGATCGCCTGGAAGACGTACTTCGGCTGGAAGTGGATGTCGGCGATCACGGGGATCTGCGACTTCTTCGCGATGATCGCCAGCGCGTCGGCGTCGTCCTGCGTGGGCACGGCGACCCGGACGATGTCGCAGCCGGACGCCGTGAGCTCGGCGATCTGCTGCAGCGTCGCGTTGATGTTGGTGGTCTGCGTCGTGGTCATCGACTGCACGGACACCGGGGCGTCGCCGCCCACGAGCACCTTGCCGACCCGGATCTGCCGCGACTTGCGACGCGTAGCGAGGGTTTCGGGGGACTTGGGCATACCGAGGTTGACTGCGGGCACGTGAGCACTCTACGCGCTCGGTCTGACCATGCCGGCTCTGGTCCCCGTGGGTCCGTTCAGAGCTCCCTGACCGAGTCCACGACCGTGATGAGCGGGGCGTAGAGCCGCATCACCGCGAGGGCCCGGTCGTGGTCCGCGTCGCTGGCGCCGGCGCAGGCGTCGGCCACGACCGTCACCGTCGCGCCGGCATCCGCCGCCGCCAGCGCGGTCGACAGCACGCAGCAGTCGGTCGACACCCCCGTGAGCACCAGGTGCGGATGGTCGCCGACGACGGCCTGGAGGCCCGTCCCCCACTTGCCGAAGGTCGGTTCCGTGACGACGGGGTCGTTCCGGTCCGCGGCAGCAGACGCGAAGGGCTCGGTGAGCGCGTACAGCGGGTCGGCGTCCGGGAGCAGCGCGAAGGGCCATTCGCGGTAGTACGGCACCCACGCACCCTCGGGCTGGACCGGGGCGACGAAGCGGGTGAAGACCGTGCGACCGGTGAACCGGGGCAGGAGCCGTTCGATGCCGGCGCCGGCGTGGTCGAAGCGCGGTGCCGCCCACGGGTTCTCGCCCGTGAAGACCTGCTGCATGTCGATGACGACGAGCCAGGCGTCGTCGGGGACCTCCGCGCTCATCGCAGGTCGTCCGGGGTGCCGAGTGCTTCCGGGGTGCCGAGTGCTTCCGGGGTGCTCAGTGCTTCCTGACGGCGGATCGACCCACGCGCGAACAGCAGCGTGCCGAGGAACCCGACCAGCAGGGCGACGAGGACGCCGAGGTTCGCGTACGCCCAGGCGCCTCCGCGTCCGCCGAGTCCGAACGGGCCGAGCAGGTAGCCCTGCCAGTTCAGCCACGCGGGGACGCCGTACGTGTTCGTGACCAGACCCCAGCCGAGCACCGTGCCGAGCACGACGAGCGCGATCGGCAGCCACCGGACGTCTCCGTAGCGCCCGCGGCGATCGTCGAGCTCCGCCTCGGCGTAGGCGCGACGACGGAGCAGGACATCTGCGACGAAGATGCCGGCCCACGCGGCGATCGGCACCCCGAGGGTCACGAGGAACGCCTGGAACGGCTTCACGAAGCTCTCCGAGAAGAAGGCGATGTACACGGCGCCGGCGACCATGAACGCGCCGTCGACCCCGGCGGCGACCGGCCGCGGGATCTTCACGCCGGCGCTGAGCAGCGCGAGGCCCGACGAGTAGATGTCGAGGACGGCTCCCCCGACGAGCCCGAGGATCGCCACGATCGCGAACGGGATGAGGAACCAGATCGGCAGGATCGTGGTGAGCGCGCCGATCGGGTCGTCCTGGATGGCAGCGTTGAGGTCCGGCGAGGACCCGGCGAGCAGGACGCCGAAGACCACGAGGATCGCCGGTGCCAGTGCGCCACCGAGGGTCGTCCACCCGACGACGCCACCGGTGGACGCGCCCCGCGGCAGGTACCGCGAGTAGTCGGCGGCGGCGTTCACCCAGCCCAGGCCGAACCCGGTCATCACGAGCACGAGCGCCCCGATGACGTTCTGGGTGCTGCCGGACGGCAGGGCACCGAGCGCCGCGAAGTCGATCGTCGGCGCGGCGAGCACGATGTAGACGACGGTCAACACGGCGGTGACGACGGTGATCACGGTCTGCAGGCGCATGATCACGTCGAACCCGGCGATCCCGGCGCCGACCACGAGCGCTGCGACGACGATCAGCGCGACGACCTTCGTCAGCACCCCGCCGTCCCAACCGAGCTCGGTGAAGACGGTCGAGGTCGCCAGGACCGCCAGCGCGGCGAGCGAGGTCTCCCACCCGACGGTGAGGACCCAGCTGAGGAACGAGGGCACCCGGTTGCCGCGGACCCCGAACGCCGCTCGGCTCAGCACCATGGTCGGCGCCGAACCGCGCTTGCCGGCGATCGCGACGATGCCGCACAGCAGGAACGAGAACACCACCCCGATGACCGAGACGATCGTCGCCTGGGCCAGCGAGATACCGAACCCGATGACGAACGACCCGTACGCGATGCCGAGGACGGAGATGTTCGCCGCGAACCACGGCCAGAACAGCCCCCTCGGGGAGCCCTTCCGATCCGACTCGGCGATGACGTCGAGCCCCTGTCGTTCGACGGCGCGAACCTCGGGAGGGTTCGTGGCGGCTGTGCTCATGCGCTGAGCGTAGTGGCTCCGAGCGCTACCCGAACAGGTTCACAGGTCGGACGATGTCGGCGTAGATGAGCAGCGCGCTCATGCCCGCCAGCAGCACCACGACGACCATCGTCAGCGGCATCGTCTTCGCCAGGTCGATGGGCCCCGGGTCGGCCTTGCCGACGAGCTTGAACGACCGTCGTTTGATCGCTTCCCACAGCGCGCCCGCGATGTGCCCGCCGTCGAGCGGCAGCAGCGGCACCATGTTGAGCACGAACAGGCCGATGTTGAGCGAGGCCAGCAGCCCGAGGATCGTGTACGCCTTGTCGACCACGGGGACACCGCTCATCGACGAGACCTCCCCGATCGCACGACCGACACCGACCACCGACACGGGGCTGTCCTGCGACCGCTCCTGCGCACCGAACGCGGCGTTCCACACCGCGACCAGACGCTGCGGCAGGTCGATGATCAGGTGCGCCGACGCGGCGATCTGGGCGCCCGTCGCGGGCAGGACCGCGGCCGGGGACTGCCGCACCAGGGACTGACCGATGCTGACGCCGACCACGCCGACGCGCTGGGTCTTCGTGGTGCCGTCGTCGTTCTTGACGACCTTCCCCTCGGCGTCGTAGACGTCACGGGTGGCGGTCGTCGGGGTGATCTCGAGCGTCTTCCGCGCGCCGTCGCGGTCGACGACCACGGTGACCTGCTCACCCGCGGACTCCTGGAAGACCTGGGAGACGCGCGTGATCGTGGGGTCCTGCTCGCCGTTCACCGAGAGCACGACGTCGCCGGAGGCGATGCCGGCCTGCTTCGCCGGGGACACGGCGTCGCCGGGCGAACACTCGGTCGTCCGGCTGTTCGGCAGGACGCAGCCGACACTCGACGTGAAGGTCGTGGTCGGTGCCCCGAACCCGCACAGCAGCACGCCGAACAGCACGATGCCGATCACCAGGTTCATCGCCGGGCCGGCGACCATCACGATGATCCGCTTCCACGGCGTCAGGCGGTAGAAGGCGCGGGAGTCGTCGCCGCCGGAGTCCGCGATCTGCTCGGCGCTGGCCTGACGGGCGTCCTGCACGAAGGCGCTGTACATCCCCGTGTTCGTGATCTCGCGGCCCGAAGCGCGCGGCTTGAGCATGCCCACCATCGAGATGTACCCGCCCAGCAGGATCGGGCGGATGCCGTACTCGGTCTCACCCCGCTTGAACGACCACATCGCCTTGCCGAAGCCCAGCGAGTACTGCGTCACCTTGACGTTGAAGAGCTTCGCGAAGGACAGGTGCCCCAGCTCGTGGAGTCCGATCGAGACCAGCAGGCCGATGATGAAGACGACCACGCCGAGGACGAAGAGCAGGACGGATTCGACGGTCACCGGGAAAGAGTACGGGACTGATTCCATGACGGAGCCGAGCGCCGTCTGCGAGGCGAGCTGGGCCTCCAGGCCGGTGCGTCACGTCCGCGGTCTGCCGCCTCCGCGTCGGACGGGAGGCGCGACCCGCGTCAGCGGGTCAGTGCGCGGTCCGCAGCGGTGCGCGCCCACTGCTCCGCAGCGAGCACGCCGTCGAGTGACGGCTCCCCCGCGGTGTGCTCCTCGACGATGTGCTCGACCGTGTCGACGATGTCCAGGAAACCGATCGCGCCGGCGTGGAACGCGGCGACGGCCTGCTCGTTCGCGGCGTTGAACACGGCCGGGAACGTCCCACCCAGTTCGCCCACGCGCTTCGCGAGGGCAACGGCTCCGAAGGCGTCCTGGTCGAGGGGCTCGAACGTCCACGTGCTCGCGGTCGTCCAGTCGAGCGGGACGCCGACGCCGGGCACGCGGTCCGGCCAGGCCAGGCCGAGCGCGATCGGCAGCCGCATGTCCGGCGGCGATGCCTGGGCGATGGTGGAGCCGTCGACGAACTCGACCATCGAGTGCACGATCGACTGCGCGTGCACGGTGACGTCGATGCGGTCGTACGGCACGCCGAAGAGCAGGTGCGCCTCGATGACCTCGAGCCCCTTGTTCACCAGGGTCGCGGAGTTCGTCGTGACGACGAGTCCCATGTCCCAGGTGGGGTGCGCCAGCGCCTGGGCGGGGGTGACGTCGTGGAGCTGCTCACGGGTGCGCCCGCGGAAGGGACCGCCGCTCGCCGTGAGGACGAGCCGCTGCACCTCGGTGTCGGCGCCGGAACGGAGCGCCTGCGCGATCGCGGAGTGCTCGCTGTCGACGGGCACGATCTGCCCGGGCGCCGCGGCCTGCTGCACGAGCGAGCCGCCGACGATCAGGCTCTCCTTGTTGGCGAGGGCCAGTGTGGCGCCGCTCTCGAGCGCCGCGAGCGTCGGACCGAGGCCGACGGAGCCCGTGATGCCGTTCAGGACGACGTCGGCCTCGACGCTGCGGACGAGCTGCTCCGAGTCGGCCGCACCGAACGCCGTGTCGCGGACGCCGAACCGGGCGGCCTGCTCGGCGACCAGTGCACGGTTGCTGCCGGCAGTGAGCCCGACGACCTCGAACCGGTCGGGGTTGCGGGCGACGACGTCGAGCGCCTGGGTGCCGATCGAGCCGGTGCTGCCGAGGACGACGATGCGCCGACGCTCCGGACCGGCGCTGCCGACGCGGTCGTCCGTCACGGTCAGCCCTTGGCGAGGATGTCGACGACGAAGACGAGCGTGGCGTTCTTCGGGATGCCCGAGCCCTCCCGCGGGTTGGCGCCGTAGGCGTCCTCCGGCGTAGCGACGATGAGCACCTGCGAGCCGACCTTCTGGCCGACGAGCCCGGTGACGAAGCCCTTGATGAGCGCGCTCTCCGAGACGGTGAAGGTGGTGGGGACGCCCTTCGACCACGAGGAGTCGAACTCCTTGCCGGTGTCGTAGACGACGCCCTTGTACTGCACGAGCGCGGTGTCGCCGTCGGCGATCGCGGCGCCGTCGCCCTGCTTCAGCACCTCGACCGTGGTCTTCGTGGGTGCCTTCACGCCCTTCGGGACCGTGATCTCCGGCTCACCGGAAGCCTTGTCCTTGACCGAGGGCAGTCCCGGGTCCTGGTCCTGCGGGGTGCCGTTCGCCTTGGTCGGGGTCTGCGCGACGACGTCGGCGACCACGACGATCTCGCCGCCGGTGTTGAAGCCGAGTGCGGAGGACTGTCCGACCGCGGCGATCCGGTCGCCGACCTTCGAGCAGGCCAGGAGCGCGCCGAAGCCCTTGCCACCGACGGAGAGCACCTGCGGGTTGCCCTCGTCGAAGCCGACGGTGCCGAGCTTCTTGGCGTCGGACGCCTCGTACACGCTGTAGGAGACCTGCGCGTAGTCGCCCTCGTCGAGGGACGCGCCCTTGCCCTGCACGAGCCGGGTGGCCTGCGGGGTCTTGGCGGACAGACCGGACGCGAACTTCACGGTCGGCGCCTGCGCTCCCCCGAACGCCCCGGTCGCCTTGATCGAGTCGGACGACTTGCCGGGGTCGGGGCACGAGGTGATCGCCGAGGCCGTGGCACTGGCCGACGGGGTCGGCGAGGCCGAGGGCCCGCTCGAACCGGAGCCGGAGCAGGCGGCGAGTCCCAGCACGACGGCGGGGACGATGGCGATCGGGAGCAGGCGGAGACGCTTCACGGGAACCTAGTCTGCCCCACCAGCCGAAGAGTCCCCTGCCAATGACGCAGGTCGGACGACCAGCTGCGGCTCGTGGTGCACCGGGAACGCCACCGACCGCGCGATGAAGCAGAGCTCGTTGGCCGTGGTGTGCGCGGCCTCGGCGTCCGCCACCCGGTCGGCCTCGAGGATCGTGACCACCGGGTGCAGGGTCGCCTCGGTCAGCTCGCCCGACCCGTCGCGGTTCAGGCGGAGCGACGCGGTCGCGGTGTCCCGGTAGTCGACGACGGTGAAGCCCTTCGTGACCGCGACGTGCAGGTAGCTGAGCATGTGGCACTGGGCCAGTGCCGCGACCACCATCTCCTCGGGGTTCCAACGGTCACGGTCCCCGCGGAACGTCGGGTCGGCGGAGCCGGGGACGTCGGGCTTGCCGGTGGCCGAGACCACGTGTTCGCGGCCGTAGTCGCGGTACCCGGAGGTGCCGGTCCCGCGGTCGCCGGTCCAGCTGACGGAGACCTCGTAGGAGTGGTCGTGCACGGGTGCGCCCCTTCGCCTTGGCTAGCATGGCGGCATGACGGTGAGCCCCGAAGTCCGCAGTGATCGCCATCCTCTCACCGCCGACGGTTCCGTCGAGTTGGCGGTGCTCGAACGCTCAGGGTTCGACGAGAGCCGACACGTCGGAGCCGGCGTCGTCGTCGACGCGACCGGCACGGTGATCGACTCCGTCGGCGACGTGACCGCGAGCATCTACCCGCGTTCCACCATGAAGCCGTTCCAGGCGCTGGCGGTCCGACGAGCCGGTGCGCTGTTCTCCGACGAGGAGCTCGTCCTCACCACCGCGAGCCACGCCGGCACCGCCGCGCACCAGGCGCTCGCCCTGCACATGCTCGAGTCCTTCGACCACGTCGAGGCCGACCTCGGTTGCCCGCCGGACATGCCCTTCGACCGCAGGACCGCCCGCACGATGGACGGCCCCCGCCGACTGGCCATGAACTGCTCCGGCAAGCACGCCGGCATGCTCGCCGCCTGCCGGGTGAACGGGTGGGACGAAGCCACGTACCTGGACACGGAGCACCCGTTGCAGCAGCGGGTGCGTTCCGTGGTCGAGGAGTACACGCACGAGACCGTCGACCTGGTCGGCACGGACGGCTGCGGCGCTCCCGTGTTCCCGCTGAGCCTGACCGGGCTCGCGCGCGGGTTCGCCGGGGTCGTGGCACGGGCCGACGACGACTCCGCCGCCCTGACCGACGCGGTCCTGGCCCACCCGTGGGCGATCGACGGCGTCGGACGTGCGAACACGGTGACCATCGAGCGGCTGCAGGTGCTGGCGAAGTTCGGTGCCGAGGGCGTCATGGTCATGGGGTTGCCCGGCGGTGCGGCGGTCGCGGTGAAGGTGCTCGACGGCTCGCAACGGGCCGGCACCCTGGCAGCCCTGGCCCTGCTCGAGCGCAACGGGCTCGTCGCGGCCGACGGGGTGGCCGACGTGCTCGAGGCGACCGGTGAGCGGGTCCTCGGTGGCGGCGTGCCCGTCGGGACGGTGCGCGCGGGCGCCGGGCTGCGCTGATGCTCGGTCGTCGCCGATCGATCGGCGGCCCTCGTGCGGCGCGCTTCCTCAGCCGGTGCCGACGGGGTCGAGGTCGAGCAGCGGGAGCGCCGGGGCGACCCGGACGACGTCGTGGTCGTCGGATCGGCGGACGGAACAGCCGTACCGCGTGACCTCGACCGTGACGTCCCGGTGTCGGGGCACCGATCCGAGTCCGGCCACGAGCACCACGGTG
Organism: Curtobacterium sp. VKM Ac-2889; assembly: GCF_015350855.1. NCBI lineage: Bacteria > Bacillati > Actinomycetota > Actinomycetes > Micrococcales > Microbacteriaceae > Curtobacterium > Curtobacterium sp. VKM Ac-2889. Next base: position 225,720 of record NZ_JADKSC010000003.1, on the reverse strand, counting down.
CCGAGCGGTCGGCCGCCCTCGTCCATCCACACCGCGACCGAGGTGCCCCGCGGCAGGGTGCGCAGCGAGGGCTCGTCGCTGGTCGGTCCCCCGGCGTCCAGGAGTCCGGGCGCGACGGCCCACCGCAGGTCGTCCCCGTCGTGGACGGCAGCGGCACGGAGCTGCTCGGCGAGCCCGCGGAACACCGCGAGGGCCAGTGCCCCGGTCCCGACGACCGCGACGTGTGACGCCGCATCGACCCGGACCACGTGATCGCCGGGACCGTGTCCGAGGACGAGTGTGGGTGACCCACCATCGGCGTCGGGGACGAGGGCCGCCGGCGGTTGCAGCACGTGGAGGCGTTCCGACGTGTCAGGAGGTGTGCCCGGAGCACCGACCCGGTCGGGGATCGACGGCGCGACGACCACGACCGGACGGTCCGCCGGGAGCGCCGACGCGGAACGGTGGAGCACCACGTCGACCAGGGCGCAGCACGCGCCTGCGCCGAGCAGGACACCGTGCCCGACGCCGCTGAGCGGCGCGAGGACGCCGACCACGACGAGCGCGACCGCGGCCCCCACGACCACGCAGCGAGCGGTGAACCGGGACATGTCCCCATCGCACCAGGAACCGGGTGCCCGGCGCTGGCCCGGGAGCGGATCTGTGGAGAAGTGCCCTACTGCACCAGGAAGAACTGCTCACCGATGTCGACCCGCGCGCCCCGCTCGACGCGGTACCGGCGACCGGGCTCGCAGCGGCGGATGGATCCGTCGATGTGCCGGACGACCGTGCCGTTGCCGGAGAACCGGTCCGAGACCCACAGGTCATCGCCGTCCCGGCCGAGCTCGAGGTGGGTCTTCGACACGGACTTGCCCGGATCGTGCACGGTCAGCAGGTCGTCGTAGCGCTCGCCCGGCTGCGGTCGGGGCAGTCGTCCGAGGAGCCCGGTGCCGTGCACGCCGAGCCGCTCACCCGTGCTGAAGTGCAGCACGAACGGAGCCCGGGTCGGGGTCTTCGCGACGATGCGGGTCTCGTCGACGTCCTCGTCGAGGTCGTCGGCTCCGGCGTTCGAGTCCGGCCGGTCAGCCGGTTGCAGGGGCAGCGCCGGTCCGGTCACGCCCGGGATCGGGGGCAGGGGCGCAGCGAGCGGTGCGCCCGTGGTCGTGGTGGACGGCGCCGAGGACGGCGCGGCGACGGAACCCGGCACGGGTGGGATCGGCGAATCCGCGACGAAAGGCGCCCCGCGCGGTGTCTCCGATTCGGTCTCCGGTGCAGCGTGCGCCCCGCGGGGGCGTCCGCCCGGACTCGACTGCTCCACGTCGGCGGGGACGGACTCGTCGTCCGCCTGGATCTCGTCATCCGGCTCGTCGAGTGCGGCGACGTCGGCGGACCGGTCTGGGTCCGCGGGCTCGTCCGCACTGCTGTCGTGCCCGTCTGCCTGGTTCGTGGCGGTGCTCGCCTCGGACGTCTCGGTGCCGGCGGTGTCGTCCGCTGCCCAGTCGGGCCGGGTCATCGGCAACGGCATGACCGGGCCGGTGAAGGCCGCGGTCACGGCGGGCCGGACCGCCCCGCACTCACCGCAGAAGATGTCGTCCGGCTCGAGCCGGTTGCCGCAGACGTGGCAGATGGTCGTCTCGTGCATGCCCGGTGTGACGAGCGGGGCCGGACGCGGCGGACGGCGGTCGATCAGCGGTTCGACCACGGCGGTGTCCCCGGGCTGCGGGGGCGACACGACGGGCGACTGGTCGTCGTCGGCAGCGGTCTCCGAGGCAGCGACGGTCAGGTGGTCCGGCTCCGGCGCGGAAACGACCGGCGCGTCGGACGCACGCGCGGAAGCCGGAGCGTCCTGCTCGGCGACCGGTTCGGACGGTGCTCCCGGCATGGGCGGGACGACCGGCTCGGCGGGTGCCTCGGCGGCGGCAGGTGCGCCCCGGCCCACCCACCAGGACGGACCGGCGGGTGCTGCCGGCGGTGCGGAGTCGGCTGGCGGTGCCCAGACGGGCAGGGAGGGCTCGGGCGCGACAGGCGCGACGGGAGCGACGGGAGCGGCTGGCGGAGACGGTACCGACTGTTGCACGGTGGGCGCATCGGCGTCGTTCGCCGGCGCCGCGGGTGTCGCGGGTCGACTGGGTGCCGGGGCGATCCGGGTCCGCTCGGGGTCGTCGGCGTCGAGCGGGTCGGACGCGTAGGCGTCGGGGTCCAGGACCGGCTCGGCCGCTGACCGGTCCGCCGCACCCGACCAGTCGTCGAGCCCCGACCCGGCACCGTGCACGTGCGAGGGCGCCTGTCGTGGGGCGAGGTCATCGGGACGCTGCACCGGCACGGGGGCCGGCGGTTCCTCGCCGCGGCGGTCGGCACCGGTGAGCCAGGCACGGGTCGCGGGGTCGAGCGTGGATTCGGGCAACCAGGCGTCGGAGGCGGGGTCGGATCGTCGGCCGTGCGCGTCGGGCTGCTGCAACGGCGGCGGTGGTGCCTGCTCGACGGGGGTCGGCGCGACCGGGCGACGGCTCGCCGCAGCGGTGACCGCGCGGCCGCACTCACCGCAGAAGATCGCCCCGTCCGGGAGCATCGATCCGCAGTGTTCGCATCTGATCACGTGGTGCCTCTGTCCTCACTCGGCCGACCACGACGCTCGTCCGGCCTCTGGACATCGTAGTCGCCGCGCCCCGGTGCACCCTGGCCGCCGGTCCCCCGACGAGCCCGCGCCGTCGGACGCCGCAGCGTTCCCCGCAGGGACCGGAGCGAGACCGCCGTGCGGAACCGCTCCCGGCGGGTGCGGTCACGGCGCAACGAGCCGATCGCGTCGTCGGTCGCGGACCACATGCGGTCGGCGGTGGTCTGGTCGGGGTCGCTCGGTCCGAACACCGCGCGGTCGGCCAGCGCAGCGAGTCCGGTACCGCCCTCGCCGGGTGCGCCGACGACGGCTTCACGACGAGTGGCGGAACGCCGCACGTCGTGCCCACGGTCGAGCAGCTGGTCACGGTACTCGTCCCAGGCACCGACGATGCGGCCCCGCGGCGAGGCGGCGTTCCGCCGTCGGCGCCGTCGCAGTCGCTTCAGCAGCACGATCACGGCGAACGGCAGGAGCACGAGTGCGACCACGCCGAGGGTCCCGAGTGCCCAGGGCAGCACCGCGAGCAGGATCTGGAGCCAGAGCGGCTGCACCGGCGGCGTGTTCCGGTCGCTCTCCGGAGGCGCCTGCTGGTCCTGGTCCTGCTGGTCCACCGGAGGCGGCGGCACGACGGTCTCCGGCCGGGTCACCGGCTGCGGGGTCTGCTGCTGCTCGTTCGGGATGTCGCGCACCTCGGGGTTCGGGTTGAGCATCACCCATCCCCACTGCGCGGTGTCCACCTCGATGCGAGCCGTCACGTCGGACCCGCGGAAGGTCGTCGTCCCCCCGCGCTGTGCGGTGCCGTTCCGGCCAGAGTCTCCCCCGGCGGTGAAGCCCATCACGACCCGTGCGGGGAACCCGATCTCGTCCGCCATGAGTGCGGCGGCCGCGGCGTACTGCTCCTGGTCGCCGATCATCAGGGGTGCGGTCAGGAGCTCCTGGACCCGGTCGGCGCCGTGGCCCGACCGGCTCTTCCGGTCGTCACCGACACCGTGGCTGACGTACCCGTTCCGCTGCAGCGCCTGCAGCGCGGCGAGGAGCTTCGCCCCGGGCGCCGACACGTCCTTCGTGGTCGACTCCACGGTGTCGCGGACGGCGTCGGGGACGTCCCGCGCGGTGGGCACGGCAGCGCTCCCCGGCCGGGCGGCGGCGAGCTGCCGTTCGGTCGGCTGGTCGGGCAGCACCGCGGTGAGGTCGTAGGAGGTGCCGTCGCCGACGCCGCCCACCACCGCGCCGGTGCTGGTCGACCCGTTGTAGAAGAACGCGCCGCGCTCGTCGTCGGCGTCCTTCCCGGTGAACTGCACACGTTCCAGGTCGCCGACGGTGGGCAACCAGACACCGCGGTAGCCGTCGACGGTCACCCCGACGTCGACCGTGGTGCCCCGGACACCCCGGACGTCGACCGCGGTCGGCACCCGTTCGAAGGTGCCCGAGCCGGCCGAACCGTCGGACCCGCCGACGCGGTAGACCACGCCGTCGTACGTGTCGAGCGTCGCGATGCGGACGAACCCGTCCTTCGGCAGACCGGTCACCCGGAGCTGGGTGGCGTCCGATGCCGTCGACTCCTCGTAGGCACGGAACCCGCTGAGCGGACTGACGTAGTCGCGGGGGTCGAACGGCTTCACGACGTCGGTGCGCGCGACCGTGCGGTCCCCGGACGGCGGAGCGACCAGGCCGAGACCGGTCGCCACGACCGCCGCGGCCACGATGGTCCCCGTGCCGACGAGCGCCGGACGGACGATCGACCGCGCGACCGGCACACGGGAACCGATGGTGGTGGCCACCGCGACCGCGCGACGCGCGTGCCGCACCGTCAGCGCCCAGACGAGCGCGATGCCGACCAGGACGACGGCCGTCACGATCGACGTGTCGAGCCGGCTCGGCCCGACGACCACGCCCACCGCGAAGAGCACGAGTGCCGGGATGCTCGCGAGTTCCTGCCTGGAGGCGCGGGTCGCCACGCTCACGGCGGTCACCGTGGCGACGAGCAGCGTCACGAAGTACGGCACGAGCAACGCTTCGTACGACCCCACGGGCAGGCTGATGGTCACCAGCTGCTTCCAGCCGAGGGCGACGCCCGCGAAGAGGTCGAGGAATCCGCGCCCGGTGGGCAGCAGGCCGTTGGCCTGACTCGGCACGGCGGCGGGGACACCGCTCACCGTGAAGGCGGCGACCGTCGCGATCGCCACGACGGCCGTCGGCAGCCGGAACAGGGTGCCGAGGAGCGCGACGACCGTCCCGATGACGATCGCGGTGACCGCCGCGGTGAGCATCGCTGGGTCGCGGTACACCGGCCACCACGACGTGCTCGCGACGGCCAGCAGCAGCCAGACCGCCAGGGTGCCGCCGGCGAGCCGGAACGGGACGAGCCGTCGGGCATCGCGACGGTCCGACCGTCGCGTGGAACGCCTCGCCCGGTCCGCCGAGGGTGCCGGGGTGGTCACGGGTGCGGCGCTCACGCTGCCGACGCCGATCGGTGCAGGGCGTGCCGGAGGTCGTCCAGGTAGCCGATGGTCATCACGGTCAGGCCGGCGACCCGCAGGAACCGGGGCTGGGCCTCGGGCTCGCAGATCACCGCGACGACCTCCACCCCGACGGGGAACCGGGTGGCGGCGAGCCGCAGGGCGGGCAGGCCGACGGTGGACCCCACCACGAGGAACGCGACGGAGATGCCCTCGGTGTCGCTGCCGACGATCCGCGAGACCTCGGCGATGGGCAGGCAGGCGTCGGCGAGGCCGACCGAGGCGAAGTCGTCGAGCAGGCGCGTGGGCGTCACCGTCGGGAGCGTCCGAACGGCGTAGACGGCGCGCTTGGCGAACTCCGGGGTGCGCTGCGACACCACGACCGAGACCTCACGGCCGTCGCGGATCGCCCGGGCACCGAGCGACGCCGCGGCGCTCACCGCGAGCTCGAACTCCTCGTCGTCGGCGAACTCGCCGCGGGCGATGCCGAGCGCGACCACGAGGTGCGAGCGTCGGGTGTCCTCGAACTGCCGGACCATGAGCGCGCCGGACTTGGCGGTCGACTTCCAGTGGATGGTGCGGGGGTCGTCACCGGGCATGTACTCGCGGATCGCGTGGAAGGCGATGTCCGACGGCGACAGGTCGGTCGTCGCCTGCCCCTCGAGGTCGCGCACCAGGCCCGTGCTCGTCGACGGGATCGCGATCGTGCGCGGGTGCACGATGACCTGCTCGCGGGCGGTCCAGACGACCTCGCGGCGGACGAGCCCGACCGGGTCGGCGCGGACCCCGGTCACGGGACCGACGTCGAGCACCCCGCGGCGGAGCGTGGGGACGGGAACCTGCCGCTCGAACGTGCCCTGCGGCCCGATGGCGGGGATCGCCACGTCCACGAGGCCCGATCCGACCGGCACCTCGACGGTCGTCGGCACCGACGGCAACCGTGTGGGGTTCTCGGCCGTGACGATCACACCGGCCTCGTCGCCGACCGCGACGCGGTGCTGCGGCAACCGCATCCGGATCGCGAGCCGCGACCGGCCGATCAGCGCCACCGCGGCGACGACCGCGAGCACCGCACCGGCGAACCCGACGACGACGATCTCCCGCAGGCCGAACCGGTAGCCGGCCACGAACGCGACGAGCGTCAGCGCGGCGACCGTCCACCCGAGCCCGGTGACGACGGACGAGACCTCGCCCCAGAGACGCAGGACGAACCTCCAGGCCGTTGCCCAGATCCGGACGATCCCGATCACCGCATCCGCTGCGACGCCGTCGCGGTCACCGACGATGCGCGTCCGGACGTTGGTCATGCCGGTGACGGTCCCCGTGCGCTCGTACGCCGTCGTGCCACGACGCGACCGCGTCGAGGACGGACGGCGCGAGCGCGTGGAGACGGACCGGCGGTCCGTCACGTCGTGACTCGGTCGGCGGGCGGCGGGGTCTCCACCAGCAGCTGTGCGATGACGCTCGGTGCGCTGACGCCGTCGAACTCGGCCTCGGCGTCGAGCACCAGGCGGTGTGCGAGGACCGGGACCGCAAGCGCCTTCACGTCGTCCGGGGTGACGTAGTGCCGACCGCTCAGCGCCGCGAGGACGCGGGACGCACGGATCAGGCCCATCGCACCGCGGACGCTGACGCCGAGTCGGACCTCGCTCGCCGAGCGGGTCGCGTCGACCAGGCGGGCGACGTAGTCGGCGATCACGGCGTCGACGTGCACGGTGCGCGCCAGGGCCGCCATCTCGGTGATGGTCGCGGCGGGCACGACGCTCGCCAGCGGGACCGACGCCGAGGGAGCCGACGAGGTCTCCAGGATCTTCACCGTCGCGGCGTGGTCCGGGTAGCCGATCGACGTCTTCATCAGGAAGCGGTCGAGCTGCGCCTCGGGCAGGCGGTACGTGCCGGCCTGCTCGATCGGGTTCTGGGTCGCGATGACCATGAACGGCGCAGCGAGACGGTGGTTGACGCCGTCCACCGTGATCGCGGACTCCTCCATCGCCTCGAGCAGCGCGGACTGGGTCTTCGGGCTGGCACGGTTGATCTCGTCGGCGAGCACGATGTTCGCGAAGACCGGCCCGCGGTGGAAGTCGAACTCCTGCGTCCGCTGGTCGTAGACGCTGATGCCGGTGATGTCACCCGGCAGCAGGTCGGGGGTGAACTGGATGCGGTTCGTGGTTCCCTGCACGCTCTGCGCCATCGCCCGGGCCAGGCTCGTCTTGCCCGTGCCGGGGACGTCCTCGAGGAGCAGGTGTCCCTCGCTCAGCATCGCCGTGACCGCGAGGCGGATCACGAACGTCTTCCCGAGGAGCACCTGCTCGACGTTGGTCACGATGCGGCCTGCGACGTCGGCGAACCAGGTGGCCTGCTCCGGGGTCATGCTCATGCGGGATGGTCCTTCGGTCGTGGCGGGAGGTGCGGCAGAGGGCTGGTCGGGGCGGCGAGGGTCAGCCGCCGGGGGCGGGTTCCGGGGCCGGTTGCTCTGGCGGAGGTTCCGGGGCGGCTGCGACCGGGAACGGTTCGGTCGCTTCGCCGGCCTGGGTCGAACCGGATCCGTCCGTCGCGCTGACGTACGCGCGGACCTTGACGGACTTGGCGAAGAACGGTGGTTCGGGAGGAGTTTGCCCAGCGTCCCAGCTCGATGTCGTGGGGAATCCGTCACCGTCGTCGCTCGCGTACCAGTACGCGGTGTACCGCACCGTGATCCCACTGCCGCTGGGGCCCGTCACGGCGATCGCCTGTCCTTGCTGGGCGGTCGTGACCGTCAGGTTCGCATCGAACGCGGTGGCGTTCCCCGTCCAGGAGTCAGCATCAGACGTGCAGAAGCTGCTCCCTGGGCCGCCGCATGCGCGGAGGGTCAGGAGTGCTGAGACGTTGCGGGCGCCGGACCCGGGCACGCCCGTCCACGTCTGGCCAGGCTGGAGCGTGATCGGCTGTCCGCCGGTCTCGAGCTGGTAGTGATGTGCAGGCCGCGACGGGGCGGTGACGCTCACGTTCCAGAGGTTGGTGCCAGCCGGCACGACGTCAACCGAGGGTCTGCCGGTTCCCGACGGGCGTTCGTAGGTCACGGCGTCGACGTACTCGACGTTGCAGAAGTAGCCGTTGGTCACGGTCACCGCGTACCGGGTCGACCCACCGCCGACACCCGAGTCGCGCGTCGGACTCGAGCTGCCGAGTGAGTTCGAGGACGGCGCAGCGCAGTTCACGTTGCCGGAACGGAACACGGCGTAGCGGAGCCCCGAGCCGCCCGCGGCATCACCGGCGCTCCAGGTCACGGTGACGGTCGACCGACCAGAGGAGTCTGCCTGGTCTCCGGCGACCGCCTGCAGGTTCGTCGGCTTGCCGGGCGTCCCGACGGCGCTGCCGGTCGCGGACGCGGAGTTCCACTGCACGACGGTGCCGTTGCGGTCGGCGTCGTTGCGGGCCGACACGGTGACCTTGTACTGAGCAGCACTCTGGGCACCGGTGAACGAGGTGTTCGTGGCGGTCCCGGTGTGGCGAGTTGTCGACAGGCCCGGGCCCTCGATCGACACGATGTAGTCGTCGACCGCGCTGCCGTTGTTCGGCGCGGACACCTTGCCCCACTTGACGTCGAGCTGGTTCGGCGTCGACTTGCTCGGCGTGACGGTGATGCCCTTCGGCGGTGCCGGCACGAAGTCCGCGCTCACCGGGGCCGAGCGGGCCGAGGGCTTCGAGTCGCCGATCGCGTTGGTCGCCACGACCTGGAACCGGTAGGACGCCTTCGGGTCGAGTCCCGTGAGCGTGCACACCGTCGCGGTGCCGCAGTTCTTCGAGACACCGTTGGTCCCGACGACGCGGTAGCCGGTGATGGGCGAGTTGTTGCCCTGCGGCGTCGACCAGGTGAGGGTGGCCTGGCCACCGTCGTAGGAGCCGGTCCGGCTGGGCGCACCGGGGGCATCGGGAACGTCCTGCACCGAGATCGTGACGTCGCCCCAGACGTAGCGGTCGGGATCGTTCGTCGCGTCCGCCACCTGGTACTGCAGGTGCGCGTCGCCGGGCTTCGCTGTGGCTGCGACCGAGACCTGCAGGCGGGTGCGGTCACCGCTCGGGGTGACGGTGACACCGCTCGGCAGCCCGCCGGACAGTCCGCGGATGTTCACCACGCGCAGACGCTCACCCGGGAACGGGTTGGTCGGCTGGTCGTTCGTGAGCACGTCGATGGTGGTGGTCGCCCCGCGTTTGGTCACCGATCGGTCGGCGCCGGGCTGCACCACCGGTCGCGTGGAGGCGACGACACCGACGGTGACCGTCCCGGCACGCCCGGCGTTGGCGTCGTCGGCGACACCGATCCCGACGGACGCCGTCGTGTTCTTCTTCGCGGTGTCGGCGACCGAGATCGTGAGCTGCTGCTTCGCGATCGACGCGGTCGTCCCCGCTGCGGGCCGCCCGACGATCGAGTACCGGAGTTCCGGCAGGTCCTTCGGGTACGGGTAGTCGGTCAGCTTCGTGAGGTCGATCTTGCGGGTCTCCCCCGGCTGCATCTCGACCGAGGAGCCCGTGAACGCCGGCGGCTGGTTCGACCGGGGCGTCACCGTGATCGGCAGCACGAGTGTGGCGACGCGTCCCTTGCCGCCGTTCGCCGACGACCCGTCGGTGACCTCGAACGAGATCGACGCCCTGCCGTAGTAGAGCTTCGCCGACGTGAACTGCAGCGTCGACGAGTCCACCACGAGACTCTGCCCGTTGGCGTGGGTGGCCTTGACCGTGCCGCGGTCGGTGATCTTCGCGGTCTTGCCGTTCGCGGTGACGACGAAGTCCTGCAGCGGGATGCGGACGGTCGCCTCGCTCTTCACCGTGACCGCGCCCGCGCTGCGGTTGATCTGGGGCAGGGCATCGTCGAAGCCCGGCACGTTGATGAAACCGTAGGACACGATGTCCGGATGGTCGATCCGAGCGACCGAGAACGGGATCACCTGCGAGTCGTCGGTCAACCGCACGGTGATGCGGCCGTCGTCGGTGGGCTTCGCCGTGTCGCCGTAGCCGGGGACGACGCCGACCCGCAGGTCGGCCGCGGTGCCCTCGGCGAAGAAGACGTTGTCGAGCACGTCGACGGTCACGCTCTGCCGGTGCAGGATGTCCTGCAGGTCGAGGGTGGTGTCGTCGACCTCGGGCCGGAGCGGCTGGGCGTCCGGGTCGACGGTCACCGTGAGGAAGGCCGTGCTCGATCCCCCGCTGGTGTTCGCGACGGTGTACAGGACCGCGAAGTCACCGCTCTTCGCCGACTTCGGGGGCGTGACGCGGATCTGCTGCTTGCGGAGGATCTTCGCGGTGACGTCCTCTGCCGTGGGCTCCGCCTGTGCGACGGTGAGCTGCCCACCCTCGGGGTCGGAGTCGTTCTGCAGGACGCGCACCGTGACCGAGCCGCCCGGCCGGATGGTGACGTGGTCGGCCTCGGCCACGGGGTTCGACGCCTGCTCGGCGCGCGGCGCGATGCCGACGCGCACGGTGCCGCTCGCACGGGCGCCGAGAGCGTCCACCACGGTGTAGGTGAACTCGTCGGTGCCGGCTGAGTAGTCGCCGGCCTCGTAGGTCAGGGCGTCCGCGGCCACGTCGGTGACCGATCCCTTGTCGGGGTTGGAACCCACGCCGACGAGCTGGACGGAGTCGCCGTCCGGGTCGATCCCGTTCAGGGGCACGCTGACCCGCACCGACGAACCGGCGACGACGCGCGCGGTGACGGTCTGCGGGACCGGCGGGTTGTTCGTGGCGGCGTCGCGCTCGCGCACCGAGATCGACACGGCGGCGTCGGCGTACTGGCCGTCGGGCCCGGCGACCCGGTAGACGGCGGTGTAGTTGCCCGGCGTCTTCGGGGCGAGGTACCGCAGGTGGTCACCGGAGACGAACAGCAGCCCGCCGTCGCCCGGCACGTTCTGCACCAGCTCGGGCTGCAGCGTCAGCGGCTCGCCTTCTGGCTGGGTGTCGTTGTCGAGCACGTCGATGTTCGCGACGTCGCCGACACGCACCGTGGAGCTGTCCGGTTGGGCGACCGGTGGCTGGATGCGGTCTGGCTTCGGGATCTCGACGACGGTGATCGTGCCAGGGGACGACGCCAGGCCGTTGGTCTCGGTGTACCCGAACGAGACCGGTCCGTCGAGCGGTGCCGTGAGGGTGACCCGGACCGTGTGCTGGTCGAGGATGCTCGCCTGCACGCCGCTGCCGCGTCCGGGGCCGTCGAGCGCCGTCACGAGCAGCACGCCGCCCGCCGGGTCGATGTCGGTCGCGGTGACGTCGGTGTCCTTCGAGGACAGGGTGTTGACGAACACCGTCTTCGGCGTGGTGATCGGCGCCGTCGACGCGTCCGGTGGCGCGAGGACGGTCACACGGACGATGCCGCTCGACGTCTTCACGCCGTCGGTCACCGTGTACTCGAGCTGGTGGTCGCCCGCCCGTTCACCCTGCACGCGGAACGTGCCGGCGTCGTAGCTCGGGGTGACGGTGAGGCCGGACGCCGAGGACACACTCGTCAGCGTCACGGTGCCGTTGCCGCCCCGCACGTGGTCGAGCGGCTCGACCGTGAACGCCTTGCCCGCGTAGCCGGACACGGGGAACGGATCGGCACGCAGCGGGACGGTGCCCTGCTTGGCCACCCGGACCGTCACGGCGCCCCGGCCGTCCGCGCGGCCGTCGCTCACGACCAGCTGCACGGACCGTTCGCCGGTCCGACCGCTGTCGTTCCGGAAGTCGAGCAGACCGTCGGGCGTGGTGGACACCCGGTCGCCGTTCGACGCCGTGGCCGACTCCAGGTACACCGGGTCGCCGTCCGGGTCGACCCAGTCGCCGAGGACGTTCGTCACGACGTGCCCGTTCTGGACGACGTCGGCAGAGGTGTCGCGCACCTGCCGCGGTGCTTCGTTCTGGCTGTCGGGGCGGACGGTGACCCGGACGGTCGCGGTGTCGGAGCCGCCGTTGCCGTCGGTGATCGTGTACGGGAACGTCACGGTTCCGGTGGCGCGCGACGACAGCGTCACCTGGAGGCGTTGACCGTCGCCGACGATCGCGACGCGGCCGGCGGACTTCGAGATGGTGCCGACCTTGCTCACGATGATCGGGTCACCGTTCGGGTCGTAGTCGTTGAGCAGGACCGGGAGGCTCGTGGTGCGTCCCGGACGAGCGCCCAGTTCGTCGTCGACCGCGACCGGCGGCTTCTGGTCCTTGTCGACCTCGGGGTCGTCGTCGGAGACCTGCTCCCGTTGCTGCTGGTCGTCCCGCTTGATCAGGTCGGCCCAGTTGTCGATGAGCTGACCGCTCCGGTCGATGGCCCAGGAACGGCCGCTCGTCGGGTCGTTGGCGACGACGGTGTCGCCGTTGTGCAGGATCTGCAGTTCGCTCGTGCCGCCGGTGCTCGCCAGCCGCTGCAGCGCGTTGCCGTCGCAGGTGTCGATCGCCTGTCCGCCCGCCCATGCCGCGTAGGTGCACGATCCGTCGACGTAGGGCCGGGCGGCGCGTCCGGAGACCTGGAGCGCGGTGGCGTCCACGGCACCGGAGGCGCTAACCCGGACCAGGCCCGCTGTGCCGGCGACGGTCACCTGGGCCGTCGTGTCCGACGAACGCTGCAGCGCCGGCGACGAGCCCACCCGGTCACCGAGCTCGACGGTGCGGCCGTCGACCGACAGGGCACCGCTCGTGCGGTCGAGCACGGCGAGGTGCCCGTCGAAGGTCGCGACCTGGAAGTCGTCGCCGCGGTCCATCTTGACCTTCCACCGTTGGTCGACGGTGAGCGTCGTGCCGACGTCGACGAGCGATGCGGTCCCGGTCTTCGCGGAGTAGACCGCGACGTGCCCGTCGGAGGCGTCGAAGACGGTGTCGGCGCCGAGGGTCAGGTCGGCCTTGGCCGACGCGTCGAACTCGGCGAGGTCGCTCGCGGGTGTGGCCCAGAGCTCGCCCGTGTCGGCGTTGCCGATGACCGCGGTGTCACCGGCGAAGAAGACATGTGGCGTCCCCGCCGGCAGGGTGATGGCGTCGCCGACGGTGGCGTCGGCGACGTTGACCTGTGCGACGGTGCCCTTCGTCTCGTCGACGCTGTAGACGGTGGATCCACGCTGCAGCACCGAGAGGTCGTCGCTGGCCGTCTCGACCGCGGTGTTGAGCTGCAGGATGCCGGTGTTCGCCCGTCCGACGGCGCCGTACTCGGCAGAGGGCACCCACACGGTGCCGTCCCCGAGGTCGACGCGCTGCGTGTGGTACCCGGTGGACACGATGGCGGTGGTCGCGACGACGGCGGCGACGAGCACCGAGACGCCCGTCGTCACCGCGGCGGAGCGGTGCTTCGCGAGGAGGGCGCGGATCACCCGGCGCTCCCGATCGTCGCGCACTTCTGCGCACTCGCAGCGCCCGTCTTGCCGTCCCGGTTCACCGCGACGGCGATGCACTCCTCGTCGCCCCGGTCACCGGAGACGACGAAGGTCGTGCCGGTCTGCTGGCTCGAGGAGCCGTTCGACGAGATGACGTAGGTGTCGCCGCTGCGCAGGCCCGGGTCGGTCCAGCTGAACGACACCGACTGCGGGGACGTCTCGGCGCGGAGTTCGGCGACGACGGGGATCGCCCCGGCGCCGAGTCGTCCGACGACGACGACCGTGGCGACGGCGAGGGCGGCGACCACGACGACGGTGAGGGAGGTCGCCCAGACCAGGGTCGAACGGCTCCGGCGGCGGCTCCGCGTCACGGAACCGGTGCGGTGCACCGTGCCGACGCTGTGGCCGCCGCCGGCCACGACACCGCCCTGCACGGCGCGTCGGGTCCGGCGGCGGCCACCGACACGGGTCGGCGGCTGCAGCTCACGGATCATCGTGCGGTCGCCGTGTGGGGTCGGTGTGGAGATCGCCCAGGCCTCGACCGCGACGTCGGCGGACGTCTGCGGGATGCCGAGCTCGGCCTCGACCTGCTGGAACCCGCGCACGAGCTCGATCACCGACGCCGGGCGCCCCTGCGGCTTGCGCGAGAGTGCCGAGGCGAGCAGGCGCTCGAGCGAGGGCGGCACGTCGGTGCGTCCGGTGGGCTTCACCCCGCCCTTGTCGATCCGGTGCATCAGGTCGTTCGCGCCGTTCTTGCCGCCACGGACCTCGAACGGGCTGCGCCCCGCCAGGAGCGAGTAGACGGTGGCAGCGAGCGAGTACACCTCGGACTGGATCGTGCCGCGCGACTCGTCGATCAGGACCTCGGGGGCCGACCACGGGATCGACATGCCGATCGGCTCGTCCGGGTCGGTGCCGCCGATGGTCGCGGCGATGCCGAAGTCGGAGAGCACGGGGTTGCCGTAGGCGGTCAGCAGGATGTTCGACGGCTTGATGTCGCGGTGCAGCACGCCCTCGCGGTGTGCGGTCTCGAGGGCGGATCCGATGCGGATGCCGATCGACAGCACCTCGGAGACCGGGATCGGTTCGCGACGGTACCGCTCGCTGAGCGACGACGAGCAGAGCTCCATCACGAGGTACGGGCGACCGTCCGCCGCGACGCTCGCCTGCAGGACGGTGAGGATCGACGGGTGCGTGCTCAGCCGGGCCATCAGGTTGGCCTCGGCCTGGAACATCTGCCGGACACGGTCGTCGACGACCTCGTCCAGCAGCACCTTGACCGCGACCTGGCGCCGGGGCATGTCCTGCTCATAGAGGAAGACGTCGGCGAAGCCACCGGACCCGAGGACGTGCACGGGACTGAAACCGCCGATCACGGGCGGGTTGGACGGCAGGCGTCTCGCCATGGTCCTCTCCTCCCCCCGGCCGAGCGGCCAGCTCTCTCGACGTGGCCATGTCATTGTACGAAGCGTGGGTGACCGACATTCCGCACGTCGGTCCCCCACCGGTCGACGTGTTCCCCCAGTTCGGGGGCCAGCTAGTGCCGCGGCAGCGTGTCCTCGAGGTCACCGTCGTCCGGTGCGGCGTCGACCTGCAGCACCACCACGGTGACGTTGTCACGGCCCCCGGCCACGACGGCGTCGCCGACCAGGCGCTCCGCCAGGTCCTGCGCGCCCGGCTCGCGTGCGGCGATCCGGGCGATGCCGGCGTCGCCGAGCTCCTTGGTCAGCCCGTCCGAGCAGACGATGTAGCGGTCACCGGCCCGCAGGGGCAGGGTCCACCAGTCCGGCGCCGGCGGCTCACCGAAGCCGACGGCTCGCGTGATGACGTTGCTGTCGGGGTGCTGTTCGGCGTCCTCGGCCCGCAACAGGCCGGCGTCCACCATCTCCTGCACCACCGAGTGGTCGACGGTGACGCGACGGAGCACGCCGTCCTCGATGCGGTAGGTACGCGAGTCGCCGACGTTGAACACGAGCGCCGCGGGCTGCCCGAGCGACGCCACGAGTGCGATCCCGGTGACCGTGGTACCTGCGCCGATGGCGTTGCCGCCGGCTGCACGCTCGATGTCGGCCGTCGCCAGGAGCAGGGCACGCTGGATGCCCTGCCGCGTGGTGAACGGTTCCGCGGTGACCTGTTCGAGCCGACGCACGACCGCGTCGCTGGCGCGGTCGCCTGCCAGGTGCCCGCCCATGCCGTCGGCGACGACGAAGAACGGCGCACCGACGATGTAGCTGTCCTCGTTGTGGTCACGCCGTCGACCGACGTCGGTCGCGGCTCCCCACGAGAGCGTCAGGGTGGCGCCGTCGGCACCGGGGACGTCGATGGCGTGCGCAGTGGCTGCTCGGCCGAGTTCGGTCACGTGTCAGGATCGCTCTCTGGTGGGTCGGGGCGTGCCGTGTGCTGTCTGATCGGAGGGCAACGGGAGAACCGGAGGCGCCCCATCTGCCGTCGGTGCGACCCGGAGGTACGGCGAGAGGACCTCGATGGCGTTGCCGTCACCGATCTCGACTACCGTACCCGTCAGCGCGACGATCGACGCACCCGACGCCATGCGGTAGGCGGGTGCACCGGCCGGGCGGACGACCGTCCCGTTGGTGGACCGGAGGTCCTGCACGACGACGGCCTCGCCCTCGGCGTGCATCCGCACGTGCGATGAGGACACCTGTCCGTACACCGACCGCACGGTCACGAGTTCGGGCTGCGGACCGCGGGTGACCCGCGGCAGCGACGGCCGTCGGCCGATGACCACCGGGTGGTCGAGCCGGAAGGTGCGGTCGCCGATGCGGATGGACGGCACGCGTGCCGTCGGCGCTGCGGGGACCGACGGCACGGTCGGGAGGCCCGGGGCAGCACCCACGGACGGGCCCGGCCCGGCGCCCGGTCGCGCTGGCAGCCGGACGACGGTGTCCTCCGGATCGGCGTCGTCAGCCGGCGCCGGCACCCGGACGGCGCCGTCGTGTCCGGGCCGGATGACGGTGTCGCCGAGGACCCCGTCGTCGGACTCGGACGCCGGGTCCGCTCCGGTGCCGGAACCGCCCGGTGCTGCGCCACGGATGACCGTGTCGCCGATGGCGTCGGCCGTCCGGTCACCGCCCGGCGATCGTCGGGGTCGCCGGATGACGGTGTCCTCGATGTCGTCGTCGCGCAACCGGAGCCCTCCCAGTGTGGTCTCCCCCACCGTAGACGATCCTGTCGACCCCAGGTCATCGCCGCTCCCACGACGGCCCACTGCCGGCGATGACCGAGCGCAGGACCAGCCCCGCGAGCGGGTCGTCCGCGCGGGTCTCGAGGGCGTAGCGTGCCCGGGTCTCCGCCCGTGCCCACGATCCGAGCGCCCAGGCGCACCACGCCCCGAGCGACAGGGCACCCGCAGCGCCCGACGAGCCGTCGAACGGGCCGTCCTGTGCCCGCCACAGCCGCCAGGCATCAGCACACCGATCCCCTGCGAGCCGGACCCTGGCACGGTCGGGCGCTGGGCCGAACCCGTGGAGCGCCGGCGGCGTCGGATCGGCGAAGGGGTCGAACACGCGGATCGACCGGGGATCCGGTGCGCCCTGTGCCGCGATGAAGGGGACCAGGGCCATCCGGGGCGCGAGCGCGCCGCACGCTGTCACCACGGCCGTCGCAGCGGCCGTCGACAGGTCGGCACGACCGGGCGCGACCAGCGCGGCCGCCGCGGCGGGGAGGGTGACCGCAGCGGCGATCTCGCGAGGGTAACGGACTGCGGAACCGGGGTCGGACTGTGCCGTGAGAGGGATCATGCACGTCATCGAAACGTGCTGCGGGCCTCCAGGCAGGGGCGCCCCGGCCATCTGTGGACCGGAGCGCCGCTGACGACGCGTGTGGAGGACGGACCGGGCGGGTCCGGCTCAGGCCGTGACGGGCTCCAGGCTCTCGGCGACCAGATCCCAGCCGCCCTCGTTCGGTTCGACGACGACACCGTGCGCAGCAGCCCACTCGACCAGGTCGCCCATGCTGCCGATGCTCGCACCGGTGCGGGCGAGCAGCGCCACCAGGCGACCCTTCGCCGTCTTGTTCCAGTGGTTCAGAGCTCGACGACGGCCGGAGCCCTCGACGCTCACCACCCGTGGTGCCACCGCTCCGGGCACGGGGCCGAGCTGCCGGTACCCCTCGGACCGCAGGTCGAGCACCAGGCCGTCCGCACGGGTCAGCAGGGAACGGGTCGACACCGCCGGCCAGTGCGCGGCCAACCGGATCGAACCGAGCCGCGAGTCGTGCGACAGCCGGTACGCCGGGATCGGGTCCCCCGCACCGATCGGCCCGAACATCGCGGACTGCACGATCACGTGCTCCGCCCACCACTCCCGGGTCGCAGCGTCCGCGTCCTGGGCACCCAACGGGTCGAACAGGACCCCCGTGTACCGCTCGATCGCAGGCATGGTGCCCGAGGTCTCGAGCTCGAGGTTCCGGAGACGCTCGGCGATCGACTTCGGACCGAGCTTGAGTGCCGTCCTGGCCGAGGACTCCTCGGAACTGACGAAGCGGGCCGCGGTGATCACCGCGGCCCGCTCATCGGCCAGTTCCGGGAACGAGAGCGCACGCAGATCGAGCGTGCGACTCGTGTCCCCGCCCTCCCGCTTCGTCTCCGAAGGCGGGAGCAGGACGGTCAGTCCGGTCAGGACGCCAGCGCGGCCTGCCGCGCGACGATCGTCACCGTGTCGTGCTCGACCGACAGGAAGCCGTCCTCGGCGTCGACCGCGACGGTCGACCCATCGGCCCGCGTGATGCGGACCTGACCCTGCGCCAGGATCGCGAGCATCGGCTCGTGTCCGGCGAGGATGCCGATCTGGCCCTCTGTCGTCCGTGCGACGACCATGGTGGTGTCGCCCGACCAGACCTCACGGTCAGCCGAGACGACGCTCACGTTGAGACCCGCCATGTCAGCGGTTCTCCTTCTGGATCTGCGCCCACTTCTCTTCCACGTCATTGATGCCACCGACGTTGAAGAACGCCTGGGTCGCAACGTGGTCGAACTCGCCGTCGGCGATGGCACGGAAGGACTCGATGGTGTCCTTGAGGGGCACCGTGGAGCCCTCGACACCCGTGAACTTCTTCGCCATGTAGGTGTTCTGCGAGAGGAACTGCTGGATACGACGAGCGCGCTCGACGGTGATCTTGTCCTCTTCGGAGAGCTCGTCGACACCGAGGATGGCGATGATCTCCTGCAGTTCCTTGTTCTTCTGGAGGATCTGCTTGACGCGCGTGGCCGTCTCGTAGTGGTCGGCACCCAGGTAACGCGGGTCCATGATGCGCGACGTCGACGCCAGCGGGTCGATCGCGGGGTACAGACCCTGCGACGCGATCTCACGGGAGAGCTCGGTCGTCGCGTCGAGGTGCGCGAACGTGGTGGCCGGAGCCGGGTCGGTGTAGTCGTCAGCCGGCACGTAGATCGCCTGCAGCGAGGTGATCGAGTGACCACGCGTCGAGGTGATGCGCTCCTGGAGCACACCCATCTCGTCGGCGAGGTTGGGCTGGTAGCCCACGGCGGACGGCATGCGACCGAGCAGCGTCGAGACCTCGGAGCCGGCCTGCGTGAAGCGGAAGATGTTGTCGATGAAGAGGAGCACGTCCTGCTTCTGGACATCGCGGAAGTACTCCGCCATCGTCAGCGCCGACAGGGCCACGCGGAGACGCGTTCCCGGCGGCTCGTCCATCTGGCCGAACACGAGGGCCGTCTTGTCGAAGACACCCGCCTCTTCCATCTCACCGATGAGGTCGTTGCCCTCACGGGTGCGCTCACCGACACCGGCGAACACCGACACACCGCCGTGGTCCTGCGCGACGCGCTGGATCATCTCCTGGATGAGGACGGTCTTGCCGACGCCCGCACCACCGAAGAGGCCGATCTTGCCACCCTGCACGTACGGGGTGAGGAGGTCGATGGACTTGATGCCGGTCTCGAACATCGAGGTCTTCGACTCGAGCTGGTCGAAGGCCGGGGCCTTGCGGTGGATCGGCCAGCGCTCGGTGATCTCGAGCTTCTCGTCCGTGTTGAGCACGTTGCCGAGGACGTCGAAGACCTTGCCCTTGGTGACGTCGCCGACGGGGACCGAGATCGGAGCGCCCGAGTCACGGACCTCCTGGCCACGGACCAGGCCGTCGGTCGGCTTCAGGGAGATGGCACGAACGAGGTCGTCGCCGAGGTGCTGCGCGACCTCGAGGCCGATCTCCTGCGACGAGTCACCGATGGTGATGGTCGTGAACAGGAGGTTGTACATCTCCGGGATTGCGTCGTGGGGGAACTCGATGTCGACGACGGGGCCCGTGACGCGGGCGATCCGGCCGACACCGGGCGCCGACGACGTCTCGACCGCGGTGGTTGCGGTGTCGGTCATGGCTGGTGCCTTCCTGAGGGTGGGTATCTGTCCGCGAACGACGCGGACTACTTCTTCTTCGACGAGAGGGCGTCGGCGCCGCCGACGATCTCGGAGATCTGCTGGGTGATCTCCGCCTGACGCGCGTTGTTCGCGAGTCGGGTGAAGTCACGGATCAGCGAGTCGGCGTTGTCGCTGGCCGCCTTCATCGCCTTCTGCCGTGCGGCGTGCTCGGAAGCAGCCGACTGCAGCATGGCGTTGAAGATGCGGCTCTCGATGTAGACCGGGAGCAGCGAGTCGAGCACCGCGTCGGCGTCCGGCTCGAACTCGTAGAGCGGCAGGGGCTCGTTGCCCTCGGGCTCATCGATGCCCTCGACGACCTCGAGGGGCAGCAGGCGAACGACCTGGGGCTCCTGGGTCGCCAGGCTGATGAACCGGTTGAACACGATGTGGATCTCGTCCACGCCGCCCGCAGCGGTGTCCTGGAGGAACTTCGCCACGACGGCGTCGCCGATCTCCTTGGCCGTCGAGAACTCCGGCTGGTCGGTGTTGCCGACCCACTGCTGCTCGGACGGACGCTCACGGAACGCGAAGTACCCGACGGACTTGCGACCGACCAGGTAGTAGACGACGTCCTTGCCCTCGCTGCGGAGCAGGGAGGCGAGCTCCTCGCCCTGCTTGAGGACGTTCGTGCTGAACGCACCGTTCAGGCCGCGGTCCGAGGTGAAGAGCACGACGGCTGCACGGGTCGACGACTCCGGCTCGGTGGTCAGCACGTGGTCGACGTTCGAGAACGTCGCCACGGCCGACACCGCACGCGTGACGGCCCGCGAGTATGGACCGGACGCAGCCATACGGGCCTGCGCCTTCTGGATCCGCGACGCCGAGATCAGCTCCATCGCGCGGGTGACCTTCTTCGTGGTCTTCGCCGACTTGATCCGCTGGCGGTAGACCCGGACCTGCGCTGCCATCTAGCGACGACCCTTGACGATCTGCTCCTGGTCGACGTCCTCGGCCTCGGCCGCGTCGAACTGCTCGGAGCCGAGGGTCTTGCCGTCGCTCGTCTGGAAGCTCTTCGTGAACTCGTCGATCTGCTTGTCCATCTCGGCGACGGTGTCGTCGCTGAGCTGGTTCGTCTCGCGCAGGGTCGTGAGCACGTCGGAGTTGCGACGCAGGTGGTCGAGCAGCTCGGACTCGAAGCGGAGCACGTCCGGCACCGGGACGGTGTCGAGCTTGCCGTTCGTGCCGGCCCAGATCGAGACGACCTGCTCCTCGACCGGGTACGGCGAGTACTGCGGCTGCTTGAGGAGCTCGGTCAGACGTGCACCGCGCTCCAGCTGACGACGCGACGCCTGGTCGAGGTCGGACGCGAACATCGCGAACGCCTCGAGCGAGCGGTACTGCGCCAGCTCGAGCTTCAGCGTGCCGGAGACCTTCTTGATCGACTTCACCTGGGCGTCACCACCGACGCGGGACACCGAGATGCCCACGTCGACGGCCGGACGCTGGTTCGCGTTGAAGAGGTCCGACTGCAAGAAGATCTGGCCGTCGGTGATGGAGATGACGTTGGTCGGGATGTACGCCGAGACGTCGTTCGCCTTGGTCTCGATGATCGGGAGACCCGTCATCGAGCCCGCGCCGAGCTCGTCGGACAGCTTCGCGCAACGCTCCAGCAGACGGGAGTGCAGGTAGAAGACGTCACCCGGGTAGGCCTCGCGGCCCGGCGGGCGACGCAGCAGGAGCGACACCGCACGGTAGGCCTCGGCCTGCTTCGACAGGTCATCGAAGATGATGAGGACGTGCTTGCCCTGGTACATCCAGTGCTGGCCGATGGCCGAACCGGTGTACGGGGCGAGGTACTTGAAGCCGGCCGGGTCGGAGGCCGGGGCGGCGACGATGGTGGTGTACTCCATCGCACCGGCGTCCTCGAGCGCACCCTTGACGGAGGCGATCGTGGAGCCCTTCTGGCCGATGGCGACGTAGATGCAGCGGACCTGCTTGTCCTCGTCGCCGGACTCCCAGTTGGCCTTCTGGTTGATGATCGTGTCGATCGCGATGGCCGTCTTGCCGGTCTGGCGGTCGCCGATGATCAGCTGACGCTGACCACGGCCGACGGGGATCATCGCGTCGATGGCCTTGATGCCGGTCTGCAGCGGCTGGTGGACCGACTTGCGGGCCATGACGCCGGGGGCCTGCAGCTCGAGGGCACGACGGCCTTCGGCTGCGATCTCGCCGAGACCGTCGATCGGGGCGCCGAGCGGGTCGACGACGCGACCGAGGAAGGCGTCGCCGACGGGGGCGGAGAGGACCTCACCCGTGCGGGTGACCTCCATGCCCTCTTCGATGCCGCCGAACTCGCCGAGCACGATGGCGCCGATCGAGTCCTCATCGAGGTTCTGCGCCAGGCCGAGCGTGCCGTCCGCGAAGCGGATGAGCTCGTTCGCCATGACGCCGGGGAGACCCTCGACGTGGGCGATGCCGTCACCGGCGTCGGTGACGTGCCCGACCTCGGCCGTGGAGGCCTTCGTCGGCTCGTAGTTCGAGACGAAGTCCTTCAGGGCATCACGGATCTCATCGGGGCTGATGGTGATGTCTGCCATGGGATTTTCCTTGTGGTTTTCCGGGGCCCTTCGGCTCCGAGAGGGTGACGCTGCCGAACTCGGCAGTTCCCGTTGTGGACTTGGGGAGGAGCGGCTTCGACCGTACGCCTAGCCGGCGAGCTGGAGCCGGAGCTCCGAGAGTCGCGTGGACACGGTGCCGTCGATGACGTCGCCGCCGATCTGCACCCGGACCCCGCCGACGACCGTGGGGTCGACGACCTGGTTGATGCTGATGTCCTTGCCGTACCGCTCGGACAGACCGCGCGTGACGCGGGCCGACTGGGCGGGGGTCAGGTGCGTCGCCGTGACGACCGTCGCGACGAGCTTGCCGGCCTGCTCGGCCACGATGCGCGATGCGTCGCGGACGATCTCACCGATGCGACGACCACGGGGCTGCTGCACCAGGGACGACACGATGATGACCGTCTGCTCCGACGCCTTGGCACCGAGGAGCCGCTCGACGAGCGCGCCCTTCTGCTCGGGGCTGCCGAGCTTGGTGCCGAGCGCCAGCTCGAGTCCGGCGTCCGAACGGACGGCGGTCTCGAAGGCGAACAACTCCGACTCGATCGACGAGTCCGGACCCGCGGTGGCGGCGACGGCGCGGATGCCCGCGTCCTCGATGCCGGCGAGCAGGTCCTGCTGCGAGGACCAGCGCGAGCCGGCCACCGCGGTCAGGACCGCACGCGTCGCGTCCGACTGTCCGGCGAAGACACGGTCGATGAGGACCTTCTTGCCGGCCGCGTCGGCCGTGGGGTCGGACAGCAGCCCGAGCAGCTGCGGCGCACCGGCGATCGCACGCCCGGAGGCGAGGATCTCGGCACCCGCGACCAGGCCGGCGCTCGGACCGAGGTCCGAGAGCACCGCCCTGGTGGACGCGAGTGCTTCTCTGGTAGCGCTGCGCATGCTCAGTGCTCCCCCGTCTTCGTGGCCTGCGAGGCCTCGAGGTCGGCGAGGAAGCGGTCGACCACTGCGGTGGACTTGGCGTCGTCCTTGAGGGACTCACCGATCACGCCGGACGCGAGGTCCAGCGCGAGGGTGCCCACTTCGGACCGGAGTGCCTGGACGGCGCTCTGGCGCTCGGCCTCGATCTGCGCCTGTGCGTTGGCCGTGATGCGTGCTGCATCGGCGGTCGCCTGCTCGCGGACCTCGTTGCCGATCGCCGTGGCGTCGGCGCGGGCCTGATCACGGATGCGCGATGCCTCGGCACGTGCATCAGCGAGCTGCTTGTTGTACTCCTCGAGCGCAGCAGCGGCCTGCTCCTGAGCGGCCTCGGCCTTCTTGATGCCGCCCTCGATGGCCTCGGTGCGCTCATCGAGCATCTTCGTGATGCGCGGCGTGACGACACGCCACATCACCAGGAAGATGATGACGAAGGCAAGCGCCGACCAGACGACGTCGTACAACGGCGGGATCAGCGGGTTGTGCGTCTCCTCCGCCGCGATGATGAGTGCGTTGTGCATCGAGGAGCCTTAGTTGGTGCCGGTGAAGATGAAGTACGTGGCGATACCGATGAAGGCCAGGGCCTCGGTGAAGGCGATACCGATGTACATGAGGGTCGTCAGGCGGCCCTGGAGCTCGGGCTGGCGAGCGACGGACTCGATCGTCTTACCGACGACGATGCCGACGCCGATGGCCGGGCCGATCGCTGCGAGGCCGTAGCCAACCGTCGCGATGTTGCCGTTGATCTCCGCGAGAACGGTCGTTGCGTCCACGTGTTTTCCTTTCGAGGTGCGGGTCCGACGGTCGTCGGTCCCGTAGGGGGTCAGTGAGGAATCAGTGCTCGTCAGCCAGCGCCAGCTGGATGTAGACGGCGGTGAGGAGCATGAAGACGTAGGCCTGCAGCAGCGCGACGAGGACCTCGAAGAAGCTGAACGCGATGCCGAACGCGATGGTCCCGACGCCGAAGGCCTTGAAGCCGAGCGAAGCGTCGAAGAAGAAGAACTGCGTGGCCGAGAAGAACAGCACGAGGAGCAGGTGCCCCACGACCATGTTCATCAGGAGTCGCAGCGTCAGGGTGACGGGACGGAGCACGAAGGTCGAGACCAGCTCGATCGGCGTCACGATGATGTAGAGGAACCACGGCACACCGGGCGGGAAGAGCGAGTTCCGGAGGAACGTGCCCGGGTGCTTGCGGAGACCGGCGTAGATGAACGCGACGTACGCGACGATCGCCAGGATCATCGGCATCGCGATGCGACTGGTCCCGCCGAGGTTCATGAACGGCACCAGACCGGTCAGGTTCATGAACAGCACGCCGAAGAAGATCGTCGCCAGGAGCGGCAGGAAGCGCTTGCCGTCCTTCTCGCCGAGGTTGTCGAACGTGTTGCGGCGGACGACGTCGAACGCGTACTCGATGAACGCCTGACCGCGGTTCGGCACGAGCTTCAGTGCACGGGTACCCACGAACGCGAACACCAGGAGCACGGCGACGGCGAAGAATCGGATGAGGACGAGCCGATCGATCTCGAACGGCGTCCCTGCCCACAGAAGAGCATCGGGGAAGAACTCGTTGATCGACGGACCATGGAACTCGGCGGCCTTGCTGCTCCCCGCCGCGACGGTGTCAACCGCAGCGGAGAGGGACAGGGGAAGAGCGTGGGATAGCAGCGCTGTCTCCTGTGTCGGCGCGCGCACATCATGGCACGCGATGGTGGACGTTGTGGAGGCTCGCCCGCCCCGAGCGAAAGGCTCCGGTAGCGGACTTCGAGAAGCCTATCAGGTGCGAGAGGCTTCCCGGCTTCTCAGACGCGGGGGGTCGGGTTCCCAGCGTCCGCGGAGTCGTCGAGACCGTCGCCCGGCAGCCGGACGTCGATCGGGGTGCGGGCCTTCGCGACCGCGACGACGTCGATCACCAGGGAGCCGACGACCCCCGCGATGATCACGATCGCCAGCACCGGGAAGTCGACCCAGTCGCGGTCCCTGAGCAGGACCAGCAGCACGATGAAGACGATGAACTTCAGCAGCCAGGTGCCCATCACGATCCCGAAGAACGCACCCGAGATCATCTGGCCCTTCGACACCCGCAGCGCGACGAGGACACTGACCGCGGTGAGGCCGAGGAACACGACGCTCAGCACCGCGCCGAGCAGTCCCCCGACCAGCCCGGGGCCGTCCGCGACGAGGAACCCGATGAGTCCGCCGACGACCGCCAGGGCGACGGCGAGGACCGCTCCCCAGGTGATGATGCGGCGGAACACCGGCCGGACGTGGTCGAGCGCGTTCGGTGCGGTCACGTGATGTCTCCAGGGATCGTGCGGTCGTTGGCGGCCCGGTCGAGCGGGTCGAGGCTGGCGTCCACCACGGCGGCGGAGCGGTTGGCGGTCTGCGCGGCGATCTCGGCGCGCTTCCGTCCGAGCGGCGCGAACGTCGCGACGGCGCAGACGGTGAAGCCGACGGACACGAAGACGACGACCCAGTACCAGTCCACGAAGAGGAACAGCAGGCACCCGAAGGCGACGGTCGCGGTCCAGGCGTAGAAGATCAGCACCGCGTGGAAGTGCGAGTGCCCCATGTCGAGCAGGCGGTGGTGCAGGTGCTTCCGGTCGGCCGAGAACGGCGACTTCCCCGCGCTGAGCCGTCGGGTGACCGCGAGCCCGAAGTCCAGGATCGGGACGATCAGGATCGCGAACGGCAGCAGGATCGGGATGAACGCCGGCAGCAGCGCCTGGCGTGTCTGGACCGCCGCCGGGTCGATGTTGCCCGTGACCGAGACCGCACTCGTGGCCATCAGGAACCCGACGAGCAGCGCGCCGGCATCCCCCATGAAGAGCTTCGCGGGGTGCCAGTTCAGGATGAGGAAGCCGAAGCAGGCCCCGACGAGGACCGCGGTGAGCAGCGACGGCAGGTTGAAGAAGAACTCGGTCTGCACGACCACGCGGTTGATGAAGAACGTGTAGAGGAAGAACACGCCGCCGGCGATGATCGCGACACCGGCCACCAGCCCGTCGAGCCCGTCGATGAAGTTCACCGCGTTCATCACGAGCACCACCGCCAGCACGGTGAAGATCAGGCTCATGTACGACGACCCGACGCCCAGCGTGTTGCCGATCGGCAGCGACACGATCGCGACGCCCTGCCAGGCGAGGATGCCCGCCGCGATGATCTGCCCGGCGAGCTTCGTCATCCAGTCGAGGTCCCAGATGTCGTCCGCGACGCCGAGGACCACGATGATCGTCGCTCCCCCGAGCACCGCGAGCACACGGCCCGGCTCGGAGAACACCAACCGGAAGTAATCGGTCCCCGCGATCGACGGGAACAGGAACCAGGCCGCCAGCAGCGAGACGATGACGCCGATGTACATCGCGATGCCGCCGAGCCGCGGCGTCGGGGTGCGGTGCACGTCCCGCTCACGGACCTGCGGGTACCACTTGTACTTCAGCCCGAGCTTCCAGACGATCAGGCTCATCACGAAGCTCACGACCGCGGCGATGGCCCCCGCGAGCAGGTAGTACTTCATGTGACGAGGTCGGCTCCGACGACCCGGATGATCTCCTCGTCGGGGATCACCCCGTGCCGGACGATGCGGAGCTTCCCGCCGTCCGACAGCCCGGTGGCGTCGACGATGGTCGACCCCGTGCTGGCCTCGAAGCCGTCGTGCACCTCGATCGGCCCGCCGTCCAGGTAGATCGCGACGCTGTCCCCGAGCATGCGTTCGGCGGCGTCGACGTCCATCGCGGCCGGGTCGCCCGTGGAGTTCGCGGACGAGACCGCCAGGGGCCCGACCTCCTGCAACAGCTCGAGGGCGATCCGTGAGTCCGGCATCCGCAGGGCCACCGTGCCACGCGTCTCGCCGAGGTCCCAGTCGAGCGACGGCTGGGCGTGCAGGATGACGGTCAGCCCGCCGGGCCAGAACTCGGCCACCAGGTCGCGCACCGGCTGCGGGACGTCGCTGGCGAGGGCGTCGAGCGTGGGCGGACCGGGGATGAGCACGGGCGGCGGGGACTGCCGTGTGCGGCCCTTCGCGTCGAGCAGCCGCTGCACGGCGGTCGCGCTGAAGGCGTCCGCGGCGAGGCCGTAGACGGTGTCGGTGGGGACCACGACGAGCTCTCCGCGTCCGAGGGCGGCGCGTGCGAGCCGCATCCCGGTCAGGAGCCCGTCGGAGTCGGTGCAGTCGTATCGGGATGCCATGACTCGACGATGATAGTGCGACACAATGGTGGACATCGTGAACGAGACGCCTGCACCCCCGCTCCTGTTCCTCTTCGACATGGACGACGTCCTGGTCCGGTACGACTGGAAGGTGCGCATGGCCGCACTCTCCGAGTTCACCGGACACGCGTTCCAGGAGCTCCGACGCCGCTGGTGGGACTGCGGTCACGAGATGCGCGCCGAGGCCGGTGGGTTCGCGGACGGCGACGAGTACCTCGCTGCGTTCGAGCGCGCGATGGAGTGCGACGTCCCCGAGGCCGACTGGGCCCGGATCCGCGGCGCCGCGATGACCGAGCTGCCGGAACGCATCGAGGCGGTCCGGATCGCGAGCGAGCACGGGCGTGTCGGGCTGCTCACCAACAACGGTCCGCTCGCCGGCCGGTGGATCCACGAGTGGGCACCGTCCCTGCCCGAGGTCTTCGGCGAGCACCTCGACACGACGAGCAACTTCGGCGCCCGCAAACCCGAGCCCGAGGTCTTCCAGCGTGCGATCGCCCACCACGGGGTCCCCGCCGAGCGCACCTTCTTCGCCGACGACATGCCCGAGAACATCGCGGGTGCGCGGAGCGTCGGCATCCACGCGGTGCTGGTCGAGCACGACACCGACCTTCGCGAGCACGTCCGCGCCTTCGTCGCGGCGCAGCGCGAGACCTCCCCCGTCGCCTGACGAGCGCTCACACCCGCCGACACGCCGTCGTCTTGTCAGGACGCCGCCAGACACCGCGGCGTCTCGCGCACATCGCGGCGTCTCACCGACACGACGGCGTCTCACCGCAGCCGACGGCGGGCGAGGACGGCCTGGAGGCGCGGCTCACCCCCGCCTAGCGCGTCGCGGTGGTCGTGCGGTCGCGACCCGTCAGGTCGACGTGCGTCTCCGGGGTGCGGAACCCCCGGCCCGCCAGGACCTGCCGGACGCCGGCGCCCTGCGGCTCGGCGTGCTCGATGACCAGTGCTCCCCCGGGCACCAGCAACCGCCAGGCCGTCTCGGCGAGGGCGCGCACGGCGTCGAGGCCGTCCGGCCCACCGTAGAGCGCCATCGCCGGGTCGTGGTCGCGGACCTCGGGGTCGACCGGGATCGCGTCGTCCGGCACGTACGGCGGGTTCGACACGACGACGGAGACGGTGCCGTCGAGTTCCGGCAGCGCGTCGGCGAGGTCGCCCTCGACGAGCCGCACGGTCCCGCCGTGGGCATCGACGTTGCGCCGGGTCCAGGGCAGCGCCTCGGGCGACCGCTCGACCGCGTAGACCACGGCGTTCGGCACCTCGGTGTCCATCGCGATCGCGATCGCACCGCTTCCGGAGCCCAGGTCGACGGCGATCGGCTCGGGCACGGCGGTCGCGCGGAGGGCGTCGATGCCGAACTGGACGACGCCCTCGGTCTCCGGACGGGGCACGAACACGCCCGGTCCGACGGCCAGGGTGAGCGCGCGGAAGTACGCCTGCCCGGTGATGTGCTGCAGCGGCTCACGGGTGGCTCGGCGGGCGACCGCGTGCCGGAAGCGCTCGACGTGCTCCGGGGCGATGCCGCCGCCGATCAGCGCCCGGGCCTGGACAGCACCGCGCGAGGTGTCGGTCGCCCACGCGAGCAGCAGCTCGGCGTCGACCCGGGGCGTGGGGACGCCGACGGCGACGAGCGCCGCGGTCGCCTGCTCGAGCAGGCGATCCGCGGCGTACGTGAGGGGCGTGTCGGCGGTGATACGGGCCTCCAGGCTGGGTGTGCGGTTACGCGTCCTGGTCGCCGATGGCGGCCAGCCGCGCCTCTTCGTCCGCCTGGATGGCGGACTGGATGACGGGCTCGAGGGCACCGTTCATCACGCGGTCGAGGTCGTACGCCTTGTAGCCGGTGCGGTGGTCCGCGATCCGGTTCTCCGGGAAGTTGTACGTGCGGATGCGCTCCGAACGGTCCATCCCGCGGATCTGCGACTTGCGCGCGTCCGAGGCGATCGCGTCGAGCTCCTCCTGCTGGCGCGCGAGGATGCGTGCACGGAGCACGCGCATGCCGGCCTCACGGTTCTGCAGCTGCGACTTCTCGTTCTGCATCGCCACCGTGATGCCCGTGGGCAGGTGGGTGATGCGGACCGCGGAGTCCGTCGTGTTGACCGACTGGCCGCCAGGGCCGGAGGACCGGTAGACGTCGATCTTCAGGTCGTTCTGGTTGATCTGGACCTCTTCGGGCTCGTCCACCTCGGGGAACACCAGCACGCCGGTGGTCGAGGTGTGGATGCGCCCCTGCGACTCGGTCTGCGGCACACGCTGGACGCGGTGCACACCGCCCTCGTACTTCAGGTGTGCCCAGACGCCCTGGGACGGGTCGGTCGTGTTCGACTTGATCGCGACCTGGACGTCCTTGTAGCCACCCAGGTCGGACTCGGTGCGCTCGAGGAGCTCGACCTTCCAGCCCTTGGTCTCGGCGTAGTGCGAGTACATGCGCAGGAGGTCGGCCGCGAACAGCGCCGATTCCTCGCCGCCCTCGCCGCCCTTGATCTCCATGATGACGTCGCGGCCGTCGTCCGGGTCGCGCGGGATGAGCAGCCGCCGGAGACGCTCCTGGCGCTCCGACAGCTGCTCCTCGAGCCCGGGGACCTCGTCCGCGAACGCCGCGTCCTCACGCGCGAGTTCCTGGGCGGCGGCGAGGTCGTCCCCCGCCGCCTGCCAGGCCTCGTACGCGGACTTGATCTGGTTGAGCTCGGCGTACCGCCGGTTCACCTTCTTCGCCCGGGCCGCATCGGCGTGGAGCGCGGGGTCCGACAGCTGCTGCGTCAGGTCCTCGTGTTCCGCCAGCAGCCCCGCTACCGACTCGAACACGCGTTACTCCTGGTGGCCGTTGTGGTGGGCGCCGGTCGAGGGGACCGACTTCTGCACCTGCACCAGGAACTCGACGTTCGACTGCGTCTCCTTGAGGTTCCGCAGCACGATCTCGAGGGCCTGCTGCGGGTCGAGCCCGGCGAGGGCCCGGCGCAGACGCCAGGTGATCTTGACCTCGTCCGCGGAGAGCAGCTGCTCCTCGCGACGGGTACCCGAGGCGTTCACGTCGACCGCGGGGAAGATCCGCTTGTCGGCGAGGTGGCGGTTCAGGCGGAGCTCCATGTTTCCGGTGCCCTTGAACTCCTCGAAGATGACCTCGTCCATCTTGGAGCCGGTCTCGACGAGCGCGGTCGCGAGGATGGTCAGCGAGCCGCCGTCCTCGATGTTGCGCGCGGCGCCGAAGAACCGCTTCGGCGGGTAGAGCGCCGCCGAGTCGACGCCACCGGAGAGCACGCGGCCCGACGGCGGGGTCGACAGGTTGTACGCACGGCCCAGGCGGGTGATCGAGTCGAGCAGCAGCACGACGTCGTGGCCCAGCTCCACCAGGCGCTTCGCACGCTCGATGGCGAGCTCGGCGACGGTGGTGTGGTCCTCGGCGGGACGGTCGAAGGTCGAGGCGATGACCTCGCCCTTCACCGTGCGCTGCATGTCGGTGACCTCTTCGGGCCGCTCGTCGACGAGGACGACCATCAGGTGCGCCTCGGGGTTGTTCTTGGCGACGGCGTTCGCGATGGCCTGCAGCACGACGGTCTTGCCGGCCTTCGGCGGGGACACGATGAGACCGCGCTGGCCCTTGCCGATCGGCGACACGAGGTCGATGATGCGGGTCGACAGCTTGCCCGGCTCCGTCTCGAGGCGCAGGCGCTCGTTCGGGTACAGCGGGGTGAGGTCGTTGAAGTCGACACGGGCCGCGGCCTCGTCGGCGGACTGGCCGTTGATCGACTCGACGGCGACGAGCGCGTTGTACTTCTGACGGCTCTGCTGCTCGCCGTCACGCGGCTGCTTGATCGAACCGACGACGGCGTCGCCCTTGCGCAGGTGGTACTTCTTCACCTGGCCGAGGGAGACGTAGACGTCGCTCGGGCCCGGCAGGTAGCCGGTGGTGCGGACGAACGCGTAGTTGTCGAGGACGTCGAGGATGCCCGCGATCGGGATCAGGACGTCGTCCTCGGTGACCTCGGGCTCGAAGTCGTCGTTCTGGCCGCCACGGCCGCGCTTGCGGTCGCGCTGGCGACGGCTGCGGCCGCTCTCGGCCTCGTCGGCGTGCTGTTGCTGTTGCTGCTTCTGCTGGCCGCTGGTCTGCTGCTTCTGCTGACCGGCGTTCTGCTGCTTCTGGTCGGACTTGTCGTCCTGCTTGGCGTCGGCCTGCTTCGGCTGGTCGTTCTGCTTGCCGTTCTGCTGCTCGCCGCCGTTCTGCTTCTGCTGGTTCTGCTGGCCGCCGTTCTGCTGGCCGCCGTTCTGCTGGCCGCCGTTCTGCTGGCCGTTCTGGTCGGCGCCGTTCTGCTTCTGCTGGCCGCCGTTCTGGCCACCGTTCTGCTGGTCGGCGCCGTTCTGCTGCTCGCCGTTCTCGGCGTTCTGGCCACGGCCGCGACCGCGACCACGGCTGCGACGACCGCGACGCGAGCCGCCCTCGCCCTGCTCGGAGTTCTGGTCGCCCTGGTCGTTCTGGTCGCCGGACTCGTTCTGGTCCTGGTCGGCCTGCACGGCGGACGTCGGGGCCTGCTGGCCCTGCTGGCCCTGCTGGCCCTGCTGCTGGGCAGCCTGGTTCGGCTGCTCGGCCTCGGCCGGTGCCGACGCCTGCTGGCCCTGCTCGGCGCCACGCTGCTCGGTGCGCTGCTCGGCGTTCCGCTGGCCACGGCCGCGGCGCTGCGAGCCGGACTGCGCGGCTTCCTGCGCGTCCTTCTCGGCGCGGACCTGGTCGAGCCCGGCGAGGAGGTCCTCGGTGCCGGTCTGACCGTGGTTGGTGTGCTCGGCGGCCGAGGTCGGTGCGGCGTTCACGGTGCCACCGGACGACGCACGGCGCGAACGACGGGCACGGCTCGGGGCTGCCGACTCGGCGGGTGCCTCGGAGTCGGCGACGGGGGCCTCGGCAGCGGGCTGCGCGGGCGTCTCGGCGGGTTCCGGCAGGGTCGGCTGCTCGGTGGCGGCCGGCTCGGCGGGGGTCTCGGGGACGACGGCGGCCGGGGCGGCCGGCGTCTCGTCGAGGGGGCGCTTGTCCTCGATGGAGGCGATCAGGTCGCCCTTGCGGAGCTTGGAGAGCCCGGTGATGCCGAGCGAGGAGGCGATGCGCTGGAGCTCCGGAAGACGGAGGGCACGCAGGTCGCTGGGGATCTCCACCTGGGCGGAGTTGTTGTCGGTCAAGGTCGGTGTTTCCTTTCGAACCGCAGAACGCGGAGAGTTTCCACCGTCCCGGATGCAGTGAGCATCGACCGCCGTTCAGACGACGGATCGGGATTCGGTGATCAGAAAGAGATGCACACTCGCGCACCGGACCCTGCGACGTCGTAGGAGCTGTCCTGGAGGACGAGCGATCCGTACGGTTACGCGGGTTCGGCTTCGAGCGCCGAGTGCGCTGCCACTGTAGCACCACCGAGATCGACGGCCAGCATGAGCGGCCGCCAGTCGGATTCGGCGTGTCGCTGGACCAGGTCGGCGGCGGTCAGCCGCTGTGCCGGGTCGCTGCCGAGGACGAGCAGGCTCGGCCCCGCACCGGAGACCACCGCGGCCAGGCCGTGCTGCCGGAGCAGCCGGATCAGGGCGTCGGTCTCGGGCATGGCGCTGGCGCGGTACGCCTGGTGCAGACGGTCCTCGGTCGCGGCGAGCAACAGCTCGGGGCTCTGGATGAGCGCCGCGACGAGCAGCGCCGAGCGGGAGACGTTGAACGCGGCGTCGGCGTGCGGGACCTGCTCGGGCTGCAGGGAGCGCGCGAGCTTGGTGGAGAGCGTCGAGGTCGGCACGAACACCACCGGGGCGACACCGCGGTGCACCAGGAGCCGTTTGTACGCCGGGCCCTCGGCGGTCATCCACGCGATCGTCAGGCCGCCGAAGAGCGCCGGCGCGACGTTGTCCGGGTGGCCCTCCATCTCGGTGGCCAGGGTCAGGAGCGTCGAGGCGTCGAGGTCGACGATGCCCTCGAGCAGGCCGCGGGCCGCCATCAGCCCCGCGACGATCGCCGCGGCGGACGAGCCGAGACCGCGCCCGTGCGGGATCGCGTTCGTCGCGTGCAGCTCGAGGCCGGGCTGGTCGACACCGGCGTGTTCGAACCCTCGGCGGACGGCACGGACGACCAGGTTCGAGTCGTCGGTGGCGACCTCACCGGCGCCGACGCCCTCGACCGTGACGGTCGCGCCGGGTTCGGGGCGCACGCGCACCACGACCTCGTCGTAGAGCGAGAGCGCGAGGCCGAGCGAGTCGAAGCCGGGGCCGAGGTTCGCCGACGTGGCCGGCACCCGGACGCGGACCGTCGATCCGGCCGGCAGTGTCCGGACCGCCCGTCCGGCCGGTACAGCGCTGCGGGCGGTGACGCCCTCCCCCGGTCCGGACGAGCGGTCGGAGATCACTGCTCGCTGACCAGACCGAGCACGTCGGCGATCGACTTCGTGTCGACCGGCACGCTCGTCGGGGTGACCTCGCCGCCGTCCGGCGTGCGGAGGGCCCACTGCGGGTCCTTCAGGCCGTGACCCGTGACCGTGATGACGACCTTCGCGCCCTTCGGCACGACACCGGCGTCGGCGCGCTCGAGCAGCCCGGCGACACCGATCGCCGACGCGGGCTCGACGAAGACGCCGACCTCGGCCGACAGGATGCGGTGCGCGGCGAGGATGGCCTCGTCGCTGATCGCACCGAAGTAGCCGTCGGTCTCCTGCTGCGCCTCGAGCGCGAACTGCCACGAGGCCGGGTTGCCGATGCGGATGGCCGACGCGATGGTGTCCGGGTGCCGGACGACCTCGCCGTGCACGATCGGGGCGGAACCGGCGGCCTGGAACCCGAACATGCGGGGCAGCTTGGTGCTCCGACCGGCGGCGACGTCCTCGCGGTAGCCGCGCGAGTACGCGGTGTAGTTGCCCGCGTTGCCGACGGGCAGGAAGTGGAAGTCCGGTGCGTCACCGAGGACGTCGACGACCTCGAACGCGGCGGTCTTCTGCCCCTCGATGCGGTCGTTGTTGACGGAGTTGACGAGGTGCACCGGGTAGTTCGCCGCCAGGTCGCGGGCGATGTCGAGGCAGTCGTCGAAGTTGCCCTGCACCTGCAGCAGCTGGGCGTCGTGGGCGACGGCCTGGCTGAGCTTGCCCATGGCGATCTTGCCCTCGGGCACGAGCACCGCGGCGGTGATGCCGGCGTGCGTCGCGTACGCGGCGGCCGAGGCGCTGGTGTTGCCGGTCGAGGCGCAGATGACGGCCTTCGCGCCGTGCTCGACGGCCTTCGAGATCGCCATCGTCATGCCGCGGTCCTTGAACGAGCCCGTCGGGTTCATGCCCTCGAACTTCACGTAGACCTCGGCGCCGGTGCGCTCGGAGAGCCGACGAGCCGGGATGAGCGGCGTGCCGCCCTCACCGAGGGTGACGATGGGCGTCGCCTCGGTCACGTCGAGTCGGTCGGCGTACTCGCGCAGGACTCCCTGCCACTGGTGGGCCATCAGGCTTCTCTCTCTGTCCGGTGGGGTGGATCTGGTGGTGGTTCGGCTCGGCGAGCCTGCTGGTCGGCCTGGAGGCCCGTGGTCGCGTCAGCGACCGACGACGCGCAGGACGCTGGTGACGTCCAGGACGACGTCCTCGCCGCGGAGGGCGACGACGGTGTCCGCGAGGTCGGCCTCGCGCGCCAGGTGGGTGCCGATGACGAGCGTCGCGGTCCCCTCGGCTGCGCCGGTGGTGGTCTGCTCGACCGTCTCGACGCTGACGCCGTGCTTGGCGAGCACGCCCGCGACGGTCGACAGCACGCCGGGTGCGTCCGTGACGTGCAGGGTGATCTGGTAGCTCGTGCGGACGGTGCCGATCGGGAACACCGGCAGCTCGGACTGCGTCGACTCGGCGACGCCCGGGCCACCGATGACGTGCCGACGAGCCGCGGAGACCAGGTCGCCGAGGACCGCCGAGGCCGTCTCGACGCCACCGGCACCCGCGCCGTAGAACATCAGGTCACCGGCGGCTTCAGCCTCGACGAACACGGCGTTCTTCGCTCCGTGCACGCTCGCGAGCGGGTGCGACTCGGGCACGAGGGCCGGGTAGACGCGGGCGCTGACGCCCTCGCGGCCGTCCTCGTCCGTCAGCCGCTCCGCGGTCGCCAGGATCTTCACGACGTAGCCGGCCTTGCGGGCGGCGCGGACCTGCTCGATCGTGACGTGGGTGATGCCCTCGCGGTGCACGGCGGCGAGCGGCACCGAGGTGTGGAACGCGAGCGAGGCCAGGATCGCGGCCTTCTGCGCGGCGTCGTAGCCCTCGATGTCGGCGGTCGGGTCGGCCTCGGCGTACCCGAGCTCCGTCGCGGTGGCCAGGGCGTCCTGGAACGTGGAACCCTTGCGGTCCATCAGGTCGAGGATGAAGTTGGTCGTGCCGTTGACGATGCCCATGATCCGGACGATGCGGTCACCGGCGAGCGAGTCGTGCAGCGGACGGATGATCGGGATCGCACCGGCCACGGCGGCCTCGTAGTAGAGCTGTGCACCGACCTGCTCGGCCGCGGCGAAGAGCTCCGGGCCGTGGGTGGCGAGCAGCGCCTTGTTGCCGGTGACGACGTCGGCGCCGGACTGCAGCGCCTGGAGCACGAGGGTGCGCGCCGGCTCGATGCCGCCGATGAGCTCGACGACGATGTCCGCGCCGAGGATGAGCGACGCAGCGTCCGTGGTGAAGAGCTCCGCCGGCAGGTCGACGTCGCGCTCCGCGTCCACGTCGCGCACGGCGATCCCGACGAGCTCCAGCCCGGCTCCGGCGCGCGAGGCCAGCTCGTCGCCGTGCTCGAGGAGCAGTCGCGCGACCTGGGAACCGACCGAGCCGGCCCCGAGCAGCGCGACACGGACGTTGCGGTATTCGATCATCTGGTAGCGGTTCCTGTCGATGGGGGCACGCCCTGCGGGGTGGGCGGACCCGGTCGGGTCGGGGGTCAGCGGCCGGTGCCCTCGGCGGGCACGGCGGCGACCCCGGTGTCACGGGCGAGCAGGTCGTCGATCGTCTCGCCCCGCACGAGGATACGGGCTGTGCCGTCCGCGACGGCGACGACCGGCGGGCGGCCCACGTGGTTGTAGTTGCTCGACAGCGCCCAGCAGTAGGCACCGGTGGCCGCCACGGCCAGCAGGTCGCCGCGCTGCACGTCGCCGGGCAGGTACTCGTCGTTCACCACGACGTCGCCGCTCTCGCAGTGCTTGCCGACGACGCGGCTCAGCACCGCTGGTGCGTCGGAGGTGCGGGCGAGCCGGGCCGTGTAGTCGGCGCCGTACAGGGCCGGACGGATGTTGTCGCTCATCCCGCCGTCGACCGAGACGTACGTGCGGGTCGCGCTGCCGCCGTCGTCGGTCTCGAGCGTGACGGGCTTGATCGTGCCGACGCGGTACAGCGTCACCCCGGGCGGGCCGATGACGTACCGGCCCGGCTCGACGGCGATGTCCGGCACCGGGATGCCGCGTTCGGCGCAGGCCTCGCCGATGATCGCGGCCAGTGCATCGGCGACGTCCTCGGGGGCGAACGCCGAGTCGGCCTCGGTGTAGTCGATGCCCCAGCCGCCGCCGAGGTTCAGCTCGGGCACCGGGCCGGTGGCGACGAGCGTCGCGTGCACGTCCATCAGCCGACGTGCGGCCTCGCGGAAGCCGGCGTCATCGAAGATCTGCGAACCGATGTGCGAGTGCAGGCCGACGAAGGCGAGCGAGGGCTCGGCACGGACGGCTGCCGCGGCGTCGACGGCCTCGGACAGCGGGATGCCGAACTTCTGGTCCTCGCGAGCGGTCGCCAGGTACTCGTGGGTGGACGCGTGCACGCCGGTGTTGATCCGGATGCGCACACGCTGCACGACCCCGGCGTCGGCGGCGGCGCGGGCGACGCGCTGCACCTCTTCGTGGCTGTCGAGCACGATCGTGCCGACGCCGACCTCGAGGGCACGGGCGATCTCGGCGTCGGACTTGTCGTTGCCGTGGAAGCCGAGCCGACCGGGGTCGATGCCACCGGCCAGGGCGACCGCGAGCTCACCGGCGGTGCAGACGTCGACGCGCAGGTCCGCCTCGGCCATCCACGCGACCACCTGCGTCGTCAGGAACGCCTTGCCGGCGTAGTAGACGTGCGCGTGACTGCCGATGCGTTCGAAGGCCTCGGTGAAGGCGTTCCGCACCCGCACCGCACGGGACTGCACGTCACGCTCGTCGACGACGTACAGCGGCGTGCCGAACCGGGCGACCAGGTCGGTCGCGCTGATGCCACCGATCGCCAGGGTGCCGTCGTCGGTCCGCGTCGCGGACGCGGGCCAGATGCGGTCCACCAGTTCGGAGGCGTCCGTCGGGAACCGCAGCCGCGGCGGTGCAAGGGGGTTCTCGCTCACGGGACCCGATCCTACCGACGCGAGCCACGCCTCCCGGGCCGCGTTACGCACCCGTCCGCTCAGCGGCAGCTGCCGACGGTCCGCAGGCCGTCCTCGGTGAGCGGCAGCGCGTCCGCGGTGATGCGGACCGTCGCGTCCGACTTCGACACGTCGAGTGAGCGCACCCGCAGCGCCTCGGGCAGGAACTGCGCGGTGCAGACCTGCACCGGGACGCCGGTGACGCCCGGGATCGAGTCGACCTTCAGACCGAGGTCGGAGTTCGTGATCCGGACGCTCTCCGGGGTGATCGAGATGCCGCGGCCGTCGTCCTGCGCGACGACGGCACCCTTGGCGGCGTACGTGATGTCGTAGCCGAGCACCGACGACGACCCGGTCAGCTCGACCCCACCGTCGGCCAGGCTGAGGCGGTCGAAGAGCGGGCTGTACTTCGCCAGGTCCTTGACGCTCGACGACGCCAGGGTGACCGTGCCGTCGACGTCGCGGACGTCACCCTTGCCGTCCACCGGGACGTCCTGCGCAGTGACGTCGGCGGCGAGCGGGATGCCGTCGACCGTGAGCTTCTCCGAGGAGATCTCGACGCGATCGAGCGTGCCGCTGATGAGCTGCGGGATGACGATGCCCTCGGCGTGCGCGTCGACCTGGCCGGTCGTGCCGTCGGGCAGCGACTGCTCGACCTGCTGGGCGATGATCCGGTCGACGACGCCGCGCAGCACGAACTCGGCGACGACGACGAGGCCGGCGAGCACCACGACGAGCACGAGCAGGACGACGGGCCAGCGGCGGCGCTTGGTGGGGCGTTCGGTGGCTGCAGGCATGCGTCCTAGCCTGCCAGCCCGGTCTGCGGCGCAGCTGCGGCCGGGCGCGGGCAGGCGCGGCCGGGCTGCGGCCGGGCGCGGCCAGGACGCAAAACACGGTGTTCGCGCTCGACACCCCGGAATGCGGGTGTTCGGTGCGCGAACACCGGTGTCTTTCGGAAGGGGCGACCGCTACATGCGGGACGGAGCCGACACGCCGAGCAGGCCGAGGCCGTTCCGGACGACCTGGCCGGTGGCGTCGTTCAGCCACAGGCGCGTGCGGTGCAGGTCGGTCACGGGCTCGTCGCCGAGGGGCGTGACGCGGCAGGAGTCGTACCAGCGGTGGTACAGGCCGGCCAGCTGCTCGATGTAGCGCGCGATGCGGTGCGGCTCGCGCAGCTCGGCGGCGTGCCGGACGACCCGCGGGTACTCGGCGAGGGCTCCGAGGAGCGCGCTCTCCGACTCGTGGGTCAGCAGCGAGGCGTCGAACACCGACCGGTCGACCCCGGCGGCCGCGGCGTTCCGGGCCACCGACTGCGTGCGGGCGTGGGCGTACTGCACGTAGAAGACGGGGTTGTCGTTCGTGCGCTTCGTGAGCAGGTCGAGGTCGATGTCGATCGCGGTGTCGCTGGCGAAGCGGACCAGGGCGTAGCGGCCGGCGTCGACACCGACGGCGTCGACCAGGTCCTCCATCGTGACGATGGTGCCGTTGCGCTTCGACATGCGCATCGGTTCGCCGTCCTTGAGCAGGTTGACCATCTGCCCGATCAGGATCTCGAGGTTCTTGCCCGGCTCGTCGCCGAACGCGGCGCACATCGCCATCAGCCGGCCGACGTAGCCGTGGTGGTCGGCGCCCAGCATGATCAGGTTGCGCTCGAACCCGCGCTCGCGCTTGTCGAGGTAGTACGCCAGGTCACCGGCGATGTACGCGGGTTCGCCGTCCGACTTGATGACGACGCGGTCGCGGTCGTCGCCGAAGTCGGTCGTGCGGAGCCACTCGGCGCCCTCGGCCTCGTACATCACGCCGGCCGACCGCAGCCGGGCGATCGCACGCTCGACGGCCTTCGACTCGTGCAGGGCGTTCTCGTGGAAGTAGACGTCGAAGTCGACGCCGAAGTCGTGCAGCGACGACTTGATGTCCGCGAACATGAAGTCGACGCCCTCGCGGCGGAAGAGCTCCTGCGCCTCGTCGCGCGGCAGGTCGCGGACGTCGGTGCCCGGCTCGAGGGTCGCGATGACCCGTGCCGCGATCTCGGCGATGTAGGCGCCGCCGTAGCCGTCCTCGGGCGTCGGCTCACCGAGTGCGCTGGCGACGAGGGAGCGGGCGAAGCGGTCGATCTGCGCGCCGTGGTCGTTGAAGTAGTACTCGCGGGTGACGAGTCCGCCCTGCGCCTGGAACACGCGGGCCAGGCTGTCGCCCACTGCGGCCCAGCGGACGCCGCCCATGTGGATCGGGCCGGTGGGGTTGGCGGAGACGAACTCCAGGTTGATCCGGACGCCGTCGTACAGGTCGCCGGTGCCGAAGGACTCGCCGCCGTCCACGATGGTGCGCGCGATCTCGCCAGCGGCGGCCGCCTCGAGCGTGATGTTGATGAAGCCGGGGCCGGCGACGTCGACGGAGTCCACACCGTCGAGCTCGGTCAGCTCGCCGGCGATCTCGGTCGCGAGCTCGCGCGGGTTCGTGCCGAGCCGCTTCGCGAGCTGCATGGCGGCGTTCGAGGCCCAGTCGCCGTGGGCGCGGTTCTTCGGACGCTCGAGCACCACGTGGGACTCCTCGATCGTCACGGTCTCGGACGCGCCTCGGCGCTCGACGATCCCGGTCAGGATCGACAGGTACGCGGCGGAGAGTTCGGCAGGAGTCACGAGGACCGATCCTACCGGGACGCCCAGGTCCGCACCGGTCGATGCAGCATCATGTCGGGATGACCCCCCGCAGCCGTGCCCGGGCGCTCACCGTCGCCACCCTCACCACCGCAGCAGCCGTCGTGCTCGCCGGGTGCTCGGGCGGCGGGGACAGCACCCCGTCGGCCAGTGCGACCCCCGCGGGCAAGCCGGTGTCGCAGACCTGCGGGGAACTCCTGCCGATGAGCGCCCTGTCCGTGTACGGGCAGACCTTCGAGCTCGACGACTCGTTCACACCGGCGAAGGGCTCCCCCGCCGCGACCATCGCGAAGCAGCAGGGCCGCGTCTGCCGGTTCGTGAGCACCGACGCGGACGCCACGGCGATCACGTTCGCGGTCGCCGACCTGCCTGAGAAGTCGCTCACCAACCTGAAGGACGCCCTGTACGAGCGGGGCGGATCGGTCCCCACCTACCGCGTCGAGGGGTACTTCGCCCTGAACGGTGCCGTCGGCCGGGCGGATGCCTTCGCCGACCCGTACTGGATCACCGCGCAGTCGACGCTGTTCACCGAGCCGGGTGGGGCGCAGCCCGTCGTCGACGCGGTGCGGGCCGCGCTGCAGCCGTCCGCGACGGGGTCGGCGACGCCTGCGGGCTGACGTACGCGGGCCGGCACGGTGCGCGGTCCGCCACCCGGTGCGCGGTTGCGTGCCCGGTGCGCGCTTCCAGCGCCGCACGGAACGCAGAACCCCGCACCGGAACGCAACCCGCGCAGCGTGCGGACGGGAGGCCCGTGGCGGGCCCGCACCGCGCCTCCCGTCCGGCGACCCCCGCGTCCACAGCGCGACACGCGCTGTCCAGGACCACCCACCGGACCTGCTACGGTTGTTCACACCCCTTGGCCCCCATAGCTCAGGGGATAGAGCACTGCCCTCCGGAGGCAGGGGCGGAGGTTCGAATCCTCCTGGGGGCACTGGACACACCCGCGCAAGCAGACG
Source organism: Curtobacterium sp. VKM Ac-2889 (assembly GCF_015350855.1). Taxonomy (NCBI): domain Bacteria; kingdom Bacillati; phylum Actinomycetota; class Actinomycetes; order Micrococcales; family Microbacteriaceae; genus Curtobacterium; species Curtobacterium sp. VKM Ac-2889. The sequence goes on along the minus strand of NZ_JADKSC010000003.1, from coordinate 184,328 downwards.
TCTTCACTGCGCTCTGTCGGCTGCACGATGTCGCCTGCGGCGACCTTCCCCCGTTGGGGCTCCTCGTCGAGTGAGCAGAACGCGACGGGTCGAGGCGGGTGACCCGACGTCTTCTGCTCACTCGGCGCGCGACGCCCCGCCCCGCCCCGCCCCTGCGCTACCCCGTGTTTCCGAGCGGGACACCTCGGTCCCCTAGGATCACGGGCCGGTCGTCCCGCACGCGACCGGGAAGAGGCCTCGATGACCACCGGCACCGGGAACGCGCAGCTCGAACTCGCCCGCGGCGGCGACGCACCCGCCCCACGGACCCTGTTCGACGTCCTTTCGGCGACCGCGGCGACCCATCCGGACGCCACCGCGCTCGAGGACCCCGCCGGCAGCGTCGACTACGCCGCCCTGCTCGACCTGGTGCACGCGCAGGCCGACGACCTCGCACGCCGGGGCGTCCGGCGCGGGGACCGGGTCGGGGTGCGGATCCCCTCCGGCGGGCGCGACCTGTACCTGTCGATCCTCGCCGTGCTGGCCGCCGGAGCCGCCTACGTGCCCGTCGACGCCGACGACCCCGAGGAACGCGCCAACCTGGTGTTCGGCGAAGCCGGTGTCGTCGGGGTGATCGGTGCCGGCGGCGTGCTGCGCGACCGCGACGGCGCCGAACTGCCCGTGACCGACCCTGCGGCGAGCGCCGAGCTCCCCCGCGAGACCGACGACGCGTGGATCATCTTCACGTCCGGGTCGACCGGGGTGCCGAAGGGCGTGGCGGTCACCCACCGCAGTGCTGCGGCGTTCGTGGACGCCGAGGCGCGGATGTTCCTGCAGGCGGCGCCGATCGGTCCGGGTGACCGGGTGCTGGCGGGGCTGAGTGTGGCCTTCGACGCGTCGTGCGAGGAGATGTGGTTGGCGTGGGGGCACGGTGCCGCGTTGGTGCCGGCGCCCCGGTCGCTGGTGCGGACGGGGGTGGACCTGGGGCCGTGGCTCATCGCGCACACGATCACGGTGGTGTCGACGGTGCCGACGCTCGCGGCGTTGTGGCCGGACGATGCGCTGGAGCAGGTGCGGCTGGTGATCTTCGGTGGTGAGGCGTGCCCGCCGGAGCTGGCGGCGCGCATCGCGAGTCGTGACCGTGAGGTGTGGAACACGTACGGGCCGACCGAGGCGACGGTGGTGGCGTGCGGGTCCCTGCTCGACGGGAGCCAGCCGATCCGGATCGGGTTGCCGCTGGACGGGTGGGACCTGGCCGTGGTGGACGGTGCCGGGCAGCGGGTGGAGCCGGGCGATGTCGGTGAGCTGGTGATCGGTGGGGTCGGGCTGGGGCGGTACCTGGACCCGGCGAAGGACGCGGAGAAGTACGCGCCGTTCCCGGAGCTCGGGTGGGAGCGGGCGTACCGGAGCGGGGACCTGGTGCGGTACGAGCCCGAGGGCCTGGTGTTCCAGGGGCGTGCGGACGACCAGGTGAAGCTCGGCGGTCGGCGGATCGAGCTCGGTGAGATCGATGCGGCGCTGCAGGCCCTGGACGACGTTGCGGGTGGTGCTGCGGTGGTGCAGCGGACCCCGGCGGGGAACCAGGTGCTCGTCGGGTACGTGGCGCCGGTGGCGGGGGCGACGGTGGACGTGGCGGCGGCGAACGCACGGTTGCGCCAGGAGTTGCCGGCGGCGCTGGTGCCGTTGGTGGCGGTGGTGGAGTCGCTGCCGACGCGGACGTCGGGCAAGGTCGACCGTGCGGCGCTGCCGTGGCCGTTGCCGGGGGCGACGGACGCGGCGATGCTGCCGGACACGGTGGCGTGGATCGCCGAGCGGTGGTCGGCGATCCTCGGGGTGCCGGTGGCGAGCGTCGACGACGACTTCTTCGCGCACGGCGGTGGGTCGTTGACGGCGGCGCAGCTGGTGTCGGCCATCCGTGAGCGGTTCCCGACGACGACGGTGGCGGACGTGTACGACCACCCGCGGATCGGGGCGTTGGCGGCGGCGCTGGACGAGTCCGGGCCGGTCGAGGCATCGTCGCGCGACGTGGCGCCGGTCCCCCCGGCGACGGGGCTGCTGATGACGCTGCTCGGGCTGCCGGTGCAGGTGCTCCGCGGGCTGCGGGTGCTGACCTGGACGGCCCTGGTGGCTGCGGTGCTGCACGCGACGACGTTGCCGTTCCTGCCGGTGCTGCCCTGGCCGGTGCTGGTGCTGATGCTCCTGGTGTTCGTGACGCCGATCGGCAAGATGGCGCTGACGGTGGTGCTGGCGCGGCTGCTGCTCGCCGGGGTCGGTCCGGGCTCGTACCCCCGTGGGGGTTCGGTGCACCTGCGGGTGTGGTTGGCCGAGCGCATCGCCGAGGCGGTGGACGGCCCGTCGACCGCGGGTGCCCCGTGGATCAGCTACTACGCACGGGCGCTCGGTGCGCGGATCGGGCGGGACGTCGACCTGCACACGCTGCCGCCGGTGACCGGGATGCTGACGATCGGCAAGCGCGCGTCGATCGAACCCGAGGTCGACCTTGCCGGGCACTGGCTCGACGGCGACGTGTTCCACCTGGGGCACGTCCGCATCGACGACGACGCGGTCGTGCGGAGCCGGACGACGCTGCTGCCGGGGGCGCACGTCGGCGCGGGTGCCGAGGTGACGGCGGGTTCCGCCGTGGGCGGTCCGGTGCCGGCGGGCGAACGCTGGGCGGGGGCGCCGGCGGAACGCGTCGGGTCGGCTCGCGGCGACCGGGAGTCCCGCCCTGCGGTCCGTCGCCGCTGGCTGCTCGCGTACGGGGCCGGGTCCCTGGCGGTGGCCGGGTTGCCGGTGGTCGGTGTCGCGGTCGGACTGCTGGTCGCCCTGGCCCTGGTGGGGCGGGCGTCGGCCCTGGGCGACGCGGTGCTCCGCGCGCTGGTGACGGTCCCCCTGGCGACGGTCGTCGCCGGTGCGGTGTACGCGCTGCTGGTGGTGGTCGCGGTGCGGTTGCTCGGCGTCGGCCTGCACGAGGGGCGGCACCCGGTGCGCTCCCGGATCGGCTGGCAGGTGTGGTCGACCGAGCGGGTGCTCGACGCGGCTCGGACCCTGCTGTTCCCGCTGTACGCCTCGCTCGTGACGCCGGTGTGGTTGCGCCTGCTCGGCGCCCGGGTCGGTCGGGACACCGAGATCTCCACGGTGCTGCTCATCCCGGCGCTGACGCAGATCGCGTCGGGGGCGTTCCTGGCCGACGACACCATGGTGGCCACCTACGAACTCGGCGGCGGTCGGGTGCGGATCGGTCGGTCGAAGGTCGGCCGTCGGGCGTTCCTCGGCAACAGCGGGATGACGGGCGCCGGACGCTCGGTGCCGCGCGAGGCCCTGGTGGCGGTGCTGTCCGCCGTGCCGAAGAAGGCCAAGCGCGGGTCGTCGTGGCTCGGGTCGCCCCCGGTGCGGCTGCGGCGTGCGGCGACGGAGTTCGACGAGGCGCGCACGTTCCGTCCGTCCCGGCGGCTCAAGATCGCCCGCGGCTGCTGGGAGCTGCTGCGCCTGGTCGCCCCGATGGTGTCCGCCGCGATCGCGCTCGGCGTGGCCGGCACACTGCTGGCGCTGTGGTCGGCCGTCGGGATCGGGTGGACGGTGCTGCTCGCCGGTCCGGTGCTCATCGCCGCCGGTGCGGTCGCCGCAGTGGTGTCGACGATCGCGAAGTGGGCGTTCGTCGGCCGGATCACCGCCCGGGAGCACCCGCTGTGGTCGTCGTTCGTGTGGCGCAACGAGGTGCAGGACACCTTCGTCGAGACCGTCGCCCGGCCGTGGTTCGCCGAGCAGGCCACCGGCACCCCTGCTCTGGCCGTCTGGTTGCGGAGCCTCGGCGCGACGATCGGGCGCGGGACCTGGCTCGAGACGTACTGGCTGCCCGAGGCCGACCTGGTCACCATCGGGTCCGGGGCGTCGGTGGCGCGGGGCACGGTCGTGCAGACGCACCTGTTCCACGACCGCGTGATGCAGCTCGACACCGTCCGGCTCGACGCTGGCGCCACGCTCGGGCCGCACAGCGTGGTCCTGCCGGCGGCCGGCATCGGTGCCGGGGCGACCGTCGGACCGTCCTCGCTCGTGATGCGCGGTGAGCAGGTGCCGCCGGGGTCCCGCTGGGCCGGCAACCCGATCGCTCCGTGGACAGCGGCACCGCCCTCGGTGACAGCCCCACCGGCACCATGAGGTTGACTGTCCCCGTGCCCACCGATCCCGCTGCAGACCCCTACACCCCGCACAGCGGCGACCGACGGTGGAGTGCGGAGCACTACGAGCTCCGGCTCGACTACCGCGTCGCCACCAACCGCCTGGACGGCACCGCGACGATCACCGCGCGCGCCCTCGAACCCCTCGACAAGGTCGTCATCGACCTGCACGGGCTCACGGTCGACCGCGTCGACGTCGACGGCCGACGCGCCAAGAAGGTGTCGACCGCCACGCACAAGGTGACCGTCACCCCGGCCGAACCGATCGCCGCCGACACCGTGTTCAGCGTGCACCTGCGGTACCGGGGCACCCCGCACCCCGTGCGCAGCGCATGGGGGCAGCTCGGGTGGGAGGAACTCTCCGACGGTGTGATCGTCGCCGCGCAGCCCACCGGGGCGCCGTCGTGGTTCCCGTGCAACGACCGCCCCGACGACAAGGCCACCTACCGCATCGAGATCGCGGCCGAGGCTGCGTACGACGTCCTGGCGAACGGCGAGCTGCTCGCCAAGGAGCGTGACCGCGTCGGCACCCGCTGGACCTACGCCACCACCGAGCCGATGGCGACGTACCTGGCGACCGTGCAGATCGGCCGCTACCGCACCACGAAGCTGCGCACGAGCGGCGTCCCCGTGACACTGCACCACCCCGCCGACCTCGCCGCCGCCGCGAAGACCGACTTCGGCCAGGTGCCGGAGATGCTCGCGCTGTTCGGTGACCGGTTCGGCCCCTACCCGTTCGCGGCGTACGCCGTCGTGGTGACCGACGACGACCTCGAGATCCCGCTCGAGGCCCACGGCCTGGCGGTGTTCGGCCGGAACCACGTCGACGGCGAGCACGGCACCGACCGTCTCATCGCCCACGAGCTCGCCCACCAGTGGTTCGGCAACTCCGTGACCGTCACCCGGTGGCAGGACATCTGGCTGCACGAGGGGTTCGCCTGCTACGCCGAGTGGCTGTGGTCCGAGGACCGCGGCGACGACACCGCCGACGTGTTGGCCGAGCGGTACCGGCACGGACTGCTCGAGCAGCCGGAGGACCTGGTGGTCGGTGACCCGGGCGCGAAGGACATGTTCGACGACCGCGTCTACAAGCGCGGCGCCCTCGCCCTGCACGCCGTCCGCCGCACGTTCGGCGACGACGCCTTCTTCACCGGGTTGCGGAGCATCACCGAGCGGCACCGGCACGGATCCGTCACCGTGCCCGACGTGCTCCGTGCGTTCGCGGACGCCGCCGGCCGCTCGGTCGCGGACGTCGGTGCGGTGACCGGGCCCTGGGTCGACGAGGTGTCCGTGCCGGCGCTGCCCGCTGGCTAGCAGGCTTCGCCGCGTCGACTAGCCCGCCAGCTCGCCGTCGACCGGGTCGCAGCTGACCTCGGACCACACCGCGTCGAGCGACAGCCCGACCACACCGGCGACCGACGCGATCGTCGAGAACGCCGGCGTCGCGATGCGCCCGGTCTCGATCTTCCGGAGCGTCTCCGGCGAGATCCCCGCAGCCAGGGCGGTGTCCACGATCGACCGCGGACCCCGGGCACGACGGAGCAGCGCACCGAGGCGACGACCGCGCGCGACCTCGTCGGGGCGGAGTGGGAGACGGACCATGACCACATAGTAATACCGGTATGATCATCCGCGTGATCGAGATCCTGACCCCCGCCGAGGTCGACAAGGGCCGCGCCACAGGAGCCCTCGTCGGCACGATCCTGCAGACCCTGCGCGAACGCACCCGCGTCGGCACGAACCTGCTCGAGATCGACCGGTGGGCGAAGGAGATGATCGAGGCCGCCGGCGCCGACTCCTGCTACGTCGACTACGCCCCCTCGTTCGGCCGCGGCCCCTTCGGCCACCACATCTGCACCGCCGTGAACGACGCCGTCCTGCACGGGCTGCCCCACGATCAGGCGCTGCGTGACGGCGACCTGCTGACCCTCGACCTCGCGGTCTCCCTCGACGGCATCGCCGCCGACGCCGCGATCAGCTTCGTCGTCGGCACCGCGCGCCCCGAGGACACCGCACTCATCGACGCCACCGAGCGAGCGCTGGCCGCGGGCATCGCCGCCGCCGGACCCGGGGCACGCATCGGCGACCTGTCGCACGCGATCGGCACCGTGCTCGAAGCCGCGGGCTACCCGGTGAACGTCGAGTTCGGCGGACACGGCATCGGCTCCACCATGCACCAGGACCCGCACGTGTCGAACACCGGCCGTCCGGGCCGCGGCTACACGCTCCGACCGGGGCTCCTGCTCGCGCTCGAACCGTGGGTGATGGCGGACACCGACGTCCTGGTCACCGACCCCGACGGCTGGACCCTGCGGAGTGCCACCGGAGCGCGGACCGCCCACACGGAACACACCATCGCGATCACCGAGGACGGCGCCGAGGTGCTCACGCTCCCCCGCTGACCGTCCCGACCACGTCGACGGGCAGGCCACCCGCTGCGACGACGAGCACCACGTCCGGCGCGGGGAACAGCACGGTGAGCGGTTGTCCGACACCCTCGAAGCGGGCCGTGCCGCCGACCACGTCGACGTCCACCGCGAGCGGGTCGACGCGCAGCCCACGTCCGTCGCGTTTCAGCACGGCTTCCTTGGCCGCCCACGCGGCAGCGAGGAGCGCCGGGTCCCCGTCGGCCCGGAGCAGTTCCCCCGGTGTGAAGGCGTCGAGCGGCGCGGCGGCGACCCGGGACACCCGTTCGACGTCGACGCCGAGTGCCGCCGGTCCGACCGCGAGGGCGACGACGCCCGGTGCGCGCGACAGGCTCACGCCGACCGGGACGCCCGCGGCACTCGCCCACGGACGGCCGTGGTCGGTCCCCGCGCAGTGCGGACACACGCGCCCCGCGCGCACGGCGAGCGGCTCGGCACCCGTCGCCGACGCGACGGCGGCGACCAGTGCCTCCCGGTCGTCCGCGCGCGCAGCGCCCGGTGTCCGGATGGTCACCGTGACGGCCTGGAGGCGCGGCTCACCGAACCGGGCAGCGCCCGTCGGTCGTGTGGCCCGGCCCAGAGCGGATCAGGCGTGCGTCAGCGCGATGAGCGCGACGTTCATGGTGCTGTACTGACCCTCGGAGCGGGTCGCCTGGCGAACCCGTCCGCGCAGGACCTCGTAGCGGCCGTCGTGCTCGCGCACGAAACCGATCACGCCCGTCGCCGGAGTCGACACCCGGTGGTAGCCGTCCTCGAGCGGGACGACCTCGGTGCTCGTGGTGCGTTCCATCGTTCTTCCCCTTCCGTTCATCCTCGAACAGTGGCGCCAGCATACCCCGGTACGGGGGACAAGACGTCCACAGGAAGCACCCTCCGGAGCGTTCCCCCAGAGTCTGGCGGTGCCCCTGCGTGGCCTGGATAGACTCCGGGCGACAGCGCCCTCATGGCGCGGTCCGGGGCGGTGCCACGGGGTACCGACCGGCGACGGACGGAGGACGGATGCGAGCGGTCCAGCACGGATCGGACACGGACGGATCGAGCGGGCACAGGGGGACAACGCGGCTGTGGAGCCGTGTGACGGCCGCCCTCGTCGCGATGCTGATCGTCCTGGCTCCGGCAGCGACCGCCCACGCCACGGCGCCCGTCGACCTGGGCGGGACGTACGTCCTCGACGAGGCCGACGCGCTGACCGCACCACAGCAGGCGCGGGTCGAACAGGCCGTGCAAGACCTGTACGCCGAGACGCAGACGCAGCTGTACGTCGTGTTCGTGCCCTCCTTCTCCGATCCAACCGACCACACCGAGTGGGGTCGGGCGGTGCTCGAGAAGAACCAGATCGACAGCGGCGGCATCCTGCTCTCGGTCGCGGTCACCGAGCGCAACTACGACGTGCAGCAGACGAACGAGACCGCGATCTCGGAGTCCGACGTGCAGAACGCCGTCGACGATTCGCTGCTGCCCCGGCTCAAGCAGGATGACTGGTCCGGCGCCGCCGTGGCCTTCGCCGACGGGCTGACCCAGTCGCAGGCCCCGGTCGACCTCACCTGGCTGTGGATCCTGCTGCTCGTCGTGGTCGTCGGACTCGTCGTCGTGGTCCTGGTCGTCCGGACCCGCAACAAGCGCCGCACCGCAGCAGCCACCGAGGCACAGGAAGCCTCGCTCGCCGACCTCGAACGCACCGCCGGCGGGGCCCTGGTCACCATCGACGACGAACTCCGCACCGCCGAGCAAGAGGTCGGGTTCGCGAGCGCGCAGTTCGGCCCCGACGCCGCCAAGCCCTTCGCCGACGCCGTGCAGGCCGCCCAGCGCGAGGTCCGCAAGGCCTTCACGATCCGGCAGCAGCTCGACGACGAGATCCCCGACACCCCCCAGCAGCGCGCCGAGTGGGCGAACCAGATCATCGTCATCTGCGAACGGGCGCACGCCGCGATCGAGGAGCAGACCGAGGCGTTCGACCAGCTCCGCTCGCTCGAGGACGGCGTCGAGGACGCCGCCGCGTCGCTCGCCCAGGCCGTGGCCGCCGCACCGGCCTCGGTGGGGTCGGCAGCCGCCGCACTCGACCGCGTCCGCGCCCGCTACACCGGCCGCACCCTCGCCACCGTGGCGAACAACGTCGACCAGGCCCACCAGGTGCTCGCCTTCGCGACCGAACGCTCCAACGCCGCCACCGCCTCGATCGCCGCCGGCGACAAGGGCGAGGCTGTCGTCGCCGTGCGCGACGCCCAGCACGCCCTCGCCCAGGTGCAGCAGCTCACCGACGGCGCACTCGCCGCCGAGCAGTCCTTCGACGAGGCCACTGCACGCGCCGAGGCGATGCGCATCGACATCCAGGGCGACGTCGCCGCCGCCCGCAGCCTGCGCTCCGGCGGCCCGGACCTCGCCGCAGCGGTCACCCGCGCCGAAGCCGTGCTCCGCCAGGGGCTCGACCCGAAGGACCCGGTCGCCGCCGTCGACGCGCTGACCCGGGCGAACACCGAGATCGACCAGGCCATCGCCGCGGCACGGGGTGCCGAGGAACAGCGCCAGCGCGCCACCCAGGCACTCGACGCCGCCCTGCGCGACGCCCGGAACCGGATCAGCCAGGCCCGCGACTACGTCTCCCTGCACCGCGGCGGCATCGGCCCGACCGCCCGGACGCGACTGTCCGAGGCCCAGCGTGCCTACGACGACGCCGTCGAACTCGCCCCGAGCAACCCCGGCCAGGCGCTGAACGCCGCCCGCGCGGCCGAGCAGTACGCCGCAGCCGCGATGGACGCCGCGAACGACGACCTGGGCGGCTGGGGCGGCGGTCAGGGCGGAGGCGGTGGCGGCGCCCAGCTCGGCGGACTCGTCACCGGACTCGTCCTCGGCGGCCTGCTCGGCGGTCGCGGCGGCAGCTACGGCGGCGGTTCCTTCGGGGGCGGCGGCTTCGGCGGCGGCGGGGGCTTCAGCGGCGGTGGCGGCTTCGGCGGAGGTGGCGGCGGCGGGGGCGGCGGCTTCTCCGGCGGTGGCCGCTTCTGACCCGACGGACTCCCCCGGCACCCAGAACCAGACACGACCCGACCCGACAACACCGTCCACAGGACTTCCACGAAAGGGAACAGCAATGGCCAAGCAGACCATCTTCGGACGCATCTCCACCCTCGTGCGCGCGAACATCAACCAGATCATCGACGACGCCGAGGACCCGCAGAAGATGCTGGACCAGCTCGTCCGCGACTACACGAACAACATCGCCGACGCGAAGACCGCGATCGCGCAGACCATCGGCAACGTCCGCCTGCTCGAGCAGGACCACGAGGAGGACAAGAAGGCCGCGGTCGAGTGGGGCCAGAAGGCCGCCAACGCCTCCACCGCAGCCGACAAGTACCGCTCCGAGGGCAAGTCGGCCGAGGCCGACAAGTTCGACAACCTCGCCAAGATCGCGATCGGCAAGCAGATCGCTGCCGAGCAGGAGGTCAAGGACGCCGAGCCGAACCTGGCGTCGCAGAACGAGGCCGTCGAGAAGCTCAAGACCGGTCTCGCCGGCATGGAGCAGAAGCTCGAGCAGCTCCGCGCGAAGCGGGACAACCTCGTCGCCCGCTCGAAGACCGCCGAGGCCCAGTCCCGCGTCAACGACGCCCTCGGCAACATCGACGTGCTCGACCCGACGAGCGACCTCGGCCGCTTCGAGGAGAAGGTCCGCCGCGAAGAGGCGAAGGTGCTCGGCCAGCAGGAGCTGCAGTCGTCGAGCCTCGACGCCCAGTTCGAGAGCCTCGAGGACGTCGGCAAGGACGCCGAGGTCGAGGCACGGCTCGCCGCGCTGAAGTCCGGCGGATCCTCGAGCATCTGACGAACACCCTGACGACGCCGGACCCCAGCTGACAGACTGAGACGATGCACTTCCTCGTGGTCGGTCAGTGGCAGGGTTCGGCGTCGTCGCGCGCGATGCGCCTGGGTGACGGCGCGTCGGCGATCGCAGCCGACCTCCCCCGGGCGTCCACCACCGTGGTCGATGTCCCGGCCGGCGCCGGAGACCGCCTCGAGACCGCGGTCGCCCGCTACACCTCGGTGCTCGCCGTCGCCGAACGCGTCGCGGAGGAGACCGCCGTCGCCACCGAACCGGTGCTCGTCGTCGGCGGTGACGGCGCCAGTGTCCTCGGCACGACCGCCGCCCTTCTGCCGGACACCGCGTTCGTCCGGATCTCCGGCTCCAGCGGGTACCGCGCGCTCAACCGTGCCCAGCCCGTCGCCGCCGAGACCGCCGCCCTGCGTCTGCTGGTCGACCGCCCCGACGACCTGTTCCCCGGCCTGCCGGTGGTGCCGGCGTCCTCGGTCGTCGTCGCCGGGGTCCGCGGGGTCGAGGACGCCGAGCGCGCCGCCCTCGACAAGGCCGGGATCGTGCACCTCGACGTCGACGCCGCCACACCGGACGCCCTCGCCGCAGCGGTCGAGCGCACCGGTGCGTCGTCCGTCTTCGTGCACGTCGACCTCGACGTCCTCGACCCGTCCGAGGTCGACGGACTGCTCGAACCCGTGCCGTTCGGCCTCGACGGCGCAGCGCTCGTCGAGCGCATCCAGGCCGCGACGCGCGGCCGGCGCCTCGTCGGCGCCGCACTCACCGGGTTCGCGCCCGTCGACCCGGGCCGTGCAGTGGACGACCTCGGCGTGATCCTGCGCGTCGTCGGCGCGGTGACCAGCGCCTTCCGGGTGGGTTGACCACGCACCCCGCGCGCCCGGCGCACCCCATGCCGGTCCGCGTACGCTCGGCCGCATGACGGACTACGACCTCATCGTGATCGGCGCCGGCGCAGTCGGCGAGAACGTGGCGGACTACGCCAGGAAGCGCGACCTGTCGGTCGCCATCGTGGAGGCCGAGCTCGTCGGCGGCGAATGCTCGTACTGGGCGTGCATGCCCTCGAAGGCACTCCTGCGCAGCGGACACGCCCTCGCCGCGGCCAAGCGGCTCGACGGTGCGAAGCAGGCCGTGACCGGCACGCTCGACGCCGCCCACGTGCTGGCCCGCCGCAACTCGTTCACCTCGGACTGGAAGGACGACAGCCAGGTCTCGTGGCTCGAGTCCGCCGGCATCGACCTGATCCGCGGGCACGCCCGCATCACCGGACCGAAGACCATCGACGTCGACGGCGAGACGCACACCGCCCGTGCTGCCGTCGCGGTCGTCACCGGCTCCCTGCACACGCTGCCCCCGGTGCCCGGTCTCGCCGACGCGAAGCCGTGGGGCACCCGCGAGGGCACCAGCGCCCAGCAGGTCCCCGAGAGCCTGCTCGTCATCGGCGGCGGCGTCTCCGGCTCCGAACTCGCCACCGCGTGGGCCTCGCTCGGCGCGAAGGTCACCCTCGTCGCCCGGCACGGCCTGCTCGGCGGCATGGAGCCCTTCGCCGGGGAACTCGTCGCCGACTCCCTGCGCGAACTCGGTGTCGACGTCCGCACCGGCGTCAACCCGGTCCGCGTCGACCGTGACGAGCACGGCCTCGTCACGACGGAACTCGACGACGGCACCACGGTCATCACGAGCGAGGTGCTCGCCGCCACCGGCCGCGCCGCCCACACACGCGACCTCGGGCTCGAGACGGTCGGCCTGACCGCCGGAGACTGGCTCGACGTCGACGACACGATGCTCGTGCACGGCACCGACTGGCTGTACGCCGTCGGCGACGTCAACCACCGCGTCCTGCTCACCCACCAGGGCAAGTACCAGGCCCGTGCCGCCGGCGAGGCGATCGCCGCCCGGTACCAGGGCACGCCGCTGCACACCGAGCCGTGGGGTGCGCACGTCGCCACCGCCGACCACGCCGCCGCGCCGCAGGTCACGTTCACCGACCCCGAGGTCGCGAGCGTCGGCCTGACCGAGGCGAAGGCCCGTGAGCAGGGGCTGAACGTCCGCGCCGTCGAGTACGACCTCGGTGCGATCGCCGGGTCCTCGCTGCAGGCCGACGGTTACACGGGCCGCGCGAAGATGGTCGTCGACGAGGACCGACGGGTCGTCGTGGGCGTCACGTTCGTCGGCCAGGACGTCGCCGAGATGCTGCACGGCGCCACCGTCGCCGTCGTGGGCGAGGTCCCGATCGACCGCCTGTGGCACGCGGTGCCCGCCTACCCCACCATGAACGAGGTCTGGCTGCGCCTGCTCGAGACCTACGGCCGCCCGGCCTGAGCGTGCGCAACCCGCTGCTCGACTCCCCCGTTTCCCGGGCGGGGTGGGTGTTCGCGACCGCCGTCGGGCTCGCCGTGGGCGTCCCGCTGTCGACCGGGCGGATCCGGGTGGTCGACGGGCTCGTGGTCTGCACGGGGCTCCCACGCTGGGTCTTCCGTCGAGGCGGCACCTGCGTCGGCTCGGTGTACCTGACCCGCGACAACGACGGCCCGCGGGTGCTCCGGCACGAGCGGGTGCACGTCGAGCAGTGGCGGCGGTACGGCATGCTCATGCCGCTGCTCTACGCCGTCGCCGGCCGGGATCCACTGCGGAACCGCTTCGAGGTCGAGGCCGGCCTGGAGGACGGCGGGTACCGCTGACGGGTGCGGCGGGTGCGGTGCGGGTGCGGGTGCGGGTGCGGTGCGGGTGCGGGTGCGGGTGCGACCTCGGCGGACGTGTCGGCCGGCGGCTCCGTCGGTCACAACACCCCGCCGGGAGCGCGGCGAGCGGTCGCAGACCGTTGCCTGCGGCGCCGCCAACCGACAGTTCGTGACCACACGGCGTCCGGCGCACGACGTGTCGTGACCACTCGGCGGCAGGCCCGCCAGGCGACGAAACGCGACCAGTCGACGGCCTGGAGGCGCGTGGCGGGCCCGCCCCGAGCCTCCAGGCCGCCACGCCCCACCCCGCCAGGCGCGCAGCGAGCGGTCGCAGACCGTCGCCTGCGGCGCCGCCAGCCGACGGCTCCTGACCACTCGCGCGCCGGCCCACGACGATTCGCGACCACTCGGTGGCGGGCGGGCCAGGCGACGAAACGCGACCATCCGACGGCCTGGAGGCCCGTGGCGGCGCCGCCACGGGCCTCCCGGCCACCGCGCCCCACCCCACTGCACCCGCGCGGGTCGCAACACCCCGACGGGCCCGCGCCGAGCGGTCGCAGACCGTCGCCTGCGGCGCCGCCAGCCGACGGTTCGTGACCACACGACGTGCGGCCCACGACGAGTCGTGACCACTCGGCAGCAGGCCGGCCAGGCGACGAAACGCGACCGGCCGACGGCCTGGAGGCGCGTGGCGGCGCCGGGACAGGGTCACGGCCGGTCGCAACACCCCGTCGGGCGCGCGGCGAGCGGTCGCAGACCGTCGCCTGCGGCGCCGCCAGCCGACGGTTCGTGACCACTCGCGCGCCGGCCCACGACGAGTCGTGACCAGCCCCGGCCGCCGCCCGGCCCCCACCCGGCCGCCGGCCCGCCGGCCCGGCCGCCGCCGCAGCCGCGCGTCAGGCCGCGGGCCGCCGGGGCACCACGAGCGGCGTGCCGGTCTCGGGGTCGGGGACGACGACGCACGGCAGGCCGAAGACGTCCTCGACGAGGTCCGCGGTGAGCACCGACGCCGGCTCCCCCGAAGCGACGATCGCACCGTCGCGCATCGCGATGACGTGGGTGGCGTAGCGGGCGGCCTGGTTCAGGTCGTGCAGCACCGCGACGACCGTGCGGCCGGCGGCGTGCAGCGTCGAGGCGAGTTCGAGCACGTCGTACTGGTGCGCGATGTCGAGGAACGTCGTCGGCTCGTCGAGCAGCACGATGTCGGTCTGCTGCGCGAGCACCATCGCGATCCACACCCGCTGCCGCTGGCCGCCGGAGAGTTCGTCGACACTGCGGTCGGCGAGTTCCACCGTCGACGTCTGCTCCAGTGCGGCCTGCACGGCCTGCCGGTCGGACCCGGACGACGGGTGCAGCAGGTCCTGGTGCGGGAACCGGCCCCGGGACACGAGGTCGCGCACGGTGATGCCGTCGGGGGCGATCGGGGTCTGCGGGAGCATCCCGACCCGGCGGGCGACGGCCTTCGGGCGGTACGAGTCGATCGGCGCACCGTCGAGGTACACCGTGCCGGCACGGGGCTTCAGGGTGCGGGCGAAGGACTTCAACAGCGTCGACTTGCCGCAGGCGTTCGGGCCGACGATGACCGTCAGCTCACCGTCGGGGATGTCGACGTCGAGCGTGTCCACCACGACCCGGTCGTCGTACGCCAGGGTCAGCCCGCGGGCGCCCAGCGCGGTGGTCGGGACCGGGCCGTGCACGGTGCCCGCGGTCGGCATCAGTGCTCGGCCTTGCCGTGCCGCCAGTAGCCCATGAACGCGACCTGCTTGCGGTCGATGCCGACGCCGCGCACCAGGTGGCGGCGGAGTTCCTTGACGCAGCCGGCCTCGCCAGCGATCCACGCGTACACGGGACGATCGTCGACCGCGGCGGGGACGTCCCACAGCACCTGCTCGTCGACGTCGACGTCGGTGAGCTCGGCGGCCGGCTCGCACGCGGCGGCAGTGGCCGGTGCGACGGTGGAGGCCCAGGCGTGCACCTGGTCGGTCATCCGGACGCCGTGGGTGGCGCCGTTCCGGGCGATCCAGCGGACCTCGACCCCGGCGGGCGCGTTGACGGGCAGCCGGTCGGCGTCGGTGGGCACCTCGATGAAGACGTGGCCGACGGTCGAGACGTCGAGGGCTTCGAGGATGGCGCAGATCGCGGGTGCGGCGGTCTCGTCCCCGGCGAGCAGGATCCGGTTCGCGTGTCCGGGAGCGAACTCGGCGGCACCGGTCGGCAGGTCCTCCGGCGACTCGGGCACCCGCGGCCCGACGATGCGCAGCTCGTCACCGACGCGGCACGCCGACACCCAGCGCGACGCCGGACCGGTGTCGCCGTGCGCGACGAAGTCGATGTCGAGCTCGCGGGCGTCCGGCCGGAACGAACGGACCGTGTACGTGCGGAGCGGGTTCCGGGTCTCGTCCGGCAGCGCGCGCCAGGCGGCGTACCAGTCCTGGTCCTCGGGCAGTTCGGAGAAGCCGATGCCGGGCAGGGGCAGCACGATCTTGATCCGCTGGTCGAGACCGACCGAGGAGAAGTCGGCGAGCGCGTCGCCCGTCAGTGTCACCCGGACGAAGTTCGGGGTGAGCGACGTCACGGCGGCCACACGGACGGAGAAGACGCGATACCGGGTTGCCACGGAACCGAGTATGGCATGCCTTACCTAACGTCTCCAGGCCCCCGGAACGGTGCGAGGATCGTCCCCGTGTCCGATGCCCCCGACGACGAATTCGCCGACCTGCCCGCCCTCGCCAGCGCGAGCGGCGTGACCACGCCGCTCCGCGCCTCCAGGCAGGTGGTCCGCACCGCGGACGGGCAGGAGATCTCCGCGATCCGGTGGGGCGACGTCGGCCAGGAGGCGCGGATCACCTACCTGCACGGGCTCGGCATCGACGCCCACAGCTTCGACACCACGGCACTCGCCGTGGGCGAGCCGGCGGTCGCCCTCGACCTGCCCGGCCACGGTCGGTCGTCGTGGCGGGAGGACGCGGACTACGCGGCCGCCGCGACCGCGCCGAGCGTGCTCGCCGCGCTCGACGCGCTCGCGGTGCCGCCGGGGGTCGTCGTCGGGCACTCGCTCGGCGCCATCCTGTCCGCTCGGCTCGCGGCCACCGCGCCGGAGCGGGTCACCGGACTCGTGCTCGTGGACATGTCGCCGGACTTCGCGCAGCGTGCGGTCGACCGGATCGCCCGTGCGCTCGAGGCCGAGGAGCCGTTCGAGTCCCTCGAGCAGGTCGTCGACCGGGCGATCGAGGCGCGGGTCGGCGACGACCGGCAGGTGCTGCTGCGCGAGGCCCGGCACACGACGGCCCTCGGTGCGGACGGACGGCTCGTCCGCCGGCACCACTTCCCGCACCTGCCCGCCGGCCGGACGTCGTCGGTGGGGCGCTTCGCCGACGCGTGGCCGGACCTCGAGGCCCTGCGCGTGCCGATCCTGCTCGTCCGTGGTGATCGCGGGTACGTCTCCCCGAAGCTGCACGCCGGGTTCGCCGAGCGTCTGCCGGACGCCGAGATCGTGACGGTGACCTCGCGGCACGCGGTGCAGAACCAGGCGCCCCTCGAACTGGCGTCGGCGATCCGGGCATGGGCGGGGCGGCACGGATTGTTGCACCCGATCGAAGAACCGTCGCCGGACGGCCCCGGCCGCCGGTAGCCTCGTGCGAGCGCGAGGCCCGATCCCGCCCTCGCGCCCGGAAGGAACCCACCACCCCATGAGTCCGCTCCTGCTCCGTCGTCCTGCACGCTCCTCGCGCACCGGGCGCGCTGTCGTCGCCGCCACCGCGGTCGCCGTCGTCGCAGCCCTCGCGCTGACCGGCTGCTCCGGCTCGTCCGACACCACCGGCGGCAAGGACGCCACGGTCCGTGTCGGGCTCGTGCTCGAGCCGACGAGTCTCGACATCCGCACCCAGTCCGGGGCGGCGCTCGACCAGGTGCTCATCGACAACGTGTACCAGGGGCTCGTCGGCCGGACCGCCCAGGGCGACGTCCGCGACGTGCTGGCCTCGTCGCACCAGGTGTCCGACGACGGCCTGACGTACACGTTCACGCTGCGGGACGGCACGACGTTCCAGGACGGCAAGCCGGTCACCGCGGCCGACGTCGTGTGGTCGCTCGAGCAGGTCAAGTCGAACGACTCGTACGTCGACTCGGCCAAGCTCGCGGGCGTCACGTCGATCACCTCGCCGTCCGCGGACTCCGTCGTGCTGCAACTCGCCAAGCCCGACTCCGACCTGCTCTGGAACCTGACCGGTCGCGCCGGCCTGGTGCTCGAGAAGGCCGCGGACAACGACCTGTCCGACAGTGCGAACGGCACCGGCCCGTTCGAGGTGGCGGACTGGAAGCAGGGCGACTCGCTCACCTTCGACCGCAACGAGGACTACTGGGGCACGAAGGCGAAGGTCGCGAAGATCGTCTTCCGGTACATCACCGACCCGTCGACCGCCGTCAACGCGATGGCGAACGGTGACCTCGACGTCCTGAACCCGGTCGACGGCACCCTGAAGAGCCAGCTGCAGGGCAACGGCGACATCACGCTGCACAGCGGCAAGACGACCGACAAGTACACGCTGGCGTTCAACGACCGCAAGGAACCCTTCACCGACAAGCGCGTGCGCCAGGCGATCCGGCAGGCGATCGACGCGAAGGCGCTCATCAAGGCGATCGGCGGCACCGGCGTGGAGCAGGGCGGCCCGATCCCGGAGCTCGACCCCGGCTACGAGGACCTGACCGACATCGACGCGTACGACCCCGCGAACGCGAAGAAGCTCCTCGCCGCCGCCGGGCAGCAGGACCTGAAGCTGACGCTCACCTACGCGAACATCTACCCGACCACCATCGGCGACGTGCTGAAGTCCCAGCTCGCCGACGTCGGGATCACCCTGACCGTCAAGCGCGTCGACTTCGCCACCTGGCTGTCCTCGGTGTTCCAGGCGCCGAAGTCCGGCGAGCGGGACTTCGACCTGTCGATGGTCGACCACGTCGAGGCGCGTGACTTCGGCAACTGGGCGAACCCGGACTACTACTTCGGCTACGACAACCCGAAGGTGCAGGCGCTGTACGCCCGGTCGATCGCGGCGACCGACGAGGCCACCAAGACCGAGGCACTGCGGAAGGCCGCACGCATCGTCAGCGAGGACGCGGCCGGCGAGTGGCTCTACACGGCGACCGAGATCACCGCGGTGCGCTCCGGCGTGACGGGCTTCCCGGTCGACGGCGGCAACTCGCGCCTCGACCTGTCGAAGCTCGCGGTCAAGTGAGGCGGAGCCACACCACGCCCCGGAGCGGCCGCGTGCCCGGGGCGCACTCCATCCCCGTAGCATCGGTGTCGTGACCCGGTTCCTCATCGGGCGGGCGCTCCTGCTCGTCGTCGGCCTGCTCGTGGCGAGCGTCATCATCTTCGCCACGCTCCGCGTGCTGCCCGGTGACGTCGCCCAGGTCGTCGCCGGCACGCAGTCGACCCCGGCGCAGGTGGAGCAGCTCCGCCAGCAGCTCGGACTCGACCGGCCCGTCGTGGTGCAGTACCTCGACTGGATCGGCGGGGTGTTCCGCGGCGACCTCGGCCGTTCCCTGGTGACGAACGGTGCCGTCGCTCCGGAGATCGCGCAGAAGCTCGCGATCACCCTGCCGCTCGCCGCGATGTCGCTGGTGACCGCCCTGGTGATCGGCGTGCCGCTCGGGGTCGTCGCCGCGGTGCTCCGTCGCCGCCCGGGAGGTGCCGTCATCGGGTTCGTCGCACAGGCCGTCGCCGCCGTGCCCGTCGTGTGGGCCGGCATGCTCCTGGTCGCGCTGTTCGCCGTGACGCTGCACTGGCTGCCGACGCAGGGCTTCCCGCTCGACGGCTGGTCGGAACCCGGGCGGGCGTTCGCGTCGCTCGTGCTGCCCGCGCTGACCATCGGTGCTGTCGAGGGGGCCGTGATCCTGCGGTTCACCCGCTCCGCCACGCTCTCCGTCCTCGACGCCGACCACCTGCGCACCGCGGCCGCGATCGGCCTCACCCGCACGCAGGCCCTGCTCCGTCACGGGCTGCCGAGCGTCGCCCTGACGGTGCTCGCCGTCCTCGGGGTGCAGATCGCCGGGCTCCTCGTCGGGGCCGTCGTCGTCGAACAGCTGTTCTCGCTGCCCGGGGTCGGTCGGATGCTCGTGACCGACGTCGGCCGCCGTGACATCACCAAGGTGCAGTCCGAACTGCTCGTGCTCACGGGGCTCGTGCTGCTCGTCGGGTTCGCCGTCGACGTCGTGCACCGCACCCTCGACCCCCGACAGCGCGAGGTGCAGGGATGATCCGCCGCCTGGTGTCCCGACCGACCGGGGTCTTCGCCGTCGTCGTGCTCGGCCTGCTGGTCGTGCTCGCCGCCGTGTCGTTCGTCTGGACGCCGCAGGACCCGTTCCGCGCCGATCCGTTCCACCAGTGGGAGGGACCGAGCGCCGCGCACTGGTTCGGCACCGATGCCGCCGGCCGCGACATCGCCAGCTACCTGCTCGCCGGCACCCGCACCACCGTGCTCGTCGCCGTCGGCTCCGGCGTGATCGCGAGCGTCGTCGGCATCGTCCTCACCGCGATCGGTTCGCTCACCGCCCGCTGGGTGCGCGAGGGCACCGCGGTCCTGCTCGACATCCTGGTGGCGTTCCCGACCCTGCTCACCGCGATGCTCCTGACCGCGGTGTTCGGCGGGTCGCTCGGCGTGGTGATCGTCAGCGTCGGGCTGTCCTTCGGCGTCACGATCGCCCGCGTTGCCCGCGGCGAGATCCGGCGGATCGCCCGGAGCGACTACGTCACCGCGGCGCGGGCATCGGGCGTCGGCGGTGCCGGGGTGCTGTTCCGCCACCTGGTGCCGAACGCGGCGCCGCTGTTCACCGTGCAGCTGTCGCTCGCGATGGCCACGGCCGTGCTCGCCGAGGCCGGGCTGTCCTACCTGGGCTACGGCGCAGGGTCCGACACCGCGTCGTGGGGCAGCCTGCTGTCCGACCTGCAGACCTACATCGGGGTCCACCCGTGGAGTGCGACCTGGCCGGGCGCCGCCATCGCCCTCGTCGTCGCGGCACTCTCGCTGCTCGGCGACGCGGTGCGCGACGCCTCCGACCCGCGGCTGACGACGAGCGACCGCAGCACCGACGGCCGTCGCAGCGATCCGGCGACGACCACCCCGGGGGTGACCGCATGACCGCCGACGCACGCGCCGGATCCGGCCCAGCCGGCACCGACGCGACCACCGCAGCCTCCGGGCTCGAGGTGCGCGGGTTGTCGGTCCGCATCACGGGGCGGACGATCCTCGACGACGTCAGCTTCACCGTGCCTCCCGGCCAGCGCGTCGGCGTGATCGGCGCGAGCGGATCCGGCAAGTCGATGACCTCGCTCGCCCTGATGGGCCTTGCGCCCACCGGCGCCGTCGTGACCGGCAGCGTCCGCCTGGACGGCACCGAACTCGTCGGCCTGCCCGACCGCGAGCGCGCGCGACACCGCGGATCGGGCATCGCGATGGTGTTCCAGGAGCCGGGCACCGCGCTCGACCCGTTGCGACGGGTCGGCGCGCAGATCGCCGAGCCGCTGCGCCTGCACCGCGGGCTCGACCGTCGCGCGGCCCGCGCGGCGGCCGTCGACCTGGCGGCGTCCGTGGGCCTGCCCGACCCGGAATCGCTGCTGCGGCAGTACCCGCACCAGCTGTCCGGCGGGCAGCGGCAGCGGATCTCCATCGCGATGGCGATGGCGGGCGAGCCGTCGTACCTGGTGGCCGACGAACCGACCACGGCGCTCGACGTCACGACCGAGGCACGCATCCTCGACCTGTTCGAGCACCTGCCCGCGGGCATGGTGTTCGTCACCCACGACCTCGCCGTGCTCGCGCGCATCGCCGACACCGCCGTGGTGCTCGACGCCGGCCGGGTGGTCGAGCAGGGCCGGGTCGCGGACCTGCTCGCCGCGCCGCAGCACCCCGCCACCGCCGCGCTCGTCGACGCCGCACGTGCCACCGCCAGGAGGACCGCCCCGTGACCCTCCCGGCCCTGGAGGCCACCGGTCTCCACCGCACCTACCGCCTCCCCCGCCGCGGCCCGTTCGAACCCGGTCCGGTCCGCACCGCCGTCGACGGTGTCGACCTGACGGTCGCCCCCGGCGCACGGCTCGGCATCGTCGGCGAATCGGGGTCCGGCAAGTCCACGCTGGTCCGGCTGCTCGCCGGCCTGGAGGGCCCTTCCGCCGGCACCGTCGCCGCCTCCGGTCGTCCGGTGGTCGCGTCCCGGTCCGCGCGCGCCTTGCGCTGGTTCCGTCGCGAGACCGGCGTGGTGTTCCAGGACCCGTACGCGTCCCTCGACCCGCGGATGCGCGTCGGTGCGATCGTCGCCGAGCCGCTGCGGGCACTGCAGGTCCCGGGGTCGCACGACGAGCTCGTGCGTGCCGTGCTGGAGCGCGTCGACCTGCCCGCGGACACGGTCGACCGGTACCCACACGAGTTCTCCGGCGGGCAGCGGCAGCGGATCGCGATCGCCCGGGCCGTGGTGCACTCGCCCCGGATCCTGTTCGGCGACGAGCCGATGAGCGCCCTCGACGTGGTGGTCCGCGCCCGGGTGATCGAGCTGTTCCGATCGCTCGCCGACGACCTCGGGCTGACGCTCGTGCTGGTGTCGCACGACATCGGCGTCGTGCAGCGGCTGTGCGACACGGTCGCGGTGATGTCCCACGGCAGGGTCGTCGAGCACGGGCCGGTTTCGCTCCTCGATGCGCCGCAGCACCCGGTGACGCGGGCGTTGGTGGCGGCGGCACCGACGCTGCCGTAGGCGGGCGGCGCCGGGCGGGCGGCGCACCGTGCGTGCCCCGCCACTCCGTGCGGGCTTGCCCGCACGGAGCCGGCCTACAAGGCCGCACCGAACAAGCAACGCCGCACCACGTGCACGAACCGCACCGTGCGCCAGCCAGGAGGCACGGCACCGGACCGGCCCGCGCCTCCCGACCAGACGCACACGAGTCCACCGCACCGCGCACGCCCCCCATTCCGTGCGGGCTTGCCCACACGGAGCCGGCCCGCAAGGCCGCACCGAGCGTGCAACACCGCACCACATGCACGAACCGCACCGTGCGCCAGCCAGGAGGCACGGCACCGGACCGGCCCGCGCCTCCCGACCAGACGCACACGAGTCCACCGCACCGTGCACGCCCCGCCAACCCGTGCGAGCTTGCCCGCACGGAGCCGGCCTACAAGGCCGCACCGAGCGTGCAACACCGCACCACATGCACGAAACCGCACCGTGCACTCCCCGCCAACCCGGGCGGGCTTGCCCGCACGCGGCCGGCCTACAAGGCCGCACCGAGCGTGCAACGCCGCACCAGCCTGACAACGCCGCACGGTGCGCCCCGCGCCCCGCGCCCCGCGCGCTCCCGGAGCCGCCCGGACCTGGCGTCAGGCGGTCCAGGCAGCCGGGTGCCGCCGCTGCCAGCGCAACCGGCGCTCGAGCTGCGCGCCGATCGCGAGCAGGACGCGCTCGCCGCCGGGGCGTCCGATCAGCTGCACGCCCATCGGCAGCCCGCCCCCGTCGGGGTGGTCGTCGTCGGTCACGCCGACCGGCAACGTGATCGCGGGGAGCCCGGACACGTTCGCCATCGACGTCCACGGCGAGTAGGCGCACTGGCGGCGGAAGTCCTCGTCCGGGTCGTCGCCGTACCAGCCGAGGGGCCGCGGCGTCATCGCGAGGGTCGGCGTGAGCACCGCGTCGAACCGGTCGAACGCGCCGATGAGCGTCGTCGAGAAGGTGTCGAGCGTCGTCATCGCGTCGAGGACCTGCGTGGCGGACAGTGCCTGCCCACGCGCCACGAGCCAACCCACGAGCGGGGTCAGCGCCGACAGGTCGATTCCGGGCACCAGCGGCAGGCGGGCAGCCGAGCTCTCCCACGCCACCCGGAACGCGTCGGCGTAGGGCACGCGGGGCATCCGGACGTCCTCGACGCCGTGCCCGACCTCGCCGAGCACCCGCACGGCCGTCTCCACGGCGGCACGGGCAGCGGGATCGACGACCACGTCGACGGTGTCGTCCCACGGCGAACCGTCGAGCACCCCGACGACGAACCGGCCCTCGCCGCGGACGGCGGCCGCGGTGAACGGCCCCTCGCCGACGTCGGGGGTGACGAGGGCGTACGGCGACGGCTCCGGCAGCCCGGTCGGCGCGACCAGCGCGTCGAGGAGCATGCCCGCGTCGGCGACGGAGCGGGTGAGCGGTCCGGCGACCGACAGGCCGCCGACGCCGGAGCGGCCGGGCATGGACGGCACACGACCGCGGCTCGGCTTCAGCCCGACGAGTCCGGTCGCCGCCGCGGGGATCCGCACCGACCCGCCGCCGTCCGAACCGATCGCGGCCGGCAGCAGCCCGGCGGCGACGGCGACGGCCGCACCGCTCGACGACCCGCCCGGCGCCCGCGTGGTGTCGTAGGGGTTCCGGGTCACGCCGAGCCGGGTCTCGGACGACGAGGACATACCGAACTCCGGTGACGCCGTCTTCCCGAGGCTGACCGTGCCCGCCGCGTCGAGCGCGGCGACGAGCGGGTGGTCGGCCGCGGCGGGCCGCTCCGGCAGGCTCGCGGTGCCGTTCCGCGTGGGCACGCCGGCACGGTCGTACAGGTCCTTGTCGGCGGACGGGAGGCCCCACAGCGGTCTCGACGTCGGCACCAGGTGACCGAGGCGGTCGGCTCGGGCCCGGGCCGCGTCCGCGGTGACCGTCACGAAGGCGCCGAGTCCGGCGTCCAGGCGTTCCACGCGGGCCAGGTAGTGCTCGGTGACCTCGAGGGCGGTCGCCTCCCCTCGACGGATCCAGTCCCAGAGTTCCTGTGCGGAGAGGTGGTGGAGTTCGAACACGGCTCCGAGCCTAGGCGGCGGCCCGTATCCTTCGACGGTGGACACGACTCTCCCCTCCGGCACGACGAAGCGCCGGATCGAACTGCGGCTCGTGAAGCCCCTGTTCGTCTGGTTCGCCCGGCCGACCGTCACCGTCGACGGGGTGGGGCACCCGGCGCAGTGGGGCACCGGCACGTGGGCGGTGCCGGACGACGGCGACACGGTGATCGGCGTGTACCTGTTCAACCGCGCGTGGCGGTTCGGGGCGGCTTCGGTGCCGGTGGGTGGTTCGAACGCGCTCGAGTACCGGGGCGGGCTGCTGCCGATCGGTGCGGGCCGGTTGACGCCGCGGGGCTGAGGGTCGCGCCGGTGGTGCCGCTCCCGCGTGGCACGATGGGCGCATGACCGCCACGCTCGTCGCCAAGGGCCTGTCCGGCGGGTACGCCGCTCGCACGCTGTTCGACTCCCTCGACCTGACGGTGGCGCCGGGCGACGTGATCGGGGTCGTCGGCGTGAACGGTGCCGGCAAGTCCACGCTGCTCCGGCTGCTGGCCGGGGTCGACGAGCCGCTGGCCGGCACGGTCTCCCTGGCGCCGACGGACGCGTTCGTGGGGTGGCTCCCCCAGGAGCACGAGCGCATCGCGGGCGAGACCGTCGCGGCGTACCTCGGGCGCCGGACCGGCTGCACCGAGGCGACGGTGACGATGGACGCAGCGGCGGCGGCCCTCGGGGACCCCGACGCCGGCGACGCAGCGGCCGACCGGTACTCGGCGGCGCTCGACCGCTGGCTCGCCGCGGGGGCCGCCGACCTGGAGGACCGGATCCCGGCGGTGCTCGCCGACCTCGGCCTCGAGCCCGGTACCGGCGACTCCGCTGCGGACGGCGTCGGCCCGGACTCCCTGATGACCGCGCTGTCCGGTGGGCAGGTCGCCCGCGTCGGGCTCGCCGCGCTGCTGCTGTCACGGTTCGACATCGTCCTGCTCGACGAGCCGACCAACGACCTCGACCTGGACGGCCTCGACCGACTCGAGGCGTTCGTGCGCGGGCTGCGCGGCGGGGTGGTGCTCGTCAGCCACGACCGTGAGTTCCTGGCGCGCTCGGTGACCTCGGTGCTCGAGCTCGACCTGGCGCAGTCGTCGAACCGGCTGTTCGGTGGCGGGTACGACTCGTTCCTCGAGGAGCGCGAGATCGCCCGGCAGCACAAGCGGGACGCGTACGACGAGTTCGCGTCGACGAAGGCCGACCTGGTCTCGCGGGCTCGGACGCAGCGCGAGTGGTCGAGCCAGGGTGTCCGGAACGCCATGAAGAAGAGCCCGGACAACGACAAGATCCGCCGCCGTGCCGCCTCGGAGTCGAGCGAGAAGCAGGCGCAGAAGGTCCGGCAGATGGAGTCCCGCATCGCCCGGCTCGACGAGGTCGAGGAGCCGCGAAAGGAGTGGCAGCTCGAGTTCACGATCGGCAGCGCACCCCGGTCGTCGGCCGTCGTGGCGACGCTGTCGAACGCCACGTTCACCCAGGGCGACTTCACCCTCGGCCCGGTCTCCCTGCAGGTCGACGGCGGTGACCGGATCGGCATCACCGGTCCGAACGGCGCCGGCAAGTCCACCCTGCTCCGGGCGCTGCTCGGCAGGCAGGCGCCGACGACGGGCACGGCCTCGCTCGGCTCGAGCGTCGCGGTCGGCGAGGTCGACCAGGCGCGTGCGGCGTTCACCGGCGACCGGCCCCTGGCGGCGGCGTTCGAGGCGATCGTCCCCGAGTACACGACGGCCGACGTCCGGACGCTGCTCGCGAAGTTCGGGCTCAAGGCGGACCACGTCGGCCGACCGGCCTCGGCCCTCTCCCCCGGCGAGCGCACCCGGGCCGGGCTCGCACTGCTGCAGGCCCGCGGGGTGAACGTGCTCGTGCTCGACGAGCCGACCAACCACCTGGACCTCACTGCGATCGAGCAGCTCGAGCAGGCACTGGAGTCCTACGACGGGACCCTGCTGCTCGTCACACACGACCGGCGCATGCTGGAGACCGTCCGACTCGACCGGCAGTGGCGGGTCGAGGGCGGCACCGTCACCGAACGCTGACGGATCCACCGAACGCTGACGGATCGACCGAGGGGGACCCACCATGCGACGCAACACCTGGATCGCGACGACCGCCGGGGTGGTGGTGCTCGCCGTCGCCGCCGTCGTGGTGGGGGTGAGCGTCGGGTCGCCCGAGCCCGAGCCGGAGTCGACCCGCGCGGCACGGGCGACGACGACACCGACCCCGAGCGCCACGCGGACGCCGACGCTCGCGGCCGTCCCCGCCGCACCGTCCGACGCGACCCTGGCCGCGCTGCCGCTGGCGTTCCACGACGCGGTCGTCCCGCAGTTGCTCGACGGTTCGGACGTGGAGCCGGAGGACACCTGGCAGATCGCGACCCCGCGCACGCCGCTCGTCGCCCTGTACGCGAGCCCGTCGAGCCGCGCCCGGCCGGTGGCGACCCTGTCCCACCTGGTGTCGACGATCAACCGGCCCGCTGCGACGGCGGTCTGGGGTCGCTCCCCCGGCAAGGACGGCGGGATGCTCCTGGTGTCGACGCCGTCCCGCAACCGCACCCCCGGTGACGGCGGCGACCCGGACGCCCCGAGCGCGACGTTCGCCTGGGCCCGGGCCGCCGACTTCACGGTGGTGCGCACCGACCGGATGATCACGGTCGACGTCGCCGCCAGCACCGTGTCCGTCGTCACCCGGTCGGGCAAGGTCACCGCGACCGAGGCGGCCCGGCTCGGCACACCGGAGGACCCCACACCGGCCGACACCGCCACCTACGTCGAGGCGGCGTACGTCGACACCCGCGTCGCGTACACGCAGGGCAACCCGATCATCCTGACCGGGGCGCACTCGTCCCGGATCCCGTCCTACGGCGGCAACGCTGCGCTGACCGCACTGCACTACTACCCGGACCCGACCGGCAGCTCGCACGGCTGCGTGCGGATCTCGGCGGAGATGACCCGCACCCTGGCGGCACTG
This sequence comes from Curtobacterium sp. VKM Ac-2889, assembly GCF_015350855.1. Lineage (NCBI taxonomy): Bacteria > Bacillati > Actinomycetota > Actinomycetes > Micrococcales > Microbacteriaceae > Curtobacterium > Curtobacterium sp. VKM Ac-2889. Next base: position 157,451 of record NZ_JADKSC010000003.1, on the reverse strand, counting down.
CCCGTCGGGACGCCGATCCGGTTCAGCTGAGCACCGGCACCACCGGATCAGCCTCGCGGGATCCGGACGAGTCCGAGCCGCTCGACGACCTCGGCGCTCTCTTCTTCCGGGGTGCGGTCGGCGGCGATCGTCACGTGGGCTTCGTCGGGCTGCGGCGGCTCGAGCGTGGCGAGCTGCGACTGCAGCAGCGACGTCGGCATGAAGTGCCCGGAGCGCTGCGCCATCCGCTCCTCGATGAGCGCGCCGTCTCCGGCGACGTGCACGAACACCACCCCGGGGGCCCGCAGCACGTCGCGGTACGAGCGCTTCAGGGCCGAGCAGGTCACGACGCCGTTCGTCCCGGCGTCCAGATGCCCGCGGATCCACCCGGCGACGACGTCGAGCCACGGCCAGCGGTCCTCGTCGGTGAGCGGGGTACCGGCGTGCATCTTGTCGACGTTCGCCTGCGGGTGCATCGCGTCGCCCTCGGCGAACTCCCACCCGACCTGCTCCGCCACCATCGCGGCGACGGTCGACTTGCCGGACCCGGAGACCCCCATCACGACCAGGACGCGGGCGTCGAGCCCGGCGTCGGCCGCACCGGCAGCAGCGGTCGCACCGTGGTCTGCTGCGCCGCTCATCGGATGAACACCCCGGCCAGCAGGACCCCGAGCAGACCGAACACCGAGATGAGGCACTCGAGCACCGTCCACGTCTTGAACGTCTGCCCCACGGTGGTGCCGAGGTACCCCTTCACCAGCCAGAACCCGGCGTCGTTGACGTGCGACAGGAACACCGAGCCAGCACCGATCGCGAGCACGAGCAGCGACGTCATCGGCGTCGACAGGTCGGCGGCGATGGGCGCCATGATGCCGGCGGCGGTCACGGTGGCGACCGTGGCGGAACCGGTCGCGACGCGCACCAGGGCCGAGACGATCCAGGCCACGAGCAGCACGGAGACGCCGGAGTCCTTCACGGCGTCGGCGATCACGCCGCCGATGCCGGTGTCGATGAGCACCTGCTTGAACCCGCCGCCGGCGCCGACGATGAGCAGCACCCCGGCGATCGGGGGCAGCGCGCTCTCGAGCGACTTCGACACCGCGGAGCGGTCCATGCCGCCGCCGATCGCGAAGAAGACCATGGCGTAGACGGCGGCGATGCCGATGGCGATCATCGGGGAGCCGAGGAAGTCGAGCAGGCTCACCCACGAGCCAGCGGCGTCCGGTGCGGTGGCCTCACGGATCGCCTGGGCGAGCATGAGCACGACCGGCAGCAGGATGCCGATCAGCGCGACGGTGAACGACGGGCTGCGCGGCTCGCTGATGACGCGCGTGAAGTCGCTCTTGCCGTTGGGCAGGGACGCGGTGTCCTGCGTGGCGGGGCCGCGCCGGGCCTCCCGTCCGGGGTGCGCCGGGTCGTCGGCGAAGGCGGCGGACCCGGACCCCGACCCCGAGGCGGAACCCGACCCCGACCCGGCGGTGGCGACCGCCCCACGCGACCCGAACATGTCGGGCACGGGGATGTCGACCCAGCGGGCCGCGAAGCGGGCGAAGAGCGGCCCGGCCAGGATGATCACCGGGATCGCCAGCACGATGCCGAAGGCGAGCGTGGTGCCGAGGTTCGCGCCGACGGTGGAGATCGCGACGAGCGGGCCGGGGTGCGGCGGGACGAACGCGTGCATCGTGGACAGGCCGACCAGGGCGGGGACGGCGATCTTCATGATCGGCACCTCGCTGCGCTTGGCGACGAGCACGATGATCGGGATGAGCAGGACGAGGCCGACCTCGAAGAACATCGGGAGCCCGATGAGCGCCCCGATCAGGGCCATCGTCCACGGCAGCGCCGCCTTCGACGACTTCCGCACCAGGGTGTCCACGACGCGGTCCGCTGCGCCGGAGTCGACGAGCATCTTGCCGAACATCGCCCCGAGTCCGACCAGGATGCCGACGCTCGTCATGGTCGCGCCGAAGCCGTCGCCGAAGCTGGTGACCGCCTTGTCCGGAGCGAGCCCTGCACCGATGCCGACGCCGAGCGCACCGATCGTGAGCGCGATGAACGGGTGCACCTTGAGCCAGGTGATGAGCGCGATGATCACCACGATGCCGACGAGTGCCGCGATGATCAGCTGTGGGATCGAACCGGACGGGTCGACCGTCTCGGTGGTGCCACCTGCGGCGAGCAGGTGGTCCGGGAGAGCGTGAGGCATCAGCGCCCCTTCCTGGAGTCGCTGCTGCGCGGCTCCGTCGCCTTCGTGTCGAGGGTGGACTGGCGCGACGAACGCCGACCCTCAATAATCTGATTAATCAGACTATACGACGTCGTCCCGCGCGCCAACCGCCCGTCCCCGGAGTCTGCCGCTTCGATGGGATCGGTGTCACGGCGACCGCGTGACCCGTACTGCACGGAGGAACGATGCCCACGGCACGCGGACTGCACGCCCAGGTGCTCGACACGCTCGGCCAGCGGATCGTCGACGGCGACCTGGCCACGGGTTCCGTCGTCCGGCCCGACGTGGTCGCCGACGAGTTCGGGGTGTCCCGCTCCGTCGTCCGCGAGGCCCTGCGCGTGCTGCAGTCGCTCGGCCTGGTCGAGCCCCGGCAGCGCGTCGGCACGCTCGTCCGCGACATCACCGCCTGGGAACTGCTCGCCCCGACCGTCATCCGGTGGCGGGGCACGTCACCGGCGTACTTCGTGCAGCAGCGCGAGCTGGTCGAACTCCGGCTCGGGGTCGAACCGGTCGCGGCGTCCCTGACTGCTGGCACCGACGGCGCCTCCGCCGTGCTCGCCGCCGCCGAGGACATGCTCGACGCCTGCGGGCGCGAGGACAGCCGCGCCTACCTGGAGGCCGACGTCCGCTTCCACCGTGCACTGCTCACCGGGTCGGGGAACGCCGTGTTCGCGCACTTCGCCGGCACAGTCGAGGCGCTCCTGCGCACCCGGACGTCGGAGTCGCGCGACCCGATCACGCGCTGGACGCGCGAAGCGGCGCTCCGGCACCAGGCGGTCGGTCGCGCAGCGGTCGACGGCGATGCCGACGCCGCTGCGGCGGCGGCGACCGCGCTGCTGCGCGTGACGCGCGACGAGTTCATCACCGAGGCTGCGGCGGGCTGACGGGACCGGGCGACGGCCTGGAGGCGCGTGCCGGGCCCGCCACGGGCCTCCCGTCCGCCCTGCGGCCACGTGGCGAGCGTGACGGACGTCCGTCAGGTCCGTCAGGTCCGTATCGGTGCCGGCACCGGCACCGGTGCCGGTGCCGGTGCCGTCAGCGGCGGCGGGCGAACAGCCGTGGCCCGCGCAGGCGGAGCCGCATCGTGACGGTGCCGAGCCAGCGGTCGTACTTGTAGCCGACCTTGCCCATCCGGCCGACCTCCTCGAAGCCGAGCCGCTCGTGCAGCCGGATCGACGCCTCGGCCTGCCGGTCCGCGATGACCGCCACCACCTCGCGCACCCCGGCCGACCGGCACTCGTCGAGCAGGGCCTCCATCAGCGCACGGCCGAGGCCCTTGCCACCGGACGCGGCACCGAGGTAGATCGAGTCCTCGACGACGTGGTTCGAGCGGTCCCGCGGGTTCCACGCGTCGACCAGCGCGTACCCGAGGATCTGCCCGGCGGGGTTCTCCGCGACCAGGAACGGCAGCCGGCGCTTGCGGATGTCGTCGTAGCGCTTCTTCCACGCGGCGTACGTGAACGCCGACGGGTCGAAGGTCACCGACGAGTTCCGGACGTAGTGCGTGTGGATCTCGCGCACGTGGGGCAGGTCCCCCACCTCGGCCGCACGGATGCGGTACTCGAACGCCGTCTCGGTCGCCGCCGGGGCACGCAGGTGTCGCGGCAGGACCCGCCGTCGCTGGTATTCCTCCTCGAGCACGTGCCGAGCCTACTGAGCGGGCAGCGTCCAGTCGACGGACGGTGCGCCCTGCGACTCGAGCATGGCGTTCACCTGCGAGAACGGGCGGCTGCCGAAGAACCCGCGAGACGCGCTGAGCGGACTCGGGTGGGCCGAGGCGACGACCGGGGTGTCGCCGAGGAGCGGCCGCACCGACCCGGCCTGGGCGCCCCAGAGCACGGCCACGAGCGGGGTACCGCGGGCGACGAGCGCTCGGACGGCCTGGTCGGTCACCGCTTCCCAGCCCTTGCCGCGGTGGCTGCCGGCCTCACCCGCCTGCACGGTGAGCACCCGGTTGAGCAGCAGCACGCCCTGGTCGGACCACGCCCGCAGGTCACCGTGCGCGGGCGGTGTCACCCCGAGGTCGTCGGACAGCTCGCGGTAGATGTTCGCCAGGCTCCGCGGCACCGGACGGACCGCGGGGTCGACGGCGAACGACAGGCCGATCGGGTGGCCGGGCGTCGGGTAGGGGTCCTGGCCGATGACCAGCACCTTGACGGCGTCGAACGGGGTCGTGAACGCGCGCAGCACGTCGCCGCCGGCGGGCAGCCAGCGCCGACCCGCAGTGGTCTCGTCACGGAGCCACGTACCGATCCGGTGCACGTCGTCCTCGACCGGGGCGAGCGCCGACGCCCAGCCGGGGTCGACCAGGTCGGCGAGCGGCCGCGGTTCCACGTCGGCTACGCACCCATGGTGGCGACGGACACCGACTCCTCGCCGGCCATCACGCGCCAGACACTGCCGGTCCCCCGGACCTCGAGCGCACCTTCACCGACGACGAGCGTGGTGTCCTCGTCGATCGCGAGCCCGGCGGTGACGAACTCGGCCTCGGCGCTGGCGATGAGCCGCGCGAGCGTGCCGGCCTGCACCGCGTGGACGTCGATCGTCAGGTCGACCAGCCCGAGGCCCTCGCGGAGCTCGACCTCGTCCAGGCCCTCGGACGCGGCCTCGGGGCAGATCTCGACGCCACCGATGCGCCAGCCGCCCACCAGGGCACGGTCGGCGGCGATCATCGCGCCGGCCGAGTAGCCGAGGTAGGGCAGACCGTCGGAGACGAGCAGGCGGAGCTGGTCCACCAGCGGCGCGATCGCCGCGAGGTAGTCGGGCGTGACACCGCCGCCGATCAGCAGGGCGTCGACGTCGCTCAGGACCGTCGTGTCGAAGACCTGGCCGGCAGCGACCTCGGTGACGAGCACCTCGGCTGTTCGCGGACCGCCGAGGACCTCGGCGATGTCGGCGGTCGACGACGGGCTGCCGCCGTCCGGGCCCGCCACGGAGAGCAGGGCGATGCGGGGGACGCTGCGGCCGACCGCCGCCGAACGGGCGGTGGCCTCGGCGAGGAACGGCGCGGCGGCGTCCGAGGCGGCGAACAGCCCGCCGCCGACCAGGTGGATGCTCACGACTCGGCCGTCACGGGCGCCAGGGCGCTCCACGGGAATGTGATCCAGCCGTCGACCCGGCGCCACACGTGGTCGGGCTCCAGGACGGTGCCGGGCTTCGAGTACAGGCAGGCGCTCCGGACATCGCCGCCGGCGTTCCGGATGATGTCGACCACCAGGCGCAGGGTGCGGCCGGAGTCGGACACGTCGTCGACCACCAGGACCCGCTTGCCGGCCAGGCTCGGGGCGTCGAGGGCGGGGGCGAGCACGACCGGCTCCTCCAGCCGCTGCTCGACGTCGGTGTAGAACTCGACGTTGATCGAGCCGCACTCCTTGGTGCCGAGGGCGTACGCCACGGCGCCGGCGATGATCAGTCCGCCGCGGGCGACGGCGACGACGACCTCGGGCTCGAAGCCACTGGACAGGACGTCCTTGGCGAGCAGGCGTGCGGCGTCACCGAACTCCAGCCAGCCGAGTACCTCGGGCCCGCTCGTCACGGTCACGGTGGACGGAGCCGCGGGCTCGGGTTCGCTGCTGATCGGCATCCGACCACGGTACCGGCAGGGAGCCCACGCCCGCGACCCGCGCCCGCCGCCCGGGCGCTGCGCGGGTGGCCGGGTGCGCGGCGTACCGGCTGCTCAGCGCGGCGTCAGCGGGCCGCGCGCCAGCTTGTGCTGTGCCGACTGCGCCACCGGCCGGATCGTCACCAGGTCGAGGTTCACGTGCGGCGGCAGCTCCACCGCGTGCACGATCGCCTCGGCGACGTCGTCGGCCACCAGCGGCTCCGGCACGTCGTCGTACACCGCGGCGGCCTTCTGCTCGTCGCCGCGGAACCGGGTGAGCGCGAACTCGTCGGTCTTCACCATGCCCGGCGCGATCTCGACGACCCGGATCGGCTCGCCGTTCAGTTCGAGCCGGAGTGCGCCGACCAGGGCGTGCTCTGCGAACTTCGCCGCGTTGTAGCCGCCGCCGTTCTCGTACGCGACGAACCCGGCGGTGCTGGTCACCGTGACGATGTCGGCTCCCCCGGACACCCGAGCCCGGTCACGCAGGTGCGGCAGCAGCGCGGAGACCACTCGCTTCGTGCCGATCACGTTGACCTCGAACATGGCGCGCCAGTCGTCGACGTCGGACTCCTCGACGCTCGCGGAGCCGAACGCCCCGCCGGCGTTGTTCACCAGGACGTCGGCGCCGCCGAGGTCCGCGACCCGCGCGGCGAGCGCCGTCACGTCGTCGGCGTCCGTGATGTCGGCCACCAGGGTGTCCGCCCCGGTCTGGGCGGCGAGCGCTTCGAGCTTCGCGGTGCGGCGGGCCACGGCGAGCACGTCCCAGCCCCGCGACCGGAACAGCCGGACGGTGGCCGCCCCGATGCCCGAGCTCGCTCCGGTGACGACTGCGCGCCGTGCTGCCATGTGATCTGCCTCCTGCGTCGGTGACCGGAGCACGTGGTGGCCCGGTCCGTCCACCGTACCGAGCGGGACGGTTCCGGCACCGCACCAGGCCGTCCAGGTCACGATCCGGTAACGTGACCGGCGATGACGACGGATGCCGCCCCTCCCGCCCCCTCGGCCCCGGCGACGCAGCTCGAGCCCGGTCGAGCCCCGCGCCGGATCCCGATGTGGGACACCGCGCGCTTCGTCGCGGTCACGCTCGTGGTCATCGGCCACGCGATCCAGCGGCAGACGCCGGCGAGCGAGCACGCCCTGGCGCTCTACACGTTCATCTACGCGTTCCACATGCCGGCGTTCGGCGTGATCAGCGGGTACTTCTCGTCGGCGGACACCCCGACGGCGAAGCGGATGCGCCGGACGATCACGGACATCGTCGTGCCGTACATCATCATGCAGACGATCTGGACCGTGGTGCAGGGCATCGTCGAGGGCGGCAAGGACTTCAACCCGACGCAGCCGACGTGGACCCTGTGGTTCCTGCTGGCCCTCGGCATCTTCAAGCTGATCCTGCCGTACCTGGCGCAGCTGCGGTGGCCGCTGTTCTGGGCGGTCGTGTTCAGCATCGGCGTCGGGTACTTCGACAACGTCGACTCGACGCTCTCGCTGTCCCGTGCGATCAGCCTGCTGCCGTTCTTCCTGCTCGGCTGGCAGGTCAAGCAGTGGGGCGTCTTCGACCGCTGGTACGAGGCGTCGCGCCGCACGGTCGTCCGGGTGCGGGTGGCGGCCGCCGTGGTGTTCGCCGCGTGGGCGGTGTCGTGCGCGGTCTGGATCCCGCAGTTCAAGGAGTTCGACCTGCACCACTGGTTCTTCTACGACGACTCCTACTCGGGGCTCGGCGAGGACGCCTGGTGGGCCGGCGCGGTGCGCTTCGGCCTGATGCTGCTCGCGACGCTGCTGACGGCGTCGTTCCTGGTGCTCATCCCCCGCCGGAACGTCTGGATCACCCGGTTCGGCGCCGCGACGATGTACGTCTACCTGCTCCACACGTTCGTGCTCTACCCGATCCGGGAGTCCGGCGTCCTGGCAGGCGAGCACTCGGCCTGGCCGTTCGTGCTGCTGATGGTCGTCATCGCCTGCGTCGTCAGCCTCTTCCTGGCGCAGCCCTTCGTGCGGCGCGGGATGCGCTGGCTGCTCGAGCCGAAGGTCGACTGGCTGTTCCGCCGCGACGCCGCGTAGCGGTGCCACCCCGCACCGTGCGCGTTCCTCCGGCCCGTGCGAGCTTGCCCGTCCCGTGCGGCGCGGCAGCGCCGCACCGAACCACCGACCTCGCACCGTCCGACGGAACCCCGCACCGTGCGCGTTCCTCCGGCCCGTGCGAGCTTGCCCGTCCCGTGCGGCGCGGCAGCGCCGCACCGAACCACCGACCTCGCACCGTCCGACGGTGACAGCACGGTGCGGACGGACGGCCGGGAGGCCCGCGGCGCGTCGGGCGCGCGCGTTACGTCCCGAGGCGGGTGCGCTGGTGTGGACCCGGCCACCTGCGTACCGTGACCGGGGACGCAGCGCCGCACGTGCCTCCCGGCCGACGGCGCGACCGCACGAGAACCGCACCCGACAGGAGCACCGATGAGCACGAACGACGCCGCCGCCTGGCAGTTCGAGACCACCCAGGTCCACGCCGGCGCGCAGCCGGACCCGACCACGGGGGCCCGAGCGACGCCGATCTACAAGACGACCTCGTACGTCTTCGCGAACTCGGACGAAGCGCGCGACGTGTTCGCGCTCGCCAAGCCGGGCAACATCTACTCCCGGATCACGAACCCGACGAACGATGTCGTCGAGCAGCGGATCGCGGCGCTCGAAGGCGGTTCGGGGGCCCTGCTCGTCGCGTCCGGCCAGGCTGCCGAGACCTACGCGGTCCTGAACATCGCCGGGGCGGGCGACCACATCGTGTCGTCGTCGTCGATCTACGGCGGCACGTACAACCTGTTCAAGTACACGCTGGCGAAGCTCGGCATCGAGACGACGTTCGTCGAGGACCAGGACGACCTCGAGGAGTGGCGCCGCGCCGTCCGCCCGAACACGAAGCTGTTCTTCGCCGAGACCATCGGCAACCCGAAGATCAACGTCCTCGACATCACCGGGGTCAGCGACGTCGCGCACGAGTCCGGTGTCCCGCTGATCGTCGACAACACGATCGCGACGCCGTACCTGATCCGTCCGTTCGAGCACGGTGCCGACATCGTCGTGCACTCGGCCACGAAGTTCCTCGGCGGACACGGCACCGTCATCGGCGGGCTCATCGTCGACGGCGGGACGTTCGCGTGGTCACAGCACGCCGACCGGTTCCCGGAGTTCAGCACCCCGGACCCGTCGTACCACGGTGCGGTCTTCACCGAGGCCGTCGGCGACGCACTCGCCTACATCGTCAAGGCCCGGGTGCAGCTGCTCCGTGACCTCGGCGCCTCGAACTCGGCGGACACGGCGTTCGCGCTGCTGCAGGGCATCGAGACCCTGTCGCTCCGCATCGAGCGGCACGTGTCCAACGCCCAGGAGATCGCCGAGTGGCTCGACCAGCACCCCGACGTCGCCACCGTCGCCTACGCGGGCCTGCCGACGTCGCCCTGGTACGCGGCCGCGAACCGGTACGCGCCGAAGGGCGTCGGTGCCGTGCTGTCGTTCGAGCTCAAGGGCGGGGTGCCCGCGGGCAAGGCGTTCGTCGACAACCTGCAGCTGTTCTCGCACCTGGCGAACATCGGTGACGTCCGTTCCCTCGTCATCCACCCGGCGTCGACCACGCACTCGCAGCTCACGCCCGAGCAGCAGCTCACCACCGGGGTCACGCCCGGCCTGGTGCGCCTGTCGGTCGGCATCGAGAACATCGCCGACCTGAAGGCAGACCTCGAGGCCGGGCTCGCCGCGGCCCGGGCGGTCGCGCAGGAGAGCCAGCGCGCGTAGGGCTCGCCGCGCCGCCGGCACCACTCGCTCGATGCGTGTGGATGTTGCGACGTCCCACGTGTCGATCGACGCGTGGGACGTCGTTCGTTGCACACGCATCCGGTACGTGTGCATGATGCGACGATCCACGAGTCGAACAACGCGCACGATGTCGGAACATGCGCACACACGGCAGCGGCACCCGCGGCCCGGGGCGCGGCCACGCGCCGGACGTGACGTAACACGGCGGCGGCGACCCGCGCCTCCCGGCAGACTGGACGCACCATGGACTGGCAGACGACCCCCGAGGACTCCGTGCCGTCCACCCTGGTGCCCGGCACCGAACTCGGCACCCTGGGCAAGCCGCCCGTGACCGGCGCCTGGCGCCCCGGTGACCACCCGGGTGCACGGCACTTCGCGTCGCTCGGCGAGCAGTGGGTGCGCGGCGGCCGCCTGCCGTCAGTGCGCGTGGCGTACGAGACGTGGGGCACGCTCAACGCGGCTCGCGACAACGCCGTGCTCGTCCTGCACGCGCTCACCGGGGACTCGCACGTCACGGGGCCCGCCGGCCCCGGACACCGCACCGCCGGCTGGTGGGGCGACGTCGTCGGATCCGGCCGGGCGATCGACACCGACCGGTGGTTCGTGATCGCGCCGAACATGCTCGGCGGCTGTCAGGGCACAACCGGACCGTCGTCGGTGTCGCCGACGGGCGCGGAGTGGGGTTCGCGGTTCCCGTTCCTGACGGTGCGGGACCAGGTCGAGGTGCAGGCGCAGCTCGCCGACCGGCTCGGCATCGACACCTTCGCGGCCGTCGTCGGCGGATCGATGGGCGGCATGCACGCCCTCGAGTTCGCGGTCTCGCACCCGGCGCGGGTCGGGCGGCTGGCGGTCCTGGCGTCGACGGCGCAGACCACCGCCGACCAGATCGCGGCGAACTCGCTGCAGCGGGCGGCGATCCAGATGGACCCGGCGTTCGCGGGCGGCGACTACTACGAGGCCGACACCGGCGAGGGGCCGCACCGCGGACTGTCGTTGGCACGGCGGATGGCGCTCATGACCTACCGGGCCTCGGACGAGCTGAACAGCCGCTTTGCGCGGTCCTGGCAGAGCGACGTCTCACCGCTCGGCGACGACGGACGCTTCTCGGTGGAGAGCTACCTCGACTTCCACGGCAACAAGTTCACCCGGCGGTTCGACGCCTCGAGCTACGTGACGCTGACGTACGCGATGGACTCGCACGACGTCGGTGCCGGGCGCGGCGGGGTGGCGGCGGCGCTGGCGCTCGTGACCGCGCGGACCCTGGTCGTGGGCATCTCGAGCGACCGGCTGTTCCCCGTCGAGGACCAGCACCGGATCGCCGCAGGCGTGCCGGACGCGCTCGACGGTGACACCGCGGCGGTGATCGAGAGCGAGTTCGGACACGACGGGTTCCTCATCGAACACGAGCAGGTCGGGGCGCACCTGCGGCGGCTGCTCGAGTCCTGAACCGGTGCCGCAGAGCGCGGGCGGCGCGCCGAAGACCCCCCAACGGGTGGCGCGCGTGGAATGATGGCGTGGAGCTCGGCACTGACCGACGCTCGGTTTCCCGCTCCACCCAGATCGTCACCAACCAGGACATCGATGGACTTCATCGCACAGGAACGCGACCGCTTGCTGCGGTCGGCGACCCGTGTCGTGGGCATCGTCTGCGCGCTCGTCAGCGTCGTGGGCATCGTCTCCGCTGCAGCCGTGCCCGTGCCGGTCCTCGTCGGCGCACTCCTGTGCATCGCCGCGATGATCACCGCGCTGGTGTGCTTCGGCCGCGGCGGCGAAGTGTGGTGGACCGCCGCCGTCGTCGTCGCCGGGCTCGCCACGATGGTGCTGCTCTTCACCGGCGTCGACGACACGGCCCGGCCGCTCATCGCCAGCGCCGTGATGCCCCTGGCCGCCGGCGGGCTCTCGGCACCGCTGATGGCGCAGCGCGGGCACCCGGTCGGGCTCGGCATCACCATCGCCGGAGGCGGCGTGGTCGTCGGGCTCATGGTCTGGGGTTCGGGTTCGATCCTGTCGACCCCGGTCAGCGGCGCACTGCTCGGGTGGATCCTGATGGCCGTCGTGGCGATCTGGATCTCGCGCAGCATCCCCCGCGTGGCCCGCCGGATCTACAGCATCGGCACCGCCCACCGCGCCGAACGGCAGGCCAGCGAGACCGAGGCGCAGCGACGCCAGGGTGCCCGCCTGCTGCACGACACCGTGCTCGCGACCCTGACGCTGCTCGCCCACTCCGGCGTCGGCGTCTCCGAGCAGGCGATGCGCGAGCAGGCCGCCGAGGACGCCCGGCTGCTTCGGCACCTGCGCCTCGGCGCGACCCCGCAGCCCTCGCAGTCCGGCGACTACTCGCTCACCCGCGAAGAGGAATCACCGCTCGGGCAGACCCTCGAATCGGTCAAGCAGCGCTTCGGCCGGATGGGCCTCGAGGTCAGCTGGCACGGCACCGGGCAGGTCCTGCTGCCGTCGAACGTGCTCGACGCGTTCCTGCTCGCACTCGGCGAGTGCCTGGAGAACGTCCGTCGGCACGCCGGCGTCGGCGAGGCACACGTCACGATCGTCCACGACAACGAGGTCGTCCGAGCCATGGTCACCGACTCCGGTGTCGGCTTCGACCTGACCACCGTCAGCGCCGAACGCCTCGGGTTCAAGGAGAGCGTCGTGAACCGTCTGCGCGAGGTCGGCGGCGACGCGAAGCTCTTCTCCGCGCCGGGCTCCGGCACCACCGTCGTCCTGGAGGCACCGCGATGAGCCGGATCCCCGAGGACACCATCGGCCGCAGTCTGCCCGGCGAGACCGCTCCGCCGGCGCCCCGCACCCGTCGCGAGGCGCGCGAGCGCTACCGCACGAGCGAGCGCCGCCAGGCCCGAGGACTCCCCTCGACGTCCACCGGCGCCCGGTCCCTGCGCCAGGCCGCCAAACCAGGCGCGTCACTCGGTGCCGGGTACCTGGGCCTCGGCGCCGCGATCCTCACCGCGATCGAGGCCGTCGCCGGCATCGCGTTCTTCCTGGTGCGCTGGAACGAGTACTCCGACCCGTTGCTGCCCACGGTCGCCTGGGTGCTCTACATCGTCGCGGCCGTCGGGGTCGGGCTCAGCGTCCTGACCTACGGCGAACGGCTGACGGGGCCGGCGTTCGCGCTGATCTGCGTCGTGCTGGCCTGCGTGGTCACGCTCGACTTCATCGGCATCTGGCCCGAGCACGACATCGCCCACACCGCGAGCGCCTCGATGGCAGCCGGGTTCGCGCTGCTGCCGATCGCCACGCTCCGACCCGCCCGCGAGGTCGCCGCCGCCATCGGCGTGCTCGGCATCGCGTTCGTGGTGATGGCCGTCGTGTCGACGCCGATCACGCACGACACCCTGCCCGGCATCGTCTCCCTGCTCTCGCTCGTCGTCGTGCCGCCGTCGCTCGCCCTGTACGTCGTGCAGCGGTTCCGCCAGCTCGTGCAGCGTGAGCTCGACCGGGTGCTCGTGCAGAGCAACGTGCAGGCGCCGCAGTTCGCCGTCGGCATGCTCGCCTCGGACGAGCTCGCCCGGCTCGACCTCGCCGCCGAGAAGCTGCTCGACGCCGTCGCGAACGGCACCGACCCGCTGCCGTTGTCCGACGCCTCGAGCTCCGTCGCCGCGTCCCTCGCCACCGAGCTCCGTCTGCACCTGATCGAGGGCCGCCGCGAGACCTGGCTCTACCACGCGATCACCGAGTCCGACCACCTCGGTCGTTCGGTGAGCGTCGCGGACCCGACCGCCCTGGCCGGACACCTCTCCCCCACGCAGCGCGACGGCCTGCTGCAGGCGATCTGGCAGATGGTCGGCGACGGCCGTACCGCGCAGCCCGGCATGCCCGTCGTCTCGGTCACGCTCGGCCCGATCGGCTCCGACGGCCACCCGGTCAGCGACGACACCATGGACGTGCCCGTCGTCATCGAGTCCCGCGGGGTGCCCCGGCGCAGCCTCGGCCCGACGGCCTGGAGCGCCCTGCAGCGCATCGGCCAGTACACCGAGACCGTTCGCGACGGCACGCTGCACATCGTCGCGCACTGCGTCGTGAACCGACATCCGTCGATGTAGCTGTCGGACACCCGCACGCCTCACCCGCTTCCGGCCGGGATCCTCCTAGGATCGGCCGAGCAATCCGCACCGAGAAAGGACGCCAGCATGGCGACTCCAGAGGAACCGATCCGACTCGCACTGGTCGACGACCACAGGATGCTCCTCGGCGCGCTCACGGAGTGGATCCGGAACGCGGCCGACGACATCACCCTGGTCGCCGCCGTCACGACCTGGCCGGAGCTCCTGACGAGCCCCGCGTTCCCGGTCGACGTGGTGCTGCTGGACCTGGACCTCAAGGACTCCATCCCGGTGTCGCTGAAGATCTCGACGCTCAAGACCGCCGGCGTCAAGACCGTCGTGATGAGCACCTACTCCGAGCCGAACGTCGTGCGCGAAGCCCTGGGCGCCGGCGCCCTCGGCTACCTGGTCAAGAGCGAGGACGCCGAGATGATCGTCGAGGCGATCCGCTCCGCCCAGCGCGGCGAGCAGTACGTCTCGGCCGAGCTCGACCTCGCCATCAACAGCGGCGACGTCGGCGGCGTCCCGAAGCTCAGCGCGCAGGAGCGTCGTGTGATGGCCCTGTACGGCGGCGGCGAGCCCGTCAAGAGCGTCGCCTACCAGCTCGGCATCTCCGAGGAGACCGCGAAGAGCTACCTCAAGCGCATCCGCGAGAAGTACCGCGTCGCCGGTTTCGACGTCGGCACGAAGGTGGCGCTCCGGAAGCGGGCGATCACCGACGGCATCATCGTGCAGGACGGCAGCCCCCTGGGGCTCTGACGCGCGTCGCGTCGCGCATCGAGTGAGCAGAAGACGTCGGGTCCCGTCACGGAACCCGACGTCTTCTGCTCACTCGGAGCGGTCTTCCGCGCAACGTGACGGACGGGAGGCCCGGGGCGGCGCCGCCACGGGCCTCCCGTCCGGTGGGTGCGTACGCGCACCCCGCGTGTCAGGCCGTCGGGACCGGTGCGGTGATCGGACCGGTGGACGGCGACGAGGAACGGACAGCGCGTCGGGTGCTCCGCCGTTCGACGGCGTAGCTCGCCATCGTGACGAGCGCACCGAGCAGCGCCAGGCCGATGCCGAGCCAGCCCGGGGCGAGGAACCCGAAACCGGCCGCGATGACGGCGCCGCCCAGGGCCGCACCGATCGAGTTGCCGATGTTGAACGCCGAGTGGTTCAGCGCCGCCGCGATCGTGCGCGCATCGCCCGCGACGTCCATCAGGCGCGACTGCACCGCCGGCGGGATCGCCGACGAGGTCGCACCGAGCAGGAACGCGCCGAGCAGCATGCCCCAGAGCCACTGCGCCGTCAGGACGGTGACGAGCAGGGCTCCGATGAGCGAGAACATGCCGACGTAGATCGTGCGCTTCACGCTGTGGTCGGCCAGGTGTCCGCCGAGCACACCGCCGACGACCATGCCGATGCCCACGACGACGAGCACGATCGGCACGAACGACTCCGGCATCCCGGTGACGTTCTGCACGAGCGGGGAGATGTACGAGTACACCGCGAAGAAGCCACCGAACCCGACGGCGCCGAGGCCCATCACGATCCACACCTGCGGCACGCGGAACGCCCGGAGCTCACGGCCGATCGTGGCGTGCTCGTCGCGGGCGCTCTTCGGCACGAAGGCCGCGACGGCCAGGAACGTCAGGGCGAACAGCGCGGCGACGACGCCGTACGCGACCCGCCAGCCGGCCATCTGGCCGACCCAGGTGATCGCGGGGACACCGACGACGTTCGCGACCGACAGACCGAGCAGCACCATGGCGATGCCCTTGCCGCGCTTGCCCGGACCCATCATGTCGCCGGCGACGATCGAGGCGATGCCGAAGTAGGCGCCGTGCGGCAGCCCGGCCACGAAGCGGGCGACGAGCACCAGGCCGAACGAGGGCAGCAGGGCGCTCGCGATCGTCGCGACGACGAAGCCGACGAGCAGCACGAGGATCAGGCCCTTGCGCGGGAACCGTGCGGACATCGCCGCGATGGTCGGCGCACCGACCACCACCCCGAGGGCGTACGCGCTGACCAGCCAGCCAGCGTGGGCGATCCCGGCGTCGGGGTCGATGCCGTACTGCTCGGGGAGCAGGGCCTGCGCGATGTTCGGCAGCAGACCCATCGCGACGAACTCGGTCGAGCCGATGGCGAAGCCACCGAGGGCGAGCGAGATGAGCGCGAGGGTGCGACGCGCAGGCGTGAGCTGTGACATGGGGCCTGTTCTGTGCGGGAGGGAGATAGAACTGTCCGCAGTGCGGGACCGCGGCGATCGGGAACGCGGCGACGGCTGCAGCCGGTTCGGCAGACCGGTCCGCGCAGTGCGTGCGTGCGACGGTCGATCACGCCGTCACGACCGGAGGTGCCGGTCCGGGTTCAGCGACGAACGGGACGGTCCGGGCGGCGTCGTGGGTGACTGCCGCGACGACCCGGTCTCAGCAGTGTAGACCGCTCCAAAGGGCGAACGGAAGCGCACGCAACTACAGTGGCCGGAACGGGCCGCGCTCCCGGCCGGGCGCTCCTGGCGAGCACCGAGGCGCTGCGGTCGAACGATGCGCACGACACGGACGGGGGCGGTGGACCGGTGACACGGAGGAACAGGGCGGGCTTCTCTGGCGTCCTGGCGGTGAGTTCCCTGCTGCTCGCAGCCTGCTCCGGGGTGCCCGCCACGCCGAGCCCCGGAGACGTCCAGCAGGGATTCGTCGGAACGTGGGCACAGGACGACCGGGGGCAGTCGGTGCTGGTGCTGGACGAGGACGGCACATTCCGGGCACAGGACTTCCCCGCTGCCCTGGTCTGCGACGGCTCGGGGAACGGCGGGTACCAGCTCGACGCCTGCAGGTCCCGCCCGAGCACCGTGTCGGCCGACGGCACATGGACCGTGGCCGAAGGGCAGTTCGGCGTGGTCCGGCTCGACAGTGGCGAGAAGTCGTTCGCCACCGCGTACCAGCATCACACGAGCTTCTTCGGCCATGACTTCGTGCTCGGGTTCTACACGGGGTCACTCGAACGGCCGGAGCCGGACTACGTGTTCGAGCGGGTGCAGCAGCGCGCGGAAGGCGTGCACGGGGCGCTCGAGCGCTGAGGGCACCGCCCCGACCCGTGGCGGTCAGGCTGCGCGGCGACCCTGCCCGGCGACACCGCTCGACGCACCCTGCAGATCGGGCAGCTCGTCACGGTGCACCCATCCGGTGCCGCACTCCGCGCAGCTCGCCCAGGCGTTCTCGCCCTGTTCGTCCGTGTCGATGACGACCGTTCGCAGGTCGCAGTCGGGGCACCACCCATCGTGCATCATCACGCGCTCCTCATCGTCGTCTCGGAGGCCACCGGAAGTGGCTCGATGCCGACCATGAGACACCCGGCCACCGACATCCGAGGGACCGGTCCGGCGTGTCGGGCGACGGCGCCGCGGGCTACTCGCCGAGCGCGGCCTCGAGCCGTTCGAGCTTGCCGTCGATCTCGCCGGTGTGCCCGGGGCGGATGTCGGCCTTGAGCACGAGCGACACCCGCGTGCCGTACGCACCGACGGCCTCGGTGGCGCGCTTGACGACGTCCATGACCTCGTCCCACTCCCCCTCGATCTCGGTGAACATCGACGAGGTGCGGTTCGGCAGCCCGCTCTCGCGCACCACGCGGACAGCGGCCGCGACGGCATCGTGCACGGACCCGTCGGACGTTGCAGCGGGACCACCGGACGGAGCGACGGAGAAGGCGACGATCATGCGTCCATCCTGCCCGGCTCGGGCTGGTCGTGCACGGACGGCGACGAGCGTCCAAACACCCGTCCGGGCCCCGCAGCCCGCCCCATCCGCACCAGCACGACCACGCTCCACACCAGGATCGCGACCTCGAGTACGTTCCGCACCGTGAGCACCACGAGGATCCACGGCTGCACGCCGAGCAACTGGTCGTAGTAGCCCGGGTAGATCACCTGCGTGAGCAGCGCCATCGGCAGGGCGGTCACCGCGATCGGCACGAACCGGCGCGCACTGGGGGTGCCTGCGGCGAGCCCCCACACCATCGGCACCGCGAACCAGCCGATGTACTGCGGCGACCCCACCTTGTTCGTCGCGATGAGCGCGGCCACGAACAGGAGCGCGAGCACCGGCGCGAGCTCGGCCCGACGGGCACCGCGGCGGGCGGCCCAGAGCGCGAGCACGACCCCGGCCACCACGACGACGGCCATCAACGGCGTCGACACCGCGGCGGCGGCGGACGTGCCGGCACCGGACACCTCGAAGGTCAGGATCTCCTGGTTGTAGAACACCGCTGCCCCCGGAACGCCGGAGGCTGCGGCCCACATGAACGGCGTCGCGAGCGGCGACTCGATCTGCAGCGCGCGACCGGTCTGCTCGCCGATGAACGACAGCAGGAACGGCGCACCACCCCACAGCACGTCGACGAGCACGATCAGCGCGCTCAGCACCAGCGCACCGGCGAGCACGCCACGGCGATGTCCACGACGCACCAGCAGCAGCAGCACCGCGACGAGTGCCGCCGGCCACACCTTCGTCCACGCACCGGCGGTGAACAGCGCGGAAGCGACGGCCGGCCTCGAGGCCACGAACGCCACCCCCACCAGCGCGAACGCCGTCGCGACGGTGTCGATCCGGCCCAGTGCGATCGGCCCGAGCACGAGCAGGAACAGCAGCCACCACCAGGCGACCCGCACGCCGTGCGCGCCGAAGCGGTCCGACGACCCCACTCGCGCCCGGAACCGCCACAGGAACGCGCACGCCGCGGCGTCGAGCAGCACCATCAGCAGCAGCCAGCCGGTGCCGATCGACTCGACGCCCCCGAGCGCCGCTGCGGCCATCGGCACGATCGCCAGGATCGGGTACACCCACGCGCCGTCGATGCCCACCCAGAAGTCCGCGCTCCGCCCGGTCTCGATCCAGCGGCTGTAGGTGATGGTCACGTCACCGAGCGGCAGGTTCGCCGACACGAGGGTCAGCCACCACAGGAAGCCGTGCACGGCGACGAACGCCAGGACGAAGCCGGCGAGTTCGAGCCACCGGGTCGAGGTCCTCTGCACCGGACGAGCGTAGCGGCAGGACCGGAGACGATCCCCGCCACGGACTCAGGGTCTCCCGAGCATGACGTGTCACCGTTCAGCTCGTGACCTCCGACACCCCGCGCAAGCGCCGCAAGGCCGTCATCTGGATCTCCGTCATCGCCGCCGTCGTCGTCCTCGGCGTCATCGGCGCGGTGGTCTTCACGAACGTCTACACGAGCAACGAGAACGCGAAGGCCTCGGCCGCCCCGTCGGTCGCGGCGACGCGCGAGGCCTCCACCCTCGACGACACGGACCTGTCCGGCGAGTGGACGGTCGGCGGCGACTCCGAGGCCGGGTACCGCGTCCACGAGGTCCTGAACGGCTCCGACGTCACCGTCACCGGCCGCACCGACAGCGTCTCGGGCACCGCGACCGTCGACGGCACGAGCATCACCGCCGCGAAGATCACGGTGCAGGTCGGCGACATCACCACCGACTCGGACCAGCGCGACTCGTACTTCCGCGACTCCGCCATGGACACAGCGGCCTTCCCCGAGGCCACGTTCGAGCTCACCGCACCGATCGCCGACGCGGTGCCGAGGGGCTCCGACACGACGACCGTGACGGCTCCGGGGAAGCTCACGCTGCACGGCGTCACGAAGGACGTCACCGCGAAGCTGCAGGTCGGCCTGAACGGCGACGGCGTCGACATCTCCGGCTCGGTCCCGATCACCTTCTCGGACTACGGCGTGCAGGCCCCGAGCCTGGGGTTCGTCAAGGTCGACGACGCCGGTTCCGTCGAGTTCCTGGTGCACGCGACCCCCGCGACCTGACGTCCGCGACGCGCGTCACGCCCGTGACGTGACCGCCGAACCCACTGCGTTCGCATCCGTCGACAGAACACGCGTCGATCACCTCGTGGATCGTCGGAAAGTGCACGCGCACCGACCGCTACCCGCGCGCATCCCCGTCCACGACGAGGTCCCGGACGACCCCGGGCAGCTCGGCGATGAGCGTCGTCATCGGGAACGGCCCGCCGCCGGACGCCCGTCGCGCCGCGAGCCCGTGCACCACCGCGGCCGACGCGGCCAGGTGCGCGAGGTCGGACGGCGTGAGCGACGACCCGGCAGCCTCGACGGCGCCCTGCCGCGCGGCGACGAGTGCCCCGAGGACCCCGCCGAGCACGTCCCCGGCGCCGGCGGCGGCGAGCCACGGCGTCGCCGAGGACGCCACGAGCCGCACCGACCCGTCCGGGGTGACCACGTGGGTCCGCTCCCCCTTGAGCAGCACGACGCTGCCGGACCGCTCGGCCGCACGGAGCGCCGCGGCGGCCGGGTCCTGCTCGATGTCGGCGCGATCCGCCCCCAGGAACGAAGCGAGCTCACCGGCGTGCGGTGTGAGCACGGCGAGCGGCCCGAGGTCGACGAGCGGGATCGCCCCGGCGTCGACGACGACCGGGACGCCGTCGTCAGAGGCGTGCGAGAAGCCCGACGCCGTCGCCTCGTCCAGATCGCCGAGCGACGACGCCGAGATGCCGGAGCCGACGAGCCAGGCCTGCACGCGTCCCCCACCGGACACGACCTCGGGGCGGCGGGTGAGCACGTGGTCGGTGGCGCGTGCGGGTCCGACGTACCGGACCATGCCGACGCCGGTGTGCACGGCGGCGTCGACCCCGAGCACCGCGGCGCCGGGGTACTGGTCGGAGCCGGTCGCGATGCCGAGCACCCCGCGCCGGTACTTGGTGGACTCCCCCGTCGGCGCGGTGACCCACGCGGCGGCATCGGACGGTCGGACGGGCACGAAGTCGTTCACCGGCCCCACGTTACGGTGGAGGCCATGAGCCTGTTCCTGCCTGGTCGCGTGGTGGTCTTCGACTACGGCGAGGTGATCAGCCGGACGCCGCACGCCTCGCGGGACGCCCTGGTGGCCGCCACCGGTGTCCCGGCGGAGGAACTGTTCCCGGTCTACCAGGAGCTCCGGCACGACCTGGACCGCGGCGACCTGTCCGTCGTGGCGTACTGGCGTGCCATCGCGGAACGGACCGGACGGAACTGGAGCATCTCCGAGATCCACCGGTTCTGGGCGATCGACTTCACCGGGTGGTTCGAGGTCGAGCCGGAGACGCTCGACATCGTCGAGGAGCTGCACGACGCCGGCACCCGCGTCGCCCTGCTCTCCAACGCGGGCTTCGACTTCGGCGACCCGTACCGACGGTCCCCGATGGGATCGCTGTTCGAGACCGTCGTGGTGAGCGCCGAGGAGCACGTCCTGAAGCCCGCGGCATCCATCTACCGCGACACCTGTGCGCGCTTGGGAATCGACCCGGGTCAGATGGTGTTCGTGGACAACAGGGCCGAGAACGCCACCGGTGCGGAAGCGATCGGGGCGGTCGGCCACCACTACACGTCGCCGGCGTCGCTGCGGTCGTTCCTGACGGAACTGGCCGAGGCACCGGCACCCGTCCTCTGAGGAGCCCGCGTGACGCACGCCCTGTTCGACCCGATCACCGTCCGTGACCTGACCGTCCGCAACCGCATCTGGGTCTCCCCGATGTGCCAGTACTCGGTGGACCAGCAGGACGGCGTGCCGACCCCGTGGCACCTCGTGCACCTGGGCGGGTTCGCGAAGGGCGGTGCCGGCGCGGTCGTGGTCGAGGCGACGGGCGTCGTGCCCGAGGGACGGATCACCCCGCAGGACCTGGGGCTGTGGAACGACCAGCAGCGCGACGCCTACAAGCCGATCGTCGACTTCCTGCACGAGCAGGGCGCCGCAGCGGGCATCCAGCTGGCGCACGCCGGCCGCAAGGCCTCGACGTACCGCCCCTGGGACGCCACGCGCGGCACCGTCCCCGCCGACCAGGGCGGCTGGACCACCGTCGCCCCGTCGGCCGTGGCGTTCGACGGCTACGACGTGCCCCGCGAGCTCGCGGTCGAGGACATCCGCGTCGTCGCACTCGCCTTCGCCCAGTCCGCCCGCCGCGCGGTGGAGGCCGGGTTCGACCTGGTCGAGATCCACGCCGCCCACGGGTACCTGCTGCACCAGTTCCTGTCGCCGCTGAGCAACCAGCGCACCGACCAGTACGGCGGCTCGCTCGAGAACCGTGCCCGCGCGCTGCTCGAGGTCGTCGACGCCGTGCGTGCCGAGGTCGGCGAGGGCTTCCCGATCGTCGTCCGCTTCTCGGCCACCGACTGGGTCGACGGCGGGCTCACGCTCGACGAGACCACGGTCGTCGCCCGCTGGGCCGCCGAGCACGGTGCCGACCTGGCCGACGTGTCGACCGGCGGCAACGTCGCGAGCGCGCCGATCCCGGTCGGCCCCGGCTACCAGGTACCGCACGCCGCAGCGATCAAGCGCGACGCCGGCATCCCGACCATCGCGGTGGGGATGATCTCCGAGGCGTTCCAGGCCGAGCAGATCGTCGCGACCGGCCTGGCCGACGTGGTGATGATCGGGCGCGAGATGCTCCGCGACCCGTCGTTCGCGCTCCGCGCCGCGCTGGAACTCCGCGTGGCGGTCGACTACGAGCCGCAGCAGTACCACCGCGCGCGGATCACGGCGTAGACGGCGGACCGGATCTGTACGGTTCCACGGCTCCGAGCCCGCGCAGGCGGTACGATTGGCAGCACTGTGGACGATCCCCCGAATAGTTCTTCGCCTCACTCATCCGCCGCTCACTCGGTGAGCTGCACGTCATCCCTGTGCGCGAACGGGGGTGAATCATGAGTCCGATCGACATCGTCATGCTGATCGGCGGCATCCTGCTGACCCTCGGCACGGGTGTCTTCGTCGCGTCCGAGTTCGCGCTGGTGAACCTCGACCGCGCCGACGTCGAAGCACGGCGTGACCGCGGAGAGGCCGGCCTCGCACCGGTCATCGGCGCGCTGAAGGTCACCTCGACCCACCTGTCCAGCGCGCAGCTCGGCATCACGCTGACCACGCTGCTGACCGGCTACCTGCTCGAACCCTCGATCGCGAAGCTGCTCGAGGCACCGTTCCTGGCGATGAACCTGCCGGAGGGCATCGTCGAGACCGTCGGCTCGATCGTGGCGCTCGTCATCGCGACCCTGCTGTCGATGATCCTCGGCGAGCTCGTGCCGAAGAACTTCGCGCTGGCGCTGCCGCTGCAGACCGCACGGCTCGTGGTCCCGCTGCAGATCGCGTTCACGACGGTCTTCAAGCCGGCGGTCGCGCTGCTGAACGGCACCGCGAACGCCGTCCTGCGGTCGATGGGCATCGAGCCGCAGGAAGAGCTCTCCGGCGCCCGCAGTGCCGAGGAACTCACCTCGCTGCTGCGCCGGTCGGCGTCCGAGGGCTCGCTCGAGCAGGACACCGCGACGCTCCTCGAGCGCACCATCTCGTTCTCCGAGCTGAGCGCCAGTGACGTGATGACCCCGCGCCCCCGGCTCTCCACGATCCGGGTGTCCGAGTCCGCCGAGGACGTCATCGCCCTCGCCCGCAAGACCGGCTTCAGCCGCTTCCCCGTCATCGAGGAGGACGCGGACGACGTCGTCGGCATCGTGCACGTCAAGCAGGCCGTCGCCGTGCCGCGCGAGAAGCGTCCGGAGGTCCCCGTCGGGGCGCTCATGACCGACGCCGAGCGTGTGCCGGAGACGATGCCGGGCGACACCCTGCTCGCCGAGGTCCGTGGCCGCGGCTACCAGATGGTCATCGTCGTCGACGAGTACGGCGGCACCGCCGGGGTCGTCACGCTGGAGGACCTGATCGAGGAGATCGTCGGCGAGGTCTCCGACGAGCACGACCGCGCACGCATCGACGTGGTCCGCTCCCGAGACTGGCTGACCTTCCCCGGTCTGCTGCGTCCCGACGAGCTCGAGGACCGCGCCGGCGTGAAGGTGCCCGAGGACGGCCCGTACGAGACCGTCGGTGGGTTCGTCATGTCGACGTTGGGCCGTCTGCCCGTCGTCGGCGACGAGGTCCCGCTGGACGGCGGCGTGTTCCGCGTCGAGCGTCTGGACGGCCGCCGGATCGACCGCATCCGCTGGACCCCGACGCGCGAGCCGACCGACACGGCGGCCACCGCGATCATCATCCCGTCCACCAAGAGCACCCCGACCACCACGAAGGCCGCGGCCACCACGACGAAGGGCAGCACCCGATGAGCTCCGACTGGTGGGGCATCTTCTGGCTCGTCGTCCTGTTGCTGGGCAACGCGTACTTCGTCGCGGCGGAGTTCGCGGTCATCTCGGCACGCCGCTCGCAGATCGAGCCCCGCGCCGAAGAGGGCTCGAAGGCCGCGCAGATGACGCTGTGGGCGATGGAGCACGCCACCCGCATGCTCGCGACGACGCAGCTCGGCATCACGGTCTGCTCGCTGCTCATCCTGAACGTCTCCGAGCCGGCGATCCACCACCTGCTCGAGGTGCCGCTGCACCTGACCGGCTGGAGCGCCGAGGTGATCGGCACGGTGGCCTTCGTGTTCACGCTGCTGCTCGTGTCGTTCCTGCACGTCGTGTTCGGCGAGATGGTGCCGAAGAACATCTCGTTCTCGATGCCGGACCGCGCCGCGCTGCTGCTCGTGCCGACGCTCTGGTACATCGGCCACGGCCTGCACTGGGTCATCGTCGGCCTGAACGAGGTGGCGAACGCCGTGCTGCGACTGTTCCGCGTCGAGCCGAAGGACGAAGCGGTGAGCGCGTTCACGGTGGAAGAGGTGCAGACGATCGTGGAGCAGTCCCGCCGCGAGGGCACCCTGACCGACGACGGCAAGCTCGCCCTGGCGTTCGAGTTCACCGAGAAGAAGGTCCGTGACGTGGCCGTGCCGATGGCCGAGCTCGTCACGCTGCCCGACGACGCCACGCCCGGCGACGTCGAGCGCGCCGTGGCACAGCGCGGGTTCTCCCGCTACGTGCTCGTCGGCGAGGACGGCTCCCCCACGGGCTACGTGCACGTGAAGGACGTCATCGACCTGCGACCGGACGAGTTCGACGACCCGGTGCCGCCGAAGCGCATCCGGCAGCTCATCTCGCTGTACACCGAGATGGACCTCGAAGACGCGCTCGCGACCATGCGGGCCGCAGGCCGCCACGTGGCGCGCGCGTTCGACGCGGACGGCCGCACGCTCGGCGTGCTGTTCCTCGAGGACATCCTCGAGGAACTCGTCGGCGAGGTCGAGGACGCGACCCGACGCCGGTAGACGCACCGGCAGGACGGACTGGAGGCGCAGTGCCAGCTGGCACCGCGCCTCCCGTCCGTTCGTGGTCGCGACCAGGGCGACGCGCGCCCCGTCCGCGCTACCAGCTGACGGGCAGGGGCTTGCCCTCTTCGTACCCGGCGGCGGACTGGATGCCGACCAGCGCGCGCTCGGAGAACTCGGCGAGCGACGACGCACCCGCGTAGGTCGCGGAGCTGCGGACGCCGGTGGTGATCATGTCGAGCAGGTCCTCGACGCTCGGGCGCTCCGGGTCGAGGTAGATCGTCGACGACGAGATCCCCTCGGCGAAGAGTTCCTTGCGGGCCCGCTCGTACGGGTCGAGCCGCTCGAAGCGCTCGCGGACGGCCTTGGCCGAGGCCATGCCCCAGCTCTCCTTGTACGCCTTGCCCGCGGCGTCGCGGCGCAGGACACCGGGCGCTTCGAGCGTGCCCGCGAACCACGAGCCGATCATGACCGCGGACGCCCCGGCGGCCAGCGCGAGGGCGACGTCGCGCGGGTAGCGCACCCCGCCGTCGGCCCAGACGTGCGCGCCGAGCGACCGAGCGGCGGCGGCAGTCTCGAGCACGGCGGAGAACTGCGGGCGGCCGACGGCGGTCATCATGCGGGTCGTGCACATGGCGCCCGGCCCGACACCGACCTTGATGATGTCCGCCCCGGCACCGACCAGGTGCGCGACGGCGTCGGCGGTGACGACGTTGCCGGCGACGAGCGGGATGCCGAGCTGCAGGGACGAGACCGTGCGGAGGGCACGGAGCATGCCGTCCTGGTGTCCGTGCGCGGTGTCGAGGACCAGGACGTCCACGCCCGCGGCGGCCAGCGCCTTCGCCTTGGCCGCGACGTCGCCGTTGATGCCGAGCGCGGCGGCGACCCGGAGCCGCCCGGAGGCGTCGACGGCGGGCGTGTAGATGTCGGAGCGGATCGCGCTCGTCTGGCTCGTGGTGCCGACGACCCGACCGTGCCGCATCACCGGCGCGAAGTCGACCTCGGCGGCGGAGAGCACCTGGTGGACGTGGCGGGGTGTCCCGGCGTCCTCGGCGTCGATGGCGGTCGAGGCTCCGTGCAGCAGGTCGCCGAGGACGGCGTCGGGGCCGGCGGTGCCGAGGCGGGTGGCGGGCACGCAGCCGAGGTACTCGCCGTCGGCGTCGCGGACGACCACGCCACGGCCGGCGACGGGCAGGAGCTGCTCCAGGGCCTCGGCGACGGTGGTCTGCGCCCCCACGTCGTAGGCGGTGTCGAAGTCGACCGGCTGGTCCTTCACCCAGCGGATCGCGGCGTCGAGGTCCTGCAGGTGCATGTCCTGCGGCAGCACGCCGAGGCCACCGCGCCGGGCGAGGGTGGCGGCGAGCCGGGGGCCCGTGACCGAGTTCATGTTGGCGCTGACGATCGGGATCGTGGCGCCGCTGCCGTCGTTCGCCGCCAGGTCGACGTCGAAGCGGCTCGTCACACCGGAACGGCTCGGGACGAGGAAGACGTCGGAGTAGGTCAGGTCGTGCGTCGGCCGCGTCTCGTAGAACCTCATGCGCTCCACTGTACGGCTCCGGTCACGGCCCCGACCGGGTGCCCACGGGCCACCGACTCGCGCCGCGGCTGACACGGAACGGACATGTCGGAGCGGCTAGGCTTGGCACCTGTGCGGCGCAGGGTTGCTCCGCACGACACACACGAGCATCTATCGACGGAGAGTGGGCGATCGGCTGTGTCGAGCCATCTGACCGGAACGGACGAGACCGCGGGCGAATTCGGGGCGAACGAGTGGCTCGTCGACGAGCTCTACGAGCAGTTCGTCGCGGACAAGGAGTCGGTCGACAAGTCCTGGTGGCCGGTCCTCGAGAGCTACCACCGCACGCAGGTCGGTGGCGCTGCGGCCCCGGCCCAGTCCCCGGCGCAGCCGGCACCGGCCCAGCAGCAGTCGTCGACGCAGCAGCCCGCCACCGGTGACGCTCCGGGCGAGGCCAAGTCCGGTCCGATCCAGGCGAAGACCACCTCGCGCCAGCCGGCACCGCAGCCGATCCCGGCCGAGGCGAACGACGCCGCGGACGACCACGAGGAGACCCACGAGGACGTGGCGACCCCGCTCCGGGGCATGGCGAAGACCCTGGCGTCGAACATGGACGCCTCGCTGACGGTCCCGACCGCCACGAGCGTCCGCACCATCCCGGCGAAGCTGATGATCGACAACCGCATCGTCATCAACAACCACCTGCGGCGGGCCCGCGGCGGCAAGATCTCCTTCACGCACCTGATCGGGTGGGCGATGGTGCAGGCGCTCAAGGACTTCCCGAGCCAGAACGTCTTCTACGAAGAGCGCGACGGCAAGCCGTTCGTCGTCGCCCCGGCACACGTGAACCTCGGCATCGCGATCGACGTCCCCAAGAAGGACGGCACCCGCTCGCTCCTGGTGCCGAGCATCAAGCGGGCCGAGTCCCTGACGTTCGGCCAGTTCCTCTCCGCCTACGAGGACCTCGTCAAGCGCGCCCGTGACAACAAGCTCACCCCGGCGGACTTCCAGGGCACGACGATCTCGCTCACCAACCCGGGCGGCATCGGCACCGTGCACTCGGTCCCCCGTCTGACGAAGGGGCAGGGTTCGATCATCGGCGCCGGTGCCCTGGAGTACCCGGCGCAGTTCCAGGGATCGGCGTCGAAGACCCTGGTCGAGCTCGGCATCGGCAAGACCATCACCCTGACGAGCACCTACGACCACCGTGTCATCCAGGGCGCCGGTTCGGGCGAGTACCTCAAGCACGTGCACGAGCGCCTGATCGGTGAGCACGGCTTCTACGACGGCATCTTCGCCGCGCTCCGGATCCCGTACAAGCCGATCCAGTGGGCGAACGACATCAACGTCGACCTGGCACACCGGGTGAACAAGACCGCGCGCGTGCAGGAGCTCATCAACAGCTTCCGCGTCCGTGGGCACCTGATGGCCGACATCGACCCGCTCGAGTACCGCCAGCGCACCCACCCCGACCTCGAGATCGAGAGCCACGGGCTCACCTTCTGGGACCTCGACCGCGAGTTCGTCACCGGCGGGCTCGC
The DNA here is from genome assembly GCF_015350855.1 of Curtobacterium sp. VKM Ac-2889. NCBI lineage: Bacteria > Bacillati > Actinomycetota > Actinomycetes > Micrococcales > Microbacteriaceae > Curtobacterium > Curtobacterium sp. VKM Ac-2889. The sequence goes on along the minus strand of NZ_JADKSC010000003.1, from coordinate 129,596 downwards.
CGGCACCACCTCGGCACCGCTCCGCGACGTCCTCGGGATCCTGCGCGACGCGTACTGCCGCACGGTCGGCATCGAGTACATGCACATCCAGGACCCGGAACAGCGTCGCTGGGTGCAGGAGCGCATCGAGGTGCCGTACTCGAAGCCGTCGAAGGAAGAGCAGCTCCGCGTCCTCGGCAAGCTCAACGAGGCCGAGGCGTTCGAGACCTTCCTGCAGACCAAGTACGTCGGCCAGAAGCGCTTCTCGCTCGAGGGCGGCGAGTCCACCATCGCCTTCCTCGACACCCTGATCCAGCACGCCGCCGGAGCCGGACTGGCCGAGGTCGCGATCGGCATGGCCCACCGTGGCCGCCTGAACGTGCTGACGAACATCGCCGGCAAGACCTACGGACAGATCTTCCGTGAGTTCGAGGGCTCGTCGCTGCCGGGCACGGTGTCCGGTCAGGGCTCCGGCGACGTGAAGTACCACGTCGGCACCGAGGGCGTGTTCCGCACGTCCGACGGCTCGAGCATCCCGGTGACGATCGCCGCGAACCCGTCCCACCTCGAGGCCGTCGACGGCGTGCTCGAGGGCATCGTCCGCGCCAAGCAGGACCGCGAGGCCCCCGGCAGCTTCGGCGTGCTCCCCGTGCTCGTGCACGGCGACGCGGCGATGGCGGGCCAGGGCGTGGTCGTCGAGACACTGCAGATGTCGCAGCTCCGCGGCTACCGCACCGGTGGCACGGTCCACCTCGTCATCAACAACCAGGTCGGGTTCACCACCCCGCCCGAGTCCGCGCGCAGCTCGGTGTACTCCACCGACGTCGCGAAGACGATCCAGGCGCCGATCTTCCACGTGAACGGTGACGACCCCGAGGCCGTCGCCCGTGTCGCCGAGCTCGCCTTCGCGTACCGCGAGGAGTTCCACCGCGACGTCGTGATCGACCTGATCTGCTACCGCCGTCGCGGCCACAACGAGGGCGACGACCCCTCGATGACACAGCCGCTGATGTACAACCTCATCGAGGCGAAGCGCTCCGTCCGCACGCTGTACACCGAGGCCCTCGTCGGCCGTGGTGACATCACGCAAGAGGAGTACGACGAAGCGCACCGCGACTTCCAGGACCGCCTGGAACGGGCCTTCGCCGAGACGCACGAGGCGCAGACCGGCACCATCCCGGTGATCGAGGTCGACGACGACGGTGCGGTGCAGGGCCTCGAACGCCCGGCAGCGCAGCGCGACGACTCCGAGGTCGAGGTGCACGAGACCGCCGTGTCCGACGAGCTCGTCCGGGCGATCGGCGACGCACACAGCAACCCGCCCGCCGGGTTCTCCATCCACCCGAAGCTGCAGCAGCTGCTGACCAAGCGCACCGAGATGACGCGCAACGGCGGCATCGACTGGGCGATGGCCGAGCTCATGGCGATCGGGTCGATCCTGGTCGAGGGCAAGCCGGTCCGCCTCGCCGGACAGGACGCCCGCCGTGGCACCTTCGTCCAGCGCCAGTCGGTCTTCCACGACCGGGTGAACGGCCAGGAGTGGCTACCGCTGTCGAACCTCACCGAGGACCAGGCCCGGTTCTACGTGTACGACTCGCTGCTGAGCGAGTACGCGGCGATGGCCTTCGAGTACGGCTACTCGGTGGAACGCCCCGAGTCCCTCGTGCTCTGGGAAGCGCAGTTCGGTGACTTCGCGAACGGCGCCCAGATCGTCATCGACGAGTTCATCTCGTCCGCCGAGCAGAAGTGGGGACAGCGCTCCGGCCTCGTCCTGCTGCTGCCGCACGGGTACGAGGGCCAGGGGCCGGACCACTCGTCTGCGCGCATCGAGCGATACCTGCAGCTGTGCGCCGAGGACAACATGATCGTCGCACGACCGTCGACCCCGGCGTCGTACTTCCACCTGCTCCGCCGACAGGCCTGGGCCCGTCCGCAGAAGCCGCTCATCGTGTTCTCGCCGAAGGCGATGCTCCGGCTCCGTCAGGCGACGAGCGCGGTCGAGGACTTCACGACGGGCACGTTCGAGCCCGTGCTGGACGACCACCGGATCACCGACAAGGGTGCCGTCCGCCGGGTCGTGCTGCACTCCGGCAAGGTGCACCACGACCTGCGCGCCGAGGTCGACAAGCGCGGGATCACCGACGTCGCGCTCGTCCGCCTCGAGCAGCTCGCGCCGCTCCCCCTCGACCGCATCCTCGAGGTGCTGGCCGGCTACCCGGACGCCGACGTCGTGTGGGCACAGGAGGAGCCGGAGAACCAGGGCGCCTGGCCGTTCGTCTGCATGAACCTGTCGCCGCACCTGGGCGGCCGACCGTTGTCCGTCGCGGCCCGCTCGGCGAGTGCAGCACCGGCCACCGGGTCGTCGAAGCGCTCCGCACAAGAGGCCGCGGACGTCATCGACACGGCACTGAGCACGTCGGCGTAACCACGAGGAAGCGCCCCGTGCGGGAGTCCATCGGACTCCCGCACGGGGCGCTTCGCTGTTCCCGAGGAGTGCGACGCCCCTAGGCGAACTTGGTGTACCGGACTCCGGCGTCGTGGTACCCGCGCTTCTGGTAGAACCGGTGCGCGTTGTCCGTCGCTGCCGCACTGACCGCGCTGAGGCGACGCGCGCCCTGCTCGACGGCCCACGCTTCGAACGTGTCGATGAGTGCGGAACCGGTGCCGAGCCTCCGGGCCGTGTCGTCGACGACCAGCAGCAGCAGCTGCGCCGTCGGTTCGTCGCTGGCGTACGCCCACGTGACCTGGGCCCCGGCCACGGCGGCCACACGGCCGTCGTCCCCCCGGACGACCCAGGTGCGGTGCCCGGCCTCGGGCGTGAGCCGTTCGAGGCGGGCGCGCATCGACGCGTCGTCGACGTCGTGACCGAGCAGGCGGACGAGGGCGGCGACGTCGGCGACGTCCGTGTCAGACCAGGCGGTGGTCGACTCGACGGTGAGGGTCATGTCGGCCAACCTACCCGGGCCGCCGGTCGTGTTGCGACGGGCTTCCATAACAACTGATATTCATATACTCTGCTGTCATATCACCCGCCAGGTGATCCCGAACGACAGGACAGCCATGCACATCACCTCCCGCCACGGCCGCACCGCAGCCTGGATCGCGTTCCCGCTCGCCGTCGTCGCCAGCGGTGCCCTCATCGCCACGGCCTCGTACGCCGCCTTCTCGAGCAGCACCGACAACGCCGCGAACAGCTGGCGCACCGGCGCCGTCTCGCTCACCGACGACGACCAGGGCGTCGCGATGTTCGACGCCCACGACCTGGTGCCCGGGTCCAGCGGCTCGAACTGCATCACCGTCACAGCGAACACCACCAACGCCTCGACCGTGAAGCTCTTCACCACCGACCAGGCCGACGACGACGCACTCGCCGAGCACGTGGGACTGACCGTCGAGCGCGGCAGCCTCGGCACCCCCGGTGACTGCAGCACCTTCACCACGGCGACGACCGTGCACGACGGGACGCTCGCCGGCCTGATGGAGTCCGAGTCCTTCGGCACCGGTGTCGACGCGTGGCAGCCCGCGACGGGCACGGCGAGCACGACCTACCGCTTCAGCTACGACCTGGCTGCGGGCGCACCGAACACCGTGCAGTCGTCCGAGGCGGGCACCACGTTCGTGTGGGAAGCGCAGACCGACTGACCCCGTCCCGAACCCGACCCGTCCGACCCGCCCGACCCGAGGAGCAGCCGATGCCGAACGCCACCACCCGCCGTCACGTCCGCTGCGCCGGCGACGTGCCCCGGCTGCTCCTCGCGGTCACGGCACGCACGGTCCTCTGGTCGGCCCTGCTGCTCGCGCTGTGGGCGTCGCTCCCCGCGGCCCTCGGGTGGCACGTGACGACCGTCGTCTCCGACTCGATGGCGCCCGGCATCCGGACCGGGGACGTCGTCGCCGCGATGCCGGCCGGCCCGGACACCGTCGAGGCCGGACGGGTGCTGCTCGTCGAGGACCCGGACCACCGGGACCGACTCCGGCTGCACCGGCTCGAGCGCGTCGAACAGGACGGGGCCCTGCGCCTGCGAGGGGACGCCAACCCGACGGCCGACCGGACTGCCGTCGCCCCGGACGCCGTCCTCGGTGTCGGCGTCCTGCGCTTCCCGTGGGTCGGGCTGCCCGGTGTCTGGATCCGCGGGGGCGACTGGACCTCCCTGTTGCTGACCGGTGTCGTCGCCGCCGTGCTCGTCGTCGCCGGGCGGGCCAACCGGGACATCACCGCCGGTCGCCCCTGCCGGACCTGCGGCGCGCCGCGCCGGGACGTCCACTCGCCGGTCGTCGCGGAGCCCGGCACCGTCACCATCACCGCCGTGTCGTCGTCCACCGTGCCGGTCGCGGCGTTCACGGCGGCTGCCATCGTCCTCACCCTGCTCGCCGCAGCAGGAGCGGGAACCGGGTTCGGGGCCGGAGCCGGGTTCAGCGGTTCGACCGGCACCGCCTCGGCACTCGGCACCGGCGGGTTCGGGTGCTTCCGCCAGCCCGCACCCGGCGCGGCACTCGCGTGGGACTTCGCCGAGAAGAGCGGCCCCCGGGTCGTGGACTCGAGCGGGTCCGGGGGCGACGGCACCTTCACGCCCGCCGCTGCCCGGGTCGACGCCGACTGCGCCACGAACCCGTACGCGACGTTCTGGACCGAGGACGGGGCCGAAGGGTGGGCGGTCACCGACACCGCGGTCGACGCTCCGAACGCCTTCACGATCGAGGTCTGGTTCCGCACCCAGGACACCGACGGCGGGCGCGTGTTCGGCTTCGGCTCGGACCGCTCTGCGGCGTCCCAGTACCGCGACCGGCACCTGTACATCGGTGCCGACGGAGTCCTGCGGTTCGGCGTCGAGGGATCAGGGTCGCAGTTCAAGTTCACGCTGGGATCGACGGCGACGGTCACCGACGGCGAATGGCACCACGCGGTCGCGACGTTCCAGTCACGATCGATGGCGCTCTGGGTCGACGGCCAGCTGCAGGGCAGTCGTTCCGACGCCGTCACCCTGCGTCAGTACGCCGGACACTGGCGCGCCGGACGCCAGACGCTGGCCGGTTGGCCGAACGCCGGTGACTACGTCTACACCGGCGACGTGGACACGGTCCGGGTGCACGAGCGCATCCTCGACGCAGCGGCGATCACCCGTGCGTTCCAGGCCGGCCGCTGACGCCGGACCGGGCCGAGGCGAACGCCGATGCCTGACCAGTCCGGGCGCCACCCGAGCCGGGCGTGCGCCCGGCCTGTGACGTCAGTGCGTCGACTGTTCCTGCCGGATGCGCTCGAGGATCTCGCTGCGCAGCTGGTCCGGAGCGGTCTCCTTGCACGCACGGCGGACGGTCTCCATGAGCACGACGCCGACGCGGTGCTCGGTCTGGCAGTCCTCGCACCCGTCCATGTGCTCGCGGATGTCCGCAGCGTCCTCGTGGCGGAGCTCGTCGTGCAGGAACTCCTCGAGTTCGGCCTTCGCCTTCGAGCAGTCGCAGCCGCTCATCGTGCGTCCTTCCGTCCGGTGCGACCCGTGGCCGCGGTTGCCTTCGTCGTCGGCGCCGCGCCCCGGCCTCGTCCGCGCATCGTCGCCGTCGACGCTGCATCCGGGACGATGCCGGTCTCGCGGGCGTGGTCCGCCAGAAGCCCACGGAGGAGCCGGCGACCACGGTGGAGGCGGCTCATGACCGTCCCCACGGGGGTCTTCATGATGTCGGCGATCTCCTGGTACGAGAAGCCTTCGACATCGGCGAAGTAGACGGCCATCCGGAAGTCCTCGGGGATGGCCTGCAGGGCGTCCTTCACGGCGGAGGACGGCAGGTGGTCGATCGCGTCGGCCTCGGCGGACCGGGCGGAGATCGACTGGGTGACGCTCTCGGCGCCGCCGAGCTGCCAGTCCTCGAGCTCGTCGATGGTGCCCTGGTACGGGTTCCGCTGGTTCTTGCGGTAGGTGTTGATGAACGTGTTCGTGAGGATCCGGTACAGCCAGGCCTTCAGGTTCGTGCCCTGCTTGAACTGGCGGAACGCGGCGAACGCCTTGACGAAGGTCTCCTGCACCAGGTCCGACGCGTCGGCCGGGTTGCGGGTCATCCGCATGGCCGCGCCGTAGAGCTGGTCCATGAAGGGCAGGGCCTGGTCCTCGAACAGGGACCGCAGCTCCGCCTCGGAGACGGTCTTCGCGTCCACGGGCTCGTCGGCTGCGTCGTCGAGGGCGGTCTGCTCGTCTTCGACGGCGTCGAGCTGCACCTCGGTCTCGTCGACCAGGTGGTGCGGAGCTGCCTGCGGTTCGTCGGTCGTCATCGCGGCCAAGTCTAGGCCGAGCGTGCCGAGCGTCGTCGGCACCGCGGTCAGCACGGTCGCCGTGCTGGTCCACTCTCGAGCGAGTGTTGCTGTCGCCACTGATCCTCCCGGTGCGTTCAGTACCCTGGTGAACCGATGGCAGACACGACGCATTCCCAGAGCGGGACCCAGCCCGCCGCACCCTGGATCGCCCCGGTCGCAGGGGGGCCGCTGCGCGGTGACGTCGCGCTGCCCGGGTCGAAGTCGCTGACGAACCGGGAGCTCGTGCTCGCGGCCCTCGCCGACGGCCCCTCGACGATCCGGCTGCCGCTGCACTCGCGCGACTCCGCACTGATGATCGCCGGCCTCCGGGCGCTGGGCGTCGGCATCGAGGAACTCGAGCCCGCAGCCGGCACCGCCCCGAACCCCTACGGCCCGGACCTCCGGGTCACGCCCGCCCCGATGCACGGCGACGTCCGCCTGGACTGCGGGCTTGCCGGCACCGTGATGCGCTTCCTGCCGCCGCTCGCCGCCCTGGCCGTCGGGCCCGTCACGGTCGACGGCGACCCCTACGCCCGCAAGCGGCCGATGCACGCCATCGTGCAGGGCCTCGTGGACCTCGGTGTCGACGTCACGGACGACGGCGGCGGCTCGATGCCGTTCTCGTTCACCGGCACCGGCTCGGTGCGCGGGGGTGCACTGACGATCGACGCGTCGGCGTCCTCGCAGTTCGTCTCCGGGCTGCTGCTGTCGGCGCCACGCTTCGACGAGGGACTGCACCTGACCCACGTCGGCGAACGCCTGCCGAGCATGCCGCACATCGAGATGACCGTCGCGGCGCTCCGTGCCCGCGGCGTCCGGGTCGACGAACCGTCGGTCGGCGAGTGGGTCGTGCACCCCGGTCCGATCGGCGCGCGCGACGTCACGATCGAGCCCGACCTGTCGAACGCCGCTCCGTTCGCGGTGGCCGCGCTCGTCGCGGGCGGTACGGTCCGCATCCGCACCTGGCCCACCGAGACGACGCAGGTCGGCGCCGACCTCGAGACGCTCCTGCCCCTGTGGGGGGCGACCGTGGCCCGTGACGGTGACGACCTGCTCGTCGACGGCGGCGTCGGGATCCGCGGCGGGGCCTCCTTGCCGGGTCTCGAACTCGACCTGAGCCGCGGCGGCGAACTCGCACCGGCGCTCGTCGCGCTGGCCGCGCTGGCCGGCGGGCCGAGCGAGATCACCGGCATCGGGCACCTGCGGGGCCACGAGACGGACCGCCTGGCCGCGCTGGCGGCGGACCTCAACCGGTCTGGAGGCGCGGTGCACGAACTCGACGACGGCCTGCGGATCGAGCCGGCGCCGCTCCACGGCAGCGCCTGGGGCGCGTACGACGACCACCGGATGGCGACCGCTGGGGCGATCGTGGGCCTCGTCGTCGACGGCGTCGCCGTCGACGACATCGGGTCGACGGCGAAGACGCTGCCGCAGTTCCCGGAGCTGTGGGCGGCACTCGTGGCGTCCTCGGTGGCCGCTGCACCGGTGAGTGGGGACTGACGCATGAGCTGGTGGGACGACGCCGACGGTGACGACACCGACGCGGACGAGCCGTACGGGCAGTACGACGAGTCGAGCGTCCGGGTGCGTCCGAACCCGAAGGGCAACCGGCCACGCACGAAGACCCGGCCGACCTACGACGACGCCCCCGTCGGGTGGGTGACGAACGTCGACCGCGGGCGGTTCGGGGTGCTGATCGACGACCACGTCATCACGGCCACGAAGGCCCGCGAGCTCGGCAAGAAGTCCGTCGTCACGGGCGACCACGTGTCACTCGTCGGCGACGTCTCCGGGGACCCCGGGTCGCTCGCGCGCATCGTGAAGGTCGCCGAACGCACCACCCTGCTGCGCCGGAGCGCCGACGACTCCGACGAGGTCGAGCGCGTCATCGTGGCGAACGCCGACCAGATGCTCATCGTGGTGGCCGCCGCCGACCCCGAGCCGCGCACCCGCCTGATCGACCGGTACCTGGTGGCGGCGTTCGACGCGGGGCTCGACCCGATCCTCTGCATCACGAAGACCGACCTCGCCGACCCGGCTGCGTTCCTGGCGCACTTCGCCTGCCTGGACCTGCGGATCGTGACGAGCCGTTCGGACGACGTCCCGCTCGAGGCGCTGCACGAGCTGCTCGACGACAAGGTGACCGTGACCGTCGGGCACTCCGGCGTCGGCAAGTCGACCCTGGTGAACGCGTTGACCGGGTCCACGCGGGCGATCGGCGTCGTGAACTCCGTGACCGGTCGCGGGCGGCACACGTCGTCGTCGTCGATCGCGCTGCGGGTCCGTGACGGTGGCTGGATCATCGACACCCCGGGCGTGCGGTCGTTCGGCCTGGGGCACGTCGACCCCGCGAACGTGTTCCGGGCGTTCGCCTCGCACGCGATCCCGGTGCTGCCCGCGCGGGACGGCATCCCGTTGGCGCAGGCGCACGACTGGGAGATCGTCGACCGGGTGCAGGACGGGGAGCTCGGGCCGACCGGTGTCGAGCGGCTCGACTCGTTCCGGGCGCTGCTGACCGGGATGGGTGCGTCGGACCCCGGTTCGGAGTAGCGCGAGGGGCGGTGGCTGCGGGCGCTGGTCGGCGGCCGGTCGGCGCTCGGCGGTTGGTCGGCGCTCGGCGGCTGGTCGGCGGCTGGTCGGCGGTCGGCGCTGGGCGGCGGCTGGTCGGCGGCTGGTCACGACACCCCGCGGTGTGTGCGTCGAGCGGTCACGAACTGTCGGCTGGCGGCGCGGCATCCGACAGTTCGTGACCGCCCGAGCGACGGCGCGCGGTGAGTCGTGACCACTCCCCCCACGCCCGCCCCGTCGCACCGTGCGGACCTCGCACCGTGCGAGGGGCTCTGAACGGTGCAAGGTCGTGCGCTCCGTGCGGGCTCGCGGCCTCGCACGGAGCGGGCAACCTCGCACCGGACGACGACTCGACTCCGGGCCTGCGTCGACAAGCACGCACCGGCGTTGTACAGTTGGCGATCGTGTCCGAAGTTGCAAAGTACAACTTTGCGCCGACCCCCGCTGTCGACGCCCCGTCCCCGAGCACGACGACGACGTCGCACGCGCACCACTCCCCCACGCACAAGTCCTCGCGAGCCCCGAAGCCGCAGGGCTCCGACAGCGTCCTGCGCCCGGCCGGCCTCGGTCGCGTGCTGCTGACGTTCGCCTCGCACATCCTCGTGCCGCTGTTCCTGGCCGCGGGCATGGGCCTGGCGTACCTCGGCGCCTTCCACGCCCCGGCGCCGCACGAACTCCCCGTCGGCATCGTCGGCCAGGGCGCCGCCACCCAGGTGTTCGCCCAGACCGTGACCGACCAGTCCGACGGCGCCCTCGTGGCCCACGTCGTCGCCTCGACGAAGGCCGCCGAGCAGCAGGTGCGCGACCGCGACCTCGCGGCGGTCTACGCACCCACCGCGACCGGTGCCACGCTCTACGTCTCGACCGCCGCGTCGGAGACGACCGCGAGCGCCGCACAGAAGGTGTTCCTGCCGATCGCCTACGACCAGCACGTGCCGTTCCGGGTCGTCGACGTCGTGCCCACGGGCAGCCAGGACACCACCGGCCAGGGGCTGTTCTTCCTGCTCGTGGCCCTGAGCGTCGGCGGGTACGCGTCCGCGATCGCCGTGGCCTCGGTCGCGACGAAGCTCCGTACCGTGTGGACCGCGGTCATCGGCCTGGCCACCGCCGGGGTCGTCGCGGGGATCGGTGTGGTCGTCGCCGGCCCGGTCTACGGCGTCATCACCACGCACCACTGGCAGGTGTTCCTGTTCGCCTGGCTCTACGACGCGGTCATCGTCGCGCTCGGCGTCGGGCTGCACCCCGTGCTCGGACGGTGGACCACCCCGATCCTCACGATGCTGTTCGTGATGCTGAACTTCACGTCCTCCGGCGGGATCTTCCAGCCGGCGTTCCAGCCGGGGTTCTTCGCCGCGCTGCACACCTTCTGGAGCGGCGCGGCGTGGTTGCAGGCCGCACAGGACCTGCAGTACTTCCCGGATGCGTCGCTCGGCCGACCGTCCCTCGTGCTCGCCCTCTGGCTGGCGGCGGCGCTCCTGCTCTGTGCCGTCGTGCACGGGCTCGTCGCACGCCGGACCCGCATCGCCCGCGAACGCGAGGTCACCCGGCTCGAGGAAGAAGAGGTCGTCGCCGCGTAGCGACGGTAGGTTGGGCGACGTGGACCTCAGCGCCGACCTGGACTTCGCCCGCTCCCTCGCCGACACCGCCGACGCGATCAGCCTCGAGCGCTTCCGTGCCGCCGACCTGCACGTGACGAAGAAGGCCGACAGCACGCACGTCACCGACGCCGACCAGGCGGTCGAACGGGCCCTGCGCGAGCGGCTCGCCGCCGAGCGACCGGACGACGCGTTCCTCGGTGAGGAGACCACGGCCGACACCGGAGCCGAGGCCGTCAGCGAAGGGCACCGGCAGTGGGTGGTCGACCCGATCGACGGCACCGCCAACTACCTGCGTGGCGTGCCGGTGTGGGCGACCCTGATCGCGCTCGCGATCGACGGTCGCCCGGTGCTCGGCGTCGTCAGCGCTCCGGCCCTCGGCAAGCGCTGGTGGGCGGCCGAGGGTTCCGGTGCGTTCTCGTTGGACGGACCGCTCCGGGTGTCCGGGGTCGCCGACCTGGCCGACGCCAGCCTGAGCTACAACAGCATCCAGCAGTGGGACGACGACGACCGCCTCGAGCCGCTCGTCGACCTGTCCCGCCGGGTCTGGCGCACCCGGGCCTACGGCGACATGTGGTCGTACATGATGGTGGCCGAGGGCGTCCTCGACGTCGCCGGCGAACCGGACCTGAAGCCGTGGGACATCGCCGCCCTCGTCCCCATCGTCGAGGAGGCCGGCGGTCGCTTCACCTCGCTCGACGGCGATCCCGGGCCCTGGCACGGCAGCGCCCTCGCCACGAACGGCCTGGTGCACGACGCCGTCGTCGAGGTCATCCGCCGCGAGTCCTAGGACGGCGGCCGAGCGGATCGGCCGCCCTCGAGCGGATCGGCCGCCAACGAGCGGATCGGCCGCCGTCGAGCGGATCAGCCGCCGTCGAGCGGATCAGCCGCGGTCGGCGGGCTCCGCAGCCGCGTCGGAACGCTCGGACTCCCCCTCGGACCGCCGCGCCGCCCGGCGACGCGCCACCAGGTCCGCACCCGCCAGCACCAACGCCAGCGCCATCAGCGACACCGTGAACGTCGTGCCGCTGCGGAACGCGTCGTGGTACGCGTCGAGCCGGCTGCCCGGTCCGGACCCGCCGGACCCCGACCCCGCCGTCTGGCTCCGGACGATGCCGTAGAAGATGCTCGTCGCGACCGCGGTACCGATCGCCGTCCCGACCCGCTGCCCGAGCTGCTGCATCGAGCCCGCGACACCGGACTGCTCGACGGGGATCTCGGCCAGGGTCAGCGTCTGGTTCGGTGACACCACGAACCCACCACCGAGACCACCCACCAGGAACGCTCCGGCCATCGCCCACGGGGTCACCTCCGGCGGAGTGGCGACCGCGGCGAGCATGAGCAGCAGGAAGCCGACGACGACCATCCCGAGCCCGGCGACGACCAGCGCCCGCCCGACCCGGTCGACGATCCGTCCGCCGATGTACGAGCCCACGGCACTCGTCGCCGCGAAGGGGATGCTCACCATGCCGGCGAACAGCGGCGAGAGGCCGAGGCCCTCCTGCAGGTAGAGCGTCACCATGAGGAAGGACGCCGGCAGCGCCGCGAAGTAGACGGCGACGATCGACAGTCCGTTGCGGTACGACGACAGTCGGAAGAGCTCGAAGTGCACCACGGGCGACTTGCCCTGCCGCTTGAACCGCTGTTCCCAGAGCACGAACAGCACGAGGAACACCGCGAAGCCGACCAGCCAGAACCAGCGCGTCGCGGAACCACCACCGCCGCTGGTCAGCACGAAGGGCAGCATCAGGGTGACGATGGCCGCACCGAGCAGCAGGATGCCGACGACGTCCAGTTCGCGGTCCTGCGCCGTCCCCTGAGCCCCCTTCGGCAGCAGGCGGATGGCGAAGACGAGCGCGGCGATGCCGAGGGGCACGTTCATCCAGAACAGCAGCCGCCAGCCGGACTCCTCGCCGCCGATCGCGATGAGGCCGCCACCGATGGTCGGGCCGAGTGCGGTGGAGATGCCGATCATCGCGCCGAACAGCCCGAACGCACGGCCCCGCTCCGGCCCGCGGAACAGCTGCTGCACGAGTCCGATGACCTGGGGCATCTGGATGCCGGCGGCGAAGCCCTGCAGGATCCGGGTGACGATCAGGACCTCGATGTTCGGCGCCACGGCGCACAGCAGACTCGATCCGGTGAACGCGCTGAGCCCCACGATGAACATGACCCGTCGGCTCTTCAGGTCGCCGAGCCGACCGGCGGGCACGAGGGCGAGACCGAAGGCCAGCGCGTACCCCGCCACGATGAGCTGGAGCGACGAACTGGTGGCCCCGAGGGACTGCTCGATCGAGGGCAGCCCGACGTTCACCTTCGACAGGTCGAGGATCGTCAGGGCCGCGACCGCCACGCAGACGGCGAAGGCGCGCCACCGGGTGCGGTCGTCGAGGCGGGCGTCGGTCGGTTCGGCGTTGGACATCCCGTCCGTGGTACACCTGCGGCGACGAACACGGTCCGGACAGCCCTGTACCCCGGTTGGCTCCGACGGCCCCGATCGGCCCGTTCGGACACCCCGCAGCGAGCGGACGAGGGGGCCCCTCGTGGGCCCCCGTACTGGGGGCACGGATGTGGACATCCGTCCGCGCGAGTCCGCTCAGCGGGACGAGACCTGAGTTATCGTGCTCCAGACGGCAGGTCACGTGACGCCCTCGGATTCCCTAGATCCGAACGGTGGAACCGACCCGTCGTGTTCGTCCGAAGACCCTAACCCGAGGGGTGATACAGACGATGACATCATCGTTCCCGAGCGGAACCGAGTGCACCCTCACTCGACGACCGCATCCAATCCACGACAGTTCCGGCGCGCGCTCAGTCGCCGCCTCTCGTCCGCGCTCCGCCACGGTCACCCGCCGTGCAGCAGCCCGGTCCGCCGCAGTGCGCCCCGTCGCAGCGACCCCCGTGTTCGCCGACGCCCTCCTCGCAGCATCCGCCTCCGGACCCGGAGGCCGGTGAGTCATGGCACTCACCGGTCGACGTCTCGAGGTCGACCGGATCGCGACCCTCGCAGTGCTCCCACGGGAGTCCGCGATGGTCGTGGTCGGCGACCCTGGTTCCGGACGCAGCAGCGTCCTCGACGCGGTCTCGAACCGCGTTTCCCTGCCCATCGTCCGGGTCGGTGTCAACGGGAGTGAATCCCGCTGGCCACTGGCCGGGGTGACCTCCCTGTTCACCGCGCTGGACGACCCACGAGCGACCGCGCACATCGCCCACCTGCTGCAGGCCGGTGGGACCGCGGCCGCTGTGACGGCCGGACTGGCGGCGGCCCACGACTTCCTCGACGCCGTGCACGCTCTGACCCTGCCGCCGACGCTCGTCCTCATCGACGACCTCGACCGGATGGACACGGAGAGCCAGGAGCTCATCGCGTTCCTCGCCGGACGACTCGCGGGCACCGCCCTGCGCGTCGTGGCGACGGTCCGCTCGGTGCCGTCGGACGGTCCGCTCGCGGCCCTGCCGACCCTGCGCATCGAGCCGCTGCCGTCGGACGAGGCCCTGCTCCTCGCCCGGTCCATGGCACCGGCCGAGGCGAACGACGGCGTCCTCGCCGTCCTCGCCGAGGAGACCGGCGGCAACCCCGGCGCACTCCGCGAACAGCTCGCGGTGCTCACCCGGGAGCAGCTCACCGGTGCCGAGCCGATCGTGCTCCCGCTCCGCCCCACTCCGACCACCGAGGCCATCGCTGCGCTCGCACTCGAGCCGGCCGCAGGACGCGATCTGGACGTCCTCGCGAAGCTCGCCCTGGTGCCCGTCGCGAAGACCACGGCGTGGGACCGGGACGAGCTGGACGACCTGGTCGGGGCCGGTCTCGCGACCGTCCGCGGGCAGAGCGTCACCGTGCGGCATCCACTGGTCCGTTCCGCGCTCTACTGGCGGATGCCCGCCCGTGACCGCCGCGCGGCACACGCCGAGCTGGCCACGGCGAGCGCCGAGACCGACCCGCGGTCGGCCGCGTGGCACCGGAGCTTCGTCGACGACGTCCCCGACGTGGTCGCGCTGCTGCAGGCCGCACGGTCGTACGTCGTGGACGGCGCCGTGCACGCCGCGATCGCGCTGACCGAGCGTGCCCTGCACATCGGTGGCGGGACCGAGGACGAGCACGTCGCGCTCCTCGGGGTCGCGGAGGCCATGCTCGGCAAGCGTCTGCTCGGTTTCGCCGCGCGGTACCTGGCGGCGCTCCGTCCGTTCCGGACGACGCCGAACGAGGTCCGCCGACTGCGTCTGCAGTACTCGGCTGAGTACCTCAGCGGTGACGCCGTGCACGCGGACGAGTTGCTCGTCCCCGTCGACGCGACCGACCCCACCGAGGTGGACGCCGTGGCCGGACTGATGGCCATGGTGGCGTGCTTCCGCGCCGAGGCGTGGGAGCTCGACCAGGCGAAGGACCTGCTGCACCGGATCGAACCGCTCGAGGCGTCGGCGTCCGCGCACACCCTCGAGATCACGACGACCGCGCGCGAGCTCATCGCCGCGGTGGACGGCGTGCTGCCGCCCGACACCGAGCTGCACGACGGGCTCGCGACGTCGGCGCTCGTGGCGATGTCCGACCCGGCCCTGCTGCTCCTCGCCCACGCGCTGAGCATCGGCGAGCGCTACCGGAGCGCGCGACGGGTGTTCGCACTCGTGCTCGCCCGTGGGCAGGAGTCCGCGGCGGTGTGGAACGAGGCGGCCCGGTACCTGACGTCCGAGAACGAGGTGCGCTCCGGCAACTTCCGGCAGGCGCTCCGCGCGATCGACGTCTGGGAGTCCGGCTCGTCCGTCGCCGAGCGGCTGCGTGAGCCGTCCCGGGCGATCGCCGTCGCGTGGCGGCACTTCGCCGAGGGCCGGTCGGCCGAGGCGCTCGACGTGGTGGACCGGTGCCTCGAGCACCGTTCGACGAGTCGGCTCTGGGGTGCGACGGCGAAGCTGCACGCGCTCCGCGGCAAGGTCCTGCTGCTCGACGGTCGGCTCGACGAGGCAGCGACCGCGCTCGAGGCCGCTGACGCGATCGGCCGGTCGCTCCGGAACCCGGCGGTGCTCCGGCACCTCGGTGACCTGGTCGAGGCGTACGTGCGCCTCGGTCGGATCGACGATGCCCGGACGATCACGGCCCGTCTCGCTGCGGACCACCACGCCCGCCCGGGTCGGTGGGGGGCCCTGGTGCTGGCGCGGAGCCTGGCGCTCGTCGCCGACGACACCACCCGCGAGTCGGCTCGTCGCCGCGCGCTGGAGCTGTTCCAGCCGCACGACTCGCAGTACGAGCGTGCCCGGACGTTCGCGGCGCTGGCCGCGGTCGGCAACCCCGCGGAGCGTCCGCGCCTGGGTGCGGCGGCCGCAGCGGCCTACGAGGCGGCGGGCCTGCGTCGTCCGCTCGTGACCCCGGCGCCGGCTGTGGCGATGCCGCCGTTCGGCACGGGTTCGTCGTCGATCCGGTCCGCGCCGGTGCTGTCGCCGGCGTTCCCCGGGACGCCGCGCAGCGCACCGGACGCGTCGGCGGTGCTCACGTCGCTGACCGCCGAGGAGCGCGCGGTGGTGCAGAAGGTCACCGAGGGGTACCGCAACCGTGAGATCGCGTCGTCGCTGTTCATGTCGCAGCGCACGGTGGAACTGCGGCTCACGCAGATCTACCGCAAGGTCGGCGCGCGGTCGCGATCGCACCTGGTCGCGCTCCTCACGTAGGAGACGCCACCACAGGATGAAGGGGAGGCCCGGTACCAGCTGGTACCGGGCCTCCTGTCCGTCTGCGCTCCACGTCTTCACGCAACCGACCTCGCAGGCTCGGTCGGCGCTGGCGCCGCGCGCCGCTGGCGCGTCGCTCCGCGCGAAGCGCGCGCGGTTGCGGGAGTCCGCACGCGCCCGCAGGGCGGTGTGCCCCCGCGCGCGGGGAACCGCAAGAGCGGCCGACCGGTGTTGCCGTGGGGTCGGCGGCGGGTGAGGCTTCTCCTGCACCGACCGCCGTGCCCCTCCCCCGGGGCCAGCCCGCGGTACCCCCGTCCGGTACCCGAGCCCCTCGGCCCAACGACACCGACGTCCGTCCTCGCCTGATCCGAGGACGGGCGCCGGTTCCCTCGCCCAGGGGACCCGGACGCGCGGCAGACCCGACGGCGGTCGGTGCAGCCCCACCGCCCCGTTCCACCCACCCTCGCTCCCCCGAAGGGACAACCGATGTGCGGCATCATCGCGGCCCGCGTGTCTGACGACGCGACCCCCTACCTGCTCGACGGACTCGAACGACTCGAGTACCGCGGGTACGACTCCGCCGGCATCGCCGTCCGGACGGCCGTCGGCGGCGCCGAGACGATCCGCTCGGTCTCCCGCGTCGGCGACCTGCGCACGCTCGTCGCGGCCCGTTCCGGCGACGCGCTCACCGGCATCGGCATCGGCCACACCCGCTGGGCCACGCACGGTGCGGTGCGTGAGGCGAACGCACACCCGCACGCCGACTGCACCGGCCGGATCTCGATCGTGCACAACGGCATCATCGAGAACGCGGAGCGGCTGCGGCAGACGCTCGAGGCGCAGGGGCACCGGTTCCGGTCCGACGTCGACTCCGAGGTCATCGCCCACCTGGTCGAGCGGGCCCTGACGGTCGACCCAGACCTGATGCTCGCGGTGCAGATCGCGACGGCGCAGCTCGAGGGGTCGTGGGCGATCGTGGTGCTGGACGCCCGGGACGGCCGGATGGTCGTGGCGGCGGACCGTTCCCCGCTGGTCGTCGCGCGCTCCGGCCGTGGTGACTTCGTGGCGAGCGACATCGGTGCGATCGCCGAGTGGTGCGAGACGTTCGTGGCGCTCCGCGACGGCGACGTCGTCGAGCTCGGCGAAGCCTGGACCTGGTCGTCCGACGGCATCACGGTGCCCGTGCCGTTCCCCACGGCGTCCCCGTTCGCCGCGGCCGCGCTCGACCTCGGTGACCACACCGACCACATGGCCAAGGAGATCGGCGAGCAGGCCGACGTCGTCGCGACGATCCTGGACCGGGTGGCCCGGCGCACCGCCGACGGCAGCATGTGGGTGGGCCTCGGTCTGGCCGGCTTCCACCGGCTGGCGATCGTCGCCTGCGGCACGTCGTTGAACGCCGGTCAGGTGATCGCGACGGCACTGCGCGGGATCGGCGGGGTGCCGACCGACATCGTCGTCGCGAGCGAGGCCGACCAGGCCGTGCTCGGTCCTGGCACCCTGGTCGTCGCGATCAGCCAGTCCGGTGAGACGGCCGACGTGCTCCGCGCCCTGGACCGGTTCGAGGACCGCCACCCGGTGCTCGCGCTGACGAACAACATGCACTCCTCGCTGGCCCGACGAGCGGACGCCTTGCTCGACTGCCACGCCGGTCCGGAGATCGGGGTCGCCGCCACGAAGACGTTCACGGCGCAGGTCGTCGTCGGCGTCGCGGCGATGATCGCCGCGATGGTCGCCTCCGGCCGCATCGAGCCGTCGCACGCCCAGGTGCTCGTCGACGAGCTGCTCGACCTGCCCGCCCGGATCGAGCACGCCGCGCGGGTGTCCGCCGAGCGGATGCCGCTGCTGGCGTCGAGCGTCAAGGAGGCGACCGGATTCCTGTTCCTCGGCCGTGGCACCGGGCTGCCGTACGCCGCCGAGGGCGCCCTGAAGCTCAAGGAGCTCAGCTACCGCTGGGCCGAGGCTTACCCCGCCGGTGAACTCAAGCACGGACCGCTCGCCCTGGTGGACGAGGGCACACCGGTGGTCGTCATCGACCACGGCGAACCGAAGATCCGGTCGGCGATCGCCGAGGTCCGGGCCCGCGGTGGTTTCGTCATCACCATCGGCGGCGAGTCGGCGGACATCCCCGCGCTCGGCCGCCGTGGCACCGGTGGCCTGGCCTGGGGCGCGATGACGGCGCCGTGGGGTCCGCTCGAGGCCGTCGTGCCGCTGCAGATGCTCGCCCGTGAACTCGCCCTGCAGCTCGGGTGCGACGTCGACAAACCCCGGAACCTGGCGAAGTCGGTGACGGTCGAGTAGCCGGGCGCCGACGCGTGAACCGCCTGACGGTGTTCCTCGCCGTCCTCACCGCCCTGGCGATCGCCAGCACCGTGGTCCTGGTCACGGTGGTGCTGACGACCGCCGTGCTCCCCTGACGCCGGTCCCGCAGGATCTTCCTGGGCGGGGCTGCGATGCTGGTGGCTTGACCACCGCAGCCCCGCCCCTCGTCTTCGTCGCGCTCCTCGTCGGCGCCGTCCTGCCGTTCGTGCCGTTCGTCGGCCGTGTGGCACGCATCGCCGCCACCATCGCGCACGAGGTCGGGCACGCGATCGTCGTCGTGCCGTTCGGCGGACGGATCCAGCGCATCGAACTGCACCCGGACGGCTCCGGCGAGGCCTGGGTCCAACTCGGACGGGTGCCCGGCGGCATCCGGTGGCTCGTCCGCATCCTCAACCTGTACGCCGGCTACAGCGCGCCCCTGTGGGCGGGTGTGCTCCTGGTCACCGGGGTGCTGCACGGCTCCCGCTGGCTGCCCGTGGTGGTGCTCGCGGTCATCGGCCTCGTGGCGCTCGCCTTCGTCCGGAACTGGTTCGGCCTGCTCGTCGTGCTCGGCTTCGACGCCCTCGCCCTGTGGGTGGCCGTCCGCCCGTCCGAGGTGACCGTGCTGGTGGTCGCCGCCGTCGGGGCCTTCTTCGTCGTCGACGGCCTGCGGTCGGTGGTGCAGGTCGGTCGCTGGCTGCTCACCGGCGCCCGGGTGCAGACCGACTTCCACATCGCCGCAGCCGAGATGCGGGTGCCGGCGTCGCTGTGGTTCGTGCTGTTCGTCCTCGTCAACGCCGTCGCAGTGTGGCTGGCGCGTGAGCCCCTGCTCCAGGTCTGGGACACCGTCGTCGCCGGGGTCCGCGCGCTCGTCTGAGGGGTGGCGGCCACGTAACCGGGGGCCGCAATCGCCTGTCCGCTCCGAGGGGCTGCGAGGCTACCGCCACACGACCCCCGGAGGTGTCCCATGGCGACCGACGACCACGGCTTCGCGACCGAACAGGTGCACGGCGGCTTCGTGCCCGACGCCGAGCACGGCGCCCGGGTGCCCGCGATCCACATGTCCTCCGGGTTCCTGTTCGACGACTTCGACCAGGCCCGTGACCGCTTCGCCGACACCGACGACGGCTACACCTACACGCGACTCGGCAACCCCACGAACGCCGACGTCGAGCGTCGCGTGGCGCTGCTCGAACGCGGGGTCCAGGCGATCCTGGTCGGCAGCGGCCAGGCGGCGGCGACCGTGGCGTTCCTCGGTCTGCTGCAGACCGGCGACCACGTCGTCAGCGCCCGGAGCATCTACGAGGGCACCCGCGGACTGCTGCTGCAGAACCTCGGCCGGCTCGGCATCGAGGTCGACTTCGTCACCGACGCCCGCGACCTCGACGCCTGGGCTGCCGCGGTCCGGCCGAACACCAAGGCGTTCTTCGCCGAGACGATCCCCAACCCGAAGAACGACGTCCTCGACATCGCCGGCGTCGCCGAGACCGCGCACCGCGCCGGGGTCCCGCTGATCGTCGACAACACCCTCGCCACGCCGTACCTGGTGCGCCCGGTCGAGCACGGTGCGGACATCGTCGTGCACTCGGCGTCGAAGTTCCTGTCCGGGCACGGTGCCGGACTCGGCGGGGTGGTCGTCGACGGCGGCCGTTTCGACTGGTCCGCCGCCCCCGAGCGCTGGACGCACCTGACCAGCCCCGAACGGTCCCTCGGCGGCGAGAGCTACGTCGAGCGGTACGGCAACCGGGCGTTCGCCGTGTTCGCCCGCGACGTCGTCGCCGCACGCATCGGTCCGGCGCCGTCCCCGTTCAACGCGTTCCTGCTCCGCCAGGGCATCGAGACGCTGTCGCTGCGGGTGGAACGCCACTGCGCGAACGCGCTGGCCGTCGCGTCCTGGCTGGACCAGCAGCCGGAGGTGACGAGCGTCGACCATGCGGGCCTGGCCTCCAGTCCGTTCCACGACCTCGCCCAGCGCTACCTGCCCCGTGGGGCCGGATCCGTCTTCGCCTTCACGCTCGCCGGTGGCGGAGCCGCCGCGCGCGCGTTCATCGACGCCGTGCAGCTGTTCAGCCGGATGACCCACCTGGGCGACGTCCGCTCGCTGATCCTGCACCCGGCGACCACCACCCACGCCGGCCGCACGCCGGAAGAACGCGCCGAGCAGGGCATCGACGACGGCCTGATCCGGCTGTCGGTGGGCATCGAGGACATCGCGGACCTGCTCCGCGACCTGGAACGCGGGTTCGCCGCCGTGCGGTCCGCAGCGACCACCGGCCTGGAGGCACGTGGAGCGTCCGACGCGCACCGCTCGGCGGTCGGTGGGCCGGCCCTCGACCGGCAGGAGCGCTGAATGGCCGAGCTGCAGCACTTCGGGTACTTCTTCTCGCGGGGCTTCGGCCCGCAGGCGTGGGGCCGGTCCGACTGGGACTGGGGCCACGACTGGACAAAGCCCGACCTGTACCAGCAGTCCGTCCGGACACTCGAGCAGGCCGGCATGGACCTGGTCATCGCCGAGGACGCCGTCTCGCTCGGGAACCCCGCGACCCTCGACCTGCGCATCCGGCAGGCGTACGGCGGCCCGAAGCACGACCCGCTGCTGCTCGCCCCGTACCTGTTCGCCGCCACCTCGCACATCGGCATCGCGCCGACCGTCAACGCGGGGATCACCCCGCCGTACCTGGCGGCACGGCAGTTCGCGACCCTGGCACACCTGTCCTCGGACCGTCTGGGGATCAACGTCGTCACCGACGTCGGCAGTGCACGGCACGCCGGCCTGCCGCCGCTGCCCCACGACCAGGCGTACGACCGCGCCGAGGAGTGGATCACGCTGCTCCGCCGGCTCTGGCACTCGTGGGGCGACGGGTACGTCGGGGCGCCGGACTCCTGGCACTTCGCGGACGGGGAGGCCCTCGACGCGTTCCACCACGAGGGCGCCCACTTCACCGCCGACGGGCCGCTCAACGCGTTGCCGCTCGCCTCGGACCCGGTCGTCGTCTCCCCCGGCGGCTCCGGTCGTGGGCTCGCGTTCGCCGGGACCCACTCGGACGTGCAGCTCGCGCTCGCGCCGTTGTCGGCCGCCGCGGTGACGGACTACCGAGCACGGGTGATCGCCGCAGCGGAAGCGGCGGGGCGCTCCGCGTCGGACCTGCGGATCCTGTTCGTGCTCAAGCCGGTGATCGTGTCCTCGCCGGAGGAGGCCGACCGCATCGTCGCGGCGTCCGAGCACCCTTCGGACGACGCGCTGCGTGCGGCGGCCATCGCGTGGTCGAGCGACTCCGAGACCGACCTGCTCGCGCTCGACCTGGACGCCCCGGTACCCGACGGGACCTTCGGTGAGCACGTCTCGGCCGGCACGATCCGCGGGCTGCTCGGGGACACCCCGGACGCACCGCTGCGGGAACTGCTCACCCGCA
Source organism: Curtobacterium sp. VKM Ac-2889 (assembly GCF_015350855.1). Taxonomy (NCBI): domain Bacteria; kingdom Bacillati; phylum Actinomycetota; class Actinomycetes; order Micrococcales; family Microbacteriaceae; genus Curtobacterium; species Curtobacterium sp. VKM Ac-2889. The sequence goes on along the minus strand of NZ_JADKSC010000003.1, from coordinate 107,799 downwards.
AGGCGCGGCAGGGGCGGATCGCGTCACGCTCGGGGTTCGTGGGGACCGCCGACGAGTTCGCGGACTTCGTCGAGGAGCTCGGCAGCGACGCCGACAACGACGGGATCATCTTCTCGGGTGACCTGCACCCGGCGCAGATCCACCGGACGTTCGGCGACCTGGTGCCGGTGCTCCGGCGCCGCGGGCTCCTGCGACGGGAGTACGGCGCCGGAGGGATCCGGGCGAACCTGTTCGACTTCTAGTGGGAGCGGCCGTGAGCTACTTCTTCTTGGACTTCTTGTCGTCGTCCTTCTTGGACTGCTTCTTGCCGTCGTCCTTCTTCGACTGCTTCTTCTTGTCGCCGTCCTTCTTCGACTGCTTCTTCTTGTCGCCGTCCTGCTTGGACTGCTTCTTCTTGCCGTCGTCCTGCTTCGACTTCGCCTTGCTCGCACCCGTCGGCAGCGGCAGGACGGCCGACACGGCCTCCCGCTCCGCCTGCGAGGCGTCGGCGTCGCCGGGCGCAGCCTCGGTCTCCGGCGACTCCACCCCGTCGATCGGCGCGACGACCACGGCGGAGCCGGTGTCCAGCTCGACGTCGACAGCGTGCTCCTCGAGCACCGGCGCCAGGGCATCGGCGACCCGTTCGACCGTGAGCACCGCGTCCGCCTCGGCGAGTCGGAGCAGCGCCTGTGCGGTCCGCACGCGGGTCGTGGACCGGCGCGCGAGGACGTCGGACCGTGCCCCCTCGAGGAACGTCCGCAGGGCGCGTTCCACGACGGAGCGGCCGCGCGGGGCAGCGCGGTCGAGCCGGTCGAGTTCCCCGGCGACCCCGGAGACGTCGTCGGCGACGTACTCGTGCCGGACCGACTCGATGAGCGCGGCGATGGCGGCGGCGGCACGTTCCACCCCGGCGGAGCGCTGGTCGAGCACGACGAGCATCTCGACCACCGACCCGTACGTGACGGTCTCGAGCCGCACCGGTTCGGCACCGCGGCCGCGGACGACCAGTCGGGTGTCGGGGTTCGGCAGCCAGGCGGCGAGGGCGGCGACCGTGGCGACGGAGCCCACGATCCGCTCGTACTCGCTGAGCACCACTCGTTCTTGCTCCCGCAGACGGACACGGATCGCGATCTCCTGCACCACGTGCTGACCTCTCGTTCGGGTTCGACGCGAGCGTGTTCTGCGCGCCTGCTCCGCAGCGTAGTCCTCGGACGTGGCGGAACAGGAAACGCCCCGGCACTGTCCAGGGGACGGTGCCGGGGCGTTCAGGTGGCTCAGCGTGACAGCGGTTCGTCGTTCGGCGAATGGTGGAGATGGGGGGAATCGAACCCCCGTCCATCGCTGCAATTCGACGTCTTCTACGGGCGTATCCGGATAGTTCGTTCTGCTCGGCCCCGTCCTTTGCTACCGGCTTCTAGGACGACGGGCCCAGTCTCAGTGCAAGTCCCGCACGGCCCTGAGGCGCAACCGTGCAGCAAGTCCTCTGGATGACGTCGGGATCAGGTTAGGGGACGGTCACCTGGCCGACGGACTTCATGTGCTGGGCTGCTTACGCAGCGAGAGCGAAGTCAGTGCGCTTGGAATTGGCACTTGTTGGTTTCCACGGATCGTTAACGAGATAACCGTGGGTCCTCGGCCCGCTTCCCGTCGGCACACAGGCAATGTCGAAACCGATCATCCCCATGCGGGCCGGACGTGCGAACCGCTGTCACGCTGTTGAGTTGCCAATGCCCCGATCGGAGCAGTCCCCCAGTCTAGCCGAGGACGTGCGTCGGCGCTACTCGCCGACGCGGTTCCGCGTGCGCATGGCCCGCTCGGCCTCACGCTTGTCGGTCTTCTCGCGCAGAGCCTGGCGCTTGTCGAACTCGCGCTTGCCCTTCGCGACGGCGATCTCGATCTTGGCCCGACCGTCGTGGAAGTAGATCTGCAACGGCACCAGGGTGTAGCCACCCTGCGCCGTCTTGTGCGAGATCTTCACGATCTGCTGCTTGTGCAGGAGCAGCTTGCGCTTCCGTCGGGGCGAGTGGTTGTTCCACGTGCCCTCGGTGTACTCCGGGATGTGCACGGCGTCGATCCAGGCTTCGCCACCGTCGATGAAGGCGTACCCGTCGACGAGTGACGCACGCCCCATGCGCAGGGACTTCACCTCGGTGCCGGACAGGACCATGCCTGCTTCGTACGTGTCCTCGATGAGGTAGTCGTGTCGGGCGCGACGGTTCGTCGCGACGATCTTCTCACCGCGTTCCTTCGCCATGACGACTCCTCTCGATGGTGACCGGTGCACTGCGCCGGATCGTTCCGCGCAGCCCTACAGACTACTCAACACGAAGCGGGCGGCGCACCTTCCCGGCGCGCCGCCCGCTCGCGGATGCTGTGCTGCGTCAGACCTTCAGGTACCGACGGATGGCGATCGATGCCGATGCCGCTGCGAGGAGCACCCCGATCACGATCACCGCGGGGACCACGATGGCCGCGTCCCCCATGCCGATGAACGCCGTGCCGGTGAAGCGCTCCGCCAGGAAGTTCCGGACGAAGAACCACACCACGGCGGTGATCGCGCCGCCGGCCAGGACGGCTCCGATGGCTGCGGCGATCACCCCCTCGAGCACGAACGGTGTCTGGATGAACCGGTTCGACGCACCCACGAGTCGCATGATGCCGAGCTCTCGCCGTCGGCTGAACGCCGACAACCGGATCGTCGTCGCGATGAGCAGCACGGCCGCCACGAGCATGAGCCCCGCGATGCCGATCGCCGTGTACGACGATGCGTTGAGCAGGTTGAAGATCGGTTGCAGGTACCCGCGTTGGTCGACGACGCTCTGCACGCCGGCGACCTTCGACAGGCTCTCGACCAGGACATCGGCCTGCGACGGGTTCTTCAGGTTGACCCAGAAGGTCTCGTTCAGGTACTCCGGCTTGACGAACTCCGTCGCGGCCGAGTCCTTGAACTGCTCCTTGAACCGGGTGAAGGCCTGGTCCTGGTTCTCGTAGTAGGTCTTCTCGATGTAGGGCTTGAGCGTCGACGACTCGAGTTGCGCCTGGACCTGTTCGCGCTGGTCCGCGGTGGCCTTCGCGCCGGTGCAGTTGCCCGTGGTGTCGGTGTCGGTGCACAGGTAGACGGCGACCTGCGCCCGGTCGTACCAGTACCCCTTCATCTGGTTGATCTGCATCTGCAGCAGGATCGCGGTACCGACGAAGGTCAGTGAGATGAAGGTCACGAGGACGACGGAGACGACCATCGACGCGTTGCGCCGCAGGCCCGAGCCGACCTCGGACATGACGAGTCCGAGCCTCATCGGATGAGCCCCGGGATCGTCTGGATGCCGGTGGTGTTGGACACGGTGCCTCGCTGGATCGGGACGGCCTGGGTCTGGTAGCCGCCGGACTGCTCGTCACGCAGGACGGTGCCGTTCGAGAGCTCGATGACCCGCCGCTGCATCTGGTTCACGATGCTGGCGTCGTGCGTCGCCATCAGCACGGTGGTGCCTCCCTGGTTGATGCGTTCGAGGAGCGCCATGATGCCGGCGGACGTGGTGGGGTCCAGGTTTCCGGTGGGCTCGTCGGCCAGCAGGATCGCCGGCTTGTTCACGACGGCGCGGGCGATGGCCACACGCTGCTGCTCACCACCGGAGAGTTCGTGCGGCATGCGGGTGGCCTTGCCGGCGAGTCCGACGAGCTTCAGCACGTCGGTCACGGCTTCACTGATGAAGCCCTTGCTCTTGCCGATGACCTGCAGCGAGAACGCCACGTTGTCGAACACGTTCTTGTTCGGCAGCAGACGGAAGTCCTGGAACACCACGCCGAGGTTGCGTCGGAAGTACGGGACCTTCCGCGACGCCAGGGACCCGAGGCGCTGCCCGAGCACGTGGATCTGCCCGCTGGTGGGCTTCTCCTCCTTGAGCACGAGGCGCAGGAAGCTGGACTTGCCGGAACCGGACGCGCCCACGAGGAACACGAACTCACCCTTGAGGATCTCGAGGGTGAGGTTGTCGAGCGCCGGACTCGGGTTGCCCGAGTAGACCTTGGTGACCTGGTCGAATTTGATCATGACCGGATCAGGGTAGGTCGCCCCGCTTGGAAAGCAAGCGAGGCGCGCGGCTCACGGACCCCTAGTCGGCGACGGATTGCTTGCGCCAACGGATGCCGGCGTTGATGAAGCCGTCCAGATCGCCGTCGAACACGGCTGAGGGGTTGTTCACCTCGTGCTCCGTCCGGAGGTCCTTGACCATCTGGTACGGCGCCAGGACGTACGAGCGGATCTGATCGCCCCAGCTCGCCGTGATGTTGCCGGCGAGCTCCTTCTTCTTCGCGTTCTCCTCTTCCTTCTTCAGCAGGAGCAGGCGCGACTGCAGCACGCGCATGGCGGCTGCGCGGTTCTGGATCTGTGACTTCTCGTTCTGCATCGAGACCACGGTGCCGGTCGGGATGTGCGTCAGCCGCACCGCCGAGTCGGTCGTGTTGACGGACTGTCCGCCGGGGCCCGACGAGCGGAACACGTCGACACGGATGTCGTTCTCGGGGATGTCGATGACGGCGGTCTCCGGCATGAGCGGGATGACCTCGACCGCGGCGAAGGACGTCTGGCGCTTGCCGGCGGCGCCGAACGGCGACATCCGGACCAGGCGGTGGGTGCCGGCCTCGACCGACAGCGTGCCGAACGCGTGCGGGGCGTCGATCTCGAACGTCGCGGACTTGATGCCCGCTTCTTCGGCGTAGGAGGTGTCCATCACGGTGGTCTTGAAGTTGTGCTGCTCGGCGTACCGGAGGTACATGCGGAGGAGCATCTCGGCGAAGTCCGCCGCGTCGACACCACCGGCGCCGGCACGGATCGTGATGACGGCCGGACGGTCGTCGTACTCGCCGTCGAGGAGCGTCTGCACCTCGAAGTCGCCGATCATCTTCTGGATCGCCTTGAGCTCGGCGAGGGCTTCGTCGGCCGACTCCTGGTCGTCGCCCTCGTTCGCCATCTCGACCAGCACCTCGAGGTCGTCGATGCGCTGCTCGGTGTCGGTGATCTTCTTCAGCTCCGACTGCCGGTGCGAGAGCGAGCTCGTCACCTGCTGCGCGTGGTCGACGTCGTCCCAGAGGTCCTGGGCCCCGGCCTGCTCGCTGAGGTCGGCGATCTCACGCTGCAGGCGGTCGACGTCGACCACCGAGCGGATGTTGCCGAAGGTCTCGCGAAGGGCGGAGAGCTGCTCGGTGAAGTCCAGTTCGACCATGGTCATCGATCCTACCGGCGCGAGTCCGACTCGGCCGACCGGGGGTCAGTAGTCGATGTGCTCCGTCCGTCCCGACGACAGGGCACGAGTGGCCGCCTCGGCGATGGCCTGGGCCCTGAGCCCGTCCTCCAGGGAGACCGGCGGCTCGGATCCGGACTCGAGCGACGCGACGAAGGCGGCGAGCGTCGCGGCGTAGGTGGGCTGCACACGCTCGAACCAGCCGTCGTGGAGTCCGTCCGCGACGATCTGCCCATCGGTGTAACGAGCGACGTTACCGCGGTGGTTCCGCCGCGACTCGACGAGTCCGGACGATCCCATGACCTCGATGCGCTCGTCGTAGCCGTAGCCGGTGCGCCGCACGCTGTCGATCTGCACGAGCGCGCCGGAGGGCATCGTGAGAGTCGTGACCGATGTGTCCACGTCGCCGAACTCGCGGATGGCCGGGTCGACGAGCGCCGAACCCGCCACCGCGACCGTCACCGGGTCCTCGCCAGTGATCCACCGCACGAGGTCGAAGAAGTGCACGGTCTGGTCGCGGAGCTGGCCGCCGGAGACCCGCAGGTAGTCGAGCGGCGGCATGGACGGGCCACGGGAGCTGAGCTGGAGGAGTTCGACCGCACCGATCTCCCCCGCGGCGACGATGCGTTGCAACTCGGCGTGGTCACGGTCCCACCGCCGGTTGAAGTCGAGCATCGCCGGCACGCCGCTGGCACGCACGTGCTCCACCACCGCGACCGCGTCGGCGTACCCGGCAGCGATGGGTTTCTCGCAGAGCACGGCGATCCCGGCGTCGGCGGCAGCGCGCAGGTGCTGCGCGTGGGTGTCGGTGGAGGAAGCGACGAAGACCGCGTCGACCTGCGCCGCGTCGAACGCCTCATCCTGGGTGAGCGCCCGGGTGCCGTGGCGTGCCGCCAGCGACGCAGCGCGGTCACGATCGACGTCGTGGATCCCCACGAAGTCGACGTCGGTGTGCGCTGCGAGGGACGCGGCGTGCACAGCGCCGATGAACCCGGCGCCGACGAGGGCAAAGCGTTGCGTCATGATCAGCCCACCAGGATCGCGGTCAGGTCGTGCATCGTGCGTGCGACGACGGCGGGATCCTGTTCGTTCGCCCGGTCGGAGAACATCTCGGTGACCCACCATCCGTCGTAGCCGGTGGCCTTGATCGCCTCGACCCACTGCTGCAGCGGGATCGCGCCACCGCCGATCACGACGTTGCGGTGGACGGCTTGGTCGGGAACCGTCCGGTCGCGGTCCAGGTCGAACCCGTCCGACAGGTGGACGGCCTTGATGACCGACGCGGGCAGCGCTCGGACCTCGGCCAGCGTGTCCCCGGTCGTCCAGAAGTGCCAGGTGTCGAGTGCGATGCCGACGTTGTCGCGCCCGGCCTCCTCGATGATGTCCAGCGCGTGCCGGCATCGGTTGAGGTGCGCCCACGCGAGGGGCTCCAGGTAGACCTCGAGTCCGTGGTCCGCGGCGATGTCCGCCGCCAGACGGACGTTCGCTCCGGTGATGCGGACCGCTGCGTCCTCGTCGAGCCCCAGCGTCGCCCGGTACCGGGTGTCGTCGTCGGCCAGGCGGCCCGCGCGGTGGTCACGGACGACCGCGGAATCGACCGGCCCGGTGCACAGCTGCACGATGGGCGCCCCGACGGCGGTCGCCACACCGCACATGCGCTCGACCTCCGCCACGAAGTCGTCGCGACCGGCACCCTGACGCTCGATGTCGAGCACCGCACCGAGCCCCGTCACTTCGAGCCCCTCGAGCAGCGGCGGCAGCGTCCGGATGTCGTAGCCGGCGTCGAGGTACCGGTAGAGCTTCGGGCTCTGCAGCTCGATCCCGCCGTACCCGGCTTCCCTCGCCAGTCGGATGTCCTGGACGACGTTGCCGTGGAACGTCGTCGTGACGTTCATGGAGATCTTCGGGGGCATCTGCGCTCGCTTCGTTGGACAGCACTGGAATGAACTGGACCGGTCCAGAATACGACTAGCCTGCATCCATGTCGAGACCGCACCACGCCCCGACCATCCGGGACGTCGCCGAGCACGCCGGGGTCTCGAAGTCGCTGGTCTCGCTCGCGCTCCGCGGCGACCCAGGGGTCAGTGACGCTCGTCGCGCGGCCGTCGAACGAGCAGTCGCCGAACTCGGCTACCGACCGAACCGCGCAGCCAGGAGCCTCGGTGAGCAGCGGACGGGCACCGTCGGCGTGCTGCTGAACGACCTGCGGAACCCCTGGTTCGTCGACCTGCTCGCCGGCCTGACCGCCACACTCGACACCGTCGGGCTGGCACCCATCCTGGTCGACTCGGCGACCACCCGGCGTGTGGGCGGCTCCCCCGTGGACATGCTCCTGCGACAACAGGTCGACGGGATCGTCGTGGTCGGCACCACCGAGGACGACGCCGCGCTCCGACGGGCCGCCCAGGAGATCCCGGTGGTCCTCGCCGGGACCTACGAGCCTGACGACCTGCACACCGACGTGGTCGTGAACGACGACCACGCCGGCGCGTCGATCGCGACCGAGCACCTCCTCGCACTCGGGCACACGCGGATCGGTCACCTCGTCGGCCCGGGGCGCGTCGGGGAGCTCCGCGAGCAGGGTTTCCGCACGACGATGACCCGCCACGGTGCCGACGCCGTCGTGGTGCCGGCCGGCATGAGCGAGGAGAGCGGGTACGCGGCGGCCCGACGAGTCCTGGCCACGGCTGACCGTCCGACCGCGCTCGTCGCCTACAACGACCTCGTCGCCATCGGCGCGTTGTCCGCGGCCGACGACCTGGGCCTGGCCGTCCCGGACGACGTGTCGCTCGTCGGCTACGACGACACGTACCTCGGCAGCATCCGGCACATCTCGCTGACCACGGTCGACAACGGGACCTTCGCGATCGGGGCCCAGGCCGCACGCTGGCTCGGGGAACGCGTGCACGGCCGAACGCCGGAGCCGCGCGTGCACCGAGTGCCGGTGTCACTGGTGGTGCGGCGCACGACGAGCAGTCCGAGACCGACGGCCGACGACCGCTGACGACGGACGCGCCGACCGTGCGGTGTCCCAGCGCGCCCGCCTGTCCGGCGCGCTGGGAAACGGCCGACCGGGAGGCCCGGCGCAGGTCCGTCACACCGGTCACGGTGACGTCGACCGGGGGCCTGCCACCCGCGTCCGCCCGCGGCGCGACACGCCGGCGGACGCCGCTGTGTCAGGATCGCGTCGCTGGCGACACTCCTGAGGTGAGAGGGGGCAACCGTGGATGACGGCGCCAACGCCGACGCAGCACTGAGGCGTCGACTCGCGAACGGCGAACGTGCGGCGTTGGCTGACGCGTTCGATCGGTACGCGCCCACCCTGACCCGCTTCGCATGGGCCCTGGCCTCCAGCAGCGAGGACGCCGAACGGATCGTGCAGGACACCTTCCTCACGCTCTGGCAGCGCGGCGGAACGCTCCGTCTGGCGACCGACGCCCTGCTGCCCTGGCTGCTCGTCGTGTGCCGCGACCACGCGCGCCGCCCCGGCACGGGTGACGGCGACACCGCAGGTCCCGACGCGGACGGTGCCCGCGTCGGACTGCGTTGGGTCCGCGACGAGATCGATGCGCTGGCACCCGTCGACCGCCGCCTCTGCGAAGCCTGCCTCGTCGACGGACGCTCCTACGCGGACGCCGCCGAGGCCCTCGGCCTCACCGTCGACGCTGCTCCCCGCGGTGCAGCCCGATCCCGTGCCCGACTGCAGAAGGCGGTGATGCACGATGAACACTGAGCCTCCCTCCGGCGACGACCTGCAGCGCATGCTCGTCGCGATGAAGCGCACCGTGCTCACCCGCGCGACCGAACAGCGCCCTGCGCCGCGCCGACGTGGTCGCCGCGCCGCGATCGTCATCGGTGTCGTCGCCCTGCTCGGCCTCGGGATCACCGGTGGTGGCGTCGCACTCGGCGTGATCCCGCAGCCGTTCCCCGCCGACCCCGCCCCCGTCTCCACGCCGGGGCCCACCGAACCGGCCACGACCAGCACCCCGGAGTCCGCTCCGGTCCAGGAGACCCCGGAGCCCACAGCCCCACCGACACGATCCACTGCCCCGACACCGAGCAAGGGCCCCTTCGCGCTCGACGACCCGTCCTCGTGGACCATCTCGGGCGACGAGGTCGGTCCGATCGCGCTCGGCGGCGCCACGGAGGCGGAGAGCGACGACCTCGCGCAGGCGTACCGTCTGGTGCCCGCGACGCCGAGCACGTGCACGGCTCCGGGAACGTGGGCGCGCGACGGCAGCCCGACGCTGCGGATCACCGAGGAGGACGACCGCGTGACCGGGGTCCTGATCGGCACCGAGGGTGACTCTGCCCGGACGACGACGGCTGGGCCGACGACCGCCGCGGGGATCGGTGTGGGGTCGAGCTCCGATGCACTCCGGGCCGCGTACCCGTCACTCACGGAACGGATCTCGACACCGGACGGATCCTGGTCGCGGTGGGACGTCCAGCTGCCCGGCGGCCTCGTCTCGTTCCAACTCGGCGAGGGCGGGGCGAACGTCGAATCGGTGTGGGTCAGCGCGGAGCAGAACCTGCCCACCGCGGTCTGCGACCTCTGAGCGTCGAGGTACCCGGACCGGACCGGCCGGTCATCCACTGAGCGCGGAGACACGACTGGACAGGTCTTGTACATGTACGCTCATGGCATGCCGATCACCTCGAAGCGACGTCTCGTCGCCGACGCGCTCCGCGACGAGATCGCGACGGGGCGGTACCGAGCCGGCGAGCGCCTGCCCGGCGAGCACGACCTGGCCGTGCGCTTCGCCGTCAGTCGTGGCACCGTCCGAGCTGCCCTCGCCGACCTCGCAGACGACGAGTACATCGCCACCCGGGGTGGGATCGGCTCGGTCGTCACGTTCGACGGCGCCTCCCTCGACCCCCGCGGCGGCTGGGCACGGTCCATCGCCGCTTCCGGGACCGAGGTGTCGACCCGCACCCTGCGCATCGAGCGGTTCGAGGACGCAGCGCTCCAGACCGAGGTCGATGCCGCCAGCGCGACGTTCGTCGCGGTCGACCGGCTCCGTGTCGTCGTCGGTGGCAGTCCGGTGTCCCTGGAGCGCAGCGTCGTGCCGCACCTGGGGCGCCTGGCGTCCGCGACCACCGACGGACTCGTCGACGGCTCCCTGACGGCCACGATCGCCGAGACCGGTCTGGTGCCGGCGAGCGCCGAGCAGTGGATCGACGTCGTGCCGCTCGACATCGACGACGCGGCCTTGCTCGACCGCACCGCGGGCACGCCGTTCCTGCGCAGCCGACGCATCGCACGCACGGCCGAAGGCGCGTTCGTCGAGCGTGTGGACAGCCTCCTCGACCCCGACCGCTTCCGACTGCACATGCGCTTCGGGACCACGTCACGACCCCACGACAGGACACCGTGAACCAGCACCGCCTCCGAGACCACGCCCTCGCTGCCCTGACGGGCCTGGCGATCGGCGACGCCCTCGGCATGCCGACCCAGTCGATGTCCCGCGCGCAGATCCTCGCCGACCACGGGGCCATCGCCGGGTTCGCCGACGCCGGACCGCACCAGCGCATCGCCACCGGCATGCCGGCTGGCACGATCACCGACGACACCGAACAGGCCCTGATGCTCGCCGAGCTGCTGCTCGAGGGCAACGGACGACTGGACCCGGTCCGGTTCGCCGAGGCGCTCATCGCCTGGGAGCGCGGGATGGAGGCGAAGGGCTCGCTCGACCTGCTCGGCCCGAGCACGAAGACCGCGGTGCAGCGGATCCTCGACGGCGTCCCCGCGTCCGAGGCGGGCTCGACCGGCACGACGAACGGGGCCGCGATGCGGATCACACCGGTCGGCGTCGCCGTGCCCTCGAACGACCTGGTCCGCTTGGTCGACGCCGTCCAGGACGCCAGCCGCGTCACCCACGACACCGGACTCGGCATCGCCGGAGCGAGCGCGATCGCCGGGGCCGTGAGCGCCGGCATCGACGGGGCGACCCGGTCCGGAGCGCTCGACGCCGCGGTCGCCGCCGCCACGATCGGCGCGGAGCGCGGCCACTGGGTCGCCGGTGCGGACATCGCTGCGAGGACGACGTGGGCGCGTGAGCACCTGCCGACCGTGCCCGCGTCCGCGCAGATCGACACGATCACGCGGCTCATCGGCACGAGCGTGGCCAGCCAGGAGTCCGTCGTCGCCGCACTCGCCCTCGTCGCCCTCGACCTCGACCCGTGGCAGACCCTCTGCGCAGCGGCTGCACTCGGCGGCGACACCGACACGATCGCCGCGATGGCCGGTGCGGTGCTCGGCGCCGTCCACGGGCAGGATGCCTGGCCCGCCGATGCCGTCGCCACCGTGACCACGGTCAACGACCTCCGGCTCGACCGGGTCGTCGACGGACTCCTCACCCTCCGCGCGGGCAGCTGACCCGCCTCCCCCCTCCCCCCACGCTGTGGCGTCGCCTGGACAGGCCGACGCACGGTCTCGCGCACCACCCTTCCGACGACGTAAGAGGAACCGAACCATGTCCCACACGCCCACCACGCTCAGCAGCGGCACGCTGACGACGATCGAGCAGCGGGGCATCGAGCCCGTGCCCCACGACGAACGGACCGGTACGCCCGGCGCGCTGTTCTGGGTCTGGTTCGCCGCGAACATCTCCATCCTCGGTCTTCCGCTCGGTGCGACCCTGGTCGCGTTCCAGGGCCTGACCATCTGGCAGGCGTTGCTCGTCGCGGTGATCGGCGCCGCAGGGTCCTTCGCGGTCGTCGGCGTGATCTCCGTCGCCGGCCGCCGCGGCGGTGCTCCGGGTCTGACCCTCAGCCGAGCGGTGTTCGGCGTCCGCGGGAACATCGGGCCGACGTTCGTGTCGCTGCTGTCGCGGCTCGGCTGGGAGACGGTGAACACCACGACGGCGGCGTTCGTGCTCCTGTCGCTGTTCACGATCCTGTTCGGGACGGGCGGTGACGCGAAGGCGAACCCGGTGTTGACGATCGTCGCGATCCTGGTGTTCGTCGTCGCCACGGTGCTGGTCTCCGGCCTCGGGCACGCGTTCATCGTCGCCGTCCAGAAGTGGGCGACGTGGGTGTTCGGTGCGCTCAACGTGTTCGTCGCGGTCTTCCTCGTGCTGCGCGTCGACTGGGACGTCGTCGGGTCCCAGCCCGCGGGCCCCGTCGCCGCGATGGTCATCGGCATCGGCACGATCGCAGCCGGTACCGGCATCGGTTGGGCCACGGCCGGAGCGGACATCGCCCGCTACACCCGCGCCTCGTCGAAGGCCGGCGCGCTCATCGCGTCGAGTGCCGCCGGTGCGGGCATCCCGCTCGTCGTCCTGGTCGGCCTCGGCGCGCTCGTCTCCGCCGGAGACCCGACGCTGGCGCAGGCCGGTGACCCGGTCGCTGCGATCCGCGACCTGCTGCCGAGCTGGATGGCGATCCCGTACCTCATCGCGGCGTTCGGTGGCCTGCTGCTGTCGAACCACCTGTCCGTGTACTCGGCGAGCCTCACCACGCTGACCCTCGGCATCAAGGTCCCGCGCGTGTGGGCGGTCGCGGTCGATGTGGTCGTCACCACACTCGGCGCGATGTACTTCATGCTCGTCGCCGACGGTTTCTACGCCCCGTTCATCACGTTCATCTCCGTCCTCGCCGTCCCGATCACCGCGTGGCTCGGCGCCTTCACCGCCGACATGGTCCGGCGGCGCTGGTACGACCCGGCGGCGCTCCTCGACCTGCGCGCTGGCGGCCGGTACTGGTACCGCGGTGGTGTCGCCTGGGGTGCCCTCGCCGCCTGGATCGTCGCGATCGTGATCGGTTTCCTGTTCACCGAGGTGCAGGTCGGTGACGCGGACCCCGTCTTCGTCGGTGCGTTCTCCGCGACCTGGATCGGCGCGAACGGACTCGGCTGGGTGATCACGTTCATCGTCGCTGCCGCGGTCTACCTGCTGACCGGCGGAGCACGCGGCCGGCTCACCGAGCACGAGCCGGCCACCACCACGGACGCCGGGGCGCGCGCCTGATGCCCCGCCTCGTCTCGGTCGGCAACGTCATCGTCGACATCGTCATGCGCGTCGACGCGATCCCGGATCCGGGCGGCGACGTCATCGCCTCCGCGTCGGAGATCACCGCGGGCGGCGGCCTGAACACGATGGTCGCCGCTGTCCGGGACGGACTCGACGTCGCGTTCGGGGGGCAGTACGGCAGCGGGCCGTTCGGCGACGTGGTGCGTCGCGCGCTCGCCACGTCCGGCGTGGACGTCCTGCAGCCCGGTCTCGACGACGTCGACAGCGGGTACTGCGTCGCACTCGTGGACGCCTCGACGGAGCGGACCTTCGTCACGAGCGTCGGCGCAGAGGGACAGCTCGGCCGCGCCGACCTCGACCGGATCGCCCTCGTCGCCGACGACACCGTGTTCGTGTCCGGCTACGGCCTCGCGCACGCCGTCAACGGGCGAGCGATCGCCGACTGGCTCGGGGGTGTCCCCGACTCAGTCCGCGTCGTCCTGGACCCGTCGCCGCTGGTCGACACGCTGCCCCCGGCGGTGCTCGGCCCCGTCATGGCGCGTGCGGACGTGGTCAGCGCCAACGGACGGGAGGCGCGACTCATGGCTCCCACGTCCGCGGGACTCCCCGAGGCGGTCACCACGATCGCCGCGGCCGCCCGAGGGACCGCCCTGGTGCGCGACGGCGCAGCCGGCTGCTGGGTCGTCGAGCCCGGTGCCTCCCCCGTGCTGGTCCCCGGCTTCCGGGTCGTCGCGGTGGACTCCAACGGTGCGGGAGACGCCCACGGCGGAGTGCTCGTCGCTGCGCTGTCCCGTGGTGCGTCGCTCGTCGACGCCGTCCGCCGGGCGAACGCCGCGGCGGCCCTCGCGGTCACCAGGAACGGTCCGGCGACAGCGCCGACCGCAGCCGAGACGGACGCGCTCCTCGCCCGGCTGGTGTGACGCGTCGACAAGGGTTCCCGGGGGCGGCCGTGCGCTCGATCGGCTACCCGGGACGCCGGTGCGACCGGGAGACGGCGTACCGCCGGAGCCGCACTCCCTCACGCCGTTCGATCGACGACAGCACCGCGTCGTAGTGCTCCAGGACCCGGATGGACCCGGCGTTGTCATCGCGGCAGAGCACGATCACGGGGTCGATCCCGACTCGCGAGGCGTGGGCGAGCACCTGGCCCAGCGCCCACGTCGCCACGCCGCGGCCCCGTGCTGACGGGCGGATCCCGTACCCGACGTGGCCGAACCGGTGCACGCCGGCGGTGTCTCCCGGAGCCCGGAGTGCGATCCCGCCCAGGACACGGCCGTCCTCGACGATCCACCAGAGCGCGCCGGGCCTGGCATGCACTCGGCCGACCCAGGTGCGGAACCCGTCCTCGTCGCTGACGTCGTCGTGCGCCGTGATCCCGAACCCGTCCTCGTGCAGACCCGGCCCCCACTCGGCATGCGCTTCAGCCCACGCCTCGTACAACGCCGTCTGCGGTCGCACCAACTCGAGCATGTCCAAGTATCACAACGATGCGGGTCGGTCGCGAGGCCCTCGTGGAGATCGCGTCGAGGACGGTCCCGTCGGATCACCATCGGGCCGTGGCTGGAACAGGTCTGCTCGCAGTGAGCATCGCGGTCTTGCTGGGCACCGTCGCGATCGTCCTGTGGCGCGTGCGGAACCCGGCCTGGGTGCGTGACGCTCGGCTCGCCCAGAACGCCAGTCCCGTGTCCAGTCTGCTCATGCTCGCCTTCGGTGCAGTCGTGACGACGCTCGTCCTCGTCCTCGGGGTCTTCTGGGTCGGGACCGGGCACGGCGTCGTCGGGTGGGCGATGGTCGGTCTCGCAGCGACCGGGCTCTCGCACGTCTGGGTCGGTGTGTGGATCCGACGGCAGCCGCTCCCGCAGCCGCGCGCGACCCGCACCCGCCGTGACCCGTAGAGTCGCGAGGCTCTCGACGTCAGGAGCAGAACGATGTCCAGCACCGCAACCGTGCCCCGTGGCATCCAGCCCGACGGAAGAGGCCCTACCGCCCGAGCAGCGGCTCCCGCGACGCCATCCCCGCGGCACCGGCCCGCGCGACCGCATCCGGCAGCGCAGCCAGGAACGCGTCGACGTCGGCGTCGGTCGTCGTGTGCCCGAGTGTGATCCGGAGCGCACCGCGGGCGTCCTGCTCCGACAGCCCCATCGCGAGCAGCACGTGCGACGCCTCGGGCACCCCGGCCTGGCACGCCGATCCGGTCGACACCGCGACCCCGGCGGCGTCGAGCAGGAACAGGAGCGAATCGCCCTCGCACCCGGGGAACGTGAAGTGCGCGTTGCCCGGCAGCCGGTCGACGGGGTCCCCCATCAGCACGGCTGACGGGACGGCCGCACGCACCCCGGCGACCAGGCGGTCCCGCAGGGCGGCGAGCGCCGGGTGCGGCATCGGCTCGGCGACCACCGCGCCGGCCGCCACGCCGAAGGCCGCAGCCGCAGGGGCGTCCTGCGTGCCGCTCCGCACCTGCCGCTGCTGCCCACCACCGTGGATGAGGGGTTCGACGGTCGCCTTCCGTCCGAGCACGAGCGCACCGATGCCGACGGGCCCGCCGATCTTGTGGGCGGAGACGCTGAGGGCGTCGAGGCCGGACGCCGCGAACGACACGGGCACCTGGCCGTAGGCGGCGACCGCGTCGCTGTGCACGGGCACGCCGGCGGCGTGCCCGAGTTCGACGATCCGTGACACGGGCTGGATGGTGCCCACCTCGTTGTTCGCCCACAGGAACGTGACCAGGGCGACGTCCGAGGCGTCGGCGAGCCGCGCCTCCAGTCCGGCGAGGTCGACGCGACCCTGCGCGTCCAACGGGACCACGTCGACGACGGCCCCCTCGTGCGTCTCCAACCAGGTCAGGGTGTCGACGGTGGCGTGGTGCTCGCCGCCCGGGACGACGATGCGGGGCCGCTGACGGTCACGCTGGCGAGCCCAGAACAGGCCCTTCACGGCGAGGTTGATGCTCTCGGTACCGCCGGAGGTGAACACGACCTCGACCGGGTCGGCGTCGAGCGAGCGCGCGACGGCGGCGCGGCCGTCCTCGAGCAGCATCTTCGCGCGCTGACCGGCGCTGTGGATGGACGACGGGTTGCCGACGGTGCCCAGGGCATCGGTGAAGGCGGCGAGCGCCTCCGGCAGGATCGGCGTCGTCGCGGCGTGGTCGAGGTAGACCGACAAATGCACCCCCTGGATCGAGCAGTGTCCAGGATACGCGCCGGTCCTCGTACCCTTGTCGCGTGCACGAGACAGCGATCGACCTGACGCCGGGGTTCTCCCTGGGCGGGACCGTCCCCCGGTTCACCCTGCGGTCCGCGACGGCGACGGGCGTCGTCCTGGTCGTGACGAGCGCGGGAAGCGCCGACGGCGCGGACGGGACCGACCGCTCCGACGGCTCCGAGGGCCGGCCGACCCGACACCCGCTCGAGCGCGTGCCGGACACGGACGTGTGGACCGGCGAGGTCCCCGGGGTCGTGCCCGGCGACCGGTACCACCTGCTCGTCGACGGCCCGGTCGGCCCGCGGCACGAGTTCGACCCGACGCGTCCGCTGCTCGACCCGTACGCGCGGGGCATCCTGCCGACGGGGAACGACGAAGCAGCCGGCCCGCGCTGGACCAGCGTCGTCGTCGACGACGCCTTCGACTGGGGCGGCGTCGTGAAGCCGCAGGTCCCGCTCGACCGCGCCGTCGTCTACGAGGCGAACGTCCGCACCCTGACGGCAGCGAACCCGCACCTGCCGGAACACCTGCGCGGCACGTACGCCGGGGTCGCACACGAGAGCACGATCGCGCACCTGCACCGCATCGGCGTCACCACGCTCGAGCTGCTGCCCGTGCAGGCCTTCGACACCGAGCGGTGGCTCCGCGACGCCGGCCGGCAGAACGCCTGGGGCTACAACACGCTCGGGTTCTTCGCCCCGCACGCCGCGCACGCCTCGGCACCGGCCCGGCAGCAGGGTGCCGACGCCGTCCTGCGCGAGTTCAAGGGCATGGTCCGGCTGCTGCACGAGGCCGGCATCCAGGTCGTCCTCGACGTCGTCTACAACCACACCGCGGAAGAGGGCCTGGGTGGCCCGACGACGAGCCTGCGCGGCATCGACGGTGCGAACCGGTACCGCTGGGCGCACTCCGCCTCGCCGTACCGGGACGGCTACTACGACACCACCGGGTGCGGGAACACGCTCGACACCTCGGTCGAGGCGACCGCGGACCTCATCGTCGACAGCCTGGTGTACTGGGCGCGCGAGGTGCAGGTCGACGGCTTCCGCTTCGACCTGATGGCCGCCCTGGCCCGCGACGGCGAGCACCGGTTCGACCCGTCGCACCCACTGCTCGAACGCATCCGGAACCACCCCGACCTGCAGGACACCCTGGTGGTCGCCGAGCCGTGGGACGTCGGCCCCGACGGCTGGAAGACCGGGGCGTTCGGTGCGGCCGGGGACCGCACGAGCGAGTGGAACGACGGCTTCCGGAACACGGTCAGGCAGTTCTGGCTCACCGACATCGCCGAGGAGCGCCGCACCGGCCTGCCGCAGACCGGCATCGGCCAGCTGGCTGAAGCGTTGTCGGGGTCGAGGAGTGTCTTCGGCGCCGACCGCGGCCCGCTGGCGAGCGTCAACTTCGTCACCGCGCACGACGGCTTCACCCTGCTCGACCTGGTGTCGTACGACGGCAAGCACAACGAGGCCAACGGCGAGGACAACCGCGACGGCTCGAACGACAACCGCTCGTTCAACCACGGCATCGAGGGCGACACCGCCGACCGGGGGGTCCGCGCCGCGCGTGGCCGGTCGATGCGCAACATGGTGGCGACGCTCATGCTGTCCGCCGGGGTGCCGATGCTCACCGCCGGCGACGAGCGGAGCCGCACCCAGCACGGCAACAACAACGCCTACGTGGTGTCCGACGACCTGACCCCGGTCGACTGGTCCGACGACGAGGACGCCGAGACGATGACCGAGGCCGTCGCCGCGCTGGCCCGGTTCCGGCAGGCGCACCCGTCACTCCGGCCCACCCGCTTCGGCGTCGAGGGCCAGGAGACACCAGGGGCCTCGCGGATGTCCTGGTACGGACCGGACGGGCACGCGATGACGATCGAGGGCTGGGACCAGCCGGTGCACCGCGCCCTGCAGTACTTCGTCGAGTCGACACCGGAGCACGAGCCCTTCGACCGCGTCCTGGTGGTCGTGCACGGCAGCGGCCGTACCCGCGACCTGACCCTGCCGGCGCGCGAGGACGTCCTCGGGTACCGCCTGGCCTGGTCGAGCGAGAAGCACCGAGACCACGAGCGCCTCCGTCCCGCCGGGCAGGTCTTCACCGCCTACGGCCCCGGCATCCACCTGTTCGAGGTGGCGTAGCGCGAGCAGGCGGGTGCGGCCGGGCACAGCGACCGACAGGCGGACGCAAGGCTCGTGGCGGCCCCGCCACAGGCCTTGCGTCCGGTCCTCCACAGGGTCCACGGCGCGCCCGGCCCCTCCACAGTGGGCGGAATCCGGGGAACGCGGAGCCGCCCGCCGGGTAGCGTCGCTTCCGTGGCCACCGCAGACCGACCCCGACGCCCGAAGATCGGGCGCATCCCGATCACCGAGCTCGCCCCGAGGACGCCGAACGGCTTCCCCGGCAAGGCATTCGACGGCGAGGTGATCACGTTCGGTGCGACCGTCTTCCGAGAAGGACACGGCATCATCGGCGCCGACCTCGTCCTCGAACGCCCAGACGGTGGAACACGCACCGTCCCCATGACCCTCGGTGCCCCCGGCACCGACCGCTACGACGCCACGGTGCAGGTCGACCACGTCGGCGTCTGGACCTGGCACGTCGAGTCGTACTCCGACGACTGGGCGAGCTGGCTGCACGGCGCACGCCTGAAGATCGCAGCCGGCGTCGACACCGAGGCGACGCTGCTCGACGGCGCCGTGCTGCTCGACCGGCTGGCCGACGAGACCGGCTCCCCCGCCGCCACACGCGCCGCCGCACGGGTCCGCGACACCGACCTCGACCCGGCGGAACGCCTGGCCGCCGTCGACGACCCGCGCATCGTCGCCGAGGTCGAGGAAGCCCCCCTCACCTCGCTCCGCACGCACTCCGCCACCCAGCTGCTCGACGTCGAACGCACCCGCGCCGGCGTCGGCGCCTGGTACGAGTTCTTCCCCCGCTCCGAAGGCGCGAAGAAGAACCCCGACGGCTCCTGGAAGAGCGGTGACTTCCGCACCGCGGCCCGCCGCCTGCCCGCCGTCGCCCGGATGGGCTTCGACGTCATCTACCTGCCGCCGATCCACCCCATCGGCACCACCGCCCGCAAGGGGCCGAACAACACGCTCACGCCCGGGCCGAACGACCCCGGCAGCCCCTGGGCGATCGGCTCCCCCGAAGGCGGGCACGACGCGATCCACCCCGACCTCGGCACCGAGGACGACTTCCGCGACTTCGTCGAGACGGCGAAGAACACCGGCATGGAAGTCGCGCTCGACTTCGCGCTCCAGTGCTCCCCCGACCACCCCTGGGTCACCCAGCACCCGGAGTGGTTCACGCAGCGCGCCGACGGCTCCATCGCGACCGCCGAGAACCCGCCGAAGCGCTACCAGGACATCTACCCGATCCAGTTCGACACCGACCCCGAGGGCCTGGTCACCGAGGTCGAGCGCGTCCTGCGCCACTGGATCGCCTTCGGCATCCGCATCTTCCGCGTCGACAACCCGCACACCAAGCCGCTGTGGTTCTGGGAACGGGTCATCCGTGAGATCCGCGACGAGCACCCCGACACCGTGTTCCTGGCCGAGGCGTTCACCCGCCCGGCGATGATGCGCGCGCTCGCCGAAGCCGGGTTCCAGCAGTCGTACTCGTACTTCACCTGGCGCAACACCAAGGACGAGATCGAGGACTACTTCACCGAGCTCTCGCACGAGACGAGCGACTACCTGCGCCCGAACCTCTTCGTGAACACCCCCGACATCCTCACCGAGTACCTGCAGTTCGGCGGCCGAGCCGGCTACAAGGTGCGTGCGTCGCTCGCCGCCACCGGTGCGCCGACGTGGGGCATGTACGCCGGGTACGAGCTGTTCGAGGACGTCGCACGACCGGGCTCCGAAGAGAACATCGACAACGAGAAGTACGAGTACAAGCCGCGCGACTTCGCACTGGCCGAGGCCGAGGGCGCGTCCCTCGCCCCGTACGTCACGATGCTCAACCGGTTCCGGGCGGCGCACCCCGCGCTGCGACAGCTGCGGAACCTGCACGTGCACGCCGCTGACGACCCGGCGATCGTCGTCTACTCGAAGCACCTGTCGGGTGACTTCATCCGGTCGGGTCGGCCCGACACGGTGATCGTCGTCGCCAACGTCGACCCGCACTCCGCCCGTGAGACCACCGTGCACCTGGACCTCGCCGCACTCGGTCTGCCGACCGAGGGCCTGTTCGACGTCCGTGACGTCGTGACCGGTCAGCGCTGGACCTGGGGCGCGTCGAACTACGTCCGCCTGGACGCGTTCCAGGAGCCCGTGCACCTGCTCGTCGTGGAAGGACCCCACCGATGACCCCCGAACCGACCGACCCCACGAAGCGCGGACCGGCCGTGCCGCCGGTACCGCCTCCGCCGCCGGCCGTGCCGCGCTACGAGCCGAAGGTGTCCGCTCCCGCCGAGGACCTGCCCGGTGCCCCTCCGGCCGAGCGCGAGGCGCCCGACCGCGGCGTGGCGGAGTCCGCGACGCTCGCCGGACACCCCGCCGACCCGACGCACCCGCGGCAGCCGTCCGTGGCGGCAGCCTCGTCGTCGGACGACCCGCAGGCCCCGACCGAAGGCTCGGCACCGGTCGTCCGTCCGGCGTCCGTCGACGCCCCGGTCGCCCCCGGCGCCGCTGCCGCCTCCCCGGCTCCGGCCGATGCCCCGGCCCCGGCCGTCGGCACTGCCGGTGCCGCCACGGACCCGCGCCCGGCACCGATCGAGGACTGGCTGCGCCTGCAGGTGGCCGAGGGCCGGTGGTCCCAGCCGCACGACGTGCTCGGCCCGCACCCCGTCGACGGCGGCACGAGCGTCCGCGTCGTCCGCCACCTGGCTCGCGCGGTGCGACTCGTCCGCCCCGACGGCGACGACATCGAGCTCACGCACGAGGGCGACGGGCTCTGGGCCGGCGCCACGGCCGACACGCTCGGTCGGTACCGCGTCGAGTCGGAGTACGACTACGACGCGTCGACGGACGAGGACGACGCCACCTGGACCACCGACGACGCGTACCGGTTCGCCCCGACGCTCGGCGAGCTCGACCTGCACCTGTTCGGCGAAGGCCGCGACGAGCAGCTCTGGCAGCACCTCGGTGCACACGCCCGCACGGTCGACGGGGTCGACGGGGTCGCATTCGCCGTCTGGGCACCGCGCGCCACCGCCGTGCGTGTCATCGGGGACTTCGAGGGCTGGGAAGGCCGCACCACCGCGATGCGCCGTCTGAGCGACCTCGGTGTCTGGGAACTCTTCTGGCCCGGTGCCGTCGTCGGCCAGCGCTACAAGTTCCAGATCCTCACCGACTCCGGCTGGGTGGAGCGGGCCGACCCGTTCGCCCGCGAAGCCGAGATCGCGCCGGCGACGGCCTCCGTCATCACCGAGTCCACGTACACGTGGTCCGAGGGCGACGCCGCGTGGATGGAGCGCCGTGCGCAGACCACCACGCACGACGCCCCCATGAGCGTCTACGAGGTGCACCTCGGCTCGTGGCGCCCCGGCCTGTCGTACCGCGAGGTCGCCGACCAGCTCATCGGGCACATTGAGTACACCGGCTTCACGCACGTGGAGTTCCTGCCGCTCTCCGAGCACCCGTTCGGTGGCTCGTGGGGCTACCAGGTCACCGGGTACTACGCCCCGACCGCACGCTTCGGTTCACCGGACGACCTGCGCTACCTGATCGACCGCCTGCACTCCGCGGGCATCGGCGTGATCATGGACTGGGTCCCCGGGCACTTCCCGAAGGACGAGTGGGCGCTCGGCCGCTTCGACGGCTACGCCCTGTTCGAGCACCCCGACCCCCGCCGCGGTGAGCAGCTCGACTGGGGCACCTACGTCTTCGACTTCGGGCAGCCGCAGGTCCGCAACTTCCTGGTCGCGAACGCGCTGTACTGGCTCGAGGAGTTCCACATCGACGGTCTGCGCGTCGACGCGGTGGCGTCGATGCTGTACCTCGACTACTCCCGCACCGACTGGCTGCCGAACATCCACGGTGGGCGCGAGAACCTCGACGCGATCGCCTTCCTGCAGGAGACGAACGCGACGGCGTACAAGCGGTACCCCGGCATCGTGATGATCGCGGAGGAGAGCACCTCGTGGCCGGGGGTGACCCAGCCGACGAGCGCCGGTGGGCTCGGCTTCGGGCAGAAGTGGAACATGGGCTGGATGCACGACTCGCTCGAGTACGTGCAGCGCGACCCGGCGTACCGCAGCTACCACCACGACGAGATCACGTTCTCGTTCGTCTACGCGTTCAGCGAGCAGTTCACCCTGCCGATCAGCCACGACGAGGTCGTGCACGGCAAGGGCTCCCTGTACGGCAAGATGCCCGGCGACGAGTGGCAGAAGCTCGCGAACGTGCGCGCCTACCTGGCGTTCATGTGGGCGCACCCCGGCAAGCAGCTGCTCTTCATGGGCCAGGAGTTCGCGCAGCCCGCGGAGTGGTCCGAGGCGAAGGGCCTCGACTGGTGGCTCCTCGACCAGCCCGGCCACCGCGGCGTGCAGGACCTCGTCGCCGAACTCAACCGCGTCTACAAGGACTCCCCGGCGCTCTGGACCCACGACTCGACGGCCGACGGCTTCGAGTGGCTCGAGGGCGGCGACGCACCGCACTCGACCCTCGGGTTCCTGCGGAAGGACGGCGACGACCGCGTCGCGGTGTTCGTCAACTTCTCCGGCGTCCCGGTGGAGCGTCGCTTCGGGCTGCCGACCGCGGGCGAGTGGCACGAGGTGCTCAACACCGACGCGGCCGAGTACGGCGGCTCCGGAGTCGGCAACCTCGGCGTCGTCACCGCCGAGGACACCCCGTGGGCGGGCCGCCCGGCCTCAGCGCACGTCGTGGTCCCGCCGCTCGGCGCCGTCTGGCTGAAGCTGGCCCGGTAACCCGGCCCGCGTCCAGGACGCGACCGACCGACGGACGGGAGGCCCGGTGCCAGCTGGCACCGGGCCTCCCGTCTGTCTCGTTGCGGGTCCGGGCGGTCCTGCTCGAGACGCCGTCGTGTCCGCGAGACGCCGCGGAAACGCCGAGACGCCGCCGGATCCGGCGGCGTCTCGGCGTGACGACGGCGTCTGCTGCGCCGCACGGACCCGGCAGCGGCTAGTACAGCGCGTTCGCCAGGCGGCGGCGAGCCGCGACGACGCGCGGGTCCTCGGAACCGATGAGCTCGAAGTACTCGACGAGCCGCACGCGCAGGGCTTCACGGTCATCGCCGAACACGGTCGGGACGAGGTCGAGCAGTCGCCCGAATGCGTCGTCGACGTGTCCGCCCGAGATGTCGAGGTCGGCGACGGCGAGCTGCGCCTGGACGTCCTGCGGGCCTGCGGCAGCAGCGGCGCGGATCTCGTCGGCCGTCCGACCGTCCAACCGGTCGAGCAGCGACACCTGCGCGAGCCCGGCGACGGCCATCTGGTCGTGCGGGTCCTGCAGGATGGCGGTCTTGTACTCCTCGATCGCGGTGGCGTAGTCGCCCTGCTCGATCGCGTCGTACGCGGCCTGGTGGTGCGGCGGGAGCGGCTCCGGCTCCGGCTCGCCCTGCTCCGCGTCGACGTCGGCCGCTGCGCCGTCGACGGACACGCGACCGGACACCCCGTTCTGCTCGGCAGCCTGGAGCACCTGCTCGTAGACGTCGCGGACCTGCGCCTCGGGCAGTGCGCCGACGAAGAGCCCGAGCGGGCGTCCGCCGATCACGGCTGCGACGGTCGGGATCGACTGCGCCTGGAACGCCTGCACGAGCTGCGGGTTCGTGTCGGCGTCCACCTTGGCGAGCACCACGCGGCCGTCGTACTCGGCCGTGAGCTGCTCGAGGATCGGTGAGAGCTGCTTGCACGGCCCGCACCACTCGGCCCAGATGTCCACGATGACCGGGACGACGTTCGACAGCTCCAGGACGTCCTGGAACGTCGCGTCGGTGACGTCGATGACGAGCGACGGGACCGTCGGGCCGGCGCCGCTCGCAGTGCCGACGTCGGAACCGGGCGCGGCACCGCCTGCTGGACCCGCCGGGGCCGGAGCGCCGGACGGCTGGGGCGGCCGCTGTGCGCGGTCGACGAGGGACGACAGGTCCACGGCTCCGCGGAGCCCGGACGGGGTCGGGGGGATGTTGCTCATTGCACCTCACTTGCTGCGGTCAGGCCCTGCGTGAACCCGAGCAGGACCACTTTGCCATCCGAGGCGACCGGCGGCACGTAGAAGAGCAGCTGGACGCTGTAGGTGGCGCTGATGCCCTTCTTGCTCGTGTCGACGCCGGACAGTGCCTTCACGGCACCCTCGGTGTTCACCTCGGCGCCCGACGCGGTCGGGGTCACCTTCTCGATCTCATCCAGGTCAGCCGAGACCAGGGCGCCGGCGTCGTCCGTCGCGATGGCGACGGCGGAGTCGGCGGGGACCTCGGACGAGTACTCGATCTTCGCCGTGTCCGGCAGCGCCTTGGCCTTCTTGTCCTTGTACGCCTTGCCGATGGTCGTGCGGAGTGCGTCACCCTCGGTGGTGAACAGGTCGGCGTACTCGCTGGCGGTGTCCTTCGACAGGATGTCGCCGTAGGCGGTCGCGACCTGGTCCGGCTGGATGGTCAGGAGCTTCGACTCCGGCGCGAGCAGGGCCGCACCGATCGTCGTCGGGGCGAGGCTCGGGATCTTCGCGTCGGCCTCGAGCGACACGTCGTACGCGACCTTGTAGGGATCACGGGCGCTGTCCTGCACCAGGGTCAGGGCCTGCGGCGCCGACTTGGCGTCACAGTCCTCGGCGACGATCGTGAAGACCGTCCGCGGCCAGGTGTCGGTCTGCTGCGGCAGCGCGACGCACACCTGCGCTGCGGAGATCGCCGGCGGCGCCTTCACGTCCGAGTCCTTGCCGCGGATCGAGTAGTTGGCCAGCCGGAGGTCGAGCGCCGCGCCGGAGAACCGGGTGCGGACCAGGTCGCGGTCGCGCGCCCCGTCGGCCTGCTTCGCGACGGCCGCGGCGCGCTGCACGATGCGGGTGATCTGCTGCTTGGTCGCGGCGGTCGGCTCGGTGGGCTCCGCCGCCCCCGTGGCGGTGGCCGTCGGAGTCGGCGTGGCCAGCGACGGATCGCCGCCCTGCGGCCAGTAGTCCGACGAGCAGCCGGCCAGGGTCAGGGCACCGACGAGCAGCACCGGGATGCCGACGAACGCGCGGGTCCCACGACGACCGGGGCGAGGCACCTGCGCTCCGGCGGCGGCGGCACGGCGCGATGCACGCACCCGCGGCGGACGGCTGCCACCGCTGCGACGGCGGGGACCGCGGCCACGGCGCTGGTGCAGGAAGGCGAGGACGAGCAGCACGAGGCCTCCGAGGACGAACACGCCGCCGGCCACGAGCAGCGGACCGACCGCCGGCGTCGCGGTGTCCTGCGGCCAGGTGACGGACACGTCGCTCGGTGCGGCGGCCTTGCCGTCGCTCACGACCAGGACCGAGACGTCCTGGGGCAGGCGGACGGTGAACTGTCCGGCACCGTCGTACTCCTGGTACCAGAGGTCGCTGCCCTTCGGCGACGGCACGCTCGTCTCGCTGCCCGAGGTCGACCCGACCAGCGAGCCCTTCTCGGCGTCGAAGCGGAGCGTGGTGTGCTCGGCGTCACCGATCCAGGCGTCGACGTCGGCGGTCTTGCCGTACGCCGCGAACACCTTGCCGGAGCCGGACACGTTGATGCGCTGGTAGCCGGGGTTGGCGTTGAGCGTCGTCCCCGGGATCACCGTCACCGGGGCGGAACTGGTCGTCGAGCTCTCGGCCACGAGCGAGGACGGCGGCGCGAACACGGTCCGCTGCCCCACCGCCAGCACCACGAGCAGCAGGCCGATGACGAAACTGACGATCGCCAGGACGAATCGCACGAACACTCTCCCTACCGCGCCGGGGTGGGGATGTCGGCGCGCGAATCAGCGACTCAGGATAGCGAGCATCGCTGGACAGTGCATCAATCCGCGCTGTCGCCGGACTCAGACGACCCGCTCCGGCCGCCACTACAATCGACCGCGGGCCGATCCGGGCCCTCCGCCGAGCACCCAGGAGCGACACGTGGCGAACGACGAGGCCGAGTTCGGGACCGAGCTGCGCGGGTACCGCCGCGACGAGGTGGAGCGTTCACTGAACGACCTGCGCCGCGAGCTCATCAAGTCGAACAACGACCGCGCCGACGCCGCGAAGGAGATCCGTCTCCTGCAGGCCCGCGTGTCCGAGCTGCAGGGCGAGCTGGACGAAGCCGGCACCCCCACGTACAGCGGTCTGGGCACTCGCCTCGAGTCCACGCTGCGTGTCGCCGAGGAACAGTCGACCCGGCTCATCAGCCAGGCCGACATCGACGCCCAGCGGCTCCGAGCCTCGAGCCGCGCCGAAGCTGAGCGCACCGTCCGCGAAGCGCAGGAAGAAGCGCGCGACGCCCTCGAGGACGCCCGCACCCGCGCCACCAACGAGCTGACCCGTGCCCGCGCCGAAGCCGCCGACACCGTCGAGCGCTCCCGCGCCGAGGCCGGTCTGCTCACGCAGGACGCCCGCAACGAGGCAGCCGCCATCCGCGGTGCCGCGGTGACCGAGGCCGCCGAGGTCCGCTCCGTCGCCATCCGCGAGACGAACGCACTGCGCGCCCAGGTCGAGCACGAGGTCGCGGAGCTGCGTGAGATCGCCCAGCGCGAGTCCGCCGACGCCCGCACCGCCGCAGCCGAACTCGACCGTGAGACCGAGCACCGCCGTTCGGTCTTCGAAGCCGACCACACCCGCCGCACCGAGGACCTCGACCGTGAGGAGACGACCCGGCGCGAGGCCCTCGAGCGCGAGGTCACCGAGGGCCGCGCCGCCTGGCACCGCGAACGGGACGAGGAGCAGCAGGCACACGCGCTGGCCCTCGAGACCGGTCGCGCCGAACTCGAGTCCGAGGTCGCGCGTCGGCGGGCCGAGCTCGACAGCGAGATCGGTGACCGCCGCCGCGAACTGGACGAGGAGCTTGCGGCCGCCCGCGCCGAGTGGGAGCGCGAACTCGCCGTGGCCCGCACCGACCTCGAACAGGAGATCGAAGCAGCCCGCGCCCAGCTGCGCGTCGACGAGGAACAGACCCGCGTCGAGAACGCGCGCCTGGTGCAGGAGACCGCCGACCGGATCGCCCGCGAACTCGAGCAGCACGACGCCCGGATCGCGCAGGAGCGGGCCGAAGCCGACGCAGCAGCCGAGCGTGCCGTCCGCGAGCACGAGAACGCCATCGCCGCACGCCGCGAACGCGAGCACGCCGAGGTCGACGCCGAGATCGCCGACCGCCGCACCGCCGAGCTCGGGGTGCTCGAAGCCGAGCGCACCGCCCTGCAGCAGGAGATCGACACCGCCCGCGCCGCCCTCGTGAAGGAACGCGACGAGGTCCGTGCCGAGATCGCCCGAGCACGCGACGAAGCCCGCACGACCCTCGAGTCGGAACTCGCGGCCCGCCGCGACGACGCCGAGCAGGACTACCTGCAGAAGCACCACGAGACCGTGACCGAGACGCAGAAGTACCTGGACGAGGCGAACCTGCAGCTCGCCGAGGCCACGCGCCGCGCCACCGAGGCCCGTGAGCGAGCCGAGCGTCTGCAGCAGGAAGCCGACGACCTCGAGCGCACCAGCACGGCCGAGGCGCAGGAGCACGCACGCACCATCGTCGCCGACGCTCAAGACCGGGTGCACCGGATGGTCGCCGACGCCGAGGAGCGCACCGCCGGTGTCATCGCCGAGGCCGAGGACCGCCTGGCGGCGATCCGCACCGAGCGCGAGGCCGTCGCGGGCTACCTCGAGAACCTCCGCGGGGTCCTCACGAACGCGACCGGCCTGCTCGGCACGGCGCCCGCCGCAGCGTCCGCTGCGGACGAGCGCGACGACGTGGACGCGACCGAGCGCTGACGGTCACCGGCCCGGAGGCCCGACACGCGCCTCCAGGCCGCCCCACCCGCAGCAGGTGGCGGGGCGCACGGCGTGCCGTGGGCGTTGCTCAGACCGGCCAGTGGGTCGGCAGCGGTGCGCTGCCCGGGACGACGAGGTCGGCAATCGCGTCGAGCACGATCCGCACGTACCGCTCCCCCACCCACAGGTGCTTCGCGCCCGCGACGGGCACCACCCGGACATTGGGAGCGAGCGCGAACCGCGCGGCCGCAGCTTCGGGCTGCAGGAAGTCGTCGTGCTCCGGCACGAGCGCCACGACCGGGACGTCGACGGCGGCCCAGCGGGCGAGCTCGGCGTCCGACGTGCGGTGCAGCGGCGGTGACAGCAGGACGACCCCGGCGACGGTGCCGGCCTCGACGTGTTCGAGTGCGTGCTTGAGGATGACCTCGGTGCCGAACGACCACCCCACCAGCCACGGCGTCGGCAGCCCGCGGTCGACGACCTCGGCGACAGCGGCACGCAGGTCGAAGCCCTCGGAGACGCCGTCGCCGAAGCCCCCCTCGGACGTGCCGCGCGGCGACGTGACGGATCGGAAGTTGAACCGCAGCACCGCGATGTCGGCCAGGGCCGGCAACCGGGCAGCGGCCTTCTTGAGCACGTGGGAGTCCATGAAGCCGTGTGCGGTCGGCAGGGGGTGGAGCGTGACGATGGTGCCGCGGGCAGGCGCGTCGGCGGGCTCGGCCAGTTCCCCGACGAGCGTCAGGTGGTCGTCCGTGACCAGCTCGACCTCGGTTCGTCGGGCGGGCAGCTCGGTCGCGGAGCGGATCTCGGTGTCGTGCGTCACGTCGTGCTCGGTCATGCAATGCTCCAGCAGTGGTTGTGCCAGTGCCGACGGGACGCCAGGTCGGCGGCGTCACCCAGGACGCCGTCCGCGCGCCAGACCACCACGTGGGCGGTGCCGGGCAAAACGGTGCCACCGCAGCCCGGGCAGATGTACTCCTTCTGCGCCGACGCGGCGGAGATCGGCTGCACCTGGTACTCGCGACCGTGGCGGACCTCGGTGCGCTTCCACGAACTCATCAGCCGATCGAGGGTGGACTCCTCGTCAGGCTCGACGTCGCGACCACGGGGACGCCGCGGCCGATTGCTGCGCGGCACCCGAGCAGCCGATCAGTACCAGTTGTTGGCCTGGCTGTGACCCCACGCTCCACAGGGGGTGCCGTAGACGCCGGCGATGTAGTTGAGACCCCAGGTGATCTGCGTCGCCGGGTTCGTCTGCCAGTCGGCGCCGGCCGTGGCCATCTTGCTGCCGGGCAGGGCCTGCGGGATGCCGTACGCACCGCTCGGGTTGTAGGCGTTCACCCGCCAGCCGGACTCCTTGTTCCAGAGCGAGACCAGGCAGTTGTACTGGTCGGTGCCCCAGCCGCGGGCCGTGACCTGCTGCAGGGCGATCGCCTGCGCGCTGCCGGGGTCGGGGGTCGCGGCGGTGGCCGCGAGCGTGTTGGCGGCCGAGACCGGCTCGGAATCGGGGGCTGCGGCATCCGCGGCGGCGTCGGTGGCATCGGCGTCGTCGTCTTCGACGACGGGCTTCACGACCTTCGGGGCCGGCACCGTGACGCCGTAGCCGTCGCGGTCGGCAGCGGCCTCGCCGTAGGTGCCGTGTGCGGTGTACTGCTGGGGTGCCGGGGCCTTCACGAGCACCGGGGTGTCGACGGCGGCCTGTGCCACGTCGGCCTGCAGCGGGTTGAACAGCGACCCGCCGACGAACAGGAACACGCCGACGAACGACAGCATCGGGGCCGTCGCGCGCTTGCGGGCCACGGCGTTGACCGACGCGACACGGGCTGGCTTGGCCAGCTTCGGCGTCGTACGGCGCTGGACCGTCGCGGTGCGCTGCTTCGGGGAACGCTGCTCGGCG
This sequence comes from Curtobacterium sp. VKM Ac-2889, assembly GCF_015350855.1. Taxonomy (NCBI): domain Bacteria; kingdom Bacillati; phylum Actinomycetota; class Actinomycetes; order Micrococcales; family Microbacteriaceae; genus Curtobacterium; species Curtobacterium sp. VKM Ac-2889. The sequence goes on along the minus strand of NZ_JADKSC010000003.1, from coordinate 77,648 downwards.
ACGAGCGCGTCGTGGGCGAAGGACGCCACACGCTCGTCCGAGACGCGGTTCGCCGCGACCGACTTCGGCGTGGCCACCGGCCCCGTCGCCGCTGCCTGCGGGGTCACCCCGAACGCCGACGTCTCCGTCGTGCGGGTTCGCTGCATTGCCGCGCGGCGCTCACCGGAAGCCTGGAGGCTGAGGTGCTCGCGGGTATCGCGGTCGGAGCTTGAATCTGCCGTGTGCCTGCCCATGAGTAGGACCAGGGTAACGGAACGATCACGGAAAGCGAAGCACCTGGGGACAGCGCGTCGTCATCGGACAGCGAGCATCACTTCGACGACGGCGTCGAGCACCGCGTCGACCTGCGCCTCGCGGTACCCGCCGTGCTTCGGGCGGAACACGATCGAGCGCACCTCGGTGAGACTGAGCGGCTTGCCTTCGCGGAAGTACCCGGCGAGTCGGGCGGCGAAGGCATCGACGTCCTTCGGGTGGTAGCCGGTGCCGAGGACGCTCACCCGGCTGAACCGCTGGCCGTCGGGCCGCTCGAGGCGTGCCACGACGTCCGACGCCTTCGTCCGCGCCTCGGCGTACCAGGCCTTCTTGCCGACCTCGCTCATCTCCCGCTCACGTTCGCGTGCCGCGAAGGCGTCCTCCAGCCGCTCGAGAGCGGCGTCGACGTGCGAGGTGGAGTAGCCGCCCTTGCGCATCGAGAACGCCGTGGCACGGATCTTCGCAGCCTCGATGCCGGGGGCACTGTCGTCGGCGGAGTACGCGCGCCGGGCGTCCTCGAGGAAACGCTCGACTTCGTCGACGTCGTAACCGAGGGCGGAACGGGCTGCGGTCGGGAAGGTGGTGGCCACGGCGTCATTCTGCCAGTCCCGACCCGTGGCACAACCTGGACGCGCTGAGTGCCACGTACAGCCCGGCCCGGGGGCGGGTCAGTGGTTGACGACCAGGTACAGCACGTAGGCGACCGCGGCCGACGGCAGGATGCTGTCGATGCGGTCGAGCAGTCCACCGTGCCCGGGCAGGAACGACGAAATGTCCTTGATGCCGAGGTCACGCTTGATCATCGACTCGGTCAGGTCGCCGAGCGTGGCCGACCCGGAGATGAGCACACCCAGCACGACACCGGTCCACCAGGGCAGCCCGAGCATGAACACGGCCACCAGGATGCCGACGACGATGCTCGCCGCCACGGACCCGGCGAAACCCTCCCACGTCTTCTTGGGGCTGATGCGGGGTGCCATCGGGTGCTTGCCGAGGTTCAGGCCGGTCGCGTACGCACCGGTGTCGACCGCGACGACCACGAGGATGAAGCCGATCACCCAGAGGTTGCCGTCCCGCTGGGCGGAGAGCAGCACGACGCAGGCACCGAGCAACGAGATGTACGCCTGGACGAACAGCCCGTTCGTCAGGTCACGGACGACGTTGCCGGCCGGGGGCTTCTGCCGGGCGAGGGCGACCTCGACCAGGCGCCAGACGCTGATCAGGACGATGCCGCCGAGCAGCGTGAACAGCGCCGGGGCCTGCCCGTACAGGAACGCCGCCGGCACCACCGCGATCGCGACGGCGACGCTCGGGATCCGCGGGACGTCGCGGCCGGCGAAGCGCATCGCGCTCGTCAGCTCGTAGACGCCCACGCCCAGCAGGAACGCCGCGACCACCATGAAGGACGGCGTGAACAGGAGCAGCGTGCCGAGCATGACGACCGCGAACGCGAGCGCGATGCCGATCGCCGCCGGCAGGTTGCGCCCGGTCCGCGCCGTCAGTGCTTCGTTCCGCGCACCGAAGTCGGCCTTGCGCTGGCGGAGCTGCGCCTCGAAGTCGGTGCGCGCCGCACGTGCGCGCGCATCGAAGTCCTGGCGGAGCCCCTTCTTCACAGGCCCGCTCGTCGCGGGCCCGTGCTCTGCTGTGGGGCGGTCATCGCCCTGGTCGGAGCGACGCATCAGACCTCGAGGAGTTCGGCTTCCTTCTTCTTCAGCGCGTCGTCGATCTGGTCGACGTGCTTCTTCGTCAGGCCCTCGAGGTCCTTGTCGCCACGCGAGATCTCGTCGTCGGAGATCTCACCCTTGAGCGCGTCGAGGTCGTCCTTGGCCTTGCGGCGGATGTTGCGGATGACGACCTTGTGGTCCTCGCCCTTCGTCCGCACGAGCTTGACGAACTCCTTGCGGCGGTCCTTGGTGAGCTCGGGGATCGTCACGCGGACGATGTCGCCGTCGTTCGTCGGGCTGGCACCGAGGTTCGGGAACGTCGCGATGGCGCGCTCGATCTCCTTGAGCGCCGACTTGTCGTACGGCGTGACGATGAGCGTTCGGGCCTCGGGCGTCTGCAGCGACGCGAGCTGCGCGAGCGGCGTCGGGGTGCCGTAGTACTCGACCGGGATCTTCTGGAAGAGCGCCGCGTTGATGCGGCCGGTGCGGACGGTCGAGAAGTCGTCCTTGGCGACCTCGACAGCCTTCGCCATCTTCTCGGTGGCTTCGGTCAGGACATCACTGATCACGGTGTTACTCCTTCGGTACTGGCGTCGAGTCTAGTCAGCGCCGGGGGTCAGTTGCTGACGACGGTGCCGATGCGCTCGCCACGGATGGCGGCCTGGACGTTGCCGTCGCCCTCCATGCCGAAGACGTGCATCGGCATGCCGTTGTCCATGCAGAGCGAGAACGCGGTGGCGTCGACGACCTTGAGGCCCTTGAGCAGTGCGTCCTGGTAGGTCACGTGGTGCAGCTTCTCGGCCGAGGCGTCCTTCTTCGGGTCCGCGGTGTACACGCCGTCGACGCCGTTCTTGGCGACGAGGACCTCGTCCGCCTTGATCTCGAGCGCACGCTGCGCCGCCACCGTGTCGGTGGAGAAGTACGGCAGACCGGCGCCGGCACCGAAGATGACGACCCGGCCCTTCTCGAGGTGCCGCTCGGCACGCCGCGGGATGTACGGCTCGGCGACCTGGGTCATCGCGATGGCGGACTGCACGCGCGTCGCGGCGCCGGCCTGCTCGAGGAAGTCCTGCAGCGCGAGCGCGTTCATCACCGTGCCGAGCATGCCCATGTAGTCGGCGCGTCCGCGGTCCATGCCGCGCTGCGAGAGCTCGGCGCCACGGAAGAAGTTGCCTCCGCCGACGACGATCGCGATCTCGACCTCGCGCGCGGCGACGGCGATCTCCTTGGCGATGGTGCCGATCACGTCGGGGTTCACCCCGAGGGAGCCGGCGCCGAACGCCTCTCCCGACAGCTTCAGCAGAACGCGGCGTCGTCCGGTCTTCTCGTCGGTCATCTGGTCCGCACCCTTCGTCGTGGTCTCGTGGAAATGTACTCGCGGATGTGTCGCGCGCGTGTCGTGTCGGTGCGCGCGAAAAACGGGGCCAGGAACCTCGTTGGTTCCTGACCCCGTCACGGGTTCGTTACGCGCCGACCTTGACGCGGGCGAAGCCCTGGATCGTGATGCCGGCGTTCTCGGCGGCCTTCGCGACGGAGATCTTGTTGTCCTTCGCGTAGTCCTGGTCGAGGAGCGACACCTGCTTGATGTAGGCGTTCACCCGACCCTCGACGATCTTCGGGAGGGCGGCCTCGGGCTTGCCCTCTTCGCGCGTGATCGCCTCGACGGTCGCACGCTCCTTCTCGATGGCCTCGGCCGGGACCTCGTCGCGGGTCAGGTACGTCGGGTTCGCGAACGCGACGTGCTGGGCGATCGAACGCGCCTCGGCGGCGTTGTCACCCTCGTACGCGATGACGACGGCGATCTGCGGCGGCAGGTCCTGGCTGGTCTTGTGCAGGTAGATCTCGAAGGCCGAGCCCTCGACACGGCGGACCGTGCGGACCTCGAGCTTCTCGCCCAGCGCGGCTGCCGACTCGTTGACGACCTCGAGGACGGTCTTGCCGTCCAGCGGTGCAGCGTTGGCGGCGGCGACGTCGGCGGCACCGGCAGCGGCGACCGCACCCAGCACCTTGTCGGCGAGGGTCGTGAACTTCTCGTTCTTGGCGACGAAGTCGGTCTCGCTCGCGAGCTCGACGACCGTGGCGGCGCCGTTCTCGGAGGTCGCGACGACGACGCCTTCGGAGGTGGCTCGGTCGTCGCGCTTGGCGACGGCCTTGGCACCCTTGATGCGGAGCAGCTCGACGGCCTTGTCGTAGTCGCCGTCGGCCTCGACGAGCGCGTTCTTCGCGTCCATCATGCCGGCGCCGAGGTCCTCGCGGAGCTTCTTCACGTCAGCAGCGGTGAAGTTTGCCATTGACTGGAGTCCTTTCTGGACTGTACGTGTGTGGAGAGTGGAGTGCAGTCGGGGCGCCGGACCCGGTGGGTCCGACGCCCCGGCGGCTCACTCGGCGGGGGTGGTCTCCGCGGCTGCCTCGGCCTCGGCCGTCGGCTCCGCGTTCTTCGCCTCGTCGGCGATCGGCTCGCCGATCTCCTTCGCGGCGACCTGCGCGTCAGCGTTGTTCTCCTCGACGGTCGCACCCTCGGGGGCGGCGTCGGCGGACGGGGTTGCCGTCTCGCCACCGAGGAGCTCCTGCTCCCACTCGGCGAGGGGCTCGCTGGCCTCGTCCTCGTCGCCACCGTTGTGGCGGGTCTTCAGGCCCTCGGCCGCGGCGTCGGCGACGATGCGGGTCAGGAGACCGACGGAGCGGATCGCGTCGTCGTTGCCCGGGATCGGGTACGTGATCTCGTCGGGGTCGCAGTTGGTGTCGAGGATGCCGATGATCGGGATACCGAGCTTCTGCGCCTCGTCGACGGCGAGGTGCTCCTTCTTGGTGTCGACGATCCAGAGCGCGCTCGGGGTCCGCGTGAGGTTGCGGATACCACCGAGGGTCTTGTGGAGCTTGTCCAGCTCGCGCTTCTTGATGAGGAGCTCCTTCTTGGTGAAGCCCTTCGTCGTGTCGTCGAAGTCGATCTCCTCGAGCTCCTTCATGCGCGCGAGGCGCTTGGAGACCGTCTGGAAGTTCGTGAGCAGACCGCCGAGCCAACGCTGGTTGACGTACGGCTGGCCGACGCGGGTCGCCTGCTCGGCGATGGAGCCCTGGGCCTGCTTCTTGGTGCCCACGAAGAGGATCGTGCCACCGTGCGCGACCGTCTCCTTGACGAAGTCGTACGCGCGGTCGATGAAGGCCAGCGACTGCTGCAGGTCGATGATGTGGATGCCCGAGCGCTCGGCGAGGATGAAGCGCTTCACCTTCGGGTTCCACCGACGGGTCTGGTGTCCGAAGTGGACGCCGCTGTCGAGCAGCTGGCGGATGGTGACGACGGCCATGTGCCGTCCTCCTTCTGTGTTCTCGGCGCGCAGCCGTGCTCTCACACGTCACTGCGGACCTGTTGCGGTTGTGTCGATCGCGACCGTCGGTCGTGATCCCTGGTGTCCTGGCACGCGACCGCCCGCTCGTGAGAGCGGGACCGGTGGTCGGGTACCGAGCCGATGAGGGCCTGGTGGACACGCGAAGTCAGCGCGCATCAGCACGCTGCTGGATAGATGCTAACAGAAGGGAGGCCCGGATCACGCGCGCCTCGCGGCTGACGTGATCCGGGCCTCCTGTCCGGTCGATCCGGCGGATCTCCGCGGATCCGGCCGTCCTGATCAGGCCTTGGCGTCCACCGTGTCGCCGTCGGCGGAGATGCCCATCTCCTCGAGCGAGCGGCCCTTCGTCTCCGGGATCTTCGCGATGACGAAGAAGAGCGACAGCAGCGCGAACAGCGCGTAGATGCCGTAGGTGACGGTGAGGTTGAAGCCCGAGAGCACCGGGAACGAGATCGTCACGATGAAGTTCGCGATCCAGTTGGCGGCGGAACCGATCCCCAGCGCCGTGGCACGGATGCGGTTCGGGAACATCTCACCGAGCAGGACCCACATCAGCGGACCCCACGTGGCGCCGAAGGACACCACGAAGAGGTTCGCGAAGATCAGCGCGATGACGCCCCACGAGCCGGGGAGGCTCGGGCTGCCGTCGACGATCATCGCCTGCGAGAACGCGATGGCGACCATGGTGAGCGAGACGAACATGCCCGCGGAACCCGCGACCAGCAGCGGCTTGCGGCCGACCTTGTCGACCAGGAAGATCGCGATGAAGGTCACGGCGACGTTGACCACCGAGGTGATCGTGGAGATGAGGAACGAGTCCTCCTCCTTGAAGCCGACCGCCTGCCAGAGCGTCGTCGAGTAGTAGAAGATCACGTTGATGCCGACGAACTGCTGCAGCACCGCCAGGATGATGCCCACCCAGACGATCGGCTGGAGCCCGAAGCGGTTGCCCCGGATGGAGCCCTTCTTCTCGCTGGCTTCCTTCTTGATGCCGTCCTGGATCTCCTCCAGGCTCGTGTTCACGGTGTCGCGCGGCACGATCTTGCCCATCACCACGCGCGCGTCGTCGTCCCGCCCCTTGGTGAGCAGGTACCGCGGGGACTCCGGCAGCGTGATCGCCAGGACGCCGTAGACGACCGAGGGGATCACCCCGACCAGGAACATCCAGCGCCAGGCGGCCAGACCCCAGACCTCGGCCGAAGCGCTGCCCGCGGTCACGGCGAAGAGCTGGTCGGACAGGAGCGCGGCGAAGATACCGAGCGTGATCGCGAGCTGCTGGAACGAGGCCAGCCGCCCGCGGATCGCCTTCGGGGAGACCTCGGAGATGTACGCCGGTGCGATGACCGAGGCGGTACCGATGCCGAGACCGCCGACGAGACGCCAGACCACGAGGTCCCACGTGGCGAACGCGAACGCCGATCCGATCGACGAGACGAAGAACAGCACGGCGGCCCAGAACATGATCCGGGTGCGGCCGTAGCGGTCGGCGAGACGGCCGGCGAAGTAGGCGCCGAACGCGCAGCCGATCAGGGCCGAGGCGACCGCGAAGCCGCTGGCCGCGTCGGAGAGGTTGAACTCACCCTTGATCGCGTCGACGGCGCCGTTGATGACGGACGAGTCGAAGCCGAACAGGAAGCCACCGACCGCCGCCGCGATGGCGAACAGGGTGACCTTCCCCTTGAACGCACGGTCTTCGCCGTGCCCGGTGGTCGTGGTGGACACGATGCTCCTGGGTTCTGCCGCCGTGCCGGTGTGCAGCACGGTGCCCCGGCGGTCGGCAGGTTCGCCGTCCGAGCGGCGTTGCGTGTTCCGGAGCGGCCCCGACTGTACTCCTCGCCCGGGATGTGGTCATAACCGGGTGCGAGATCGGGACGACTGGTCGGCGTGCCGACGCGGAACGACGGTGTCGCTGTCGGACGACGTCGACTCCGTCGCATCGGCCGTCGCATCGTTCCTCCCCAGGCCTGGAGGCGCGACTCCCCCTCCACGGATCGCCCCGTGTCCGCCACGGGGCCGGTTCCACGGCCGAGGCTGGGGACATGCGATCGAGCTCCCGTCCCGTCCTGCTGTCCGTGGTGTGCGCGGCGGTGCTGTGCGGGACGGCGGCGTCCGGTGCGGGGGTGTTCGGGACGGCGGCGTCCGGGGCGGCGGCGTTCGGTGCTGCGCCGTCGTCGGGAGCCGGGCCGTCGGTGACTCCTGCGGCCGACGCCGACGGAGCCGAGGCCCGCTGGGTCTGGCCGACCGGGTCACGGGTGGTCGAGCGTGCGTGGGAGGCGCCGTCCTCCGACTACGCCGCCGGCCACCGCGGCATCGACGTCCCCGCGGCCCTGGGGACGACCGCGTCGGCGGTGGCGGACGGCACCGTGGCGTTCGCCGGCGCGGTCGGCGGCCGCACCGTCGTGACGATCGACCACGGCAGCGGGCTGGTCAGCACGCTCGACTCGGTGACGCCCCTGGTCACCGCCGGTGACGAGGTCGTGCAGGGCGATGCAGTCGGGCGCGTCTCGGTCGGGCACTGTCCGGCGACGGCACCGTGCCTCCACCTGGGTGCGCGGGTCGACGGTCGCTACGTCGACCCGATGCCGTACCTGCCGCCTGCCGAGTGGCCGGTGCTGCTGCCCGAGTCGGCGTGGCCCGGCTGAGCCCACCGGCGACCGAGCGTCCGGGACGTCGGCGCAGCGTCAGGCGCGCGGGTGCGCCGTCCGGTAGACCTCGCGCAGCCGCGCCGACGACACGTGCGTGTAGATCTGCGTCGTCCCCAGGCTCGCGTGCCCGAGGAGTTCCTGCACCGCGCGCAGGTCCGCTCCCCCGTCGAGCAGGTGCGTCGCCGCGGTGTGGCGGAACGTGTGCGGGCCGCTCGGGCCCTCGCCCGGCAGATCACTGAGCAACCGCGCCACCACGCGGTACGCGCTGCGGACGCCGAGTCGGGCGCCACGGTCGCCGAGGAACAGCGCCGTGCTCGCCGGGCCGTCGCTCCGAGCAGCGAGGGCGGGCCGTCCGCGCTCCAGCCATGCCTCGAGCGCGTCCCGCGCCGGAACGCCGAACGGCACCACGCGTTCCTTGCCGCCCTTGCCGAGGACCCGCACGGTCAGGCGTCCGCGATCGACGTCGGTCACGTCGATCCCGACGAGTTCGCTGACCCGGATGGCGGCCGCGTACAGGAGCTCGACGAGGGCCAGGTCCCGCAGCGCCGTCGGGTCGTCCGTCGTGGCCCGGGCACCGAGCCCGTCGAGCAGGGTGCGCACCTGGTCGGCGGACACCACTCGGGGCAGGTGCGCTCCACCCTTCGGCGCACGGAGCCGGACCCCGGCATCCGTCGGGGTCACCCCGGTCTCGCTCGCCCACCGGGTGAACGCCCGCACGGACGAGGACCGTCGGGCGATGGTCGACCGGGCCAGCCCCCGCTGGTCGGCGTCCCAGAGCCAGTCACGCAGGAGCTCCAGCTCGACGTCGGCGACGCGGTCGACGCTGCGGCCGCCCGCGAAGGTGACGAGCTGCTCGAGGTCGTTGGCGTACGCGCGGAGGGTCTGCTCGCTGAGGCCCCGCGCGTGCCGCGCGTGTCCGAGGAAGGCGTGCACCGCCGCCTCGAGTCGATCGTCCGTCCGCGAAGCCACGACGTCAGCGTACGGCTGCAGACCGTCATGCCCGCCCCCACCCGCCGCCGCTCGGGACGACGAGCCCCTGCAGCTGCGCCAGCGCGAGCGCGTCGGCGACGTCCGCCGTCGACATCCCGGCTCGGCGGGCGATCTCGGCTTCGGGCAGCGCACGACGGCCGAGCGCGTCGAGGACCCGGACCACCTCGGGGTCCTGCCTGCCGGACAGCAACGGCTCGTCCGGCACCGCTCCCCCACAGGTCCCGGACACCGCACGGATCGCCGCGACCGGATCGCCGGGGTGCACGACGATCTCCGCCCGCCCCTGCGCGATGAGCCGGTGGCACCCGACCGACGCCGAGGACGCGAAGGCTCCGGGCACGGCGAACACCGGCCGGCCGAGCTGCGCGGCGTGGTGAGCGGTGTTGAGCGCCCCCGACCGAGCACCGGCCTCGACCACCACCGTGACGTCGGCCAGCGCGGCGATCAGCCGGTTCCGAGCGAGGAAACGCCACCGCGTCGGTCGTGTCCCCGGTGCCGACTCGGCGAGCAGGGCGCCCTGCCGTGCCACGTTGTGGAGCAGCTGCGCGTTGCCCACCGGGTAGAGCTGGTCGATGCCACCGGCCAGGACCGCGATCGTGGGTGTTCCGGCAGCGACGGCCACGCGGTGCGCCACGGCGTCGATGCCGTAGGCGCCACCGCTGACGACGCGGAATCCGGCGTCCACCGCCGTCGAGGTGATCTCCGCGGTCGCCTCGGCACCGGCCACCGTGTTCGCCCGGGACCCCACGACCCCGAGCACCGGCGTCCCGTCGCCGAGGCGGACGCCGGGGCTGCGCGTCCACAGGACCACCGGGGCGTGCGGCCCGAGGTCGTCCAGCGACGAGGGCCACCCGTCGCTCTCCGGGACGAGCAGACCGGCGCCGACCGCACCGGCGGCCGCGAGGACGTCGCCCACCTCGACGCTGGCCAGCCGGGGCCGCCAGCGCTCCACCGCGGTCCGCAGCACCCCGAGCAGCACCGCGGGGTCCTCGGCTCCGGGGACCTCGGCCTCGACGCAGTCCCCCAGCAGCGCGTCGTGGTCGCCGTCCGCGGCGAGCAACACCCCACCGAGTGCGCGCTCCGGCCCGAGCCCGGCGAGGAGCTCGCCGGCGACGGAGTCCCCGGGTTCGACGATGGCCGACCACGCGACCCGTGCCGCGGCCTGCACCGGGTCGACCGCGGCGCCGCTGCGTCCCAGCAGGCGCGCCACGGTGTCGAGGAGCTCCGTGCCCGCCGGCATCACAGCGCGCTCCGCAGGGCCAGGGCACCCCGGATGTGCTCACCCGTGGGCCGGTCGACGGCATCGAGGTCGGCGAGCGTCCACGCCAGTCGCATCACGCGGTCCCAGCCGCGCATCGTCAGGGTGCCGAGGTCGAGTGCACGGTCGAGGTCCGCGGTCGACCCGGGTTCGATGCGCCCGTCGGCGCGGAGCCAGGTCCCGGTGACCTCGGCGTTGCGGGACCATCCCGTCCCGTGCAGCCGCTCCGCCATGCGGGCCCGCGCTGCCGCGACCGCTGCACGTGCGACCGCCGTGGTCGGCGTGCTGCCGTCCGCGGCGCGCATCCGCCCCGTCGTCACCCGGGGCACGAGCACGCGGATGTCCATGCGGTCGAGCAACGGCCCGGACATCCGCCCGAGGTACCGGCGAACGGTGCTCGGCGAGCACTCACAGGGTTGCCCGTGGGCACCACCGGCGTTCCCGCACGGGCAGGGGTTCGCCGCGAGGACGACCTGGCAGCGTGCGGGGAACTCGGCGGCGCCCGCCGCCCGGTGGACGGTGATCCGACCGGACTCGAGCGGTTGCCGGAGCGCGTCGAGCACGGCCCGGGGGAACTCCGGCGCCTCGTCGAGGAACAGGATGCCCCCGGTGGCGCGCGACACGGCCCCCGGACGCAGCACCCCCGACCCACCGCCGATGAGCGAGACCGCCGAGGCGGAGTGGTGCGGGGCTTCCCACGGTGGCTTCGTGCTCCAGGACGCGGGGCCGAGTCCGGCGACGGACCGGACCGCGGCGACCTCGAGCGCGGTCTCGTCGTCCAGGTCCGGCAGCAGCCCGGGCAGCCGCTCGGCGAGCATCGTCTTGCCGGCACCCGGCGGCCCGAGCAGCAGCGCGTGGTGTCCCCCGGCCGCCGCCGCGATCACGGCTCGGACCCCGACCGGGTTCCCCACGACGTCGGACAGCTCGGCCACGGGACGCGGCACCGACGGGATCGGGACCGGCAGCACCGGGTCGACCTCGACCTCCGGCAGGAACGCCCCGGCGTCGATGGCCGCCGCCCGCAGCGAGTCCACACCCCGGACCCGCACACCGCTGACGACACGGGCCTCGGTCAGGTTGCCGACGGGCAGCACCACGCGGTCGACACCGGCGTCGCGCGCGGCGATGAGCATCGGGATCACCCCGGGGACCGGACGCACCCGACCGTCGAGGCCGAGCTCGCCGATGTACACGACACGCTCCGAGACGTCCGGCGCGAGTCCCGCGCCGGCGAGCACCGCCATCGCGATGGCCAGGTCGAACCCGGAACCGCGCTTCGGGATCGCAGCGGGGGTCAGGTTCACGGTGATCCGACGGGCAGGCAAGGGGCACCCCGCGTTCGCCGCCGCGGATCGCACGCGTTCCCGTGCCTCGCCCAACGAGGTGTCGGGAAGCCCGATGATGCTGAACGCCGGGAGCTGACTGGTGAGGTGGGCTTCGACTTCGATGCAGCGGCCGGTGACCCCCAGCAGCGCGACCGCGGCCGCGCGGCCGATGCCGGTCACAGCACGCCTGCCAGGTGTTCCACGACGATGCGGGGTCCGTCGACGTGGACCGCGACGACGTCCACGCGGACCGCACGTGCCGAGACCTCGGGATGCGCGTCGAACCACTCGGGGACGAGCCGACGCATCCGGGTGAGCTTCGCTGCGGTGATCGCCTCGAACGGGTGCCCGGTCGCCGCACCGGACCGGGTCTTCACCTCGATGAACGCGAGCGTGCAGGAATCCCACGCGACGATGTCGATCTCCCCACGCGCACATCGCCAGTTCCGTTCGAGGACACGGAATCCCCGAGCCTCGAGCCAGACCACCGCGCGTTCTTCACCGAATCGCCCGAGTCGGCCGTTCCGGAGCGACCGCCCCGGTGGGCGTTGCACCTGTTGTTCCATGTCGTTGCCTCCACGACAACGATCTCGGGAACGAACAGCCGCATCAGTGACGATGCAGAATCTGTGGAATCAGTGCGAGCAGATTGCCACTGTGGAGGAAAGAAGAAGGACCCGGGCGATCGAGATCACCCGGGTCCTGCTGCGGCGAGCGTCAGTGCGCTGCTGCGTACGCTTCCTGCACCTGCGTCGAGATACGACCACGGGACGAGACTTCGTACCCGTTCTCCTTGGCCCACTCGCGGATCTTGCCGAGCTCTTCCGAGTTGCCGCGCTTGGGTGCGGACTTCGGGGCGGAACCGCCACCGGTCCGACGACCGGAGACCTTGCGCGCCGCGGCGACGTAATCGGAGATCGCCTCGCGGAACTTGTCGACGTTGTCGTTCGACAGGTCGATCTCGTACGACGAGCCGTCGAACGCGAATTCGACCGTCCGGCCTTCACCGGTGGTGATGGGGGAATCGTCGAGGTCGTCGACGAGCTGGACGGTGACCTTCTGTGCCATGGGGTGCTCCTGTTCGTGGGGCGGTTAAATCGCCATCAGAATAGCGCGAACAATTCCATGGCGCTTCGGATCACCGGCGATTCACCGAGAAAGCAGCAGAATGAAAAGCGACGATCACTCGTCGAGTGCGAGTTCCTTCGGCAGTTCGAGTTCCCGCGTCGTGAGCTCCTCGACATTCACGTCCTTGAACGTGAGCACGCGGACACCCTTGACGAACCGGTCGGAACGGTAGACGTCCCAGACCCAGACGTCGTTCATGGTCAGTTCGAAGTAGAAGTCGTGCTCCGTGTCACGGCGCACGAGTTCGACCTCGTTCGCCAAGTAGAAACGGCGCTCCGTCTCGACCACGTAACGGAACTGCGAGACCACGTCTCGGTACTCGCGGTACAGGGCCAGCTCGACCTCGCGGTCGTAGTCGTCGAATTCGTCCTCATCCATTGCGCCCACAGTCTACGGCGACGGACGCCCGAGCGGAGGACCGGTCAGGGCCGCGGGGGCGTCGAGTTCGTCGAACCCGTCCAGCGCGACGCTCGAGGCCTGGTGCAGCCACGACTTCCGGTGCAGGGTGTGCGCCCCGACCGTCCGGATCGCGTCGTAGTGCGCCGTCGACCCGTACCCCTTGTTCGACACCCAGCCGTAGTGCGGAGCGTCGTCGTGCGCCGTGATCATGACGGCGTCACGCGCGACCTTGGCCACCACGGACGCCGCGGCCACCGAGGCGCAGTCGCGGTCGGCCTTGACCCGCACGACGACCTCGAGCGGTTCCGTCGCCGGCCGGAGGGATGCGGGGATGGCCCTGCTCAACCAGTCGAACGAGCCGTCGAGCACGACCACTGCGCCGTCGAGGGACACCCCGTCTGCGACCAGGGAACCGAGCGCCTGCGCCCCGGCAGCACCGAGGGCGGGGACGATGCCCTGCTGGTCGACGAACTCCGCCGAGGCCATGCCGACCGCTGTCCGCGCCCAACGCTGCACGACGGGCACCAGGTCGGTCCGGCGCGCTTCGGAGAGCAGCTTCGAGTCGGCGAGCCCCTGGGGCACACGTCCGATGTCGAGCGTCACCGCGGCCACTCCGACCCCGACCGGACCGGCGATGGCGCCACGGCCGACCTCGTCCATGCCGATCACGGTCACGCGGCCCTCGGCCAGCAGCCGTTTCTCGACCCGGAGCGACGGACGGACGGCGGTCACTCGTCGCGCTCCTCCACGCCGGCGAACACCTCGGGGTGGTCGTCGAGCCAGGTCCACCGGCTCGCCGGCCAGGAGATGACGAACGCGCGGCCGGTGACGTCGGACATCGGGACGAAGCCCTTCGACGGGGTGTCGCCGTTGTACCGGGAGTCCTTCGAGTCGTTCCGGTTGTCGCCCATCACCCAGATGGTGCCCTTCGGCACGGTCACCGAGAAGTCGGTCGCCGAGGCCGGGGCACCGGCGGGCAGCTTCAGGTACGGCTCCTTGATGGGGACGCCGTTGACGGACATCTGCCCGAGGTCGTTGCAGCACGACACCTTGTCACCCGGCAGTCCGATGACGCGCTTGATGAGGTGGTCGTCGCTGTCCCCCGTGCCGAGACCGACCTGCGTCAGGGCCCAGTCGATGGCCTTGGCGGGCTGCGTGTCCGGCGTGACGTTCGGCACGTCGGAACCGGTGAGCCATCCGCCCGGGTCCTTGAAGACGACGACGTCCCCCCGCTTCAGCGCCACGGTTCCGGGAACGAGCTCGTTGACGATCACGCGGTCGTTGATCTGCAGCGTGTTCTCCATCGACGCCGACGGGATGTAGAACGACCGGATCAGGAACGTCTTCACCAGGAACGACACGAGGAGTGCCGCGATGAAGATGATGACGAGGTCGCGGAGGAATGTGAGGACACCGTTCCGTTGCTTCTCGGCACGTGGCCTGCGCCCCGAATCGTCTGTCGTGTCCGTCATTTCCGCTCTCGTTCGAACCGCTCGCTCTGCCGCAATGGGAAGAGCCCCCCGTCGATGCACAACCGTACATGGACGAGGGGCTCGCAGCGTCGTCCGGCTCGCGGACGTTCACTGTGAAGGCGATCAGGCGTCGCGCTTCTCCTTGATCTTGCGGCGAGCCGCCTTGCCGCGGAGCTCGCGCAGGTAGTAGAGCTTCGCACGACGGACGTCACCCTTGGTGACGATCTCGATGTGGTCGATGATCGGCGAGTGCACCGGGAACCAGCGCTCGACGCCGACCTGGAAGCTCACCTTGCGGACCTTGAAGGTCTCGCCGATGCCGTGGCCCTGACGGCCGATGACGACACCCTGGAAGACCTGGATACGCGAGCGCGTGCCTTCGATGATGTTGACGTGCACCTTGATGGTGTCGCCGGGACGGAAGTCCGGGACGTCGGTCCGCAGCGATGCTGCGTCGACGTTGTCGAGGAGCTGGCTCATGGTGGGTTTCACTCTCTGCGGACGCACACGGGTCGCCGCGGATAGAAGGTTCGGAAAGTGGTGGTGCGTGCCCGGTGTCGGCGACTCCCCCGTGGCAGAGTCCAGCCAGGGCACAGCGTTCAATACTGCCACAGAGAGCGCGCGAGGCAAAACGACGAGGATGGACCCATGATCGAACTCCGCACCCCCGCCGAGCTGGACGGCCTGCGTGTCGCCGGCCGGTTCGTCGCCGACGTGCTCGACGAACTGCTCGAGACGGTCGACGTCGGCGTGAACCTGCTCGACCTCGACCGCGTCGCGGCCCGGATGATCGCCGAGCGCGGGGCCGAGAGCTGCTACGTCGACTACCACCCGTCGTTCGGGATGTCGCCGTTCGGCAAGAACCTCTGCACGTCGGTCAACGACGCCGCCCTGCACGGCCTGCCGCACGACTACGCGCTGCAGGACGGCGACCTGGTGAGCCTGGACTTCGCCGCGAGCGTCGACGGTTGGGTCGCGGACTCCGCCGTCAGCGTCCAGGTCGGGACGCCGCGTGCCGAGGACCAGGCCCTGATCGCCACCGTCGAGCGGGCGCTGGCGGCCGGCATCGCCCAGGCCGCCCCCGGCAACAAGCTCGGCGACGTCTCGCACGCCATCGGACACGTCGCGCACCAGGCCGGTCACGACGTCAACCTGCAGTTCGGCGGGCACGGCGTCGGCCGCACGATGCACGGGGACCCGCACGTGCCGAACGACGGCCGTCCGGGCCGCGGGCTCAAGCTCCGGCCGGGGCTGGTCGTCGCCATCGAACCGTGGCTCATGCAGACGACCGACGAGCTCTCCCAGGACGACGACGGCTGGACCCTGCGCAGCGTCGACGGCTCGCGCGCTGCGCACGTCGAGCACACCGTGGCGGTCACCGAGGCCGGACCCGAGGTCCTGACCCTGCGTCGCGCCCAGCGCGACCAGTAGCGGGCCTGGAGGCGCGGCACCAGCTGGCACCGCGCCTCCAGTCCGTCACGCGTCGCCCCCACCCCACCGAGGCGACAGACCTCGCGGGCCGCGGACCGTCAGAACAGCGAAAGCGACAGGTGTCCGCGGATGTTCCGCGGACGTCTGTCGCTTTCCCAGGACGGGTCGCGCTACGCGTCGGGCAGCAGGTCCGGACGGACGCGCCGCGTCCGCTCCAGCTGCTGCTCGTGCCGCCAGGCACCGACGCGGGCGTGGTGCCCGCTGAGCAGGACGTCGGGGACGTCCAGGCCGCGCCACGACGCGGGCTTGGTGTACGAGGGGTACTCGAGCAGACCGTCCTCGTGGGACTCCTCGACCAGTGACTCGGGGTTGCCGACCACGCCGGGGACCAGTCGACCGACGGCCTCGATGATCGCCATCGCGGCGACCTCGCCACCGTTCAGCACGTAGTCACCGAGCGAGAGCTCGACGACGGTGGCGCGCGATGACGCCCACTCGAAGACGCGGGCGTCGATGCCCTCGTACCGCCCGCAGGCGAACACGAGGTGGTCGGACTTCGACGCGAGCGAGCGCGCGATCGACTGCGTGAAGGGGGTGCCGGCCGGCGTCGGGACCACCAGGGTCGACGAGCCGTCGGGGCGGAAGAGCGCTTCGAGCGCCTGCGCCCACGGTTCCGGCTTCATCACCATGCCAGCGCCACCGCCGTACGGGGTGTCGTCGACGGTGCGGTGCCGGTCGGTGGTCCACGACCGCAGGTCGTGCACGTGCAGGTCGAGCAGGCCGCCGGAGCGCGCCTTGCCGAGCAGGGACACGTCCAGCATGGAGAAGAACTCCGGGAAGATCGTGACGATGTCGATCCGCACGGCAGCTAGTCCGTGACCGTCTCGGGGCGCGAGGTGTCCTCGGGGTCCTCGAACAGGCCCTGCGGCGGCGTGACCGTGACCGTGCCGGCAGCGATGTCGACCGCGGGCACGATGGCGGAGACGAACGGCACGAGGACCTCGCCGCGGGTCAGCGTGTCGATCGCGAGCAGGTCCTGCGCGGGCATGTGGTCCACACGGGCGACGGTGCCGACCTCGGCGCCGTCGCGCAGGACCTTCAACCCGACGAGCTGGTGGTCGTACCAGGCGTCGTCCTCACCGGTCTCGGCGTCGGCGTCCTGCTCGACCCAGAGGATGATGCGTGCCAGGGACTCGGCGCCGGTGCGGTCGTCGATCCCGGCGAAGAACGCGACGGGGTGACCGTTGTACCAGCGGAGTTCGTCCAGCTCGAGGGTCTTGCCCGACCACGGAGAGTCGTCGGGGACCTGGAGCGTGAAGGTGGCGCCCGGGGTGAACCGACGATCCGGGTCGTCGGTGTAGAGCTCGAGCTTGATGCCGCCCTTGAGCCCGTGCGCCTTCGTGATTCGACCCACCCGGAGCTGGGTCGTCTCCCTAGGAATCGGTGTCCACCACGTCGACCCGCACGCGCTTGCCGTCGGCCAGGGCCGTGACGAGGGTGCGGAGCGCCTTGGCGGTGCGCCCGGCGCGACCGATCACGCGGCCGAGGTCCTCGGGGTGCACACGCACCTCGAGGACCTCGCCGCGTGGGGAGGTGGAGCTGGCGACGCGCACGTCGTCAGGGTGATCGACGATCCCCTTGACGAGGTGCGTCAGCGCGGATTCGAGCAAGGACTACGCCTCGGTCGTCTCGTCGGCGGTCTCGGCGTCGTCGGCCTTGGCGGCGGGAGCCGTCTTCTCCGACTTCGGCTTGAGGACGGCCTTCTTCGAGGAGTCGACCTGGAAGGCCTGCTTCGGCTCGGCCACCTTGACCTTGGACTCGGTGTCCTTCTCGCCCTTGAACTTGGCCCAGTCGCCGGTCAGCTTGAGGAGGGCCGCGACCTGCTCGGTCGGCTGCGCGCCGACGCCGAGCCAGTAGAGCGCACGCTCGGACTCGATCTTGATGACCGAGGGCTCCTCGGTGGGGTGGTACTGACCGATCTCCTCGAGGACACGACCATCGCGCTTGGTGCGCGAGTCGGCGACGACGATGCGGTAGTAGGGCGCACGGATCTTACCGAGACGCTTCAGACGGATCTTGACAGCCACAATTGCTCCTGTTTGCTTTCGTTGTGGTTGAACTGGAACCGCGGGCGTGGGGGCACACACGGCGAAAGCTCGAGAGAGATCGCTCACAGCTGGATAGAGGGTCGAGCTGCGGCGATTCGACCGTTCATTCTTGCAGATTCCCGGCCGTGATGCGAGCCGACTCGCTACGGGGCGAGGCGCCGCACCGCTTCGAGGGCTTCGGACGTCGCCCGGACCGCGTCCACGCTCCGTGCGTCCCGCGCGCCGCCGACGACGGCGTACGGCACGCCGGCGGCCTGGAGGCCCGTGGCGAGTCCGTCGGGAGCGTCACCCTCGGCGTCGCTCGCCCGCTCCTGCCCGGCGCAGACCACGACGGTGTCCGCCGGCACGCCGACCTCGTCCCCGTGCTCGTCGCGGATCCAGAGCACCCCGGGTTCGATGCGCAGGTACTCCTGCACGCCGCCGACCATCCGCACGCCGGCGTCGCGCAGCCGACCGATCGCGACCCACCGCGAGGTGATGCCGATCCCGTGGCCGAACTTGCCCGATCGGCGGAGCACCGTCACGTCCGGCCCCGGTCGGGTGGTGCGCGGTGCCGCGGGGAGCCGCTGCGGGACGTCGCCGACGAGTTCCTCGGACACGTCGAGGTCCCAGCGCGCCGCGAACCCGGCGGCCCGGACGGCCTCGTCGGGCGACTCGGTCAGGAACGCCGCGGTGTCCACCCCGATGCCGCCGCCGCCGATGATCGCGACGGTGCCCTCGGGGACGCCGTCCCGCAGCGCCCGCTCGTAGGACAGCACGTGCGGCAAGTCGCTGCCAGGGACGTCGATGCTCCGCGGGACCACCCCGGCCGCGAGCACGACGGCGTCGCTGTCGACGAGGTCCCGAGCCGTGGCCGGGCGTCCGAGGTGGATGGTCGCGCCCCGCTCCTCGAGCTCCGTGCGGGCGGACCGCACCGTGGCGGCGTAGTCCTCCTTCCCCGGGACGAGTGCGGCGAGGCCGAACTGGCCGCCGAGACGGTCGGAGGCCTCCCAGAGGGTGACCTCGTGGCCGCGGCGGGCGGCGTCCACCGCCGCGGCGAGCCCGGCCGGACCGCCGCCGACGACGTCGACGCGCTTCGGGTCGGCCGTCGGGCGTGCGGGGAACGCGACCTCGCGGCCGGCGCGGGGGTTCACCAGGCACGACACCGGCGCGCCGATGATCGACCGGTCGAGGCACGCCTGGTTGCAGCCGATGCAGGTGTTCACGAGGGCGAACCGGCCGGCCAGGGAGCGGTCGACGAGTGCGGGATCGGCCAGGAAC
This sequence comes from Curtobacterium sp. VKM Ac-2889, assembly GCF_015350855.1. Taxonomy (NCBI): domain Bacteria; kingdom Bacillati; phylum Actinomycetota; class Actinomycetes; order Micrococcales; family Microbacteriaceae; genus Curtobacterium; species Curtobacterium sp. VKM Ac-2889. The sequence goes on along the minus strand of NZ_JADKSC010000003.1, from coordinate 58,369 downwards.
GGTCGGGCGAGGGCGACGGCGTCGAGCAGGCCGTCGGCGAGCACCGCCTCGCCGTCCCGCAGGTCCGTCATCCGGTTCGAGGCGATCACGCGGACGTGCGGGTGCGGGGACGCGCGCACCACCCCGGCGATCCGGGACGCGTACGCCAGCCAGGCCCCGTGCGGCACCGCGGCCTGCACCGTCGGGGTGCGGGACTCGTGCCAGCCGATGCCGACCGAGATGCCGTCGAGCCCGAGCGGCAGCAGGTCGTGCACGAGTGCGTCGACCTCGTCGTCGGTCGAGGAGCCGGGCATCAGGTCGGCGCCGGACAGCCGGATCGTCACGGCGAGGTCCGGGACGGCGGTGCGCACGGCCCGGACGACCTCGATCGCGAACCGCCGGCGGCGTGCTGCGTCGCCGCCCCACTCGTCGTCGCGCAGGTTCGTCAGCGGCGACTGGAACTGGTTGATCAGGTACCCCTCGGACGCCATGATCTCCACGCCGTCGAACCCGATCGCGCGGGCGGTGCGGGCAGCGACGGCGAAGTCCTCGATGGTCCGCTCGACCTCGGCCGCCGTCAGCGCGGTCGGCACCACGCCCCGGGCGGCTGCCCACGGCAGGGCCGAGGGCGCCACGACGCGCTGCGGGTCCCCGTGCCGGTCGACCATCCCCGACGCCAGGGCGTACCGACCGGCGTGGAACAGCTGCGCCAGGATCGTCCCGCCCTCGTCGTGCACGGCCTGCACCGCGACCCGGAACCGCTCGTCGGCTCCCCCGACCCCGAACACCGCGAAGTCCGGACCACCGCGGGCCTCGTCGTTGACCGCGATGCCGCCGGTGATGATGCACGCGGCTCCGCCAGCTGCACGCTCCCGGTAGAACGCAGCCATGCCGGCACCACCGTCGTCCTGCACCTCGAGCCCGGTGTGCATCGACCCCATCACCACCCGGTTCGGCAGGTGCAGGGGCCCGAGGGTCCAGGGTGACGCCACGCGCCGGAGCGACTCCGGGACGACGGGGGCGGAAGCGACGCTGCTCATGCGCCCATTCTGCGGGGTCCGTGCGACCGGCGGACGGATCGTTGTGCGTGTCCGACAACGTTCCGGGCAGGATGGACGGCATGGACATCCGCTTCACCGAGTCCCGCCCGTCGACCATCGGCGTCGAGTGGGAACTCCCGCTGGTCGACCTGTCGACCGGCGACCTCGCGCCCCGCGCCCCCGCCGTCATCGCCGCCGTGCACGAGCGGCTCGGTGACCCCGACCGCGTCACCGAGGAGCTGCTGACCAACACGGTCGAGGTCGTGTCGAGCGTCCACGATCGGGTGGGTGCGGCGACGAGCGAGCTGTCCGGCATCATCGGCGAGGTCATCGACGCCGCCGAACCGCTCGACGCCCAGGTGATGTGCTCCGGCACGCACCCGTTCGCCGTCTGGGACCAGCAGGAGATCACCCCGGACAGCGAGCACTACACGACCCTGATCGACCGCACCCGCTGGTGGGGACGCCAGATGCTCATCTGGGGAGTGCACGTGCACGTCGGCATCGACGACCGCGACAAGGCGGTCCCGATCATGAACGCGATGCTCGCGTACGTCCCGCACCTGCAGGCGTTCACGGCGTCGAGCCCGTTCTGGGGCGGGACCGACACCGGGTACGCCTCGAACCGTGCGCTCATGTTCCAGCAGCTCCCGACCGGTGGACTCCCACCGCAGCTCGGTGCCTGGGCGAACTTCGAGGAGGTCGTGGGCGACCTCACGCACACCGGCGTCATCGACAGCGTGAAGGACCTGCGCTGGGACATCCGCCCCTCGCCCGGCTGGGGCACCCTGGAGAACCGCGTGTCCGACGGCATCTCGACCCTGCACGAGGTCGGTGCCGTCACCGCGCTGGTGCAGTGCCTGGTCACCGCGTGCTCGGACCGGCTCGACGCCGGTGAGACCCTGCCGACGATGCAGCCGTGGTTCATCCGCGAGAACAAGTGGCGCGCGGCCCGCTACGGCATGGAGGCCGAGATCATCACGAACGTCGCCGGTGACGAGCGGCTCGTGACCGACGAGGTGCACGACCTGGTGCAGCGGCTCGACCCGATCGCGGAGCGGCTCGGCTGCCAGGACGAACTGCACCACCTCGACACGATGATCGAGCGCGGCGCCTCGTACCAGCGGCAGCTGCAGGTCGCGCGCGAGAACGGCGGCGACCTGCGCGCGGTGGTCCGCCACCTGGTCACGGAGTTCCGCGACGCGCTCTGACGCACCCACCCGGACCGGGTGTACCTGGTCGAATCGGCCGTGCGATGGGAAGGAACGTCGCGACGCGACCGGACGACGGACGGGAGGCCCGGTGCCAGCTGGCTCCCCTCCCTCGCAGGCTCGGTCAGCGCGCCCCGCGTGCCGCTGGCGCGTCACGCTGAGCGGAGCGCGCCCGTCCGTCAGGTGGTCGCGATCGCGAGCCGCGTCAGCGACCCAGGAACTTCTGCAGCGACGCGAGCTCTTCCTCGGTCGGCGCCTTGGAACCCTTGGCGCCACCGAGGCCGAGGCCGGAGCCCTGCGGGGCCTGCTGCGGTGCAGCCGCGGCACCCGCCGCGAGGGCCGCGCGCTTGGCCGGGTTGCCGACCTTCGACTTCTTCTTGCCACCCTGCTGCTGCTTCTTGCCACCGTGCATGCCCGGGATCGGACCCATGCCCGGCATCTGCGGCACGCCGCCGCGGGCGACGGTCTTCATCATCTTGGCGGCCTGCTCGAACCGGTTTACCAGGGCGTTGACCTCGGTGACGGTCGATCCGGCGCCGCGCGCGATGCGCAGACGACGCGAACCGTTCAGCAGCTTCGGGAGCTCGCGCTCCTGGGGCGTCATCGACTGGATGATCGCCTCGGTGCGGACGATCTCGCGCTCGTCGAAGTTGTCGAGCGCCTCGCGCATGCCCTTGGCGCCCGGGAGCATGCCGAGCATGCCCTTGATGGAGCCGGCCTTGCGGAGCTGCTGCATCTGCTGCAGGAAGTCGTTCAGCGTGAAGTTGTCGGTCGCGATCTTGTCCGCGACCTTGCGCGCCTCTTCCTCGTCGAAGGCACCCTGCGCCTGCTCGATGAGGGACAGGATGTCGCCGAGGTCGAGGATCCGGCTCGCCATGCGGTCCGGGTGGAACGGCTCGAAGTCGTCGAGCGACTCACCCGTCGACGCGAACATGATCGGGCGGCCGGTCACGCTGGCCACCGACAGGGCAGCACCACCGCGGGCGTCACCGTCGAGCTTCGACAGGACGACACCGGTGAAGTCGACGCCTTCCTGGAACGCGCGGGCCGTGTTGACGGCGTCCTGACCGATCATCGCGTCGATGACGAACAGGACCTCGTCCGGGTCGACGGCCTTGCGGATGTTCGCGGCCTGCTTCATCAGCTCGGCGTCGACACCGAGACGACCGGCGGTGTCCACGATGACGGTGTCGTACTGCTGGTCGATCGCGGCCTTGATGGCGTTCTTGGCGACCTTGACCGGGTCGCCGACACCGTTGCCGGGCTCGGGCGCGAAGACGTGCACGCCGGCCTGCTCGCCGACGACCTGCAGCTGCTGCACGGCGTTCGGTCGCTGCAGGTCCGCCGCGACGAGCATCGGGGTGTGGCCGTCCTTCTTGAGCCACTTGCCGAGCTTGCCGGCCAGGGTCGTCTTACCGGCACCCTGCAGACCCGCGAGCATGATGACCGTCGGCGGCTTCTTCGCGAACTCGAGCCGTCGCTGCTGCCCGCCGAGGATGCCGACGAGTTCCTCGTTGACGATCTGGACGACCTGCTGCGCCGGGTTGAGCGCGCGGTTGACCTCGTCGGAGAGGGCACGCTCGCGCACCGAGGCGGTGAACGCCTTGACGACCTCGAGCGCGACGTCGGCGTCGAGGAGGGCCCGCCGGATCTCGCGGACGGTGCCGTCGACGTCGGACGGAGTCAGCCGACCCTTGCTCCGCAGATTGCGGAAGGTCTCGGTCAGCCGATCGGAGAGTGAGCCGAATTGCGCCATGATCCGTCGATTCTACAAGGCTCGCGCAGGCCGCACCGGTCCGTTCACCGCAGGAGGACACCCTCGGTCAGTTCGAGCGGTGCCCCGAGGCCCAGGTCGACGATCACCGGCGCGCTCGACGGACTCCGGTCACCGGTCGGGAACCAGCGCCGGTCGGGCGACACCAGGATCACGAGGCCGTCCACGTCGCCGACCGCGGCGAAGGACTCCCCCGGCGGGTTCGCGTAGGGCTCGAGACCGGCGCGTCGCAGGGCATCGACGGCGCCGAGGACGTCGGGGACGGGGACGCCGACCTCGCTGATGGAGACGAGCGGGACGACCGTGTTCTCGCCCGCATCTGCGGGCAGGTCCCGCCGCTCGATGAGCTCGAGGAGCTGCTCGTCGGGCCCCTCGAAGTAGACCGACCGCGAGTTCCAGTTCGGCGGCCCCTCGAACTCGTCCTGGTCATCGGCACCGAGCACCGTCGTCAGTCCGGCGATCCAGACCTTGGCCGCGTCGAACGTCCCGGTGGGGATCGTGATCGCCAGGTGCAGGGCTCCGGTCATCTCGGGCAGTTCACGGAACAGGAGGAGCGACGACCCCACGACGACGCGCACCGCGGCGTCGACGATCTCGACCGGACACCCCAGCCGTTCGTAGAACCGGGCGGTGTCGTCGAGCGATCGGGTGGCGAGCTGTACCTGGCGGATGTCCATGTCCCCATCGGACTATCTCAACCATAGTTGAGGTCAAGAGGATAGTTGTTGGACGCCGTCCAGAAACTGTCGTACGCTCGCCGCATGCCGGAACTCGAGATCGTGCACCACCCCGGGCTGCTCGACTACGCCGACGGTCTCGCTCTGCAGCGGGACCTGCACGCCGCCGTCGTCGCAGGCCGTTCCCCCGGAGCCCTCGTGCTGTGCGAGCACCCGTCCGTGTACACCGCCGGACGCCGCACCGAACCATCCGACCTGCCGACGAACGGTGCCCCCGTCGTCGACACCGACCGCGGCGGCCGCATCACCTGGCACGGCCCGGGGCAGCTCGTCGCCTACCCGATCGTCCGACTCGCCGAACCCCTCGACGTCGTCGCGTGGGTGCGCGACCTGGAGCAGGTCATCATCGACGCTGCTGCCGCCGTCGGAGTGCACGCCGAACGGGTCGCCAGGCGCAGCGGCGCATGGGTGCCGAGCGCGGACGGCTCCCCCGCCGCCAAGATCGGCGCCATCGGGCTGCACGTCGCCGAGGGCGTGACGAGCCACGGCATCGCGATCAACTGCGACAACGCCCTCGACGCCTACCGAGCGATCGTCCCGTGCGGCATTGCGGACGCCGGGGTCACGACGCTGCGCGCCGCCGCGGCGCACCTGGGGCTCGCTCCCGTGACCGTCGACGACCTCGCACCCCTGGTAGCGCACGGCGTCCAACAGGCCGTCGACGGCATGCACCGCGGCCACCGGATCAGCACGACAACCCCCAGCACCAGCACGAGCACCAGCACCGCGCCCGCCCGACAGGAGACCCTCGTATGACCCTCGCCCCCGAAGGCCGCCGCATGCTCCGGGTCGAGGCCCGGAACGCCGAGACCCCGATCGAGACGAAACCCGGGTGGATCAAGACCCGCGCCACGCAGGGCCCAGAGTTCCGCGAACTGTCCGCCCTGGTCAAGGACCAGCAGCTGCACACCGTCTGCCAGGAGGCCGGCTGCCCGAACATCTTCGAGTGCTGGGAGGACCGCGAGGCGACGTTCCTGATCGGCGGATCGCAGTGCACCCGCCGCTGCGACTTCTGCCAGATCGACACCGGCAAGCCGGAACCGCTCGACCGCGACGAGCCCCGCCGGGTCGCGGACTCCGTCATCTCGATGGGCCTGAAGTACGCGACGGTGACCGGCGTCGCACGGGACGACCTGCCCGACGGCGGCTCCTGGCTCTACGCCGAGACGATCCGGCAGATCCACGAGCACTCCCCCGGCACCGGCGTCGAGATCCTGGTGCCGGACTTCAACGGCCGGCCGGACCAGCTCGGCCAGGTGTTCGACGCCCGCCCCGAGGTCTTCGCGCACAACGTCGAGACCGTCCCGAGGATCTTCAAGCGGATCCGACCGGCGTTCACGTTCGAACGCTCCCTGGACGTCATCACCCAGGGCCGCGACGCCGGACTCGTCACGAAGTCGAACCTGATCCTCGGCATGGGCGAGGAGCGCATCGAGATCGAGGACGCCCTGCAGCGCCTGCACGACGCCGGCACGGACATCATCACGCTGACGCAGTACCTCCGCCCGTCACCGCGGCACCTGCCGGTCGCGCGCTGGGTCAGCCCTGCGGAGTTCGTCGAGCTCCGCCAGCTCGCCGAGCAGATGGGCTACGCGGGGGTCCTCGCCGGGCCGCTGGTCCGGTCGTCGTACCGGGCGGGCCGGCTGTGGGCACGGGCGACGGTGGCGCGCGGCGGCTCGGTTCCCGAGCACCTGGCCCACCTGCTCGACGCGACCCCCGGTCGCCAGGCCGTCTGACGCTCCGGGCGACGCTCCGGACAGACGCCAGGCGCGGTGCCGGCTGGCACCGCGCCTGGCGTCCGTCAGGTGGTGACGACTACTTCGCGTCGGCTTCCACCGACTCCTTCGGCTCACCCGACGGGGTGAGCCCGCGCTCCTGGCGGCGCTTCGAGACCACGAGCGAGGCGATCGTCGCGACCGTGATCGTCAGGGCGATGAAGCCCAGCGAGAACCAGATCGGGATCTCCGGCGCCCACTCGATGTGCTCGCCACCGTTGATGAAGGGCAGCTCGTTGACGTGCATGGCGTGGAAGACGAGCTTCACACCGATGAACGCCAGGATGACGGCCAGGCCCTGACCCAGGTAGATGAGGCGCTCGAGCAGACCGGCGATCAGGAAGTACAGCTGCCGGAGCCCGAGGAGCGAGAACGCGTTCGCGGTGAACACGATGAAGGCGTCCTGCGTCAGCCCGAAGATCGCGGGGATGGAGTCGAGCGCGAACAGCACGTCGGTGAGGCCGATGGCGACCATGACGAGCAGCATCGGGGTGAACAGGCGCTTGCCGTCGACGCGGGTGGTCAGGCGGTCACCGTCGTAGTGGTCCGAGGTCGGGATGAAGCGCTTGAGGATCCGGATGAGCCGCGAATCGCCCTCGTTGCCGTGGTCGTTGCCGCTGCGGGCCTGCGACCAGGCGAGCCAGAACAGCAGCGCACCGAACAGGTAGAAGACCCACGAGAAGTTCTCGATGATCGTGACGCCGAGGGCGATGAACACACCGCGGGCGACGAGCGCGATCGCGACGCCGACCAGCAGGACCTTCTGCTGGAACTCCTTCGGCACGGCGAAGCTCGACATGATGATGAGGAAGACGAAGAGGTTGTCGACCGACAACGCCTTCTCGGTCAGCCAGCCGGCGAAGTACTCACCACCGGCCTGTCCGCCGCCGAACACCAGGATCCCGATGCCGAACAGGATGGCCAGGCCGATGTAGAAGGCCGACCAGAACGCGGATTCGCGGATGTGGGGCACGTGCGGCGTGCGCACGTGCGAGTAGAAGTCGAACACGAGCAGCGCGAGGATGCCGGCGATCGTGATGAGCCAGACGAAGAGTGGGACGTCCACGGTTTCCTTCAGGTAGGGCGTGCCACTGGTGTGCGGGTACGCCGAGGCCTGAAGGTCTCTTCCGTCGCCCCGCACCGGAACCGGTGCAGCACGACCGGCGCCCCGGGGCCGGATCGTTCCGGACCGTACTGACGGGGTCACCGAGAGGGAATACTCCCCTTCGTGTCCCCGAGCATACCGGGCACAGCGGACATGCGCCGCGCTCTAAGCTGGGAGCATGGCGAGTTCTTGGTCACTGTCCACACGGCTGCGCGGCCTCTTCCAGCGCAAGACGATCGACGAGACCACGTGGGAGGACCTCGAGACCGCCCTGATCGGCGCCGACTTCGGCCCGGACATCTCCGAGGAGATCATCGAGGACCTGCACGCCCGCGTCGACCGGTACGGCACGACCGACCCCGCCGACCTGCAGCGCATGCTCCGCGAGGTCCTCGAGGAACGGCTCTCCAAGCTCGACACCACCCTGAAGCTCAGCGCGCGGCCCGCCGTGGTGCTCGTCGTCGGGGTGAACGGCGTCGGCAAGACCACGACGATCGGCAAGTTCGCCAAGTTCCTGAAGACCTACGACCGCACGGTGCTCGTCGGGGCGGCGGACACGTTCCGCGCCGCGGCGGTCGAGCAGGTCGCCACCTGGGCCCAGCGCGCCGGGGTCGACGTCGTCCGTCCGTCGCAGCCCGGGCAGGACCCCGCATCGGTGGCGTACCAGACCGTCGAGAAGGCGATCCGCGACCAGACCGAGATCGTCGTCATCGACACCGCCGGGCGCCTGCACACCAAGGCCGGGCTGATGGACGAGCTCACCAAGATCAAGCGCGTCGTCGAGAAGCAGACCGAGATCAGCGAGGTCCTGCTCGTCCTCGACGCGACGACCGGCCAGAACGGACTCGCCCAGGCCCAGGCCTTCATCGAGGGCGCCGGCGTGACCGGCCTCGTCATCACGAAGCTCGACGGCTCGGCCAAGGCCGGCTTCGTGCTCAGCGTGCAGGAGAAGACCGGCATCCCGATCAAGCTCATCGGCCAGGGCGAGGGCATCAACGACCTGACGGGCTTCACGCCGCACGTGTTCGTGCAGAACCTCGTCGGCTGAGCGGGCGCGGCCCCGCCGGACGACCGAACGCGATGCCGCGCCGAGGAGTAGCGTCCCGTTCTGGTCCGGGCATCTGCTCGGTCTCGTTCCAGGGATAGGAGACCCTCATGCCCGCACTGCTGATCATCGCGATCATCGTCGGCCTCGTCCTGCTCTTCAGCGGCATCTTCGTCGGCGCCCTGAAGCTCCTGCTCTGGGTGGGCATCGTGCTCATCCTGCTCGGGATCATCGGCTGGCTGCTCCGGACGATCCGCGGTCGCGCGTAGCGACCCGGCGTCCTGTCCGGACGCACCTGACGGAACAGGAGGCGCGGTGCCGGCTGGCACCTCGCCTCCTGTCTGTCGTCGAGTCGCGACCAGGGCGCCTACGCGACCGCGTCCGCCGGCTCGCGCTTCTGCACCCGCTGCCCGACGACGGCGGAGACGCCGTCCTGCCGCATCGACACCCCGTACAGGGCGTCCGCGATCTCCATCGTGCGCTTCTGGTGCGTGATGACGATGAGCTGCGACGACTCGCGCAGGCGCTCGAACACGGTCAGCAGACGGCCGAGGTTGGCGTCGTCGAGCGCCGCCTCGACCTCGTCCATGATGTAGAACGGCGACGGCCTCGCGGTGAAGATCGCGACGAGGAGCGCCACCGCAGCCAGCGACCGCTCGCCGCCGGACAGCAGCGTCAGGCGGTCGATCTTCTTGCCGGCGGGCTTCACCTGCACGTCGATCCCGGTGCCCAGCAGGTCGGACGGATCGGTCAGGTTGATCGACCCCGATCCGCCCGGGAACAGGATCGGGAAGATGACGTCGAACGCTTCCTTCGTGTCGTTGAACGCGGACTCGAAGATCGTCTGCATCTTCGTGTCGAGCTCGTCGATGATCGTCAGCAGGTCCGTCCGGGTCTTCTGCAGGTCCTCGAGCTGCTCGGCGAGGAACGCGTGCCGCTGCTCGAGCGCCTGGAACTCCTCGAGCGCGAGCGGGTTCACCTTGCCGAGCTGCCCGAGGTCGCGCTCGGCGGCCTTGAGCCGGCGCTCCTGCTCGGCGCGGACGTAGGGGACGGTCTCGACGTCGGCGGGGTCGATCTCGTCGGTCGTGTCGAACTCGGGCAGGGCGGGGCCGCCGGGCAGGGTGGACGCAGGCTCGACGAGGGCCAGGTCGTCGGCCGGCTCGTCAGTGCCGTCGTCGGTGCTCATCTCGGCGTCTGCGTCTGCGTCTGCGTCTTCGTGCGCGTCCGCGCGGTCCGGCTCGGGCACGCCCGCGGCGTCGGCGGCGACGGCCGCCGCTGCGCGCTCCGCCTCGCGGTGCTTCCGCGCGAGCACCCGCGGGTCCACGAGCACGTCGACCGGCACCGGCACGTGCGGCCCGTACTCGGCCACCAGTACCGCCTCGGTCAGCCCGAGCTCGCTCTGCGCCCGGTCGAGGACGCCGGAGACGTGCAGCTTCTTCTCGTAGATCTCCATCTCGAGGGAGTGCACGCCGTCGGTGATGGTCTGCAGGCGGTCGCGGAGTTCACGTTCCTCGTTGCGGATCGTCTGCAGCTCGGTGTTGCGCTTCGACCGCTCGGCTTCCTCGGTCGCCAGCTGCACCCGCGCCTCGGCCAGCGAACGGTCGACCGCGCCGAGCACCCCGGGCAGGTCGGCGAGCACGGCTTCGGCGGTGCGGATCTGTCCGCGGCGGATCACCGCGAGCCGCGCGGCTTCCTCAGCGGCGGCACGCTCGGCCTCCAGCTGGCGTTCGAGCTGGTCGGCGCGGTTCCGTTCGGCGCGCACCCGCTCGCGCACGGTCTCGACCTGGATGCGCTGCTCGACCTCGGCGGCGCGCGCGGCCTCGAGCGCGTCCTGCAGCGCGGGGCGCTCGGACGCGTCGACCACGGGGCGGTCCTGCTCGGTGAAGGTCCGGTGGGCCGACTCGGCCTCGGCCAGCGCCGCCTCGGCGGTCTCGACGGCACCGTCGGTCTCCGCCAGCGCGGCGCGCAGCCGCTCGACCTCGGCCGCGGCGTTCTCCGCCTTCGCCCGCGTCGACGCACTCGTGCGGTCGTACTCGGCCTTCGCCCGCGTGTACGCCCGGGATGCCGCGTCGGCCTCGTCCGCACGACGGCGTGCGTCCTCGACGGCGCTGCGCGCGGCCTGGAGGCCCGTGGCGGCGTCCTCCGCGTCGGTCGCGATCGCGTCGCGTCGGGTCACGGCGTCGTCGCGCTCCGCGACGAGCTCGATGCGCGAGGTCACGCGTTCCCCGCCGCCGGTCACGCGGACCGCACGGACGAGGTCGCCGGACCGCGTGACCACCGTGGCCTGCGGGGCGGCGGTGAGCACCGCCTCCAGGTCGAGGTCGTCGGTCTCCGCGACCAGCGTGTCGCGCAGGATCGACGCGAGCGCCGGCGGTCCCTGCACCAGGTCGGTGGCACGGCGGACGCCGGCCGGCAGGGTCGCGGGCAGAGCGGTGGAGACGGATGCGGCGTCCGCGACGACGACGTCGATCCGGCCGAGGTCAGCGGCACGGGCGTGGTCGACGGCGTCGAGCGCCACACCGCGGCCGTCGGCGAGCACGGCGTCGGCGAGGCCCTCGAGCGCGGTGGCGATCGCGGCCTCGAACCCGGGGGACACCGTCAGGCTGTCGGCCAGGCGACCGACGATGCCCGCGCGGCCGGCGTCGATCAGGGCCTGCGAGCCGTCACGGACCTCGATCGACATGCCGAGCGCGGTGACCCGGGCGTCCAGGGCGTCCCGCTCGCGTTCGAGGGCGTGCAGCCGGTCGCGCTGCTCGTCGCGCGCGCTCTGTGCCCGTTCGAGCTCGGCACGCGCCTGCTCGAGGGTCTGCGCGAGTGCGGCCTCGTCGACACCTTCGGACGGGTCGACCCCGAGTTCGGCGAGGGCCGCCGCAGCACGCTCGGCACGCTCCCCGGCCTCGGCGAGAGCCCGCTCCCGCCGTTCACGGTCGGCGACGGCGGAACCGCGCTTCGACCGCGCGACGTCAACGGCACTGGCGAGCCGCTGCGCCTCGAGGTCGTGCTGCGAGACCCGGGCGGCCTGCGCGGCGATCCGCTCGTCGAGGGCGTCGAGGGCGACCCGGGCGTCCTGCACGGCACGGGCCGTCGTCGCCGAGCCGCCCTGCATCTCGTCGGCACGGGCCGCGAGGCGATCGGCCTCGGCGCGGACCCCGTCCACCTGCTCCTGGGTGACGGTCGGGCCCTGCTGCGGGGCGTCGGCCTGCTGCGCCAGGAACATCAGGCGCTGGTTCGCCAGGCTCGACAGGCCGCGGAGGCGCTCCTGCACGCTCTCGAGCCGGTGCACGACGGTGCGGGCGCAGTCGACGTCGTCGCCGACCATGCTCTGCTCGACGTGCTGCTGGCGCACCCGGGTCTGGTCGAGCCGTTCGGTCAGGACGATGCGCTCGGACTTGCGGCCGGCCTCGACCTCCTGGTGGTCGTGCAGCTCGCGGCGCAGGCGCACCACGTCGTCGGCCAGGATGCGGGCCTTGGCGTCGCGGAAGACCGCGGCGACCGACTGGGCCTTGCGCGCGACCTCGGCCTGTCGCCCGAGGGGCTTCAGCTGCCGCCGGATCTCACCGGCCAGGTCGGACAAGCGGGTCAGGTTGGTCTGCATCGCGTCGAGCTTGCGGAGGGTCTTCTCCTTGCGGCGGCGGTGCTTCAGGATCCCCGCGGCCTCCTCGATGAAGCCGCGGCGGTCCTCCGGCGTGGCGTGCAGCACCTTGTCGAGCTGCCCCTGCCCGACGATCACGTGCATCTCACGGCCCAGGCCGGTGTCGCTCAGCAGCTCCTGCACGTCGAGCAGTCGGCAGTTCTCACCGTTGATGGCGTACTCGCTGCCGCCGTTGCGGAACAGTGTGCGCGCGATCGTCACCTCGGAGTACTCGATCGGCAGCAGGCCGTCGCTGTTGTCGATGGTCAGCAGCACCTGGGCGCGACCGAGCGGACCGCGGGTGGAGGTGCCGGCGAAGATGACGTCCTCCATCTTGCCGCCGCGCAGGGTCTTCGCCCCCTGCTCCCCCATCACCCAGGCCAGGGCGTCCACCACGTTCGACTTGCCGGAGCCGTTCGGGCCGACGATGCACGTCACGCCCGGCTCGAACGCGAACGTCGTCGGCTGCGCGAAGGACTTGAACCCCTTGATGGTCAGGCTCTTCAAGTACATGCGGTCTCCGGATGCTCAGGTTGGCGTCAGGCTAACGCGTGCGGGCACGGGGACGCGGTTGGCACACGGGACAGATGTGGCTCGACCGGTTCATGAAGGCCTCGCGGACGATCGTGGTGCCGCAGCGGGGGCACGGCTTGCCCTGCTGGCCGTAGACGTTCAGGCGCTGCGAGAAGTACCCGGACTGCCCGTTCACGTTGACGTACTGGGCGTCGAAGCTCGTGCCGCCGTCCTCGAGCGCCCGGCGCAGGATGGCGCGGACCTCGTCGAGCAGGCGTCGCAGGTCGGCGCGGGTGAGCCGGTCGGCGGCGCGGTCGTAGTGCAGCTTCGCCGCCCACAGCGACTCGTCGGCGTAGATGTTGCCGATGCCGCTCACGACACCCTGGTCGAGCAGCACCCGCTTGATGCCGCTCGAGCGCTTCCGGGCCATCGCGGTGAACCGGTCGTCGTCGAACGCGGGATCGAGTGGGTCACGCGCGATGTGCGACACCTGGCCGGGCACCCAGCGGCGCCACACGGCGTCGGGGTCGGTCGCGTCGACCTGCCCGCCGAACCCGGCGGGAGCACCGTCGATCGTCGGCACCATCGCGTCGATCGCCATCGAACCGAACGTGCGCTGGTCGACGAACTCGAGCTCCACCGGGGGTTCCGACGCACCCGCACGGTCGGTGCCCGCGGGCTGCACGTCGATGAGGATCCGCCGGTGCTTCGCCGCCTGCCGACCACGGCCCAGCAGGATCTGCCCGCTCATGCCGAGGTGGGCGACGAGTGCCTCGGGGCGGTCCCCGTCGTGCTCGGGCTGCAGCGGCATCCAGAGGAACTTGCCCCGGCGGACGGCGGCGGCGATGGTGCGACCGGTCAGTCGGTCGGCGAAGTCCTCGGCGGGGCCGTCGTGCCGGGTCAGGGCACGGTCGTCGACCACGTCGACGTGCAGGACCCGCGCGCCGCTGACGGCGGGTTCGAGGCCGGCGCGGACGACCTCGACCTCGGGGAGTTCGGGCACGCGGTCAGGCCGCTCGACCGGACAGCCGCGTCCACGCGTCGAGCGCGGCGGCCATCTCGGCTGCCTTCTTGCTCGACCCGGTGCCGGTGGCGATGTCCTCGCCCTGCAGGACGACCGTGGCCGTGAAGGTCTTGTCGTGGTCCGGGCCGGTCTCGGTGACGCGGTACGCCGGGTTGCCGAGCGAGCGGCTCGAGGCGAGCTCCTGCAGGCTCGTCTTCGGGTCCATCGCGGCGCCGAAGCGGTCCGGGTCGATCATGAGCGGCTCGACCAGACGGAGCACGAGCTCGGTGGCCGGGTCGGGGCCGGCCGACAGGTACGTCGCGCCGATCACGGCTTCGACCGTGTCGGCCAGGATCGACGACTTGTCGCGCCCACCGGTCTGTTCCTCGCCCTTGCCGAGGCGCAGGTAGCGGCCGAGCCCGATCATCCGGGCGATCTCGGCCAGCGCCACGGTCGACACCAGGCTCGCTCGACGCTTGGCGAGGTCGCCTTCGTCGAGGTCGGGGAACGACCGGTAGAGCTTCACGGTCACGGCCTGGCCGAGGATCGAGTCCCCGAGGAACTCGAGGCGCTCGTTGTGCTTGATGCCGCCGTGCTCGTAGGCGTAGGAACGGTGCGTCAGGGCGAGCTGGAGCAGCTCGAGATCGATGTCGACCCCGAGGATGCCCTGCAGACGAACGACGTCCGGCCCCGCGGGGCGAGACCCCGCAGCGCCGGACGTTGTCGTCATGCGTTCGGTCCGATCAGACGTCGGCGACCTTGCGGCCCTTGTACTCCATGTACAGGGGCGTGCCGGCCGAGTCCTCGACGACCTTCGCGCGGTGCGGGAGGCTGTAGGTGACCTGACCGTTCTCGATCGTCTTCACGAGCTGGATCGGCGTGGCCTTCCACTGCGAACGACGGGCGTGCGTGTTCGCACGGGACTGCTTGCGCTTGGGAACGGCCATGGTGAATCTCTTTCGGTTGGTCGGTGGTCGGAACGGGGGCTGGCGGTGTCGGGACCTACTCGGTCTCGGCCCGCTCCTCGCCCTCGGTGGTCTTCGGTGCGGTGGTGTCACCGTCGGTGGATCCTGCAGCACTGTCGTCGAGAGCGATCCCGCTGAGCGCTGCCCACCGGGGGTCGATCACCTGACGAGCGGGCTGCTCGCCGAGGTCGGCCAGACGCTCACCCGTCACCGGGTCGAGTCCTGGGCAGTCCGGTCGGCAGACCGGCTGGAACGGCAGCGACAGCACCACCGCATCTCGAACGACCTGTTCGGTGTCCACGTGGTCATCGCGAACGAAGAAGTCGAAATCCTCCGAGGCATCATACGCGAACAGCTCGGCGAAATCGACCTCGATCGGTTCGCTGATGTCGATGAGGCAGCGCGAGCACTCCCCCGCGGCGTCGGCTGAAGCGTGCCCGGACACGAGGACGCCCTCGTGCAGGCCTTCGAGCTTGACGTCGATCCGCAGTTCCGCACCCTGGCGGACGGCGATCAGACCGGCCCCCATCGCGTCGGGCACCTCGATGTCGAGCGAGTGCTCGCGCATCTCGCCCGGCCGGTGCGCGAGGTCGCGCACGCGCAGGGCGTAGGGGCTGTTCACGGGGGAAGACACGATCGACAAGCCTAGCGCGATCCAGGCCGAGAGTCGAGGTGGCGACAGGCGTGTCCGGACGCGATGCCGCCCCGGGGACGCTCAGCGGGCCGCGAGGGCGTCCGCGACGGTCTTCGGCACGTAGGGCGTGACGTCGCCGCCGAGGGACGACACCTGGCGGATGAGCGAGCTCGACACGTGCGCCCGTGACGCCTCGGGCAGCAGGAACACCGTCTCGACGTCGGCCAGGTGGCGGTTCATGATGGCCATCGGGGTCTCGTACGCGACGTCCTCGCCGGACCGCACGCCCTTCACCAGGACCTTCGCGCCGACCTGTCGGCAGTAGTCGACCAGCAGGCCCGACGTCCATTCGCCGACCGTGACCGTCCCGGGCGCGCCGACCTCGACCAGCGAGTCCCGGATGAGCCGGACCCGGTCGACCGCCTCGAACATCGCCGGCTTCTTGTCGGGGTTGTGCACCACGAGGACGTGCACCTCGTCGAAGAGCCCGGCCGCGCGGCCGATGACGTCGAGGTGCCCGAGGGTGACGGGGTCGAAGGAACCGGGGACCACCGCGATCTGCGCCATGGCAGCGACGATACCGCGCGCGCCGTCGTGCCCCCGGGTCAGTTCTTGCCGAGGAACGCCGCGTCGGACTCGTCGAGGCGCCGGGCGAGCGCGTCACGGAGGGCCGGCGAACCCTCGAGCTCCGGGTCGGGTTCGAGCACCCGCTCGGCTTCTTCGCGCGCGTCGACGATGAGGTCCGCGTGCTCGACCACCCGGAGCAGGTTGAGCGAGGACCGCCCACCGGACTGCCGTTCACCCAGGACGTCGCCTTCGCGTCGGAGCTCGAGGTCGATCCGGGCGAGCTCGAAGCCGTCGTCCGAGGCGGCCACCGCGTCGACGCGCTCACGCGAGGTGGTCTCGAGCTCGGCCGTGGTGACGAGCAGGCAGACACCGGCCCACTGCCCACGGCCGATGCGACCGCGCAGCTGGTGGAGCTGCGAGACACCGAACCGGTCGGCGTCGAGGACCGCCATCATCGCCGCGTTCGGCACGTCGACCCCGACCTCGATCACGGTCGTGGCCACGACGACGTCGAGGTCACCGGCGGCGAAGGACGTCATCACGCGGTCCTTCTCGTCGGCGGTCATCCGGCCGTGCAGGACCGCGATCGAGCGCCCCTCGAGCGCGGGCATGGTGCGCATCCGCTCGGCCGTGGCGAGGACGGTCGCAGGAGCGCGCTTCGGGGCGTCGGCCTCGGCCTCGGCGGGTTCCGGCTCCCCGTCGTCCTCGGTGTGGGCGTCGTCGATGGCCGGACAGACGACGAACGCCTGCCGGCCCTTCGCGAGTTCCTCGGCCATCCGCGACCAGATCCGGGGCTCCCAGCCGGGGTGCTCCGCCAGCGGGACGGTGAAGGTCTCGACGCCGGCACGCCCCGACGGCATGCCCGTGATGGTCGAGACGTCGAGGTCGCCGAACACGGTCATCGCGACGGTGCGCGGGATCGGTGTGGCCGTGAGCACGAGCACGTGCGGCGGGGTCGTGCCCTTGGTGCGGAGGGCCTCGCGCTGCTCGACGCCGAAGCGGTGCTGCTCGTCGACCACCACGAGTCCGAGCTCGGCGAAGTCCACCCGGTCGCCCAGGAGGGCGTGGGTGCCGACGACCAGCCGTGAGCTGCCCGACACCGCGGCGAGCAGGGCACGACGGCGTTCGTCGGTGGACTGCGACCCCGTCAGGATCACCGGTCGGAGTTCGGCCGCCAGGTCCGGACCGAGGAACTTCACGATGGACCGCAGGTGCTGCGCCGCAAGCACCTCGGTCGGGGCGATGAGCGCGGACTGCCCGCCGGACTCGGCCACGGTGAGCATGGCCCGGATCGCCACGAGGGTCTTGCCGGAACCGACCTCACCCTGGATCAGGCGGTGCATGGGCCAGGTACGGGCGAGGTCGTGGTCGATGTCGGCACCGACGGCACGCTGGTCGTCGGTCAGCGTGAAGGGCAGGGTGGCGTCGAAGCGCTCGAGGATGCCACCGGGAGCGGCCACGCGCGGCGTCGCCGCGGTGCGACGGGCCGCGATCCGGCGCTGCACCAGGGCGGTCTGCAGCACGAACGCCTCGCGGTAGCGCAGGGCGTCCTGCGCGCGCTTGAAGTCGGCGACCTTCTCGGGGCGGTGCAGCAGTTCGAGAGCCCGGCGGAACGGCACGAGGTCGAGCCGGGACCGCGCGGACGCGGGCACGGGGTCGGGCAGGTCCGGCAGGGTGTCGAGGACGATGCCGATGGACTTCGCGATCTGCCACGAGGTGAGCGAGGCCGTCGCCGGGTAGATCGGGATCGGCTGGCGCGACCACCGGATCGCTTCGTCGGAACCGGGGTCGGCGGTGGCCCGTGGGTCGTCCGGGTCGAACAGCTCGTAGTCCGGGTGGGCGAGCTGCCGGGCACCGCGGTAGTCGCTGACCTTGCCGGAGAAGATGCCGCGGGCGCCGGGCACGAGGTCCTTCGTGCGCCATCCCTGGTTGAAGAACGTCAGGGTGAGCAGCCCCTTGCCGTCACCGATCTTCGCTTCGAGGATGGAGCCACGACGCGCGCGCATGGTGCGTTCGCGGACGTCGACCACCTCGGCCACGATGGTGACCGGTTCGCCGATCGCGAGCGAGTCGAGGGCCGTCAGCGCACCACGCTCGGCGTACCGACGCGGCGCGTGCTCGAGGAACTCCCCCACCGTGCGGTAGCCGAAGGCCTTCTCGATCGCGGTCGCCGTCCGACCGCCGAGGACGTTCGCGAGCCGCGCGTCGAGCGGCGCCGGACCGAGGTCGGGCGCGGCCGGCGCAGCGGGGGTTCCGGAGGTGACCACGGTCCAACGGTACCGGGCACGACCGACCCCACCCGCGCCTCCCGAATGGGCCTGTGGAGAACGCCGGAACGGACCCGCCGGGCCGATACGGTGGCTGCATGACCCGCATCATCGCCGGTGCCGCCGGCTCCCTGACGCTCCGCGTGCCGAAGTCCGGCACCCGGCCGACGAGCGACCGCGTGCGTGAGGCGCTGTTCTCGTCGCTCGAGGCGCGGGGACTGGTCGAGGACACGTCGGTGGCCGACCTGTACGCGGGGACGGGCGCGCTCGGGCTCGAAGCGGCATCGCGAGGGGCCGTCGAGGTGGTCCTGGTGGACCGGGCGTCCGCAGCGGCGCAGGCGTGCCGGGCGAACGCGAAGGCGGTGCAGCAGCGGATCCCCGGTGTCCGGATCGACGTGCAGCCGCAGCCCGTGCTCGGGTACCTGCGCGGAACCGTCCGCACCTTCGACCTGGTGTTCATCGACCCGCCCTACGACGTCACGGAGCACGAGCTCGCCGAGGTGCTCGAGGCGCTGGCGCCGAAGCTGACTCCCGACGCCGTCGTCGTGGTCGAGCGGAGCAAGCGCTCCCCCGAACCCACCTGGCCGACGGGGCTCGCGCCGTTCAGCAAGCGCAGCTACGGCGAGACCGTCGCGTGGGAGGCCGTCGCCGCCGACTGAGGCGCGGTGCGCCTGTGCACGCGTTCTGCGACAGTGCACCTGTCGAACGACGCGTGTCCTGTCGCAACACGGTCCTGCACCGACCGGATCGGGTCAGCCGGGTCAGCCGGCGGCGCCGTCCCAGTCGGCGTAGGGGTCCCAGCCGGTCGTCGGCACCGGGGAGCCGGCGCGCAACAGGTCTGCGTCGCCACGCTCCCGCACGACGCCGATGCGGCGGAAGCCCCCGGGCAGGACGACGTCGGCGGGGAACGTGGCGAGGAGTCCGTGGTCCTCGCCGCCGTGCAGCGCGGCGTCGTCGAGTTCGGCCTCGGCGTCGATCTCCAGCGTGACGCGGCTCGCGCGCGCCATCCGGCCGGCATCGATCGCCAGGCCGTCCGACAGGTCGAGCATCGCGGTGGCCCCCGTCTGCGCGGCGAGCGGGCCGTCGGCGATCGGCGGGACCGGGCGACGCTGCCGTCCGACGTCGGGGTCCGTGTCGGCGCCGCTCGTCACGGTCGCTGCGCGGTCCGGCTCGCCCCGGTCGTCCACGCCGTCGCGGAACAGCCGGGACAGCCCACGTGCGGCACGACCCGTCTCGCCGGACACCGCGAGCACGTCACCGACCCCGGCGCCCGACCGCAGCACGGGTGCGAGGCCGCGCAGGTCCCCGAAGGCGGTGACGGTGACCGTGAACGTGGCCGAGGTGGAGAGGTCCCCACCGACCACCCCGCACCCCGGCGCGAGCGCGTCGACGGCGAGCCGGAAGCCGTCGGCGATGCCCTCGAGGACCGCGACGGGGGTGTCCTGCGGCGCGGCCAGGGCGATCACGAGGCCACTCGGCACCGCACCCATCGCCCCGACGTCGGAGAGGTTCGTGGCGGCGGCCTTCCACCCGACGTCCGTCGGCGACGACCATGCCCACCGGAAGTCCGGACCGTGGACCATCATGTCGGTCGTGACGACGAACCGACCGTCGGGTGCTGCCACCACCGCGCAGTCGTCACCGGGGCCGAGGATCGGCGTCCCGGTCGGCAGGCGGCTCGTGATCCGGTCGAGGACGACGAGTTCGCCGAGCTCCCCCACCGTCGGTCCGGTCCAGGCGTCGTCCGTCGCGTCCACACGAGAACGGTAGCCTGGACGGCGATGGACACCGCGCGCCGCACCCCTCGAACCCTCGCGATCGTCGGGGTCGTGATCACCCTCGCCGCCGGGCTGACCGGGTGCACGAACGCCGTTTCGATGACCGCAGCGCCGTCGGCCGACGCCGCAGCGTGTGCCGCCGTGCAGGTCCGACTGCCCGCGACCGTGGGCTCCAAGTTCGACCTGCGGAACACGAACGCACAGGCCACGGCGGCCTGGGGCGACCCCGAGGTGGCGATCTACCACTGCGGCGTCGCCGTGCCCACCGTGTCCGACCTGCCGTGCTTCTCGCAGGGCGGCGTCGACTGGATCCGCGACGACCGCGGCGACCAGGTCGTCTTCACCACGTTCGGACGGTCGCCGGCCGTGCAGGTCGTCGTCGACTCGACGAAGACCACGTCGGTCGTGCAGGAGCTGTCCGACGCCGTGTCGTCGCTGCCGAAGGACGGACACGAGTGCCTCGACCCGGCGGACGTGCAGGGCTGACCGACCTGGTCAGCGGACGGCGGCGCGACCCAGTTCGATGAGCTCGGTGACCAGCTCGCCGTAGGACACGCCCGACGCCGCCCAGCAGCGCGGGTACATCGACAGCGGCGTGAAGCCCGGCATCGTGTTGACCTCGTTCACGACGAAGCCGTCGTCGGTCAGGAAGCAGTCGACACGGGCCAGGCCCGAACCGCCGATGGCCTCGAACGCGCGCGCGCCGATCGAGCGGATCTCGTCGGTCTGCGCCTCGGTCAGCGGGGCCGGGCAGAGCAGCGACTCGTCGCCGCCCAGGTACTTCGAGGCGAAGTCGTAGAAGCCGTCCTCGGCCACCACGATCTCGCCGGGCAGGCTCGTCCGCGGCGCACCGTCGCGCCCCTCGAGCACGGCCACCTCGACCTCGCGGCCGATCACCCGCGGCTCGATGATGACCTTGGAGTCGTGCTCGAACGCCAGGTCCATGGCGGCACCCAGCTGCGAGGGGTCGTCGACGCGTGAGACGCCCATGCTCGATCCCGCTCGGGCCGGCTTGACGAACAGCGGCCAGCCGTGTGCGGCGACCGTCTCGGCGACGTCGACCGGGTCGGCCGCCCACTGCCGGCGGAGCACTGTTGTCCACGGGGCGACCCGCAGCCCGGCGTGCTCGAGCACGGCCTTGGCGACGTGCTTGTCCATGGCCAGGGCGCTCGCGAGCACGCCGTCGCCGACGTAGGGCAGCCCGGCGATCTCGAGCAGGCCCTGGATCGTGCCGTCCTCTCCGAAGGGGCCGTGCAGGATCGGGAACACCACGTCGACCGGGATCGCGGTGACGGTGCCGTCGGGGTGCGACACGACGAGTTCGTTCGTGGCCGGGGACGTCGGGAACGCGATCCGCGTGCCGTTGTCGGGCACGGTCGGCAGCGCGCCGTCGCGGATCGTCCACTGCGCCGGGTCGTCGGACTGCAGCGTGAAGGCACCGTCCTGGGTGATCCCGATCGGCACCAGGTCGTACTCGGACCGGTCGACGACGTCCATGATGCCGCCTGCGGTCACGCAGCTGATCTCGTGCTCGCTCGATCGACCGCCGAAGAGCACGGCGACGGTGGTCCTGGGCATGGGGGTTCCCTCGGGGATCGTGGGCACGGGAGTCCCTTCGTGACTCGGTGCGGGACCGGTCACTCGCCCTGCGGCTCGTCGGTCTCGGTGAGGTGCGGCGCGATGTTGCGCGGATCGAGCCTACCGGCGAGGACCTCGCCGACCTGGCTGACGATGGGCATGTCGACACCGTTCGCCGCGGCCAGCTCGAGGATCGGGGCGACCGAGGCCAGCCCCTCCGCCGTCTGGTTCATCTGGCGGACGACCTCGTCGAACCGGTAGCCCTGACCGAGCAGCCGCCCGGCGGTGTTGTTCCGCGACAGCGGCGACTGGCACGTGGCGATGAGGTCGCCGAGGCCCGCGAGCCCGGACAGCGTGGACGACTGCGCACCGAGCGACACCGCGAAGTCGGTCATCTCGGCCAGGCCGCGGGTGATGATCGAGGCCTTGGTGTTCTCGCCGTAGCCGACCCCGTCGACGATGCCGATCGCCACGGCGATGAGGTTTTTCAGCACGCCGCCGAACTCGGTGCCGATGACGTCGGTGTTGATGAACGACCGGAAGTACGGGTTCGTCGCGACGGCGGCGACGTCGGTGGCGGTCTCCAGCGAGGACGACGACACCACGGCGGCGGTCGGCTGCCGGCGGGCGATCTCGAGCGCCAGGTTCGGGCCGCTGGCCACGGCGATGCGGTCCTGGTCGATGCCGAGGCCCTGCAGCAGGACCTCGCTCATCCGCAGCCCCGTGCTCTTCTCGACGCCCTTCATCAGGCTGACGACCGGCACGTCGGCGGGCAGCAGCTCGCGGATCGCGGCGAGGTTGGAGCGCAGGGTCTGCGAGGGCACCGAGACGTACACCTGCGAGGCACCGTCGAGCACGCGCTCGAGGGACGTCGAGGCGGTCAGCGTGCGCGGCAGGTTGATGCCGGGCAGGTAGTCCGAGTTGCGCTTGGTCTCGGTGATCTCGCGGGCGACCTCGGGGCGCCGGGCCCACACCACGGTGGACGCACCGCCCTCGGCCAGCACCTTCGCGAACGTGGTGCCCCAGCTGCCGGCACCGATGACGGCCACCCGGGGCTTGTCGGTCGACTGCATGACCACCCGGATCGCAGCGGTGTCGAAGGCCCCGGGAGCCGCCGCAGCGGGGTCGGGTCGGTCGTCGTGGGGGCGGAGGTCACTCAAACCGGCCGGTCTCCTTCTGGTTGTTCGCCGCCGGGTCCCAGCGGGTCGCGGGTGCCCGTTCACCACGGAGCACCTCGAGCAGCGCGGTGATCTCGCGCATGACGAGTTCGGTGGCCTCGCCGAGCATCTGCTGGTCGATCGGCCGACCGCGGTACGCCGACAGGTCGACCGGGTCGCCGATGATCACGTCGACGCGCGACGGCGGGAACAGCCGGAGCTTCTTGCCGTACCGCGCCATGATGTTCTGCGTGCCCCAGTGGGCCATCGGGATGATCGGGACGTCGTTCTCGAGCGCGATCCGGACCGCGCCCGTCTTGCCGCGCATCGGCCACAGGTCCGGGTCGCGCGTGAGCGTGCCCTCGGGGTAGACGATGATCGCCCCGCCCTGCTCGACGAGCGACCGGCCGCCGCCGAGCGGGTCGCTCAGACGCGTCCGGCCGGAGCGTTCGACCGGGATCTGCCCCATGCCGGACATGAGCTTGCCGACCACGGGGACCGTGAACAGCGACGCCTTCGCCAGGAACCGCGGCGCCCGCTTCGAGATGTACACGGCGGTGCCCACGACCAGCGGGTCGATGTTCGTGAAGTGGTTCGGCGCGAGCACGAACGCGCCCTCGGCCGGCAGGCGGTTCGGGCCGTGCCAGTGGTAGCGCGCCGAGAACCGGAACGTCGGGATGACGATGGAGGCGACGATGCGGAACGCGGTGTTCAGCTCGCCGCGGCGCCACCGGCGCCCACGCACGGGGATGCCGGTCGCGACCTGCGCGTCGGAGCCGCCACGGGCCTCCAGACCGTCGCCCTTGCCTTCAGCCCGCACGGTGCCTACCCAGCGAAGTCGAAGTCGGCGCCGAGCTTGCGCAGCTTCGGGATGAAGTGCTCGTAGCCGCGGCTGATGATGCCGACGTTGGTGATGTGCGACTCGCCCTCGGCGGTCAGCGCCGCGATGAGGTGGCTGAAGCCACCGCGCAGGTCGGGGACGCGGACGTTCGCGGCGTGCAGCTTCGTGGGCCCGGTGACGACGGCGGCCTGCTCGAACGGTCGGCGGGCGACACGGCGGTCGTGGCCGGGGAGCCCCTCCTTGTGCACGACGATGTCGGCACCCATCTCGTTCAGGGCGTCGGTGAAGCCGAAGCGGTTCTCGTAGACGGTCTCGTGCACGATGCTCTGGCCGTCGGCCTGCGTCAGCGCGACGACGAGCGGCTGCTGCCAGTCCGTCATGAAGCCGGGGTGCACGTCGGTCTCGATGACGACGGGCTTCAGGGTGTCCAGCTCGCGGTAGAACCGGATGCCGTCCTCCTGGATGTCGAACCCGCCGCCGACCTTGCGGAAGACGTTGAGGAACGTCATGAGCTCCTGCTGGTTCGCACCCTCGACGAAGATGTCGCCGTTGGTGGCGAGCGCTGCGGAGGCCCAGCTCGCGGCCTCGTTGCGGTCGTTGATCGCACGATGCGTGTAGCCACGGAGCGACTCGACACCCTCGATGAAGATGACGCGGTTCGGCTCGACCGAGACGATGGCGCCCATCTTCTGCAGGATCGCGATGAGGTCCATGATCTCGGGCTCGATCGCGGCGTTCCGCAGCTCCGTGACGCCCTTGGCGAGGGTCGCCGAGAGCAGGACCTGCTCGGTGGCGCCGACGCTCGGGTACGGCAGCTCGATGGAGGCGCCGGTCAGGCCGTCCGGGGCCGTCAGGTGGATGCCGTTGACCTGCTTGTCGACGACCGCGCCCATGGCGCGGAGCGCGTCGAGGTGGAAGTCGATCGGGCGGTCGCCGATGCGGCAGCCGCCGAGGTCGGGGATGAACGCCTCGCCGAGCTTGTGCAGCAGCGGGCCGCAGAACAGGATCGGGATGCGGCTCGAGCCGGCGTGGGCGTCGATCTCGGCGAAGTGCGCCGACTCGACGCGCGACGGGTCGAGGATGAGCTCGCCTCGTGCCGGATCGGTGATGCGCACGCCGTGCACCTCGAGCAGCCCGCGGACCACCTTGACGTCGGAGATGTCCGGCACGTCACGGAGGATCGACGGGGTGTCACCGAGCAGCGACGCCACCATGGCCTTGGTCGCGAGGTTCTTCGCCCCACGGACCTCGATGCGCCCCACGAGGGGCTTGCCCCCGCGGATGACGATCTCGTCCGACGTGAGGCCCACGCGCGCCCCTGCGGCCGCTGCGTCTTGTACGAGAGAGTTCACTACTTCACCGGCAATGTCTTCGGCCGCCAACTGGAGCGGCGGGATTCGAACTCCGTGATCGAGGTCTCGTCACGGAGGGTGAGCCCGATGTCGTCGAGCCCTTCCATCAACCGCCAACGAGTGTAAGCGTCGATCTCGAAGGGGACGTCCACATCCCCCAGCGACACGCGCTGCGTCACGAGGTCGACCGTCGCCTCGACGCCCGGGTTCGCCTCGATGACGGCCCACAGCCGCTCGACTTCCGGTTCGGTCACGATCGCGGTGACCAGGCCCTGCTTGCCGGCGTTGCCCCGGAAGATGTCCGCGAACCGGGGCGAGATCACGACCGAGAAGCCGAAGTCACGGAGCGCCCAGACGGCGTGCTCGCGGGACGACCCGGTGCCGAAGTCGGGGCCGGCGATCAGGACGCGGGCGCCCTGGTAGCGCTCCTGGTTCAGGACGAAGTCGGGGTCCTGGCGCCACCCGGAGAACAGGGCGTCCTCGAAACCGGTCTTCGTGACGCGCTTCAGGTAGACCGCGGGGATGATCTGGTCGGTGTCGACGTTGGACCGCTTGAGCGGGGCCGCGATGCCGGTGACGGTGGTGATCTTGTCCATCAGAAGGTCCCCTCGGTGGCGGTGGCGGACGTCGCCGCCGCGATCTCGTCGTCGGTCTCCAGGTCCCACGGGCTGGACAGCGTGCCGCGCACCGCGGTGGCCGCGGCGACGAGCGGCGAGACCAGGTGCGTACGGCCGCCCTTGCCCTGGCGCCCCTCGAAGTTGCGGTTCGAGGTGCTCGCACAGCGCTCCCCCGGCGCCAGCTGGTCCGGGTTCATGCCGAGGCACATCGAGCAGCCCGCGAACCGCCACTCGGCGCCGAACTCGGTGAACACCTTGTCGAGTCCCTCGGCCTCGGCCTCGAGCCGGACGCGGGCGGAGCCGGGCACGACCATCACCCGGACGCCGTCGGCCTTGGTGCGGCCCTTGATGATCGACGCGAAGGCCCGCAGGTCCTCGATGCGCGAGTTCGTGCAGGACCCCATGAACACCGCGTCGACGGCGATGTCCTTCATCGGGGTGCCGGCGGTGATGTCCATGTACTCCAGGGCCCGGCGTGCTGCGGCCTGGTCGTTGGGGTCGCTGTAGCTCGACGGGTCCGGCACGTTCTCGGACAGCGAGACGCCCTGGCCGGGGTTCGTGCCCCAGGTGACGAAGGGCTCGAGGTCGTCGGCGTCGATGAACACCTCGGCGTCGAACACGGCGTCGTCGTCCGTGGCGAGGGTCTCCCAGTAGGCGACGGCGTCGTCCCAGTCCGCACCGGTCGGGGCGTGGTCGCGGCCCTGCACGTAGTCGTAGGTCGTCTGGTCGGGGGCGACCATGCCGGCGCGGGCACCGGCCTCGATCGACATGTTGCAGATCGTCATGCGCCCCTCCATCGAGAGCGCGCGGATCGCGGAGCCGCGGTACTCGAGCACGTAGCCCTGTCCGCCGCCGGTGCCGATCTTCGCGATGACGGCCAGGATGATGTCCTTCGCCGTCACCCCGGGGCGCAGCGTGCCCTCGACCGTGATCGCCATCGTCTTGAACGGCTTGAGCGGCAGGGTCTGCGTGGCGAGGACGTGCTCGACCTCGGACGTGCCGATGCCGAACGCCATCGCACCGAAGGCCCCGTGGGTGCTGGTGTGCGAGTCGCCGCAGACCACGGTGATGCCGGGCATGGTGAGGCCGAGCTGCGGGCCGACCACGTGGACGATGCCCTGCTCCTTGTCACCCAGGGAGTGCAGGCGGACGCCGAACTCCTCGCAGTTGCGACGGAGGGTCTCGATCTGGATCCGGCTCGTCGGGTCCGCGATGGGGCGGTCGATGGCGAGCGTGGGGGTGTTGTGGTCCTCGGTCGCGATCGTCAGGTCGAGGCGACGGACCGGCCGACCGGCCTGCCGCAGGCCGTCGAACGCCTGCGGACTCGTCACCTCGTGCACGAGGTGGAGGTCGATGTAGAGGAGGTCGGGGTTGCCGTCCTCACCCTTGACCACGACGTGGTCGTCCCACACCTTCTCGGCGAGCGTCTTTCCCATGAGCCCGGCCCTCCTCGTCCTCGTCGTTGCGCCGCGACCGCGGCACGATCAGGCGACTCTACCATTGGTATACCAACGCGCGGCACCCCGCCCGTTGCACGGGCGGCACCCCGCCCGTCGCGGGCCCGTCACCCCGCCGTCGCACGCCCGTCACCCCGTGACGGCGCGGCCTGGAGGCCCGGGGCGACTCCCCGACACCTGTCGCGGTGGGAAGATGGGGACGACATGACGACACCTGCGCACTCGACCCGGACCATCAACCTCGAGGGCGCGGCCCGCGCCGCGATCGCCGGTGGCGCACCGCTCGCGCTGCTCATCGCCCTCGGGATGCCCGGGTACGCCGCCTTCGCCATGTTCGCCGGGTTCACCGCCATCTTCGGTGCGACCGAGCCCTACCGGCAGCGTGCCGTCACCACCGGCGTCGCGGGTGCACTGCAGACGCTCTGCATGTTCGCCGGCGTCGGGGTCGGGCTCGTCGGGTCGCCGCTCTGGCTGCAGGCCGTGGGTCTCGTCGTCGTCCTGGTGGTCGCGGTCTGCACCCTCTCCGCGCTCCGGGCGATCCCCGCTCAGCCGATCTTCCCGGTGTTCGCGTTCGTCGTGTCCGCACTCGTCCCGATGCGTCCGGCGGACGTCCCGCTCGTCGCGACGATCATCGTGTGCTCGGTGGTCTGGGCCTGGCTCGTCGCGATGTCCGGTTCGGTGCTCCGCCGGGTGCTCCACCCGCACGCCCCGCACCGGTTCCGCCCGCTGGCCGACCGCAAGCACCGCTCGCTCGCGGTCCTCGGGACCCCGGCCCTGTGGGAGACCGTCGGGCTCAACGTCGTCGGGTCACTCGTTGCCGGTGCGGTCGCGGAGTCGATCCCCGGACTCGGCCACCCGTACTGGGCCGTCATCGCGGTGGTGTCGACGCTGCCGGCGATCCGGCAGCGGCACACCGTCGTCCGCGCCGGGCAGCGTGTGGTCGGCACGATCGGGGGCACCGTGGTCGCGGTCGGCGTCCTGCTGCTCGAACCGTCGGCGTGGTGGATCGTCGTGCTGGCCGTCGTCGGGCAGTTCTTCGCCGAGATCTTCGTCGCCCGGAACTACGCCGTGTGCCTGCTGTTCCTCACCCCGCTTGCGTTGGCGGTCTCGTGGCTGAGCCTGCCCGAGGCGCCCCAGCTGCTCGCGCTCGACCGGATCGCGCAGACCGTGCTCGGTGCCGTGGTCAGCGTGGGGCTGCTGCTCGTCGGGCGTGCGATCGAGCGCCGGCGCGGCCGTGCCCTCGGTGCGACGAGCGCGATCCGCACGGTCTGACGCACCCGGTCGTTCCGGGCGTTCCTGGTCATTCCTTCCGACCAGGGATGCCCGATTCCGCCTGCCATCGCGCGTGACAGGGGAAGGAACGGGCGCGGACGACGGACGGGAGGCCCGTGGCGGGGCCGCCACGGGCCTCCCGTCCGTCCGTGGTCACGACCACCGCGCCCTGCGAAAGCGACAGATCGCTGCGGAACAACCGCGGAGGTCTGTCGCTCTCGCGGACGGGACCGCACCGGGTGCCGCGGGTCTGTCGCTTTCGCGAGCACCGGACGCCCCACCAGCGCGTCAGTCGCGCGGCTGGATGTTCCAGGCGTCGATGACGGGGCGGCCGTGCTCGTAGCCCAGGACGCTGACCGAGGCGGTGCCGAGCTTCAGCACGGCACCGTCCTGCGGTGCGAGCCGGATCCACGCGGCGCCGAGCGCCCGCAGCACGTGGCCGTGCGCGATGAACACGGCGTCGTGGCCCTCGGCGAGCACCGGACGGGCACGGTTCAGGATGCGCTCGACGCGGACCCGGACCTCGGCGGCGTTCTCACCGGGGGTGTCGCCGGCGGGGACGCCGTCGGTCCACAGGTCCCACGGTCCGTGGCGCAGCACCTTGATCTGCGGGGTGGTGAGGCCCTCGTACGCGCCGTAGTCCCACTCGTACAGGTCCTCGTCGAGCTCCGGCTCGACGCCGATCAGGTGTGCGGTGTCGCGGGCGCGCTGCAGCGGGCTCGACAGCGCCAGCGCGAACGACCGGTCCCCGAGGTACCGGCCTGCGCGCTTCGCCTGCTCGACGCCGTTGTCGGTGAGCGGGATGTCGGTGCGGCCGGTGTGTTGCCCGCTCTTCGACCACTCCGTCTCTCCGTGACGGACGAGGACGAGTTCGCCGGGGCGTTCCGAGGTCATGAGTTCCTTCCGATCCAGAGGCCGAGCGCAGCTGCGCCGACCGAGACGACGAGCATCCCGAGGCCGTTCAGGACGGCGAGCCGGGTCTTGCCGGATCGGAGGAGCTGTACGGTCTCGACGCTCGCCGTCGAGAACGTCGTGTACCCACCCATCATGCCCGTCCCGAGCACCGCGACCGTCGAGGCGGGGATGGTGCCGGCCTGTCCGAGGCCCGTCAGCACGCCGAGCAGGAGCGACCCGGACACGTTGATGAGCAGCGTGCCGACCGGGAACCCGGCGAACCGCGAACGGGCCACGCGGCCCTTGACGAGGCCGTCGAGCACGAAGCGCAGCGCGGCGCCTGCTCCCCCGCCGACCGCGACGAGGAGCAGTTCGACGGGGCTCATCGGGCATCCTGCAGCGGTTCCGGGCGGGTGCGGGGCCGGGTGGCCGCGGCGACCCAGAGACCGAGGACGACCGCGGCGAGTCCGAGCACGACCGACAGCAGGGCGTACCCGCTGCCGGCCGTCCACCGGCCGAGGTCGAGCAGCTGCGCGGTGTCGTCCGCGAGCGTGCTGTAGGTCGTGAAGCCGCCCAGGACGCCGGTGCCGACGAACAGGCGGGCCGCGCGACGACGACCGACGTCGGCGCCGCGGCGTGCGAGCGCGTCGAGCAGGAACCCGAGGCAGAACGCCCCGACGACGTTGATCGCCAGGATGGTCCAGCTGATGCCGTCGTGTGCGGGGAACGCCGCAGCGAGCAGTGCGCGGACGGTGGTCCCGATCGCGCCGCCGAGGGCGACCAGGGTGATGAAGCCCCATCGCAGGTGTGGTGGGCGCTCATCGGTCATCGGTACTCCTATCGCCGAGCACGCCGGATCGTCTCCGCGCGTGCGGTGTTCGGGATAGGGACCGTTGGCGGCTGGTGCGCGGTTGGGTCCGGCAGGCCCCACTGCCGGGTCTGGCGACGTCGACAGCGTACCGCCCCACCCGCGGCGCCCGCGATCGCCCGCACCTGGACGGTCTGTGGATGCGCACATATGCCGAGCCGGGTCGACACCGCCTGTCGGAGGGGACGACGAAACCCCCGCAGAGCAGGAGCTCGGCGGGGGTTTCGTGTGCTGGTGACCCCAGCGGGATTCGAACCCGCGTTACCGCCGTGAGAGGGCAGCGTACTAGGCCGCTATACGATGGGGCCGCGGCTGTTGTCGGACTCGGAGCATGTCACCTGTGGTGACCCCAGCGGGATTCGAACCCGCGTTACCGCCGTGAGAGGGCAGCGTACTAGGCCGCTATACGATGGGGCCGTTCCGACAACTCGACAAGTATTGCACAAGCCCTGCATCCGCACCAAAACGGGGCGTGTCGCCCGGGTGCGCCGTCGTGCTGCGCCCGGCATACGGCGCTCGCTGCACGTGCAGATTTCGACGGAACACCGGTCGAACGACGCGCGTTCTGTCGCAACCTGCACACGCATCCGTTGCGTGCGCATCGAGCGACGAAACACCCGTCGAACGACGCGCAGTCTGTCGCAACATGCGCACGCATCGGTCGCGCGGCCGTGGACGCGACCGCCCCTCGGAAGGGAGGCGCGGGGCGGGCCCGCCACGGGCCTCCCGTCCGCCCGCGCGGTCAGATCGTGAGCGACTCCCCCGGCCGCAGCACGACGAGCGACCCCGCGGGTTCGACGGCCTCGCGCAGCCGCCCCGTGTGCATGTCGTAGCCGATGTCGGAGAGCGTGGCCTCGTGGATCGGGTACGCGCGGGACGGCGCGATCGCGGCGACGGCGTCCATCATCTCGCCGACCTTGAGCCACGGTGCCCCGACGGGCGCTGCGAGGACCTCGACGGGGACGCCCGGGTCCGTGTACGAGTCCCCCGGGTGGAACAGCCGGCCGTTCACGAGCACGCCGGTGTTGTCGACGATCGGCACCGAGGAGTGGATGAGCTGGTGTCGGGTGCCGTGGAAGGAGAGCTCGAACGGGCCGACGGTGCGGTGGTCGCCGTCGGTCACGACCTCGACCGCGATGCCGGAGTCGGCGAGCGCCGCGCGGACGCCTTCGGGGCCGAACACCACGGCATCGGGGTCGGCGGCGAGGATCCGGTGCAGCTGTTCGGGCGTGACGTGGTCCGGGTGCTCGTGGGTCACGACGACGGCGACGACACCCGTGACGTCGACCGGGCGGGTGAAGTTGCCCGGGTCGAGCACCAAGCGGGTGTTGCCCTCGGTGATGATCTGGCAGGCGTGTTCGAGTTTCGTGACCTCCATGCGGGCGAGGCTACGCCGAGCCGAGCCGAGCCGAGCGAGGGAGGGCCGCTGGGGCTGCGTCGGCTCGGAACGACATCGCCGTTGTCGTACGACATCGGGAACGTCGTTCCGAGTCGATCACGCCCACGCCCACGCCCACGCCCACGCCGCCCACGCCCACGCCACCCACGCGCCGCCGACCTCACCCCGGCGGCGGCCCCGTCGACGCTCGGGCGACCAGGTGCGCCGGTGCCGCCGCGATCGGGCCGGCCACACCGCCGTCGACCTCGGCGAGCACCGCCCGCGCCGCGGTCCGCCCCTGGGCGACCGGGTCCTGCGCGACGGTGGTGAGTCCGACGGTGGCACCGAACTCGTGGCCGTCGATCCCCATCACGGACACGGCTTCGGGTACTGCGAGGCCGGCTCGGTGGGCGGCCAGCAGGACGCCGAGGGCCATCTCGTCCGAGGCGCAGAGCACCGCCGTCGGTCGCGCGGTCGCCGGCTCGGCGAACAGCACGGCCCCGGCGGCGGTCCCACCGGCGAACGAGAACCGGCCGTCCAGGGACCACCGTTCCGGCACCGCGGACCCCGCCGACCGCATCGCGTCGAGGAACCCGTCCCGACGCAGGTGCGGCACGGCGACGTTCAGGCCGGCCTCGTCCTGGCCGCCCACGTAGGCGATCCGCCGGTGCCCGAGTCCGTGCAGGTGCTCGACGGCGATCCGGGTGACCTCGCGGTCGTCGACGCCCACGTTCCGCAGGCCCGGTGCGGGGCCGCCGATGACGACCATCGGGTGTCGGCTGAGTTCGAGTTCGGCCCGTTCGGTGGCGTCGAGCACCAGGGAGAGCAGCACGAGGCCGTCGACGCGGTGCCGCAGCATCGAGCGCCGGAACGCCCGGTCACGGTCGCCGCCCGGGCCGCCGAGGTTGTAGAGGACCAGGTCGTACCCGGCCTGGCGGAGCTCCGCGTCGACACCGCCGAGAGCCTGCACGGAGAACCATCGGTCGATGACGGGCACGACCACCCCGACGGCGCGCTGACGCCCGGTGGCGAGACCGGCCGCCGCCGAGCTCGGGACGTACCCGAGTTCGTCGGCGACCCGGCGCACCTCGTCGATCGTGGTGTCGGCCACGTTCGACATGCCGCGGAGCGCCCGCGACACCGTCGACTTCGACAGCCCCGTGACGGTCGCGATCTCCTGGATCCCCATCGGTGCGACCCGGGAGGCCCGTCAGCCGTCCGTCCCGTGCGTCACGTCCGCCGGTCGGTCGGCCGCAGTGCCGGGGGTGGCGTGCGCGACGGCCGCTGCGGCCCGGCGGGCGCCGTGCGGCGCTCGACGACCGGCTGGTGCGAGCTCGTCCCACCCGCTGTGCCGGTGCACCCGCCCGTCCGCGGAGGGTCGTGGCCGGCGCCGGTGGTCGTCGCCGCGCGCGGTGCGGAACCCAGCGATGGCGGGAGTGGCACCGACACCGTCGACCTCGGCGTGCCGGCGGAGCACCCGCACCCGCCAGCGGTCGAGGGCGACGACACCGAGCACGCACACCAGCAGGGTGAGCGCCCAGCCGAGTGCCGGTCGCCCGGTGAGCTCGCAGAACACCGTGACGCCGAGGAACAGCATGCCGAACATGCCGACGAAGCCGATCGATTCCTCGATGTGGGCGGTGGGACGGGTGGGTCCGCGCTGGGCCACGGCCGTCAGCCCTTCACGCCGCCGGCGGTGAGCCCCGCCACGATGCGCCGCTGGAAGATCAACACGAGGACCACGAGCGGTATCGTGACGATCGTGCCGGCGGCCATCACCGCCGTGTAGGGCTCCTGGTGCGGCTGCGACCCGGCGAACGAGGCGATCGCCACGGTCACCGGCTGTGTCGCGTCGCTCGAGAGCTGCGACGAGATGAGGTACTCGTTCCAGCTCGAGATGAACGCCAGGATCGCCGTGGTGAACACCGCGGGCGCCGCGAGCGGCAGGATGATCCGCCGGAACGCCTGCACCCGGGTGCACCCGTCGATGCGGGCGGCCTCTTCGAGGTCCCACGGCATCTCGCGGAAGAACGACGCGAGCGTGTACACGGTCAGGGGCAGCACGAACGAGATGCTCGGCAGGATGAGTGCCTGGTACGACCCCATCCAGCCGATGTCGGTGAACAGCTGGAACAGCGGCGAGATGAGGGCGACACCGGGGAACATCGACGCGGCCAGGATCGCACCGGCGATGAACGACTTGCCGCGGAACTCGAGCCGGGCCAGCGCGTACGCCGCCGTGGTGCCGACGAGCAGGGCGATGACGGTCACCGCGACGCCGATGAACACGCTGTTCAGGAGGGCTCTGCCGAGGTGGTTGCCCAGTGCGGTCGAGAACGCGGTCGCGTAGTTGTCGAGGGTCACGTGGGTGAACCACGGGGTGGCGTCGAACGTGTACCCGACCTCGCGGAAGCTCGTGACCACCATCCAGTAGAACGGCAGGAGGCACCAGACGGCGATGACGACGGCCTGCACGGCGGTCCGGAGCTTCGGGCCCGTCCGGCGTCGGACCCGCACGTCGGGACGGTCCGTCGCCCGGTCGCGGGTCGCGGCGGTGCGCCGGGGACGATCTGCTGCGAGGGTCACTTGAGTTCACCCTTCTGCTGGGCTGCCTGCGTCTGCACGACGTTCGCGCCGAGGAACCGGACGAAGACGAACGCGACGATGAAGACGATGAGGAACGTGATGGTGGACAGGGCGGATGCGGCATTGAACCCCTGCCGGATCTGGTCGACGACCAGCACCGACAGCGACACGGTCGCGTTCCCGGAACCACCACCACCGCCGGTCATGATCGCGATGAGGTCGTAGATGCGCAGGGCATCGAGGACGCGGAACAGGATGGCGACCATCAGGGCCGGCCGGACGAGCGGCAGCGTGATGAGGAAGAAGCGTTGGAGCGTCGAAGCGCCGTCCATCTTCCCCGCCTCGTAGACGTCCTCGGGGATGAGCTGCAGGCCCGCGAGGATCAGCAGCGCCATGAACGGCGTCGTCTTCCAGGTGTCGGCGATGACGATGGCGAACCGTGACGCCCACTCGTCGGAGAACCAGAGGACCTGGTGCCCGATCACGTGGTTGAGCACGCCGTTCGCGTCGAAGATGAAGTACCAGAGCTTCGCGGTGACGGCGGTCGGGATCGCCCACGGCACCAGGATGGCGGCGCGGACGAGGGCGCGGCCCCTGAAGTTGCGGTTCATGATGATCGCCATCCACAGACCGATGACGGTCTCGAGGACCACGGTCACGATCGTGAAGAAGAACGTGTTCCCGAAGGCGACCCAGAACTGGGAGCCGAGGTTGCCGGGTGGGCACGCGACGTCCCCGCACCGCTGGCCGAGCCAGTGCACGTAGTTCGTGACTCCGGCGAAGCCGCCCTCGACGAACAGACCGGTCGCCTTGTCGAGGCCCTGGTCGAGCTGGAACGACTGGATGACCGCGCTGACCACGGGGTACCCGATGACGACCGCCAGGAGCACGATCGTCGGGCCGATGAGGTACACGGCCCACCGGCCGTGCTCGGCGTTGAGCCCGCCCTTGCGCCGCTGGGGCTTCGGTTCCGTGCCCGTCGGGTTCGGGACGGCTGCGGGGATCTCGGTTGCTGCTGACACGTGTCGGCCTCCTTGCCGGGGGTGTCGGAACGCAAGTGGGGACGGAGGGGAGGCCCGTGGCGGACCCGCCACGGGCCTCCTGTCCGGAAGGTGCGGCGGAAGCCGCGGTGCGGCCGCTAGCTCCCGCTGTCGGTCGCGGCCTTGAGGGCGTCCTGCATGTCCTTCATGGCTTCGTCGACCGACTTCGACCCCTTGAGCGCCGCGTAGGTGTTGTCCTGGATCGCCTTCGTGACGGCCGGGTAGAACGGCGTGACCGGGCGCGGCTCCGCCGACTCGATCGACTTGAGCAGCGTCGGCAGGTAGGGCAGCTGCTTCGTCAGCTCGGGGTCCGTGTAGAGGTCACCGACGACCGGTGCGAGCGAGCCCTGGGTCGCGAAGAACTTCTGCGTCTCGTCCGAGGTCAGGAACTCGAGGAAGTCGTGCGCCGTCGCCTTGTGCTTCGAGTACACGCTGATGGCCGCGTTGTGCCCACCGAGCGTCGAGGCTCCGACGCCGTCGGCACCGGGGATCGGCGCGATGCCGAAGGTGTCCTTGACCTTCGACGAGCCGTCGGTCTTGGCGAGGCTGTAGACGTAGGGCCAGTTGCGCAGGAACAGCAGCTTGCCGTCCTCGAACGCGGTGCGGCCCTGCTCCTCCTGGTAGGTGATCGCCTCGGCCGGGATGTTCCCGTCCTGGAACGCGTCGACCAGGTTCTGCAGACCAGCCTTCGCCTTGTCGGTGTCGACGTCGGGAGCACCGTCGCTGCCGAGCACCGAACCGCCGGAGCCGTTGATCGCCTCGGACGCGTTGACGGTGAGGCCCTCGTACTTCGCGAACTGCCCCGCGTAGCAACCGATGCCGGCGGCCTTCGCGATCGTGCAGTCGTCCATCATCTCCTTCCACGTGGTGGGGGGCGTCTTGACGAGGTCCTTGCGGTAGTAGAGCAGCGCGCCGTCCGAGGTCTGCGGCGCGGCGTAGAGGGTGTCGTTGTAGGTCGCGGTCTTCACCGTCGACGGCAGGAGCTTCGAGGTGTCGAGCTTCATCTCGCCGGTGAGCGGCGTGAGCCACTTCTTCGCGGCGAACTCGGCGGTCCAGACGACGTCCACGTCGACGACGTCGTAGTTCTCGTCCTTGGCCTGGAAGTGCTGCACCAGGTCGTCGTGCTGCTGGTCGGCCTGGTCGGACTGTTCCTTGAAGGTGACCTTCTCGTCCGGGTGGGCCTTGTTCCACTTCGCGATCAGCGGGCGGACGACGTTCGAGTTGTCCTTGCCCTGCACGTAGGTGATGGGTCCGCGGCTGTCCTGGCCGCTCTTGGCGTCGTCGTCCGCCGAACTGCCGCTCGAGCATCCGGTGAGCACGAGCCCGATGACCGCGACCCCCGCAACGGACGCGAACCGCACCCTGGCGCGTGTTGTCTTCACAGCGTTGTCTCCTCGTTGAGATCACCAGGACGGCTCGGTCGGAGCACGACACCGCTGCCCTGGAGCAGGCGACACTGCCTGCTGGAGGAGGAAGCTACGCCCGGTCCGACCGGAGCGCAACCGGTTGCATCGGATCCGTGACCTGAGCGTGACCCATGAGCTTCCCGTGTCTTCCTGGGTGAGCGCTCACCCTCGTCCGGGGCACACGCGCCGTGCGGAACCCCGCACGAACCCCGCCACTGCGCCGATCTCCCGTTGTCGGCCGCTCCGGGCCGTCGTAGCGTCCCGCACATGGCCATCCCCTCCACCGCCGCCACCGTGCCCGCACCGCGCCGGGTGATCGGCGTCGACCTCGACGCCCCGCTCCCCCGGCTCGTCGCCGACGAGACCGGCGCGTCCGCCATGGTGATCGGCTACCGCGGCGGCCACCCCACCGGCACGCTCGACGTGCTGCTCACCGACGACCCCGCCGACGCGGCCCGCGCGCTCGAGGCCCTGCAGGAGACCGTGCTGGCTGACGTCCCCGTCGTGGCCGACGAGGACCTGCCGACCATCTCGGTCGTGGTGTCCACCGTCGTCGACCGCGTCGAGGACCTCGGCAAGCTGCTCGACGTCCTCGAGCACCTGGACTACCCGCGGCACGAGGTCATCCTCGTCGACAACCGGGTGCGCGTCCCCGCCGGTGACGCGCTGCCCGCGATGCTGGCCGGGCGGGACGTCCGTCTGGTCGAGGAACGTCGCCCGGGCCTGTCCGCCGGTCGCAACGCCGGTGTCGCCGCCGCGACCGGCGACGTGATCGCCTTCACCGACGACGACGTCCGCGTCGACCCGCAGTGGCTCCGCGCGATCGGTTCGCGGTTCGTCAGCGAGCCGGACCTGCAGGCCGTCACCGGCGTGATCCTGCCGAGCGAGCTCACCACCCCCGCGCAGATCTGGTACGAGGCGTACTACGGCGGGTTCAGCGCCGAGCGCACCTTCTCGCCCGTCACGATCGTCCCCGAGGACGTCCCCGGCACCATGCGGCACGCCCGCGTCCGTGCCCTCACCCCGTCGGGCCAGGTGCTCAAGCGCTTCGCGGTCTACGGCATCGGGGCGTACGGCGCCGGCGCGAACATGGCCTACCGACGCACCCTGATCGACACCGTCGGTGGCTTCGACCCCACGCTCGGCGCCGGCTCCCCCGCCCGCGGCGGTGAGGACCTGGCGATGTTCGTCGAGACGCTCTGGCGCGGCGGGAGGATCGGCTTCGAACCCCGCGCGGTCGTGCACCACCGGCACCGTCAGACCATCGAGGACCTGCACAAGCAGCTGCACGGCAACGGCGTCGGGTTCACCGCGCTGATGTTCGCGCTCGCCGCGAAGGACAAGCGGCACGTCGCCGTCCTCGCCCGCCTGATGCCGCTCGCCGCGAAGGTCAAGTCGAAGCAGATGGTGTCCCGTCTGGCCGGGCGCCGCGACGCCGCCACCGAGGTCACGAACGAGGCCTCGACCACACGCATCCCGAAGACCCTGGCGTACCACGAGTTGCGCGGCTTCCCCGCGGGTCCGGCCGCCTGGTTCCGGAGCCGTCGTCGCTGGCGCGACGTCGAGGCAGGACGGTTCCGGCCCTAGCCGGTCCCCCGCGCGGAACGGGAGGCCCGTGGCAGCGTCGCCACGGGCCTCCCGTCCGTTCTGCCGCGCACGCGGAACGCGACTGAGCACGCGTCGATCGACGCGTGCTCTGTCGCAAAGCCGGTGCCGGCGTACCCGCCTCAGCGCGCGGTCAGCCGCCCGGCCAGGTACCGCCACGGCCCGCCCAGCGCGGCCACGAGTTCAGCGCGCTTCAGCCCGCGCGTCGCCTCGGTGAACTCGGCGTCCACGGGCCAGCCGCCGATCGCGTCGACCGGGCGATCGTCCGCTCCCTGCCCCAGGGCACCGAGCCGCCGCACCGCCCCGGCCGCCCGCCGCAGCACCGCGAACGCGGTCGACGGCCGCAGGACGAGCTTCGTCACCCACGCGCCGAGGCCCGTGCCGTAACCGATGGCCTGCGACCGCAGAGCGGCACGGTCCTTCCGGTGTTCGTGCCACACGACGGCCGAGGGCTCCACGGCGAGCGCCCCACCGGCGAGCAGGACCCGGGTGAACAGGTCGGGGTCCTCGCCGGCCCGGGCCCGGGTGCCGGGGCCGAGGGCGACGTCGAAGCCGCCGAGCTGGCGGACCGCGTCGCGGCGCACGGACATGTTGGCCCCCGTGCCGAAGGCCCCGACGGTGAACGGGAACAGGGGTTCGTCGACCGGAGGGCTCGCCGTGCGGAGGACCCGGCGCTCGAGGTTCCGGGCCCAGGTGACCCGCTCGTCGAAGTAGCGCTGCGTGGGGGTGCGGAGCTCGCCGCTCGGTACCAGTCCGGTGACGCACCAGACGTCGCTGTCCCGCTCGTAGGCGGCGGCGATGGCGGCCATCCAGCGCGGGTCGGCGACGACGTCGTCGTCGATGAAGGCGACGACCGTGCCGGACGCGAGCGCGAGGCCGGCGTTGCGGGCACGCGAGACTCCGGCGCGGGGCTCGAGGACGTAGTGCACCCGCGGGTCACCGAGCGCGGCGACGACGTCGCGCGTCCCGGTCGTGACCGGCGCGTTGTCGACGACGAACACCTCGAAGTCGTCGTACGCCGACGCCAGGACGGACCGGACGGCGCGGTCGAGTGACGCGGCGCGTTCGCGCGTGCCGATGACGACCGAGACGCGTGCGCCGGATGCGGGCGCGTCGACCGCGGGGCCCGGTGCCGGCAGTCGGCGCAGGACGGGTCCGAGCTCGGCCGGGTCCACCGCCCCGCCCTCGTCGACGCGCACGTCCACGAACCCGGCGACGTCGTCGCCGTCGCGGACCATCAGGCGTGCCCGGCGGAAGCCGGTGGCGCCGGCCAGCTGGACGGTGTCCGCGGCGAGCGCGGCGGACCGGTCGACGGCACCGACCCAGGCGGCTCCGGCCCAGGTGGGGGCGTGGGTCGAGGGCATCGCGGGCTCGAGTGTCAGGGCTCGGGCCGCGGTGGTGGTGTGGTCGGTCATGCTCGTCCCGTCGGGCCGCTCTCATCGGGTGGACCTGGCCATGGTCACCGGCCGACGACAGGGGGTCAACGGCGTTGCTCGGAGGATGCGGGGAGCCTGCGGTTTGCCGCCAGTAGAGTGGCGAACACGCCGGGCGATCGCCCCGGTGCGCACCGGCTGCCCGCCGAGCACGAGGAGGACGCATGCCCCAGGCTCGCACGACGGCCCGGCCCGGCCCGACCAGGCGTCCGCGGCCGCAGTTGCACCTGGTGCCCGAGACCTCGGGGGGTCTCCTCACGCTCGTGGCCGACGACGACGCGACCGGGTCCGGCTGCTCGAGCTGCGGGCACGCCGAAGGGGCGCACGAGCACTACCGTCCCGGCACCGACTGCGCCCTCTGCGACTGCCCGAAGTTCCGCCGCAACCGCTGACCGGCCCCGCGTCCGATCGGTCCGAGCGGCCGGTCTGCGGGAAACCGCCGTTCCCCCGCACCCGCCCCTGACCGGCCTTGTCGGGGTTCCCGGGCCCGCTTAGCGTCGCGGACATGGCCATCTCCCCCACGCCGCTCGCGTGCATCGTCCTCGCCCACGAGGACCCGACGCACGTCCGTCGTCTCGTGGCGGCGCTCGACCCGTTCCCGGTGTTCCTGCACTGCGAC
Organism: Curtobacterium sp. VKM Ac-2889; assembly: GCF_015350855.1. Lineage (NCBI taxonomy): Bacteria > Bacillati > Actinomycetota > Actinomycetes > Micrococcales > Microbacteriaceae > Curtobacterium > Curtobacterium sp. VKM Ac-2889. The sequence goes on along the minus strand of NZ_JADKSC010000003.1, from coordinate 18,242 downwards.
GCGAGCACCGACGACGACGCGTTCGCAGCGATGACGGCCGACCTGCCCGAGCGGGTCCGTGTGCTGCCCCGGATGCGCACCGGCTGGGCGAAGTGGGAGAACGTCGCGGCCGAGGTCGCTGGCTACCGTGCTGCCCTCGCGGAGACCGACGCGACGCACGTGGCCGTGCTGACCGGCAGCGACTACCCGTTGGCCGGTGCCGCGGAGATCGCCGCGGTCATGACGGCGAACCCCGGTCGGTCGTTCGTCGACGTGCAGCCGCTCCCGCACCCCGCGTGGGGTCGTGACGGTGGCCGTTCCCGCGTGCGTTTCCGGCACTGGGCGTGGCGGAAGCACATGCTGCGCCTGCCGATCCCCCGCAGGGCGCCGCGCGGCGTCGTGTTCGGCGGTGGCTCGCAGCTCAAGGTCCTGGCGCGGCACCATGCGCAGGGCGTCGTCGACGTGGTCGACGGCCGGCCGGACCTGGTGACCTTCTGGGAGCGTGTGTGGATCGGTGACGAGACCTTCGTGCCGTCGGTGTTGCTGACCCCGGCGTTCACCCCCGACTTCGCCGACGCCCACGTCGCGCACCCGCTGTGGTGGATCGGGTGGGACGGCACGAAGCAGAAGAGCCCGCCGTGGCTCGGGATCGAGGACGCCGGACGGGTGCTGGAACGCCGTGCCTCGGCCGACCAGTCCGCCCCGTTCCTGTTCGCCCGCAAGTTCTCGACGGAACGCAGCGGCGACCTGCTCGACGTCGTCGACGCCGCGTTCGGGCTGCGCACCGGTGCCCGACGCGACGACGAACCGGCGGTGGTGTCGCGGTGACCGTCCCCCAGACCCGACGCGAGGCCCGTGCAGCCGAGGCCGCCGTCGAGCAGCCCGCCTCGCCCGGAGCGCTCTCCACGGACACCGGTTCGACGGCGGTGGCCCGCGGCTCGTCGGTGCTGTTCGGACGCGGCCTGCTCTACGTCGTGGTGTGGTCGATGCAGCTCGTCGTGAGTTCGCTCATCTCGCCCGTGCTGGCGCACCTGATGCCACCGGCCGAGTTCGGTGTGCTGGCCTCGGCGATCGCGCTCTACCAGGCGCTCGTGGTCGTCGCGGTGTGCGGCATCGACCAGGCGGCGGTGCTGCAGCGGGCCGAGGACGGCGACGACCGACGGGCGCGCGGCCTGCTGTTCGTCGGCATGGTCACCGCCGTCACCGTCACGGTGTTCGCACTCGTCTCGATCCCGCTGTGGGGGGACGCCGCGGGCTTCGTCGACCAGCACCCGCTGCTCCTGGTGGCCGTCCTGTGGACCGGGCCCGCCGCGATCGTGCAGCTCTCCCTCGCCCTGCTGGTGGCACAGGACCGCATCCGGGTCTTCGCGGTGACGAGCCTGCTGTCGTCGGTCGGCGGGTCGGTCATCGGCCTCGGGCTGCTGGCCGCCGTGCACGCCGACGCCACCACTTACGCCTGGGGCGGCGTCGTCGCCCAGGGCGTCGCGATGGTCATCGGCATCGTCGCGACCAGGCCCCGGTTCCGTGGCCTGTTCGACCACCGCACCACCGCTCGCGCCTTCCGGCTGGGCGTCCCGATCGCGCTCGGCAGCCTGTCGTACTTCGTCCTGAACGCCGGCGACCGGCTCGTCGTGCAGCGCCTGCTCGGTGCCGACGAGGTCGCCCGCTACCAGATCGCCTACGTCGTCGGGTCCGCGGTCATCCTGCTGCTGACCTTCACGAACCAGGCGTGGGCGCCGCACTTCGCCGCCCTCCGCGACGCCGTCGCCCGTCGTCGGCTCGCGATGCACGCCCGCGACGAGCTCTACGTGCTCCTCGCCCCCGTGCTCCTCGCCGTGACGCTCGTGTCGCCCGTGGCCCTGCCGATCCTCGCGCCGGCCTCGTACCGCGTCGAGTCGCTCACCGTCGTCGTGTTCGTGGTCGCCCTGACCGCGTTCCCCGTGGTCGCGAGCGGCGCCACCGGCCGACTGCTGCTGGTGGAGCGCCGCGGCGTGACCGTGGGAGTGATCGGTGCGGTCGCCGGTGTCGTCAACATCGCCGCAAACCTGGTGCTCGTGCCGCTGACCGGCATCGTCGGCGCCGGCATCGCGACCGTGATCGCCTACGGGATCCTCGCCGTCCTGCAGCAGGCGGCGCTCCCGGACCGCCGCGAGTGGCGGGGGCCCGGACGCGGGGTGCTGCTGGCCGTCGGCATCGCCCTGGTGCTCGCCGCGGCGTCGCTGCTGGCACCGCAGGACCTCACCTGGAACATCGTCAGGGTCGTCGGTGTCGTCGCCTGCATGCCCTGGTTCTTCCGTCGACTGCAACTCGCCCGCGGAGGCTCGGCATGACCAGTCCCACCGCCCACCGCACACTCCGTGTCGTCGTCGCCACGAACGGGCTCACCATCACCGGCGGCGTCGAGCGCTGCGTCCTCGAGGACGTCGGCGAGCTCGTGTCCGCTGGGCACGACGTCGAGGTCTGGCACCGCCCTGCGCCGACCGGTCGCCCGGACGACGGCCGTGCGCCCTTCGACCGTCTCGGTGTCCGGCTCCGCCCAGCACGGGACTACTCCTTCTCGGTGCGGACCGCACCGCGGGACCTGCTGCGCTTCGTCGGCGAGGGCCTCCGCCTCCGCCGGTCCCGCCCCGACGTCCTCTGGCTGAACCGGCCGGAGTTCCTGCCGTGGGGCCGCGTCGTGTCGTTCGTGTCCGGCGTCCCCCTCGCGGTGCACCTGCACCACGCCCCGAACTACCGCCGCCTCGGGCCGTTCGCGGGGGGCCGGACGCGGTTCTTCGCGGTCTCCACCGCGATGGCGCGGGCCTGGACGGCAGCCGGGGCACCGGCCGACCGCATCGACGCGGTGCCGAACGGCGTCGACACCTCGGCCTTCCCGCTGGCCACGCCCGCCAGCACCCGCCGCGCCCGTGCGGCGCTCGGCATCGACGACGACCGCCCCGTGGTGCTCCACTACGGTCGCCTCACGCGTTCGAAGGGCGTGCTCGCCCTCCTGGAGGCCTGGGGGCGCGTCCACGCGTCGACCCGCGTCCTCGTCGGGCACGGCACACCGCCCGCCCCGGCCCCGGTGCTCGTCCTCGCCGGAGCGCTCTCCGCCGCCGACGCCCCCGCGGTGCGCCGCGCGATCGCGGCGCTGCCACCGGGGTCCGTCATCGTGGTGCCGGAGCGCGACGACGTCGTCCCCGTGCTGCACGCCGCCGACGTCGTGGTGGCGCCCTCCATCGAACCGGAGGGCTACGGCCGCGTCGTCGTCGAGGCGATGTCGACCGGCCGCCCCGTCGTCGCGGCCGCATCGGGCGGCACCGCCGAGATCCTGCGCGGCGAGTGGGCCCGGTTCACCGTCGAACCGACCGACACCGACGCGCTCGCCGACACGCTGATCGAGGCACTGCACGCGAGCGGCACCGAGCCAGGCCTGGCGGACCGCTGCCGAGCCTGGGTACGGGACCACCACGGCCGTGACCGTCACGTCGCGGCGCTGCTGCAGGCACTCCGCGACCACGCGGAGCACTGAGCGTCGACCACGCCCCGGTCTCGGTGCGGGGTCCGGAGCAGCTCAGTCGGTCGGGGCGTCGGACGGCAGCGTCGCCGCGGGCGCGGCCCCGGCAGACGGCACGTCGATGGTCAGCCAGTCGATGAGCAGCGAGCCCTCGGCGTCGGCGGGCGGGTCCCCACCGTTCGAGCCCGCCTGGACGACCAGGTGCATCGGTGCCGTCGGGATGTTCTCCGTCGTGGTGCCGACGACCTCGTCGTCGACCAGGAACGACATCCGCTCGGGCGTCCACTCGATCGTGTAGGTGTGCCAGTCGGCCAGCGAGGCCGAGGTCTGCTCGTGGACGCACTTCTCGGCCGGATCGGACAGGCAGTGCACGTTGAGCCAGGCCGGCGCACCGAGTGCCCCCTCCGGGAAGTCGATCTCACCGTCCGACCACAGGTTCTGATCGCTCCACAGCAGGACGGCGACGCCGTACCCGTCGACCTCGTCGCTCTTCATCCGGATGCTGTAGCGGCCGGAGGTCTGTCCGCCCCAGTGCCCGTCGACGAGCGGCACCACACCGCCGGCGAGCGGGACACCGGCGCTGGTGGTCCGGAGTCGCACGTCGAGCAGGCCGTCGTGCGTGGACAGCGTCGACGCCTGGTACCGCCCGGTCCCCGCGGTGTCCGCGAAGCCGTGGTACGCGACGAAGCGCTCGGCGTACCGCGACTCGAAGGTGCGGTTCGTGGCGGTGTCGGCGAAGTCCTCGCCGAACACCCGGGTCCACCCGGCCGGCTGGTCGGAGGGCATCGAGACGCCACTGGGATCGTCGAGGGTCACGTCGTCCCCGTTCGCGGTGGTGGTGGCGGTCGCGGTGCCGGCGACGATGCCGGCGGCGGCCAGGAGCGCACCGGCGGCGAAGGCGGCGCGTCGTGCGCGGCGGCGCGGCGGGCGGTGCCGGGACAGGCCGCGTCCGTGTGCCGGTGCCGCGCCGTTGGCCGACGCCGCGTCGTCGGCGACGTGTTCCGACCACGTGGGGCGGGCCTCCTGGCGGTCCCCCTGGTCGTCGGTCATCCGGTCGTCCAGGCGCGGAGCTCGGAGAGTCCGACGTTGCCGGTGCTGTCCGAGACGCCCGTCACCGTGAAGCGCACCCACGAGACGCTGCGCGGGGTGAAGTCGACGGTCAGGGCGTCGCCGCCGTCCGGCAGGGAACCGACCGCGACCTGACTGCCGTCCGAGAACGTCAGGATCCCGCTGGTGACCTGGTCGGCGCTGTTCGGACGGTCGTGCAGCACGATCCGGCCGAGGCGCTGCGAGGCGGCCCAGTCGAGCTGGATCCAGACGCCGGTCCGCCCCCACGGGGCGACCCACTCGGCGGTGGTGTCGGCGGGGTAGCCCGAGACGACCCCGTCGACCGCCTTGTCGACCGTCTGCCCGGTGGACGCGTCGTCCCACGCGGCCGTCGGCACGGCCGAGGCGGTGACGTCGGATGCCGTCGGCGTCGGATCCGGGGTCGGCGTCGGGGTCGGGGTCGGCGTCGGCGTCGGCGTCGGCGTCGGCGGCGGCTCCGGGGCGAACGCCCGGATCTCGGCCAGACCGACGTTCCGTGTCGTCCGGCTCACCGAGCCGACGGTGAACCGGACCCACGTGACGTGGCGCGCAGCGAACGCCACGCGCTGCACGGCACCGCCGTCGTCGAGCGCCGGGACGGCCACGCTCGAGCCGTCCGAGAAGGTCAGCGTGCCGCCGGTGACCCGGTCGTCCCCGTTCGGCCGGTCGGCGAGGTCGACCTCGTGCAACGTGGTACCCGCGGCCCAGTCGAGCTGGATCCACGTCCCGACGCCGCCCCACGGGGCAGCCCACTCGGCCGTCGGGGCGTCCGGGTAGCCGCTGACGACGCCGTCGACGGCCTTGGCGGCGGTCTGGCCGTCGGCCGGGTTCTCGGCGCTCGCCGTGACCGATGCGCCGGAGGTGACGTCGGTGCCGTGCTCGGGCAGCGGGTCCGTCGGCGGTTCGGTGGACGACCCGACGGTGTACTGCCGGCTCAGCCAGGAGCCCTCGGGGCGGGACGCGCACGCCGAGGTCGACGCGCAGGTCTCCCCGTCGTGCGCCGCGTAGGCGAAGAACGCCGCCGACTTGGCCGCGGTCTGTGCCGCCGTCAGGTTCGAGGGTCGGTCCGCGATCGGGTAGCCGAGGTACCCCGTGAAGGTGTGGGACGTCGCCGACGCGGCCTGGGCCTCGGCGGCCAGGTAGGCGACGGTGTGGTGGTCACTGTGGTCGCCGTCACCGTAGGACCCGCCGTGGTCGAGGGTGTGGACCTCGGTGGGCGCGTAGTCGGTGAACAGTCCGCCGACGGTCGCGCGCAGGTCGGCGAGGGAGTACGACGCCGGCTGCGACGCGTCAGCGACGGTGTGGATCGTCGGGATGTGGCCCTGGTACAGCTTCTCGAGGCTCTCGTCGTCGTCGGCCGCGAAGCCCGAACCGTCGACGTCGCCGTCCGGCAGCTGGAGGAACACCAGGCTGAGCGCCGGGTCGGTGGCCAGGGTCTCGGTGTGCAGTGTGCGTCCCGCGACGGTGGCCTGTCCGGTCGTCCAGACCGGGTCGACGCCGGCGATCTCGGCGTAGGACGCCATCAGCCCGTCCTGACGCGCCTGCCAGTACCAGGCGGGCTTGCCGGCGTCGCCAGCGGTGACGACCACGGAGCGGACGCACTTGCCCGCGTCGACGTCCGCACGGAGTTCGGTGCCGGAGAACAGCAGGTCGTCGTCGGCGTGCGCCACCAGGGTGAGGACACGACCGGCGCTGCAGTCGACACCGGCCGGGCCGGGCACCGCCGGACCACCGCCCTCGGAACGGCTGGTCGGCGTCGATGCCGAGGCCGCAGCACGCGTCGCGTCGAGGGCCGGGGCGGCGAGCGCCACCAGCGCGAGGACCGCCGCGGCGGACGCGGCACCGATGCGCCACGCCCGCCCGGTCCGCCGACGGTCAGTCCGCGGCATGCGCGAGGCCCGCCTGGGTGATCCGGTAGACCGTCGTGGTGCCGGAGCCCCACACACGCTTCCAGTACGGCGAGTCGGCCATGGCTGCCCGGACCCGCTGGTAGTCGACCTCGGTCTGGTACCCGTAGCGCTCGTCGTACGCGCCGAACGGCTCCGCGACCATGGCGTAGTACTGCGTGGCCGGCCACTCGAGCACCAGCGAACGGGTCATCTCGGAGACGTCGTCGACGGCGTCGTAGCCCCGGGGTCCCGGGTAGTCGCCGAGCACCTCGCGGGACAACCAGCCCACGTCGAAGTAGCGCGACCCGGTGTTGCTGGGGACGGCGTTCGCCGAACCGGTCAGCAGCATGACGGAACCCTTCGGGGCGGTGGCGTCGTAGAACTGCGTCGCGGCGGACTGGCTGCGCGGGGGCACGCGGTTCCAGTCGAGGGCGGTCTGGCCGAAGGCGCCGACGGCGACCATCGCGGCCACGGCGGCGGCGGCGAAGACGGCCGTGACCGCCGTCGGTCGGAAGGTGCGCTCGAGCAGCTCACCGGCCCACGCGAAGCGGCCGCTCGGCCTGGGCAGGCCGGCCGCCAGGATCGCGATCCATGGTGTCGCGAACAGCACGACCCGGAAGATGCCCTCCTGGCCGTAGTTCGTCGCGACGAGCAACGAGATCGGGCTCGCGGCGGCGGTGAGCAGGCCCCAGTGCACGCGGTCACGACGCATGAGCACGGTGAGCACCGCCACGAGGCCGAGCACGATGAGTGCCACGGCCGGCACGTCGAACGCGAGCCGGGTGACGAGCGGTTTCGGCAGCACCGTCATGTCGTGCGACGGCGGCTGCACGTTGTCGAGCACCTTGCCGACCGCCGCCAGGGACAGGAACTTGCCGAGCACGTCGCCGTTCAGCATCGCGAACCCGATCGCCGGCACGAGCACGACGACGGGCAGCCACCAGGGGCGGAGCAACCGGAACACGACGAGGGTCACGAGCGCCGCGACCGTCAGGTAGGGCGAGATCTGGTGGGTCACGACGAGCAACATGCCGATCGCCGTGATCGCGATGATCCGGGACAGGCCGACACGGCGTGGACGGAGCACGGTGGTCCGCAGGCCGTCGTCGGTGGTCACGGCGGTCCGGCGCAGCGGGCCGACGGCGAGCACCAGGATCACCAGGGACATCAGGATGCCGACGGACTGGGGCGAGAAGTACGTCGTGTTGAGCGAACCGGTCATCGCCGTCAGGAACGCGGCGATCCACGGACGACGGTTGCCCGGCAGCCAGTTGGCGGCCAGGACACCGACCGCGATCGTCGTGCTGAAGGCGAGCAGGACGGGGACCCACGCGGCGATGGTCATGGCGTTGTCGATGCCGCCGACGTCCGCGACCCAGGCGCCACCAGCGAACAGGCCGGACCACGTCTGGAAGATGTCGGCCGTGGGGTTCGTCCCGCCCCAGCGTCGGATGTACTCCAGGACCCCGATGTGCCGGGCGGCCGCCATCACGGTCGGCATGCCGTAGGTGATCGCCTGGGCGAGCTGGATGCTCCCACCGAGCACCACGACGGGGACCGCGAGTCCGCGGCCGCGCACCACGGCGACGACGGCGGCCGCGACGACGATCGCGAGGCCGATCACCAGGCCGGGGCCCAGCGATCCGAACAGGCCGTCGGGCACCGGATCGCCGACGTGGGTCAGCGCGGCGACGACGATGACGAGCAGACCGGCCACGGAAGCGGCGGTCACGGTGTGCGTCGGTGACCACCGGCGCGCCGGTGCGGCACCGTCGGTGGGCAGCAGGCGGGCGCGCCGGAGTTCGGCGAGGTCCCGCGGCACCGCGATCGCCAGGGCGAGGGCGGTGAGCACGACGACCCCGACGAACGGCACCGTCGGTTCCCAGATCCGGAACGTCGCCATCGTGTAGCCGATCGCGATCGTGCCGACCAGCGACGCCGTGACGGCGAAGACGCTGAACCGGGCGAGCGGCATCGGACGGACGAGCAGGAGCGGTGCGACACCGAGCAGCGCGAACAGGAAGACGCCGATCGCGCTCCCCCGCAGCACCGGCAGGTCACCGACGGCGCCGACGACCGCGACGAGCAGCGTCGCGGTGACGAGCCCCGCGGCGCTCAGGCGGGTGAGCGGCCCCATGGCGTCCGCCACCACCGGGCGGCCCGAGCGGGTACCGGCCAGGCCGTGCCGGAGCTCGTGACGACCGCGTGCGGTGCGGTCGATGGTGCCGCCACCCCGCAGGCGTTCGACGAGCGCCAGGACGGGTGCGGTGAGCACCGACCGTCGTTCGACGCCCCGCAGCCGCCGTTCGGTCGCGGCGAACTCCGCGTCGACCGGGTCCGTCGCGCGGGCCCGGTCCGTGCGGGTGTCCCCGGCGACGTCCGACGCACGGTCGCCCTGTTCGAGACCGAGCCGGGCGAAGGCGTTGATCGCCTCGGGGGCCGCGTCCACCGAAGCGGTGAAGGTGTCGCGGTCGAAGGCGTTCTTGGTCATCCAGGCTCCGAGTCCGTGGCCGTGGGCAGCGGCGGCCGCGCGGAGCGACGCGACGTCGTCCGCCGATCGCTGCCACGCGATGGCGGCCGGTTCGACGGCGATCGCGGATCCGGCGAACAGCAGTCGTGTGAAGAGGTCGAGGTCGTCGCCGCCACCGACGCTGGTGCCGGGACCGAAGGCGGTGTCGAACCCACCTATCCGGAGCGCGGCCGCACGGCGGACGGCGAGGTTCGCGCCGGTGCCGTACGCGGCGGCGGCGAAGGGGTGCAGCGGCAGGTCGTCCACCGCGTCGTCGAGCCGGAACACCCGACGACGGACGGTGCGCGCCCCCGGGGTGTGGGCGTCGTGCCAGCGCTGTGCCGGGGTGCGGAGTTCCGCACTCGGCACGAGACCGGTGACGCAGTCCACGTCGTCAGCGGCCGCGAAGGCACGGGCGACGGCGTCGACCCAGTCACCGTCGACGACGGCGCCTTCGTCGACGAACGCGACGACCTCGCCCGAGGCGGCGAGCAGACCGGCGTTCCGCGCGGCGGCGAGCCCGTCACCCGGCGCGGCGATGGTGGTGACCCGGCGTCCGCCGATGTCGACCGTCGCCACGCCCTCGTCGTCGGCACCGCGGGAGACGACCACGACGTCGAAGTCGGGGTACCGGTTCGCCAGCACCGAGCGCATGGTCGTGCCGGCGGCGCCGTCCGTGCAGAGCACCACGGTGACGGACGGCAGCACCAGACCTGCTGCCGGCCGACGCTCGGGGGCCGGCATGGGCCGGATCGCGCGCTGCAGCGCGCGGACGTCGATCGTGCCGCCGATGCGACGGCGTTCGGTGATCTCGGTCTCGACGAAGCCGAGCGGCTCACCGCGGTCGCGGACGAGCAGCCGGGCACGCCCGTACCCGGCCGATCCCTGCAGGGCGATGACGTCCCGGTGGCTCGACGCGTGCACGTCGGCCCGGTCCACCTCGCCGATCCAGAGCGCGCCGTCCCACGTGGGGACGAGCGGTCCGCTCACGATCGGCGAGAGGACCATCGCCAGGGTCGCGCGGGTCACGGCGTCCCCACCGTCTGCGGGAGCGGGGCGGGTGCCGGCGGGGTCCGCACGACGAGGGTGCCGAGGACCCGGCCGACGGCGTAGCCCGCGACCGTCGAGACGACGGAGAGCGCGATGGCGTACGCCCGCAGGCCTCCGCCACGACCGACGTGGCGGAGTTCCCGCAGCACGGCGCCCGGGATCACACGGGTCAGGTAGGTCGACTCGCTGGCGAGCGAGTCCCCCGTGCCGACCCGGCGGCTCAGGACGGCCTTCGAGATGCCCTCGTAGTAGCTGCGACGACGCAGGTACCGCATGGTGACACGGTCCGGTGAGACCCGGTGCGACACGTTCGACCGCGGTTCGTGGCGGATCCGCGCACCCGGACGGGCCTGGGCGATGCGGATGCAGAGCTCGGTCTCCTCGCACCCGAGCGGCTGGTTGCCGACCCGACCGATGCCGGAGCGGAACCCGCCCGCGAGCAGGATCGCGTCGCGGCGGAAGGCCATGCTCGAGCCGATCACGTTGCGGACGTCGCCGGGGGTCTCCGGCAGGCCGCGGTACGAGCAGCCGACGATCCAGAGCAGCTCGTCGGCGTACGGGCCGGCGCCGGTGGCGGTCGGCCAGGACGGGGTGGCGCGGCCCCCGACGCCGACGACCTCGGGGTCCTCGAGCGCGGTGAGCATGTGCCCGAGCCAGTCCGGGTCCGCCGTGGCGTCGTCGTCCAGGAACGCGACGACGTCGGCGTCCGTCAGGGCGACGCCCGTGTTCCGGGCACCGGACAGCCCGCGGTCCTCGGTGTTCGGGACGATGCGGAGTCCGGGCCAGCGGGCCGCGGCGCGCAGCAGGAGCTCGGGCTCGTGGTCGATCACGACGACGACCTCGGGCGCCTCGGGCTGACGCCTGGCCGACTCGACGCTGTCCTGCAGGTCGCCCCAGCGCTGCTGGGTGTAGGCGCAGATGACGACCGCGACGCTCGTCACGCGACGTCCTCTTCGAGGATGCCGGCGGTCGCGGCGACGGGGGTGCCGACCGGAGCGTGCCCGGCGACGTGCACCGGAGCGTGCCCGGCGGCGTGCACCGGAGCGTGCCCGGCAACGAGCTGCTGGGCCGGCGGCACGACGCTCATCGCCGCCCGGCGGACCTCGGCACGGCCGATGGCGGCGCGACGGCGCTCGTGCATGATCGACTTCAGCACGCGGATGCCGTCGGTCACGGCGTTCAGGTTGCTGGAACCGTGCACGCGGAGCTTCTCGTGGCTCGGCACCTCGGTGATCGCGAGTTCGGCGGCCGACCAGCGGCAGGTGAGGACGGTCTCGATCTCGAACCCGTCGCCCCACAGCATCGAGCCGTCGGCCGGCTTCGGCAGCTCGGACGACAGCAGACCGATCTCCGGCAGCACGTCGGCCCAGAAGGCGTTGTAGCCGTAGCAGAGGTCGCTGTAGCGGGTGCCGAGGATGACGTTGCAGAGCAGGTTCAGGCCGCGGTTGCCCATGTTGCGGACGATCGTGATGTCGTCGCTGCCACCGCCGAGCGAGTACCGGGTGCCCTTCGCGACGTCGGCGCCCTCGACGAGTGCCTGGACGAACCGAGGGATCTCGTCGGGGTCCGCGGAGCAGTCGGCGTCGAACATCACGACGACGTCGCCGGTGACGGCCTCGAACCCGCACGCCAGGGCGTTGCCCTTGCCCTTGCGCGTCTGGTGCACGACGCGGATGCCGGGCATGACCCGCTGGGCCGTGGCGATCGTGTCGTCGACGGAGTTGCCGTCGACCAGGATCACCTCGTACACGGGCGGGAGCTTCGGGAGGATGATCTCGAGGTTGCGGGCCTCGTTCCGCGCCGGGATGACGACGGAGACCCTCGGATCTGCAGGGCGGACGGTACGTACGGGCATGGCGCGGTCCTGTCGGGTCAGGGTTGCTGTCGGGTGGTGGCTCGTCGAGACGAGCGGTGCGTCCTCGGATGACGCCTCGACGACGGTGATCGTCGTCGGTCGAGCAGCGGGACGCGGGTACGACGCCGCCGGCTTGCCGCGGGTGAGTGGGTACTCTCCCCCGCGGTTCCAACCATCGCCGTGGCCGGCGGGAGGGTCAATGCACGCTGCGGTCCCTTGCGGACACCCGGGTGCGGATACGGAAACCCGCAACGCTCGCGCAGGTGGGCCGCCGGGCGCGGCGGCCGACGGGTGGTGGACGAGCCACGAGCGGACGGGAGGCGCGGTGCCGGCCGGCCCCGCGCCTCCCGTCCGCTTCCTGGTCGCGACCACCGCACCCGGTGCGCGGCCGCTCAGCTCCGGGGTGCGTGCTCCGTCGCGAACGCGGCCCGCAGCGCCGTCGCGAGGTCGGCGACGTGCGGTTCCCGCAGCAGCGAGCTGTGCTCGGCGGCGATCCGTACCGTCTCGGTCTCCCCGCGCAGCAGCGCGGACCAGCCGGCGGCGTCGGGGTTCGCGTCGGCGAGCACGTAGGTGGCGCGCCCGTGGAACGGCGTCGGGTGGTGCCGTCTGGTCACGAGCTCGGCCTGGTCGAAGAACGCGTCGAAGTGTCGCTGGCCGCCGTGACGCAGGACGCCGGCCGTGTAGGCCCGGAGGCGCTTGGCGACGTGGTCGCCCCACGACGTCCCGGACGGCAGCACGCGCCGGAGTGCCCCGTCCACCCGCTGCCGCACGGCCCGCACGGTGGGGTTGCGGTGCTCGCGCGGCCCGAGCCGACCGAAGTGCAGCCGAGCGGTGTCGGACCCGGTCCGCGGCAGGTACGTGTCGAGGAGCGCGAGGTGCTCGACCTGCTCGCCGCTCTCGGTGAGCAGCCGGGCGATCTCCAGCGCGACCAGTCCGCCGAGCGAGTGCCCGACGAGCACGTACGGTCCCCGGGGCTGGACGATGCGCATCAGGGCGACCCAGCGGCGGGCGCTCCGCTCGATGGTCCAGTCCGGCACCCCGCGGCGTTCGAGCCCGTGCTGCTGGAACGCGTACACGTCGTGCTCGGGCAGGTGGCGCGACAGCGGCAGGAACGTCAGCGCCAGGGCACCGCCACCCGCGAAGCAGAACACCGGCGGACGGCCGCCCTCGCGCGCCTCGGACACCTTCACGACGTCGGGGTGCCTCGGCAGCGCGCTCGTCCCGCTCCGCACACGGCGGGCGAAGGCGCGGAGCGTCGGGTGCTCGAGCACGTCGGACGAGCGCAGGTCGACCCCGAGCCGGTCCTGCACGACGGCGAGCATCTCCTCGGCGGACAGCGAGTCGCCGCCGAGCGCGGAGAAGTCCTCGTCCAGGTGCACGCCCCGCAGACCGAGCACCTCAGCCCAGATCTGCCCGACGACGAGCTCCCACTGGTCGTACTCACCCTCGACCATCTCGGTCTCGACGCTCGGCGCCCCGGGGAGTCCGGCCCGGTCGACCTTGCCCCGCTCGTTCCGCGGCAGTTCGGTCATCGGCACGATCGACGCCGGCACCATGTACTCGGGCAGCCGGTCGCGGAGTGCCCGTCGGAGCGCACCCGGTGCCGGGGTGCGGTGCCCCGGGCGACCGACCACGTAGGCGACGAGCCGGGTGACGGAACCGGGATCGACCTGTGCCGTCACGACCGCGTCGTGCACCTCGGGGACCGCGCGGAGCGCCGCCTCGACCTCGCTCGGTTCGACCAGGTAGCCGCGGACCTTCACGGCGTCGTCGGACCGGCCGAGCAGCACGAGCCGGCCGTCGGGGTCGACGCGTGCCAGGTCGCCCTGCCGCCAGCTCGGGGTCCCGACGGGGATGCCGACGGCGGACTCGGCCTCGCCGGTGCGACCGGCCCGTTCGGCGGTCTTCTCCGGCGCGCCCCAGTAGCCCGCGGTCAGGGCGTCGGAGACGACGACGAGCTCGCCGGTCTCCCCCGGGTCGGCCCGGCTGCCGTCCTCACGGAGCACGAGCACGGTCTTGCCGGGCAGTGGCCACCCGGCGGGCACCACGCCCTCGGGCACCGGCTCGCCCGGGGCCACCGGGCAGTACGCGACGCATGCCGTCTCGCTCGAACCGAAGGCGTTCAGGAGCAGCGTGTCCGGGTCCAGGTGCGGTCGGGCTGCGGCGAGGTCGGCGCCGGTGACGGGTTCGCCCGTGGTCATCAGGAAGCGCAGGCCGCCGAGCACCGGTGCGGTCCCGGCTGCGGTCCCGTGCGCTCCGGGGGCGTTCTGCGACCCGACGATCGAGCGCAGCAGGTGCGGGGTGCAGACGAGCACGTTCACGCCGTCGTCCCGGAACCGTCCGAGCAGCCGTTCGACACCGAGGTCACGCGGCTCGAGCAGCACGATCGTGCCGCCGCACAGCAGTGTGTCGAACGAGAACAGCAGCCCGGCCGCGAACGACAGCGGCAGGACCACACCGAGGCGGTCGCCGGGGCCGAGGCCCAGGGCGAGGGCGTCCTGCTCGGCGTTGGCGATCTGCTGCCGGTGCGTCAGGACGACGCCCTTCGGCATGCCGGTCGAGCCGGAGGTGAAGACGATCGCGAAGGGGTCCCGCCCGCCGGGGGCGCCTGCGGTGTCCGTCGTGGGGGCACCACCGGGTGCGGTTGCGGTGTCCGTCGCAGGGGCATCGCCGGGTGCGCCCACGTCCAGCAGCTCGCCGAGTGCGTGCACCCGGCCGTCCCGCTCCGCGACGACACCGGCGGCCGGTGCCGCTCGTTCGGTGTCGGCCACGATCTCGTCGACTCCGGCGAGCCGGGCCACGTGCGCCAGCCGTGCGGCGGGCAGGTGGTCGTCGAGCACCACCACGGTCCGTCCGGCACGCACCAGCGCCAGGATCCCGATCACGGCCTCGGTCGACTGTCCCGCCATCAGCCCGACCGGCTTCGACGCCCCGCCGGGGGTCTCGTCCACGCCGGCGCCGCTGTGGTCGTCGGGCCGGAGCGTCACGGTCAGGGCTGCGGCCAGCGCGCGGGACGCCCGGTCCGCCTGGGCGTACGTGTACGGACGGCCGTTCCCCGCGAGCGCGGCGGCGTCGCCCCGGAGCGCCACCACGCGGTCCCAGCGGTCCAGCACGGAGTGGTCGGCCGCTGCGGGGACGGCGGCTGGGTGGTGCCAGGGATCGATGGTCGTCAGCGGGTCGGCGGAGGTCACGATGACACCTCGGGTGCTCGGCAGCGGACCGCCACGACTCCCGCGACGGTCTTCCGACCGTAGGACCGCGCTCCCGCGCACGCGAGCAGGTGCCGGGTGGGTGCGGGGAACCGCAACCCGGCCTGGAGGCGCGGCCCGCGCCCGCCACGGAGGCTGCGGATCCGGACCGATCGGTGTCCGCCGCCCTGGGCAGTTCTCGCGCAGCGGTGGCTCACCGCTCGGGGATCGTGCGGTTCCGCGCAACCGCCCCGCGGAACGAGAACAGCCCCCGGGAGATCCCGGGGGCTGTTCATCGAGTGCTGGGGTACCTGGACTCGAACCAAGAACGACGGTACCAGAAACCGCTGTGTTGCCAATTACACCATACCCCAAAAGGCCTGTCGGCCTTCTGGCCCGGTCACCCGGGGCACGATCAACTACTGTACAGCATCCCGGAGGTCCGTGAGACCACCAACCAGGTCTCGGTGCACGGCAGCAGCGGTCGCGGCGCCGTGCCCGGCGGCGACGATGAGCTGTTCCGGGCCGGGCGGCGTGACGTCTCCCACGGCGTAGAGCCCCGGGACCGATGTCCGGCCGACCCGGTCGACCACCAGGAGTCCCTGCGGGTCGCGCTGCAGGCCTCCGAGCGACCCGGGCGTGTCGGCGTCCGCGGTCGTCGTCGTGCTCCCACCGGCGCTGGCCCTGGTGCCCGTACTGGCGCTGGTGCTCTCGCCGGCGCCGGCGCCGGCGCCGGTGCCCGTGCTGGTGTGCAGCCAGTCGAGGTCCGCGTGCCAGACCGGGCGGACGAACCCGCCGGCGCGTGGCTCGACGTGGCCGTCGGCGAGCCGGACGCCGGTCATCCCGGTGCGGTCCCCCTCCAGGTCCTCGACGGCTCGCTCGTCCACGACGACGCCAGCCGCGGCCAAGCGTGCGCGACCAGCATCATCGATCGGCGCGATGCCGTTCGTGTAGACGATCAGGTCGTCCGTCCACGACGCGATGAGCAGCGCGCGGTCGACCACGTCGTCGGTCTCGCAGATGAACGCGAGCGGCTGCCCGGCCTTGTCGTACGCATCGCACTCGACGCAGCTGTGCACCGCCGTACCGTAGAACGCGCGGAGCATCGGCAGTGCCGGGAACTCCTCACGCAGCCCGGTGGCGACGACGACCGTCCGGGCGCGGGCGTCGAGCTCGGTGCCGCGCCACGAACCGTGCACCCGCCAGGCGTCCCTGTCGGGGTCCCGGGACACCAGGTCGACGACGGACTGCACGACCGTCGCCTCCGGGTAGCCCTCGACCTCGGTCCGGCCGAGCTTCCGGAGCTCGAGCGGCGAGATGCCGTCCCGTGTCAGGAACCCGTGCGACCGCAGGGTGGCGGCGTTCCGGGGCCGGTTCGCGTCGACGAGCAGCACGGTTCGCTTCGCCCGGACCAGGTTGAGCGCCGCGCTCAGGCCGGCCGGCCCGGCGCCGATGACCGCCACGTCGTGCACGAACGGCACGGCCTGCTCGGTGCTGCTCACGGTCGGTCAGCGCGCCGCGAGGGCGCGGAGCCGGGTCAGGGTGGACTCCTTGCCCAGGATCTCCATCGACTCGAACAGCGGCGGGCTGATCCGACGCCCGGACACGGCGACGCGCAACGGTCCGAAGGCCACGCGGGGCTTCAGGCCGAGCTCATCGATGAGGGTCGCACGGAGCGCACCCTCGATCGACTCGGTGGTCCAGTCCTGCACCCCCTCGAGCGCCGCGATGCTCGCCGTCAGGACGGTCGCCGTGTCGCCCTTGAGCGATGCCAGCGCGTCGTCCTCGACCACCAGATCGGCGTCGGCCGTGAACAAGAACCCGAGCATCGCCGGTGCCTCACCGAGCAGCTGCATGCGCTCCTGGACGAGCGGGGCGGCCTTCGTCAGGACCTCGAGCTGCTCCGGGGTCGCCGAGTCGCTGACGAACTCCGTCAGGTACGGCAGCAGGCGCGACCGGAAGTCGTCCGGTGCGAGCAGCCGGATGTGGTCCCCGTTGATCGCCTCGGCCTTCTTGTGGTCGAAGCGGGCCGGGTTCGGGTTGACGTCGGTGACGTCGAACGCCGCGACCATCTCGTCGATCGAGAACACGTCGCGGTCGGGGCCGATCGACCACCCGAGCAGTGCCAGGTAGTTGACGAGCCCCTCGGGGATCATGCCGGCGGCGCGGTGGTGGAACAGGTTCGACTCGGGGTCACGCTTCGAGAGCTTCTTGTTCCCCTCCCCCATCACGTACGGCAGGTGTCCGAACACCGGGATGGACGGCGCGAGGCCGATCTCGTACAGCGCCTCGTACAGGGCGATCTGTCGCGGGGTCGACGACAGCAGGTCTTCACCACGGAGCACGTGGGTGATCCCCATCAGGGCGTCGTCGACCGGGTTGGTGAACGTGTAGAGCGGCTTGCCGTTCGGGCGGACCACCACGAAGTCCGGGAAGGTGCCCTGCTTGAACGTGATCTCGCCGCGCACCAGGTCGTCGAAGCTCAGGTCGCGGTCCGGCACACGCAGACGGAGCGCCGGCTCGCGGCCCTCGTCACGGAAGGCCTGGCGCTCGGCGTCGGTCAGGTCACGCTCGTGGTTGTCGTAGCCCTGCTTGGGATCACGACCGGCTGCCTTGTTGCGGGCTTCCATCTCGTCCGGCGTGACGAAGGACTCGTAGATGTGTCCGGACGCCTTGAGCTCCGCGATCACGTCGTCGTAGATCGCGGTGCGCTCGGACTGCCGGTACGGTCCGTGCTCGCCACCGGCGTCGACGCCTTCGTCCCAGTCGAGCCGGAGCCAACGGAGCGCGTCGAGGATCTGCGCGTACGATTCCTCGCTGTCGCGGGCGGCGTCGGTGTCCTCGATGCGGAACACGAGCTTGCCGCCGGTGTGGCGGGCGTAGGCCCAGTTGAAGAGGGCGGTGCGGATGAGCCCCACGTGCGGGGTCCCCGTCGGGCTCGGGCAGAAGCGGACGCGGATGTCGGAGCCGGAGGCGGTGGTGAATGGCGCAGTCATGACCCGCCAACCCTACCGCGGCACCCGCCTGTCCTTCCTGCGCTGTGGATGACGCAGAACAACCCCGTGAACGCAGAAAACCCCTGACCATGAATGGTCAGGGGTTCCCTGTTGTTGCTACGTTAAGTCCGGCGGCGTCCTACTCTCCCACAAGGTCCCCCTTGCAGTACCATCGGCGCTGAGAGGCTTAGCTT